>CAVVRP010000011.1:0-181667 GCA_963750715.1 uncultured Alphaproteobacteria bacterium | reverse complement strand
TCGCCATGCGCCTCACCAGCGCTCGTGAATTCGAAAGTCAAACCTGTGTCCAGCGAAACAGCGCCGCGCGCGCGCTCCATTCATACTCCATCCGCGATCCGGAAGCAGGTGGGTCGAAGATGGGAGTGATATCGGATGATCGTGTGCTCGTGCAATGTGCTCAGCGACAAGCAGATCGCCGCCGCGGTCCTCAGCGAGCCATGCCCCGCTAGGCTAAGTCAAATCTACGCCTGCCTCGGCTGCCGAGCGCAGTGCGGCCAGTGCGCGGCGACCATCAAGCGAATCCGCAAGGACGTCCGAGCATCACGCTAAGCCGCCACGCTTGCCAATACGATCGACTAGCGGATTAGAAGCGGACGCGTCGGCGACTCCGGCACCCAAACCGGAAGTTTAGCGGCGGTTACCGCCGTAACAGCCGGGGTCTGCGCCCTCACGTAGTGTCGCCTGAACAGCTTCAGCCGGGGAACGCGAAAATGACCAAAGGTACATTCCAGTCGGACACCGCAGCGCTTGCTTTACCGCTCCAGATGCGCGGTGAGGCCGAACGCGCATCTTCAATCCTGAATGGGTTGTTGACGGCATTTGCAGGGATGCTCTCGGGTTACTTTATTCTCGCAACAGGCACGCTCTACTGGCTGGTCGCAGCAGCCGGAGCGATCGGCGCCTGGATTTTCCCACGCTCGCTAATCAAGTACCACCCGCTGGCTTGGCTCATCGCCTCGACCGCGCTTGCCGCAGCCCTCTCGCAGTCGGTCCCGGGCTTCTTTCCCGATTACACGAACCCCCGCGAGGTTCTTGTCCAAATCAGCTTGTTGCTGTCCCTTGGACTCTTAGCGCGCGCTTACCTACTTTACACCGAATACGCGGACACATTCGATGGCCTTAATGCCTCGCTGGCAAGCCACCGCCTCGAGCGCTGGCTTGCCAGCGTGCTTCACCATCCCGTCGACGCGGTCTTTGCGCGGGTCTGGGTGGCAAACTCCGTGCTCATGGTTCCGATGACAATGCTCCTTATCCTGCCCAATACGATCAATTATTTTGTCATCGTGGCGCACGCCACGGCTCTTCTGCTGGGCTTATTCCCGCAGGAGATTGTCGAGCACCAGAACACACACACGCGCGTGTTCTCCCCCAGGGTTGGAGCCAGCCCGCGCATTAAGTTGCTCCTCAAAGCACTCCAGTTCTATTTCGAATATATTTTCGCGCTACTGACCTCTCGCGTGCCCGGCTTCTATCGCGTGCAACACGTCTACGTGCACCACGTGGAAGACAACGGTCCCCTCGATACTCACACAACACTGCCGTACGATCGTACGAGCTTCTTAGATTTCAGTCGCCACGCCTTCTGGCAGGGGATCGATTTGGTGACCGGCTGCCGGCTGATCAAATATCTTCTTAAAAAAGGAAAGACCCGCCAGATTCGCGAGGTCGTAAAAGGACTCGCCATTTGGTGGGTGGTGGTGCTTGTCGTCGCGGTCTTCAATCCCGTCGCGGCCGCGTATTTCCTCCTCATGCGCTTTCTCGGCGGCTCTTTCATCACGCTGATCACATTCTACCAACACGGTTTAGTAAATCCCGCCGACCCGCACGAGGTGCACGGCCATACCGTCGACTATGTCGGCGCCGAGCACGGCAATCTTGGCTTCGACTACCACGTCGAGCACCATCAGAAACCGGCGCGCCACTGGAGCCAATACTACGAGGAGTACGCACGTCTCGCCGAGAATGCACCGGGGGCATCCCGCGATCATCATGCAGAAGGAGCAATTCGGACCGCTCGCCTTCATTGCCGCACTGTGGCGCAAGGACTATTTGCAGATCGCCCGTCACGCTCACCTGCGCGACATCCCTGAAGGTAATGCCGAGGAGCTGGCGCGTATCGTGAGGGATCGCGCTCGTCCGATCGGCGCAGTAGAGCGTTCTGGGATATCGGCAGATATCGACGTCATCGTGTCCTGGGTGATGGCCGTGGCATTACCGAAGTCGTTTGCCGTTTGAGCGGCGAAGTGAATCGGATTCGGGTCGTGATGAACCGATCCGCGCGACGGTACTGTCACACGGCACCATAGGATGGCAGTTTGTCCGTCACGATCTCAGCCGGTACAAAGCCCTGTGTCTTGAGCCGTTTCCGCATCAGTTTCAGGGCGACCCTCTTGTTTCTTCGGGATTGGACCAGGACATCCAAGACGTCCCCTTCACAATCCACGGCGCGCCACACATACATGTTCCTGCCTTTGATCGAGACGAACAGGACGAAAGCACAAACTCGTCGGACTATGTCCGGCAAGTTCAGGCCAGGAAAACATGTCCGATGTCCGCGTCGGGCGTCCCCATCTTCGCGCTAAACAGTCGACTATTCGCTTCCCTAAGCCGACGGCAGACTTCCCGTCCCATGTTCATCTGTATTAGTGCAAATTGCTTAAGATCCTGCCCGTACACCCGGTAGAGGTTGGCGGCTGAAATACGGATTGCGGTGCAGTCTTCTGATGCACGGACGGAGGCGCTGCGTTGACAGTGGTCCATTACTGCCATCTCCCCGAAGCAGTCGCCCACTTTAAGGGTTTGGATGAGGTGGTTCTGTCCTCGCCAGGACTTCAGCACAGCGGCTTCGCCTATTTCCAGGACGAACAGCGAATCGCCTTGGTCGTGTTCGCGGAAAAAGAACTCATTCATGGGGACCGCCACGACCGGGCAGAAGGCGAGCAAGAATTGGAGGGTGTCTGTCCGGATTCCCCCAAAGATGGGCATCCTCTGCAGGAGTTCGATCCGCGCTTCTTGCATGGTGCACTCCAGAGTCCTCGTGAATGGGATCTGCTGTGCATGATTTTAGCACGTAGATGTCGGTCGCACCCAAACGGCCGTGAGCTTCGGGTCACAACTGACGCTTAGGCTCATTACGCCAAGTGTCCGTTGAAACCCGACAGCACACAATTCGTCGGAAGCTGCTGAGATCCGTTAAGTGTCAAGATCGACTGTTCGGGACACTACTAGGAAGTGGCCGGTTAGCGCATGATTGCGGAAATGGCCTGAGATCTATTCTTCGCCGCGCTTATACTGCTTGCCGTCACGATCGGCGGCTTAGCCCTTGACCCGCCCCTGGCGCTCGAATTCGCGAACACTAGAGAGCAATCGGAGACGGGTTTCTTTGCACTCGCCGGTGGAGGACGCAGGCACTAACTCGTCGGACTGGTTCGGGTCTTGGTCGTGTAAAAACGCAGTCACAGAGTTTTCAGCCGGGGCGGGCTGAGTCCAACGCTGGCGCGGAATCTCTTCACGCCCTGATCGCCGCCATCGGCGGTTTGATGCCGACTATGTTCATCACACGGGTCAGATTGTAAGCCAGCACGTGCAGCGCTATCTCGGTTGCGACCTTTGGCAAGGTTTTCATCAGGAAGTGCGTCGCTCCCATGCGCATCTTGAGCGTGCCGAAAGGTTGCTCGACGGTTTCGCGGCGGCGGAGCATCGCTTGCGGGTCTTTATCGAGCCGCTGCTGGACCGCATCGAGGAGATGCTCGTGTTCCCATCGCGGAATCCTGCGCTCTGGTCCTGTTGTGCATTTCGACTTAAGCGAGCAAGCAGAGCACGCCGTCGTCCAGAATTGCCTCAGCTTTTTCCCGTCCTCCTCGTTTGAGTACCGATACTTGAGACGCTTACCGGCAGGACAGCGATAGACGTCCTCGTCAGGCAGATAGACAAAGTCTTGTCCACCGAAGCGGCCCTCCGACTTGGCGCCAGACGTCATCGGTCTTAAATCGGAAGTGAGGATGATTCTCGAACAACCTTGCAGCAGCTTCATAAGATTCGGTTTGAACGATCACATAGCCCGTCATGTTGTTTTTGATATCGGAGATTCCATGTGGAGACGCGTGCTTCGTCTTCCCAAGAGGGCCGATCGACGATGGCGGACGAATTGGCCATCCCCCATTTCATCCAGGCCTTGACGCCCGAAGCGTTTAACGCCTTGCGCTTTTCCTCATCCAGCTTGTTCCAGCCCGCTCTCTCGAGCGCGGCTTCGGTGCCTATTTAGATGGCTAGGAATTTCTTCATGGCATCGCTCCGTTTCTGACTTGGGTTGCTCCCAATCTAGGGCTCATCTATTCAGTTTCCGGCTCATACTCTACCCGTCAGCTGTTCGCCGCCTTGGCCGTCGCGAAGTCGGCCCCGACCGGCACCGCGATTGTCGCCTCCCGCGTGCGCCGGCTCGCCGTCAACCGCACGGCCATCACATGGTCCAACCGCACCCGTGGCTGCCCACACCCCACTGCCCGTGACTAGCTCCACGATCGATGCGAAGCTTTCGGACACAAATTTCCACGGCGGCTGTGGGTTAGAACCTACGTTTGCAGTAATAACTTAGACCGGCAGTTGACCCCCCTGGCGTCCTGTCGGACGCCAATCTGTTGGCCGATAATCCCTGATAGCATCGGCGACGAGCACAAGCCCGCCCGACAGCGTTTAACCAGCATCGTCGGGCAGGCTATAGGCTGCGCGCCCATGCGGGCCGCAGGTGCGCTGCTTCTGGCGCAGAGATGGCTGCCCGCAGTTCCTGCAGCAGGCGCGGCTTGTCCGCGCCCAGCGTGCCTTTCAGGATCAGCCAGTTCGATGCGTGGTCGCTGCGGAAGACCGTTTGTTTCAGTTCCAGTGCAGACACGAATAGCTCCATCTCCTGCATTAGGCCGACGACGTCGAGCGGCTCCCAATCGGGAAAATTGGCGCGCAGCCGCACCTCGCCTTTCGGAAAGCTCACGACCAATGTCGCGAGATACTCGGGCTGGGCGGCATTCATCAGCGCCGCCGAGTTCAGTGCGTGCTGGCGCGACAGCGCCTGGCCGCCCAGCCCGTTGAGGATCATCACCGAGCGCTTGATCCCGGCTTCGGCGAGCTTGTCGAGCGCCTCGCGCGCCGTCGCGAAGGTCTCACCCTTGTTGACCCGGGCGAGCACCTCATCGTCACCCGACTCGGCGCCCACATAAACGATGGAGAGACCGAGTTCAGCCAACACTTTGAGTTCAGGCGCCGTCTTGTTGCGCAGATTGCGCGGCAGGCAGTAGCTGGATACGCGCCGCACGGCGGGCAGCTCGCGGCGGATCGCCTCCAGCACGGTCCGCAGCCGGCGCGTGGAGAGCGTCATCGCATCTCCGTCGGCCAGGAAAACGCGTTGGATTTGCCTGCCGAACTCATGGCCGCAGCGCCGGATGCTCTCGAGCACTTCCTCCTCGCTGCGGGGGCGGAAACGCTTCTGCGGATCGGTATACATCTCGCAGAATGTGCACCGGTTCCACGAGCAGCCGTCGGTCATTGGAAGGATCAGTGAATCAGCCTCGCTGGGCGGGCGATAGACGGGAGCAATGTAGCGAACGGCCTCGGTGTGCATACGATCCTGACAGCCTTCTTATGGCCCGCGAAGAGGCGAAGACGAGCCTTGATTGATGACATAGTACATTTGCCCTTGGCAGTCCTGGCGCCGAGCATTGTTATAGGCGTGCTCGAAAAGCGCCAGCCTGCCAGCCTCACCGCTGATTTCGATGCTCGTTCGCCCAAACTGCCAGCCCGTTTTCGGCCAACAGAGACTTGCGGCGCGCCGAGCCCCGAAATCACCCACTGAGAGATACAAATTTCAGGGCTCTGCCTGGATGGAACTTGGCAACCCACAGATAAAGGGGCGCTTTCTCGCGTCAGGGCGAGGAGCGGTTGCAACCCGGTTCCAGAAGGGGCAGTCGGGCAATCCGATGTGTCGCCCCCCGAAGTCGCTCAGCAAGCGCGCAATCGTCGAGCGGGTGCTGACTGAAAAGCAGCGACTGAACAATCAACCGAATGGCGAGCGTGTCCATTACACAAGGCTGGAGCTGATCATCATGTTGGTGAAGCAGATGGCAGCCAGCGGCCACCACCAGGCCACGAAACTCTATACGAGTGTTATGGAGAAGTACGGAAGGCAGGAGCCAGACAATCGAGTCATCGGCTGCATTGTCGTCCCCGAGGTGGTGACGAAAGAAGAGTGGGTTGCGAAATATTCGCCGAAAGACAAGCCACCTGATTACGACTCTTGATGGCCGGCAGCTGATGGCCGGCAGCGGGGCTTCCCTATTCGGTCGCTGCGCGCGTCGCAGGTCGAAACGGTCGGCTATATCGTCGTTCCCGAGCGACTTACGAAGGAGGAGTGGGTGGCGCGCTACTCGCCAAAGGACGGGCCGCCGCCGCTGGCAGACGACATCGAGTGATTTAGGGTGAACTAAAGCCGGCTCTCCTCGGCCCTACCTCGGATCACCGAATTGTCTAGCTCAGACTAGGCCAATTTTCGGGAAGCAGGTTAATGTTCTACCAACGCGTGATCAGCCCTACGCTTTGCTCGGGCCAGACCACACCCTGGTAGAAAATCGCCGGTTCTAACTTGGGTCTCAGCGTTGCCCTGTTCGGCGCTCTTCTCGTGGCGATTACAATTGCTCTTGGTGGATGAGGTTCGGCAAGTTCTTCACCACCACGCAGGGACGACTGGCCTCCAGGCGATCGGGGCTGAATTCCAGATTGAGATGACATGATGGATACCGATACTAAGCTCAGCAATCTCGATCTGCGCCGGTGGATTCCCGCGCTCAGGTGGCTGCACACCTACGACAAGTCGTGGCTGCGCGGTGACCTGATCGCCGGGCTCACGCTCGCGGCCTACCTTCTGCCGGCCGGTCTCGGCGACGCTTCGCTCGCCAATCTGCCACCAGAGGCTGGGTTGTATGCCTGCCTCTTCTCGGGGCTCGTGTTCTGGCTATTCTGCAGCTCGCGCCACACGGCGATTTCAGTCACATCGGCAATCTCGCTGCTGGTCGGAGCATCGTTGGCCGAGATCGCCGGTGGCGATGCCACCCGTTTTGGTGGGCTTGCCGCGGGTACGGCCATCCTCGTGGCCATCATTGCGTTCATCGCCTGGGCCGTTCGTGCCGGTGCCATTGTGAACTTCATTTCCGAGAGCGTGATGGTGGGCTTCAAATGCGGCGTGGCGCTCTACCTGGCCAGCACGCAACTTCCAAAGCTCTTCGGCATCCATGGTGCGCATGGCGACTTCTGGCAGAACAGCGGCCACTTTCTCAAGCATCTCAGTGAGACGAACCCGACCTCTCTGGGTGTCGGCCTTGCGGCACTGGCGGCGCTCGTGCTCGGCAAGTTCATCCTCCCCAATAAGCCCATTGCACTTTTTGTGGTGGTGGGCGGGATCGTTGCCTCGGCACTGCTCGGCCTCGATGCGAAGGGCGTCAAGCTGCTGGGTGAAGTGCCCCAAGGCCTGCCTGCGATTGGCTTGCCTCAAGTCTACTGGTCGGATCTGAACGCCCTTCTGCCGCTGGCCTTCGCATGCTTCCTGCTCGCAGCAGTCGAAACGGCTGCCATCGGCCGCACGTTCGCGGCGAAGCATGGCGGCCGGCTCGACGCCAATCAGGAGTTCCTGGCGCTCGCAGCCTCCAATCTCACCGCGGGACTGGGGCGCGGCTTCCCGGTCAGCGGCGGCATGTCCCAATCCCTGGTCAACGAAGGCAGCGGCGCCCGCACGCCTCTATCGGGCGCGTTCTCAGCCTTGTTCATTCTGCTGGTCATCCTCTTCCTATCGCATCAGTTGAGCGCGCTGCCACAGCCCGTTCTCGCGGCCGTGGTGCTCATGGCAGTCGCCGGCCTATTCCAGGTCGAGGCGCTGCGACACCTCTGGAGGGCAAGCCGCCCCGACTTCATTGTGGCTACGGCAGCCCTGGTCGGCGTGCTTGGCTCCGGCCTCCTGCGCGGTGTCATGATCGGCGCCATCATCTCTCTGGTTCAGCTTATTCACCGCGCCTCAAAGCCGCACGTGGCCGTACTCGGCCGCATCCCGGGCACACGCCGCTTCTCGGATATGGAGCGACATACGGATAACGAGGCGATCCCAGGCGCTCTGATCGTCCGGCCCGAAGCGAGCCTGATCTACTTCAACATCGACCATGTGTGCGACACGATCCTCAATCGGGCACGCAGGGAGACCAACAAACCCGAGCTGGTCGTGCTCGATCTGTCCGCCGCACCCTATGTGGATCTGCAGAGCGCCCATACGCTGGCGGGTATGGCCGACGAGCTCCGGACGCTTGGCGTCCGACTGCAGGTGGTCGAGGCGCGCTCGAGTGTTCGTGACCGTTTAAACAGCGAAGGGCTGGAAGCAAGGATCGGCAGGGCAAACCGGTTTGTTACCGTCGCTGATGCACTCGACCAATTCGAGCGGCTCCCATCGAAGACTTCAAACCCAGATGACTCCGCTTTATGACCAGTCCGCCTCCACCCGCTCGCCACCTTGAGCCGGGGCGCATCCCGCGCCCTCAACGAGCGTCGGATCAGAGCTGCGTGATGCGCTGGCTGCCCGGGCTCAACACACTTCGACCCGCATGGCTTCGAGATGACCTCTCGGCCCGTGTGTTCGCCCGATCAGGCGCTCGGAAAGCCGAGAGTGCGCCGCGGGGCGGCCCAGTCGTGCGGTAGGTCGAACATCTCAGCGAGGCTTGAGAAACGCGCCTACATCCTTGCCGACAACAAGCTGGCCGAGAAAGCCGGTTGGGACGCGGAGATCCTGGCGATCGAGTTGCAGAACCTGATCGACCTCGACCTCGACCTCGACCCGATCTCGACTTCGACATCTCGGTGACCGGTTTCGACATGCCGGAGATCGATGTGCTGATCAGCGGCCTCGATGCCACGTCGCAGAAGCCCGATCCCGCCGACGCCGTGCCTGAGGTCACTGGCCCTGCCATCACGCGGCCCGGCGACATCTGGCAGATCGGGCCGCACCGGCTGATCTGCGCCGACGCATCCAGCCCTGACACCTATGCGCGCCTTCTCGACGGCGAACGCGCGCAGCTGATCTTCACCGACCCGCCCTGCAATGTGAAGATCGATGGACATGTCAGCGGGCTCGGAAAGGTCCGCCATCGCGACTTCGCCATGGCGACTGGCGAGATGAGCGCAGCCGAGTTCGCCGGCTTCTTGAAGACGGTCTTCGCCAATCTCGCCGATGCGGCGATCGACGGCGCCATCCACTTCATCGCCATGGATTGGCGCCACATGGCCGAGGTGCTCGAGGCGGGCCGTGACACCTACAGCGAGCTCAAGAATCTGTGCGTCTGGTCCAAGACCAACGGCAGGATGGGATCTCTTTATCGATCCCAGCACGAACTCGTCTTCGTCTTCAGGACGGCGCCGCATGTCTGGGCTAGCGAGAGCACGCTCCGACCTTAAAGACCGAAGAACTCGATCAGATACTTGCACCATTCGCGCTTTTTCCCGATGAGGTGTTGTCGAATGTCCTGATGACTTCGACCTATCCGCTGGAGGTTGTGCAGGCCGCCAGATGGCGGAAAGGAATTGAGCAACGCCAAGCTCTCTCAAAGGCTCTCGAACCCAAGGAGCCGGAAAAGGCGGTGGCCTGTTCGACAAGGTCGCTTATGGTTGGACTTGGGAGGTGACCCGCTGGTGAGCTGGCTGCGCGTAGCTCGCGACAAGTTCATCGATGCCATCCTGGCGATATAGATCGGAGCGGAACTCGACCTGTCCATCGGCTGTCGTCCACGCCGTTACGTAAGCGAATAGGACAGGCACAGGGTTGGTCAACGCAACGTCGAGGGGTTGGCCAGCAGCCAACGTGGCATCGATCTTTGCCCGATCCCATCCCGGGACGTCGCGAAGGACCCATGTGGCAAGCTCGGCAACATTCTCGACTCTGACACAACCGGCGCTCATGGCCCGCTGACGCTGACCAAACAGGTCCTTCATCGGCGTGTCATGCAGGTAGACCGAGTGTTCGTTTGGCATGTCGAGCCGGATCAGTCCGAGCGCATTCCAGGGACCGGGATCCTGACGAAAACTGATTTGCCTGGTCGTGGCCGCTGGCCAATCGATGTTGGTGGTAGGAATGATGTTCTGGGCGTCATTTAGCACCTTAATGTGTTCGCGCTCGAGATAGTCGGGCTCCTTCTGGACACGAGGGATAAGGTCAAGCTGGGCCACGCTCTCTGGGACGTGCCAGGACGGATAGAAATTGATGTTGCGAATGTAGGTCTTCACGCTCGGCGATGGGCGCTCAACCCGCCCGACAATGACGCGGTGGCGCTGCACCACTTGCCCACCTTCGACGGCCTCGAGTTGAAAGGCTGGTATATTCACTAAAACATAGCGCTTGGACGATGCCATGGACTGTGTAAGGTCACGAATGCGAGCAGTATTCGCCCTTAATTGAGCCAAGCGGCTTTCTGCCGTTACGTTGAGGGCTTCAATCGTCAGGGTATCAGCTATTCCGGTCGGTCTTAGTCCATGGCGCGATTGAAACCGCTCCAAGGCGACAGCAATCTCAGCGGTAGTTGGGCGTGCTCCCGACCCGCGTGGCAAATCCGAGCTCACCGAGAGGCGGCGCGCTAACACCTCAGCCCTAGGGTCGCCATCACCCGGTCGGAAACTGGGTCCAGTCGGAACCGCCGGCCATCCGCCCGATGTGACGAAGCCCCGGTATCGTGCTTCAGCGCTCTCTAGGCTGCGAAGGGTCTGAGCATCAAGCAGAGCTTCAGGATCGCTGCGGAGTTCATCGCTTGCGCTTTCGATGCGGGCCTTCGACTCTTCCGGCCGAGTAGAAACACCATAACCCCCGGCAATCTTGCCAGAACTTTGAGGGGCGCAGCTTGCGAGCATCAGACAAGTGCCCGTCAGAAGAACGCGAACGACATTCACACCGGCAGCCCCAGATCTTAGCGACGCCCAAATGTGCCAGTCTAGCAAGTCACCAACCCGCTTACGCCGGCAGGGCTCAGGCGTCATGACAACGACTTTGCAATTTCTCAGTACGGCTTGACCGGGCCTAAAGGCAAAACTGAGGCCTCTTGCCCCGGGCCTTGAAATTGCCGCGGCCCGCCATTCACAGTCCTCAAAGGCGTGCCACCGTTTCCAGTCCACAGGTTGTTAGTCAACAATTGAGCGTTGCGAATTTGTCACCAGCTCGGCCAGTCAGGTAGGATATTATTCAGCTGTATGGGCGTTCCAGAGTTAGGGCGTCGCCCCCTCGAAGTATGAATTAGGAGATTATGATGAAGACCTTTGCAGCCACGGCATCCGCCATTCTGTTCTCTGTAGGGGCGGTCGCTTCTGCATCTGCCGCCGATCTCGGTGGCGGCATGAAGGAACCAGTGCCCTATTACGCCCCTCCCGTATCTGTCTTCACATGGACAGGCTTTTATGCCGGTCTGCAGACTGGCTACGCTTGGGGGACTGCAGATCATACATACTCTAACGGTTCCAGTGGCAGCTCTGATCCAGAGGGATGGATCGGCGGTGGCTATGGTGGCTACAATTGGCAATCAGGCAACCTTGTGCTTGGCTTTGAAGCTGACATAGAAGGCGGCAACATCAGCGGGACGTTCTCCGACGGGGCCGGAACGTTCGGATCTTCCGATCTCAATTGGCAAGGTTCATTGCGCGGACGGATCGGCATCGCAGCAGACCGGACGCTGTTCTACATGACGGGTGGCTGGGCGTTCGGTGACGCCGATGTATCGGGCAGCACACCAATACTCGTTGCGCCGTTCATTGCGTCTGGCAGCACCTCGGCCGATCTTAGTGGATGGACCTTGGGAGGCGGCATGGAGTACGCCGTGACCAACAACTTCACGGTTCGAGCAGAATACCGCTACACGGACTTTGGAGATGTAACAGCTAACTTCGATAATTTTAGCGTTAACATGCCAGTTGACGTACAGACGTCAGCGATCCGGGTCGGTGCTGGATGGAAGTTCTAACTTCCCAGTAAACCTGACCACTTGCGAGGGTGCCGGTTCCAGACACCGGCACCCAATGGCCCCGTTGCGATCTACGCCGGGGCCGGATGTTGAGGAAGCGCGGACATGCCAAGTGCAAAGCCGTGTTAGAAGCCGCCACCGCAAACGACCTATGACGGGTCGAAGTGCATGTCTTACGTTCGCACTCACGCTTAGCATCCTTGCCGGCGCCGTTGCCCCGGTTGGAGCTCAAGAGGCGCTGACACCAGAGGTCGCTTTCGGCGAGGCGGCGACAGTCAGCTACGGCGGGCGCCTCTACGACAACCATTGGACCGAATTGAAGCGTGCGCCGCCGTCCAAGCCAAATGCGTTGTATCCGGGAGATGCGGGCATGGCTAAGTCGGCGTGGCGATGTGTGTCCTGTCACGGTTGGGACTACTCGCGGAGCAAGTATCCCCTCGGGCCAGATGGCGTGGATGATGTCGACCTTTCCACTCAGAAAGGGCGCGACCCGAAACAGATCGCCCACTATCTGCGCTCAGGGTCGCACAAGCCGATCGTTGAACCGTTGTCCGAAGACGCCCTTCATGCGATGACGTTGTTTCTGTGTTGCGGACAGCATGACATACGCGATCTGATTGGTCAGGATGGTAAGGCCAAGGGAGATCCAAAGCGCGGGAAGGACATCTACGAGAATAGCTGCAACCGCTGCCATCAGGCGGATGGGAAAGCGCCTATTTCTGGAGAGGTCGGTGATATCTCCTCACTTGGATGGATAGCACGTAACCGCCCGGCGCAAGCTGCACATAAGATCAGAAATGGCGTGCCAGGCGCAGACATGCTGGCACTTCGATTTCTTGAGATCGAACGGATTGCCGACCTTCTCGCCTATCTGCAAACATTGGACACCCACTAAGGTGGAGGCAGTCGGGATCTGCGACTGATCTAAACGGCCACCGTTCGTAATCAAGATGCTTGGAGAACCCGTGTTCGTGGCCTGCATTGACCGCATGATCACTGATGACCGGTTCGGGTCTGCCTACGTCAGCGTGACGGCAAGTTTAGCCCACCTAGCGGACAGCACGCGGGGCCATGGCGTTAGGGGGGTGCGGGCCACAAGCGGGCGTTGCGCCAACCCATTCATTGATCTTCGACGATTGCGCCGATTAGGGCGGATGCCGGCTCCCCGGTCTGATCGTTGTCTGCGAGTATGGCGACATATTTGAGCGCGCCGTGTTCGCGTCCGAATACCGTGCGGTAGTCTTGAGCCACGTCGCGGCTCTCCACCTGCCAGGTGCCGACGGTTTTCGGTCCATGGAGCTGCATATAGCGCAGGTTCTTGTAGCGCATCGAGGGAACCACCGTTCCGTCGGGAACAGGGGTCGATGACCAGACGTAGGCGAGAGTTGGCACGTCGCGGTTGAGGAACGAAGGCTCGCCAAAGACGAAGAACACCGTGGCGCCCGAGTCCTCTGTGGCAAGAGCCCGCAAGTCCGCGGACGGTTGCAGCTGATCGACACGCCATGTCCAACGAACGCGCTGAAGACCTCGTCTATCGAAGTCAATGTGCTGGTACAGCCCGGAAGACGACTTATGCGGCAGAATACGCAGAAAGGGCCCTCGCTCAGTTCGCAAAAGGGCGAATTCGGTTTGGCCGGCAAAGTCCACGCGGGTGCCGGTCGTGAGTACGGTCACAGGATCCATCAGGGCATAATTGCCTGCCGCGGCCTCGCCAGGAGCGACGAGACATGAAGCAAGCGCGGCAACCGCAACCTTTTGACTAAGCACGCTCATCGCGACCGTCTCCACATCAGGCAAATCTCCGATCCGCCGCTTATGCTTGGAAGCGTTCGGTCCACCCGCCGACACCTATAAAATCTCACGTAGGGTTGATGAGTTTCAATGCAGCGGCCCTTGATTTGGATCAACCCTACTACGCACGAAAAGCAACGGCTCAGTATCGTGGTGAGGGGACAGCTACACTGAACTGAGCCCAGTTCGGTTCGCAGGGCAAATAGGTACTGAATTGTCCAGATTGTGAGGTTGCGTGGTGCTCCTTAAGTCACTTGTCGTATCGATCGTGGCGGCCGTTTTGGCACCGACAATCAGTTTAGTCGTGTTTTTCGTGGCCGACAGATGGCCTGCTCGGTCGTTCACAAAGATGGCAGCATGGCTAACCACCGTCAGTTGTCCAGGGGGTCAACCTCTCCCGGAGGAAGAACACTGCCCGTCGCGCAAAATTGTCGACGCACCAATTGCCAACCAGAACTCTGTCGCAGACGTAACGCCAGTTGCAGGGAGCTTAGCATCTGGCGAAACTGAAATTCGCCATGCGTTCCCACCCTCTGCCAGGACGAATGTCAGTTGGTGGACCGAAATCATACCAGTAGAGAGCCGAGCGGGTTGTCGTCAGCAAGCTGAGGGGCGTTTGACGTCGGGGCCGAAGGTCGAGATCTCATGGTGTTGCAAACACTGATGGCACCACCCATCAAGACTTGTCGCATCATGTCTGTTCTCCCTCCTCCGACGGCCCCTGCACCCCGCGCCTTGCCGAACCAAGTCGGTTTTGCTGTTTGTGTAATTGTACTGAGCAGAATGGTAACAAACGGCACAATCCACAGCGATGAAACGACGTAGCTTCGGATGGCGGACCATGGGTTGCAGGTCATTCTGATTTTCCAGGAGGCCCGGGCCAACATCGCTGCCTTGGCTCAAGGCCAGGCAAAGGTTTTAGAGTTGCATTTCCTTTACGTCGGGCGACACGACAAGTTCGGCCTCCGTTGCCTCGATGACCTGAGCGACCGACACACCAGGCGCGGTTTCGAGAAGGGTCGCGCGACCGCCCAGGAAGCTGATCATCGCCATCTCGGTAACAACGCAATCGACGGGGCGGGCCGAAGTCAAAGGCAGCGTGCACTGCTTGACGATCTTGGATTTCCCCTTCGCCGTGTGCTGCATTGCCACGATGACGCGCTTTGCGCCCGTGGCGAGGTCCATCGCCCCGCCCATGCCGGGCACCATCTTTCCGGGGATCATCCAGTTCGCCAACAGCCCCTGCTGGTCGACCTGCAAGCCGCCGAGCACCGTGATGTCGACGTGCCCACCGCGCATCAAACCGAAGGAGATGGCGCTGTCGAAGGTGGATGCTCCCGGCAATGCCGTCACGGGACGGCCGCCGGCGTCCGTCAGCGTCGGATGAGCCATACCCTCTTCCGGAATGGCGCCCGTACCGATCAGTCCGTTCTCCGAATGGAAGAACGCCTGGAGGTCGGGTGGCGCAAAGCCGGTGACGAGTGTCGGAATGCCGATCCCGAGGTTCACGAGCATGCCGGGCCGAAGCTCCCGGGCGATCCGTTTGGCGATGATCGTTTGCGCATCCATGGCGTTCACTCATTCGCAACGAGGTAGTCGACCAGCGGAGCCGGCGTGATCACATGGTCGGGAGCAATCACGCCCACGGGAACGATGTGATCGGCGCAGGCGATGACGGTAGCGCCCGCCATGGCGATGACCGGATTATAGTTCCGCGCGGTCAGTGCGTACGCGAGATTGCCGAGGTAGTCGGCCAGAAACGTGTGAATCAGGGCGAAATCTGCCCGCAACGGCGTTTCGAGAAGGTACTCCTTGCCCTCGACCTCGATCTTGCGCTTGCCCTCCTCAACAATCGTACCGACGCCCGTGGGCGTGAGTATGCCGCCGAGGCCATATCCGCCGGCCCTGATGCGCTCGATCAAGGTGCCTTGCGGGACTAGCTCGACGCTCAACTCGCCCGCCATCATCTGCTTCTGGGTCTCTGGGTTGGTTCCGATGTGGCTCACGATGGCCAAGCGCACGAGCTTGGCGCTGACAAGCTTGCCGACGCCCGTGCCGGGTCTCGCCGTATCGTTGGCAATGATCGTCAGATTCCGCTTTCCCTGGCGAACGATCTCATCCATCAGCCGCTCGGGCGTGCCGACGCCAAGGAATCCGCCGATCATCAGGCGCGCGCCATCGGGGATCATGCTGACCGCATCCGCAATGGGTATCGTTTTCATTTCCGTCCCTCACTTCAAGCGGACACATCCGGCAGATCGGAGCGCAGCCCTAGCTTCGATCGAGGCCGCTCTCCGACCTGGACAACCGTGATGCGCGTTACAACTTCGATCTTCATCGCCCCGAGAACCTCGGCTTGCGATTCTCCTTGAAAGCGCGGATGCCCTCCTCGCAATCATCGCTATCGTGCACGATGCGCCGCAGACCCTGGACGCGCTCGAAGCGTCGCGGACTCATCGGATGGGCACCGGCCAGCATTCGCAGCTGCTCCTTCATGACGGAGATCGACAGCGGCGCGTTCTCGACGATGTCACACACCATCGCATGCGTGAAGGCCTGGAGCTCATCGGCTGGAACCATGTGATTGATCATGGCCAGGCGCTCCGCGCGGTCGGCCGATATAGGCTTCGCCGTAAAAACCATTTCCTTCACGATCCGCAACGAGCACGCATTCATGAACGTGAGCATACCGGAGAAATTGTAGGGCACGCCGAGCCTCACCGGCGTAACCGCGAACGTCGCGGTCGGGGACGCCGCGGGCCTGCAAACCATCGACCCGCTTCTTTCGCAGGAAAGCAACGCTCGTCGTGGAGACATTCGTAGCATCGACGAAGCGAGCGTTCAATTGCAGGACCGTGTCGAGGTAGTAATCCAACACGTACGGGTGGCTTTTGATATTGTTGTAATTGGCGATCGCCCTGACGATCATTTCTTCATCAAACTCACGCCGCGGCCGGCATCGCACGAGCAATATTGTCCACGGTCTCCTGCGAAGCGCGGCTGGTTGACTCAAAGCCCTTGACACTAAGTGTGGCTAACTGGGTGTACTCGCCCCGGTAGTCCGAAAACCCCTTTGCAATGAAGGCCGAGTAGATATTGAAGACATCGCCAGGCTGGGTGCACTTTGCGAGACCATGCACGAGGGCCACGTCCTCCTGTAATCGACGCATGATGTCCGAGCATGCGTTTCCTGCCAACCAAGACATCCGAGCAGCAAAGCTGATCAGAATTAGAAGTTCTAGTGCCATAAAGGCAGGAAGTCGCGACGGAAGTGGGCCACCGAGTTGATCTGCAATTCAGGTCCGCTCACATGTCTAACTGATCGCGTGCGCATGTCAGCCAGAGACCTCACCGTTGATCTATGTCACAGACGCTCAGGCTGCCGAGTGTGCGAAATCAAAACTGAATTCGTCCGGGGGATCTCAATACAGCACCAGTGGAGGACTGTGCTACTCGCAGCGTCCGCATATCGGCAGGCCTGCGCGTAGCGCAAAAATTCCTGCCCCCTTTCTAGATATCGCCAACCCAGCGCGATCGAACTTCGATCTAGGGAGAACAAAATAATGAAAACGAATGTATTCATCGTTGCCGCTGCCGCTTTTTTGATTGGCCTTACGACCGTCGCCCACCAAGCGGACGCACGGAGGATCGGTGGGGTGCACGTTGGTCACCACGTCGGCGGATACCACCATTACTATGGCGGGCGTTATCGCTATGGCCATTCCCGTCCAGGCCGCTGGGTGAACGGGGTTTGGATCGTGAACGGAGTTGCGGCGAGCGTAGCGGTGGGGACTGCGAGCAACTGCGCCTACTACAATCGCAAGTGGCGAGAGACCGGCCGGATCTACTGGCGCGATCGCTACTACGAAGCGTGCCGCTAATCGCCTGAAACCGACGGCATTGAAGGCCACCACAGTTCCCGTCGAGTGACCCGCCGCGTGAAGCCTTCATCTACGTTGATGACGACGCTGACATCGTCGCCATCCGCTGGCGCGACTGGAAGGTGGTCTACAAAGAAAACCGTGGGCAAGGGTTTGGCGTCTGGCGTGAGCCGTTCACGAACCTGCGTGTGCCTTTGGTGTTCAATCTCCGCCGTGATCCCTACAAGACACACTGCTCAATCAGAATAACTTCAGCGTCGGGCCAGAGGCGGGCATCGATCCCATGAGGTGCCGTCGAACCACCCGCGCAACGCTTGCGTTCACGCATGAGCAGCCTCAGCGATGCCTTTACGAGGCATTGCCGCGCGCCTGGAAAACGCCCAGCACGCACAACAGCACGCCGGGCGTAGGTTGGGGTACGCAGAGACTATCTCTGCACTCGATCAGAAAGAGGGCGTGGCCTCGACCTTGCACTTGGTGGCGTCGCTGCGTTCCTTGCAGCGGATGTGGGGTTCATGCGCGGTCGACCAGGGGACGTGGACGCCGCAGTCCTCCAGCACTTCGCGTTCCCAATCGGCCATCGCCGCGCGGATCGCGGCGTGAGTGGCGGCCGGGCCGACGCCGGGCACGTGGGCCTCGCCCTCCTTATCACCTCGGCAGCCGCTGGCCGAAGCTCCGGCGAACGGCGCTAGTGCCACCCCTGCTCCGACGACCAGTGCGGCGAAGGCTGCACCTGCAAAATGCTTCATGATCAACTCTCCATTTTATCTGGCTTGCTTTTGAAACGCGGGATCAGGGTTGAGACGCGCCTGCGGTGCCGCAGCCTCACGACCCGCTCTGAGCGTCTGCATTAAACCTATAACACCCCATGCCGCGCTGCAATACGCAGCGAGAAAACGGCTGTAACTATCTGATAAGAAGCGCTTATTCTTAGGAGTTATGGGTACCGCAATGACAATCGCCGGGGAACTCGGCATCGAGAGTGAGGGGCTGACGCGCAACGAGCTGGTTGTCATGGATGCCTTCGATCTCGCTGATCGGATCGATGACATCGCCGTATTCGCGCGTGTTGCGCCCAAGCAAAAAAGTCAAGGTCGTTCGTACAGGCCGAGGGCCATGTGGTGTCCATGACCGGTGACGGCGTCAACGACGCGCCAGCACTGGCGAACGCTCTCCGCATCGATGAGTTGCGCGAGGACGCGCGGGCGATCGGATGTTCACCTGGGACCACAGGCGGCCCCGCTCCTAGTTTGGTCCCTATAAGCTTCTGGAGGCCGTTTCAGCCCGTGTGTTAGTCTGGCGCGGCCCGTCGGGTTGCACGACTCCGACGAACGGGCCGCAATGAAGGCTGTGTAATATGCGGGACGCCATTGTCTCCTTTTTCGGTCGAAAATTCATTCTTCCGTTTTATCAGAGGAAGTATCTCAAATTCCTCGAAAGCTTAGAAAGATCTGCCGAGACGCGGCAGCACTTTCTGCTCGATCTGGTGCGGCGCAGCCAAGACACGGATTTCGGGCGGCGCCACGGATTTTCATGCATCCACACGATCGACGATTTTCGACGCGCGGTCCCGATCGCGGAATATCGGGATCTCGAGCCGTTTCTCGACCGGGTCGCTGCCGGTGAGCAGACCGCGCTCTTGCCGGCTGACGATAAGATATTGGCGTTTTCGTGTACTACGGGCTCGACGGGGGCCCCGAAGCGTCTGCCCGTTACCCGCAGCTGGCTTAACAGCTACCAGCGCTGGTGGCGCATGTGGGGCGTCAAGTCACTCACCGATCACCCAGGCATCGCCACTAAGAGATGGCTGCAGATCTCCGGGCCACTGGAGATTGAGCGAACGCCGAGCGGCCACTCTGTAGGAATGGTCAGCGCCATCTCCGCGCGCTACCAGAACCCAATTTTCCATTTGTTCTATTGCGTTCCGTACCAGATCGGGGATCTCGCCAATCCCGAGCTCAGGCAATACGCATTGGCCCGTCTGAGTATGGCCTACCAGGTCTCTTTCATCATTACGATAACACCGGCGAACCTTATCCAACTTGCCCAGACCGGAGATATGCGCAAGGAGGACATCCTGCGCGACATACACGATGGAACCTTGAAGGGTCTTGCCGATATCGCGCCGGCGCCGCTGCGATCGAAGCTGTCGCGCCTGCTGCGTCCGATGCCGGCGCGCGCGCGCGAACTCGAAGAAGTCATTAAACAGCACGGCGTTCTCTATCCGAAACATTATTGGGACCTGGAGCTCATCTCATGCTGGATAGCCGGCACCGTCGGCTACCAGTCCCGTGACTTGCCTCAATATTATGGCGACTGCCCAGTCCGAGATATCGGCTACATTTCCACCGAAGGACGTCACACGATCACGACGGGTGATTCCTCCGCCCCTGGGGTCCTGGTGCCTGGCGACAGCTTTTACGAGTTCATGCCGGCAGGTGGCACAGAGCCGCTTCTGCCCCATGAGCTTCAGAGCGGACACGACTACTCCATTCTGCTTACGAGCGCGAATGGCTTGTTCCGCTTTGCGCTCGGCGACATTGTACGCTGCCAGGGTCATATCGGTCAGTCGCCCATGCTTGAATTTCTCCGCAAGACCTCGGATTTCTCCGACCTCGAGGGTGAAAAACTCAGCGCGGAGCAGGCAATCTCCGCAGTACGCTTGGGTGCGTCGCAGCTCGGCATCGAGTTCAGGGGATTCAGCTTCTTCGGCGAACGGCCAGTCGTTGGGCGACCGCGCTACGCGATCTTCGTGGAGGGTCGCAATGTTCCGGTGCATGCCCATGAATTGGAGGAGCAGCTGGCCAAGGCCATCGACGATCAGCTCATCTCCATGAACATAATGTACAGACAAAAGCGCAGCGACGGATCGCTCAACGCGCCTCGTCTAATATGGCTGCCCGAAGGCACATGGAGCATGTTTGCCGGCATCGAAAGCCGCAAGCGACGAACGGGGGAAAGCCAATTCAAGCAACCCGTGTTCCTGACGCCGGCGCAAATGGACGAGATCAACGCGCTTCTGCCGTCACGTCTTGCGGCTGTGCAGGCTGGTGAATAACAAATTCGTTCTAGGCACCTGCAGTTTGCAAATACGCGCATTCGAGGCTCAAGTTTGACAAAAAAATACTCACCGCGACCGAGGTCTTGGTCGGTAATGGGTCAACTGCACGCATCCAAAAGCTATCGGACCATGGTCCGCATTTCCTCAATCAGCGGACATAGGCCTCCACGCCGCGTCGGGCAACCCGGCATTAACCGGGAACACTCGCACTCCGGCGCTCCGCCAAAGCCGACTGGACTTCTCCCGCAAAGGACGCATTGCTGTGGGTCTCGGCCGTCGGGCCAAGTTGCCCGCCGACGCGACTAGGGCTCGCCTCGCAACTTGCAGGGCTTTGGGTGGTGCGAGCGTCAATCTTGGCGCCGCATCAATCCGGAGCTCACGATGCAAACCCAACCCGCCGAGAAGACAAAATCACCGCGTAAGACCCTACCGAGCAAGCAGCCTAGCGGAATAGGCAAGCCGAAGTCAGCGGCGCCTCAAACAGTGACTGCCACGACAGGCAACAGTGCAGCAAAGCCGACCCCGGTCGCCCGCCGTGCCTGAGGTCACTGGCCCTGCGATCACGCGGCCCGGCGACATCTGGCAGATCGGGCCGCACCGGCTGATCTGCGCCGACGCGACCAGCCCTGACACCTATGCGCGCCTTCTCGACGGCGAACGCGCGCAGCTGATCTTCACCGACCCGACCTGCAATGTGAAGATCGATGGACATGTCAGCGGGCTCGGAAAGGTCCGCCATCGCGACTTCGCCATGGCGACTGGCGAGATGAGCGAAGCCGAGTTCACCGGCTTCGTAAAGAAGGTCTTCGCCCCCCGATGCGGCGATCGAAGGCGCCATCCACTTCATCGCCATGGATTGGCGCCACATGGTCGAGGTGCTCGAGGCGGGCGGTGACACCTACAGCGAGCTCAAGAATCTGTGCGTCTGGTCCAAGACCAACGGCGGGATGGGATCTCTCTATCGATCCCAGCACGAACTCGTCTTCGTCTTCAAATCAGGGACGGCGCCGCACATCAACTGTCATGGCAAACCGAGAGCAGAAGGGAAATCGTGAGAAGAGAAAGCCGAAGGCTCAGAAAGCTCAGGCAGCTCCGGCAAGCCCACCATTCTCGTCAGTCGAAGCCAAGGCAAAGGCGGCCGGAGCCGGCCAAGGAAAAAAGCCGCGGTGAGGTTTTGCAATGTGCGGGCTACTCGTCGAATGCAAGTGAGACAACCCAAACGAACGTAGCGTTACCCGATCGGTGGGGTGACCTACGGCAGAGAGTGGGATGCGATTCCGAGCAAGATGTCCGATGGCAGTGAGGGAAATAGGGCGGTGGCGAGTGCTGCAATAAGCAGAACTGCAACTCCGGCGGATTTCATAGCGTCGGTCTTTCGACTAAGTGTGGGGCCGATTGCGAGGCACTGACTGTCCGCAGGCCTGCTCAATTGCTGCGCGTAAAGCTCCTGCGCATTACTGATGCGGTCGAAGATCCGCGTGGTCAGGATGCCGCCGGCACCGCCGGTCGAAAGACTGAGAACGAGCAAGCTCAGGGCATCGTAACTGGTGGATTGCGAAGCATCATCACCAAGACGCCCATAGGCCAAGCTTATAACGAGCAACGCGAATGCTGAGAACACGAGCAGAGCGGCACGTAGCTTTGACGACTTGTGTGGCATGGCGAAAGCTATGCTTCGCTGATACGTGAAGTACTCAAGATAGGGGATGACAATGAAGTTGGTGATAGGAACCAACATGAAGAACGCTGAATAGGGCGAACGCTGTTTTTCCTCGCTGAAGACGTTGATGTTTTTGATTGCTCGGACGAAGAAATAGACGGTTGCCCCGAGCATCGCAAAGACGCTCGCGCTGAAAGCCAGAATGAGCGGCATGGCAATTTCAGGTGTAAGGAAGTCTGTCTTCCAATCATTCTTCTGAAGGTGCTCAAGGACGGGCTTCCCGATCACCGAGATCAAGACTAGGGAATTGAGCACTGGAGATACAATGTCGAGCGATTTGAACTGAGCGTGCTTACTAGTGAGCGGGCCGCGGCGTAGGAACGGTCGACCCGTGGCGAAGACCACCACTACTCCGGCCAACAAAAGCCAAAGCGGCAGGTACTGGACGAATACTGTGCCCACGAGGGATCCCCCGTCTCCGTCGTCTTGCTGTTAAGCGCGGATCACCCGACACGCAAGTTCCGTACAGCTGTTCATCGAATGGCTCCTGAAAAGGCACGACGTACGTCACATGTAGGAGCCGACGTGGCTGGTTTCTACTCGTATCCAGTCATTTCGAGATAGCCGCGCCCCTTATGGGTCCCGCTGAAAAAGATGGGGCCTTCCCAGTACGGAAACCGTGTTGCCATCCAAGACTGGGCATTCAGCGGTCGCGTTTTCAGATTTACACCCTTGGCCGGCAATTCGACGCGCCACCGAGTGGGAATGTTGCGGCCAGCGACGGCTGTCATCTCCAAGGGAGTGATGCGAAGGGCCCCGGGTTTCTGGGGTTCCGTCTTGCCATCGGGATCAATCCAGGTCGCCGAAGTGAACCCCTCCCCGCTGTCTCTCAGTCGGAATCCCATCAGCTTCTCGCCCGTATCAAAGTGCAGCGAGAACCAATCCCATCCTGTCTGATCCTTGGCGAGCGGCTGAGAGGACCATTCCCGATCAAGCCACGCTTGGCCCGTCACGTTGATCGGACCGTCCGGCAGATTGAGCGTGCCGGTGACACGGTAGAAAGGCTGAGAGTAATAGTAACTCGCCTGTCCTTTTGCCGACTTCACCGAGTAACCCGCCTGTCCTTGGAGAACCAGCGGACCTTCTGCCGAGAGCGTTAGGTCATAAGAGAAATCAGTCGCTGCGGCGCTGACCTGAAGACGCGACAGCGGATCGGCACCGCGGTCGGCCTGACTGATCATCCGCCAGTTATCGATCCAAGCTGAGAACGGAGCCGCGGTCGCGCCTGCCTGTCCGATTCCGCCCCGTGCAAGACGCTCGGCCACGAAATGCTTCGCTGGCGTTGTAATTGCCGCGTGGCCCATCCAGACCTGGGGACTAGACCAGTCCGCACGCTCGGAAGGTGCCTGTGCCGAGCGAAAAAGGGTCCATTGGACACCATAGTCTTTTCCATCGGCGCCGCGCAGGTTTGCCGTGAGGTACCACCACTCGATCCGGAAGTCCGTGTGAGGGCCGTGATCGGCAGGGAATGTGATCACCGTTCCAGGCTTGGGAACGGAGAACCCCTCGGTATCGGATCCCAGGCCCGCGAAGCCCTGCCCCCAGGAAGCGACCGTCAGGCAGAAGTAGATGAGCAAGGCCCTAACGCTCATCGGCAAAAACCTTCAGAAGCTGCGCCGGCGACAGGCGCGCAAGACGCATTGCCGGTAAAGCCGCTGCTAACGCAGCGGCCAACAGCGCCAGCCCCCCGAGTCGGAGCCACTCGCTCGGAAAGAGATACATGGGAAGACGCCACCCAAACGCTTCCACGTTCACGACCGCAAGTAGGACCCAAGCAAGCCCGATCCCCAGGGGCAGCGCGACAATGGCCGTGAGAACTGCGAGCAGGATACTGCGCCCGACTTCCAGCTTTGCCAAATCCAGCCTCGTGACGCCCATGGCCCAGACAGGCGCGACTTGTGTCAGCCGCATCGACGACCAAGTGAGCAGGCTCGCAAACATGGCCAATCCTGCAATACCCAACGTCAGCACGTTCAGCGCCGCCGTGACCGTGAACGTGCGCTCAAACGTGCTCAGCGATAACTTTTTGATTGCAGCTTGATCGATGAGGTTTTGCTCCGGCAGATCGAAGGTCGTACGTAGATCCTCGGCCAAGGCCCCGGCTTTCGTCGGATCGACGCGGATCGCATAGCGCACGCGCGACGCGTCCGGATAACGCTTCAGGAGTTGCTCAATCCCAATCATGACCTGGCCGATTGGGTTGCCATAATCGGAGTAGATTCCGCACGATCCGGGTGTACCAGTCGCCAGGGAGGGTGATCACATCGCCGAGACGGTGCTTGCGCCGACGGGCCAATTGCTCATTGATGAGAACGCCCTCCCCTCGGGCCATTTGATCCCATACACCGGATTCAGCCGACAGAAGCGGCCAGTTGTCCCGGTACGTGGCATGATCGACGACGCCATAGATCGATACCGGAAGCCCCCCGATCTGAGCCTCCACGTTCCAGATGGGCAAAACCGCGTCGCTTCTCAGAGTGAGCCATGTCTTGATCGCGGTCGCCTCCTCTTCCGATCGCGCGGTTACGTAAAGTTCGGATGCAAGTCGCTGGTCGAGCCAGCCAACAAAGGTTTGGCGGAAACTTGAGACCATTGTTCCAACCCCGACGTTGGCGGCCAAGGCCAGAAGCAATGCCATCAGCGACAGGGAGAGCCCTGACAGTTGCTGGCGGCTATCGGCCCAGAACCACTCGGAGAGTGGTCCACGGGCAAAGCGCTGGCCGAATTTCAGAACAGCCATCAACAGCAACGGCAGCATCAGAGCGGATGCCAAAAGCAGCGCGGCCAAGAGCATAAAGCCCCAGAAAAGGCCGGAACCGAAAAAAGCAATGCTGGCCGCGAGAATGAACAAAACAGCTGCCGCCCCGAACTGGAGCCTCAGCACGCGTTCGGAGGCTCGTACCCACGCCTGGGGGTGGGCCGATACCAGGAGCGGCAAGGACCAAACTTTCCAGAAGTTCCTTGGCTCGCCGCGACCAGCGTGCCGATCAGAGCAATCGCCAGCCCTGCGGCGACGGCGGATCCTCGTAGCGCAACCGATCCTTCAACGTTGGCCCCATAAAGCCCTCGTAATGTCGCGGCCACATCGGGCAAGAGGGCCGCCGCAATCAGGTAGCCCAGACCGACCCCCAAGATACCCGCAAGGAGGGCAAACATCAGAAGCTCGCCCAACAACAGGCCCATCAGCGAACGTGCGGGGAGCCCAAGCGCGCGGAGCGTACGAAAGACGGGGACGCCGCTGCTCGAATGCAAGGCCAATCGTCGAGTGAACGATAAAGAGACCCACGGCAAAGGAGAGAAAGGCGAAGGCCGTCAGATTGAGATGAAAGCTGTCTGTCAGACGGGCTAGGTCATTCGCGTTGCTTGGATCTCTCTGACGGAGTTCAGGGGCTAGATCCTTCAGTGGTACCCGACCCAGGGGTTGCTCGGGCCACAGCACGAGCCGCGAGATCTGACCCGGCGCCTCGAGAACGGCCTGCGCCTGCCCGATGTCTGTGAGCACCATGCCTGGCGGAAGACCCGCCGTCTCGCGCAGAGCTTGGGTCACATGCCCGCGAAGCTTGGCTGCGGTTTCCGGTGCCGCATACAAAAGGCCGGGACCGGTGATGAACTCGAGCAAGTCACCACGTGCAGAGAGATCCAGCTGCTGGGCTTGGGGGGGCGACGTTAAAGGGTCAAACCCTAAGACCCGAACTTTTGTGCCGCCCAAGCGTCGTTCTCCTTCGAGGAGTGGTGAAACCAGCCACCCTCCCTTCCGGAGTGTTACAAACACCTGTTGGTCAAGGCGCGCTCGATCCTCTCGAACCAACTGGCTCAGTCGGTCTTGACCGAGGATCGCCGCGGCACGGGCATAGCTGGCGCGTGCCTCGCTATTGATCGTTTGCACGGCTGACCACAAGGCGGTCGCCATCGCGAGACCCAAGACCAAGGTCAACAACTGGACCGGGCGCCATCGCCAGTGGGAAAGAAGCGCCGTGAGGGCGGTCCGGAGCATCATGTCAATCGCCCTGCATGCAGATGCAGATGCCGATCAAGCCTAGCCGCAAGGCGGCTCGAGTGCGTTACCATGAGCAGGGCGGCCCCGGTCTTCGACACTAGTGAGAGCATCAAATCGAGGACCGCGTCCCCTGTCGCCTCATCCAAATTGCCGGTCGGTTCGTCCGCTAGAAGAAGCTTCGGACGGACAGCCAAAGCCCGCCCGATTGCCACGCGCTGCTGTTGGCCACCGGAGAGTTGTTCCGGATAGCGCCCGAGACATTCGGTCAACCCCAATCCTGTCGCCAACGTTTCGAGCCAAGCGGGATCAGCCCGGCCCGCTAGACGGGCCTGGAAAGATAAGTTTGAGGCTACATCCAGTGACGGGATCAAGTTGAAATGCTGGAAGACCACCGCCACGGTCGACCTTCGCAAGGCGGCAAGACCTGGATCAGGGAGCCCGATAATCGTTTGACCATCAATCCAGATCTCCCCGGCATCAGGGCGATCAAGACCGGCAACCAGATGAAGAAGCGTGCTCTTCCCGCTTCCCGATTCACCCGTTAGCGCGAGGCTGACACCCGCTTCGAGTTCCAAATCGACATCTTGCAGAACCTGAAGGAGACCTTCCCCGGTCGGATAGAACTTTTGTACGTGCCGAGCCTCTAGCAGTGGCATGCGTCTTATGCATCCCAAGGATACCGTTGGATCCTGTCCGCCTTCTGGCCCCGCACTGCGCCACCATAGGCGACGGCAGATACACCCGACAAGCTCACTTCAACGGAGCGCGTCGGGGCCTAAGAGGTGCACGAAAGTGTCCTGTCCGTCCGATAGACCACGATTGGCGCGATAGGCGAGCCCCTGGATTATGCCGGCCATGGTGGCTTGACCTGCCCCTTACTCCATCATGGAAAATGGCGGTCCCGGCAGGACTCGAACCTGCAACCCTCGCGTTCGAAGGGTATTTGAAAATTGTCTGCACCCGACTTCACTGCGAAGCAAAGGAGAGCAGAGATGACCCCAAGCTCTTAACTCTAGCAATGTGACAACACCCATCCGTTCTTGGGGCTACGATGAACCTAAAATTCTCTTTTGCGCCTTCAGCCCGCTTGATTACCACCGGCGAAGCGCTGGATGGCCGCTATTCGATCCTCGATCCGTGGATGCGTCGACAGTATGCCGATGACGCGCTCGGCGATTGGTGTCTCGATGAAGAAAGCCTCCATACGCGAGATCACCTCAACATGAGGATTTTCTGGAGATCATCTGCAGCGCTCGGATCAGTGCATTTGGGTCCTTGGTCAACTCTACCGCGCCAGCGTCCGCCAGATACTCGCGAGAGCGCGAGAGCGCAAAACGGATCATCGTGGAGACACCCCACGTGATCACGATGATCGCGACTGCGATGGCGATGGCGATCAGTGCGCCAGCCGCCCCACCGCCTCCACCATCGTGCTCCTTCTCGCCGTCGGAAGACGTGCCGCTGCCCCACCCGCTGTCGTCGTCGGAGCGCGTGGTGCGACGACTCCTCGGGTAAACGCCGTAGGGAAAATCCCAAGCCCGAAACAGCATGTCGCCAAAGAACGCGAAAATGCCGGCGAAGATTATCGCGATGACCAACATCTGCGTATCGCGGTTGCGGATATGAGTGAGTTCGTGCGCAAGCACGGCCTCGAGTTCTTCCTGCCCAAGGGTCTGGATGAGGCCGCGCGTCACGGCGATGAGATAGTTGCCTTCCCGAAGCCCTGCCGAATAGGCATTGAGCGCTGAGCTTTCGATAATCTCGAGTCGCGGCATCGGGATGCCGCGGGAGATGCATAGATTTTCAAGGGCGTTGTAGAGGTTCGGCGCCTCCTTGCGTTCAATCGGCTTTGCACCGGTCGCATGGCGGATCATCGCGTGATGGACGGCATAAGCAATGGCAAACCATGCGGCGGCGACAAGCGAGGCAATCGGCCAACTCCGCTTGTAGTTCTCGAATGCGTCACCCGCGATGCGTTCGAACGACAGACCGAATTCGAAGAACGCCGTGCCCAGCAGATAAATCGAGAACTGCAGTATCTGCAGCAGCACGACGAACCCGAGCAGCAAAAGGACCGAACGTAAGCGGTTCGCCTGGATGTGGCCATAGAGTCCATAGGCTTGGAACATCGTAAAATTACCCTTTTCGGGAAGTTCCGGTCCCCCGAGCCCTCCGGACACCGAGCGACTCTTGGCGATTTCTGGGTCCGATGGCTTGTCCACGCGTCGACAGGACGTACCATTGTACGGTTATGAAATCTGCAAGCCTCCTAAGTTGCTGCGCGAGTCCCTGGGCGGGCGCGTTCCAATGTGCATAGGTTCAGAACTGAACCTTCGGCGCGGTCTGGACGGCTGCCTTTTCGGCTTCGTCGAGATTGAAGAAGTCCTGAGGCCCAAAACCCATCGAGTTGGCGAACAGCACGTTCGGGAAGCTCTCGCGCGAGGCGTTGTACTCCGAGGCCGCGTTGTTAAAGAACCGGCGAGAGGCTGCGATCTTGTTCTCGAGGTCGGCAAGCTCGGTCTGAAGCTGTTGGAAGTTGGTGTTGGCCTTGAGGTCCGGATAAGCCTCGGCAAGGGCGATAAGCTGGCGAATACCGGCCGTGAGCTGGCTCTCGGCGGCCGCCTGCGCTACAGGCCCCGAGGCAGATGCCGCGGCGTTGCGCCATTTGATCACGTTTTCCAGAGTGTCACGCTCGTGCTTGGCATAGCCCTTCACGGCCTCGACTAAGTTGGGCACGAGGTCGTGTCTCTGCTTCAACTGCACGTCGATGTCGGAGAACGCCTGTTTGCAGCGCTGGCGCAGTGCAACGAGACCATTGTAAGCCACGATCAGCCAAAGGACGGCGAGGCCTATCACACCGAGTATGATTGAGAAGTTGGTGCTCATCGATTGGTTTCCTTACTCTCATCTGCGCCTGCAGACTGTCTGGGGCTAGCAGTCGCCGCAATGACCAGCCCCCACCAAGTGTCCCAGAATAATGTTAGTTCAGGGTTGGTCTTGACGCCAGACTTGGCGTGGCCTTCCACTGGTGCGATGGTGGATATTGCGGGAGAAAACGGCACTCTGCGCGCAAGCGTCGGCCCGAACCGGCGAGCACTCGCCCCGCAAAGCAGGACGAGTTTGTTGGACGACCGTCGAGATCAATCCTGCGAGACTGCCGCGCTTGCGGCGTCGACGTGATACGGGGCCGTGATTTTTTGACAGTATCGCTACTATCTACGGATTGACCACCGTCGCCAGCCCGAAGATGGAGGTGGGCCAAGCCAGAAGCCGGGATGCTGCAGATCTCAGGCCTCATCAATCAGAACGGGACTTGTATCGAGCGTCAGCCGGCGCCAATCTGCGGACGACGAAGTTCAGCTGTGACCACACGTACCATTCATTCGTAACGTTACTCGACATGCCGAGAAATGAATCCTAAGGCAGTCAGCCCCTGCCTAGATGCTTCCAGCACGATCAGGAGGCGCCCATGGTTAAGAACCCGCACGAGGTCTCCGGAGTGGAGAGCGAAATGCACCAACCGGCGCGAAGCGGCGGCAAGGCAGCACCAGCGGAAACCTTCGACCAGAAGCCCCGGATGGAGACGCATCCGTTCGGCGGCGAGAAAAAAAGGCGGTTTGCGAAGAAGGAGAAGAGGCACATCGAGGGCGTAGAGGATTATAAAGGCCCCGCGGGCGGGTGGGGTGCGCTCAAGGCGGTCGCACGAGCGCTCAGCAGCGAAATGTCAGTCTCGGTGTCGCGCGAGATGAAAGGTCTGCTGACGCTAAACCAGCCGACTGGATTTGACTGTCCCGGATGCGCTTGGCCCGATCCGCGGCATACCTCGTCGTTCGAATTCTGTGAGAACGGCGCCAAGGCCGTCGCATGGGAAGCAACCAGCAAGCGGGCGACACCAGAGTTTTTCGCCGCGCATACCGTGTCGGAGTTGTGGGGTTGGCCGGACTTCGCGCTCGAAAGCGAAGGCCGCCTGACACACCCTCTGGCCTACGATGCCACCACCGACACCTACCAGCCGATCGCATGGGAGGACGCCTTTCAGCGTATCGGCGCGGCTCTGCGCGCGTTGCCCGACCCGAACATGGCCGAGTTCTACACGTCGGGCCGAACGTCGAACGAGGCGGCGTTCCTCTACCAACTTTATGTGCGCGAGTTCGGCACCAACAACTTTCCGGACTGCTCGAACATGTGTCACGAGGCGACGAGCGTCGGACTGCCGGAGTCGATCGGCGTCGGGAAAGGTACGGTCACGCTCGACGATTTCGACCATGCCGACGCGATCTTCTGCATCGGCCACAATCCCGGCACCAACCATCCGCGAATGCTCGGCACCCTTCGGGATGCCTCCCGACGCGGGATGCAAGATCGTCGTCTTCAACCCCTTGCGCGAGCGCGGCCTGGAACGCTTCCAAGCGCCGCAGAACCCTTTCGAGATGGTGACGCTCGGCTCGACGCCAATCGCGTCGTCCTACTACCAGGTCGGAATCGGCGGTGACGTCGCTGGTCTCACGGGAATGATGAAGTGCCTGCTTGAGTTGGATCGCGTGCAGATCGCGCAGCGGAAGTACAGGCGTCCTCGATCGCGATTTCATCGCCGAGACATACGAATGGCTTCGACGCGCTCGTTGCCGACATCGACGCGACCGACTGGTCGCAGATCGAACGATTTGCTGGGCTGCGGCGTGCCGAAATCGAGGCGGCAGCAAAGGTGTACGCCGAGGCCGAGCGCGTGATCATCTGCTATGGCATGGGCATCACCCAGCACAGTCATGGCACGTCCAACGTGCACCAGATCGCCAACCTGCTGCTGATGCGCGGCAACATCGGCAAGGAAGGCGCCGGCATCTGCCCGCTGCGTGGGCACTCGAACGTCCAGGGCGACCGCACGGTCGGCATCACGGAAGTCCCCTCGCGCCAGCTGCTCGACAATCTCGAGCAGGCATTCCCCATCAAGGCGCCGCGCCAGAAGGGTCACAACGCCGTCGAGGCCATTGAAGCGATCAGCAAAGGCCGTTCGAGGGCCCTGGTCTGCCTCGGGGGCAATCTGGCCGTGGCGATGTCCGATCCCGACGTCACGTTTCCGGCAATGCGACAGCTGGATCTCGCCGTCCATATCGCGACGAAACTCAACCGATCGCATCTGCTCATCGCCAAGCAAAGCTTCATCCTGCCGTGTCTCGGGCGGACCGAACTCGACATCCAGGAAACGGGACGGCAGAGCGTGACGGTGGAAGATTCCATGGCCATGGTGCACGCGTCGTCGGGCGGGCTCAAGCCGGCGTCGGGTCACCTCAAGTCGGAGCCAGCCATCGTGGCCGAACTGGCGCTGGCGACGCTCGCCCAACACACAGGTGCCTTGGCGCGAGCTCATCGCCGACTACAGCCGCATCCGCGACAAGATCGAGGCGGTGTTTCCCGACTTCTACGACTTCAACCAGCGCGTGGCGCAACCGGGAGGATTTCGGCTGTCCGTTCCCGCGTCAAAGCGCGTATGGAACACAAAATCGGGCAAGGCCGAGTTCGTCGTTGCCGCGGGCCTGGAGGAAGACGCGCGCTGTGACGAGCCCGGCGCTCTCATCCTGGCGACCGTCCGCAGCCACGACCAATACAATACGACCATCTACACGCTGGACGACCGATATCGCGGCATTACCGGACGGCGCGACATCCTCTTCATGAATGCAGCCGATCTGGCTGCCCGAGGATTGCAACACGGCGACGTGGTCGACGTCGAGACCGTTTGCAACGAGGGCGATGCTCCGCGCACATTGTCCGGATTGACGGCTGTCGAGTTCGATATCGCCCCAGGATCGGTCGCCACATATTACCCGGAAGCCAACAACTTGATCGCCATCGATCAGTACGATCGTCGGAGCGGAACTCCGTCCTACAAATCCGTGCCGGTTTCGGTAAAGCGCACGGCTCGACCCGCCTGAACGGCGCGGGAGTGGGCGCCTCCAGGGAGGTTGTCGCGATGCAACAATATGATCTCTACATTAATGCCAAAAAGCCGGCCATTGGCCTGTATGTGCGCAAAGGCGCAAGTCTCCCCGATTTCTCCGACAAGAGCGATTGGGTCTTTGATGGCACAGCGGCGCAAGACTTGCTGCCTCCTAGCGTCGTCGAAGGCGTCGCGGCTGACGGCCACGCCTTTCGTGACATGGATTAGTGGGTGGGCAGCGGTCAGTGGCGTTGCGGCCGAGTGCGCCTTGAGCGTCATCCTCAGGCGTTAGGAATATCTCATCATTGACGGTGGCGCACCGGTGCCAGGTCCTATCAGCTGGACCGGCAGACGTAGCCGGTGCGGCCCGTCTTTTCTTCCCATTCATCTGCTCCCGTTCGATTAATCCCGTGCGCGGTACCTTGATGGGCGCAGCGACCAAGCGGCTAGGGTTTTTTACTGAAGATCAGCGCTCGGGCGACCCAATCGCTCGCTTCAGGAAATTGGCGGCCACTGCGGGTGTTGCCTTGTCTGCGTCGCGATCGACCATGAAATTTGCCTCGCGCATGGTCTCGACGCTGATGCGGCCGATCAATGGCGTCAGCGCACGGCGCAGGAGCGCATCGCCGAACCGCTTCGGTGAAATTAGCACGACCGCATCATAGGCGGGAGTCACATGACGGGGATCGTCGAGCACGACTAGCTTCGATGCAGCAATTCGGCCATCGCTGGAGAACGCGGAGATAACGTCGACGCTGCCGTCCTCCAGGGCGCGATACATGAAGGTCGGACTGAACGATCGCTGATCGCGGAACGCTAGGCCATAAGCTCTTTGAAGTGCTGCCCATTCCGGACGGCTGAGGAACTCCAGATCGCTGCCGAGATTCAAGGTAGTGACGTGCCGTGTCAAATCCCTGATGGTATTGATACCCAACGATGACGCTCGATCGGCGCGCATGGCGAGAACGTAGGCATTCTCGAACCCGAGGGGACCGAGCACCGTAACCGCATGCTGCGTCCGCATCCAGCTCTCGATCTCACGCAGCATGACCTCACGGGACGGCGTGTCCCGGCGCGCCATCACATTGGTCCACAGTGTGCCAGTATAGTCGACATAAACGTCTATTTCACTGCTAGCCAGCGCGCGAAACGCAACAGCCGAGCCGAGGTTCTGCTTGCGCTCAGCTGATGCTCCTTCGTGCTCCAACTGTCCGGCAATCAACTCAGCCAGGATGAATTGCTCGCTGAAGTTCTTGGCGCCGATGACATACGCTCTCGGCGCTGCCAATAGCATTGGAGCCACGGCAACGATCGTTCCCAGCAGCAGGCCTGCGCCGCCCGCCAACGAATACCGGATATCGCGTCGTGCGATGCCCGTTTCCAGAATGCCAAGGAGCTGGTCGACAAGCAGCGCCAGCGTTGTTGCGCTGACGCAGCCGAACACGACGTAGACCCAGTTCTCGGTCTGCAAACCGGAAAAAATGAAGTTGCCGAGGCTAGTCTGGCCAACCGATGTCGACAGCGTCGCCGCCCCGATTGTCCAGACTGCGGCGGTGCGGATACCAGCCATGATGACCGGAGCAGCCAATGGGAGCTCCACCCTCAACAGCCGCTCCCGCGACGTCATGCCAACAGCATCGGCGGCTTCGAGCAGGCTCGAGTCTATTCCCGTCAGCGCTGCCACCCCGTTACGCAGGATCGGCAGCATCGAATAGAGCGTCAATGCCATCAGGCAGGGCAGAAAGCCGAGCGCGGAAAACGACAGTCCGAACAGTGTTTGCGTCAATTCCGACAGCAGGAGCAGCAGAGGGTAGAACAGCGCCAAAAGGGCTAACCCAGGTATGGTTTGGATCAGACTGGCGATTGCCAGCAGTGGCCACCGCAGCCGCGAATGGCGCGCGGCCAGAACAGCAAGCGGTAGGCTGATCAACACGCCGAGCATCAGAGCCGTGGCGCTTAAGAATACATGCTGCGCCAGATAGTCCGGCAGAGCATGAAACGCAGAATTGAAGCGCTCAGACATGCTTTGCGCCCGGCGCGTTGCCCTCGAGTATGGCTCGGACTCGCTCGGCCTGTCGCCTCGGCTTCGACATCATGGCGTCGACGAGCGGCGAGGCGTGCCCTGTCATCAGCGCTGGCGGGGGGCCGTCTGCAATGATTCGGCCGGCGTCCATGACGACGATCCGGTCAGCCAGCAGCACGGCTTCCTGCACATCATGTGTAACCATGATGGTCGTCAGGTTGAGGCGGTCGTGCAAGCCTCGATACGCCGTCCCGAGATCATCGCGAGTCAGGGGGTCGATTGCACCGAATGGCTCGTCCATCAGCATGAGCCGCGGTCGAGCCGCAAGCGCACGTGCTACTCCAACTCTCTGACGCTCTCCGCCGGACAGTGCATCCGGAAATCGGGATGCGTAGCTTTGTGGGAGGCCGACCAGATCGAGCAGTTCGGCGACGCGCGCCTCGATCTCGGCCTCGGACCACCTCAGCAATTGCGGAGTAATTCCTATGTTCTCCCCGATCGTCAGATGTGGGAACAGGCCGATCGCCTGGAAGACATAGCCGATGCCGCGGCGCAGGATTGGAGGATCGGCCTTGTCGACCTGCTCGCCATCGATCCTGACAGTGCCGTAATCGGGCTCGACCAATCTGTTCACCATCTTGAGCAGCGTCGTCTTGCCCGAGCCGGAAGGCCCGACGAGCGCTACAAACAAGCCAGTCTGGATGCTCAATGACACGTCGCGCACTGCCCAACTCTGGCCACCATCGAAAGACTTGGCAATCCCGACGAACTCGAGCTGTGGTCTATCGAGTGGCATGAGTCCTCAGATAGTGGCATTCCATTCAAATGATTCTCATCTTTACGACTTCGTCTTGGACTGCCGTTCCATGGGCCTCAGTTCTGCCAGTGCTGTCCGAATCCTCGGCGCCGCGTAGTCGATAAAGGCGCGGACCTTGGGCGCAACGAGCCGGCTCTCAGGATAGACAAGCTGAACCGGAGCGGGTGGTGGACACAAGTCCAATAGTACCGGCATGAGGCGCCCCTCGCGGATGTGCTTTGCAACCATATATGACAGCGCATTTGTAATGCCGTTTCCATCCTCGGCCGCTGCAATGGCGGCCGTCGCGTCATTGATCTCGAAGCGTGGTTGAAGGGTTACGCGATGGATGCCCCTCTCGCCCATATAGGTCCACTCGCTATTCGGCATCAGCGCCGTGAAGGCGATGATCGCGTGCAGCTTGAGATCAGCCGCCGTCTTGGGCATCCCGCGCTTTGAAAGATAGGCGGGGCTCGCAACCAGCATGCGCCGGACCTCGCCCACCGGACGTGCAATCAGTGTGGAGTCTGGCAGATGGCCTATTCGCACGGCAACATCGATGCCTTCCTCGATGAGATTGACGACCCGGTCGAGCAGCAGGACCTTGGCCGTGACGCGAGAATGCGCGTTGAGAAAACTCGTCACGACCGGTGGCAAGATCGAACGCCCCAAAGTTACTGATGCCGTAACGGTCAAATACCCCGTCGGCATTCTGCTTTCTCCGGTCACCTCAAACTCGGCAAACTCGAGGTCTGAGAGGAGGCCGCGCGCACGTTCCAAGAACAACTTGCCTGCTTCGGTCAGGTGCACTCGCCGCGTTGTCCGGGTGAAGAACTCTGTGCTGAGGCGCTGTTCGAGTGCTGCGATTGCGCGCGTAACCGCGGGCGGCGAACTGCCGAGCCGGCCTGCGGCCTTTGCAAACCCGCCCGTCTCGGCAACGGCGACGAAGACCGTCAGCTCGTGAAACCGGTCCATGCGATAATTCCAATAATCGGAATAATTTATTGCATAGAAGACTTATTCTTTCAATCTCTCCTTGAGGCGCATGTTCCCGGTGTCGGCAGCTTGGTGCCGCACGGAACAATCACATCGAAGGAGACTATTCGCCATGAACTTTACTCGGCCAATCTTGCTGGCTTCCGCGTTGGGTCTGTCCCTGTTGTCTGGGTCTGCCTACGCTGTCGACGAACAGAACACCTCGCGCGGTGCCACGCTGGCCGGACCCGGTCTTGCGGCCCACGGCTATGACGTCGTGTCGTTCTTTGGCGGTCAGCCCGTCATCGGAACCGACAAGTTTGCGCTCGCTCACAACGGCGCGACGTACCGGTTTGCGAACCAGTCTAATCTGGACACCTTCAAGACCGATCCCGGCAAGTATGAGCCAGCCTTTGGCGGCTACTGTGCGTATGGCGCCGCGCTCAATAAGAAGTTCGACGGCGATCCGCGCTTTTGGAAAGTTGTCAACGGGCGGCTTTACCTAAACCTCAACAGCGATATTCAGACCAAGTGGTCGGAAGACATTCCCGGAAACATCAAGAAGGCCGAGGGCAACTGGGCAAACATCAAATCCGTCGCCGTCGACAAGCTCTGAATTATGGGGCGGCGGTCGATCGAGAACTCCAGACCGCCGCCCATTTTTCTTAACAGGTACTTCCTCGAAGGAGCTATTGCTATGTCGCGCCCACCACTCCCGCCCTTCACTCTTGAAACGGCGCTCCAAAAAGTCCGCATGGCTGAGGACGGGTGGAATTCGCGTGATCCTCAACGTGTGTCCCTCGCCTACACACCCGGCAGCCAATGGCGCAATCGCTCAGAGTTTCCCAAAGGGCGTGATGAGATCGTCGTGTTTCTCGCGCGCAAGTGGGAACGTGAGCTCGACTACCGATTGATCAAGGAGCTGTGGGCATTCCGGGACAATCGTATTGCTGTCCGGTTTGCTTACGAGTGGCACGACGCCAGCGGTCAGTGGTTTCGCTCCTATGGAAACGAGAACTGGGAATTCGACGCGGACGGCCTGATGCAGAAGCGCTTCGCCAGCATCAACGACCTTCGCGATTTCCATGAGCGAGCGCAAGTATCACTGGCCGCTTGGTCCTCGGCCGGATGGCCATCCCGGGCTCACAGAGCTCGGGCTCTGAGATGCAAGCTTGGAAAGGCAGCGATCGTGGGACACAAATTCGCAGAACTCGCGTTCACCACAAGCGTGAATGCGGCACAGGAGCTAAACGGCAGCCGCCGGGCCTATTCACGGATGGATTCCGGCGAGGACCACCATGATGTTCTGGGTCCGAATGAAGCCGCCTTTATTGCCTCACGAGACAGCTTCTACATGGCGACCGTCAGCGAGACCGGCTGGCCCTACATCCAGCATCGCGGCGGCCCGGCTGGGTTCGTGCGCGTGCTCGACGAGAAGACCATTGGCCTTGCTGACTTCCGAGGCAATCGGCAGTACATCAGCGTCGGCAACCTAAAGGCCGATGATCGAGTCTCGCTCTTTCTCATGGACTACCCCAATCGGGCGCGACTCAAAATCCTCGGACGTGTCCGCATCGTTGACGCCAATGACCACGAAATGCTCCAGCGCCTTTCAATGCCGGAATACAAAGCACACGTTGAGCGGGGGATCGTGATTTCAGTCGAAGCCTTTGATTGGAACTGTCCGCAGCACATCACGCCGCGCTTCACGTTAGTCGAGATCGAGGAAGGCACGGCACCTTTGCGCCAACGCATTGCGGAACTGGAAAAGGCGTTGATGTTGAAAGCAAAAGACTCTTCGTAGAAATCAGTATTCAAGAAGGATTGACGTCAGCTTTTTCCGCCGCAGGCGAGGCCCTTTAGGACCGCTCCGGGTAATAGGCAGAAGGTGTTGGCCGGAGTCGGCTGCGAAAATAAGTACCGAATCTCATAGCCGACCCGTAGCTTCATTGTGCTGTCTCCACGCTGACGGCAAGTCAGTCAAGGCCGGCTAGTTTTAGTGGACAGCCGCTGACCGCAACAGAGCACGATGACGCCTCGCGGAGCCCCACCGATGCGTCGAGTTGTTCGAGAGACAGATACCGCGACCTCGTATCCGATCAATTCATGTTGCGCCGCAAACAAGTGCTTCACTAAACTGTCATGATTGCGGGTGGCGAGGTGCCGGCCACTGTGCGCCAGAGACATGCCGGGGGTGTACGATGGGCTCGGCGCATGATCGACCGCGAAGGCGACCGCCTCACCGCCCGCTTCTGCATTGCGACCGGCGCACAGGCCGCGCCAAGTTCAACATGAAGCGCGACCAAAGCCAAATTTTAAGCGCGAAATCTCTTTTGATCGACTCCTTGGTCCTGGATGTTCGCGAGCCCATAGCGCGGGCTCGTTTTGTCGACAGGGAAACGCCAAATGTGGCGCTTATCTTACGAACTCTGGAAACCAGCGCGCCGTGCAGCGTTTGGCGTAGGCAACGAGGTTGGCGTGGGATTGCGCGTGATTGCGGATAGTCGTTTCGAAATGTGGGCATAAAACGCTGGCGACTGACCCATAGACTGCCGCGTCGGCTGCGTGCGGCTCAGTGCCGAACAAGAACGGTTTGTCACCGAGGAGGGCCGCGATTGAGTCGATATCTCGCGCCGCCAGGGTTTCGACTTGGCTGCGCGTATGGCGCCCGAAGCCCTGGCCGTGCAATGTGCGCTTCACGTCGCGGCGGATTTTGGCAATGATTAAGGGCCGGATCGGCGCCGGCGCGGCATCGAAAAAGTGGCGCGGGCCCTTGTCGAAGTTGGCGTCCACCATCCAGCGGGCATCGATGATGGCCCAGTAGAGATGTTCGCCGCACATCGTCTCAAACGCCCAACCGGTGGCACGCTGCTCAGCCGTCAGCCCCTTGTCAAAATCGGCGCCGTATTTCTTTTCCAGATGCGCGCGGATGAAAACGCTGTCGGCAATCATTTCGCCGTCGTCCGCGATGTAAGGCAGCTTGCCCTTTGGTGCCTTGCGGAAGCCGCTGGTGTCGGTCGTGAACGGTACGCCGCTCATCTTCAGGTGCACGAGGCTTTTGGTAACGAACGGGCTCGGGTCAGCGAGGCCGAATTTGGGGCCGAAGGTGTAAAGTGTAATCATGCGGGTTCTTTCTTCCTGAAGACGATGGATTCGATCTCCTGAGCTTCCTGGCACAGGCGAGACCAAACTTCCCTGACCAGCGGCGGACGGTTTCATAGGAGACATCGATGCCACGTTGGGCCAGCAGGTCCTCGACATCCCGAAAGTTCAGCGGAAATCGGAAATACAGCCACACGGCATGCTGGATGACTTCGGCTGGAAACAGGTGGCGGTGATAGGAGACGCTGTGCATCGGTGAGCGATAGCACAAGAGTTCAACGCCCAGAGTTAGTGGGACCGTACCCTGTCGGGTTTTTCGGATAATCGGCTTGCCACAAGCAGTATTTATCCTTCTCTAATTGAACACGAGTCCGAGCGCACGCGCTCCCTGCGATCAATCAACCAGAGCTCTTTCTTCTAGCGAAACAACGTGGACCCGTTCCGCGTCTACACGAACTTGTCGCAAGAGGTCGACCGTATTGAATCGCAACGAAAAGGGTCCATAGCAAGACGCTATGGAAACCGAACATAAGCGGTATGACCAGTTGAACGGCACTGCTCGTATTCTCATTGTCAGCCGTGCAGCCTCAAAGGTACTTCGATTGATTGGCAAAACGGTTGACTGTTCAATTGGATAGGAGACTGTACATGATTAAAACGTCGATTGCCGCACTTGCTGCGGTCCTGATGGTAGGCATTACACCTGCCTTCGCGAAAGAAGACTGCGACGGAGGCTTCAAGACCCACATGGGCAAGATGTCGATCTACGTTGACAAGATGTCGGGTTATGAGCTGGCTGACGCAGTTCGCAAATCACTCGACGCCTATAATTCCTGCAAGGCTGGCGACAACTTCTCGCCCCACGGCGTCTGGGATCAGGTCCTGACCGATATGCAGGCCAAAGCTGGCAAATAGCTACCAACGCCCGCTTGAGAAGAAGGGCCTCCCAGCCTCTAGCTGGGGGGCTCACCCGTCGAAAGTCCCCTGCTCATTGAGCCGGGCAGCAAGCGCGGCAAGACAGCGATGCCTCTGTGGCGGAATCGTGTGATGCTAAAGTACTGTATTGAAAGTTTCAGAACTCTCTCTCTGATCGCAATCGCGTTGCTCGCAACCGGACCAACCAGCAAATCTGGGTGGGCGGCGGATCGTGACGCTCGAACGGAAATTATCCTCTCAGGTCTGCCGGACCATAATTCCAGCCACTACAAATCGCTTCGGTCCCTCGCTGCCCCTGTTGATGTCCAAACGCTCGAAATGACCCGCTCCGAAATGTGGTCGGTCCCGCAATCGCATTTGGAAGCACTGGCGAAGGCCGCCAACAGCCAAGGGATTACCGTCACCGTTCTTGACAACTCCTGGAACCACATGCTTGCCCCGATGCCAACGGGCGCGACCATGACCCAAACGCAGACAGAGATGATGCATCAGGCTATGGATTCGAAGGCCGCCATGGGCGTGAGCATGATGGCGTTACCACAGTCAAACGTCTTAGAATACGCGCTAACCAAAAGCATGGCAAAGGCGAAATCGAATGAGCCACCGCCAACACTTGTCATCCCATTGAACGCAACCACGAGCGTTTCCGCAAAACGTACGAGTATCGCCAAGTCGGGTGAGGGATACGTGTGGCATGGAACGGTCGGTGAGACCGGCGATCCTGTGACACTTCTGTGGTGGCCCAGCGGGCGGTTGACTGGAACCATTCATTATCACGGGCACATTTACGCAGTGAAGAATATGGGCGACGGAATGCATGGCGTTGTTGAGATGGAGCCGCGAATGCTCCCGCCCGAGCATGCACCCATGAGCCCTGACCTGATGCACAAGATGAATATGCAGGAAGACCCGCTGGTAAAGCGCGGCGATGCGAGCATGGTCCCACAACAAGTGCAAAAAAATCCCAAAGCAGAAGGGGAAATCCCGCCGGACCGGCGAGATACGAAGAACCAGGAAGATGCACCGTTGAGTGAAGCAGCTGGAAACGCAGTATCAACGAAGATCGCGCCCGATACACCAGCAAGAAAATCACGCGAGCGTAGGCCAGATGATGTGACCATCACATTGATTGTCGCGTATACGAAGCAGGCCGCCAGCCACTATACCGATATCGAGAAAGATCTGATTATGCTGGCCGTGGAAGAGGCTAATCAATCGCTTGTGAACAGCAAGGTCGACAACGTCCAATTCAAGCTCGTTCACGCCTACGAGACGGACTACATGGAGAGCGGCACACATTTCGATCATGTTTTTCGATTCGCCTATGACCACGACGGCTACATGGACGAGATCCACCGGCTAAGGGATCAGTATGGAGCAGACGTCGCCATTCTGGTTGAGCACGATCCTCATGGATGCGGCCTCTCCGCTCAAGTCGCCGCTTCGGCCGACAAGGCGTTCGCCGCCGTGCATCACGAATGCGCAGCGCTCGGCTATTCGCTGGCACATGAATTGGGCCACCTGATCGGCGCCCGCCATGACGAGGCTCTCGATGACAGCAAGACGCCGTTCCCGTACGGGCATGGGTTCATCAATGGCACGACGTGGCGAACGATGATGAGTTACGAAGAAAGCTGTAGTGGTTGCCCCCGCATCCCGGTCTGGTCTAACCCTGATGTCATAATCAACGGAGTTCACGCCGGAACGGAAACGGCCAACAACGCAAGAGTTATTCGGGAGGCCGCAAGTCGCGTAGCCGGCTTCAAATCAGCGCCGAAAACGGCCGACGCCGCCTTTTCAAAGGCCGAGAAAGGCGATGGAAACCTCATTGCTGCTGCCAAGAGCGCCGATGACCTCAAGCAATTCAGCCGAGCCATTGCGGCGACCGATCTCGGCACCATGCTCAGCGGCAAGGGTCCTTTCACCGTTTTTGCGCCTACCGATGCGGCCTTTGCCAAGCTTTCCAAGGAAACGTTCGACGCGCTTTTTAGCTTGGAAAACAGGAAGGTCCTTCAAGACATTCTCATGCACCACGTCATCTACGGCAAGGTTGTCAAAGCAAATCGCATCACTGAAGCGAAGCATATGCGGGTCAAGATGGCCAGTGGCCAAATGGCAGAAATCGAGGCCCGGCGCAGGGGTGGCGCACGGATTGACGGCGCGAAACTTGTTGGCACAGAGCTCAGTACGCAGAACGGCATTATTCACAGGATCGATACCGTTATTATTCCGTCGACGTCCGCCGCGGCGCTAGCTCGTATCGCCGCGTCGGCTTCGGAAGCAGTTCCAGGCAATTGAAGTAAGTGCATCATATTTTGCGATCAACGCGCGTTGGTCGCAGTCCTCTATGCTTCTGCGAACACTTACCATGGGCCGTTTGCGATCGATGCATTCGAACTCGATTCTTCGCAATGCGCTGAACCGAAACTCAAGCTGTATTGATGCAGATGAGAAATCGCTGAAGCTGCGCGCATCCCTCTCGCAATCTAGCCAGGAGTCGAGAGGGACACGCTCGACCCGCGGCAGGTGGAGTTGAGCGAGACTTGCAACTCAGCCGCTCATCAGCAAGTCTTCAAGTGCCCTTCTCACTGTCTCTGCAGCACCATTGCCCATTCGGACCGGGGTGTTGTCATTTGTGGCGAGTAGCTTACGCGGGCTGCTTTAGCACTGAATAATGCTCACCAGGTCAGGGGTTCACCTGAAGGCGGACCGGCACATACCGAAAACGGCAACACGGATGTCAAGAACGCAGTAAGTTACATCGCGTAAAGACGACATGTCCGTCCCGCGAAAATTAAGGTACTGACGATTTGGATGCAAGACATAGAATTCGAGGAACGGCGCGGAGTCGGGACTCATGAAGGCTTGGTGAGGCGGTCCCGACCACGTATCGTATTTACTTGCCAGCCTTCGCCTTCATGTCGGCAATGATCTGATCCCACACGCCGTTCGGCGAGAAGCTGTCGCCGGCCTTGCAGGAGCTGTAGGCATCGAGCGACTTGCGAACAACGTCGGCAAGCTCATAGCCCGACAACTTGTCGACGTAGATTGACATGTTCGTCATATGCGTCTTGAAGCCGACATCACAGTCTGTTTTCGCCAGCGCCGGTGACGAGGCAGCCGCAATCCATGCCGCCAGAGCAGCAAAAAAAGTCTTTTTCATCGAGTTCTCCCTTGTGTGGTTGTCGTACGACTGAGCCATTCACGTCGGCCGCCGAGATCCGGCTCCACGTGATGACGAGACCTGATCAGTCTCGTAAGAAACTACGTGAGACGCCGTGATCGGTTTCAAACTTGGCGTTACGGTTGAGGATTACGCATTACTAGTCGCCGGCCGAATGTCATTTACTCGTCTTTGCCTTCATGTCGGTAATGATCTGGTCGCCGGGCGCGCGCACGCGCCCGGAGCGTACTGCGAGCGTGCACCCCCTCCGAGATCTCGGATCGCCGTTGCTGAATGCCGCGATCACTCTTCAAGCGGGACGAGACTTCCGAGCACCGTCGGAATTAATTCGGACACCGTCGGGTGGATCAGAACAGTACGCTGCAAGACTGAGTACGGCGCGCCAGCCGATATCATCGCCGTAATGCATTGAACGGCTTCGTCACCAGACGTCCCTAGAATGGACGCCCCGAGGATCTTCTTCGTCGCTGCATCGACGAGAATTTTCATGAAACCGAGCGTCTCACCTTTCTCGACGGCGCGGCCAACGCGGGACATTGGACGCGTGCCAACGAGAATTTGCCGTCCGGTGGCGCGCGCTTCCCGCTCGGTCATGCCGACGCGGCCAAGCGGCGGATCAGTGAACAGGCCATATGTCATGATCCGGTCGCTGGCGCGACGCGGATCATTGTCTAACAGGTTCGCCGCTACGATTTCGAAATCGTTGTACGCTGTGTGCGTAAATGCGCCACGGCCGTTGCAGTCGCCGAGTGCCCAGATTGACGGCACGTTTGTCCGAAGAAAGTCGTCGGTCTCAATGAAGCCGTTGCGATCTGTGTTCACGCCGGCGGCCTCAAGTCCCAACATCTCGGTGTTCGGTCTGCGCCCGATGGCCAGCAGAAGGTGAGAGCCGGTGATGGCCCGCGGGCCGCTAGCCGATTCGATCGTAATCCCAATGCCGATGCCATCCTTGTTCACACTGGAGCATCGGGAGTCAACGCGAACGTCGATCCCTTCGTTTTCGAGAATGCTTCGAATGGCATCGCTGACATCGTCGTCTTCACGCGGAACCAGACGCGGTGCGGCCTCGATAACGGTTACGGCGCTGCCAAATCGGCGATAGATCTGAGCGAATTCGAGCCCGATGTAACTGCCGCCGAGCACGATCAGGTGACGAGGCACGAAGTCGAGATCCATGACCGACTCATTTGTCAGGTAGGGTACCTGATTGAGCCCCGGAATTTTCGGAACAATCGCGCGGCCGCCGACGTTTACGAAAACCTTGTCAGAGGTAAGTAGTGTAGGACCCGCCTCGACCGTATTGGCTGATACGAAGCGAGCGTGACTTTGAATAGTAGTACATCCTGGCATCGATCGGAGCCATGCTTCGACGTTACGTGTCGCGGTCCCGGTTACGGCATCCTTTCTTGCTTTTACCTTCGTCATGTCGACACTGACGGGGCCGTCGACGATCACGCCATAATCGCTGGCCCGGGAGGCGAGCTTGGCTGCGTAGGCGCTGGCAACAAGCGTCTTGGTAGGCATGCAGCCGGTATTTACGCAAGTCCCGCCGAAGCGCCCGCGCTCAATAACGGCAATCTTCCAGCCGGCCTCAGTCAGACGGTTGGCCAGGGCAGGGCCAGCCTGCCCGGTCCCGATGATGACGGCATCATAGTGAGTGGGCATCTGCATTGCCTCCGCCACGCGGGACAGGATTGTCCGCTTTTGGTCAAGTTTTGCCGAAGTGCCGCGCGGACGCTCATAGCTTTCGTGTATGAATTCAATCGCCAAACGGTTGTTCCTGAGCTGCGCGGCTAAACCTATGTTTTTCCAGCGCCAGTTCATGCCAGCCAAAAGTCAACCAGACGGGACGCTCATGGGACGCGAAGCGACATCACGATCCGCGACGGCTCGCGGCGATATTGAGTTTGATGGTCTCGCGCGTCGCTTGTTCGACACGCGGCAAATGTCAATGGAATTGGTGGCACCGCTCAGCCCAGAGGATATGACGGTCCAGGCCATGGACGACGCCAGTCCGACCAAATGGCATCTTGCTCATGTGACGTGGTTCTTCGAGACCTTCGTTCTTGCAAAGTTTCTTCCGGGTTACCGGGCCTTCGATAGCACTTTCAACTACTGCTTTAATTCCTACTATGAGAGCCAAGGTCCGCGCCAACCTCGGTCCTCACGTGGGCTGTTGAGCAGGCCTTCCTCGGAACGCGTCTTTGCCTACCGCGCGCACGTCGATGAGGCTCTTGCCAGGTTGTTGGACGGCGGGCACGGGTTGAATTCCGATGCAGCGCGCCTCATTGAGCTCGGCATCAATCACGAGCAGCAACATCAGGAACTGCTGCTGACGGATATTCTTGCGTTGTTTGCCGCGAATCCGTTGAAGCCTGCTTACCGTGAGCGGTCGCGGTACGTACCTGCATCAACTCCTCTGGACCTGCTCGCTTGGATCAACTTTGACGGCAACATTCGCGACGTCGGCGCCAGCGGCGATGGCTACCATTGGGACAACGAACTCCCTCGGCATCAGGTGCTGATCCATCCCTTCCGCCTTGCGGATCGTCTCGTGACGAATTCGGAATGGCTCGACTTTATGTCGGATGGTGGATATCGCAAGCCCACGCTCTGGCTCGCCGACGGCTGGGCGATGGTCAATCGCGAGCACTGGCAGTGCCCCTTATACTGGGAAGAGCGCGATCGGACTTGGTTTGAAATGTCGCTGGATGGGCTCGGCGAAGTCAACCCGGCCGCGCCGGTGGCACACGTCAGTTATTTTGAGGCCGACGCCTTCGCGCGCTGGTCCGGGAGGCGTTTGCCAACCGAGTTCGAATGGGAGATCGCTGCGGCAGGTGTTCCGGCGACAGGAAATACGCTCGCGACAATGGCGCTTCGAACCATGCCCGCGACGCAAGCGACTGGCAGGCCGCGTCAGATGTTCGGCGATGTCTGGGAATGGACCCAGAGCGCGTACCTTCCCTATCCCGGATACAAACCACCGGAAGGCGCAATCGGCGAATACAACGGCAAGTTCATGGTCAGCCAGCAAGTGCTGCGCGGCGCGTCGTGCATGACCCCTGACGGTCATTCGAGAGCAACCTACCGGAACTTCTTTTACCCCCAACAGCGCTGGCAATTCGTCGGCTTGCGCCTTGCCTCGGAGATCTAACGATGCGGACCACCGGAACAGCTTTGCGCCGTCCCGAAGTTACCTCGGCACCAGAAGATGAATTCGCTCTTGAGGTGATTGACGGTCTGTCGCGAACACGAAAGTGCCTTCCTTGCCGCTTTCTCTACGATGCGCGCGGGAGCGAACTATTCGAAGAAATAACGCGCGTGCCAGAATACTATCCCACGCGGACGGAAGCTGAGATTTTGTCGGAACACGCCGCCGAAATGACCAGGGGCTTCCCGGACGACTGCGTTTTTGTCGAGTTTGGTTCCGGCTCGAGCCTCAAAACAGAAATCATATTGAAGCATCTCGCGCCGGGTGGCGCATATGTCCCTATCGACGTTTCGGAGACGGCACTTCACGACGCAAAGCAGCGTCTGGAAATGCGCTTCCCGCAGCTCCGGGTTTATCCAATTGTCTGCGATTTTTCTGGGATCGTTGAGTTTCCGCTCGAGCTGTCAGACCAGCCGCGCGTCGGCTTCTTCCCGGGATCAACGATTGGAAACCTCGTTCCAGATAAAGCAGTTCAACTGTTGAAAACCTTCAGGGAGGTCCTATCGGCACCGAGCAGGCTGCTGATCGGAATCGACTTGAAGAAAGACGCTCGCACTCTTGTTCAGGCTTACGATGATGCCGCTGGAGTGACGGCCGCGTTCAATCTCAATCTGCTGGCGCGCATCAACCGGGAGCTTCTCGGATCTTTCGACTTGCAATCGTTCCGGCACGAGGCTGTCTATGATCCCCGCGAAGGCCGCATCGAAATGCATCTTGTCAGCACTGCAGATCAGGACGCCAGAGTGCTCGGGCGGCGCTTTCACTTCCTTGCCGGTGAAAGCATTCATACCGAGAACTCGTACAAGTATACCGTATGCGAATTCCAGGACCTTGCGCGGGCTGGAGGATGGGTGCCGCATCGGGTTTGGACAGATGCTCACGATCACTTCAGCGTGCACGAACTGATTGCGCGATAGCGTCCAAATGTGTGCTCCGTATTTGTAGTGACCCGGAAGCAGCTGGAAACATAAGAGCCGACCGGATGCGCAGGATTGAACTTTGACCCAAGCCAAAACACTTGCTGAAGCTTTCGAAGACGTCTGCGCCATGGATGGGTCGCTCAACGCACGGCTTGCGGCCTATGCGGACAAGCTGCGCGAATTGAATTTTCCTTTCGCCGAAGCCTATGACGATCTGGTGGCCCGGCTATACGCCGGAGAAGTTGGCGCCTCCGCTCCGGCTATTGGCGATATGATGCCGCCGTTCCTGCTGCCGACGAAATCCGGCGTGCAGGTGAGCCTCGACGATCTAACCGCGAAAGGTCCGGTTGTTGTAAGCTTGAATCGCGGGCACTGGTGCCCATTCTGCAGAATTCGAACTCAGTTCTATCGCCGCCGACCATCGCGATATCGCGGCCCACGGCGCCGAGGTTGTGTCGATCATGCCGGAGCGCCAACAGTACCTCGACCGCGTGCGAGCCGAGACGTTCGAACTCGCTACTTATTCTGACCGACGTCGACAACGGCTACGCGTTGTTGCTCGGGCTTGTCCTATGGATTGGCGACCGTGTGAAGACATTGATGCAGGGGCACGGCTATCACCTCGACACCTGGCAGGGGAACGACGGATGGTTCTTGCCGGTGCCAGCGACGTTCGTAGTCGGGACAGACGGCCGCGTTCTGGCGCGCTTCGTTGATCCCGATTTTCGCAAGAGAATGGATATCGACGACATCCTCGCAGCATTGAAGCCGCCATCCAGGTGATGATCTCAGCCAGTTACTTCCAAAGGATGCGAATTTGTCCATGTCAGGTTGTTGGTGGTGAGGAACCGGCATAAATTGAATGCGCAGCCTCCGGTTCGGTAGTTCGAGGGCGAGCAAATTGAGGCTGTGGAGCCCTGTGATGGCCGAAATGGGTCTCGCCGAAATCCTTGAGGAATGCACCGAACGCTGCCGGAAGATGGATGCGCCTTTGGCGGTGCGCTTGCAGGCGTTTGCCGATCATGTGCGCGCACTCAGTGCCGAATTCGGCGATGTCGTCGATCGCATGGTTGCCCGGCTGAAAGTCGCGGGAACGGGCGAAGCGGCGCCAAAACCTGGCGAGCCGATGCCGGAGTTCATGCTGCCTGATCAGAACGGACGGTTGGTCATACTTGCGGACGTGATTGCCGACGGGCCTGTTGCCATTGCCTTTCATCGCGGCCATTGGTGCCCCTATTGCCGCATTAACGCGAGCGCACTGCAGGAGATCCACGGCGATGTTACAGCGCTTGGCGCACAACTCATTGCCATAACGCCCGAACTGGAGCGCTTCAACGCCGAGCTTGCCTCAGCCGTTGGTGCCGAATTTCCGGTACTGAGTGACGTTGACAACGGCTATGCGCTCCTTTTGAACCTCGCCTTTTATGTCAACGAAGAAAAGCAGCGCGCCATGGTGTCCGCGGGCTGGAATGTCGAGCCGTCCCAGGGCAACGCGTTCTGGACACTGCCGATCCCGGCAACCTTTGTCGTCGGAAAAGATGGACTGGTAAAGGACCGATTCATTGATCCTGACTACCGGCGGCGCATGGATACGGATGCCATTCTTCAGGCGCTCAAATCTGCGCGGCGCTAACCGAGGATTTTGAGTTGGTGATCGCACTTTTCATGTGCGTCACTATAGGATGCCAATTGGCGGCCCTTAGCATTTTTATCAAGGTGCTCGCCGCCATCGACCGTTGACGCCCCGCGACGGCGTAAACATGAACCGCGCGCTCAACAGCCATGCCATCGAGTTCAAGGGCCGCGACCCCGTCAAGGTTCGCTGAACTTTCAGGCGCGATACCGACCCCGATGTTGGCTTCGAGCAAGGCGACGAGGTCTTGCTCGGACCAGACATTGTGCCTTGCCGAGGGCATGGCTTCCTTGTTCGTCAAGAAGTCCGAGATTTCGTGCACGTTTTCACAATTGATCCGGCAAAGCAGGCGCTCCTTCACGAGTTCGTCCGGTGTAATGGCTCGACCGGCGGTGGCAAACTTGTGCTTGCGGCCGACTAGCAGCTTGTACGGCTCGCTGAATAGCAGCCACGCATCGAGCCGGTCCCATGACTCGTCGAGCGAGCCGCCGATGGCGACCTCGGCCTCGCCCTTCTTCAAAAGCTCCGCGATCTCATGGTTTGTGCCGCGCAGGAGCCGCAGTTCCAGGCCCGGAAGTGCCCGCACGAGTTCGGTTAGAAAGGTGATCAGCAGCATGATGTTGACGGTCACGGAGAGTGCGATTGACAAGGGCGCCACGGTGCCGCTCTTGATCGATTGAGCAAGAGACTTTGCCGTCAATGCGCTGTCGTAACACTGCTGAAGCATCGGCCGCATTCGGTGGCCGAGTTCGCTTAAATGGGTCAGGTTGCGCTCGCGGCGGAACAATTCGCCGCCGAGTTCCTCTTCTAGCTGCTTGATGGCTCGCGTCAACGATGGCTGCGCAACGTTGCAGGTCTCTGCCGCGCGCGTAAAATTCAACTCGCGCGCCACGGCGAGGAAATATCGGACTTGATGCATTTCCATTTTGAGGACCCGACTCTCCAGAGACTTCTCAACGATTGGAAGCACACGGCAATTGTCATCGCATAGCCGATAGCTATGGAAACATAACCGAAGCGATATTTCAGTTCTAGTGCTGAGGCGCCTAGGTTGATCCCACGCCGCCCCCGTCTGCCGATGGGGACCCGGAGCCATCTCCCCCGTGGCAGCCCGGGTCCCATTTTTTTTAATCTAGCAAGGAACGTCGTCATGCAGCTGATGCAGATATCTCCAAATAAACCGACCGGCGCTACTCAGAATTTGCGCGGCAAGTCCGCGATCGTTACGGGATCGACCAGCGGCATCGGCCTTGGCATCGCGCGGGCGCTTATAGAATCCGGCGTCGACGTCATGTTCAATGGATTTGCGTCGTCGCCTTGCATCAACGCAGAGCGGCAGGGCCTCGAAGACGCCTTCGGCGTCAAAACCACAATCTCCTTTGCGGACATGTCGAAGCCCGATCAAGTCGCGGACATGGTCGAAGCCGCGCGCGCAGCCTTCGGCAAGGTCGATATTCTTGTCAACAATGCCGGCATTCAGCATGTCGAGGCCATCGAGACGTTTCCCGCTGCAAAATGGAACGCAATCATCGCGGTAGATCTGTCTGCCGCCTTCCACACCATTCGGTCGGTCGTGCCTGAGATGAAGGCACGCGGCTGGGGCCGCATCATCAATATTGCGTCGGCCCATGGCCTGGTTGCGTCGCCATTCAAATCGGCCTACGTCGCAGCGAAACACGGCATCGTCGGCCTGACCAAGACGGTGGCGCTGGAAACTGCTGAGCATGGCATTACCGTCAACGCCATCTGCCCGGGCTATGTCTTGACGCCGTTGGTTGAAAAGCAGATCCCCGAGACAGCCCACGCCAGGATGCTGACGGAAGAACAGGTGGTTCACGACGTATTGCTTCACGCTCAGCCGACGCGCCAGTTTGTGACGACGGAAGAGATTGGTGCATTGACCGTGTTCCTATGCGGAGAAGCTGCGAAGTCGATAACCGGCACCGCGCTTCCCGTCGAAGGCGGGTGGACGGCTCAATAGTCAATCCAGCGAGCACCTCCCATTCGAATTGGTCGACCTCAACGCGCATGACTGGCTATACTTTCGGCGCCGGCACTTGGTGGTCGCCTCAAGACAAGATGATGCGCGCCACACCTTGGGGGTTCTCGACGGACGAGAAGTGACCTGTGTCAGGGAGTGCAAACATACGAGCGTTGCTGAGCGCGGTCTTGGTGCGCTCCCGCTCAGCCGGGCGTGACCAATCCTTGTCGCCATAGATCAGCGTCACGGGGGCCTTTACAGACGGATAGAGCTCGCATGCCTTGGACCACGAGCGCCATTCGGAAAGCACTTTGCGCTCAATACAGCGATAGCCCACTGAGGCGAGTGCAATGACCATTCCCCTATGAGTCAACTCGCCTGAAAGTTTCTCGCCCCCCTGAGGAGCTTCGTCAAGGAGCCCTCGGTGCCCCCACCGAGGGCACTCACTTTGTAAGGGGCTGATGAGTTCGTCAGAAGTCACCATGTGAGAGAAGCAAATCGGACTTTGCCGCCTTCACCTTACACGTCCCATAAGAGATGCCTTGCAGGTCATCCCCCTGTCGTAGAATCTTCTTCATCTCGCCGGTCATTCTGTTCCGCGAAATTTGATCTCGATGAGATCGCCGAATTCAAGTCCAAAAAAATTGGACTGCATGATGCTCGCTCTGCTGACGATCATTGACCAACATGCAAATTAAATCAGATTCTTTTCACTTTTGTTGGCGGCCCCCTAGATGGCAAAAGCAGCCCGAGCTTTCCCTATGGGCGTCGTTCTTCCCAGTCCACCCAATCCACCGGGTGGGTCTTGAGATATGAGCTGACAGCCGCACCAATCGTCGGAAAGAAGAACTCTTCGCCGAGCTGAGTGAACAGACCGAATCTCTTGAGCTTGTCTTTGACGGGATCTTTCAATTCGGCAAAGCACAACTCAATGCCAGCTGCCCGCAAGGTTTGATCCAACTGGGCCAGAATATCAGCCGCTGTAATGTCCACGCTCGTGACTGGTTCCGCCGCAAGGACCAGCCAGCGCACGGGCGTAGGCGAGGTAGCTGCCGCGTCCAAGACGCGTTCCTGGAACAACTCTGCGTTGGCGAAGAACAAGGGCGCATCCCAGCGAAATAGGACAAGGCCAGGGATTAAGCGGGCATTCGGATAGCGCTTGATGTCGTGGTAGCCTTGGACACCGTCCGCACGTCCGAGGATCGCGGAGTGAGGGCGCCAGCCATCCCACAGGAACTCGATGACGGCAATCACGATTGCCAGACCTATACCTGGAATCGCACCTAACACGGCCACGCCGACGAAACAGGCGATAGATAGCCAGAACTCCCATCGCTGGATTCGATAAATCCGAATGAGGTCGGCGACCTCGAAAAGACCGATGGCCGACGCGATCACGACCGCTGCCAACGCGCTGGTAGGCAGATGTTGCAGAAGGTTCGGGGCCACAACGAGAAGCAGCGCAACTGCCAGCGCGCCGACGACCCCGGTGAGCTGCGATTTTGCCCCAGCCGCTTCGGCCACCGGGGTGCGTGACGAACTGCTGCTGATTGGAAAGCCCTGGAAAAACCCTGCTGCGAGGTTGGCGGCTCCCAACCCCACCATCTCCTGGTTTGGGTCGACATAGGTACCGGTTCGCGCAGCGTACGCGCGCGAGAGGACGCTGGTGTCGGCGAACGACACGAGGGCGACGGCGCAGCCACCGATCACGACCGGAGCGATATCAGCGTAGGTGAGGCACGGGATGGCGAACGAAGGCAGGCCCTGAGGGAGGGGGCCTAGGACCGCTACGTTGGCGCTATTTGAAAGGTCGAGCGCTCCAACCAGAACGGTCGCTCCAACCACGGCAATCAGAATGCCCGGCAGCGTCTTGCTTCCCTTTAGCAGCAGGATTACCGCCAGCGTGCCTGCGCCGATCGCGAATGAGGTCCAGTTCGCCTTTCCCCCCAGAATCCCCGTAGTGATCGCCCACAAGTCGATCACAGGCCCAGTGCCGTCGATCGAGAAGCCGAAAAGCTTTGGCAACTGGCTGACCAATACCGTCAGCGCGATGCCGTTCATGTACCCGTAACGGATCGGCTTGGAGAGCAGTTCGGTGATGAAGCCCAGGCGCGCTACGCCTGCCAGAATGCAAACCGCGCCCGAGACAACCGCCATCATGCTGGCGAGCGTGACGGCACGCAGGGGGTCTCCTCCGGACAGCGGCAGAACCACGGCGAGGATAACCGTTGCCAGTGAGGAATCCGGGCCGAGCACCAGGATGCGACTGGGCCCGAACAGTGCGTAAGCCAATAGCGGTATGATGGTCGCGTAGAGGCCGTATATGCCTGGCACGCCCGATGCCACGGCGTAGGCGATGCCAACGGGCACGAGCATCGTTGTCAAGACAAGCCCGGCCGCGATGTCATTACGCAGCCAGGCCACCTGATATTGGCGCATGGCATAGAGCCCCGGCATCCAGCGCATCCAGCCGACCTGATCGGAGGCTCTCTGCGGGCGGGGGATGCGACCTCGTTTTGGCTGGGGGAAAGGAGGGGTTGAGTTCGTCATCGCACCACGACACGCCGAAAGGATGAAAGACTAGCAGAGTAGCTACGCAAGAGAGTGGCCGTCAGTTCGCGCATTGGGCGGTGACCTCTTTGCCACAATGGTTTGAGCTGGTGCTCGGAATGGAAGGCTCATGGTTGCTTCAGAATGCGATGCTTCGTCGATGTATCGAGACGGCGGCCTTTGCTGGCATTTTCCTTGTTCGCCAAAGTGCGAAGGAACAATAAACGTTGTCAGCGAACGACGCTCTTTAATCGCGAAGCATGACCCAGCGCTCTTGGCTGAGCTAGATCAAGCGTCCCAATCAAGCATAACCATTTTAGCTGATGGTCATTACCGGGATGGAAAGCACATCGAAGACGGAGCTATAATCGTTCATTTTGAGCCGCTTACATCGAAGACTTAGAACGCGATCAGGCGTGTTGGACCTTTGTCGCTTCAATCTCCAGCCAAGACAGGATTTCCTGGGGTCGTATTTTCTCCTCAGGCGATGCGCCTTCAAGATCAGCCGTGCACTCACTTCTCGCTTGTTCGATCGTGCGGAATGTTCCCTTCGGGGCCGTCCCTGAGCGCCTGCTTAGGTGCCACGAGCTAAACCGGGACCGTTCGTCGTGTGAAAGCTGATTGATAGCCTCTGTCCCAATCAGGCGGAGGCCGAGATGCCGGAGGCGCTCGTCCCTCATCTCATCCAGTATTGAGCGCCGTGCCTCCCAAGGGACCTCGTGGAACTTCGCTGCGAGACGCATATCGGCAGTAGACGGGAAGGCATCGTAAATCCGCTCCTCCACGAACTCAGAGGGTGTCTTCTCGGGATAACGACCCGAGAAGGCCTCGCCAACCTTGGTCTGAAACTCTTGGCTGCGCTGGAACGCTTGCACGCGCTTGGCGATGACGGCACTCGAGGGACGATCGATGATCGTGCCGACAGAGCTCTGGTCTAGTGGTCCCACCGTTGGATTGGAGTTGGCATGGACAATCCGGAACGGAGACTTAGGGGCCCTCATAGCTGCGATTATATCGTCGACGGACAAACTCAAGTAGTCGGCCGGATCGTGGCGTGTTTTGACATTCCGAATTCCAATGGACTGGCTGAACCTTCGGTGCTGCCCGTTGACCGCCTCAAGACAAGATGATTTTTGCTACCCCTTCTGGGTTCTCGACGGCCGAGAAGTGACCCGTGTTAGGGAGCATGAACAAGCGCGCATTGCCTAGACCGCCCTTGGTGCGCTCGCGCTCTGGCGGGCGCGACCAATCCTTGTCTCCATAAATCAGCGTCACTGGAGCTTTGACTTTGGGATAGAGTTCGCGCGCCTTCGACCACGAGCGCCATTCGGAAAGCACTTTGCCTTCAACATAGCTATAGTGGCGTCGGCGGCCGGTCCGGTCGAATTCTGCTAAAAGGTCGGCTGGAAGCTTGCGCGGATCTGCGTACCCGCCGCCTTAATTCTGGTTCACAATCGACCTTTCATGCTCTCAGCCGCCGGGTGCGGAAAGTTCCCCAGCCGCTCGACACCAAGGCTCTCAGAAACGCAAAAAGCGCCCTTTTGTTTGGGCGCGGATTGCGGCCGGTAGCGATCCGCTTCAGTTGTTGCCCGTACCAGGAGATTTCCATGATGCCCATGCGATCGACCTTCTTGATGCCCGTCTTGATCGGACGCACGCGCTGTGGACTATCCTGTCCTTGGAGCAGCGCTGCTGGCGCATCTGGATCGATTGCCAATAACCGCGCCAGACCAATTACATCGAGCGCCCTGGAACGCAACGCAGCGTCAATGCCTGCGGCTGTGCGGAAGCCGCCAGTGACCATCAACGGCGTTGTCACCAAGCCCCGCGCCTTTTCGGCGAACTCAAGGAAGTAGGCTTCGCGCGTTGCAGTGGATGCCTTTTGCGGCTTGGTGACAACACCACTCATGGCGGGGGCTTCGTAAGTGCCGCCCGAGATCTCGATCAAATCGACGCCTGCTTCTGCGAGAGCAACGACCGTCGCCATTGACTCATCCTCGGTGAAGCCTCCGCGCTGGAAATCGGCGGAATTGAGCTTGATGCCAACGGGAAAGTCACGGCCGACGCGGTTGCGGATCTCCGCGTAGACGGACAGCACAAAGCGGCGTCTGTTCTCGATGCTGCCGCCCCATTCGTCAATGCGTTGATTATGGTGCGGCGACAAAAACTGATTGACCAAGTAGCCGTGGGCGCCGTGAATTTGTACGCCGCGGAAGCCCGCCTTTTTGCAGATCACCGCACTGCGTCCGAATCGCTGGATGATGTCCTCAATCTCGGCCGCGGTGGCTTCGCGCGGGGTAGCAAAAAAGGTGGCCAAGTCTTCGCGGAACGGAATGGCTGACGGAGCGATGTTCTCGTGGTTGAGGCCTTTCGGTGACTGCTTGCCCGGATGATTGAGCTGAGCCCAGATCGCCGCACCTTGATCGGTTGCCGCCCGCGCCCAACGCTGCAACATCGGCAGATCGGTTTCATCTTCGATCGCCACGTTGCCCGGTTCGCCCAATGCTCGCCGGTCGATCATAACATTTCCAGTGATGAGGAGTGCAATTCCCGATGCAGCCCACCGCCGATACAGCTCGACGAGTTCCGGCGTCGGGCGATTATCGTAAGTGGCCAGAGTCTCGCTCATGGCCGCTTTCGCAAGGCGATTTCTGAGCTCACTGCCATTGGGCAACCGCAGAGGCTGGTTCAATGGATTTTCTCGAACATGCGAGGTCGTGGCGGTTGCACGGTCCAGATCGTTTGTTGCCGGGGCTGATGTCGTCCGGTCACCGCTTTGAGCGATCACGGTCTGTCCTTTCAGTCTAGAGTTGTCACTAACTCGGCCACGCTAGTCGGTGCCATGATCAGATCAATTGACCCGCCCTCACTCGAGGTAAAGCCAAAGCCTTTGATGTCAGCGGGAACGGAAATAGCCGATCCAAGACCGGGCGTAAGAGCCTACCTCCGATGAGCTGCCTCAATCCTTCAAAAACTCCAGGGCCTTTTTCACGAACGCCTCGTGATACTGGAAAACGCCCCCGTGTCCGGCGTCGTCATAGAGCACAAGCTCGGCATTCGGCAGACGGTGCGCCATATCGACCGAATTAAGGGTTGGCACCATCTTGTCGTCATCGCCGTTCGCCACCAACACAGGATGGAGAATGCGCGACAGATCGGCAGGTGCCTGAAGTCCCCACGCATGTATGGCCTTCAACTGTCTAATGAAGTTGCCGATCGAAACCGGCTCATCGCGGTCGTTGGTACGCTCTTTCAGCCGTTTCAGAAACTCGCGCGCAGCCCTGCGGCCATTGGGGGTTTTAGTGAAGAAGAGATAGTATTCCGGATGCTTGAAGGTGAGCGCGCCCTTCATCATGTCGCGGAAGGTCACCGGCGTCACCTTGTCGATGCCAGTACCTCCAGCTGGTCCGGTTCCCGCAAGGATGATCTTCCGGACAAGTTGCGGCTCTTCCAGCGCGATGACCTGCGAGATGAAGCCGCCAAGGGAAAAGCCAAACAGATCGACTTGTTCGAATCCCAAGGCTCGGATGAAGGCAATCGCGTCCCGCGCCATCGCCTCCACTGAAGTGGGAGTCTTGCCTTCTGACGCGCCGACCCCCCGGTTATTGAAGACGATCACGCGGTGTCCCGCGGCGATGCCGTCGACGACGCGGGGATCCCAACTGTCCAGTTCCGCAGCCAGATGGTTGAAGAAGATCACCGGCACTCCGGTGTCCGGCCCGAGCTGCCGGTAGACGAATTTCGTCCCGCCGACATCGACGCTTCTGGTTGGGGCAGTCTGCCACTTGGGGCGCATGTTCATACTACTCTCCATCTCACTTTGAGTTAGCCATGTCTTTCTCAAATCGAGACCGGGCGGCGGAGCACGATCAGATTGCCTGCAGATGCCAGCACGGGTTCTTTCGCTTGATCACGCCGTAGACAGAAATCGCTCGATCTCCGCCGCTACTTCCACAGGGTGCTGTTGATGAGGTCCGTGCCCGGACAGCGGATACACGGCGACCTGTGCGTTTGTAAGTTCTCGAAAAAGCAGCCAGGTGTTCTTCAGCGGAAAGAACGGATCTCTGTCGCCGGAAACGATGAGAAAAGGCTGCTTTAACTGCTTCAGGCGCGCGTAGTGGTCGGTCTGACCGCTCATGAACCCAGAGACCGACTCCACCATCGCGGCGATGACCGGTGGCCCAACGACGGGTTCGCGATCCTTGCGGATGCCCATGCGGTCGATAAACGCTTGGGTTTCCTTCTCACGGCCTTCGGCAAAGAAAAGGTAGCGAACGTCTTCGAAGGCGTACGTTTCCTTCAAGGCTATGCCAAACACAATGTCGGTCGGAGGAGCCGTCTCGGCGTTACCCGCTGGCCCCGTACCGATTCCAATCACTTTGCGAACGAGCTTTGGCTCCTGAAGGGCAATGGTCTGACAGACGAACCCGCCCATCGAGAACCCCAGCACGTCAATTTGAGTGTGTCCAAGCGCGCGCGCGAACGCGGCTGCATTGCGCCCCTTTTCGTCGAAGTCCTTGGCCGGCGTGCCGGTAGACGAGCCGACAGCGGCGTCGCTGAACAAGATGACATGGCGCGTCTTGGCGAGTTCGTCGACAAACGCCGGATCCCAATCGTCCAACGTGCCACGAAAGCGGTGCAGAAAGAGTACCGGTGTGGGATCTGCCAGCATTGCCGGGCGAAGCTCGCGATAGGCGTAGCTCACATCACCGACGGCAACATGCTTGGTTTGGACGTCGACAGCGTTCGTCACGGTATCCTCCGTTGTTGCAGTTAGATCATTGGACGCCATTGGCGTTCCGGTTTTGGAAGGGCAAACTTTTTGTTCCGGGTCACACGGTGACGACGATTTTTCCGAACTGGACGTTCGATTCCAGGTATCGGTGCGCTTCGACGATCTGATCGAAGGGAAAGGTCTTGGCGATGACCGGCTTCAGCGTCCCTGCTTCGAGCCCGCGTGTGATAAATGAGATCGCTGCTTCGCGGCGAGACTTGTCGGCCACGACTTCAAACAGCGTGTAGCCCCGGACAGTCAGTCCCTTGAGAAGCGCTGGCCCGAATGGGAAAGGCGTGGGCTGCAGGCTCAACAGTCCGTACAGGACCAGTGTGCCGCCGGGCGCCATTGCTGCAGCAAGTTTCTCAACACCAGGTCCGCCGACGGGATCGAAAACGACACGAGCACCCTTGCCGTTGTTGATTGCATTGATGGCCTCCACCAAGTCCTGCTCTTCTGTCGCTACGACATGCGCCGCGCCAGCCGCCTTTAATGCAGCCGCCTTCACACTGGTCCGCGTCATCGCAATCGAAACGCCGCCCACGCTATTGACGATCTGGATGGCCGCAAGCCCCACACTCGATGATGCGGCCGGGATGACGACTGCGTCGCCCTTGCCGACATTGGCGATGTCGATGAGTGCGCCGTACGCGGTGATGTATGCCATCCAAACAGCCGCCGCCTCGATGGCATTCAGACCCTTGGGGCGCTTGACCACGGCATAGGCGGGCACAACCGCAACCTCGGCGTAGACGCCATAGGCATTGAGCGAGAAGGCAGGAATGACACTGATGGCCTCGCCAACCGCGAACCCGCTTACGCCGGAGCCCAGTTCAAGCACCACGGCTGATGCCTCGTAGCCGTTTTGGGCAGGCAAGTTCGGCTGCTCCAGGTAAGCACCGGATCGGAACATTTGCTCTGCGCGATTGAGGCCGATGGCTTCGACACGCACGCGCAGCTCGCCTTCGTTCAGGGGCCGGTCCGGAAGCTCCTCGATTTCCAGAACTTCCGGTCCTCCAAGGCGGTGAAAGCGCACGACACGGCTCATAGTGGTTCTCCCTGACCTGTTTTGATTGCGATCGTAATGATTGCATTAGATGGCGATCGTAATTATATTTGTCAAGTCAGATTCTCGAACCAAGGCTGAGACATGCGAGTTTCAAAAGAGAAGGCGGCCGAAAACCGTGAGCGAATTCTAAGGGAAGCCTCACGACTCATGCGAGAGCGTGGGATATCCGGTGCAGGCGTCGACGCCCTGACCGAGGCGGCCGGTATGACCCACGGCGGCCTTTACAGCCAGTTTGGATCAAAGGAACGGCTTGTCGAAGAAGCGTTGGAACACGTGATTTCCGCTAAGGGCCAGGAATTGGGTGGGACTTCCACACTCCGCCGCTACGTCACGGACTACCTTTCGGCAGAACATCGCGATAACCCTGGAAGTGGCTGCCCCTTGGCCGCCCTGGTTTGTGAAATGCCGCGTCAAAGCAAAGGCGTGCGTCAGCGCTTCACCAGCGGCTTGCGGGGTATGATCATCCAGTTGAGCGGACGAATGGAGCCTGGGCTGAAACAGCGGCAGCGCGATGAAGAAGCGCTCGCGATAGTCGCCTCTTTAGTCGGCGCCCTCGTGCTTGCCCGGGCAGTGGACGATCCAAAACTGTCGGATGATATTCTTCGCGCCACCAAGACCGGTCTGGAGAAATAATCAACGAAGGGTTTGGCGCCATCAAGCCGTGCCGCTGGATCTTCGCGCGCTTCGGGTCGGACGCGGCTCACCACCGATGTTGTCGGGTGGCTGAACTGACACAAAAAACAGTCATAAATGCTCGCCCGATGGCTGCATTCTAATTCGGCCTACATCTACAGAGGTTCCTCGGGCTTAGCTTCACACTGGCCGCAGGAAGTGGTGATTGGCGATAAGCCCGATTATGCGAATCTAGCAGCTGGTAGGTGGCCGCTTTGCAATCTGAAGCAGCAAACCAGGCAATGGCAGCTTCGGGCCACAACCGGACGAACCGAGACACGGATCATCAGACCGCATGTGCATTTTTGCGTCTGCCAATCGAAGGCATTCCGGTCCAGGACTTGCCTGCGTTGCGACTAGATAGACGACAGCTCGATGTCACGAGCATTTGTCCAACTCGGCTGCGCCGGGTCGTGACGTGAGTCACCACCTTCGTCGTTGCAGTTGACACGCGCACGGCAATCACTCGCGCAGAATTTTCCTTGGCATTTGCACTGATACCTCGTGCAGGGAGGGGTCTTTGGCCGCCTCTTGACAACGCACCAATCCGCTCGCATATTAAACCATATTGTTAATTAACTTATTGGTGTTCTACCATGAGAGACCCTCTCAGCCGCACCTTCGCCGCGCTCGCTGATCCTACTCGGCGCGCGATGCTCGCGAGACTGTCTGAGGGCGAAGCCAACGTATCCGACCTCGCAGAGCCGTTCCTGCGGGAGATGAGCCTTCCTGCAGTGACCAAGCATCTGAAAGTTCTGGAAAACGCTGGACTCATCACCAAAGGTCGCAAGGCCCAGTGGCGGCCCTGCCAACTCAACGGCGAGCCGTTGCGCGAGGCAGTGGACTGGATGGAGCAGCATCGAGTCGCGTGGGAAGATCAACTCGATCGGCTCGGCGCCTATCTGAAATCAAAAACCAAAGGAGCCGGCCATGGCCGAAAGAAGTAAGTCGAACGTCATCTCGCTCACCCGCGTCTACGACGCGCCGCTGCAAGCCGTGTGGGATGCCTGGACAATTCCAGAAGAGGTGGCGCAATGGTGGGGCCCGCGCGGCTTCACGTCTGACGACCCATAGCCGCGACCTGCGCACTGGCGGACACTGGCACTACACCATGCACGGGCCAGACGGCACCGACTACGAAAACACGACGCAGTATCTCGAAGTCGTGCCCCGGCAGCGCATGGTCTACGACCATGGCGGCCACAAGGATCGCCCGCCGCTGTTTCGTGTGACGGCGCTCTTCACCGAACGCGATGGGCGCACCCAGCTCGACATGAGCATGGCGTTCGCAACACCCGAAATTGCTACAGAAATGCGCGGGTTCATCAAGAAGGCCGGTGGCGAGGCCACCTGGGATCGACTGGCCGAGTATCTCGGGAAGAGACACGCGGGGGCAGAGCAGTTTTTCATTTCGCGTACGTTCGATGCTCCCATTGAGCGCATCTACGAGATGTGGACGGATCCGGAGCATCTCGCGCAATGGCTGCCGCCGACTGGGGCTACCATGCAATTCCTGCGAACGGAGCCGCGTATCGGGGGCACCTCATTCTATGCGATGACCGCCGCAAACGGCATGGTGATGCACGGACGCGTGACTTATCTGGCGCTCGAAAAACCTGGCCGCATCGTCTACACGCAGCAGTTCTGCGACGACAAGGAGCAGGTGATCCGGCCGCCGTTCTTCGTCAACTGGCCGCAAACCATGCTCACCACGGTGGAGCTGGCTTCCGAGGATGCGGATCGCACGCGCGTGACCGTGCGATGGGAGCCGCGAGACGCGACCCCGGCCGACATTGCAGAGTTCATCAAACAACGCGGCAGCATGACCATGGGCTGGACCGGCTCATTCGACAAGTTGGAAGCATTGGCGTAGCAACCGCGCCATCTAGGTCGTTGCAGTGCACTCGGCCGTTGCCGCTGTGTCGGGCATTCATGCTACGCCAATGTTGACAAGCTCGTTGACTCGCTCGTAGCCGCGTAAGTCTAACTTGTCCGAAAAGTTCGCCGCCGCCAGCTCTGCAAGCATGCGAGCACAAAAACTCGTCTCGAAGAATTCTCGCGTCTGCTTGTGCCGGTGGACGCAGGCACCAAGTCGTCGGACTAATGCGGGTCAGTCAGTGCGCTTAGGATGCCAACGCAAAAGTGCTCACCTTTTCCTCTTGTGTCATGTCGCATGGGGCGCCGGCACAAGTTCGTCGGAAAGATTTTGGGATGTCGCCTCGGCTACCACGCGAGCACAAAAACTCGTCTCGAATTCTCGCGTCCGACTGCGCGGGAGGACGTAGGCACCAACTCATCGGACTAGTTCGGGTCAGCCGCCGCGCTTAGGAAGCCAGCACAAAATTGATCACACTGTCCTTGCGTGTCAGGTGCCCAGGGATGCCGGCACGAACTCGTCGGAAGAATTTTCCGTTGTCACGTCGCCAAGCATGCGAGCACAAAAACTCGTCTCGAATTCTCGCGAATGCCGAGACTACGTGACATCCAGTTATCTTCCTACCAGTGCTGCCAGTGACGACCTTGCAGACATCCACCGCTGTGCGATTCATCGGAATCTCCATCAGGGACGTCGACGCGGAAGAGGATGGCAGAAGTAATCGCGGAGCTCAGAAATCCTAGCGTTTCGCGCTATGCCGCCTTCACCTTCGTTTGGCGGGAGCGCAGATTGTTGTGCCATTGCCGCAACTTGGCGATCTCCGATTGAATCTCCTCCGGCGTTGGCAGCTTTGGGTTCAAGCCCTCTCCGACACTATGAAGAAGTTCCGAGCAGGTGCCATAGCCTTCGCGCATCGCATCGCAATCGGCGATTTCCAATACTGTAAGCTTGCGCAGATTCTCTGGAGTCAACCTTAGTCGAGAGCCGCTTGAAGTCTGGCCCGATAAACTCTTCTACCGCACGCTCCCATGTCTCGCGAAGTTGCTCCAGTGCACCCCTAACGGCGTTGCGCCAATCAGCTTGGCGACCCTTCTCGAAGAGCACCTTCTTGTTACCGAAACGACGAGCAAGACCTCCGCAAACACTGGAGGCCGATACGGCGTTCGTTCACCAGTGAAGCCTAGCGGTCTATGCATTGCTGTGCCGCGGTGTGGGCGGTGGCTTCGTCGTCAAAGTGGATGACGGACGGGCCGATCCGCTCTCACTGGCCGACTTTGCAAAAATCGTCGAGGTATTTGATGCGCAAGGAATCTCGTTTGTCGCGGTGACTCAGCAATTCAACACTACGACGTCGATGGGACGACTTACGTTGAACGTGTTGCTATCGTTCGCCCAATTCGAGCGAGAAATCGCAGGAGAACGCATTCGCGACAAGTTCCGCGCATCACGTCAGAAAGGTATGTGGATGGGCGGATCGGTACCGCTCGGCTATGAGGTCCAGAATCGTGCGCTCATCATCAACGATATCGAAGCAGCAAATGTCGCAAGACTGCCCGGAACTGGCTGGGGTGATGCTCGAAAGAATGGAGGCGAATTTTCCCGGGCGTGCCTACCGAGGCGAGCGCTTTCCTTGCTTCCCATCGAGCGCCATTGTGGATCCCGCCCTCAAGTAATGTTGTGAGCTGCTGCCTTATCATCGTTACGGTGAAGGACAAAGGAGGTCGCATCCACCCGCAGCACACGTTGGCATCTTGATGAGGTGTTCGTCTCGATCAATGGCAACACCTTCAACGTCCAACGTCATCTGATATCCCGTCAGACACTTCGCCAGTTTCGCGATGAAGCGATGAGAAAATGGCAAGTGGTTGCCGCTGCAGCTTGATGGGCATGTTCACTGCAAAGTCTTGGCGATCTGCCAATCGGTAATGTGACAACATCAGTCCACTTCCACTAACAGAAGTCGTGAAGTGCACCGATACGACGTCGCCGCTCGCTAGCTTGTCCGACCGGCAGCTATCATCTCGATGGCTCGTCCGAAGCCAGCCAACACAGAATAGAAGTCCTGCCCGCCGTTCTAAAGGTCTCCGGTGTGGAAGTCGCTCAGGCGTTGCCGACACGCGGACCTATCTCACCGAGCAGGCGGAAGCTGCGTGGCGAGCAAGTTTCGTGCCTCACGCCGTCATTGAAACCGAGCGCCTCATACCTTCCCCGATCTGGGTCGTCGCCGTTCTTGGTGCGGAGAACTTACTGCGTATCGATCTTGATGTTTGGCGGGGCGAGGAAAGTTATGTCCAGCAGACTCTCGATGAATTGCGGAAGCGGCGAAAGGAATGCCATGGATTGGTCCCAGGGTTTGGGGCTCCCACGGGTTTCACGATCAACTACTCCACCGATCGGGCTATACTTTATGCGCTAGATGGACGGTTTATCGAAGAGCGCGCGGAGCCGCGCAGGATCGGGTGGGCCTGGCTGACCATACGGTGAGCATAGTTCATACGGCGACCCGGTTCCCATTTTAGAGTCGAGGTCAAAGTGGCTGGAGATCGTGAGCCCATCAAGAAAGTTTGCGTCAAGGCTCGTTTAGCTATGTGGCTCGTATTTTCCGCCCAAAGGCGAGGCTCTTCATCACGGTGACAGCCACTCCCTGTACCGCCAACTATGCTGCCCCAAGCATCACGCGTGACCGACTTTTGAAGTGTGGGCATTCTGAACATGAGTCGATAATGGAAATGGAAAGTTCGAGGCTTACTGACTTCACCTGACCTTCAGCTGCCTAACGCCGATAGGATTTTGATGAGCAATCGACAGAATGACACCAGCTTGTTGATACGGGCAATCGAATTCGCCGCCAGCAAGCATCGCATGCAGCGGCGCAAGGACCATGACGCGAGCCCGTATATCAATCACCCGATCGCACTAATGTCGGTGCTTTGCGTAGAAGCCGGAGTCCGCGACGCTACCATTTTGGCAGCTGCGGCGCTCCACGACACCATTGAGGATACGGAGACGACGCTTGCTGAACTCGAGGCCGAGTTCGGGTTGCAAATTGCCGGCATTGTTCTTGAGATGACGGATGACAAGGATTTACCCAAGGCGGAGCGCAAGCGGCTCCAGATCGAGCGGGCACCGCACAAGAGTAAAGAAGCGGCATTCGTGAAGCTTGCAGATAAGATTTGCAATCTACGAGATATGGCCTCGAGCCCCCCTGCCACCTGGGATCTTGCGCGGCGGCGCGAATATTTTGATTGGGCTAAGGCTGTTGTTGATGGCTTGCCTCTCGTGAATGAGAAACTGATAAATCTGTTTCATGCGGCGTACGCAAGGAAACCGTAGCGACGGGCGTGACGGTCATCGCTGCCGACCTCGGCGTCGTAGCCCAGTAGCCCAACCGGTTGAAGACCCTTAACTGCCCGCTATCCGTCAGAGCGTTGCGGTCATCGAGCGGCATCGTGCGCGTTCGTTGGTTTGGAAACTTGAACTCGCGGAACGCCGAAACCACTCGCAAGGTAGCACTCCAATCAACTTCCCGCATATGGCCGGCCTGTGGGCATCATCGCGAATTACGGCCTGACCGTACCGTACGCTTCGATCTTGCAGGAAACGCCTTCGAACTCTTCGACCGGGCCTATCGTCTCGGAATGGTTCGGCTCTCAATCGGAGGACGTGTGTTCTCTCCAGGGGAGCTTGTGGTCCTTTTTTTCGGGTCGTTGATGGGCGCTGCTCGACACTTCGCGGACTGTTCAAGGAGAAGACATGCCGGCGCGGTTAAGGACTGCGACGGTGGGCTGAGGTGACAGCCTTTGACACCAGCTTGGTGTCTCTGCAATCTGTGGACAACAGCCGCCGGGCCTCTCGCAAGCATGCGCAGGCTCAGCGGCCAAGAGAAGTCGGGGGGTTGCAATTGAAGTTTCTGTTTCGCCAAGCAGCTGACAGCCGGTGCTCTCTGGATGGCGAACGGCAGAGCGCAACCGGACTTGTCGGCCCCGAGCGGACTCCATCTGAATCTGATTTCCCAGCAGGAAGGCAAGCCATGAGACCGCGCCGCACTCTGGTTGCGCACGGTCGTCTGGCGATCCGGGAAATCCGCCCGTCGCTTCGATGCTTTCACCGGCAAGCGCGCGAGGCTCGCCGAGACGGGAGAGACGTTCGAGGACGTGGCGGAGGCCCGGACGCCGCAGATGGCCGTCCCGGACCTCTGAGGACGTCATGGCTTTCGTCGACCTCAGAGGCGGGCAGGATGCTACTCGCCCTTCTAACGATCCGTTCCCCCGGCCCGGCGGTGAGGACCGGAGGCTACGGGGCAACTCTCTTCTCGAAGTTTTTCGAAGCCACGTGCGCCGCGACCGCCCGTCGTTTCCCCAAGATGTGAAGCTTGAAGCGATCGAGGCCAGTGAATGATTAGAATTGGCCGACGAACCCAACAATCGGTCCGACCTATGCGCTCCGCCTTCCAGCTCCGCCTTGAAGCGGTAGCTCCGACCACCTATTCAAATGAGAACTGCAGGGCCGGCGAACAGCTGGCCAGCGGCAACACTCGGCAATAGGACCAAATCCGATGAAACGCATCGCCCTTTTCTTGGCCACCAACATTGCCGTTCTGATCGTCATCGCCATCGTCGTAAGGCTCCTAGGGCTTGAACAGATCGCGGATGCCAACGGACTGAATCTTGGCGCGCTGCTCGCTTTCTCTGCAATTATCGGCTTCACAGGCGCGATCATTTCGCTCCTTATTTCGAAGCCGATGGCCAAGTGGCAGACCGGGGCGCATGTCATCACGGAACCATCGAACGCAGATGAGCGCTGGCTGGTCGACACCGTAGCCAAGCTTTCGGCCCGCGCCGGCGTCAGAACGCCTGAGGTTGCGATCTACCCCGGTGAGGCGAACGCATTCGCAACCGGCGCATTCAAGAACTCCGCGCTCGTTGCGGTCTCGACCGGGCTACTCCAATCCATGACACAGGAGGAAGTCGAGGCCGTTTTGGCGCACGAAGTCGCCCACGTTGCTAACGGTGACATGGTGACCATGACACTCATCCAGGGCGTGCTGAACACGTTCGTAGTCTTCCTGTCCCGTATCGTCGGCTACGCCGTCGACAAGCAACTCAACAAGGACGGAAATGGGCAGGGCATCGGCTATTTCGTCACGTCCCTCATCTGTCAAATCGTCTTCGGCGTTCTGGCGTCACTGATCGTTGCCTGGTTTTCCCGCCAGCGCGAATTTCGTGCGGATGCCGGTGCGGCGGACTATATGGGGCAGCCGAACAGCATGATCAGTGCGCTGTCTCGCCTGGGTGGGCTCGCACCTGGTGAGCTCCCTCAAAACATCCAGGCTTCCGGGATTAGCGACCGGCCGAGTTTCATGGCACTCTTTTCGACCCACCCGCCAATCGAAATTCGCGTCGCGGCACTTCGCAATCGCTAGAAGTGGGCCGCAGATACGTCTCGAACCGCCGGCGCTACCATGAACCTTCATTCGACGATGGGTATCGCGCTCCTTTGAACGGCGCGCGGGGTGTGCGCGACGCCCAGTCTGCGTGCATAGCGGGTGCCTGCTGACTGATGTCGCGCGGCGACGTTGAGGGCGGGCAGTTCGTGATTCGCAGTGGCAGCGCGGGAGGCTACACGTCCGAAGCATCAAGGCGCTTCACGTTGTCCGTGCGCTCGATCGACAGTACCGTCCTGATAACCTCCGCGCCTTAGACGCGAAAAAATCCGATCTCGTCCCCTTTTAGCGATCGGCACGACGTTATCCCACACAATCCGTCAGCCACTCGAATAGCCCAGTCAGCGGTAGTGGTCAGGACTGGACGAGCGATAATCCCGATTATGCGAATTCGCGACTCTCTCGCTCACTCCGGTGTTAGCGGCTAACCTGCCAGAGGCGTGACGTCCAATTAGGCGCATAAGGGTCGACCGGTCGGCTTGACTAACTCACAATTGGTTCGGCACCAGCTTCCTCGAGGCCGGCTTCACTTTGGGCGGCAAGACCACGGGCCGCTGCTTGTGAATCTTGGAATTCCTCCAGGGCATATACTCTGCCCCACCGCAGGGTGAACACGTGAAGCCCCCGGTTAATGTAGGATGCCTCGCCGTTGAGCAGCGTCGCTTTGCCGTCCCACTGCGCAAATACTTTGGTATTCCACGGCCAGCCCTTAACCGTGACGTCGGTGACGGTGATATGGAGATTTGGAATGACGCGGCCGAGACGCTCGAACCAGCGGCGGACAGAATCTTTGTCGTGACGCTCACCACCGAGCGCGTGGGCGCCGGAAACGCGGTGATGGACATTGGGCGCGAGAGCTTCCACCGCTTTATCCCAGCGATGATTGTTCACGTGGTCGAACGTCTGCCGGATTTTCAACTTTACAATGTAACTGTAAATCATCTCTATTCTCCAAAGCTGTGAAGTGGTCGCGTGCAGCGCGCTCATGCGGATTCGGTGCCGCGGGCATTGATTAGCCGCACACGTGTCAGGCGTTCATCGAGGACTACCAGAGTGGATGACCTCCGCCACGGCCTGCGGGTTTTCGACTGACGAGAAGTGACCCGTCGCCGGTAGCGTGAACGTCCGGGAATTCGGTAATGCGGCATTAGTGCGGTCTCTCTCAGATACGTGCGACCAGTCCTTATCGCCATAGATCAGGGTCACCGGGGCTTTGACTTCTGGATAGCGTTTCCGCGCCGCGGACCAAGAGCGCCATCCAGACAGGACTTTGCGGGAAGCTGTCCGATAACCCGGACTGTGCGCGGCAGCATCGAACTCTGCCAAAAGATCATCCGGAAGTTTGCGCGGGTCCGCGTAACCACCGCCCATGACCTTGCGCAATATCTTTCGGTCCTCGAGCGACGCGCCGATAGCACCGAAAATGGGAATCTGCAGGCTGCCTATGATAAGGTTTGAAAACCAGTTGCCTCGGCGTATCCCATCGCCATACCGCGTATCGTAATCATAGGTGTTTATGGCGTAAACGGCGCGAATGCGGTCGGGCACTTCGGCAGCGGACGTTAGCGCAAGCACGGCTCCGATGGATTCGCCAACCAGTGTAACGTCGCGAAGATCGAGCGCCTGCAATATCCCGACGACGGCCCTGCGCATGTCCGGTTCATCAAGCGTAAGGGACTTGTCGATCGGTGAGCGCCCGTGTCCAGGCAGATCAACCGCGTAAACCGTGAAGTGACTATCGAGCAGAGGAACGAGATCTCTGAAGTACTCGAGCTGCGTTCGAATGGTATGCAGCAGCAAAAGCGGTGGCCCGCTTCCAGACTTCTCGTAGCGGAGGCTAAGGCGGTCTGAAATCTTCAGAAGCGTTGCTTTCTCAGAGTTCATCGATTGCATCGGTCATTTCTTTCCTAGTTCGCTCTGGTCTGCAGATCAGCCTTGAGCGGTCATAGAGAGTAGGGAAGCGGAGGGAGCATGCTGGCGGGTCCCATCGGCAGAACCCGGAATCAAATCGGTTTGGGATGACTTCAAGCTCCCTTTCGCACGATCAGACACGTCGACGTGCCATGGGCGAGAACCCTTTCACGCGTGTCCTCGATCTTTCCTTCGAGCGTGATCACTGATCGTCCGCGCGATAGCACTTGCGCCACCACACGTAGTTGACCGGCATCCGCCCCGATTGGGCGGACAAATTTGACAGAGGTCTCATGCGTGGGACCAATCTCGCCCTGCCCGAGCGTCGTTAGCGCTGCCAGCGACATGGCGGTATCAAGCATCATCATGATCCAGCCGCCATGAACGGTCTTCGTCAAATTGAGAATCCGCTCATCAGGCGTCGCGTGCAATTCGATCTTGCCCGGTTCTGGTCGAAGCAATGTGAAAGGGAGAAGTTTGACCATCGGCGGCGGGTTTAAGCTGCCGTCGAACAAACGCTCGACAAACGCGAGCCCTGTAAGTTGCGAAAGATCGCCGACGTGCGGTTGTGCTGCGTGTGCCTCGTTCGTGTAGGTCATTTGATGCCTCGTAAGTTTGAGGGAGGAAGTTTGCGTCCGACGCCCGGAGCACTCGTCACCTCGACAGCCGCATCCGCCGGGAGCGGCGTACGCAAATTCACGACGACGTCTTCCAGTCGGCGAACGCGCTCCTCCAAACCGAGGAGAAACTCCCCTTGCGGATCATCAATCCCGGCAAGGGCCTCGGCCCAAGGCCGCCATCTCGCCAACAACCGTTGCAACATTTTGAACTCCTGTTTTTTCGAGCCAAGTCGCTGCTACTCCGCAGCATCCAACATCCTCAGGTCTGGCACTCCGATGGAGGCCGCTGAATGGGGGATCGCTTCCGCGATGGGCTTTATCCGGAACCAGGCAGCGTAGAGCGCCGGCAAGAACAGCAGGATCAGCACGGTTCCGACGGCTGTGCCGCCGATGAGCGTGAACGCCATCGATCCCCAGAACACGAACTCGGTCAGCGGGATGAAAGCCAGCACTGCGGCAAGGGCGGTCAGGATCACGGGGCGCGTTCGCTGAACGGTCGCCTCGACGACGGCATGATAGTCGTCGAGACCCGCAGCTTGGTTTTCCTTGATCTGTTCCGTCAGGATCAAGGTATTGCGCATGAGGATGCCGGCCAGACCGATCAATCCGAGAATAGCGTTGAAGCCGAACGGCTGGTTGAAGAGGATCAGCGTCGGAACCACGCCGATGAGGCCGAGCGGCGCCGTCAACACAACCATGGTCATGGTCGAGAGGCTGCGAACCTGCACGATGATGATGATCAAGGTCGCTGCGATCATCATTGGAAAGATCTTTACGAGCGCGATATTCGCCTTGAGCGATTCCTCGATGTTGCCGCCCATCTCGATGCGATATCCAACCGGCAGCGAGGCGATCAGCGGCTGAAGAGCAGTCATCACCTGCTTCGAGACTTCGGGCGGTTGCGATGCCTCGCTTATGTCGGAGCGGATCGTCACAACCGACATGCGGTCGCGGCGCTTCATGATCGGTTCTTCCAGCCGGATTTCGGAATGGCCGATCTGGTCGAGCGGGATTGGACGGCCGTCGCGGCTGGACAAAGAAAAATCCGCCAGTCGTGCCGGATCGAGGCGATTTTCGCCTGCGCTGCGCGCCACTACGGGCACGTTACGTATATTCTCGCGAACCTGCGTAACCGGAATGCCAGTGAGCAGGAACTGCATCTGCTGCGCGGCCTCAGTCGTCGACAGGCCAATCAGATTTAGACGGTCCTGATCGGGTATGAAGCGCAACACGGGTGCACGATTGCCCCAGTCGCGGTTCGGCTGCCTCACGTCGGGGACGCTGCGCATGATCTCGAGAGCTTTCTCGGAGAACTCATACAATTCCGCCGGATCGGGGCCAACGATGCGGAACTCAACGGGGAACGGCGTGTAAGGACCGAACACCAGCTGGGTGACGCGCACATAAGCTTCTGGCACGAGCCCTTCAGCTATCGCATGCCTCAAACGATCCTTTAAGACTTCGCGAGCCTGGGCGTCGGGTGTCAGCACCACGATCTTTGCGAAGGCCGGATCGGGCAACTCCGGAGCCATCGCAAAGAAGAATCTTGGAGCACCTTGTCCGATGTAGCTCGTGACGATCTTCGCCTCGGACTGGCCTTTGAGCCATCCTTCGAGTTTCTCAACTGCGGCAGTCGTCGTCTTGATGCTGGTTCCTTCCGGAAGGCGTACTTCAACCAGGACTTCAGGACGGTCGGAGGTGGGGAAGAATTGCTGTTTCACCGCGCCCATGCCGACGACAGAAAGTGCGAAAGCGATGCCGACGGCCGAGCAGGTGAGAAACTTGTGACGTACTGCGAACTTTATGCCGCCCCGCAGGCGCCGATAATTCGGCGTGTCGTAAATCGCATGGTGGCCGCCTTCGATGGGCTTGATGGCGGGCAGCATTTTCACGCCGAGGTAAGGCGTGAAAATTACTGCGACGAGCCAAGACACAATCAGCGCGAAGCCCACTATCCAGAAAATGTTGCCGGCATACTCGCCTGCGGTTGACCTCGCGAAACCAACAGGCATGAGCCCGATGATCGTCACCAGAGTACCCGAGAGCATCGGGGCGGCCGTGTGGCTCCACGCATAGGCGGCCGCCTTGATGCGGTCCATGCCCTCTTCCATCTTCACGACCATCACCTCGATCGCAATGATGGCATCGTCGACGAGAAGGCCCAGTGCGAGGATGAGCGCACCGAGAGTAATGCGATCGAAAAACCGGCCGGTTTCGAGCATGATGAGGAACACGACAGCAAGGGTCAGTGGAACGGCTGCCGCCACGACGATACCGACGCGCCAGCCAAGGCTAAGCAGGCTCACCAGCAGCACGACGCCGAGCGCTACCGCGAATTTCAGCATGAACTCGCCGACCGCCGAGGAGATGTTCACGGCTTGGTCGCTAACCTTTGACAGCGACATGCCGAGCGGCAGACCGTTTGCGATCGTGGTAGATTTCTCATGCAGGGCCTTACCAAGGTCTAGACCGTTCCAGCCCTGTTGCATGACCACTGAGAGCATCAGGGCCGGCTCGCCCTCATGGCGGATGATATAGGTCGCAGGATCCTCATAACCGCGCCGAACCTCGGCAATGTCAGATAGCTTGATCGTGCGTCCTGCAGCGGCGATCGGCGTAGCGGCGAGGGCCTCGACGCTGCTATAGGCGCCATCGAGGCGGATGAATATCTGGGGACCGTTTGTATCAATCGAGCCTGCAGGCGTGACGGTGTTTTGCCGCTGCAGGGCAGAGGCAATGTCCTGCACCGACACGCCAAGGGTGGCTAGCTTTGCGTATGAAAATTCGACGAAGATTCGTTCGGGACGCTCGCCAACGATGTTGATCTTTTTAACGCCGGGTACATGTAAGAGATCCTGACGGATCATCTCGGCCTGGCGAACCAGATCACGCATCGGCATGCCCTTGGCTTTGAGGGCATAAAGCGCAAAGCTGACGTCGGAGTATTCGTCGTTGACGAATGGACCAAAGACTCCGGGGGGCAGATTCCGAGCCTCATCTCCAAGTTTTTTTCGGGCTTGGTAGAATTCTTCCTCGACAGCGGATTGCGGCGTGCTGTCCTTCAGCGTGACCGTTAGGAAGGCGAAACCTGGCCGCGTCGTCGTCTCCACGCGGTCGTACCAGGCAAGCTCCTGAATTCGTTTCTCGAGCGGTTCGGCAACAAGGTCCTGCATCTCGCGGGCGGTCGCGCCGGGCCAGACCGCCGTCACGGTCATGGTTTTGATGGTAAAGGATGGATCCTCCGCCCGCCCGAGATTGACGAAAGCATACACGCCGGCGGCCGCAAGCAGGACGATGAAAAACAGGGTAACAGATCGCTCTCGGACCGCGATCGCAGAAAGGTTGAGGCTCATCGGCTTGACACCTCTGCCTTGGCGTTGGTCACTACTGTCGCTCCGTCTCTCAGAAGATGCGCGCCAAGCGCAACGACCGGCTCGCCGATGACAAGGCCGCTGACAACCGCGGTTTCTTCACCGAGACGCTTAATCTTCACAGGGGCGAAGCGCACGGTTGTGGCGGACTGATCCAGAATCCAAACACCTGTACGATTGCCATCATCGAACACCGCGCCGATAGGCACCTCCACTTCGGATTGCTTTTCGCTGTCGGCGAGTGTGATCGTCACCGTCGCGCCGAGGGGAGCCGCGGCCGCTTCGCCGTTGAGCACGTAGCGCGCCTCATATGTGCGAGTTTGGGCATCTGCGGAGTTTGCAATCTGGCGAAGGTGAGCTGTCTGGCGCCGCCCGACGCTGCCATAGACACTGGCTTCGGCACGCGATCCGATCGCTGGCCGGATCGTTTCGGGGAGCGCAACAAGCGCCTCACGCGGCCCTGCGTGCGCAAGCTGAACGACTGTTTGTCCTGCCGCGATGACTTGTCCCGGCTCGCCGAGCGCCGCAACGATCGTTCCATCTGCATCGGCTACAAGCGTCGAATACGTCGCCCCGTTCTCAGCAACTTTCGCTTCTGCCTCTGCCGCCGCAAGCTGGGCCTCAGCTGTGTCCAACGCGGCCTTCGCCTGTTCGTAGCGCTGAGGGCTCGCTGCAAGCCCACCACTCACGAGCGTTGCATAGCGCTTCTCGTCCGCGCGCGTCTGAACGACGACCGCTCGCGCTGCGATCGCGGCGTTACGCTTGGCGGTCAAGACGAGACGCAGATCGGTTTCGTCGATGCGCATGAGAGGCTGACCGGCCGTCACCTGCTGGCCATTATCTACGAGCCGCTCAACGATCTTGCCGGGCACGCGGAAGCCCAAATTACTCAGTACGCGTGCTGCGATTGTGCCGGTGAAGGAACGCTCAACGCCCGCAACGCTCGTGGCATTGACGACCTTTACCAGCGGCGGGGTGCTGCGGGGATCGGCAGCAGCTGATGCCGTCCGGTCCGGTGCTTTTAATACGAAGGCTCCGGCCGCTATGCCAGCGGCCGTCAGAGCCAGCGCGCCAATAAAAAGCATCAGTTTACGCCGCATGCCGCCAACCTCCCGAATTTAGCTGTCGAACGAACGCTATAAATTAGATAGCGTTCAACCGCAAGCTATTTTTTGAGGGGATAAATTAACAAGGGCGGGTAGGCTATACAGGACCTCATTTTCCGCAGCATTTTCGGCACCTTGTGATAGCTTGCATCCGAACGCCAAATCGAATATAGAGTGCCATCGAAATCTAAACATAGGATGCTAAGATGCGAGTAAGCCGCGCTCAGGCAGAGGAAAACCGCCAGAACGTGATCGATGTCGCAAGCCGCCTCTTCAGAGAGCACGGCTTCGATGGCATCGGTCTCAAAGATCTGATGGAAAACGCCGGGATGACCCAGGGTGCCTTCTACAAACAGTTCGAGTCGAAAGAGGATCTGGTCGCAGAGGCGTCGGCGCGGGCTTTTGAATGCGCTGCGAGCCGATGGTCAGACGCTGCAATCGCGAATCCGAAGGATCCGCTAGGCGCTGTGATCTCGTTCTACCTGTCCAAAGGGCACCGCAAAGAAAAAAAAGAGGGCTGCCCGCTCGTGGCGCTCGGCGCCGATGCCGCAAGGCAAAGTGCTGAAGTGAAGGCTTCGTTCGAAGCCGGGATCAGGGAGCATCTTAGCGTCCTCACGCGTCTGATCTCCAAAGCAGACTCGCAAGAGAAGCGGAACAAGGCCATGACTATTCTCTCGACGATGGTTGGCGCCGTCACGCTCTCGCGCGCCGTCAACGACCCCCGACTCGCTCAATCCATCCTGGATGCGGCAGCCGAAAGCGTTCGCGAAGCTGCTTCTTCGTGAGATCGGAAGCCGTGAATCATGCGCCGACCGCGAGAAGGCACTCGCGTGGCAAAACTACAACCCCGCCAGCATCGCCGATAGGCACAACTGATATGAGAATTCATGTCACGGAATAGTGCTTCACTGGATAACGGGCGCTGATCACATGAACGTCGAGCGCGCAAAGCGATCGAGGCGCAGGAAGCCTTCGTCGAGGAGTTGCGGGCCTTCCTCGACGAGGTGAAGCGCGTCGCACCGCTCTGGAACCCTGACCTCGACGACGGTGTGATCATCAACTTCGCTCCGCTCTGGCGCCTCGTGCCCCAGCACAAGCCATGGCAGAAAGAGCTGAAATCGACCTGGGACGCGCTCTGCATCGGCAAGTACGACTGGGCGCACCTCGCCATGCATCTCTGGCCCGAGCGCGTCGTGCCGAAGTGCGCCGAGGACCGCAGCCTCGCCATCGCCCACGACCTCGAGGACGTGTTCTGGTATCAGGACGACAACGAAAAGTGGAAGCCGCGCGAAGAGCCGACACGGCCGATTGATGCGCTCGTCGAAGGAGCGCACGTCGTCCGCCGTAAAGGCGGCACTCAAGAGCCTGATGGAGGCGCCGGAGCAATCAGGCGGCGCACGGCGCGGCCGGGGGAGACGAAGCATGACGACAGCCGATACCGCCGATCCCCATCCGCTGCACGCCTACATCGCTCGCCTGATCGCCGACCGGCTGAAGGAACGGCACGTCGTCGTCATCTACGACAAGAATGAGGAGCTGCGACCGTTCTTCGCCGAGCTGACCTCGGAGCCCGCCACGGATGGTCTCGTCAAAGTCCGCGTCGGTTATCGCACACCACATCTGTGCATCTACGATGGGTCGTTTCTCAAAGTGCGTTTCCTCGTCGAGCCGGTCACGTGCGGAGAGGTGCCCGAGGACACGCTGATCTACATTCCTGGCCGCGAACGCGACGAGACCAGCTCGTTGCTCATGGAGCTCGAAAAAGGCGGCGACCTCTATCGCGTCCCGGCACTGAAGCGACTGACCCGCGAAGTGCTCCGCAAGCGCTACACTGACGTTGCCATCGACGAGATGCTGAAGTCCGACGCTCCGCGCTACGTCGATTTTGCACGCATGAGCCAGGACGACGGGGCAAGCGACGGCCCGTCCCTGCTCAAGGGGATCTTCGACAGTACCGATAGCTTGGCGATTCTGACTGAATGGCTGGCCGACAGCGGCCACGATGCCGAGATCGTTGCAAAAGGGGCCGACGGAGAGCTGCGCACGCTCGCGAATGCGCGCCTTGGATTGAGCCTCCCCAGCAGCTACGCTCCGAATTCTCCGTCGCCGAGTGGATGGACCTCATCCTCCGCAGCATGGGCTACGAGCCCTCCGAGATGTCCCGGCGTCTCAAGCTGCTGTTCCTGACCCGGCTGATACCGCTCTGCGAGCTCGCCTGACCAAAACCGCGCCCACGGTTCGCGAAGAGTGCTCTATCCGCCCGCCCCGATTGACGCCACTTGAGACGTTTGCCCACAAGCCACTCGAAAGGGTGGCGTTTGCCGTCTCTGATCGGCTCTGTTGCGATGTCGAGGTCCATAAGCCGCGGACATGTCGGCGCAATTCCGCAGAGTGCGGGGATGGTGAAAAATGTGTCATTTCAATGATTTGCGTGGCTGGGGGACTAGGATTCGAACCTAGACAGGCAGAGTCAGAGTTTGCAGTCCTACCATTAGACGATCCCCCAAAACCAGGGTCGAAGCGAGTGAACTCTCCGGAGCGCGCCGTATATCAGGTGACCCGGGAGAGGGCAAGCTGCATGGCGGGGAACAGCATAGGTGGCGCATGGAACCCCGCCTGCCGGCCGGGCACCGGCGCCCGGCCGCCTACTACAGCGCGGGGTCATTCCCCATCTTCGCCTGATCCGTACTCGCGGAATCCGCCGCCAACGATGGGCCGGTCGCCGGTATAGTCGACGCGCACGAGGTAGAGCCCGCAGGCCGGCGCCACCGGCCCGCATGCGGACCGGTCGCGGGCGGTGAGCGCGCGGGACATGTCGGAGACTGTCCACTTGCCTTCGCCTACCACCTTCAGGCTGCCGACCATTGACCGCACCTGGTTGTGAAGAAAGGAGCGCGCCGAGGCCCGTATCACTATTTCGCTGCCTTCGCGCGACACTTCGAGCCTGTCGAGCGTGCGCATTGCCGACTTAGCCTGGCACTGGGCCGCACGAAACGTCGTGAAGTCGTGATGGCCGACGAGGGCTTGTGCTGCATCGTGCATCGCATCCGCATCGAGTGGCTTCGTCCACCACCAGACCCGGTCGCGATCGAGTGCAGGACGGCCGCGGCGCGAAAGAATGCGATAGAGATAATGTCGCGCCGTCGCACTGAAACGCGCATCGAAGTTATCATCGACCCGTTCACACTCGAGCACGCTGGCCGGGTTCGGCTTAAGGTGGAAATTCAGAGCGTCGCAGACCCGAGAAGGGGCCCAGTCCTTGATCAAGTTGAAATGCGCCACCTGACCCAAAGCGTGCACGCCGGAATCCGTACGCCCCGCGCCTGTCACGGCAACGCGCTCGCCGGAAAAGCGGAACACTGCTTCTTCAAGTGCTCCCTGCACGGTGAGGCAATTCGGCTGGTACTGCCAGCCAAGAAACGGCGTTCCGTCGTATTCGATGGTGATGCGAAAGCGCGGCATTCAGAGCGTGAACTCGACCATTGAGGTAGCACGGGACGGGTCCCTTATGCCACGTTCGTGCGCTGCCTCAAGCCGCGAATTGTCAGCACGAATCGCCGACTGCAGGAATGCAATGACGATAGAAGTACGGCGCGCCGGTGAAGGCGTGGACATGCCGGTTATACGACGTCGAGCGCTGAATGATCCGTGTATCGTCGCGGCTGAGGCTCAGCGGCGTCCCGTTCGGATTGATGATGACCTGGCGTTCGGGTGGGAGCGGGCGGAACACGCGCACGCCTTCTTCGATCGTCACGCTGGCGCCGTAGAAGCCGCGGGGTTCGATGCGGGTGGTGTAGGCACCCTGAGCCATCGCAGATCCGGAAATGACAACTGCAATCGTGAAAACGGCTGAACGTAAGCAGGTGCGCGTCATCTGGGCTCTCCATCGTGCGCGAGAGGGTCAATCAGATGCTAACGCGCAATGGGGAGCGCACGACGGACGATTGCGGTAATGATTAACATGCGACCGGCGAGTCCCCAGCAATTCGAGCCCCGCGCGAAAGAGCAAACCCACGCAGGAATTCCTCTGCCTGCATCGGCTTGCGTCCCGCCCGCTGCAATTCGACTAGGCGCACGGCGCCATCAGCGCACGCAACTGTCAGGTTATCATCGAGGACAACACCCGACTCGCCACTCTCCGGCATCAGTCTGGACCTCAGAACCTTGATCCGTTCCGGCTTGCCCCCAGGGGCTGCAGCCTCGAACCAAGCCCCGGGAAAGGGCGACAGACCGCGGATCTTGTTATGAACCTCGACGGCACTGCAGGTGAAGTCGATCCGCGCTTCTGCCTTTGCGATCTTGGCCGCGTACGTAACGCCGCCCTGCGACTGAGGCACCTCCCACAGCGTACCTGCCTGCAAGGCTGCAAGCGCCTCGACCATCATCCGCGCCCCGATGGTCGCCAGCCGGTCGTGCATCTCGCCGGCGGTAGCCTCCGGCGGGATCGCAACTGCCTCAGCCAGGCACACAGGACCGGTATCGAGGCCCTCCACCATGCGCATGATGTTCACACCGGTCACGCTGTCGCCCGCCATGATCGGCCGCTGGATAGGGGCCGCGCCGCGCCAGCGGGGCAACGCGGAAGGGTGCAGATTGAAACAGCCAAGACGCGGTGCATCGAGCACGGCCTTCGGCAGGATGAGCCCGTAGGCAACGATCACGGCTGCATCCGCGCCATGCTCGGCGAAGGCTGTTTGCTCGGCTGCGCCCTTGAGACTGGGCGGAGTTAGAACGCGCAATCCCGCCGCCTTTGCAAATTCCTGAACCGGTGAAGGTCGATCATCCATACCGCGTCCGGCCGGCCGCGGCGGCCGACTATAGACGGCTAGAATGTGATGTCCGGCGTCGCGTACCGCCGCCAGAGTCGGAACGGCGAACTCGGGAGTTCCCATGAACACGATCTTCAGCGCCATGGAGGTGATCGCTCCCCGTCATTTGCATCTTGAAGGGTGCGCCGGAGCGCACGCAGTCACATACCCACTGTGCCGCGCGCCAGCTTCTTGAACTTGCGCACCACCATGTCCCGCTTCAGGCGCGACAGGAAGTCGATAATCAGGCGGCCGTCGAGGTGATCGGTTTCATGCTGAATTGCGGTCGCAAGCAGGCCTTCTGCATTCAAGATCTGCTGCTGGCCGTGACGATCGATATAACGAACGGTTGCCGTCGTCGGCCGTTCGATTTCCACAAGCACGTCCGGAATGGACAGGCAGCCCTCTTCGTAGGGGCGCGTCTGGCTGCCCAGCGCCACGATCTCGGGATTGATGAGAACCAGAGGATTGGGCGGCTCGCCTTCGCGCGCAACGTCCAGGACGACGACACGCTTGGGCACAGCCACCTGGATGGCAGCCAGCCCGATTCCGGGCGCATCGTACATGGCCATCAGCATTCCGTCCGCAAGCGCCTGAATATCGGCGTCCACGCGCTCGACCGGCGTGGAAACCGTCCTGAGCAGCGGATCCGGAAGGGTGATGATGTCGAGTTTGCGCATGATCCTGAGATATGAAAGTCGCGGCTCAGGGTCAATAGAACGACGAACCAATGCAACAACAAGGGTAATGAAATCCGGCCGCCACCCCTGGGCACGAGTCGAACATCGATCGCCGTCTCGGTGCGGCAGGCCGCGATCCCAAGGCCGGAGGAGAGCAGGGTGTCGTCCTGTTCCTCCGCGACCCCCAATATCATCGACAGCGCATTCACCCCAGCTGCGGCCGTGCATTCGATCTCGCGCCATCGTAATCGGCCGTACACCGCGCCACATCAGCTTTGAGGCCAAAACAGCTCGCCGCCAGTTCTGCTTAAAGCCGGCCCGCGGACACGACGAAGACCCGGGCCCTGACCACGCATTCCCCATCTGGCGACGCGAGCGCCGCGCCAGCTCCCCGCCGCGCCGTCATTTGCATCAGCATGTTCAAGACCGCCCGCCGTTCCGTAGGTGTGGCTCGTGCATCGGCGAAGACAAGTTCGATCTTACCTAGAGAGTCACGTTCCGAAACCGCGAACTCGGACGTGACGGCGATGTCGGGGAACTGCCGGCCGTGGACGGGTCGGGCTGCGAGTTCCGCAAGACAAAGACACATCAAAATCGGCGCAGCTCTGCGCATGGTGGTCGGGTCTCGGAGGATACGGGTTGCGCTACGTTATCGTGCCCGGCTGCCTTCGGCGAGGCGGCGAAGACCGTGCCGTCCGACGATTGACAGGATCTTTACCCCCGCCATGACGGTGCCGCGCACGGTGCCGGAAATTTTAGATACGCCGATGCGGCGGCGATAGCGCACTGGAACCTCCAGCACGCGAAGGCACTTCTCGATGGCCTTGATCTGCATCTCGACGGTCCAGCCATATGTTCGATCGACCATGCCAAGGCGATCCAGCTGTTCAGCGGCCACGGCCCGGAAAGGTCCCAGATCCGTGTATCTCACGCCCCAAACGAGACGGATGAGCCGTGTCGCAAGCCAATTGCCGAAAAGCTGCGGCGGCGTCATCGAACCAGCCTCCCGCTCGCCCAGCGCTCGCGAGCCGATGACTAGATCGGCGCGGCCAGCGAGAATAGGATCGACGAGGCTCGCCATATCTTCCGGATAATCGGAATGATCGCCATCTACGAACACGACGACGTCGGTTGGTCCGAGCGCCGCAATTCCGGCAAGACATGCCGCTCCGTAACCCGGCTCTGTTTCGCGAACGACCTGCGCGCCGGCGGCACGCGCGCATTCTGCGGTCTGGTCGGCGGATGCGTTGTCTGCGACGACAATGTCGTCAACCCACGATGGGACGGCTGCGATCACTTTGGCGATCGCGCCCTCCTCGTCCTGCGCAGGAATGATCACGCTGATGCGCCGGTCCTCACGCATGTCGCGCCGCATCGGCGTCAGACAAACCAACCTCCCGACGGGTACTCCAGGCATCGAAGAGGAAGCCGGCCCAGATCGGCAGCCACATCAACCAGACGACGCGCGTTGTAAACACTGCATAGCTGTCCGTGGCCGCGAAGTAGAAGGACACGTAGTAGATCGGAAGCAGTACCGTCGCGACACGTACGCCTGTCCACGGATGAAACACGAAGAACGGAAGGACCCAGATCAGGTACCAGGGGAACTGCACGGGGCTGAGAAGGAATAACGCCAGCACGGTCAGGCCCGCGCGCTGGATCAGGTCTCCCGGCCGATCTATTGGGCGCCGAGCCAGCGCGAACGCCACGCATCCCAGAGCCGCCGCAAGGGCTGCGCGCACCAGTAACGCAGCCGCTTCCGACGTCAACCCAAGCCACAACAGCGTGTTCGTCAAAGGGCGCACATGCGCGCTGTTGTTCTGCCAGTACTGTGCGTAAGCGACGAAGCCGGATGTCGCGTCCAGACCGCCCCAGATGACAGGCAAACTCCACGCGGCGACAAGAACCGCCAGAACGGCGACGCCAACGGCAAGCCGGCGAGGCTCGTTCAGCAACGGGCGCAACAGCAGCGGCGTCAGCACCAGCGGCCACAGCTTGGCCCCGGCTGCAAGGCCGAGAATGGCAATCGAAGCGACGTGCCTGCGGCGCACCGCGAGTAGAACAGCGGCGAGTACGAGCGGCGTGACAATCGCCTCCATGTGGGCTGAATTGAAGAGTTCCTTCACGACGATCGGATTCCACCAGTAAGCCGCCGCCCACAGCGGTGACCGCGCTACTGACTTCAGCAAGGCGAACAACAGCCACAGCACCGCCAGATCGGCCACGAGACACACCTCGCGCCAAGCACGCAGGCTCCACGGCTCCAGCGCGTAGGCAATTGCGAACGCGGCCTGCGCCAGCGGCGGATAGATCGTCTTGAGTTCGGAGTGGTTGACGCGCTCGATGATGACGGCTGAACTCTGCGCGAGCGGTTGCAGCGTTTTCGCGTAAGCCTCGCCCTGGGCCTCATCGGGAGAAACGGCATATGGATTCCAGCCATGCGCCGTAACCGCGCCATCCCACAGATACCGGTACCAGTCATCCTCGAAGGCCGACACGCTGGGAAAAAGAACCAGCCGGAACGCGATGCCAAAGCCTATGACCAGAGCCAGAAGTCGACGGTTGGAGCCGTACCCATGCGCAACCGTTGCCGCTATCAGCGCAACCACGCCGCAAAAAACGACGCCTACAGCGCACAGACAGGCGGCGAGCGTCAAGGCGGGCATGTCGATCAACTCGAGCCGCCACGAGAAGCGTTCCGATTGAAAGGTGAGGAACGCCGCCGCGCCCAGAAGCGCCAAGCCCGAGGCCCACCACGCCGCCCATATCCAGGGCGGAAGCTTCGCCGGCTGCGTCACGAGCGACCGCTTTCACTGCCTATGGCCTCAGCGAGAGCCACCGCCGTCGGCTGCTCTGGCACCCAGCCAGTTGCCCACAAGGCCGTCGTGTCGACGATCAGATCGCCGGTCAGACGGTCCCAAGCAGCACCTCGTCCGATGATGCGGGCCAACGCACCCACCGGCCACAGCGGCACGTTGAAGAGCGCGGGGCCGCGGCCAAGGCCAGTCCGCAATGCCGCGATGATCTCAGGCACCGTGACGGGGGCTTCGTCAGCGACGAGGAATGTGCCGCCCGCGCAGGCCGGCGCTTCGAGCGCGTGTTCGATTGCGCCTGCCAAATTTGCCAAACCCAGTACCGATCTGCGCGCCTTGAGGCCCGCCAGCGGTAACGGCCAGGGCGTCTCAGCAAGATCGAACAGGCTCCGCATATTGCCTTTCACGCCTGCGCCGTAGACCAGCACGGGCCGCAACACGGTGCTTCCAGTTGCGCTGTCGCGGAGGGCCTCGGCGACCATGCGTTCGCCCGCCAATTTGGAACGGCCATAGGCGTCAATCGGTTTGGGTTCATCGCGCTCGCTCAGACGTCGCGACGACGTCGGGCCGGATTGCGCCCTCACCGAGGACAGCAGGACGAGTCGCTTCAAGCCCTTAGCCCGAGCGGCACTGGCGAGGCTGGCGGCCGCCTCCGCGTTGACCACCATGTACTGACTCTCGGGAATAGTCTCTTTGGCATGCGCGATGCCGGCCAGATGTACGGCGTGGGTCACTCCGGCGAGAAGCGGCGACCAGTGCACCTTTCTGCCAAGGTCGGGCAGCGCCACAAAATTCACATCCCGGATGCTCTCGATGCCCGCCGTACCGCGCGCGGCCGCGAACACACGCCAGCCGCCGGCCGACAGATGACGCACCACATAGCGGCCGATAAAACCGGTCGCGCCCGTGACTAGCACCGTTCCTTTCATCCGCGCACCATTCCACTCGACCCCAGCGGTCAATCCAATCCGAGTATCGCCAGCATCCGGCGATTGACATCCATTTCGTCGAAAAGGCGCTCTGCCTTATGACGGCTTGCCCGCGCCTGCGACGGGAGGAGATCGGGCCGCTTGACAAAACTTTCCAAAGCCAAGGCTAGCCCAGCAGCATCACCCGCCGATACGAGGCAGCCATTGACGCGCTCATCGACGGTTTCGCGGCAGCCTGGCGTATCGCTGGTCAGGATGGGACGCGCCGAGGCCATCGCTTCGAGGATGGACTGGGGGATGCCTTCCGCATGCGAGGGATAGACGTAGACGTGGCACTGCGCCAGGAGCGTGCGCGGGTCTGCCACGGCGCCCAGATATTCGACCGCGCCCTGTCCCGACGCCGGATGGACCGCATCCCGGCCTTTTCCGGCAGGTCCTGCAAGTAGAAACCGCGAATTGGGAGTGCGCGCCTTTGTTTCGCGCGCGGCGGCGATGTAGTCGGCGACGCCGCGACGCGATTCTAGAGCCGAGATCATCAGGAAAACGAGACCCGCGCCCGCCGACGGCAGATCCTGCGGCGTGAACCCGACAAGGTTGACGCCTGCCCCCGGCACGACATGAACCTGCAGATCAGCGGGAACGAGATGCAGGGAGGCCGCAGCTCTCGCATCGTCGTGATTGTGAAAGACGACCGCGTCGCTGTCGTCGAAAGCGCGGGCATAGCCGTGGGCCGAAAGCGTGCCGTGCCGGTCCGCAGCGAAACCACCCAACGGCGCTCCGTCGCAGACGCTGACGATCCGTGCCACCTGACTGGCGTTGGCGCCGGCAGCGGCCAATGCCATGGTCGTATCCGAGATCCCGAGCATCATTCCCGCTTGCCACTCGGTCAGAATACGCGCGACTCCCTGGACAGCCTTTCGGGCCGCGAAATAGCCCGACGGCTCGGGATCGAACAAGGCGGTTTGAGCACCGAGATCGGTAAGGACATGCTGGCCCTCGATGTCGCTTTGCGGCGCCAGACATAGCACTATGTGCTGACGCGCGGTCACTTCCCTCAGCAGCGTCGAATACCGGTGCGCGAGGAGCTCGAACGAAGGGGCCATCACAGCCAGGCGCTGAGTGGCTGCCGGTGCGGCTCCCATCAGTGCAGGGTCCGTGACAGCGGCGCCCAATCCTTGCGATCCTTGCGTTCGCTGGTCAGCGCCGTTTCTCCACTCGGACTGTAGCCCTCGACAGTTCGCAGCAGAATAGCCTCGATGCTCTCGATGTCGCGGATTGCCATTGCGGCGCGCAACATGTCGAATTCGCGCTTCAATTCCGCCGATGACAGGAACGGCTCGTCGGACTTCATGATGCGCGGGTGCTCGGTTTCAGTGGTATTGGCGCCGATCAGAAGCTCCTCATAAAGTTTTTCACCCGGCCGCAGACCCGTGTAGGAAATAGAAATGTCGCCGCTGGGATTTTGATCGTCCCGCACTTCCAGCCCCGACAGGTGGATCATCAGCCGTGCCAGTTCATTGATTTTCACCGGCTCGCCCATGTGCAGTACAAAGACTTCGCCGCCCTTCGCCATGGCGCCTGCTTGGATGACGAGTTCTGCCGCCTCTGGGATCGACATGAAGTAGCGCTCGATGTCGGGATGCGTGACGGTGACGGGCCCGCCGGTCTGAATCTGCTTTTTGAAGCGGCGCACGACCGAACCGGAACTATCCAGCACATTGCCGAACCGGACCATCGTGAAAACGGTTGGTCCGCCGTCCGCCGCCATCGACTGCAGCACCAGTTCCGCCAGCCGCTTCGATGCACCCATAACGTTGGTGGGACGAACTGCCTTGTCGGTCGAGATCAGAACGAATCGCTCGACGCCATGACGGCGGGCGCAATCAGCCATCACCGCCGCACCGAAGGTATTGTTGTCGAGCCCGACGATGGCGTTGTGCTCGACGATCGGAACATGCTTGTAGGCTGCTGCGTGATATATCGTCTCGATATCGAACTGGCGCAGTGTCTCCCCGACCAGAGAAGCATCGAGAACGGACCCCAGCACGGCGTGTATTTCAGGCGGCGCCATGCCTTCCGGCAAATTGGCAAGTGCCTCGCGAATTTCTATGTCGATCTCGTACAGTGCCACTTCGGAGATATCGAACAGAACCAGCTGCCGGGGCACCTGCCGCAGGATCTGGCGCACAAGCTCCGATCCGATGGAGCCCCCGGCGCCGGTTATCAATATCGACTTGCCGCGTGTGTTGCGGGCAAGCAGTTCCGCTCTGGGCTGAACGGGGTCTCGCCCCAGAAGGTCGCCGACATCCACGGGTCGAAGATCGTTGAGGCCGACCTTGCCTGAGGCCACGTCCTCATAGTCGGGGAGAATTTTCACCTCGACCGGGAACTTTTCGAGTTCCTGCAGGATGGCGCGGCGCTCGCGGCGCTGCTCATGCGGCAGAGCCAGCAGAACTTCCCGCACGTCCGCGCGCTCGATGAGGTTGATGAGCTTGGCCGGCTTATAGACCTTAATACCCGCAACGTACTGGCCCCACAGCGTCGGCGACGTATCGATAAAGCCGGTCACCTCGCGATCGCCCGTCCGCTTCATCGCCTGGCTCAAACGCACTCCCATCTGCCCGGCGCCATAGATTACGACGGGCTTGCGGTTCGCGTCCGGACGAAATGAGGGAATACGAATGCCGGCACTCTTGAGAATGAGACCAGCGAACTGCCGGCTTCCCGCAATCAGAAGCGCTGCCAGAATTCCGAAGGGAATGATTGTCGAACGGGGAATGCCGAGCTGGCCCGACAGAAACACGAGCTGCGACCAGACGAGGACGGAAAGACCGACGCAGAAAAATATCTGCGTCAGTCCGCGATAGCCGATGAACCGCGTGACCATCCGGTACAGGCCGAACCACATGAAGATCACAACTGCGACCGTTGGCGCGGCAATCAGTAGGAGGCGCGACCCGATGTCGTAGGGATAGTAGGGAACGCCATAACGCAATGAGACGACGGCCCAAAGCGCGACGCCGACGAGGAAAAAATCTGAGGCAATGAGAATGATGCGCTTGTAGAGCCTGGGAAGGTCCAGGATCAAGGATCGCCAGCGGGCCCTTGTTTTTTCCTTCATCCCACATTTGGCCGTGAGGCCAATCCCCCCGAAACGTGCCGCGATGCGGCCTAGCTTACAATGCGCCGCACAACGGCCAGCGGAGATCTATACCCTAGGGACGGCCGGCGAAAAAGTAACCAATCGCAATCCGCCGGTGGGATACCTCACAGTTTTTCGGTGGCGGCGCGCTCTTTCGCCAGGGCATCGATGAGCCGATAGCAAAGCATGACGGCAGCGGTCCCGAACACGATGGCGCCCAGCATATTGGCTGTCAGAACACCTGGCGCCCCGTACCAGGCCGACCCGGCTTGTACGAAGGGTATCGTCCCCAGCGTCGCACGCCCCCAGTTCAGATACGTCGAAAAGTGTGGCCGCCCCAACGTATTGAACACGGCGCTGGCCACGAACAGAAAGCCGAGAAAGACGAACAGGGGCGACAGCCGCCAGCAGAAGAGAACAATCAGGTCAGCGGCTTCGCCCTTGGCATGAAACAGCGCGACGATCCAGTTGGACAGAAGCGCCAGAACGACCCACGCCGCAATCGTAAAGCCGAAGGTCACCACCAACGACAACGTGAACGCCGATCGCATACGCGATAAGCTGCCCGCCCCCCAGTTCTGGCCCACGATAGGCCCGATGGAGCCAGACAAGGCGTAAATGGCGCCGAACGCGACCGGAATAACGCGGCCTATGATTGCCCAAGCTGCCACAGCGCCGTCTCCATGCGGCGCTATCGCGGCGGTGACATAGGCGTTGGCAACCGGGGTTGCGATGTTCGTCAGAACCGCGGGAACGGCGATCGCGGCAAGAGCCGGTGCATCGGCAAGCGCATCGACGAAGCCCGGCCGGGCCACCATGTCGTGAGCGCGGATAGCTCCGTAAAGACCGACGCCGACCATCACTAGCCGGGCAAGCGACGAGGCGATTGCGGCGCCGTGGATACCCAGCCCCAGCCCGAAGATCATCAGCGGATCAAGTACAATATTGGCGACCGCCCCATACAGCGTGACGTTCATGGCCCGGCGCGCATCGCCGACAGAACGCAGTATGGCGGTCGAGGTCATGGCGACGGCGAGGGGCGGCAGAAACGGTACCAGAATTTCGAGATAATCTCGCGCCAAGTCAAAGGTTCGGCCCGACGCGCCCAGCAGGTGCAGCAGCCCCGGCACCGCCAACCAGACAATCAGCGCCAGAACCGCCGACGCTGCGAACGTGATCGTCAGTGCGCTGGCGGAAAGCCGCCGCGCGTCCGCCCGGCGGCCCGCTCCAACCGCCGGTGAAATCAGGGCAGTCGCGGCAATCGATAGTCCGATGCCGATGGATGTCGTGAAGAACAGAATTGAACTGGCGTATCCAACGGCCGCGACGATCGACTCATCACCGAGCCAGGACAGAAACAGAATGTTGGCGAGATCACCGATGAATATAGCCACTAGTCCTACGGCGCCGGTTCCCGTCATGACGAGAATATGGCTCAGGATCGAACCTGAGACGAATCGCGGCGGCGCGTGCGGCGGCGGAACGAGGGTCGAACTTTCGGCGCCGTCCATGGTCACGTGTCCTCAGCCGGCGAAAAAAGTGTGATCGTCATGCTAATACGATCATACCCGTCGGCGGGATTTTATGGCGGCGGCGATGGTGCCTTCGTCGAGATAGTCGAGTTCGCTGCCGAAAGGCACGCCCTGGGCCAGCCGCGAAACCGCAACACCGCTCGCTGCCAGTTGTTCCGTGAGGTAGTGACCCGTCGACTGGCCTTCCACTGTCGCGTTGAGTGCGAGAAGGATCTCCTTCACATCGCCGGAAGCGGCACGCTCGATCAGCCGGCCGATGTTGAGGCGTTCCGGGCCGATACCGTCCAGCGGCGAGAGATGCCCACCCAGAACATGATACTGGGCGCTGACCACGCCCGCGCGCTCTAGGGCCCACAGGTCCCCCACCTCCTCGACCACGACGACGAGCGAGGGATCACGCCGCGGATCTTGGCAGATTGTGCACGGAGACTGGGTGTCGACGTTGCCGCAGTTGGAGCACGTGACGATGCGATTGGCCGCCTCCCGCATGGCTTCCGCCAACGGCAGCAACAGGTCCTCGCGACGCTTCAGCAGCGCCAGGGCCGCCTTGCGGGCGGAGCGGGGCCCAAGCCCCGGCAGACGCGCCAGTAGCTGCACCATGCGCTCGATTTCAGGACCTGCGGTTTTCTTCGACATATGCAGCAGTTACCAGCTCGATGCGCGATGATCTAGGCGGCGCCCTGCCACGCCTTCACCGCTTCGACCGGATACAGCAGCATCAGCACGTTGAGCGTGAGGTTGTCGCGGATCATGTATCCCGTGAAGAGCTCGAAGCCGACGGCGAGTGCCACCGTGGCGGCCACCGGCAAGCGCGACGCCAGCACGAATCCCACGATCATCGCCGCGATGTCGGAGACGGAGTTCAGAACCGAATCGCCGAAGTAGTCGAGGGCGATCGTTGCGGTCCTGTAGCGTTCGATCGTGAAGGGCGTATTCTCGAAAATCTCCCATGCGCCTTCGATCGTCAACGGCAATGAGCAGCCGCTTGGCGAAAGCAGATCCCGGCATCAAAAACTGAAGGACGCCGTAGAAGATGAAGCCGTGGATGATGTGCGAGGGCGTGTACCAATCGGCGATGTGCTGGGAGTTTTCCGAACTATTGACCATCCCGTGCCAAAGCTTGATGGTGCCGCATGTGCAGAACGGGACGCGCCCCATCCACCAGAGGATGGCGGCGACGAGGCCAATAAGGGAGAGCACTGCGAGCGAGAGCACGACGGCACCGGTTCGTTCACCACCGAAATGTGGCACGCTGGGTCTCACCGGAACTCCAATCATTCGACGGATGGCGCCAGTCCCGCTAGGGGCAATCAGAACAGCTTAAGGCCGGGCGGCAGCGGCAGCCCGCCGGTAATCTCCGTCATTTTCGTCTGCATGGCCGCTTCGACTTTGCTCTTGGCGTCCTGACAGGCTGCGAGGATCAGATCTTCGACGATCTCGGCTTCGTCGGGCTTCATCAGACTCGGATCGATATGGACACGTTTCACATCGCCCTTGCCGCTCATGGCAACCTTGACGAGCCCGCCACCCGACTGGCCATCGAGCTCCATCGAGGCCAGTTCTTCCTGCATCTGCTGCATGCGGGCCTGCATCTGGCCGACCTGCTTCATCATGCCCATGATGTCTTTCATCCGTGATCCCTTCGTAACTTCTGTTTCTTTGCGCCGTCACTCGTCCCGCATGATGCCTGAGCGGACGCCCTATCCCGTTCCCGTTTCATCATCTCGCGCATCGTCGACGCGGCGCACGTCCGCGATCTTCGCATCGGGGAAGGCCTCAAGAATGGCGGCGACAGCAGGATGCCGTTTCGCGGCAGCGAGATCAGCGGCGGCCCGTTCGCGGCGAACCTCGCCCACAGTGGGCTCGCCGCGTGATTTCGACAGCATCACGACCCAGCGCCGGCCCGTCCACTTGTTGAGCTTCTCGCGCAGTTCGTTCGCAAGCTCCGGCGGCGCGTCCGGCAAAAGGAAAAGATCGATCGAACCATTGGCGCCGTCGAACTTGACCAGACTGATGTAATCTTCGAGGTGTACGCGAAGCCGCGCATCCCGTCGTTCCGCCACAAGCGCGATGACGTCGGCGAAAGTCTGCAGCGGCCGTATCACGGGAGTGCTTTGAACGAACGATGCGTCATCGGCGCCGTCTCCGTCATCGAACGCGGCTATGTCCGGCTCGTCTGGCATAGGGCCGTCGGACGGGACGCCCGCCTCAACCACTTCAAAAAACTCCGCTTCGGATGGGCTTTCGGGTGCCTCGTTCAGCGGCGCACGGCGATTCGGCGGGACCTGACTGGCGGGAATGTTCGAACGGCGAGCCGCGATGCTTTCACCGCCGAGGGACTTTATGATTTCATCTGGTGACGGCAGGTCCGCCGTGTATGCGATGCGGACGATGGCCATTTCGGCGGCGGCGACCGGGTCTGGGGCGCGGTTCGTTTCCTCGATGCCCTTGAGCAGCATCTGCCAGGCGCGCGCCAGCAATGGAACCGACAGCTTGGCGGCGATCGCGCCAGCGCGCCGCTTCTCCTCAGCCGACAGTCCCTCGCTGGCGGCATCTGCACCTACAGCCTTCATTCGCGTGGCGATATGAATGGCTTCGGCGAGATCCGCCAGAAGCTGCGCGGGCTCGGCCCCATCGTGGTAGATCGCCTCGAATGCCTGCAATGCCGCGCCCGGCGTGCCGCCGAACAGAAGTTCGACGAGATCGAAGATCCGGCCGCGATCAGCCAGGCCGAGCATGGATCTCGCCGTCTCTGCCGTGACATGTCCCGAGCCCATCGCGATGGCCTGGTCCAGCAGCGACAGGCCATCGCGAACCGAGCCTTCGGCGGCCCGCGCGATCATGGCGAGCGCGTCCGAGTCGGCGCTCGCCCCTTCCTTTTCGGAAATGCGGCGGAAATGCTCAGACAGTGCCGGAACATCGACGCGGCGCAGATCGAACCGCTGGCAGCGCGACAGGACGGTCACGGGAACCTTGCGGATCTCGGTAGTGGCGAAAATGAACTTCACATGCTCGGGCGGTTCCTCGAGCGTCTTCAGCAGCCCGTTGAATGCCGCCTTCGACAGCATGTGGACTTCGTCGATGATGAACACCTTGGTGCGTGCGAGGATCGGCTTGTAGCGCGCGCTTTCGATGATCTCCCGAATGTTGTCGATGCCCGTATTCGACGCCGCATCCATTTCGATAACGTCGGGATGCCGGCTGTCGATGATATCGGCGCAATGGCGGCCGAGCACCGGCATATCCATCGTCGGCTTATCGATCGTATCGGTCTCGTAATTGAAAGCACGGGCGAGTATGCGCGCGGTCGTAGTCTTGCCGACGCCGCGTACCCCCGTCAGCATGTAACCCTGCGCGATCCGCCCCGAGGCGAATGCATTCGACAAGGTGCGAACCATCGCCTCTTGCCCGATCAGATCGTCGAAGGTCTGCGGGCGATACTTGCGCGCGAGCACGACATAGGGACGGGAGGCGGCCTCGTCCCCGTCTTGCGTTCCCTCGCCGGCTGTTTTCTTTTTCGCCATCGGACCTGTTGCCGCCCTATATTCGGCCCCGACGGGCCGGGAACCAAGGCGACCCGCGACGAGCGGCGCCCCAGTGGAGCGCCAGTGAGCCGGTTGGCTCGCGCAGCGGCGCATGAACGGAGTTAGAGGCTGGCGGACGACCCGCGTCCTGATCGTTAGGGCTGCTTCGTTCCCGACCTGACCCGGTTGGCGAGGGATGCGCCCGCCGCCAGCCCGCTAGGTTTATGGGATATCAGGACGCGAGGCGCAAGGCCTTGTGGAGCGAACCGGTCAGGAGTTTCAACTGTCTAGGAAAACGGCGCCCGAGCGGGACTTCATGATTCCCACCCTGACATCCGCGACACTGCTGGATCGCTCCGGCCAGCTGCGCAACGACGCGGCGGCAATCGACGCAGCGCATGTCGCACCCGATACCCGCTATCTCGTTCTGGCAGACGGGCGTCCGCTGGTCCTGGCCGGCACGGGCGAACCTGCAACAGCAATGATCCGTTGGTTCGAGTTTGGCGAACTCGGCATGAGGAGCGTTGCCGACGCCCTGTTTCTGGGGCGCACGCGCTACGGCGGCTCGGCGCGGTTTGCTCTTGCCCTTACCGAAGGGGAATCTTCAGCGATGTGCGGCCTGCAGCACTGCCTCGTCGACCTTCGCGCGACCGGCGGAACCATGCATCCCGACGAGGTCTCACTGCTCGGCAATGCCAAGGCGCTCGCCGAGTGGCATGCCTCCCATGGCTACTGCGGCCGCTGCGGAACCGCTACCGTGATTGCGGAAGCCGGATGGCGGCGCAAATGTCCATCGTGCGGACAGCAATCCTTTCCGCGCACCGACCCCGTCGTCATCATGGCCGCCAGCGACGGCGATCGCCTCGTGCTAGCCCGGCAGACGCACTTTCCCGAAGGGATGTATTCGCTGCCAGCGGGCTTTGTCGAGCCCGGCGAGGATATCGAGCACGCGGTCCGGCGGGAGACCAAGGAGGAAGTGGCGCTCGACGTCGGCGTCGTTCGTTACGCCTTGTCCCAGCCTTGGCCGTTTCCCCACACACTCATGATCGGCTGTTTCGCCGATGTCCCGCCCGACCCGGTCACGGCGGACCCGGAGGAACTGGAAGACGCCCGCTGGTTCGACCGCCCGGAAGTGATGGCGATGCAGGAAAAGCGCCATCCAGCCGCACTCTGGTTTCCCGGCCGCCAGGCGATCGCGAATGCCCTGATCCGGCGTTGGCTGGCGGAGGCTTAACTGCCGCCACGCGACGGCGGGACGCAGGGATAGGGTTCAGCCGCAACGCGTGCTAGACGATGCGCGCCAACTTCTGTCAGAGCTTCCATGACCGTCAGATCGCCTACAGCCTCGATGCCGAAATCCGCAGCCGCAACCGCCGCCCCCGCGAAAGTGCCTCGCGGTACGCGCACAGCCCCTAAGGTAGGCTTCGTATCGCTCGGATGCCCCAAGGCGCTCGTCGATAGCGAACGCATCATCACCAAGCTGCGCTCGGAAGGCTACCAGATCGCGCCCGATTACGCGGGTGCGGATGTTGTAATCGTCAACACGTGCGGATTTCTAGACAGCGCCAAGGCCGAGAGCCTTGACGCCATCGGTGAAGCGATGGCGAAGAATGGACGCGTCATCGTCACCGGCTGCATGGGCGTCGAGGAAGGCCGCATCCGCGCCGCGCACCCCGACGTGCTCGCCGTCACGGGTCCCCACCAGTACGAACAGGTCGTGTCGGCGGTGCATGACGCCGTGCCGCCGCTTCACGATCCCTACGTCGATCTTGTGCCACTGGAGGGCCTGCACCTCACTCCGCGCCACTACGCCTATTTGAAGGTCTCGGAGGGCTGCAACAACCGCTGCTCGTTCTGCATCATTCCCACGCTGCGCGGCGATCTCGTCTCGCGCCCAGCGAACCACGTCATGGCGGAGGCTGAAAAGCTCGTGCGCGCCGGCGTCAAGGAATTGCTCGTCATCAGCCAGGATACGAGCGCCTATGGCATCGACATCAAGTACGCCGAGAGCCCCTGGAAAGGCGCGCCGCTGAAGGCGCGCTTCTTCGATCTTTGCGATGCACTGGGCGATCTGGGAGCGTGGGTGCGGCTGCACTACGTCTACCCCTACCCGCACGTCGACGACGTCATCCCGTTGATGGCGGTGGGCAAGATCCTCCCGTATCTCGATATCCCGTTCCAGCACGCCTCACCCTCCGTGCTGAAAGCCATGCGGCGCCCGGCACATCAGGAGAAGACGGCGGCTCGCATCGCGGCGTGGCGCAACGTTTGCCCTGATCTCGCCCTGCGCTCGACGTTCATCGTCGGCTTTCCAGGCGAGACGCATGACGACTTCGAGTTCCTGCTCGACTGGCTGCGCGAGGCGAGGCTCAATCGCGCTGGTTGCTTCAAGTACGAGCCCGTCGAAGGCGCCAAAGCCAACGAACTCGACGGGGCTGTGCCCGAAGACGTGAAGGAAGAACGCTGGCACCGCTTTATGCAGGTTCAGCAGGAAGTGTCGGAGGAATTGCTCGCCGAAAAGGTCGGCCGCACAATTCCTGTGCTGATCGACGAAGTGGACGAGGAAGGCGCGATTGGCCGCTCGCAGTGGGATGCCCCCGAGATCGACGGCGGCGTATTCCTCAACGGTGAAGCCAACGCGAAACCGGGCGATATCGTGCAGGTCAAAATACTTCACGCCGACGAGACGGATCTGTGGGGCGAGATGCTTTAGGAATGTCCGGTCTTGCTGTCCTCTTGGCTGCACTTTTGCCCGATTTGAGCTAGAGAACCTCCACGCGCCCGAAGGCGCTGTCGAGGGAGACACTTATGCACATCGATGCTCGTAGGCCTGCCGCCATGATCTTCGCCGCCGGACTTGCGCTGACTGCGCTTAGCGCCGGTATCTTCCCTCCAACACCAGCCGCAGCTCAAGCCGCCGGAGACACCATGACCACCGCATCGGGACTTCAGATCACGGACACCACCGTCGGCACCGGCGCGACGCCGAAAGCGGGGCAGACCTGCGTGATGCACTACACGGGCTGGCTCTATGAGAACGGCGTCAAGGGCAAGAAGTTCGACAGCTCCGTCGATCGCGGCCAGCCTTTCGAGTTCAGCATCGGCGTCGGGCAGGTCATCAAGGGCTGGGACGAAGGCGTTTCAACGATGAAGGTCGGCGGCAAGCGCAGGCTCATCATTCCAGCAGCGCTCGGCTACGGGTCGCGCGGCGCGGGCGGCGTCATTCCGCCGAACGCTACGCTGGTGTTCGATGTCGAACTTCTGGCCTTGAAGTAGCGAGCGGACAGTTTGCCATGCTCCATCATGGCTCATGCCATTGCAGCGCGGTGCGCTTCCAGGTGGACGCACCGGAGGCGATCGTGGCTCAGGATTGCAATTGCTCGATCTGCGGAAAGGCCGGCTTTCTTCATCTCATCGTGCCGAAGTCCCGGTTCAGGCTCGTGCAGGGCAAGGATAGCCTAACCACATACACGTTTGGCACGGGCGTCGCGAAACACACATTCTGCAAGGTTTGCGGCATCAAGCCGTTCTACATTCCCCGTTCCAATCCCGATGGCGTCGACGTCAACGTGCGCTGCATCGACCCGTTTCCCGATGGCGTGACGATCGAGCCGTTCGATGGACGCAATTGGGAGCAGCACGCCGCGAGCCTCTCAAGGCTAAGTCGCGAGTCGTAACCCGCCGCTCCCACGCTGATACCGGCACCGCGAGATCATCGACAGACAGAAGGGTCCTGTCCGCCAAAAAAGAAAGAGGCCGCAGCTTCGGGGAGATTTCCCTCTGCCGCGGCCTCGAGGCCTGGAGGAGTGCGCTCTTTTTCAAAGCGCTGGCTAATGACTACTTGACTGCGTTGAGCTCCTGATAGTCCTTCAGCATCGATACGCCGCCGAGTGGCTTGTTGACGCCTTGGTGGCACGTCGCGCAGTTCGCCTTGGGCGCATCGCCGAGCGGACCGAGGCGGTTCGCCGGGAATGTGCCTTGGAGCGGGTTCAGATAGGCCGTGTTCAAGTCACGAACCATCTGAATGCCGTGCCATGCCGTCACACGCTGCGGCGTGCTCGAATCCCACTTGTAGAACGAGCGGGTATTGTGACACGCGGTGCAGTTGACGCCGAGCGATTGCGACATATGCATCATCAGTCCGTAGGTTTTCTCCGTGCTCGCAATCGAAGCAACATGATCCGTGGGGAGAGCGGTTAGACCCTGGACGCGGATCGTTTGCTTGTCGGCAAGGAACGAGGAGAAGGGATCGTAAGGAAGTGATGCGTAGGCGACGGACGACACCGGCCTGTTCTGGCCCATATTGTTACCGAGCATACCGCCGGGGCGGGTGCGCTCGGGTTGCGTGAACCAGATTTCCTTGGGAACCGGGTTGCCGCGGTGGCACGTGTAGCACGTGACGCCGGTCGCTGCGACGTGGGTCTTGAAATTGGTATTGATGTGCTTGGTCATCTGCAGCATGCGCCGCGCGACAACCTTCGTGTACATTGAATCGTCGGCCAGGTTCTGCGCATTGTGGCAGTAGGCGCAGCCCTGTTCCGGCGACACCCACTCGGTGATTGCCGCCATCACACGATTGAACTGCTCCTCGCTGAGGTCTCCCAGAACCTTCACGTTCTTGTAGACCTCGGAGGCCTTCTTACCTGTGGCCGGCGCCGGATCGATGGGCGTCGGGATGGTATTGGCGAGAGCGATCTTCGCCACGTGCTTCTTGGTGACCACGTGCTCCATACCGGTGCCGCGATACCCGTATTGCTGGCTGGTCAGGGGCGGATGTTCGAACGTGAACGCCAGAGCACCCACGAATACGGCAGCCACCGCGAGGAGGACTTTCAAACTGAAACTCATGGCTTTGCTCCTCCTACTGCGGCCGGATCAAGAACTGGGGGTACGGTCAACGGATACGGCGGAGCAATTCCGTGCTTGACGCCCCACAGGTACCAGTTGTCGACAACCGTGCCGGTGAGCAGAATGCCGATGCCGCCGACGAGCGGGCAAAGAACAGCGAACCACCAGGCCCAGCGATGAATGGATTCCATGGTGGCATTGAAGCCCATGGTCCAGCGCCAGAACAGGGCAGCACGTTCTGAAGCCGTTCCTCGATCGACAATCTGCTCGATCTCGCGCTCGCCGCCATAGCGGCTGACGGCGAGGATCGTGGCTCCGTGCATGGCGAACAGCAGTGCTGAGCCGTACAGGAATGCGATGGAAAGCATGTGGAACGGATTGTAGAACAGGTTGCCGTAGCGAATTGAGAAGGCCGCCGTCCAGTCGAGGTGCGGGAAGATGCCGAACGGCACCGCCTCGCTCCAGCTGCCCATCGCGATCGGCCGGATGAAGCCGAGTACTAGGTACAGCCAGATCGCTGCTGCGAAGGCCCAGGCCACGTGCGTCCCCATGCCGAGACGACGCGCGTTCTGGTAGACCTTCGCCCACCACAGCAGGATCGACGTGGTGAGCAGGAAGCCGGCGAGCAGCCACCAGCCGCCTTCGTTCATCGGCGGGATCCTGAGGCCGTACTTGGGCAGCGGCGGTTCGAGCGCAAGCCATGGCAGCAGACGGATGAACTGGATGGGATTCCAGTTCACCGACGCCAGCATGTTCATGCCCATGATGAAGACGGCGAGACCGCCAGTGGCGAACGCCATCAGTCCGAGCGAGCCGAGGTAGAACGGACCAACCTGACCGTCACCGAACCTGCCAAGGAAGTGACTATGCCTGCCCGTTCCGAGCCGGTCCCAATTGTCGCCGACGACAGGAACGCCGGCTTCGGGAGCGCCTACGACTTGGACGCGTGTGAAGATGTTTTGATACTCAGCCATGTCATGTCACCCCCTGGTCAGCGCCAAATTGGAAGATTGAGCCACCAGGTCCACCACTCGGGCCAGCCGCGCGTCCAGAACGGTCCGCTGATGATGATGCACACGGCGCTGAAAAAGACAGCGGCGAGCGCCAGGAACAATCCGAGACGATGAATGCCGAGCGTACCGATCGAATAACCGATGGTATCGCGGAAGAAGGTGTTCTCGTGATCCGGCGTCTTCACGGACTCTCCGGCCGGCGGATTGACCGCGGACAGGATGAGACCGCCATGCAGAGCGAGCGCGAGACACGTCGTAAAGAAGAACGTGATCGCGATCATGTGCGCAGGATTGTAATGGAAGTGTAGGTACTGGTAGCCGACGTTCGACACCCAATCGAGGTGACTGAGAATGCCGTACGGGAACCCGTGTCCCCACGCGCCGAGCAGAACCGGGCGAATGATTTCGAGGGCGACATAGGCAAGGATCGCGAAGCTAAAGGCGAAGGGAACGTGGTAGCCGATGCCGAGTTTGCGGCAGATCTCGACCTCACGCAGCGCCCACGATACGAACGCTCCAGTGGCACATACGGTAATGATCTGCCACAGACCGCCTTCCTTCAGCGGCGCAAGAGCAAGACCGTACTTCAGATCAGGTGGCGCAATATTGATCTGCCAGATGTTCCACGTCGGACCGATCGCTGCGCCGTAGACAATGAGCGAAGTGCCCAGTGCCGTGAAGAAGACCGTCAGTATTCCGAAGAACCCGACGTAGAACGGACCAACCCAGAAGTCGAACAAGTCGCCACCGAGGAGTGTCCCTCCGCGAACACGGTATTTTTTTTCAAAGCTTAGAAGTGCCATTTCTGGTTCCTCCTCTCGGACGCAAGTTCTCGGAGTCAGTCAGTCTGAGTGCTGGCCGGTTGCACGGATCAGCAGGGAGGGCGAACGCGAGTTCGCGTCTGGCCAGCTGATCCGTGTCGCCGTGCACCTAGACCAAGGACACCGTAGTGTGGATCTCGGCCTTTTTGGCTGCGCCGCCCTCGAGCCAGTTGTAACGATCTGTGCTCAGAAGGAGGAAGTGGATCAGGAACGCCAGCACACCAAGGAAGGTGTACAGGGCGACCAGGAACCGGAGAGGGTTCACCATCGTCCATATGCGGTACATTTCATTGCTCCATATGAAGTTAGCGTTGTGTCTTGCCTCGTCCCAGGCTCCGGGGAGCCAGAGACGGCAAGCCGGCTATGGAAGCCACGGTTTCCACATCCAGCACAGAATGTGAGCAACAACTGCGATCGAGACGAAAAGGATGGTCACCTGCGTGAAACCAGCGTGGACCTCCTTCGCTTCTTGATCGGATAGACCCGATAAGATTCTTGTCAGCCATTGTTAACCTCCAGCTGTCGGGCTCACGCCCAGTTACCGCACTAGTCCTGTGCGGCGAGGGTTCCGGCCGGAGCTTTCACTCCGGCGCGGACTTCGCCCGATGGCCTCGGGCAAAGCTTGGTGCCACCTAGCCCATGAAGGCGTAGGAGGTGGTCATGTCCGCCGCCGACCATGCTTCCTTGAGTACCGACTGGCGCGGCTCCTCGACGGCAGTTGGCTGCACGTGAGGGCGGGCCGAGGCGATGCGGGAGACGCATGCGCTGACGAAGAAGGCTGCAAAACAGGGCACGAAGATCACCCAGTACTCCACCTGCTCGGTGCGAGACTTGAATCGAGGTCCGTAACGCTTGTCGCTGCTGCGGCTCATGTGGATCCTCCTGTGCCCTTGCGTCTGCGAATGCTGTTGCCGGTCGATTGCCGTGTGGGTCATGCCGCGCGATCTCCTGTGATCTGGCGACGCGCACGATGAAGTGCCTCCGCCGTGACGCTCGAACTCGTTCGATTTCAAAGTTTCGCGCTCCGCCGCGTCGCGCAGGCGCTTGGCCGCCGAGATACGCACCAGAACAGGTTCCGCCTCGACGATTTCGTCGAGCGCGGTGCTGGCTTCTTCATCCCACGGGAGCTGCTGGTGGCGGGTCAGCGTCGCTTCGACCTTGTCGAGCTCCGTTCCGATGGGAAGGATGTTGAACAGCGCATCGAACAGAGCGTTGCAGATCTCCTGCACCAGATACGTCGCCCCCGAGTAGCCCATGAAGGGCGTGCCAGTGTGCCGCCGGATGATCGCACCTGGGAAAGACGCCGGGATATAGATGCAGCGCGCTCCGGCCTCGGCCATGTACATGCGCTCGTTGTAGCTTCCGAATAGAACGAGCGGCGTCTTCTCACGCACCGCCTTGCGGACGGCTTCGTTGTCGGTTTTAGCGCCGGGCATTCTGGCGATTGCGAATGTGCAAGGCAGTCCGAGTTCGGTTTCGAGGAAGTGGCGCACACCGCGTGCGTAGGTTTCGTTGGCGACGATGGCGAAACTCGCCGTTCCGAAGAAGTCCTGGGTCACGGAACGCCACAGGTCCCAGAGCGGCTTGATCGTGGTGTGCTTCTCGCGCTCGATGAACGGCTCGGCATCGAGCCCGAGAAGTTCACCCAGTTTGCGCAGGAACTTTGTGGTGCTGTGCAGACCGATTGGTGCCTGCAGATAGGGTCGCTCGAGAAGCTCGCACAATCCGCGCCCGAACTCGCGGTACATGCAGACGTTGGCTTCGGCATCCGCCAGTTTCAGGACATCCGCGAGATGGCTGCCGAGCGGAAACACCATGTTCACCTCGGCGCCGATGCCTTCGATGAGACGGCGAATCTCGGTGACGTCCGACGGCGTGTTGAACGTCCCGTACATCGGGCCGACGATGTTGACGTGCGGCTTTTCACCGGGCTTGCGGGCTCGCGCGGCCGGTACGCCGCGCTTAGAGCCGTATTCCGTCCACAACCAGCACAGCGCGCGATCTGAGCACTGCCACTGATCTTCGTCGATCGTGCGCGGCAGGAAGCGATGGATGCCGGTGCCTTCGGGCGTCACGCCGCCACCGATCATTTCGGCGATCGAGCCGGTCACGACGACGCTTGGCAATCCGGGATCGAGCGTGCGGTGCGCCCGCTTCATGGCGCCTTCGGTGCCGTGCTTGCCGAGTTCTTCTTCGCCAAGCCCTGTGACGACAACCGGCAGTTCGTGGGGTGGCAACGCATCGGTGTAGTGAAGCACGGACGTGACGGGGAGGTTCTCGCAGCCCACGGGGCCGTCGATGATGACCTGGAGACCCTTAATGGCGGTGAACGCGTAGACCGAACCCCAGTAGCCGCCGGCACGATCGTGATCGAGCACGAGCATTACACCATCTCCTCGGCTTTGCGCTTCTTGGCTTCGGCGGCGAGGCGGCGCTTGATGGCTTCGCGGAACTCGGGCCGGTCGCGCGGAACTTCCTCCCACACGCCGGCCGCAGGTCCTTCGCCAACACCCTCGAAAAAGGCTTTCATCTCGTCGAAGCGCGGCTTGGAGGCGAGAGCCGCGTTGATCACCTGCGCGAGGGAACCGGCGCCGGCGGGACCCATCAGGGGCCTCGCCGAGATCAGATTGGTGAAATAGAGCGCAGGAATCGCCTTTTGCTTGGCAGCCTGCACGACCGGCGTGGTACCAATCGCAAGGTCGGGCTGGAATTCCTCCATCGCCGCGAGATCCTGTTCGAGCGATGCGCGGAAGACGACGGTAACACCTTTGGCCTCGAGCCATTGCCTGTCCGCTTCCGACCACGGCGTGCGCGGACAGGCGGAGCCGACGTAACGCAGATCCGCGCCGCTCTCGACGAGAAGGCGGGCAACGAGTAGTTCCGATCCTTCATAACCCGACAGCGTTATGCGGCCCTTGATCGGCATCCGGGCAAGTGCGCCCTTGGCCGCGGGTAAAGCCCTTCCGAGCGCCAGGTCGATCTTGGCGCGCGATACGCCGCAAGCATCGCCGATCCGTTCAAGCCAATCCGCCGTGCCGTCGTACCCGACCGGCGCAGACCCGACGATCGGACGGCCTGCGGCTTCGAATTCGCGGAAGGAAGCGGTGTAAAAAGGATGGATGGCGGCGACGGCGGCGCAGTCGAGCGCTGCGTACAGTTCACGCCACTCGCGCGTTGGCACGACGGGACCTGCAGCAAGACCCATCGGCTCCAGCATCATGCCGATGCCGACCGGATCGGCGGGGAACATCTCGCCGACGAGCGTTACCGTCGGCTTCGTGCTGAGCCCGCCGCGGGGAGCGGGCACGGAGCCCTTCTCGGCTTCTAGGCGGGCATAGTTCAGCATCGCGCCGGCGAGAACGTCCTTGGCCTCGGCGTGGGTTGGCACGCCAAAGCCCGGCACATCGATGCCGATGATTCGCACGCCGTTGATCTCGCGCGGCAACAGGCGCAGGGGTACGCCCGACGCGGTCGGCACACACAAGTTCGTCACCACGATCGTGTCATAGAGATCAGGGTCGGCAAGCTTGTAGACCGCGTCGCGGATGTCCTCAAACAGCTTGCCGGTGACGAGTGTTTCGGAATTGAAGGGCACGTAGCCGACCGTGCGGCGGGCACCATAGAAGTGCGACGTGAAGGTGAGGCCGTAGACGCAGCAGGCCGAACCCGACAGAACCGTCGCCGTGCGGCGCATACGAAGGCCGACACGCAGCGACCCAAACGCCGGACACATGCTCTGAGGCTGATCGTGGGGGCCTTGCGGATAGTCGGCGGCGTAGCGTTCCAGCATCTCGCTGTTGCCGCTCGCCGCAGCCGCGCGGCGCATTTCTTCCTTGCCGCCGTGGCAGCCGACACCGTCCCCGCTCGTCTTGAGCTGGGGCGCGACGCACGCGTCCTTGGGGTCTTCCTGTGCCGTCACATTCAACGTTGCGACCGGGGCGACGTCGTCGTAGGCAACCTCAGTCGTCGAAGTTTCCAATGTGCCGCCATGTGCCAGAGGATCTTCCATGGAACCGGATGCCTCAAACGCTGTCGTAGATGACTTCGAGGGATGGCTTGTTGATCGCGGAAGCACCGCACATATCCTCGTGCGTTGCCGGCTCGAGTACGATGTCGCGGCCCGTTTCCTTAGCCGAGAACAGTCCCAGCAGAGCATCGTGGGTCAGCGGCGTTGGTCGCAGAGGCGGCGCATTCGCTACATTTTCGCCAAGCTCCTCGAACAGCGAGGCCCACTGGGTGTCAGGGCGACCGACGATCTCGTAGTTTGCGCTCTTGCGGCGGATGTCTTCGTTGGCCGGGATCGACGCCAGGATCGGAATCCCGACGGACTTTGCGAAGGCGTGTGCCTCGCCGGTGCCGTCGTCCTTGTTGACGACGAGGCCCGCGACGCCGACGTTGCCGCCGAGCTTGCGGAAGTATTCCACCGCCGAGCAGACGTTGTTGGCGACGTACAGGGATTGCAGATCGTTGGATCCGACGACGATGACCTTTTGGCACATATCGCGTGCGATCGGCAGACCGAAGCCGCCGCAGACCACGTCGCCGAGGAAATCGAGAAGCACATAGTCGAAGCCCCACTCGTGGAAGCCGAGCTTCTCAAGCAGTTCAAAGCCGTGAATGATGCCGCGGCCGCCGCAGCCGCGACCGACTTCGGGTCCGCCGAGCTCCATGGCGAACACACCATCGCGCTTGAAACACACGTCGCCGATTTTGACCTGTTCGCCGGCAAGCTTCTTTTTGGCGGATGTCTCGATGATGGTGGGACACGCGCGGCCGCCGAACAGCAGCGACGTCGTATCGCTCTTGGGATCACAACCGATCAACAGCACCTTTTTGCCCTGCTGCGCCATCATGTACGAGAGGTTGGCGAGGGTGAAGCTCTTGCCGATACCGCCCTTGCCGTAGATCGCGATGATCTGCGTTGTCTTGGTTGCAGGTGTCACAGGAATGGGATCAGGCTCGATGGCAGCCTCGGCGCGCAGCCGCTCTGCCATGGTCGCCGGCTTTGCCTCGGTCGTGACGGTTCCGATGGACGCGTTCATGCAACAGTACTCCAATTCAAAATCATCTTGAGGCAGGCAGGATTCTCAAAGGCTATGCGGTAAGCTTCGACTGCCTGGGACACGGGCTCTCGATGCGTGATGAGACCGTCGAGCGACAGCCGATCCAACTCGATCAGAGCGCGCACGTCATGGAGATCGGCTTCGCGCCATTGAGCAGCGACGCGAAGGCGCACTTCCTTCATGAAGGCGGGCGGGAAGGCGAACGAAAGAGGCTGGTCGTAGAAGCCTGCCAGCACGATCTCGCCGCCCGTCGCGAGGCGTCCGATCAGAGCGTCGAGCAAGCTCGCATCGCCACTGACGTCGTAGATGGCGCGGTAATCGCGGCGCGGATCGGCGTCCGGATCGAGAACCATGTAATCTTTGGCACCCGCCTGACGGCCTAGGTTTTTCTCCCAGACAACCGGTTCAGCACCGCCGAGAATGGCGATGCGCGCCAGAAGCCGCCCCAGCACGCCATGACCCACGATGAGATCGGGAAGCACGGCGCCGGCCGGAGAAATCGTGTGATAGGCCGTCGCAGCAAGTGCTATCAGCGTTGCTTTTTCGCCGAGCGCACTATCGATCGTCAGCGCCTTGGCGCCGGGTATGACGACGCGCGAAGCCGTACCGCCGAATAAACCACGGATGTTGCCGTAGCAGTTGGCGCCAGGCACGAACACGGTTTCGCCGACCTTACGCCCTGAAGCGGAGCCTGCTTCGACGATCTCTCCGAACGACTCGTATCCGGGCACCAGCGGATAAGCCATGCCCGGGAATGGTGGCATGCGGCCCGACCAGAGCAAACGCTCAGTGCCCGTACTTATGCCGCTTGCCTTGACCTCGACTATGACATCATCGGCCGTAGGCGCGGCAAGTTCGATCTCACTCACTTTTATGAGTTGCGGCCGCTCGAAAATAACTGCCGTCGTATTCATGACAAAAGGTTCTCGACGGAACTGATCCCGCACCCCGAAAGCTTCGCCTTGATGTGTAAGCCTACCTTGACAGTCTATAGTGTCAAGACAAAAGAACTGCGGAGTTGAGTTTCAAGGGCGCGCAACGACGATTCCCGTCAGAACAGGTCGTCGTGTTGCACTGCGCTCTACTCGTGAAAAGCCAGCGGTTGAAAGCAATTGGCGGAAGTCCTCGAGCGTCCGGGTTTTTCCACCGCCCATGCTGAGCAAATAAAATCCGAAGTAGGCATCCATGACCGGCGCGGTGGCTTTGTCGCCACTCATTGGCTCGGCGATGACGAGAGCGCCGTTATCCGGCAGCGCGGCACGTACACGGCTCAAAATGCTCAACGCGGACGGATCGGGATGATCGAACAGGATTCGCACGAGCGTCGCGACATCGGCGCCGCGCGGCAGATCATCATCGAAAAAGCTCCCCGAATGCACCTCGGCTCGCTCACCGAGCCCTGCGTTCGCGAGTGACTGGCGCGCACGCCCTGCAACTTCGGGCAAGTCGAACATCATCAGCTTCATGTGCGGATGGCGGCGGCCGACGGCGCTCAGAAAGCGTCCCTCTCCGCCGCCGACATCGAGCAGGCAGCGATGTTTCTGGAATGGATAGGCATCGAGAATGTCGTCCGCGATCAGATCCTGCGACGACGACATCAGCGCGCTGTAGGTGGCGGCCGTTTCCGCGCCGATGGCCGCTGGATTATCGTTGCCGGCATAGGCCCAGTACTCCGAAAGCCGCGTTTTATCCTTATCGCCCTTCAACAGAGCCACCGGGTCGTGCAGATCTGCGTAAAGCAGCGCGTGATGCTCGACCATTGCACCGATTGACGGATTGCCGAGCATGGCCGCACCCAGCACGCCCAGTCCGTAGCGATGCGGGCCGCGCAGCTCGACAAGCCGCAGCGATACCGCGCCCTTGAGAAGTCGCTCAGTGGCGGCCTGGTCGAGGCCAAGGGCCAACGCCAATTCGGCCAGCGTCTTCGGCCCGTCCGCCAAGCAATCGAACAGGCGCAGACGAACGCAGGCCAGCAGGACCTGCGAGTATACGAAGCCGGCGCAGATATCGAAAAGGGCGCGCGTCTGCCTGTTGGCGATAGTCCGCGAGACCGGCAGGGACGAAGCCCAGCGCTGGAATTTGCGATCGGCGAGCACCCGGTCGCGCAGCGCGTAAATCCGGTCCTTGATGGTCATCGCGACGATCCGGGAGGGACTAGGCCACCCATGGCTGCCCGTCATCGCCCGGCCGCGCGCCGGCATAGAGGCCGAAGCTGCGCGGCATGAGCACCTTGGGGATCAAGCGGCGAACGCCCATCACCACGAGATGCCGCAGTTCAGTCTCGCCGCAGCACGGCGGTATCGATGCGACTGCGGCCGCCACAAGCTTTTCCAGACGGTCGACGGCGCCCTTGATGCCGAATTCGGCCGCCGCACTTGGCCGGCCAAGATCCGCGTCCCGGCCAACCGGCTTACCGGCCGTCTCGCATTCGCCGGCCGCATCGCAGATATCGTCGGCGACCTGATAAGCCTCGCCGAGCAGCTCTCCCAGCGCTCGCCACCGGGTTGGGTCGGCGCCGGCCGCCAAGGCGCCGGCCTCGGTTGCAGCAACGAACAACGCGCCCGTCTTTGCCCTGTGATACCTGCTGAGGTTGACGCGAGGCTCGCACTCCCAGGCTTGGCCAGCGACGATGCCGGATGGAAAACTGACCGCCCTGGCGACGACGGCCACGAGGGGACCGACCCGCTCAGGCGCATGACGGCCCGCCAGCGCCATGATCTCGAAGGCCCGCACGATCAGGCCATCGCCTGCCAGCACGGCGAGCCGCTCGCCATACGCGCGATGCACGGACGGCTTGCCCCGTCTCAGCGGAGCATCGTCGAAACAGGGCAGATCGTCATGGACCAGGGAGGCGGAGTGAAGCAGCTCGATGGCAGCCGCAGCGGCATCCGACAAGTCCTGATCGTCGTCCCCGCAAGCACTTGCGACCGCCAGACAGAGGCGTGGGCGAATTCGCGCTCCTCCCGGAAAGACGGCATGGCGGAGGGCACCGGCCAGGCCCGGCGGGCACTCAGCACAGGCAGCCGGTTCAAGGGCTTTCGAGAGGCTTCGCTCGATACGAACGGCCATATCCATCGTTCGCCTCCATCAGCACTTGTCACTTTTTATTGTCGATATATTATGTCAGTTAGAATGGACACTTCTTGCCCTCACGTCAACCCGGCTTAAGCGGGAGCTCCCCTCCACGTGACATCGAAGCGGATCGCCATCATCGGGGCAGGCGTAGCCGGACTGGTTGCAGCGCTTGAGCTCGCGGCCAAGGGCTTCGCGGTGTTCGTCGTGGAACGGGGAGACGAGCCGGGCGGCAAGATGCGCCAGATTACGCTGGATGACACCCGCATCGATTCCGGGCCGACCGTGTTCACAATGCGGTGGGTGTTCGATGAACTCTTCGATGAGATCGGGGCATCGTTCGCCGGCAGCATCAAGCTGAAACCTCTCGATGTACTGGCGCGGCACGCGTGGTGCGACGGCAGCCGCCTCGATCTCTTCGCCGATACCAATCGTTCCGCCGAGGCCATAAGGGCGTTCGCAGGCCGCGCCGACATGCACGGATACCTCCGGTTCTGCGCCGATTCAAAGCGCATCTACGAGTTGCTCGAAAAGACCTTCATCAAGTCTGCGCGCCCCACCGTGCCGACGCTCGTGGCCAACTTCGGATTACGCGGCGCTGCGGATCTGCTGCGCGGCCATCCTTTCGTGACGATGTGGACACAGCTCGGTCACTACTTCAACGATCCGCGATTGCGCCAGCTGTTCGGCCGCTACGCAACCTATTGCGGATCGTCGCCGTTCGAAGCGCCGGCCACGCTGATGCTCGTCGCACACGTCGAGCAGAACGGCGTATGGAGCGTCGATGGCGGCATGCAGCAGCTCGCCTATGTTATCGCCAATGCCGCCCGCGAACGCGGCGCGACGTTTCTCTATGGGCAGGGCGTGCGCGAAATCGCCGTCGAGGGAGGTCGCGCGACAGCGATCGTGCTCGACAGCGGTGAGCGCATCACCGCCGACGCCATCATCAGCAATGGCGATGTGGCCGCCCTCGCGGCCGGCCGCTTTGGCACCGGCGCACGTGCCGCCGTACGCGCCACCCCCCCCTCCGAGCGGTCGCTATCGGCCATCACATGGACGCTTCACGCCCGCACCGAAGGCTTCCCGCTGGCACGCCATACGGTATTCTTTTCCAACGATTACGCGGCCGAGTTCGACGACATCCAGCGGCATGGCCGCCCGCCGCGACAACCAACCGTCTACGTCTGCGCGCAAGACCGCTCGGACGCCGATACGGGGGCGACCGCCGGCGCGGAACGTCTGCTGCTCATCATCAATGCCCCGGCACGAGGAGATCAACTCGCGGCCGAACAATGGGAGATCGCTTCATGCGAGACGAACACCTTTGGCCTACTGGAGAGATGCGGCCTCAAGGTCGAGCGGCGGCCGGAAGCGAGCTTGGTGATGACGCCAATCGATTTCGAGCGCTTGTATCCGGCGACTGGCGGAGCGCTCTACGGCCCAGCCTCGCACGGATGGGCGGCCTCGTTCCGGCGGGAGGGCTCGCGCAGCCGTCTTCCGGGACTTTATCTGGCGGGAGGGAGCACGCATCCAGGTCCGGGCGTTCCGATGGCGGCACTCTCGGGACGCCAAGCGGCGACTCATATCATTCGGGACTTGACTTCGCCAGGCCGGTTCCGCCTGGGGGCTATGCTTGGTGGTATGTCGATGCGCTGAGCGACGACGGCCGCTACGGCCTTACGATCATCGCTTTCATCGGCTCCGTGTTTTCGCCCTATTATGCGTGGTCGGGACGCCGAGATCCGCTCAATCATTGCGCCGTCAACGTCGCACTCTATGGCGCGGGCGGGCATCGGTGGGCCATGACGGAGCGTGGCCGCACCGCGGTCTGCCGCTACAGGGACGCTCTGACCATCGGTCCGAGTTCTCTGTGGTGGAACGGATCGTCACTGATCCTCGACATCGACGAGATCACGGCGCCTTTCCCGACGCGGATCAAGGGCCGCGTACGAGTCATCCCCGAAGCCATGACCGAGAGCGACTTCAGTCTCGACAGCGGCGGCCGTCATCGCTGGTGGCCGATATCGCCGTCCGCGCGCATCGAAATCGCATTCGACAAGCCCGGACTGACCTGGTCCGGGTCGGGGTATCTTGACACGAACTTCGGCGAAGAACCGCTCGAGGACGGGTTCATCAACTGGGACTGGTCGCGCGCGGCAACGAAAAATGGCGCTGCCGTGCTGTACGACGTCGTCGAACGCAGCGGCAAACGCAACTCGCTCGCGCTGGCCATCGATCAATCGGGTAAGGTGGAGAAGAGGCCGTCGCCGCCCGATGTCACGCTTCCGCGCACGCTTTGGGGCGTGCCCCGCCGCACGCAGGCCGAGAACCGTGAAGCGCGCGTGCTGCGCACGCTCGAGAACGCACCATTCTATGCGCGATCCATTCTGGCGTCTCGACTGGAAGGTGATATGGTGGCGTCCGTCCACGAGAGCCTCTCGCTCAATCGCTTCCGCTCACCAATCGTGAAAACCATGCTGCCGTTCCGCATGCCGCGCATCGGCAAGGACACGGTCTAGCAATCGACGCGGCAGTCTTTGTCGGGCGCAGCGGCAGCACGATGCGACGCGCTTGTCGCGTCCCGCGCGGCGCTACGGCAGAGATCGCGCTTGGTGATCCACAGTTCCCGCAGGGAGTAGCGCGAGGACGACGCCGAATGCGCCCAGCATCTCCATCAGTCCCGCGTATTGCATCATGGTGCGCCTTGCCCCTGCGCTGCGGCAGTTGAAAACGCCGCCACGATGATCTCGGAGATCTGCTCGGGCCGCTCCTCGTGAGCCAGATGGCCGCGGTCCGCCAGAAATACGACCCTGGACGCGGTGACCAGATCGCGCACCCGATACGCGTCGTCGGCTGGTATCGCAGTATCGCTGCCGCCGGCGACAAGCACGATATGCGTCCGAAGCCCGGGCAGATCGCGCACCAGACCTTCCAGATCCCAATTGGCCATCATGCCGAGCGCGCCGGTGACGTGCGTCGGGCACTGGAACAGCCGCCGGTAGTAGGCGAGTCCATCGGGGCTGATTTTGGAGCCGGTTCCACTGATCAGTTGTTCGACGCGGCGCGCATCGATCGCCGACCACGCAAAGAAACGAGGCACAAGCGGGTTGACGAACAGCAGCTTGGCCAGGGGTGAGAAGAACTGGAAGGCAAAGGAGCGCAGCGGCAGTAGAGCGCCGTTGATGCTAACGAGGGTCTGGGGATCTATCCTGCGGTCGAGGCACATCCGCGCCAGGATCGCCGCGCCGGCGGAGTGACCAACTGCGATAGCCGGGTAGACGCGGAGGCTCGATAGAACGTCGCCGATCGAGGCTGCCATGCCCGGCAGCGATAGCCGCTCAGCATCCGGCAGCCCCGTGAAACCGTGGCCCGGCAGGTCCAGCATGACCACCCTGAACTGGCGGGCGAGCATCGGCGCTAGCCCCGCGAACGAGTGCGTCGACGCTCCGGTTCCGTGGATCAGCAGGGCAACCGGCCCCGAACCCATCTCCTGCACGTGCCACGTCAACCCACCGGCAGCGAGGAAACGGCTCGACGCATTATGCGGCCAGGTCGGTCCGTCTTTTTGCCAATCGAGCGCGCTCGTCACCGGCCAGTCCTCACGCCTTCTATGTACGATGTGGTCCGGCTCTCACGGGCCTGATGGCCCTAGCACCGACCGCACCGCCCGCTCCAGTCCCTGCGCAGTCGCGTCGGGCAGGGCAATATAGCGCGCACCCAGCGACACGGCGATTTCATGCGCACGCGGATTTGACCGCGGCGAGGTGTCGATCAGCAGGCTCTTGAATCCGAGTTGGGCCACCGCGCGCGCCGCAACGATGGCATCTTCCTGCGCCCTCGTCCGGCCCGGCGACCCATCGCGGCTGATGTTGGCTTGCCCGTCGGTGAGAAACACCAGGGCCGGCGTCTGATGACGGCGACGGGCGGCGACGGCAAGTTGGCCGGCGGCATCTATCGCGGACGCCAGCGGCGTTCCGCCTCCGCCCGGCAGTGCCGACAATGAGCGCTTGGCCCGCGCCAGCGCCCGGGTCGGCGGCAACAGCAGTTCCGTGCCGGCTCCGCGAAAAGCGAGCAACGCCACGCAATCGCGCCGCACGTAGCACTCGGCCAGCAGAAGCTCGACAGCGCCCTTTGCTTCGGCTAGTCGATGCAGCGCCGACGACCCCGATGCGTCGACGACGAAGATCGTCAGGCTTTCCTCGTGATTCTTGAACCTCTTGATGCGGAAATCGCTGGGACGCACTTCGACCCGTTTCTGGCCGTTCTCCCCGCCGCGACGGCGCAACGGCTGCCACGGCGCGGCCGCCTTTAAAGTTTCGACGATGTCGAGCCTCACGCCGCCTCGAAATTCGCCTCGCCGCGTCCCGGCGGGACGCCCGCGCTTGACTGATGCCCGCAGACTTCCCGCCGTTCCAACGTGCCGGATGCCGCCACGCTGGCGCAATCCCGCGCTCAACGCAGCCAGTATATCGGGCGGCAGCGTGGCCATCGCGGCTTCTATGATCATGTCCTCAAGCGCGCCCTTCGGCATATCGCGCGCTGCATCGTCATCCTCCGGCTGCTGATCCTCCTCGGTCTCGGGCAGAGGCGGGTCGTTCGGATCGTCCAGCTGCGGGGGAAGGCGCGTGGCGCGCGGCGCCAGCACCAGGCGGGCGGCAAGCGTCACGTCGTCCTCATCGACGCTGTCCTGTCCATGCAGGGCGGCCGAGATGCGGGCCACGTTGGCGGCGAATAGAGGCGCCCGCAGCGATGCGACGCCGAGCGCAACGGCGGCGCTGCACAGCGCGCCGATCATGTCGCGGCTGATCGTGACTTGCGACAGCACCGCGCGCGCAGCAGCGATGTCAGCCGGCAGGAAGGCGCCTTCGACGGGAGCGCGAGTGACCTCAGCCAGGTCAATCAGAAAGGCACAGCGTTCACGCAGCGCTGGCGGCGGTCGCTCATCCGGTCCCGCGCCCTCATCCAGAACAACGATGCCGAAACGCGCAGGGTTGCGGGCACAGGCTCCATCGCGCTCGAGCACGACTTCGCCGGTATCCATGACGGTTGCAACGCGCGCGGCAAGCTCCGGCGGCAGTCGCTCGCCCATCGCCAGAAGGACCACACCGCCATCGGCCGCAGCCAGTAGTCCGCACTGCACGACCGGCCGCCCGTGCGACAGCGTCGCGCTGAGATCCAGTCCGCCGAACAGCCGGTCGTCCGTCACCTGCAGCGGCATCTTGCGAACCGGCGCGCCGTCGGGAAGCAGGTTGTTCAGGACAGAGAGCCAGCGGTCGCGCGTGGGTCCGGGAGCGGCGCGAAGATTGACGCCGCCGAGGAGAGCAGGTGCAACGGCAAAGAGCGCGGCCGACACCATCCAATCCGGAAGGCTCAACTCGTCGCTGTCGTCCGTTGAGGTCACAACGCGAATAGCTCCGAGACAGCCCGCTCGACACGGGCCGTAGAGCCTGCATCTTCCAGCGGATTGCGGCGCAGCCTGTGGCGCAGGGCCGATGGCGCCATGGCTTTCAAATGACGATCCGAGACAGCACGCTCGCCGTCGAGCGCGGCAAGGGCACGAGCGGCGCGCATCAGGGTCAGCTCGCCGCGCAGGCCGTCGGTGCCGAGCGCCATGCACAGCCGGGTCGCCCGTTCGAGTATGGCTTTGGAGACGTCGACTGCGGGGAGGCGCTTGCGCCCCGCAAGAATGTGCGCGCGCAGATCGTCTTCCTTCGATTTCCATTTTGACGCGAACGCGGCGCTGTCACGCTCAAAGGCATCGCGTCGCTGCACCACCTCGATGCGCGTCTCGACATCCTGCGGTGTCTTCACTTCGACGGCGAGACCGAAGCGATCGAGAAGTTGAGGCCGCAGTTCGCCCTCCTCCGGGTTGCCACTGCCGACCAGCACGAAGCGCGCGGGATGGCGTACGCTCAGGCCTTCACGCTCGACGATGTTCTCACCCGACGCGGCGACGTCCAGCAGAAGATCAACCAGGTGGTCCTCGAGCAGGTTGACCTCGTCGACGTACAGAAAGCCGCGATGAGCCCGAGCCAGCAGACCCGGCTCGAAAGCCTTTTCGCCCCGCGTCAGCGCCCGCTCCAGATCGAGCGCGCCGACAACGCGATCCTCGGTGGCGCCGAGCGGAAGATCGACCACCGGCACCGTGACCATGTCGACCGCCGTGCCGTGACCGTTACCGGACCGCTTGGTGCAGCTGTCGACGCATGTCGACGCGGCGGCGGCCGGGTCACAGTTGAAGGCGCATCCGGCGACAACCGGCATCGGCGGCAGCAACTGAGCGAGCGCGCGCACCGCCGTCGACTTGCCTGTGCCACGATCGCCGAACACAAACACCCCGCCGATCATAGGATCGATGGCTGCCAGCAGCAGCGCCGTCTTCATTTCATCCTGGCCAACGATCGCTGAGAAGGGAAACGCCTTGGCCATGCTTGATCGATCCTGCCTGCCGCCGGTGGTCGGTTCTTTTTTGTATCGTGAGCCGGGCCGGCCGCACGGATTTGTATTGTGGTCGCCGCGCCGCAACCGTCAAGGGTTACTGACGCAGGCACAGACCGATCTGGATTTACACTATTTCCGGGATAGGGCGACAGCTGGAATGAGTTTGTCGATAACCTTCGCGGAGCAGACGACGCCGGGGAGACCGGCGCCGGGGTGGGTTCCGGCCCCAACGAGATACAGATTCTCGATCCTCTCCGCCTTGTTGTGGAAGCGGAACCATGCTGACTGGGTGAAGATCGGCGAGATCGAAAAGCCTGCGCCCGCGACGCTCAAATAGCGGCTTTCGAAATCGGCGGGAATCATATCGAACACGGAAGTGATCGACTGCTTCAGTCCCGGCAGCATCGTTGAGTCGAGCGCGTCGATGATGCGTTGGCGCAGCTTGGGCGCTTCCTTCTCCCAGTCGATCCCCGAGTCCATGTTCGGCACCGGGCACAACGCATAGAAGCTCTCGCAACCCGGCGGGGCGAAACTCGGATCGGTCGCAGTCGGCCGGTGGACGTAGAGCGAGAAATCTTCTGTAAGCAGTTTGCGCTTGAAGATGTCGTACAGGTGCTCCTTGAAGCGCGGCCCGAACCAGATCGTGTGATGGGCGACATCGGGATACTGCTTCGTGGTGCCGAAATAGAGAACGTACAGTCCCATCGACAGCCGTGAACGTTGCTTCATGCGCGCGGAAGCATTGAGCGCATCGATCGGCAACATCTCGTTGTAGAGGTACATCGCGTCGGCGTTGGAGACGACAACGTCGGCAGGAATGCGCGTGCCGTCGTCCAGAATGACACCCTTCGCGCGGTGCTTCTCGACGTCGATCTTAGCAACGGTGGTATTGAAGCGCACCTCGATGCCCTGCAGTTGCATCAGCTTGCCAAGTGCAGCAACCAGCGCTCCGGTGCCTCCCATCGTGAAGAATACGCCCCACTTGCGCTCGAGGAAGTGGATCAGACCATAGATGCAGGTGGTATCGAACGGATTGCCGCCGACGAGCAGCGGCTGGATCGAGAACGCTTGGCGCAACTTGGGATTGCGCAGGTACTTGGCGACGAACTGCGACACCGAACGATATGCGCCGAGTTTCGCAAGACGCGGGATCTGGGCGATCATGACCTTTGGATCGTGGAATGGCGCGTCGGCGAGCTCTGTGAATCCCGCATCGAACATCTTTTCCGAATGCGCCAGCAGCCGCTTGTAGCCGTCGGCGTCCGCAGGGTCGAAACGGCTGATCTCAGCCAGGGTGTCTTCCAGAGTGCCGCCGTAGTCGAACGTGTCGCCGTCCCAGAAGCGGAAGCGATACCACGGCTTCAGCGGCACCAACGTTACATAGTCGGAGAGTTTCTCTCCGTACAGTTTGAAAAGTTCCTCGAACAGGAACGGTGCGGTGATCACCGTCGGGCCGGCGTCGTGGCGGTAGCCGTCGCGTTCGAACACCTGGGCGCGGCCGCCGAGCATGCCCGTCCGGTCGAGTACGAGAACCTTGTAGCCCTTGGCGCGCAGCCGCAACGCCGCCGCGATCCCGCCGAACCCCGAGCCGACCACGACGGCTTGCGGGGCTGTTCCAGAGGTTGATGCTCCGGACTGACCGCCCTTGCCTTCAGCTTCAAAATTGATCGACATCCAACCCTGCCCGTTACGCGTCATTGGTCCGTTTCCTACAGTCACCGCGCTAGATTACGAGCGGCGCGCCGTTTTGGTCCAGCACCTCGGCCGTTTTCAGAGCGGCAAGATTGGGGCTTCCCGTGGCGAAGCATACGACCCTGAGCTGGGTGATGACCGTCGAGACGTGCTCGATGAGCGCGGCGGGGCCTTCGATCGCGGCCGCAAGAGAGCTCGCAGCTTGGCCCGCCAACGCGGCTCCGAGCCGGATCGACTTGGCCACGTCAATGCCGTCCTTGATCCCACCGGAGGCAATGATGGTCGCTTCCGGGCAAGCCCGCTTAACCCCGATGACGGCGTCAGCCGTCGGCAGCCCCCACTCGCGAAAGGCCCCTGCAACGGCGCGACCGGGTGCGGTGCGTGCCCGCTCGGCTTCGACCTGCGCCCAACTGGTGCCGCCGGCGCCCGCCACGTCGATCACCAGGATGCCGATGCCGCACAATCGCCGCGCCACACCAGCCGATATGCCGAAACCGACCTCTTTGGCGATGATGGGCACGTCCAGGCTGCCGACCAGCTTTTCCAGCGCACCAAGGACACCGGTCCACTGGGTATCGCCACCGGCCTGGACCGCCTCCTGCACGGCATTGAGATGAATGATCAGCGCATCGGCGCCGATCATGCCGACGGCGCGTCGCGCGACGTCGATGCCGTTTGCATCCCTGATCTGGGCCGCACCGACGTTGGCGAGGATCGGCACGTTCGGCGCGACGCGGCGCAACTCAGCCGACAGTCCGCCACTTCCCTGATCCTCGATGGCGATGCGCTGCGATCCCACGCCGAACGCGATGCCGAGGCTCTCGGCGGCAGTGGCGATACTGCGATTGATATGCTCGCCGCGCGACGGGCCACCCGTCATGGAACTGATAAGAAGCGGGGCGGACAGCCTGTAGCCAAGGAATGTCGTCGAAAGGTCGACGCTGTCGAGGTCGAGTTCAGGCAGCGCGTTGGGCACGAAGCGGAAGCGCTCGAAGCCGGTCGATAACGTACGGGCGGCCACGTCCCCCTTGAGCACGATATCGAGATGCTCGTCTTTCCTGGTCACGATGTCGGACATGGGCCGCCTTGTATCGCACAAGCCTGCCGGTTGCGGGCCAGAAGCATGATGGGGGAAGGGCATCGGGTTAATCAAGCACAGATCCGAGCGATATGGTTGAAGACCAGCCGCTTGTATGCGCCCTTGATTTGGGTCAGCGACACAATGCCCTCGGCTCTGAATGATGAGCAAAGCCGCTCAATGACCGTGACCTTCATGACCGTAACGGCTAGACTGGCAACATGACCATGACGTCACCGGTTTCGACAAATCCTTTCGCCGACCGAGCCCGCCGCATGACGACGGGGCTAACGCTTGCCACGACGATCATTGCGTCATGGGCAGCCCTACACATTTACGGCGTCTTCTACTTCGATTGGACCACATCGCCCTGGTGGGCGGCGCCCGTCATCGTGATTGCGCTGTGCTGGTTGTACGTCGGCCTGTTCATCATCGCGCATGACTGCATGCATGGGTCGCTGGCACCCGGGCGGGCGCGGCTCAACCGCGTCAGCGGGCAGCTCTGCGTCGGACTGTACGCCGGCTTCTCCTACAGCGAACTGCTCGGCAACCACATCAAGCATCATCGCCATTCGGGCACCCACGAAGACCCCGACTTCGACGAGCACGATCCGCCGAGTTTTCTTGCCTGGTACTGGAAGTTCATGACCGAGTATCTGAGCGTGCGGCAGTTCGCAGTGATGGCCACGCAAAGCGCGCTGTATCTGGGAGTATTTGGAGCCGCACCCCTCAACATGGCGGTTTTCTGGGTGCTGCCGGCGGTCCTCTCCTCCATGCAGCTCTTCTTTTTCGGAACTTACCTTCCCCATCGGCCTGCCGCCGGCGATCCGTTCACCGACCGGCACCGGGCGCGCTCCCTTGGCTATCCGCCGTGGCTGTCGCTCCTGACGTGTTACCACTTCGGCTATCATCATGAGCATCATCTGAAGCCCGGCGAGCCGTGGTGGCGTCTGCCGGCCGTGCGCCGCAGCTATCTGACGGGCAGCCTTCGCGCCGAAACCGCCTCACGATCCGAGGCCGGGCATCGTCCATAAGCCGTCGCGCGGACGGGCCGGCCTGCCTCTCGACAGCGTGCTGGCAAGCCCCGCTTTCGTCAGCCCACGCACGCTGCCGACCATCTTGCGCGGCTTGCTGACATAGGCCCGCTTGTCCCAGGCCCGTTCGCCGCGGGAACGCACCAGCTGCCCGATAGCGCGATAGACGTGCTGCGCCGTTGCGATCGCCCAGCCGCAGCGGAACGGCAAGCGTCCGATGCCTTCGCCGGCGCTGTCGTAATAGCGATCGGCGGTATCCAGCAGACGGGTGACGACCGCGTGCACCTTGGGGCGTTCGGCGCTGTTGTCGACCTCGCCGCGTGGCACGCCGGCCTCGTCGAGCCAACGGCCAGGCAGGTAGACGCGGCCTGAACCCGCATCCGTCACCACGTCGCGGGCAATGTTCGTCAATTGGAAGGCGATGCCGAGATCGGCGGCGCGGTTGAGCGTATCGCGGTCGCGCACGCCCATCACCATGGCCATCATGACGCCGACGACGCCGGCGACATGATAGCAATAGGCGAGCGTATCATCGATGGTTTCATATCTGTGGCCGGAAACGTCCATCTCGAATCCGTCGAGCAGCTCGAAAGCATGGCGCGGCGGAATGGACCGCGCCGCGGCCACGCGCTGCAAGGCGACGAACACGGGTTCGGTGGCGGCGCCGCGCAACGCCTCGTCCGTCTTGTCGCGCAACTCCTGCAGTTGGGCCGCCTTTCGGGCGGGCTCCGTCGCTCCGTCGGCATTGGCGAAGCCAAGCGTCTGATCGTCGATGACGTCGTCGCAATACCGGCACCATGCATACAACATAAAGGCGTAGTCGCGCGTGTCGGCATCGAACAGCTTGGCTGCGCCCGCGAAACTCTTGGAGCCGCGCTCGATGAGCCCACGGCTCATGGTGACGATGGCATCGGGCTGGGTCATGCAGCGGGCGCGGAGGGTTCAGCGACTGTTCGAAGCGCACTGATAACGGAAATCGGCGGCCTGCCGATCAGGATTTTGGCCTTGTCGACCGAAGTGATGCTGCACGCATAGAAGCGGCGCACCAAATCCTCAGGCAGAGTGTAGAACCGCTGCATGACGTCGACGCGCTGGTGCGGCTTGGCGGCGAGGAAAAGCAGGCGGTTCAGCATGCGATAGAAAGTGCGGCTTTGCCAGGCCTGCTCGGACATGCGCCGAACCGCTGCGGCGACCGTTTGGGTGTCCAGCCGCCGCAAGCCTGCAATCAGGGCGGCAAGGCGCGTCGCATCGGGCAGCGAGTAGCCGGTGGTCGGGTGGAACAGATATGCGCGCAGACCGGCACGCGCCGGCGCCGCCGCATCGAACTCTCCCCAAAGGCGCGAGATATCGCCCCACAGGACGATCGGGAGGACCCCCGCTTCCCGCCTCAGGACCTCCTTTATTCGCCAGCCTTTTTCGGCAGCATAGGCCCGCACGTCAGTCTCCAGCCGATCGGTGTCGAGGGCCGCCGTTGGTGAGTAATAGGTATCCTCGATCAGCAAGCGTGTCGGCGTGAACGGCATCGTGTAGACGAAGCGATAGCCGTCGATCTGCGCCACAGTCGCGTCCATTATGATCGGCCGAGGCTGATCGCATGGTGCCTCCAGCTCGACTTCGAGGCCAAGGAACTTCTGATATCCCAGTTTCCAAGCGCCATCGCGCAGCATTCCTCGCCCATCGATCACGAGCGCGCCCTCGAATTCCTCACCGGTCGCGAGACGTGCGACGTTCGCGCCGACGTCGGTCACATCGCAGCCGAAGCGGACTGAACCGCCCAGCCGCTCACACACGATGTCGTGAAGCCTGTCGGATGTGACGGAATTGTAGCCGGTATCGAGAATGCGCGTGAACTGCGGGAAGCGAACCTCCTGGTCGGGCCAGGAGTAGACAATCAGCGGGGCGACGAGGCCCATGTTCTCCGCTTCGATATCCGAGGAATGGAAGCTCCAGGTGTGGTTGCCGCCGATGCTTGCGCCGCGTTCGAGGATCAAAATGTCGAGATCAGGGCGGGCGCGCAGCAAGCCGAGTGCGATCAGAGCGTTGGAAAGTCCTCCGCCAACCAGAATGCAATCTACTGACTTGCGCGTCGTCACGATTGGGGCCCTTGCAAACGAGGCTCAGCGGGTAATGCCAACCGCGCAAATCCGCCAGTCTTTTTCGTGTCGCCCGCGAACGGGTACTGAGCCGCGCCTGCGCTTAGCCCAGCAAAAACCCGGTCACCGCCACGCACACGATAGTCCGGAGTGTAAACTAAACTAGATGTCAATTCTACTTTACAACGCATGGCGGCGGAGTTCTAATGCTTTCGACTAACCGGTCCCATCCAGTCCGGTTCAATTGGTCCGGTGAATGCAGCGTCGGCATCTATCAGCGAGTTTCTAGCATGAGCGAGCGCAGACGGGACAGCAACGAACAGGCCACCCTGGAAACCTCAACCGCTGCGGGCAGCTTGTTGGACAGAGCACGCCACCCCGGTCTTCTGCGCAAGCTCAGCCGCACGGAACTCCCTGCCCTCGCCGCTGTGCTTCGCCGCGATCTGATCGAGAGCGTCTCGGAAACAGGCGGCCATCTCGGAGCGGGGCTCGGCGTCGTCGAGCTGACCGTCGCGCTGCACTACGTTTTCGACACCCCGAACGACAAGCTCATCTGGGATGTCAGCCACCAATGCTATCCGCACAAGATTTTGACCGGCCGGCGTCAGGAGCTTCGCCGGGTTCGCCAGTCGGGCGGCCCATCCGGCTTCACTTGCCGGACCGAAAGCAAGTTCGATCCATTCGGCGCGGCGCATAGCTCCACAGCAATGTCTGCTGGCCTTGGTTTCGCAACCGCGCGCGACCTGTCGGGGTCAGACTTCAATGTCATCGCGGTCGTCGGCGACGGAGCACTGTCGGGCGGCATGGCCTACGAGGCCCTGAACAATATCGGCGCGCAACGCCGGCGCATGATCACCATCGTCAATGACAACGACATGTCAATCGCCCCGCCCTCCGGGGCGCTGTCGGAGTACCTGCGGAGACTTCGCTCGCGCCTCCCCGACCGCGAGGCGCGCAGGCTGGCTATCGGTCAGGGCGACTCCCTGCCGAGCTTTGCCGGCGAACGCACCATGTTCGATGATCTCGGCGTCCGCTACGCAGGTCCGTTCGACGGTCACGATGTGGCGGAGTTGGTAAGCGTACTGGAGCGGGCGCGCGACACTGATGGCCCTCTGGTTCTGCACATCCTGACCCGAAAGGGCAACGGCTATGCGCCGGCGGAGGCCGCAGCAGACAAGTATCACGGCGTGGAAAAATTTGAGGTCGCGAGCGGACGCCAGCTGAAAGCGACACCAAAGGCGCCATCTTACACCAGCGTCTTCGCCAACGCCTTGATCCGCGAGGCGACGCGCGATCCCCGTATCGTCGCCATCACCGCCGCGATGCCGACGGGGACCGGCCTGGACAAGTTCGCGCAAGCCTTCCCTGGCCGCTGCTTCGACGTTGGCATCGCCGAACAGCATGCGGTGACTTTCTGCGGGGGCCTCGCCTGCGAGGGCTTCAAACCGTTCGCAGCGATCTATTCGACGTTCCTGCAACGGGCCTACGATCAAATCGTGCATGATATCGCCATCCAGCGGCTGCCGGTCAGGTTTGCAATCGACAGGGCGGGCATGGTTGGCGCCGACGGCGTCACGCATCACGGCTCTTACGACATCAGCTATCTCGGCTGCCTGCCGGGCTTCGTTCTGATGGCGGCGGCCGACGAGGCGGAACTGATGCATATGGTAGCGACGGCCGCCGGAATCGACGACCGACCGAGCGCGCTGCGCTTTCCCCGCGGCGAAGGCACGGGCGTTGACCTGCCTGTAACCGGTGAGGCCCTCGAAATTGGGCGCGGGCGCATCCTGCGCGAAGGCGCCGACGTTGCAATCCTGTCCTACGGCACACGCCTCGCGGCATCTCTCGCCGCCGCCGACCGTCTGGAACGGCTCGGCATCAGCGTGACGGTTGCTGATGCCCGCTTCGCCAAGCCCATCGACGACAGGCTTGTGCGCTATCTTGCCCGCGAGCACCCGGTCATGCTGACAGTAGAAGAGGGGGCGGTCGGCGGCTTCGCCACGCAGGTCTACGACAGCCTGCGCCGCCAGCGGCTGGATGCGTACGCCTCCCGCGTGGTGCCGATGTATCTTCCGGATTACTTCCTCGACCACGACAAGCCAGCGAACCAGGTCGCAAAAGCCGGGATCGACGCGGAAGGAATTGCCGAAAAGATACTGGCCGTCATCCAGCGCAACGACCTCGGCATCGATTTGCGAACGCTGGCCACTGCCGCGGAGTGACATCTGCGCATAGGCCCATCTCGCTCGATGGTCAGGGTGAACCCACCATTGGCGACATGGGCAAAGCGATGCGCGATCTGAAGACTAAGCTCGTGGCCAGCGCCGGTAGAGATCGGAGACATGGAAACCGAACGCGCCAAGTAGGAACCCGGCGAGCTCGGCTGCCGTACCTCCGGCAAGCGCCGCGCGCATGGCAAGCAGCAGACAAGCACCTGCCGCAATGCTGATTGCGACATCGAGCGCGGCCAGTCCCCTGCCCGTCACGATCCGATACGCGATGAGTACCACCGCCTCAGCTGCCATAAGGCCGAGAATCACATCGACGATGACGCCGCTGGTCATGACTGTCCCGCAAGCCGCGCCCGGCTACGCCTCTCCCGATCCAGGCGATACGATGCCGAGCAGGTGCGCCATGTCCTTGAAGAAGATCTTGACGTGCGCCAGCGGGCTCTTTCGCACGAGTTCCTTGTTCATGTAGGACTCCCACGTCAGGCGCTGAACGTCCTTGTCGTCACACATGTCGACAAAGCGCTCGCGGCGCTTGTCGCTCGAATACCAGAAGTACTGCATGATCCCGAGCACCATGAAGACCCGCCCGTGGGCCTTCATGAATTGACGGCGCACCTTGGCGAGAACCCGCGCGTTGCCCGACTTGAGGAATTCGTCGCCGCATTCACCCGCCAGGCGCGCGCAGGCCATCGCGTAATAGATGCCCTCGCCCGAAGCCGGCGCGACGACGCCGGCCGCGTCGCCGACCACGATCACATCACGGCCGTTGTCCCAGCACTTCAGCGGCCGCAGCGGAATGGGAGCGCCTTCGTCGCGAATGGTCTCGACGCCATCAAGCTTGGTGACCTCGCGGAGCCGTTTCACCGCACCGCGCAGGGAAAAGCCCTTATGCGCGCTACCGACTCCGACACTCGTCGTATCGCCGTGCGGGAATATCCACGCATAAAAGTCGGGAGACAGCTGCCCCTGGTAATAGACGTCGCAGCGTTTCGGGTCGAAATCGGCAACATCGCACTTCGGCGAGTGGATGATCTCGTGGTACGCGAACACGTACGGCATCTTGTCTGCGCCGGGCACGCATTGCCGGGCGACCTTCGACAACGCGCCGTCCGCGCCGATGACCAGTTTGGCACGCACTGACACGGTCGCGCTGCCGCCGTCTTCCTTGCGTGCGCGATATTGAACAAGCGCCGTATCATCGGTATCGCGAGCAATCTTCTCGAACGTGCCTGTGACACGCGTCGCGCCGGCACCAGCCGCGCGCCGCCGCAGCCACTCGTCGAACACATCGCGGTCGACCATGCCGACATAACCTTTGTCGATGGGCATATCGACCCGACGGTCGGACGGCGCCACCATACGCGCCGACGTCACTTCCGCGACGATCATGTCGCTTGGCACCGCGAAGTCGCGGATCAGCCGCGGTGGCACGGCGCCGCCACACGGCTTGATGCGGCCAGCTTTGTCGAGCAACATTACCGACCAGCCCTTGCGCGCCAGATCCGTGGCGGCGGTTGCGCCAGCCGGACCACCGCCGACCACCACGGCATCGAACGTGCGGACACTCTCAGTCATTTCGGTCACTCCGCTGCTTCGCTTGCAAAGTTTCGGCCGATGGCCGTCATCCGGGGACGTGCGTCGAGCGTGCGCCCATCCGGTCCGCGCCACGCATCGCCGGCGGCGCATGCGAGACCGGCGGCGACGACGAACAGCAGCGCCTCCAACGCAAAGACCGTGACGTAGCCGTGAACGGCCGAGTCCGTGACCAATCGGAAGGCGTCAGCCAGCATAGCGCCAGCAAAACCGCCTGCGCCGAAGCCGATCGCCTGCGCTGCACCCCAAAGCCCCATGCGCACACCTTCGCGATTGGTCTTGCCGTCGCTGGCGAGCGCCATCATCGAACCGATGGCCGCTACGGCAAACGCGCCGTTTGCAAGCCCGAGCAGGAACACACTCCCAGTGAGCGGCCACGAGCCTCCGATCAATCCGCCGATGGCAAGGCTGCCGAGCGCGACCGCGCTTGCGATGCATCCGCCGATGGTCCAACCCCTCAAACTTGGCGAGAGAGCAGGCCCGAGAATCTTGGTAATCAGTGGCACGAGAAGCATGCCAAGCAGCACGCCTGAGTTCTGCATGCCGGCGAGCTTGGTCGACTCGCCGGGCGTGAAGCCGAAGACGGTCCCAGCGAACGGCTCGAGGATGAGATCCTGCGCGCTATACGCGAACATCGACAGGAACACGAATATCGTGAAGTTGCGGGCGGCAGGTTCGGCGGACACCTGCGCCAATGCAGCGCGAAACGCGGGCTTGTGCGATCCGGCCTCCTTTGCTACCTGCTCGCGATCTCCCGACGTGCCTTCGACGCCCCACACCGCGATGCATGCAATCAGGAACGCCAGCGCGGAAACGGCGGCCGTGATAAACACCAGCCTCGACGTCGTGAACGGATCCAGCAGATGTCCGACCGTTCCAGCCGTCACAATGAAGCCCGCAATCATCATGACCCAGACGATGGTGGCGGCGGGGGCGCGGCGCTCAGGGTCGACCCTCTTGGCGAGGAGCACGAGCAGCGAGGTGCCGCATGCGCCGACGCCTATTCCGATCAGGAAGAACGCAAGAACGGCGGCTGCGATGCCCAGTGTCGCGTTGTACTCCATTAGGGCGATGGCGAGCGCAGCGCCTGTTCCACCCGCGGCGAGGATCGCCATGCCGCCGATGATCCATGGCGTCCGGCGTCCGCCGACATCCGAGCCGTGCCCCCAGCGCGGACGCAGCAACTGGACTGCATGATGAAGCGCGACCAGCGCACCCGGCAGCATGGCCGGCAACGCAAGCTCGACGACCATCACGCGATTCATGGTCGAGGTGGTCAGCACGACGATGGCGCCGAGCGCGGTTTGCACCAGCCCCAGACGCACAATGCCGAACCATCCGAGCTGCGCTTGCGCCATTGATCAGGCTCCTGCCAAATGACGAAGCGCGAATGCGGTGATTAGCATTCCCAGCACGTACAGCATGACGCCGGTTCCGTTGTACCAGGGCGCCTTTTCCTTCGGGGCGGCAAGCAACGGCTTCATGCAGACAAGTTGCGCCGCGAGCAGCGCCGCGACAGCCGATGCGAACCACGGCAAGCCCCATGACCACAACATCGCGACGACGATCGCCTGCGGTACGGCCATGATGGCGCAGGCGACGCGCGCGGCGCGATCGACGCCGAGCTGCACCGGAAGCGAGCGCACGCCCATGCGCAGGTCACCCTCGACCGACTTGAAATCGTTGAGTGTCATGATGCCGTGGGCGCCGAGACTGTAGAGAGCCGCTGCGAAGAATATGCCTGGCTCCGGCGTGCCGCCCGAAGCAACCGCAGCGCCCGTGATCCACGGCAAGCCTTCGTAACAGGTCCCGCACGCTGCATTTCCCCACCAGCCGTCCTGCTTCAGGCGGAGCGGTGGCGCGCTGTAGGCCCACGCAAGGGCTGTGCCGAAGACGGTCGCGGCGAACGCCCACGGACCCAGCAGCCATCCCGCGATGAGGGACAACACCGTCCAGACAATTGCAATGTATAGCCCCCACCGGCCGGGAATGCGTCCCGACGGGATCGGGCGGTGGGGTTCATTGATGGCATCGACATGACGGTCGAACCAGTCGTTGACGGCCTGAACTCATGCCGCACACCAAAGGACCGGCCAGCACCGCGCCGGCGATGATCCAGGGCCAGGCTTGCGACATCGGAGCGGCGGACGAAACGACGCCGCAGCTGAAGGCCCACATTGGCGGAAACCAGGTGATCGGCTTCAAAAGCTCGAGCACCGCAGCTGGCGCAGGGCGAGCGGGGATCGCAGGATGAAGAAGCTCGTGTGCCATGCGCAAAGCCCGCAGTCACGCCGGATTGCCGGCCCACTGAAGCTTACGATTGACAGACTCCTGCGTCAATTAAACTTTACACTTCTTATCGGGCGAGATGGGCGGCCGGCGGCCCGCTCACAGTGTCAGTTGCGCTCAGCGATATCGAGTCCGAAACGGCGCAGCTTGACGTAAAGGCTCTGCCGGCTGAGCCCCAGCATCTCCGCGGCGGATGCGCGGTTGTCATCGGTAAGTTCGAGCGCGGCTTCGATGCATAGTTTCTCGATCAGATCCGTCGACTCCCGCACCAGCTCCTTGAGCGACACGCGGCCGACGAGCTTGGTCATCTGCTCCACAGTGCGCGGCAGCGCGGCCATCGAACTGCCGGCGGCGGCGGTTTCAACTTCGGCCTTGCGCATCACGAAGCCATAGTAGCTCGGGTGACCTTCACCGATGGCGACGGCGGAAAGATCGATCGGTGTGGCGGTGCCGTACTCTCCCCGCACCACCGTCGAATAATTCCTGATCGACTGATGTTCGCGCAGGCTTGCGAAGAGAACATCCAGATCCACCGCAACACGACCGAGCCAGCGATCGACGGGCTCTCCACGAACCTGCTCCTCGGTGGCGAGCTGGGCCAGCTGCAGAAAAGCCGGGTTTGCCGAAACGATCTGGCGGCTGGCGTCGGCGACGACGAAGCCATCGGGCAACGCATCGACGACATGAAGCGTCGACGACTTCGCGCGTGAAAGCGCAGTCGGTGCGCCGGTGCGCGTTGCGGCGCTTGAAAGTCGAACCAGCACATACGACGCCATACCCTGCCGGAATAGCGATCCCGACAGAAGGAATTCCCGGACGCCGTCGGCGCCTTTCATGACGATGTTTTCGACTTGCGGGGACGTGCGAACGGTCGCAAGCAGTTCCTGTACCGCTTTCTCGCCGCCTTCGCCGACGATCGCTTCGAGCGGCTTGCCCACGATCTTGCGCGCGCCATTCGAAAGCAGCGCGACAGCCGACGGGTTGGCTTCGACAACGCGGCCAGTCCCCGCGTCGACAATGAGCACGGCCTCTGCGGACATATGAAACAACGCACGGTAACGGGTCTCGACGTCGCGCAGGCGCTGGTACTCGCGCTCCATGGCCGTCTGCGCGTCGATCAGGCGCTGCTGCAGGGATGCGAAAGCTCGCAGATCGCGGCCGATGGCAATGATGCGGCCCTCACCATTGAGCGCGACCGCGGAATACTTGATCGGGAGATCGGGGCCACCGGGATTGGGGTGGTTCACCTGACGCCATCTGGGCTCGGCACGGGCCGCCGCGTCGCGCAGCAGCGCCTCGACTTTAGGGCGGCTTTCCACCGTCACCGTATCGACCCAGGGCTTTCCGATCCAAGTCGTGAAATCGCTTGTCGGCGGTTCGTCGCGATCGAATGTCAGGTCGCGAATGATACCCTTTTTGTCGATGATCAGGGCAACATCAGCCGAGGCGGCAATCAGCTGGAGTACTGATTCCGGGTCAATTGACCCAACGAATTTTTTCGCAGACTTCAGCTGTTTCACCTGATCCTCGACGGATCCTAAAGTTCAGTCGACGTATTGCATCTAGTTGTCGCGCCTTGACCCCAGCGCTCGGCCTTCCGTTGACTTTAGCGTCAATTCGCCTGCGACTACAACGGCCTCGCTGGCATCAGCCGCCGCTCCATCAGCGCCCACATGCATGGCCAGCGACGGATTTACAGTGAATAATGCGCCACCAACCAGAACGACCAGCCCCCGATTGCAAGACGCGCGCCGCAACCCAGCAATGGAATGACGTAAATCGTCGACGAGACAGCCGCGACTGCAAGACACCCCGACCACCGAAAAGTACTGGGTCTTTACGATTGATCTAAGGTCGCTCTGTGGCGCGCGGGGCTCGGAACGCACGAACCAGCCCGCGTGGCGGAAAAACTCCGAAAGTAGCAGAATGCCGAATGTATGCTGCTCCTCGGGAGGCGTCACAAGTAGCACACGGTTGCCCTGGTCATCAGCCGCATCGATAAGACTGGGCGAGCGACGAGAAATCCTGTGGACAAGTTGCTCGAGCTGAATCATGCCCATCGAAACGGTCATGAAGTCCATATCGTCCGAATTCCACATATCTCCGAGCCGGCGGGCGGCAGGAGAAACGAGATCGAGGAGAATGGCCTCCTCCGACATTCCTTCCTCGGACAGCGACTGAACATACGCATCAGTGACACGAAGGTCGCTCGTGGTTGCGTATCTGCAAAGCAGCTCGACCTGTTCGGACGTGGGCCGCAGAAAGGGCTCAGCCGCGCTCTTTGCCGAGCGAACGTTCGCAGCCCGGGACTCAAGCGAGGCTTCGAATGCGCTCGACAGCAGCTTCGATTTCTTTGTAGCGCGAGGCGGCAGAGTGTGAGCCAGCATCAGGCGCGGCACGATCTCGGCCTCGACCAGCTGATTGAGATGCGTCTGGAAAGTAGCATCCGCATCCGGAGCATCGCCGCAGGCCAGCCTTGTATGACTTTCTATCACATCGCTCGAGTCGATGCTGATGCGGTCTGCCGCCACTTGCGGCTCTTTTTGATCCGTCATGCCACCGCCCTCCCAGCCCCCATTCTTGCAGATGGGGCGTCACGGAATTATTCCCGTGACCTCTTGGTGCGTGATCATGCTCATCTCGACTGCGCGACGCGTCTTTCAACACTCCGAGCAACTTGCGCCGTCATCGCGGCACTTGGCTACGAGATAAACATGATGCTCAAACGGGCACCATAGCGATCCCAGCAACGTCCTCTCGCTGCCTAACGTCGCGCGCGCACTTGATAAGGCGATAGCCCAGCAGGTTTGTAAAGAGTTTTTTACGTCTATTTTAGTTGACAGTCGTTTTTGGCTAACCCTAGACTGAGGAGGACAGGAAGTCGCGCACGGCGCTGCATGGGCCACCCGAATGTCTGGCGCGAGAATGCATAACGAGAGCGGGGTCAAGGTGGCGCATCAGCTGTACACCACGGAACAGCGAAGACGCCGGGATGCCACGCCCTGGACCTTGGTGCAGGGCGTTCTGGCACCCTTCCAGTTCCTGGTTTTCCTGATCAGTCTATGGCTTGTGCTGAGTTATCTGACAACTGGCGAGGGCCTGACTGCCGCCACCGTTTCCGTCGTCATCAAAACGCTCGTGCTCTACACCATCATGATCACCGGCGCGATCTGGGAGAAAGAAGTCTTCGGCCAGTATCTGTTCGCATCGTCCTTCTTCTGGGAGGACGTGTTCTCGATGCTGGTCATCGCGCTTCACACTGCTTACCTCGCCGCCCTGTTTTTCGGTTTCCTCGACCACCGCGGCCAGATGTTCCTGGCGCTGGCCGCATACGCGGCATACGCGATTAACGCCGCGCAGTTCGTCTGGAAGCTTCGCATGGCGCGGCGGCAGGGGGCACCGGACTTTGTCTTGGCATCCCAATCGATGGAGCCGGCCGAATGACCGAGCTTGCTCCACTTCAGCCCAACGTCACCGCACTCGACGGCTGCGGATCGAAGCCCGTACTTCGCGAACGAGGCCAGCGTGAGGTATTCTGCGGTCTGACCGGCATCATCTGGCTGCACCGAAAGATTCAGGACGCCTTCTTCCTCGTGATCGGCTCGCGCACCTGCGCCCACCTCGTACAGTCGGCTGCGGGCGTAATGATCTTTGCTGAACCGCGATTCGCCACCGCTATCATCGACGAGCGCGATCTGGCCGGCCGTGCCGACCTCGACGACGAATTGGACCGCGTCGTCGGCCGTCTGCTTGAGCGGCGCCCCGACATCAAGCTGTTGTTCCTCGTCGGCTCCTGCCCGTCGGAAGTGATCAAGCTCGATCTGTCGCGCGCCTCGCAGCGGCTGTCGCGCGAGTTCATGCCTCGCGTGCGCATCCTCAGCTACTCGGGCAGCGGGATCGAAACGACCTTCACGCAGGGCGAAGACGCCTGCCTCGCCTCGCTCGTGCCGGACCTGTCTCCGCTACCCGCAGAGACCGCCCAATCACTCCTCGTCGTGGGCTCGCTGCCCGATATAGTCGAGGATCAATTCCGTCGCCTTTTCAGCAATTTGGGTATTGCCAACGTCGACTTCCTGCCCGCCCGCCACGCGGGCGACATGCCCCGTGTCGGCCCCGGCACACGCTACCTTCTCGCCCAGCCATTCTTAGGCGATACCGCCCGGGCGCTCGAAGGACTCGGCGCGGTTCGCATTCCAGCGCCCTTCCCCTTCGGGGTCGAAGGCACGGAGCAGTGGCTGCAAGCCGCGGCAGACCTGTGGACCATATCGCCGGCGCGCTTCGAAGACGTCGTCGCCCCTAAGCGCGAGCGCGGACGCCAGGCGCTGGCGCGGCACCGTGAGCAGCTCGCTGGCAAGCGCATCTTCTTCTTCCCCGACAGCCAGCTCGAAGTTCCGATTGCGCGCTTCCTGTCGCGGGAACTGTCCATGCAGCTGATCGAAGTCGGCTCGCCATATCTTCATCGCCAGCATCTCGAGCAGGAACTCGACCTGATGCCCGAAGGCACGATGTTGAGTGAAGGCCAGGACGTCGAACGCCAGCTCGATCGCTGCCGCGCCGCCAAACCCGACCTCGTCGTCTGCGGCCTGGGCCTTGCCAATCCTCTCGAAGCGGAGGGCATTTCGACGAAATGGTCGATCGAACTCGTCTTCACGCCGGTGCACGGCTTCGACCAGGCCGCTGACCTGGCCGAGTTGTTCGCCCGCCCCCTCCTGCGCGCCCAACGTCTGGAGGTCTGAAACCATGCAATTGACGCTGTGGACATACGAAGGACCTCCCCACATCGGCGCGATGCGCATCGCCACTGCAATGGAAGGGGTCCACTATGTTCTGCACGCACCGCAAGGCGATACCTACGCGGACCTCCTTTTCACGATGATCGAACGGCGCGGCAAGCGGCCACCGGTGACGTACACGACATTTCAGGCGCGGGATCTCGGCAGCGACACGGCGCAGCTCTTCAAAACGACCGCCAAGGAAGCCTACGAACGGTTCCGGCCCGATGTTCTCCTCGTAGGGGCCTCGTGCACCGCGGAACTCATCCAAGACGACCCTGGCGGGCTGGCGCGGGCGCTCGAGTTCCCCATCCCGGTCGTCCCCCTCGAGTTGCCCGCGTACCAGCGCAAGGAAAACTGGGGCGCTTCCGAGACGTTCTATCAGCTCGTCCGCGCGCTCGCAGCTCCCAAGGCCCCCGGACCCGGAACGGCGAAGGCGGAAAATCCAGCCGGCGCCCGCAAGACCTGCAACATTCTGGGTCCTACGGCCCTCGGCTTCCGCCATCGCGACGACATCACCGAAGTGCGCGGACTGCTCGAGCAGCTTGGCATCGAAGTGTCTGTCGTGGCGCCCTATGGTGCGCGGGCGGCGGACTTGGCGCGGCTCGGCGAGGCTGATTTCAACGTCGCACTTTACCCGGAAGTCGCCGGACAGGCGGCGCAGTGGCTTAAGCGAACGTTCGGCCAGCCCTGCGTCCAGACCATTCCGATCGGTGTCGGCGCGACGCGCGATTTCATCGCCGAAGTCGCGGCCGTCGCCGGCATCGATCCCGCGCACGCCGCTCAGGTCTCGCGCCTGCCCTGGTATTCCCGCTCAGTCGACTCGACTTATCTGACCGGCAAGCGCGTCTTCATTTTCGGCGACGCCACGCATGCGATCGCCTGCGCACGGGTCGCAGCCAAGGAACTCGGCTTCAAGGTCGTCGGGCTCGGCACCTATTCGCGCGAGTTCGCGCGCGACGTACGCGAGGCGGCCAAGCTCTACGACATCGAGGCGCTGATCACCGACGATTATCTGGAAGTCGAGGCCAAGGTCGCCGAACTGCAACCCGAACTCGTACTCGGAACGCAGATGGAACGCCACATCGCAAAGCGCCTCGGGGTTCCGTGCGCTGTTATCTCCGCGCCTGTGCACGTGCAGGATTTCCCGGCCCGGTACTCGCCGCAGATGGGGTTCGAAGGCGCCAACGTGCTGTTCGATACGTGGGTGCACCCGCTGATGATGGGGCTCGAAGAGCACCTCATCATGATGTTCCGTGACGATTTCGAGTTCCACGGCAATGCCGCGCCCTCGCATCTGGGTCACGGCTCCAAAGCCGAGCACGGCAAGGCCGGCGAGGTCGCGGCTAACGCCATCACCATTCCCGAAACCAACACGGTAAACGCATCCGAGGGCATCTTCGCCTGGGCGCCGGATGCGGAAAAGGAGCTGCGAAAAATTCCGTTCTTCGTGCGGGGGAAGGCCCGCCGCAACACTGAGTTGTTCGCCAAGGCCATGGGTCTTGCGCTGATCACCGTGGAGACGCTTTACGATGCAAAAGCACATTACGGCCGCTGATAGCGCGCCTGTGCGCGTCGTGATCGTGACGCTGGACAATCATTTGGCCAGCGCCACGCAGCGTGCCTATGAGCGTCTCGATGCCGAAATTCCCGGGCTTAGCGTCCGCTTCCACGCGGCCACCGAATGGGACGAAGATCCCGCATCGCTTCAGCGTTGCATCAACGACATCACACAGGGCGATATCGTCATCGTCACGATGATGTTCATGGAAGACCACATCCAGGCGATCCTGCCGGCGCTGACGGTGCGTCGCGACCAGTGCGACGCCATGGTTTGCTGCATGTCGTCGGGCGAGATCATGCGGCTCACCCGCATGGGCAGCTTCAGCATGGACGGCAGCAGCAAGAGCGGGCCGATGGCGCTTTTGAAGCGTCTGCGTGGAGCGAAGAAGCCAGGCGCCGGCGATTTCGGCGCCAACCAGATGGCGATGCTAAAGCGCATCCCGAAGCTGCTGCGCTTCATCCCGGGAACCGCCCAGGACGCTCGCGCCTACTTCCTGACGCTGCAGTACTGGCTGGCAGGCTCCGAAGAAAACGTCGCCAACATGGTCCGCGCCCTGGTCGACCGCTATGCCCAGGGACCCCGTCAGGGGCTGCGCGGCAAGGTCCGGCCCGCTCTGCCGACCGAGTATCCGGAAACGGGTGTCTACCATCCCCGTGTCGAAGGCCGCATCACAAGCCGTTTGGAAAAGCTGCCATCGTCAGGCGGCAACGGCACCGTGGGCCTCATCATTCTGCGCTCCTACGTGCTGGCCGGGAATGCCGGTCATTACGATGGCGTGATCGATGCGCTCGAAGCGCGCGGTCTGCGGGTCATACCGGCGTTCTCCAGCGGTCTTGATGCCCGTCCGGCAATCGAATCATTCTTCATGCGCAGCGGCCGCGCCTGCGTCGACGCCGTCGTCTCGCTCACTGGCTTCTCGCTAGTTGGCGGACCGGCCTACAACGACTCGAAGGCCGCCGAGGATATCCTGTCGCGTCTCGACGTTCCCTACATCTCGGCCCACCCGGTCGAATTCCAGACCTTGCAGCAGTGGGGCGCGTCGGATCGCGGCCTTCTGCCGGTGGAAAGCACCATCATGGTCGCTATCCCGGAACTCGACGGCGCAATCTCGCCGATGGTGTTCGGGGGCCGCTCCGACGGATCGGGCGCACCCTGCTCGGGATGCGCGCGCGGCTGCAAGTTCCCCGTTTCGAAGGGCCGCGACATGCACGCGTGCGCTGAGCGGGTCACCATGCTCGCCGCCCGCGTCGGCAAACTGGTGGCGCTGCGGCGCGAGGAGCGCGCGGGCCGCAGAATCGGAATTGTTCTGTTCAACTTCCCGCCGAACGCCGGCAACACTGGAACCGCGGCGTTCCTGTCGGTGTTCGCTTCGCTGCACAACACCCTGCGCGAGATGAAGGCAGCGGGATACACCATCGACGTTCCCGCTGACGCCGACACGCTGCGCGACATGATCATCTCGGGCAATGCCGCCCGATATGGCGCTATTGCGAACGTGCACCACCGCATCACAAGCGACAGCCACGTCCGCCGCGAACCGCATCTGGCCGAGATCGAGGCCCAGTGGGGTCCGGCGCCCGGCAAGCAGCAGAGCGACGGCAGCTCGATCTTCGTTCTCGGACGGCAGTTCGGCAACGTGTTCGTCGGCATCCAGCCGGCCTTCGGCTACGAAGGCGACCCGATGCGGCTGCTGTTCGAAAAAGGTTTCACGCCGACGCACGCTTTTTCCGCCTTCTATCGCTACCTCAAGGAAGATTTCGGCGCCCACGCCGTCCTCCATTTCGGCACGCACGGCGCTCTCGAATTCATGCCGGGCAAACAGTCCGGCATGTCGTCGCGCTGCTGGCCGGACCGCCTCATCGGCGATCTGCCGAACTTCTATCTCTATGCGTCAAACAATCCATCGGAGGGCATGATCGCCAAGCGCCGCGGTTCTGCGACGCTGATCAGCTACATGACGCCGCCCGTCGCCCACGCCGGTCTTTATCGCGGCCTCGTCGATCTTAAGGCGTCGATCAACCGCTGGCGTACGATCGATCCCGAGGAACATGGCGCCGAGCGCGAGGAAATTGCTGCACTCATCCAGGTCCAGGCCGCAGCCATGGACTTCGTCGCGGCCGAGCCGGCCTGGACCCTGAGCGACAGCGATACCCGCATTGCCGGCCTCGGAGACCATGTGCTCGAACTCGAATACACACTTATTCCACATGGCCTTCATGTCGTCGGGCAGGCGCCATCGGAAGCGGAGCGCGTCGACATGCTCTTGTCCGTTGCCGAGGCGGCGCACGGCTTGCGCCCGGCTCGCGAGGCCATCGAAGCGCTGGTTCGCGGCGTTCCAGCCGAGATCACCGCGACCCTTCACGTCGCAAAACATGATGACCATACGACCGAGATTTTCCGTGGTCTTGCAGAGACCAACCGGCGGCTTTCGATCGATCACGAGACCGCCGGTATCCTGCAGGGCCTCGATGGCCGCTTCGTGCGCCCGGCGCCCGGCGGCGATCTGCTGCGTACGCCCGACATTCTGCCGACGGGTCGCAATCTGCACGGCTTCGACCCGTTCCGCATTCCCAGCGCCTTCGCGGTAAAGGACGGCGCCGCCCAGGCCGAGCGGCTCCTGGCGCGCCACATGGTCGAAGGCAACGCGTTGCCTGAGTGTGTCGCCGTCGTTCTGTGGGGCACGGACAATATGAAGAACGAGGGCGCGCCGATCGGTCAGGTGCTGGCACTCGTCGGCGCCAAGCCGCGCTTCGACAGCTATGGCCGGCTGACCGGCGCCGCACTGATCCCGCTCGAGGAACTGGGCCGGCCGCGCATCGACGTGATCGTCACGCTGTCAGGCATCTTCCGCGACCTGCTTCCGCTCCAGATCAAGCTGATCGCCGAAGCATGCTTCCTCGCCGCCAGCGCCGACGAGCCGCTCGACCAGAACTTCGTGCGGCGTCACGCGCTCGAATACCAGCGAATCCACGGCTGCGACATCGAAACGGCGTCGCTGCGTGTATTCGGAAACGCGGACGGCGCCTACGGTTCGAACGTCAACAACCTGGTTGAGAACGGCCGTTGGGAAGACGGAGACGATCTGGCCGAGACGTACACGCGGCGCAAGGGCTTCGCTTACGGCCGCTCCGGCAAGCCTGTCCAGCACGCCGAACTGCTCAACAGCGTGCTGAAGGGCGTGAATCTCGCCTACCAGAACCTCGACTCGGTCGAACTCGGCGTCACCACCGTCGACAATTACTTCGATACGCTTGGCGGCATCAGCCGCGCCGTGCAGCGCGCCAAGGGCGGCATCTCCGCTCCGGTCTACATCGGCGATCAGACCACCGGGCAGGCCAAGGTCCGCACCCTGAACGAGCAGGTCGCGCTCGAGACGCGCACCCGCATGCTGAACCCGAAGTGGTACGAGGGCATGTTGAAGCACGGCTACGAGGGCGTGCGCCAGATCGAAACCCACGTCACCAACACGATGGGCTGGTCGGCGACGACGGGCCAGGTCGCCCCCTGGGTATATCAGAAACTTTCAGAGACGTTCGTTCTCGATGACGCCATGCGCGAGCGGATTTCGGCGCTCAACCCGACGTCGGCAGCCAAGCTCGCGAACCGTCTTCTCGAAGCGCACGATCGCAACTACTGGACGCCGGACGAGGCAACGCTGAAAGCGCTGCGTGAGGCCGGCGAGGAACTCGAAGATCGCCTCGAAGGCGTCGGTGTGGAGGTTGCGGCATGACAGTGGTGATGAGAAGTTTTCCTGACGCCACGTTGGCCAAAAACGCAAAAGGCCTGGATGGCGATGGCAGCGTTCAGGTCCATCTGGACCCAAGCGTCAATATCGGCACCGCCAAGGTGTTCTCGGTCTATGGCAAGGGCGGCATCGGCAAGAGCACGACGTCATCGAACCTTTCGGCCGCGTTCTCCAAGATCGGCAAACGCGTGCTGCAGATCGGCTGCGATCCAAAGCACGACTCGACGTTCACGCTGACGAAACGACTGATCCCGACTGTGATCGACGTGCTGGAAACGGTCGACTTTCACACCGACGAACTACGCGTCGAGGACTTCGTCTTTGAAGGCTACAACGGGGTGATGTGCGTTGAGGCAGGCGGCCCACCGGCCGGCACCGGCTGCGGCGGCTACGTCGTCGGCCAGACCGTCAAGCTGCTGAAAGAGCATCACCTGCTCGAAGAGTCCGACGTGGTAATTTTCGACGTGCTGGGCGACGTGGTGTGCGGTGGCTTCGCCTCGCCGCTGCAGCATTCCGAGCGCGGTATCATTGTCACGGCCAACGACTTCGACAGCATCTTCGCAATGAACCGTATCGTCGCGGCAATCAAGGCGAAATCGAAGAACTATTCCGTCCGGATCGGCGGCGTGATCGCGAACCGGAGCAAGGGCACCGATCAGATCGATCGCTTCAACGACGCCATCGGCATGAAGCGCCTGGCCCATTTCCCCGACCTCGATGTCATCCGCCGCTCGCGACTGAAGAAGGCCACCCTGTTCGAGATGGAGCCATCCGCCGAACTCGAGGCCGTTCAGCAGGAATACCTGCGGCTCGCCGAGACGCTCTGGTCGGGCGTCGATGCGCTCGACGCGACGCCGATGAAGGACCGTGAAATCTTCGACTTCCTGGGATTCGACTGATGCATACGGAAACTTACAGATCGCGGCGCGGTGAAATCGAAACGTACTTCGACCGGACAGCGGTCGAGGCGTGGAAGAAGCTCACCTCCGACGCAAAAGTCGGCCGCATCCGGGCAACCGTGCGTGCCGGCCGCGATCGCATGCGCGCGACGCTGCTGTCCTATCTTCCCGCCGATCTCACCGGCAAGCGTGTTCTCGACGCCGGTTGCGGCACGGGGGCGCTCGCCATCGAAGCGGCCCGACGCGGCGCACACGTCGTCGCGATCGATCTCTCGTCGACGTTGGTGGATCTGGCTCGCGAACGCGCGCCCAAAAACCTCGGACACGGCACGATCCGTTTCCTGTCGGGCGACATGCTCAATTCCGCGCTCGGCGAATTCGATCACGTCATCGCTATGGACAGCCTCATCCACTACGAGCCGGCTGACGCGGTCCGCGCTATTGCGGGCCTTGGCTGCCGCTGTAGCGGATCGGTCGCCTTCACATTTGCTCCGCGCACCCCGGCTCTCGCCGTGATGCACGCGGCCGGCAAACTGTTCCCGAAGTCGGACCGCTCGCCTTCGATCATTCCTATTGGACCGACCGCCCTCACGGGATTGATCCTGGCGACCCCGGCTCTCGACGGCTGGCGGCCCGGCCGCACGGAGAGAATTGTCAGCGGCTTCTACACGTCACAAGCCATGGAGCTCATCAGGCCATGATTGTTCGTGAGTTCAACGAACGTCTGCGTCAACAGTGGGCCACCATGAGCCCGCGCTTCCTGCCGTTCGCCGATGCGGCGACGAAAGAACTTCCGCTTGGCCGTCTGCTCCGGCTTTCGCTGTTTCAGGTCACAGTCGGCATGGCGATCGTGCTCGTGCTCGGCACGCTCAATCGCGTAATGATTGTCGAACTCGGCGTGCCTGCCACCCTCGTCGCACTGATGATCTCGCTGCCGTTGTTCTTCGCCCCGTTCCGCGCCCTGGTCGGCTTCCGGTCCGACACCCATCGCTCCTATCTCGGCTGGCGCCGTGTGCCATATCTGGTCATCGGCTCGATGCTGCAGTTCGGCGGTTTCTCGATCATGCCGTTCGCATTGCTTTTGCTGTCGGGCGACACCCATGGGCCGATGTGGGTCGGTCATGTCGCTGCTGCCGCAGCCTTCCTGTTGGTCGGTGCGGGATTGCATACCGTGCAAACCGCTGGTCTGGCGCTCGCGACCGACCTCGCGCCAGCGCACGCGCGTCCCAAGGTTGTGGCGTTGCTGTGTGCGATGCTGCTCGCTGGAATGCTGATCAGCGCCCTTGCGTTCGGGTACTTGCTGCATGACTTCACGCCTCTAAAGCTGATTCAGGTGATCCAGGGCGCAGCCGTGGTCACCGTCGCCCTGAACTCCATCGCCCTGTGGAAGCAGGAGCCGCGCCAGCCCAACCTCACGCGGCCCGACATCGCCCAGCCCTCGTTCCGCCAGTCATGGCAGACCTATCTGGGGCAGACCGAGAAATCAAAGCGCAGGCTACTGGCAATTGGTCTTGGCACAGCGGCCTTCAGCATGGCCGATGTTCTGCTCGAGCCGTTCGGCGGTCAGATCCTGCATCTGTCGGTCGGTGCAACGACGGCTCTCACTGCCGCGTTCGCTGCCGGCAGCGCCGCCGGATTATGGCTGGCGGCCCGCATTCTGGGGCAAGGCGCTGATCCGTTCAGGGTCGCAGCATATGGCGCGATCATCGGTCTGGCCGGCTTTTCGTGCGTGATTTTCTGCGAACCGTTCGGTTCAGCGGGTCTCTTCGCAATAGGCACAGCACTGATCGGGTTCGGCGGCGGTCTGTTTGCCCACGGCACGCTGACGGCATCGATGGCTGCCTCGAGCGGCGAAGACAGTGGCATGGCGCTTGGCGCCTGGGGATCGGCCCAGGCCACAGCGGCAGGCCTTGCAATCGCGTTGGGTGGCGCGTTGCGCGACGCCGTAACCCACCTCACCTCAAACGGCGCGTTCGGCGAAGGATTCACCGGGCCCGCCACCGGATACATCTTTGTGTACCACGTCGAGATCCTGCTCTTGTTCATCACTCTGATTGCACTGGGACCCCTCGTTCATACCACCCGTAGGGGCCGTCAAGACTCTTACTCCGCAACTCGAACTGGCCGACCTGCGCGGCTGATATCTGACCACCTGGAGGTTACTATGCAAACTGGAGCCCTCACGTCCTATTTGGATGTCGCACAGCTCACGCTGTACGTATTTTGGCTGTTCTTCGCCGGTCTCATTCTGTACATCCGCCGCGAGGACCGCCGCGAGGGCTACCCCCTCGTCGACGACATCACCGGCAAGTCGCGCGGCGACGACTTCATCCTCATCCCCGAGCCGAAGTCGTTCAAGCTCGCCAACGGCGCCACGGTCACGGCGCCGAACACCAGCCGCGACGACAATCGTCCGGTCAAGGGCACAAAGACCGAGAACTGGTACGGCGCACCGCTCGTTCCGACCGGCAATCCCTACACGGACTCGATCGGTCCTGGCTCGTATGCCGAGCGTTCGGATACGCCGGACGTGACGTACCAGGGTGCGAACCGGATCGTGCCGATGCGCCTCGCCGCTGGCTTCTCCGTGGTCGAAGAAGATATCGATCCGCGCGGGCTTCCGGTGTATGGCGCCGACGGCGTTCAGGGCGGCACGGTCAAGGATGTCTGGATCGACCGTTCCGAATACATGATCCGCTACCTCGAAGTGGAAACCACCGGCAACAAACGTGTCCTTCTGCCGATCAACTTCACGAGCAGCATCCGCGGCGTCGATATCGTAACCGGCATCGCCAGCGACGGCATCACGGTCAACTCGATCCTCGGCAGCCAGTTCGCCGGTATTCCGGCAACCAAGAAGTCCTGACAGCGTTACGCGGCTCGAGGAAGATCGAATTGTCGGTTACTTCGGCGCCGGCACATTGTACGCCACGCCAGATCGCCAGGAGCCGCTGCTGTGAGAAAAGATCTCATCACCGAGTATGATTACGAAGGCTTGCCGGGGCTTCCCGGCAAGGTCCCCCCCAGTGAAAAGATCCTTTGGCAAGGGTCCCCGTCGTGGCGACACCTTGCGATCAACGCGTTCCACGTCCGCAAGGTCGCGATTTATTTCGCGCTTCTTGCGGCGTGGCAGGTGGTCTCCCTCGTCGACGATGGCGAAACGTGGGTCAGCGCCATCTCGGCGACCTACTGGGCCGTGCCGGCTGCAACAATCGCCATCGGCCTGCTGGCCGGCGTCGCGTGGATGACTGCGCGCACGACGATGTACACCATCACCAACAATCGCATTGTCATGCGTTACGGCATTGCTCTGCCCGTCGCCCTCAACGTCCCGTTCACGATGATCGACCGGGCCGACCTGCACGCCGAAGCCGATGGCAATGGCGATATTCCGGTCACCCTCGCGAAGGGCGAGAGGATCGCCTACCTCGTCCTGTGGCCGCACGCCCGCCGCTGGCACTTCTCGAACCCGCAACCGATGCTGCGTTGCATCAGTGGCGCTGCGGGGGCTGCCGAGATCCTGTCGCGGGCGTTGGCCGACCAGTCGGCGCAAACCGCGGTTCGGGTCGCCAAGAGCGCCGCACGGCAGAAGGCACCGACTGTCTCCACCGGTTCCGGCCAGCCGGCCGCAGCGTGAACGACCTCCAGAGGCAACCGAAGGAACGCGACGTGCCAGCAAAAACCCTGAACACCGACACCGCCCCAAGATGGGCCCTTGTCGCTGCGGGTGTCCTGCTCGCCGCGTCGGTTGCCCTCGCGCTGCTCTACGGCAAGCCGCAGTCGCCAGCGGAACGCGATCTCGCTGCAGGTTCCGTCCCGCTGGCCCTCAAATTCATCGACGGGGCAGATGGCGGCTTCACCGTTCTCGACGCGGACACCACCAAGGTCGTCTTCGCGGCCGCACCCGGCACGAACCACTTCATTCGCGGCCTGATGCGCGGCCTCATTCGTGAGCGCCGCCAGGCAAATATCGGCTCCGAAACCCCCTTCAAGCTCTATCACAATGGCGATCAACGCCTTATCCTGGAGGATCCGGCGACCGGGCGCATCGTGGCGCTCGAGGCGTTCGGGCACGATAATGCGGGAGTGTTCGCCACAATGTTGGCGGCGGGAGGTCGAGCGCAATGAGCGGCTGGTTCAGGGCCAAGGAGTCGTTTGTGGTGCCATGCACCGTGGAGGTCGAGAACACGTTCGAGAGCCTTCATGCGCATGTCGACCTGCACGGCGGCCATAAGATCGAGCCAGGCGACGAGGTCCTGGTTCATGGTGATCCAATTCGAGTCCCGTACGGTCAGAAAGTGGTTCTGCAGCGACAAGCGACGGTGACCCGGGCGGGTTGGCTCGAGCGCATGTTCACGATGCTTTCAGCTCGACTCGAACTCACCGAACTTTACGAAGTCAGTTTCTCGTCGGGGAAAAAACTATGACAATCGAGAGCCTGGGCCTTGCCCCCAATGAGACGACGAAGCAGGCCTGCCAGGAAGCGATGCTGAGCCCGCGCTTCTATACGACCGACTTCGACGAGATGGACAAGCTCGACGTCAGCCTCGTGCGCAACGAATGGGACGCACTGCTGGCCGAGATGCGCGCCGATCCCAACAAGGGTCACTTCCGCCGCACCGAAGCGTGGGACGATTTCAAGCTCAATGATCTGCCCGAAGGCCTGCGTAAGGAATTCATCGACTTTCTGGTGAGTTCGCTCACCTCGGAATTCTCCGGCTGCGTGCTGTATGCCGAGATGAAAAAGCGCGGCACCAACAAGGACGTCGTCGAGCTTTTCAAGTTCATGAGCCGGGACGAGGCCCGCCATGCCGGCTTCATCAACGACAGCCTGAAGGACCTCGGCATCGGCATCGACCTCGGCTTCCTGACGAAGGCCAAGAAGTACACGTACTTCAAGCCGAAGTTCATCTATTACGCGACATATCTTTCGGAGAAGATCGGCTACGCACGCTACATCACGATCTACCGGCACCTCGAGCGCCATCCCGACAAGCGCTTCCATCCGATCTTCAAATGGTTCGAGAAGTGGTGCAACGACGAGTTCCGCCACGGCGAGGCCTTCGCGCTACTGATGCGGGCCAACCCGCAGCTGCTGACGGGCATGAACAAACTGTGGGTGCGGTTCTTCGTGCTCGCCGTTTATGCGACGATGTATGTCCGCGATCACGCCCGGCCGGAGTTCCACAAGGCGATTGGAATCGATCCGACGGACTACGACTACCGGGTGTTTCGCCTGACGTCGGAGATCTCCCAGCAGGTTTTCCCGCTGACGCTCGACATCGACCATCCGCGTTTCCGCGCCGGCATGGAGAAGCTGCGTCGCGTCAACGAGAAACTCGAGGCGGCAGCGGATGTGCCGGGCTTTGCGGGTCGCATGAAGCGGCTCGCGTTCGGTGCTTCGGCTGGCCTGACGTTCCTGTCGATGTATGTCATTCCGGCGAAAAAGCACGAGCTTCCCCAGCAGATCCGCTTGGCGCCCGTGTGGTGAATATGAAGGACTAGAAGGGTCGTGGCGCAGTTCGCAATGCCCGTGCTGTACGCGCTGTTCGTATGGTGGTTCAGCACCGGCGTGCTGCTCTACCTCAACGGACTGCCGCGTCACACGCACCGTTGGACGATGCTCGGAGTAACGGTCGTCGCCGTGGCCGGGCTCGCCGGTCTTGCGTACTCCTGCCAAGATGGCGAGACCGGCGGCGCGTACCACGCCTTCACCGCCGCTGTCGCCGTCTGGGCCTGGCATGAGACGAGCTTCCTGCTGGGCTACGTTACAGGCCCGCGCACGGCCGCCCTGCCCGAAGGCAGTTCCGGCTGGCAGCGGTTCCATTTGGCCGTTCAGGCAATTGCCTACCACGAAATCGCAATAGCCCTGACTGCGGTGTTCATCGTCTGGCTCACCTGGGGCGGCGTCAACCAGACGGGTACCTTGACCTTCCTGGTGCTGTGGATCATGCGTCTCAGCGCCAAGTTCAATGTGTTTCTGGGTGTGCGAAACCTCAACGAGCAGTTCTTACCCGAGCATCTGCGCTATCTCGGCAGCTACTTCCGTCGCCGCCCGATGAACATGCTGTTTCCAGTGTCGATCATCGGCTCGACCGCGGTCCTGACGCTGTGCGTCATCGAAATCCTTGCTGCCGGGACCAGTGCGTTCGACCAGACCTCGGGGATGTTCGTCGCCCTTATGCTCGCGCTCGCGATCCTCGAGCACTGGCTGATGGTCATGAAATTTGACAGCTCGTGGCTTTGGCGCTGGTATATGCCATCAGAGGTTTCACTGGCCGAAACGCTCAGGGCGCAGCCCTCGACAACTGCGACCGACGCCGTGCCTGCTCCCGCGTCAGCCGCGACACGCTGACCCGGATTTTCTGCTTTCCCAAAATTCTGTGTCCTGCGCAGTACGTTAGCCAGCTAATGCCCACCGGCAACCGGCGCCGCGCCCTTAATATGTGTTAGCTTTACTTGACAGTCTTATTTGTCATTGTAGACTGACATCATAGGATGTCCAAAAAGGGCTTCGGCTGCCGCTGGAGCGCGTGTTGGGGAGCTACGCATGAACTATGAAGCCATCTTCAGCGACCAACTCGAAGCGTTGCATGCAGAGGGCCGTTATAGGGTCTTCGCGGATCTCAAGCGTCATCGCGGCGAATTTCCGTCGGCTTCACATTTCAAGAACGGCGCTGCCAGACAGATCACAGTCTGGTGCTCAAACGATTATCTCGGGATGGGACAGAATCCCGTGGTGCTCAATGCCATGCATGAAGCGATCGACGCCGTGGGAGCGGGCTCCGGCGGCACCCGCAACATCTCCGGCACGACGCACTACCATGTCGAACTCGAGGCCGAGATCGCCGATCTGCACGGCAAAGAAGCCGCTTTGCTGTTCACATCGGCTTACGTTGCAAACGACGCGACGCTGTCCACACTGCAGAAGCTATTGCCCGGCTGCATCGTCTTCTCCGACGAAAAAAACCACGCATCGATGATCGAAGGCATTCGCCACGGCAACGGCCAGAAGCGGATCTTCAGGCACAATGACATCGCCGATCTTGAGGCAAAACTGAGCGCCTCGCCGTCAGGGGTTCCCAAGATCATCGCCTTCGAAAGCGTCTACTCGATGGACGGCCATATCTCGCCCATCGGCGCGATCTGCGATCTGGCCGAGAAGTACGACGCACTGACCTATCTTGACGAGGTCCACGGAGTCGGCCTTTACGGGCCGCGCGGCGGGGGCATCGCAGAGCGCGACGGCGTCATGCATCGCGTCGACATCATCAATGGCACGCTGGCCAAGGGCTTCGGCGTGATGGGCGGCTACATCGCCGGCACCCGCTCCCTCTGCGACGCCATTCGTTCCTACGCACCCGGCTTCATCTTCTCGACGTCGCTCGCGCCGGCCATCGCGGCGGGCGCCTGCGCTTCGATCCGCCACCTGAAGACGAGCCAAGTGGAGCGCACCCGCCAGCAGGAACGCGCGTCGATCGTAAAGGCCCGGCTCAAGGCTGCCCGCATTCCGAGCATGGAAAACCCGAGCCATATCGTGCCCGTCATGGTCGGTGACCCGGTCCACTGCAAGTCCGTCACCGACACGCTTCTCGGCTGCTACGGCATCTACGTCCAGCCGATCAACTATCCGACAGTGCCGAAGGGAACCGAGCGCATGCGCCTGACGCCTGGACCGCACCACTCCGACGCGCACATCGACCGTCTCGTGTCGGCCTTGTCCGAGCTGTGGCAAGCCTGCCCGGTCGGACGCAACCAGTACGTGCGCCTCGCAGCCGAATAGGCGGCCAATCTGTTGCTCTTGCTACGAACGGATTGCGCGGCGCTGGTCGTGAACGTTCGTTCGGCTATCTGCCCATGAGTATGCGCGACCATGCGGTACATCCTGCGTAAGAGGCGGCGTCGATGACGCCGCCATCGCGTTGGCCCGCACAATGATAGCTGCAGGATCTAAGCCGAGGACGGCAATGTCGCTTCGCGCACGAACTCAGGCCGCCGCGCCGTTGTTTCGGCCGTCGACCACTGCGGCTTTTTTACCTCTTTTCCCCATAAGAGCGCCATGATCTGCGCCATACTCGAACGCTACTCGGAATAAAGAAGCTGGGGTCTCAGTTAGATTAAGACTGCCGATTGTCGAGAATTGACTAGATCACAGGCGATCCGTCGTTTAGACGCGATGGAGCAGAGCAGATCTTGAGCGACGACACGGAGCCACTATGACCCGGCGCAATATCGCTACTGCACCAACACTGTCATGGCGTTGGCAGAGCGAGCCAGCACATCAGCGCGCATTCGGTGATCGTGTGAGCGCAGCAAACCAGCGGTTTTACATTGGAGCGACGTCTCCAAAGGCCGCCATCCCGACGCCGCTACAACAGCTGAAGGCCGAGTTGTCGGTTGCGCTGGCGCGTATCGAACCTGTTTTGTCGCGCACGAACGATGAAACCTGGCTGTGGCTACCGGGGCATCATCCTATTCGCAATCCGTCGATCCAGAGAAAGAATAGCCTCTGGACGCTCGGCGAACCCGACAAAGTGTACGAGGAATCCGCAACAATTCTGCTGACCTTTCTCCTGTCTCGGTTCAAACCATCCGCGTTTTTCGATATCGGATCGGCTCGGGGTCACTTCGCGCGTATTGCAGCGTCGAAGATCGACTGCGCTCCCCTGGTCCACTCGTTCGAAATGATACCGGACTTGGCCGCCTCCCAGCGTTCAATCCTGGAAACGGATGCGTTCGGCAAGACGGCGGTTGTCAACAACATCGCACTCACTGATGGTCATATGGGCAAGAGGCGGGTATGGACGGCGCGTTCGCTGCTCTTCGAGGAGCCCCCTCAGCCTGCAGCCTATAAGGAGGCGTGGCATCGGCGTCTGAAGTTCTGGCTGCAGGGCAACCGGGGGCGCGGCTTGCGGTCGTCTGAGATCATGCTCACCAGCGTCGATGCCTTCTCTGAGACGGCCAGCGTCAGCCCCGATCTCATCAAGATCGACGTGGACGGTTACGAACTCAAAGTTTTAAAGGGTGCTAGGCGCACACTGTTGGAGAAGCGGCCAATCTTACTTCTCGAACTGCACACTGACAAGAAGCAGCGGATCGGCGCCACGCGAACCGATGTCGCGGACTTCCTGTTCAAATTCGACTATCAAGCACTCTTGCTGACCGATCACCACAACCGGCAAACGTGCTCCCTTGTGGAGCTCAAAAAGGGCGATGCGTTGATCGACCGGCAGGAAACCGATCACATCCTGTTCATACACAAGACGACCCGCCTGCCCGGCTGAAAGAATTCGGCCAGCCTTCACCTCCTGCGCTCGTACAAGCCCGGCAGGAACCGGGCGGCAGCAATGAAGTGCGGATTGCGCAACCCTACTTCAACTTTACCATACCGCAGTGGTTCCCCATCACGCATCGATACTATTCCACCTGCAGCGAGTACGAGGGCATGGCCAGCAGCCGTGTCCCACTCCATCGTCGTCCCGAACCTCGGATAGATATCGGCATCGCCAGATGCGACTTGGCAAAACTTGAGGGATGAGCCCGCGTCCGAACGTGCCTTGACGGTAATCCGCAAAAGCCAAGCCTCCAGTTCGTCGGAGCCGTGGGACCTGCTCGCTGAAACGACCAGCGGCTGCCCTTCACCAACCGTATTGACCCTCAAGCGAGTGGACTGAGGCAGTTCCACTGTGCCTGTCGGCGCAACTGCATCAGGTGAGAACGGCGCTCTGATCGCATGACCTTCGCCGACAGTCATGTAGATGGTCGACAGCGCGGGGACGTACACAATTCCGAAACACGGCGTACCATCGCGAACCAGTCCGATGTTGACCGTAAACTCCGGCCTCCCGCTGATAAATTCGCGTGTCCCATCGAGCGGATCGACGAGGAAGAATTCGCGTCCGGCTGCAAGCGCGGGGCTTTGCTCCGCCATCTCTTCAGCGACAACGGGCACCCTGGGAGCAATCTGTCTGAGCGCCGCGACCAGGATTGCTTCGGCGTCGCGATCGGCCGCAGTGACGGGCGATCCACTGGCCTTCTGCTCGACCGCGCAACCATCCTGAAAGTATTTCATAATGACGCAACCTGCGGCCCTCACGTGGGGCAACAAGGCGCGGCCCAGATCTGCGAATTCGGCCACGTGCTTTACTCCGCGAGGAAAAACGCCTCGTTCGTCGGCGCCGTACAGCCTCAGCCGCCAGGTATGATGCCGCGCCCGATGAGCTCGCCGAAAATGGATTCAGAGAGCTGCGCGGGCGTCCGTTGCGCGGCCGGCAAATGGCACTCCGCTCGCAGTGGCGGTTCGTAGGGCGACGAAACGCCAGTGAAGTTGGCGATCTCGCCGGCGCGTGCCTTGCGGTACAGGCCCTTCGGGTCGCGGCGCTCGCAGACGTCGATCGGCGTGTCGACGAAGATTTCCAAGAATTCACCCTCGTCGAACAGTTCGCGCGCGAATTGCCGTTCGGCGCGGAACGGCGAAATGAACGACACGATCGTCACGAGGCCGGCGTCGACCATGAGTTTCGCTACCTCTGCCACACGCCTGATGTTCTCGACACGGTCCGCGTCCGAGAAGCCAAGATCGCGGTTGAGCCCGTGGCGCACGTTGTCGCCGTCCAGAACATAAGTATGGATTCCGTTCTCGACGAGCCGCTTTTCGAGCTGGTTGGCCACCGTCGACTTGCCCGAGCCCGACAATCCGGTGAACCAGAGGCAGCAGCTCTTGTGGCTCATTGCATGGGCGCGCTGCGCTTTGTCGATGCTCAGCTTCTGCCACTGGATGTTGTGGGCGCGCCGCAGACCGTGAAGGATCATTCCGGCGCAGACGGTTTCATTCGTCGTTCTGTCGATGAGAATAAAACCGCCGAGGGACTTGTTGGCCTTGTAGGGCTCGATAACAAGTGGCCGGTTGGTGGAAATGTTGCAGACACCGACGTCGTTCAGCTCCAACCGCTTGTGGGCCAGCTCTTCCAGAGTATCCATGCTGATGCAGTACTTGATGTCGCTGACCTGCGCGGTGGCCGACTGCGTGCCGAGCTTGATGAGGTACGGGCGGCCCTTCAGCAGTGGGTTCGTTCCCATCCACACGACTTGGGCGGCAAACTGATCGGCGACTTCCGGCAGATCGGCAGTGGAAGAAAAGACCTCGCCGCGAGACACGTCGATGTCGCGATCGACCGTCAAGACGACGGCGTCGCCGCGGTCGGCTTCGGTCAGGTCGCCGTCGTAGGTCACGATGCGCGACACGCGCCCGGTTTGCAGCGACGGCACGGCGATCACCTGATCGCCCGGACGCAGGTGCCCGCCGGTCAGTGTACCAGCGTATCCCCTGAACTCGCGGTCAGGCCGGCAGACCCATTGCACCAGGAAGCGAACAGGATCCCTATCCTGATCACGCGACACGACATCGACCCGCTCGAGGTGCTCAAGCAGTGTCGGCCCCTTGTACCAATCCATCGTGCCGGAGCGCGCGACGAGGTTATCCCCGGTGATCGCCACCACCGGAACACCCAGAATGTCGGTTAGGCCAAGCTGAGAGGCGAACGACCGGTAATCGGCTTCGATCTCCTGGAAGCGTGCCTTGTCATATCCGACGGTATCCATCTTGTTGACGGCGAGTACGACGTGGCGGATGCCGAGCATATTCGCGATGTAGGTATGCCGCCGTGTCTGACGCAGGACGCCCTTCCCCGCGTCCACCAGGATAATGGCAAGGCTGCAGCGTGACGCGCCCGTCACCATGTTGCGGGTATACTGTTCATGGCCAGGCGTATCGGCGACGATGAACTTGCGGTGCTGCGTGGCGAAGTAGCGGTATGCCACATCGATCGTAATGCCTTGCGCGCGCTCGGCCTGCAAGCCGTCAACCAGGAGCGCGAAGTCGATCGCATCGCCTGTCGTGCCGAATGTGCGGCTCGCCTCTTCGACGGCCTCGAGTGTATCGTCGGATATGAGCTTGGTATCGTAAAGCAGGCGGCCGATCAGCGTACTCTTGCCGTCATCGACACTGCCGCATGTGAGGAACCGGAGAATGGGCAAATCATGTTCGTGAGAAACAGCCGGAGACGTCATATTCGCCTTCTTTGTTCTCTCATGCGCAAACCCATCGTCTCGTGCCACCATCAGAAGTATCCTTCTTCCTTCTTTTTCTCCATTGAGCACGCCTGGTCGCGATCGATCGCACGGCCGTGACGCTCGGAGACGCGTGAAGATTCCAGTTCTTCGATGATCTGATCCACGTTAGAGGCGAGGGAGGCGATAGCCCCCGTCAACGGGTAGCAGCCCAGCGTGCGAAACCTGATGCGCGCCGTACGCGGGGTTTCGTCCGGCATAAGAGGTAGTCTCTCGTCGTCGACCATGATGATCATGCCGTCGCGTTCGACGACCGGGCGTTCGGCGGAGAAATACAGCGGCACCACCGGTATGTCTTCCTGACGGATGTATTGCCAGACATCGAGTTCTGTCCAGTCCGACAGGGGAAACACGCGCATGGATTCACCACCGGCGAGCCGGCAATTATAGAGCTGCCAAAGTTCCGGACGCTGCTGTCGAGGGTCCCATCGGTGATCTACGGTGCGATGGGAAAACACCCGCTCCTTGGCGCGCGACTTCTCCTCATCGCGACGCGCGCCGCCGATTGCGGCATCGAACCTGCCCGCATTGAGCGCCTGCCGCAGTGCCTCCGTCTTCATCACATCGGTGTAGGCCTTACTGTCGCGCCCCAACGGTGTCAGGCGCGCCGCCACACCCTCCTGATTCGTATGGACGATGAGTTTCGCGCCCAACCGCGCGACGGTCGCGTCACGGAATGAAATCATCTCCCGGAACTTCCACGTCGTATCGACGTGAAGCAGCGGGAACGGTATGCGGGCGGGATAGAACGCCTTCATGGCAAGATGCAGCAGAACCGAGGAATCCTTGCCGATCGAATAGAGCAGAACGGGGCGCTCGAATTCTGAGGCGGCCTCGCGGAATATCTGGATGCTTTCTGCTTCGAGGTCCCTGAGGCAGCGTGACGTCATGAGTTCCTCATTCGCGGTTTCCAGTTCGGCTCACGCATACTGCTTCTATCGTTGTAAGTCGATTTTGAAGTGATCCACGGGGCTATTTGCAAACATTTATCTGGCATCATCCAGCAAAGCTGGGGTGCCCAAATGGGGAATCCGCTCGCGCACTACAGCTGGCAAGCCTCAAGGGCCTTGAAGCGGCACGATACGCCTCGCCCGTTCGACGCACGGCCGTGCGTTCTTACTGGTGACGGTACCGTTGCCCGGTTGAACCCGTTCCCGAAGCTGATTGACCCAGTGGCTGTTGGGATCGGTTTTGTTCTTGGCGGCGTGCACGGCCGTTACGGCCCCGTGAACGAATGGGGGTAACGAGGCATGAGTACGGCAGCATCCAAAAAACAAGATCATTCGCAAAGCAAGCGTCGTCCACAACCGGCGCCTGCTCAGCGACAACGGTGTGAACTAGGCCCTGTCTCCGGCCGACAAGCATCCCAGCAAGGCTCGCTGAAGAAAATCCGGCGTTATCTTGTCGTGAACGCCTACACTTTGTTACTTCGATAGATCGCCGCGGCCATTGGTTGCGACCGGATGGGAAGTAAGTTCGACGTAACGTCGAGGGTCACAAGAGGCGCGGCTAAACCCAACGCGAAGGATGAGTTCGCTGCGACGCCGCGCGCGCAGCCAGCTACGAGAGGAGGTTGAGGGATGCCTAAGCACCGAGTGACAGTCGGGATGGCCCGGTTCTGGGTCGAGAACCTGACGACGCAGGGCTTGTTCGCCGGTCTGCCGTTCCTCTTCGAGCACTTCGACTTCGTGCTCGATCCCGATCCTGACTTCCTCTTTTTCAGCGTGTTCCCCGGCGAACTCCCCGGCGGCCGAGCCGTCCGCATTTTCTACACGGGGGAGAACGTTCGGCCCGACATGTCGGCCTGCGACTGGGCGCTCACGTTCGACTACGACGAAGAACTTCAGCACCCGCGCCATTTTCGGCTGCCGAATTACGCACGGTTGGGCGCCGGGCGGGACCTGCTCAAGCTCGAGGATCGTTCGGAGGCGATCCTTCGCGGCAAGTCGCAGTTCTGCAACTTCGTCTACCACGCCCAGAACGATGTGCGGACTGCGTTTTTTGATCGGCTCTCGCGCTACAAGCGCGTCGACGCCCCAGGACGCTCTCGAAACAACATGGCGCCGATTGGCGGCCATCCAGATCCGAGGGCGTCACGCTTCGCGTCCGGGTTCCCACGCGAGAAGGTCGAATTCCAGCGGTCCTACAAATTCACGATCGCGTTCGAGAACGCGTCGTACCCCGGCTACACGACCGAGAAAATTTACCATGCCATGCTGGCCGACACGGTGCCGATCTACTGGGGGAATCCGCTCGTCCACCGCGATTTCAACCGGGCGAGCTTCCTTAACGCCAACGACTTCGCCTCGCTCGACGACCTGCTCAACGCCGTCGTCGAGCTCGATCGAAACGACGATCTGTACCTCCGGTATCTGCGCGAGCCTTGGTATCCGAACAATCAAATGACGACTTACGTGGACGAGGAACGGATCCTGCGCTGCTTTCAGGATATCTTCCTGAGCCCCAGCAATTCGCAGCTAGGATAAGCCGCGCGCCCACCACTCGATGGACCTGCACGCAGTGGCTTAGCCAGTGCCCCATGCGCAGCGGGTGGGTGTCCGTGCGATGTCAACCCGCAACAAGTGCAGGACGTGGCGGCTTCGTTGCCGTGCTTCATCGAGGACGTCCACAATGCCAAGTGCGCCACTCAGCGCTCGGCTACAAGAGCCCCTGACGTTCGAAGAGGACCTCGCCCGGCAAATCGCCAATTGAAGGGCCTCAGGCCTGTCCACTTTCGGCGCGCTGGTCACAAATGATGCTGCGAATAAGTCGCTATCGGCTCCGATTCTTGTCCCTCCCCGAGCCGAAATGAGCTAATTGGATGATGGTCTGGCGAGACCAACAACTGATGTCTCCCGCAAGGGGGCTTAATTTCAATCCGAGTGGCCGCGAAGGTAAGCCAATGTCGGTGCCCTACGCAGTGCGTCGTGCGGCAGACGCCACCGGCCTTTCCGTCCAAGAAATCTCCAGGCGGCTCCGCTATTCGACGTTTGTTAACGTAGAGCGTCGATACATGTATTTCGAGGTGCCGAAGGCCGGCTGCACGACGATGAAATGGCTCCTGCATTCGGTCGAAAAATTGCCGCCAGTCGACTATTTTCTCGGATTGAATCGTGAAGCCCGGCGGGACATGTTCATTCACGAGCGCCGGAACATCGGCATTCCTTCACTGGAGGAACTGGACGATGCGACACAAGAGTTCGTATTGACGTCGCCAGATTTCATGCGGTTCACGGTCGTCCGAAATCCCTATGAGCGCATCGAGTTGGCCTGGAAAGACAAGATAAAACTCTGCGCGCCGGGGTTCGAGGAGTTCTGCAAGAGCATCAAGGGTAAACTACCCACCGGCCGTGATCCGTCGTCCCAAGTGTCGTTCCGGGAGTTTGTTGAAGCTCTCTCGCAGCAAAACCTGGCGACTTGCGATCCTCATTGGCGCTTGCAGTCGGAGCACACGCTACGCGGCGCGATGAATTTTTCACATGTAGGCCGGCTCGATGATTTTTCGACCCTGGTTCGCGCTTTTCTCGCTCATATCGGCGAGACCGAGCGCGAGCCTGCGCCAGCAATGAATGTCAGGGAGCGCGTGTCGGACTACGACGAGGAGATTGCGACAAAGGTTCACGATCTTTATCGACCCGATTTCGAGGTGTTCGGCTATGACCGAGAGGGTTGGGTCCGGCCACGAGTGACCGAAGGCAAACCGCGCACAGTAGCGGAGAGTGTCTTCGTCGATGAAGTTCTCGAACGAAATATTGTTGTTGGCCATCTATACCAGGAGCGCGACAGTCTGAGGCTTAGAATTCGGGACCTGGAGCTCGACGCGACCTCGATGACAGCCGAGATGTCGGCCATACAGGTGGCGCACGAGAGTGCGATGGACGAGATGGCGCGGCGGATCATGAACGCGAACACCGCCCTCGCTGCTACGCGTGCCGCGGCAGAGGCGGCGCAGTCAGAGCTTCGCGAACTCCAGGGATCGCGCGCAGCGAAGGTCGCGCAGCTCTATTATCGATGGTTCTCGAAACCGATCCTGGGACTGCCGCTGCGAGCTGCTCGCCGTGTGGCGGGGTGGATTGTGCAGCTAGCCCGCTTTTCCTAGCGGTCACCGGTGCCGACCGCTTCGGCGCCAGCATTGGATTGTCTCCTGCTTAGATCAAAGTCTTTATTGCAGAAGAACTTTGTGCTGAATCGGTACCGCGATGCTCCTATTCCCATTGAGAAGGCCGGACTAGAGACACAACAGTGACGGGGCGTGATGGTTTACCCACCAAGGCGCAGATGGCTACACTGAGCCTTCTGGCCCTTGGGGCTTGTTATTCGAAAGACATGCGCTTTAGATGACGATAGAGGTCCACTCACGCTCACCATATGTAGTGCGTTGGTCAGGTGGCGCTCCAAAATGCATCCAACTAGTTGAGCCTTGTTTATGACAATTGCGTCGAAGTGTCTGGGCAGCGACCTGCATGGCTACGTTCAGATCGTTCTGGTATAAAGGGCCACTTTCGCCCTATGAGAAGCTGTGTCTAAAGTCCTTCGTATCGAAGGGGCACGACTTTACGCTTTATTCTTATGAGAAAATTTACGACCTTCCAAAAGGCGTCAAGCTTGAAGATGCGTCTTCGGTATTTTCAGAAGAGGACGTGTTTTTCTACAGACGGGGTGTGGGGTCTGGAAGCGTATCGGCCTTTTCAAATTTGTTCCGATATAAGCTATTAAATCAATTTGGGGACTGGTGGGCTGATACTGACGTTATTTGTTTGTCCAAGGACCTTCCGACGGGCGAGATATGTTTTGGTTATGAAGAGGAGAACTACATAAACGGTGCTTTGCTCAAGATACCGGTACGTCATGACTTCTCAAGTGCCTTGCTTCGCGGGGCGTATGCTCTAGGACGGGACTTTGTCTGGGGCGAATGCGGCCCAAAGCTGATTACTCGCGTTGTTGAAGAGTTCGACCTTACCCATTTAGCAGTTCCAATAAATGCGTTCTACCCGCTAAACCACCGGCGTGCTCTTGACGTGTTGGTTCCAGATCTGCGGGATGAGGTCCATGCAGCGACGCAGGGTAGCTACTTCCTCCATTTATGGAACGAAATGCTGCGGAGGGCGCCGATATTAAAGAACGTTGCCCCTCCCCGCGGGTCATACTTATGGGAACAATTCGTCGAACTCGGTATAGAGTTCGGCAAGTGCGGCCAGTACTCTGGTTACCAAATCCAGCAAATTGTTGCATCGAAAAAGCTAGCTGTCGCTTTGAACGAGCGCGATAAGCAGATTGCCAAGCTTCGTCAGCTTCTAGCAGAGCGCGACGAGGAGAACGCCAGGATCCGTGAACTTCTACAAGAGCGTACTGAGCAACTCGCTAAGCTTAGTCGGTGAACCTTGCAGCGACATTTCGGCATATGAGCATGACCACGAACCACAAGACGCTCTACTTGCACATCGGCTCGGAGAAAACCGTGCCAAGCGACACCGGTCTCTTGCTGCTAGCGCAGGATCGCCGTCGACGTGAGCTCCATTAAGATAATCGAGTTTTGCACAAGCTTCAAAAGCTTGGCGGCCCAGTAGGCTGGGCCCGGGCGCGCCGCGATGAAAAAAATAGGGCGAGCCATTTCGCGGCAAGTGAGTAGCCTCACGGAGGCAACTGTGCTCTTGCGATCACACAAACTGTGTTTTGCCCAATCTCGGGGTAACCGGCTGAATTTTGGGTTGATTGGAATGGGAGGCGCTGCAACCGTGACTTGGAGATCCACGCATTGCAAAGAGGCGCAACACGGATGGGCAGGCAACTGCCACTTCAAAGTCGGAATCAATGATGCGAATATCGGTTGTGGTCTGCACCTATAACCGCCCCGGCTTACTGCCGGGCGTGCTGTCCCGCCTGTCTCAGTCGACGTTTTCACCTGAGGCATTCGAGGTACTGATCGTCGACAATTCCGACGACGAAGCCGATGTGCCCTCAGCGATCGGCGCCGGTCCGGTCAGCCTACAGTGGAGGATTGTCAGGTCGACGCCTCCAGGACTGTCGAGGGCCAGAAACGTCGGACTGGCTGAGGCTCGGTCCGACATTGTCGCCTACCTCGATGACGATGCCGAGCCGTCAGCGGACTGGCTTGTGACCCTGCTTTCCCTATTCGACGAGTATCCTGACGCGGCGGCAGTGGGAGGGCCGGTGCTGCCCGTCTGGCCGGTTGCCCAGCCGATCTGGCTCGGCACCTCCTGCGAAGGTTACCTATCGATACTAGAGCGACCGGAGCGCTTGCTGGTGCTCGGTAAGTTTGAGCACCTCTACGGGGCGAACATGGCCTTTCGGAAGCAAGCATTGCTGGACGCCGGCGGCTTCGCTGAGAACCTGGGCAGGCGCGGCGGCAAGAGCCTGCTCAGCAATGAAGAGTTGAGTGTTCAAGACAGGCTCCGCCAGGGCGGGAACAAGATCCTCTATAGTGCGGATGCCGTCGTTTTCCACCATGTGCACGCAGAGCGAGTGGACCAAGGGTGGTTACGGCGGAGGTCGGGGTGGCAGGCTGTCTCAGAATCCATACAGATGAGCCCTGCGGCGGATTTCCGCTGGGTGCTCGGCAATTTCGCCAAGCAGGCATCGCTGCTAGACGTCGACAGTTCCCTCCTCAATGCGCTGGTTGAAACGCAAGACCCGGCCAAATCAGCGGCGCAACTCGCGTTTTGCAGGAGCCTGCTCACCCTTATCCTCGATACCAGGCCGAACATCGCCCCAGAGGACTTGGAACAATACAAAGAACTGTTCAGGAGAAAACAGTCGGCGGCTGCCAACGACGAGGTGAATGGCCCCTCCCGCTACGATGAGAACCTCAGTGGGTGCGGCGGCAAGAGCCTGTTCAGCAACGAAGAATTGAGTGTTCAGGACAGTCTCTGCCAGGGCGGGAGCAAGATCCTCTATAGTGCGGATGCCGTCGTTTTCCACCATGTGCACGCAGACCGAGTGGACCAAGGGTGGTTGCGGCAGAAGTCGGGGTGGCAGGCTGTCTCGGACTCGATGCAGACAAGCTCCTTGACGGATTTCCGCTGGGTGCTCGGCAATTTCGCCAAGCAGGCATCGCTGCTAGACGTCGACAGTTCCCTCCTCAATGCGCTGGTTGAAACGCAAGACCCAGCCAAATCAGCGGCGCAACTCGCGTTTTGCAGGAGCCTGCTCACCCTTATCCTCGATACTAGGCCGAACATCGCCCCGGAGGGCTTGGAACAGTACAAAGAACTGTTCAGGAGAAAACAGTCGGCGGCTGCCAACGACAAGGTGGCTGGCCCCGCCCCGCACTCGCCTTACGTCCCCACTGCCCTTGGTGCAGACTACACCCTATTCTTCGAGCCCTATCCCGGTCACAGCTATTTCTACGACACCTACGCTGAAGCAGGTCCTTCGCATTTGATCGCGCCTGCCATCGATCCGTGGGACTGGTCACCAGCCGGGCTTCGTACCACCCGGCGCGCGCTTAGCCAGTTATTCATCAACGCCTCCGAGACCAATGCGTCTGTTTGCCTGCTGACGCTGGACCCTTTTCTTCATAAGCCGCTTGCAGAGCATTTTCGATTGACCGCTAGATCATTGGACGCGCCGATCCTCGCTATTCTCCACCGCCTTCCCCAGAACGTGTCCCAAGTCCGCTGCCTTAGCGAAATCAGCCGCGAGATCACGATCGCAGTGCTCGCCGAAGAGATCGCCGACGATGTACGCCGCTGCTATTCCGTCGGCAGACTCGAGGTTGTCCCTCATCACCCGACAATCTGGCGTATTCCGCCGTCTCTGACTCCGATTACCCGCGTGTCAGGCGAAGGGACGACGACCTTCGGTTTGGTCGGCGAGATTCGCGAAGGCAAGGGGCTAGAGTTGCTGCTAGCCGGAGTGAACAAGCTCGACCCAGCGACCAAGGAAAAAGTGCACTTCCTTATGGGTGGCAAGGCGGCGGATCACGTCCAGGGTAAGGTCCGCAGCGCCTTCGAGGAAGCTGGCGTTCGCTACACCCTTGCCTTGCGGGACGCCCCCTCCAATCAATACGAGGTTCTAAATGACCTCGAATATGCTGACATGATCCGGAGCCTGGATGTTGGCCTTCTACTTTACCAAGGCCCACAACGCCGGGTCATGAGCGGTGTCCTGCCGAACCTGATCAGCGCCGGCGCGGCTATCATCGCGACGGTCACAAGCTACGTCGGTCAGATCGTCCAGAGGAACAACCTCGGCGAGACGATCGGCGAGACCCCGGAGGCGGTTGCGGCGGCAATTGCTCGCCTCGCGGACGAGCAGTACAGGCTGAAATTCGTGAATTCTGCAGGCTACAAGGCTTATTGCGAAGCAACGAGGCCAGAGGCGGCAATCAACAAAATGCGCGCGCTTTTGCGCCGCAGAGCCACGGTCTAGGAGAGCACCATATGTCGGCAACCGGACAAGTTACTGACAAGTACGATTCGGCGTTCTTCACAGAGCAGATCCGGGGTTCGATACGATCGGCGTCGGTCGTCGTCCCCTTGGTGTTGAAACTCTTCCCCGGCGCCACGTCAGTGCTCGATGTTGGCTGCGGTGCCGGTGAATGGTTGTCCATGTTCAGTCGGCATGGTGTAGCGGAGATCACCGGCATCGACGGCCACTACGCCGGTGACACCCTTCTGCAAATCCCCCGCGACTGCTTTTGTGAGATTGATCTCAACGAACCCTTCCATTTGGGTCGTCGCTTCGACCTCGCAATTAGCCTTGAAGTTGCTGAACGTCTGAGCCCGCAGCGAGGACCTGGTCTCGTCGTCGATCTTTGCGATGCAGCCGACGTAATCATCTTCAGTGCTGCCATCCCCGGCCAGGGCGACACAATGCACATCCACGAGCAATGGCAGAGTTATTGGGCTCGCCTGTTCGAGAGACATGGATATAAGCCCTTCGATGTGCTTAGGCCGAAGCTATGGTCCGATACCAGAGTAGAGTGGTGGTACGCCCAGAACATCCTTTGCTTTGTCAATCAGCGCAGAATTGCCGACTTCCCGGCACTTTCTGACAGCGAGAAAGCGCCGAACTACTGCCTCAACCTCGTTCACCCTGGCAACTTCCGCCGGCGCGTCGAATCCGATGAGGCGCTCCGGCGCGAGGTCGCTGTTCTTCGCAGTGAGAACGAACGGCTGAGTGCCCAGGCTCGCTACAAGTCTAACTACGAGGCACTGACAAGAAGCACCAGCTGGTATCTGACAGCTCCAATGCGCGCCGTCGGCCGTCGGTCCAAAGCCCTGCGAAAGTTTGGCCGCATCGGTCGTGCCGGCGCGGCTCACATCTGGCGCCGACACATTCGTAGAGTGTTAGTGAGTGCCTAGCTCCTCGCACTTCTTGGCTTGTGTGATGCCGCGTCGCGTCAAACCGGAAGCATAATATGCGAGAAGATTGGCCTCGCGTGTCTCGACCCGGTGCAGCCCTGATCTCATCGAGCGCATCGGGCATTGCAGCCTGATAGGCCGAACTTGTCACCCCATCCAAAGGAGCCATTCTTTTTTGCAAGTGCTGACCGACTAGTTGCCAGCGGACATGACTCGGAGATCGGTATAATGATGTGGAGACGGAACAATAAGCCAAAGAAGTTTCAGTATGTATGGGTCGTAACGTACGGGCGTTCAGGATCGACACTATTGCAAGGGATATTGAACACAATCCCGGGGTACTGCATTCGCGGGGAGAACAACGGCGTTCTCATACACTTGGTTCGAGCCGTAGACGCGGTTGCGCAGGGCAAGCAGTATAGCCAGGCGAAGTCGACCCCGACGCATCCATGGTTCGGCTTTGAACTGTGCGATCCTGCATCCTTCGCACACCGCGTCCAAAGCCTTTTTGTGCAAGATATATTGCGCCCGCCGGTCGGAACCAGAGTGATGGGCTGCAAGGAGATTCGCTGGGGTGCGGATCTGACAGACTGGCAAATCTCAAGCCATCTCGACATGATCGAGAGGGTATTCCCTCATTCGGCTTTCATATTTAATGAACGTGACATTGCCCAAACCTCGCAGTCAGCTTGGTGGAAGGACGCTCCAAATGCCGTTCGACACCTTACAGAGTTTCGCAACTCTATGCTTCAGGCCTACGAGAGAAACAGGCCCAATTATTTTTGGGTATCCTATGACGCCTACCGATCGGATCCTTCAGTCTTGACCGGGCTGTTTAGGTTTCTGAACGAGGATTTTGATAGCCAGCGTGTCAGCGCTGCCATGAAGATCCGCCACAGTTATGTCTGATGGGAAAGTGCGCTGCTTTGACTCCCGCTCTGTCTCACCCTCTTTCGATATCATGTAGTGAATGAAACTCGAGGCAGGTCTGACACTGCTCGGTGCGGGTGCCCGTGGGGGCGTCCCTGCGACGGCGAGAGGGGACTGTCCAATTCTTTCGCGCACTTTATTTTGGCTGAGCGGCGACTGAACCTGGCTCAGGTAGTGATTGAACTCTCCGTCTGATGTCCTTCAGCAGGTCCATGCTCAGATACCTCTTCGTCGGCCGCTCGCTGCCGGCGACGTGCCTCAACCTAGCGACGGCCAGGTTGAGAGCCGAGTGCCATTCGGGCAACGCGCCAACGACGCGCGTCCTGCGCCAGATGTCACGAAGGAAGTGCTCCACCGGATTGTTAGTGCGTATCCGCCGCGAATGTTCGTCGGAGAAGGCATAGTACGCAAGCGTCTCATAACGCTTGTCTCGACGAGATCGGCAGCCTTTGTACGCCGCTGTCCCCGAGTTCGTAACAACCTGCCGAAACTTCTCGCGCGCCAAATCCATATGCTCGGCAGCATGGATAGCCTTCAACTGACCGCCACCTCCCGCATCTTCGGGCACATGAGAGAAAAACCGGCTCTTACGCATGACGTCCGTCTCCTCTCCGGGATGGCGGACTCTAGCTCAGATCGAGGACATTCCCGGGGGGAGGGTACATGTCACCAACCCGGTCCAGTCGCGCCGGATCGAGGTGGTGTCGGGCGTCGACCCGCTGTGGCAACCAGGCTCGCTGCGATCTTCGGATCTGTACTTAAATGCGAGCACTCCGACGTCATCTAGGTGTTTCGATCGAAGCGTGTCGACCGCGTGAAGCTGCTACTTTAGGACGGCACTGGTTTCCTCCTCGTGGCCAAACGGCTCGAAGGTGGGCAAGTTCAGCTGGCCGCGCATCGAGGACGCCGTGACGCGGCTGTCGCCGGCGCAGCTTCCGCTTTGTTGGAGGGGCTGAATTAGTCTCGCGTGCTGGCCCGCTGTCTCACCCTTCCCACAGCGACGCAGTAATCCACGCGGAACGCCAATCGAACCTGTGTCGTCGCACCGACAAATCAGTGGTTCTGCCGACCTGGCGCTGTCGCTCGACGAGCTTCGGAATAATTTTTAAGGCCTGAAGGCTCTGATCCTGGTTGCACGCGCTGACGCATGAGGCCGCTTAACCCTGACTTTCATTTGGCGGTTAATGGCGAACCGCAATCAATTCCCATGCACGTTAATTGCCCTATATAGCTTTGACGTATTACGCATGTCTGAATTCAAGACGTTATTTTGAATTTAGCAGGCTTTCTGAGGCATGGAGTTTTTTTATGGCACGCGACCGTTGGAGTGACGTCTTTAGTTGGCCGATTATTGGCGTGCACGCGATCCTTACCCCCGACGGCAAGGTTCTCACTTTTGGCACAGGCCAACAAGGCCAGCAGAGCGGTCTACATATCTTCGATGTGTGGGATCCGGCGACCAAGACGCACCAGACGCTCGAGCACATGGTTCACACGGACCTCTTCTGCTCGGCTGCGGCCATCGTGCCGGAGACCGGTGAGATCCTTGTGGCGGGGGGCGATACGCGACCGTTTGCTGCGATTACTGCGGTCAATAATGGCGTCGCCGACGTCAACGTCTTTAATTATCGCGATATGACCCTCTCGCCGTCAGCGACGGGGGACATGACCTACGCTCGCTGGTACCCGACCGTGCTCACTTTGGCCAACGGCAAGACCTTGATGATTGGAGGTCGTGATGGGGCGGGGGCCGGTGTTGGCACCCCGGAGCTTTATTCGCCCGGAGTAGGCTGGAAGACGCTTGACGGTGCTGCCAGCGCTCTCGGCGCGAACGATTGGTTTTATCCGCGCGCCTGGCTCGCCAGCGACGGCCGCGTCGTCGTGCTTGGTTCCGAAAAAGACGGCCACGACGGAAGGGCGCTCATTATGGACCCGTCCGGCAATGGTCGAGTTCTTGGCGTCTACAACACACCATTCGTAGAAGACCGTCGTGTGCCGTCCATCATGTTCGACGAAAACAAGGTGATCAGCCTTGGCCTCGATGGCTCCGCCTGGATTACCGACTTCAGCGGTGGAGCTTTGAAGTTCACTCGCACGGCGGATGCCGGGGGAGGGCGTATTTGGTCGAACATGACCCTATTGGCCGACGGCTCGGTCATGCTAAGCGGCGGCAGTGCCGTCGACAATCAGCTGAATGGGGTCAAGTATGCGGTCCAGATCTGGCATCCTGATACGGGGACGTGGACGATTGGAAGCGACGCGGATGTTCCGCGCCTGTATCACTCGACCACCCTGCTACTGCCCGATGCCACGGTGCTCTCGCTTGGAGGCGGGGCGCCCGGACCGCTCACAAATCTCAACGGCGAAATCTACAAGCCCGCATATCTCTTCGATGGAAACGGAAATCTTGCCGAGCGCCCGCACATCACCGATGCGCCCACAGAACTCGCACAGAGGCAGGATTTCTCAATTGCGGTCGATGATGCCGCGTCAATCACGCGCCTGACTCTTCGTCAAGTATGGCGCTGTCACGCACAGTTTCAACATGGAGGCGCGCAAGGTCGACCTTAACTTTACGCTTGGCAATGACGGTCGCTTGCATGTTGACCTTCCCGACAATGCCAACGTCGTGACGCCCGGCTATTGGATGCTTTTTGCTTTCAACAGCAAGGGTACGCCATCGGTCGCGGCGACGATCCATGTCGACACCGGCGGTGAACGTTACTCGCAGGCCGTGGGTGGGTTTCTGACCTTGAACGGGAGTACGGCCCATACGGGCAATGACACCTTCACATTGACACCGGACACCAAGGGGCAGACGGGAAGCGTTTTCTCCAACAAGGTGGTCGATCTCGCCCATGACTTCTCGATCAAGTTCGGCGTCAATCTCGGAAACAAGGATGCAGGGGCGGACGGCCTCGCGTTCGTGATGCACAATGACTCGCTTGGTGGTGACGCCATTGGTTTGAGTCCGGCAGTAGAGGGGTCGTATGGCATCAACAACGGCCTCGCGATCGAGTTCGACACGTTTAACAATGGTGCAAAGTATGGCGACATTGCCAGTGATCACACGACCATCATCGATACTGACGCGACGCTAACCAAGACTGTGGTGAGCGCGGCTGTTGGCCTTGGCAACATTGAGGATGGTCGCTGGCATACGGTAAACGTGTCGTGGGACGCCGCGAACCAGACGCTCGTCTACACCTTTGATGGGCGTACGGTCGGAACGCTCACGAAGAATCTCGCCGAGGCTTACTTCGGCGGGTCCAATCTGGTGCACTTTGGCTTCACCGGAGCGACGGGTGGCGCGAGCAACTTGCAGCAGGTACGGATCTCCTCGGTCGTCGCGCAGTTTGCCGATGCGGTCCATGGTTACCACGAGCCGGCCGAACACGTGGATTGCGACTGCGACTTCGCCATCGAGCATCTAGCCGAATTCGTTACGCTTTCGGGCAGCGCGCGTTATGATTTAAACACGAATGTCGCCACATTGACGCCCGCTGCGAATAACAAACTCGGCGGTATGATGTCGAACGATCGCATCGATGTCTCGCAGGATTTCACCATCGCCTTCGACGTGTTCCTTGGTAAGGACAAGGGTGCCGACGGCATGTCCTTCGTACTGCATAATGATCCCGTGGGTTCACGTGCTATCGGCGGCGAGCTTGGGGCTGGCGGTATTCGCAACGGCTTGGCCATCGAGTTCGACACGTACAACAATGGGGGTGCGGCTGGCGATATTGCCACAGATCACACGCGCTTTGTCGACACTGATGCCCCTAAACCCCTAAGCTTCGTCTCGGGTGCTGTTAGCCTCGGAAACATTGAGGACAGCTTCTGGCATGCCGTCCAGGTTTCTTGGGATGCCGAGACGCAGAAGCTGACCTACTCCTTCGATGGGATCGTGGTCGGGACCTTAACGAAGAACCTGGCAAATGCCTACTTCGGCGGGTCGGACTTTGTCCATTTCGGCTTCACGGCGATAACTGGCGGCGCGAACAATCTGCAGCAAGTTCGCCTCGTCGATATCGCGGCCACGTTCGAGCCTGGTGCTCACGAGCACGATCACGGCACGCCCCCCGCGCTCTCGATGTCCGGAAGCGCCTTCTACAATCGTACGTGGGGGACGGTGACCCTAACCCCCGATGCGAAGAACAATGTCGGCGGCGTAATGTCGGAAGACCGCATTGACATCACTCACGACTTCACAATTAACCTCGACGTGTTTCTCGGTGGCAAAGACGTTGGCGCGGATGGCTTGGCCTTCGTGCTTCATAACGACCCAAGAGGCACGAAAGCCATCGGTCTAGCGGGGGATAACCTTGGGGCCTGGGGGATCAAGAACGGCCTCGCGATCGAGTTCGATACCTACAATAGTGGCGCCGCGGTCGGAGATGTTGCTGGGGATCACACGCGCTTCGTTGATACGGACGCGCCGCGACCTTTGAGCATGATCACGCCTGCCGTCAATCTCGGCAATATCGAAAACGGCAAGTGGCATAACGTGAAGGTCACCTGGGATGCCGACACACACATCTTGAGTTACACCTTCGACGGGCGCAACGCTGGGGCGATAACGGCGCATCTCGATGACGATTACTTCAACGGGTCTCAATTCGCCCATTTCGGTGCAACAGCGGCGACCGGCGGAGTGAGCAACCTGCAGCAAGTACGCTTCGTTTCGGTCGACGCCGTGTTCGAAGGCGAAGACCCGACCGATCCCGGCCATCACACGGCAGGAATTACCACGCACGACCCTGTGTGACAGCGGGTGCCAGAAGCCTTGAGCAAAAGTGCTCAAGAGCCTGGCGGCCTCGACCTGATATGGCTCGCCTCAACGCAGGGATGCCATATCCAATGCGCCTTTTCGCCATGGCGATTGTTAACGTCCATTCCCTTTCTGGGACACTGGAGGCTGGCATGGCGAATGCAATTTTCACTCTGCAGCTAGCCCAATTATGGACACCTTGGCTGCGCTCGTGGAGCCAATCATCGATGTCTTCATCTCACGCGAACTCGGACCTAGGTCCAATTCAGACCTCTGATCCGATCCGCGATGCGTGGCGCCACTTTCGGCAGCCATTTGCAATTGCGGTGTTTGTCAGTCTCGTCATCAATGTTCTGATGCTAGCGAGCCCTCTCTTCATGCTGCAGGTCTACGACCGGGTGCTGACGAGCCGCAGCTTGCCGACTCTCATCGCGCTTCTTGGCCTGGTCGCTGGTGTTTTCGTTGTTTCGGCTGTTCTCGAAGCCATCAGACAGCGGCTGATGGCTCGGATAGCCGCTGGGGTTTCCGACAGGCTCGCGCCTCAAACCTACTCGGCCGTGCTGCATAAGGCATTGAATCGCGGATCGTCGTCTGGCGACGCTACTCAGCCCGCGCGCGACCTCGAGGCTGTGCGCCAATATCTTGGCGGCTCCGGTCCGACTGCTTTTTTCGATCTGCCGTGGATGCCGATTTACTTAGGTTTCGCCTACCTGCTGCACCCCCTATTGGGCACGATGACGCTGGTGGCGGCAATCGTGCTTTTCTGTCTCGCGTTCGGGAACGAACGCGCCACGAAGCGCCATGGTCTCGATGGATCGCGCCATAAGCACCGCTCTCTCATCCTTATCGAAGGCGCGAGCAAGGGGGCTGAGGTTCTCCGCGCCATGGGAATGGAACAGCGGTTCCGTGACCGCTGGTCGGGTGAGCACGGCCTGGCGCAGGTGCAGCAGCTCAAGGGCGCTGATGCGGTGAGCGCTTTTACCTCCAGCACGCGCATGCTCAGGCTTTTCCTGCAGTCAGCGGTTCTGGCTCTCGGCGCCGCCCTTGCGATCGAAGGTCAGGTTTCCGCCGGAACCATCATCGCCGCATCGATTATCATGTCGCGCGCTCTCGCACCGGTCGAGCAGATCACCGCGCAGTGGGGCGCCTTCCAGGCGACGCGCCGGGCCATCGCTCGCCTGAGATCAGCTCTCATCGATGTGCCGCGACGAAGCGACCCGATGGCGCTGCCAACGCCCAAAGGCGATGTCGCCGTCGAAAACCTCGTGGTGGGCGCACCGGGTGCCAACCGCCCGATTGTCTCTGGCCTAAACTTCTCCCTTGAGCCGGGCGATGGTCTGGGCATCGTGGGTCACAGCGGCAGCGGCAAATCCTCGCTGGTGCGCGCGCTTGCAGGAGTATGGACTCCGATTGCAGGCAGCATCCGTCTGGATGGCGCGCGGCTCGACCAGTGGCCTGGTGAGCAAATTGGCGCAGCCGTCGGCTATGTGCCGCAGGACGTCGAGATCCTTTCCGGCACTGTGACGGAAAACATCTCGCGCTTTGCTCCGGGTGCCGATCCAGCGGACGTAGTGCGAGCCGCGCAGCGCGCCAACGTCCACGACATGATCCTGCGTCTTCCGAACGGCTACCAGACGGAGCTGGGTGAAGGCGGCCTCATGCTCTCCGCCGGCCAGCGGCAAAGGATTGCACTCGCGCGAGCTCTCTATCTGGATCCTGTTCTGCTGGTCCTAGACGAGCCGAATTCCAATCTCGACGGGCCCGGTGAGGCGGCGCTCATCGACACTCTGTTGAATGCCCGCAAAGTCGGCGTGACGGTGATCATCGTCTCGCACCGGCCGGCGACCTTGCAGGTGACCAACAAAGTTCTTTGTTTGCAGGACGGCCGCCAGGCCGCCTTCGGCCCGCGGGATGAAATCCTGAGCGCCCCGCGCCCGCGCCCCGCCAATTTTCCCATCGCTGTGGCCGGCGGCAGTCATTCGGAGCAACGCGCGTCATGAGCTCACTTCAGAAATCCATCAAGGCTTACCAGAGGGTTGCACTTGCCGTCATCCTGATTGGGCTGGGCGGCGCAAGTTGCTGGGCTGCCTACACGTCGATCTCCGGCGCCGTCGTGGCTCCAGCGGTCGTCGTCGTGGAGAGCAGCGCCAAGAAGGTGCAGCATCTCGAGGGAGGAGTCGTCGCCGAAACACGCGTCAAGAATGGGGACAGGGTTGCGGAAGGTGACATTCTTGTGCGCCTTGACGAGAGCGATACCCGTACCAACCTGCAGATTTTCTTGGGGCAACTCGCAGAACTGAAGGCACGACAGGACCGCCTAATCGCCGAACGCGACGACCGTTCTGAGATGGACGTCGGCGACGACCCGCAGGCCGCTATCGTGCGGCAGGCCCAAGCAAAGCTCCTCAGGGCACGACTTGATGTGCGGGTCGGGAAAAAGCAGCAACTCAGCGAGCGTGTTGCGCAGCTTGAACAGGAAGTGATGGGTCTTTCGGCTCAGGTCGACGCAAAGGAACGCCAGATTGCGTTTGTTCGTCAAGAGCTCAACGCGCTCAATGGCTTGCGCAAGGCACAGCTCGTTACAGAAAGCCGCTTACTGGCGCTCGAGCGGGAAGGCGCGCGATTGGATGGCGAGCGTGGCCAGCTGGTCTCCGACATTGCGCGCACGAAAGTGCAGATCGGCGAGACGAGACTGCAGCTTATTGCCGTCGACCAGGCCTTTCTATCAGAGGTATTGACGGAACTGCGCGACGTCGAAGCCAAGGTCAACGAGATCACAGAAAAGGTGGCGGCTGTTCGCACGCGTCTGCTTCGCATGGAGATCAGGGCGCCTCGCAGCGGCTTCGTGCACAAGCTCACGGCAACGACAGTCGGTGGCGTTATAGGAGCCGGAGAGGTCATCGCCGAGATCATTCCGGAGGACAGCCTTGTCCTCGAAGGACATGTCGATCCTGGCTCGATCGACCGAATTCTCCAGAACCAAAAGACGATTGTGCGCTTCCCGTCACTCGACCACCGCTCGACGCCTGAGGTCGAAGGCGTCGTAACGATGATCTCTCCCGACGCGAAGCAGGATGCTCAAGGCCAGGCCCCCTACTATCTCGTAAGGGTGAGCCTCGGAGGCGGCGCCGCTTCGCAGCTCGGCCCACACACCCTAAAGCCCGGGATGCCGGCCGAGCTGCTCTTCCAGACGGGGCAGCGCACCGTTCTAAGCTACCTTATTAAGCCGCTCTCCGATCAGGTGGCGCGGGCGATGAAGGAGAGATAAGGGACTGAACACTCGCATGCGTGGGCTCGAGACCTGTCGTGTTCCAGATTGGCCAAACTCGCACGCCGCTTTCTTGCCATTCGTCGGCAGGGACAGCGATGCTGATCTGCATTCCTCCGGTTGCGGACGTCATGCGGCTAACAACTCGAGATAAAGATCAAGCGTCTGGCGGTTCACGGATTGCAGCGAGAACTCGGCTTCCACGAATTGACGGCCCCTGGCGCCGTACTGTTCCCGCAACTCCTTGCAGGAAAGCGCTTCGCTCATGGCAATGGTCAATGCGTCCACGCTGCGTGGGGGCACGAGCCAGCCATTCTCGCCTGGCCGCACGATCTCGCGGCAGCCTGGCATGTCAGTGGTAATGATCGGGCGCGCCCCCGCTGCTGCCTCCAGCAGAGATTTCGGCAATCCTTCGCCGTAAGTGGATGGCAGGCATACGATGCTCGATTGGCGAATAACCTCCGCCATATCGTCGCGCCATCCCCAAAGCTCGACAACGCCTTCAGCGGCAATGCGGGTCAGTTCCTGCTGCGAAACAGATGCCGTGTTTCCAGGGTCGGGCGCGCCGACGAGAGCAAAACGGGCATTCCAGCCTTCGGCCTTCAAGCGGCGAGCGGCCTCGGCAAACTCGAGCACGCCCTTGTCTCGCAGCAGCCGCGCCGGAAGGATGACAAGCGGTGGACCAGGGGGCGGCGGTCTGGGATTGAACTTTGTCGGATCGACACCCGAGCCGCGGATCAGTCTTATCTGCTCGGGCGAGGCGAGCGCTTCGCGGCACAGCACGTCTCGATCATCGATGTTTTGCACGATGACGCGACCCCTCGTGTCGTGAAGCGCCAACTTCAACAGCAACTTGACGCCAGGGCGCAGCGCGCGTGCCTTCAATGAAGCCGAGCTGAACACGTAGCCAAGACCCATAATGGCGTTGACGACGTGAGGGACACCGCGCCGCGCGCGCGGCGATGGACCCGTAAATGACGGGTTTCATGGCCACGTGATGAACGATGTCTGGCTTGTGCCGGCGGTAAAGCGCCGTCAGTCGCGCGGTCATGACGCCTTCGCGTAAGGGGTTTATGCTTGCGCGCGAGAAGGGGAGCGGCAGGAGTGTAAGGCCCGCATCCACGATCTCTGCCGAACGCGCGTTCGGGCGCGTGGCGACGATGACGTCGAAGCCAGCGTCGCGCGCGGCAATGGCGAGTGGCAGACGGTGCGAGACGAAATACCAATCCTCGGTCACGACAAACATGATTTTGGCGTGTCTGTGGCGAAAAATTGCGGGGCTGCTCATACTGCGCGCGCCGCTGACAATGGGTTGCCCGCATCACATGGCCGTTGGTCCTGCTTGAGCCCGTCTAACCACGCCTGGAACATGAGCACGTTCCACAGCTTTTGCTGCAGATTAGCCGATCCGCTCAAATGAGCACGCCACGCGGCCTCGACCTTCCGCGGATCCAAAATTCCGTCATGGCGCAGTCTTCGCGGAGCGAGCAATGTCTCGGCCCAGTCGCGCAGTGGCCCACGAAGCCACGTGTCAATTGGCACTGCGAAGCCCATCTTTGGCCGCTCGACAAGTTCGCGCGGGACGTACTTGAACAGAATTTGGCGCAACGGCCACTTAGATCGACCCTCGTTCCGCAAAATTGACAGCGGCAGACGCCAGGTGAACTCCACCAACCTGTGGTCGAGAAGCGGTACGCGCGCCTCGAGCCCATAGGCCATAGTCGCACGGTCCACCTTTGTCAGCACGTCGTCGTGCAGATAGCCGGTCAGATCCCGGTACATCATTCGGTGGATAGGGCTGGCGAAATCGGGTGCTATGACGGAGGCCGTCCCATCGTCCGCCGGTGCGTCGGAGCAAAGGACGATACTATCGTCACGCCAGTGCGACACGAGCTGATCGTAGGCATCATCGATCGAACGGCTTGCCAGGATATCGGCCACCTTCAGAATTTTAGCATCGAGGTTGCGCGGTCGCAGCCCCTCGGGCAGAGCCGATCCAGACCAGCGCGCGGCGCGCTCTAAAGAGCGATAAGGCAGTGCTTGAACGAGCTTCGCCACGGCCTGTCTCACAGGACGCGGCGTTGCCTGCAAGGCTGGCCAGAACCGGCCCGCGAGTTGGTAGCGGTTGTAGCCGGAGAATAATTCGTCGCCGCCATCTCCCGAAAGAGCAACCGTGACGTGCTGGCGCGCCATGCGCGACACGAGCAGCATCGGAATCTGCGATGCATCCGCGAACGGCTCCGAATAGACATGCGCAAGGCGAGGAACCATCTCGAGCGTATCGGCTTCGGTGAGCGTCAGCTCGTGGTGGTCGGTGCCAAGGTGCTTGGCCACCACCCGCGCGTGCGAAGCTTCGTCATAGCCGCGCTCCGTAAAGCCCACGGTGAAGGTTTTGACGGGCTTGCCGGACATCGCCTGCATGACGGCGACGACGGCCGAAGAATCGATGCCGCCCGACAGGAAGGCCCCCAGCGGGACGTCGGCAACCATCTGGCCCTTGAGCGAGCGGCGCAACTGGCGCTCCACCTCGGCGACAGCCTCCGCAGGGCCCATGGTAATGGGATTGCGCTCCCCCGCGAGCGCCATGTTGCCAGCATTCCAGTATCGCCCACGCTCACGCGCCTGCCCCGCAACATCCACGGCCAAGTACGCGGCCGGCTCGAGCTTGTGGAATCCCGAATAGATTGCATACGGTGCTGGAACATGGCCGTGGCGCATCAGCAGGGCCACGGCATATCGATCAATATCACCCGACCATGAAGGGTGCCGGCTCAGCGCAGCGAAATCAGAGCCGAACAGGAAAGTTCCGTTTGCTAAGCCATAGTAGAGCGGCTTCTCGCCCAGGCGGTCACGTGCCAGCCACATTGTGCGCTTCTGGCGGTCCCATACGGCGAAGGCGAACATGCCGATAGACCGTTCGAGCGTTGCCGGCACGCCCCAGGCGGCGATGCCGGCCAGCAGAACCTCAGTGTCGGAATGACCGCGCCATTGCGGCGCCTTGCCTTGGCGCATTAGGATGTCGCGGAGCTCGGCAAAATTGTAGATCTCGCCATTGAACGCGATCACCCAGCGTCCACAGGCCGAATGCATCGGCTGATGGCCCGTTAGTGACAAGTCGACGATCGATAGCCGTCGGTGCGCTAGTGCTACGCCGGCACTGTCGTCGGTCCACACGCCCTCATCGTCCGGCCCGCGATGAGCTAGAGCGGCTGCCATCCGGCGCGCGTTGTCAGACGATCCTGTGGCGCTACAGTGCTGCGAAATGAAGCCGGCAAAGCCGCACATGATGACGCTGTTACCTTTCCCTCAAGGGCAAACACGGTGATTGGCTAGCAAGTGCCGCAAAGTCTCCCGAGTGTCCAGCCGCATGTCGTCGGTGGCATGCGTCGATTTCGAGGCGTCTCCATGCGCATCGTCGCAACCCCTTGCCGGTCCAGTCCAGACAAGAAGTCATAACGACCTGCCCGTCCATCGAAGCCTTGAAGCAGAACGCCAGGATAAAGCTGACAATGACAGTTGGTGCGCTACGGCAAACTCAGTGCATGCAATCGATGTGGCTGGCTCAGCCGCCGCGCGTTATGCCACACGACCGTCGCAGAATAACAGCCCCCCGCTCAGGCGACAAACTGCGATCCGTTACGTACCGCTAGCATGAGGTACCAAGGAGACGACGCTCTCTGTAGCTGATTTGGTGGGCGGGAACATCAAAGCCGACGAGACGATTGCCAAGATCGTACCGCATGACGAAGAGCTCCAAAGTACCCTTCAAGACCGGCGAGCGCACGGCTCTTCGCTGCTTGATCAAGCCATTATTTGACGCGTTTGTCCTGCGATTGGCAAAGCGGGCTACGCCAGCGTCTTTCTTGTAACAGGTATTTGCACAGTCATGTCGTGGCTCAAGATAATTTGGCTTGCAGCGACGCAAGCACACCGGGGTTGTCGACTTGCCTGGTTACTTTGCGAGAGCCCATGCCGAGGCCGAGCGCTCCCATGACGTTTCGACAATAGGCGGATTTATCAAACATGGACCGAGCATCCTCGGCAGCCCGGTGTGACAGTCGCAGCCACAGCATTTTATCAGTGCGTAAAGCAACGAGTGCCGATGCTGCGTCGTCGATATTGGCGTCCGCCCACTGCATCTCTGGAAAGTCGTATGTGTGCTGCGGATCGTGTGCCGGCACCATTTCGTATCCAACCGGCATGCCATTTTCGTAATTGAGAAAATCGCAATTGCCGGACCAGTTGGTCGCGACCGCGGGCATCCCTCGCAGCATTGCCTCCGCAATCGTGAGACCAAACCCTTCGGCTCGGTGCAGTGACAGCAGAACATGGCTTCTGGCAAATAGCGCGTTGAGTTCCGCGCGACTGAGTGCGCCGGCAATGACCTCGATGTTGGGAACCCCACCGACGGCCGACTGTATGGCTGCCATCCCCGGTGAGTAAGCACTTGAATTCGATACTTTCAAAATCAAACGAACGCCAGGATCATCACCAAAGGCCCGTTTGAACGCCTCGATGCTGGCGCACGGGTTCTTACGCGTGAAACTCGATCCCATGTCGAACATTGAAAGAACCGTGAATGGACGGCTCCCTTCCCGGCAACATGGCAAGGTCGCGACAGCGTTGTCATTTACAGGATGATGGACGACTCTTACGGGCCGTCCCCCGGCAATTGGCTCGATCGCGGATGCAGTGAAGGCACTCGGTACCCATATCTCGTGTGTGAACGGTACGCCGATCTGCCAATCGCGCGGCGCTGCGGGAAGCTCCCATGCCCAATAGCCAATAACGCGCTTTCGATCGATCACACGGCGACCTAGCTGCGACAAGATCAGCGGCATGAGGGGAGCGCTTGTATGCACGATAAGTGTGCCGGGCCCTTCGAGGCCGCGAGCGTCTTTAAACTCAAACTCGGGAAGGTTCTCTGGCTGCATGAGAGGACGAGAAACATCGATCCCGCCGACGCGAACACCGCTGGATGCTAATGCGTCGTAACACAGGCGCGCAGACTGCCCGAGGCCGGTTGAGGAACGCAGTGTGCCGACAACGATGACGGGTTCGTCAGCCAAGGTTGACGGCGCAAGCTTCGGTGCTGCCATCGCCGATAGCCGAAAGAGGAATTCCCGACGCACTGACTTTGGGATGCGCTGCCAGACGCTGCGATGAAAATGCTCGCGGGCCCTGCTGAGGTAAACATTCTCAGGCATCATGCTGTTCCTTAGCTGCTCATCGTGGCAATCCGCCATGATTCGCGCTCCCAATGCCTATCGATTTGGCTCCTGTCTCCACATCGTTCGCGTACCTGTGGATAAGACCGCCGTTCGCAATGCGGTCTCGAGCGTCTTCATGAGGTGTTCGGCCCCAGCGAATATTGCGTAGGCGCCATGCTTGGGAAATCGAGGTTCTCCACAGTCTGTGGAAAGTGTGGAATAGCCGCCTTCAGAGGGGGAAGCGTTTCCGGCCTCATTCACGAATCAGATACGCACTTCATCAGCTTGATCTTGGGAAGCCTCAAGAAGCTTCACCTTAGTCTATGTGCGAGCCCATTATGGGTTGCGAATGAGCGACGCCAAATAATGGCGATAGATAGAATGTCGAAAGCAATGCAAGCACAACTAGGCGCAATGCGATTTGCACGCTTGCCGAACAGTTCAGCGAGCGGAACTCCTGGTGCGACCTCGTCGATCAACGCGGCGGGAGAGAGGGGGATGCTCAAAGCGTTCCTGCGCCGTGAGGCGTCCCAGTCGGACCGCGTTGATCAGCTTCTACAAGCAGAACGCAACACCCCTCGGCAGCAGCGCGTGCTGTTTCTCTATTGGGGGCGACGTGGCCTCTCAGAGTTCGCGCTGATGCTGGCCGAGGCGGCGCGTGCCCGATCCGATTTTCATGCAGTTTTCTCGGTTTCCCGGCAGAATGATCGTTTCGACGAGTTCCAGCGGCTGGGTGAATGTGTTGAGCCGATCGACACGTTTGAGAGCAACATTGGCGCTTTATTTGCGGTTTGGCGGGTGCGCCGCGCACGCAATCAGATCCTTGCTCGTATCCACCGAGACCGCATCAACACTGTCGTCTCGCTTATGCCCCATGTCTGGACGCCACTCGTCGCGCCGTCGATCCGGGCTGCTGGCGTCAAGTTCGTCTCGTTGATCCACGACGCCATGCCGCACCCCGGCGATGTGAAAAGTCTCGTTGCGAGCTGGGCGTTTCGCGATCTGCAGAACTCGGACCTCATTTTAACGCTGAGCGAGCACGTCACTCGGTCTCTGAAAAACGGCGATAAGGTCGACCCTTCCATCGTTCGAACGCTCTTTCACCCGCACCTTCGTTTTTCGGAGCCGACGCGACCGGCTTGGCCCTCAGCCGGCCAGCCATTCCGAGTTCTCTTCCTCGGTCGCGTCCTGCCCTACAAGGGCCTAGACCTCCTGATCGAGTCCGTCGAAGGCCTGCGCGCGACGGGATTGGCTATTCAGCTCGGCGTTTTTGGCGAAGGCGCTTTGGGAGCTAACGCCGATCGCCTCAAAGCCATAGGCGCCGAGGTCGAGAACCGCTGGCTGTCTGCGAACGAAATGTCGGCGATTATCGCTCGTTATCATGTCATTGCGCTTTCGCATAAGGAAGCAAGCCAGTCAGGCATTGCGGCCCTGGCTGCGGGTCATTGCGTGCCGGTTGTTGCGAATCCGGTCGGCGGGCTCGTCGAGCAGATCATCGATGGGCGCACCGGCATCATTGCGTCGGCGGCAAATTCAATGGCGCTTGGCGAGGCGATCGCTAGCCTGGCACGTGATTGCCAACTCTATAACGCGATCACCTCCGCTCTGCGGGCGGATTGCGATCAAAATTCGATGAGAACTTATTTGTCTAAAGTTTTAGAGTGTCTGGCAGAGGCGCAAGCACAGGAATTGGTTTTGGCCGTTGCGGCGCGATCTAGACAGCAGCATCGAATCGGATTGATCGGCTGACGGCACAGATCGATCCATTTGTCCCTAGTTGATTGATGAGGCCGGTTGCTGAGGCGGTATCGGCGGCAAACGACAGTTAATCTGTTGTCTGAAGACACGTCTTCGTTGAGCGATTTCCGGTCCAAGCAACACCGGCGGCAGGTGGCCGATAAAAGGCACGGAGAGACCCCGTCAGCGCACAGCACTATGACGCAAGACGCCGGCGTGAGAGACATCTTGGTCCGTTGGACTTTGGAGAAGAGCGGTCAAGCCCAGTTAGCTACCTGCATCGGCAGCCTGAAGCAGAACGGACAGGACTCAACGCAAGGACCTCAGGATCTGAAGCGACCGATCGTAGCTTAGCTCGTGACTAGCCAGCTCCACATCCCGCTTCCGTACCTAGCTCTCAGGCTTGCCCGGTAACGGCCATTGAACAACCACCGCCAAGAATGGATGGCTGAAGTCTTGTACAACTCGAACACTGGATTCATCACAAAACGTATTATTTTACTGCTACCAATCGTTCGAAGGGTAGCCCCGGTGCCGCTACCTGACAAGACATTTCAGGCAAAAAGACCGATCGAAGAAGAGGTGTGGATCACCCGCACGTCAGGTCTGGGCCTGCTGCAGCATCTCCGAAGACGTACATCAAGGCTCCAGCGGGCAATCAAGAGGTCGAAGCAATGCGCCTTTGTCTGACCTTGGCGATGACAAACCTCCGCTGCGCCACGTCAGTGGCCGAGTGAAAAATGCTCATACGGCTATGCGCAGCCCCGTCGCAGAGGACGGGCGTTCTCCGCGTTCGGTTTTCTCGATCTCGGAGAAAACAGAGAGCATACGCGCCTGAAACGCGGCAACCGAATTCTTCTCAACATAGGCTTTCATCGCCTTCCCGTCCGGCCCTGAACGGTACGACGCCAGCATGACATCGGCCAATTGCTGATCGGCAATTTCGGCATCGACCGTCACGACCGCATCGCCATATTCACGGAAAGAACCGATGTCAGATACGATCGTCGTCACGCCAAGTGCCAAAAGCTGAGGAACGACGCCCGAACTCTCACCGAGATTGTGGGCACGCAACTGGACGGCGACATCAACCCCGGCCATGATTTGGGCCAATTCGGCGTCGGAGGGACTCTCGACGACGACCGTCTCCAAATCGCGCATCGCCCCCGCATGCTTTTGCGCGAAATGCGCCACGCCGTATCCAGCCAAAACAAGCTTCACGTCACACCCAAGCCGCTTCAGAATCAGCACCGCATTGATGATGGATCTCGTGCGCTTGCTGTCGCCTGGAACGCCGAATGCTCCAAACGTCATGGCGCGCGGCGTGGTCGCGATGCTCCGCTTTGGCTCCACTGCCATCCCGGTCGGCAGGAAAACCGGATGAAATGTCTCATAGACGGCAGCGGCATGTGATCCCAGATCCCGCTCGACCAGTTCGGCTGCCGTGCGCGAATTCACGATGAACTTGCGGATTCCGAGAGCCGTGAAATGGCGGAGCCCGAAAATGCCGTGAGAGGCGAATGCGCGATGCAGCGCATGCACGTCCGCCTCCACGGATTGGCTGAAGGAGGGCTCGTTTTCGTAAAGTCTAGCAAAGTATGCCCTAAGCTCTGAGTTGTTCAGCAATTTGGCTCGCTGAACATAGTTGATCATGCAGGGGTCGTGAATGTGCAGCAGGACCCTGTCCATCATTCCGAGGGACTGACACTGCTGGAGCAACCGTGCCGTATAAATATGGTGGTTGGAGTTGCCCAGCACGAAGAGCACACCCGCGTAATCGTATTTCACCAAGGATTTCATGAAAAGCTTCTCATCGAGAAGCCTCACTTTTGATTTGCTTTCCTTTTCGATCAGATCTGCAAGTCCTAGGAACCAGTCGACATCCGCGCCGCGCGAGAAGAAGTCAATTCTTTCATCACATCTGAGCCAGGAATATAAGGAGCACGTCGCAATTCCAGTGTCTTCCGGGGGCAGGCACGATACAATTGCCCAGCGCGCCGGCGGTACGCCGTCGCTTTCGATCTGATGAAGTCCGCGCAAGGAAGGAGTAACCGCGCTCACTCCCGATACCTCTTGCCGAACGGAGCTCTTCAGATCTTCGAAACGACGTCCGGACAAGGTATACCAAACTTCGCGACGGAACCGATAAAGCGCTGCCAGGCCTTTCAGAGCGTCTATCGGCACACTCATGAATGACGCAAACATTTTCCCTCCAGCCCAGAATGACATAAGTACCTTCTCCAATCAGTCCTGACGACAATTGCGGGTGAAGCCGGTCACTCACGACATGAAAATCAAACCAATTAAGTCGTTTGCATAGCATCGGCAATCGACGCCGCCGCGTTACCCACAATTAACCCCTTTGATTCATGAGGCTGTGCGGGAGCGCAGTGAGCGACGACGAAGCCATGGCCCGCATGTGGCAGAGCTACGCCAACGTGATCTGGGTTCATATCTTTTGGATCGCAGCGGGTCACGAGGAGCGCGACGACCTCGCGACCTCGCCGCGCTTCGATCGCGCGCGCCTGATGAGGTCGTGATATTTTCCAGAAGCCAACTTACCGCGCGTGAGAAAGCGAAGGGGTGCCGTCACACGCCAAGAGGTCGAGGCGTGGAGTGCCGCAATTGCCTGGTGATGTTGGCGCGCCGCTTCTGCGGCCTGCTGGCGCGCCGCATCTAGTTCGGAAGCATAGCCTGCAAGAAGGTAGGCTTCGCGGTTCTCGACCCGGCGCAGCACCTCTCGCAACCGAATAAGCTCGCGTTCGAGTCCGTCGCGGCGTGCTTGGGGCGCCGCTTCAGCCCTCACCTCGTCGAGTGCATCGAGACTTGCGGCCGGATAGCCCGATTGCGTGAGCATGTCCCGTGCCTGCTTTTCGAGCGGCCTGAAAAACGCAGAATCGGCTTCGCCATAAAACGCCTGCGGAGACCGCGCGTCGGAAAAGTCGAGGCCTTCGATGCCTGCCCTGGTGAGCTTTTCTGCCACAGACCGACGGTATTCTTCGGACGTCGACAAGAGGTCGATGTTGATGTCAACGTCTGCGGCTCGGCGCCCATGTTCTAGCGCCATCGTCCAGAGCATGAAAAAAGTCAGATAGCTGGCTTCCGCTGTCGGCCGGCGGCGCGCGTAGAAATCGAGCTGTTCGCGCAGCGTTGCCCCAGCCATCGCCGGGAAGTCTATTGCGCGCTTGAGCATCGCGATCCCTGGAGGACATTGCGGTGCATTTAGGATGAGCTGAAGCGCCGTGTCGAAATAACCATCCGATTTGAACGACCACCATTGATCCCACGGATTTCGCCAGAGGTGAATGTGAACCCCACCAAGGGAGGACTTCAGGCGCTCAAGGCGCAGCGATGTCCGGCATTCCTGGATTACTGGTCGCCGTGGCGCACTCGCGATGATCGCGGCGAGATAGGCAGCCGTCTTCTCTGGCGCATATCCGCCAAAATAGTCCGCATACACAATTTCTTCGCCGATAACGTCCCGCCAGGCGTCGTGAACCTCGTAAACCTCCTTCCAATAGGGTGCGTCAAGTTCAGGGTGGCGCAGAAGGTGCTGCTCGTGCCCACGGCCAGCAATACGCAGGAGAAGCTCCGGCTGCTTCGCCGCAGCGCTTACAAATTCGTGTATGGACTCCTGAAAGGCCGCGTATAGGGGGCCGTCCCCGTCGCGCGCGCGCCTGAAGGCATTGAACACATACGTGCTGCCGCTGCGAAACAGGGAATGAACGAAAATCGGATTTCGTAAATCGGCCGACGCTGACCGCAGCGTCTTAGAAGCGGCGGTTGCCTGCCCATCGATGCTGGTGCCTCTTTGAAGAGTATCTATCAACATAACCTCTCAAGGTATCCTGCCTCTGTCACGGTTGCAGCACACACCATTCCAATCAACTCAAATTTCAGCCAATCCCCAGCGCTTGGTTCAAAGCGCAGATTGTGTGCTCGCCAGAGCACACTTGTCCTACTCGACTGCCCCACGCCTATTCCCCCCAATTTTGTCATCGCAGCGCATCCGCCTACTGCGCCACCAATTTTTTGAAACTTGTGCAAAACTCGATTGCATGGCGGCGAACGCGCGTCATTTTAAGGTCGGCACGGAATGGGCCGACGTTTGGTGCGGGCATCAATGCCGGGGGACCTCTTCGTTCACATGGACGAGTAGGCTGGGGTTGGCTTGCCTCGCGGTCGGCGCCATTGCCAAATTATGTGGCGGCAGGGTTGGAGAACCGTGGTGAGGCGATCGCCTTCGCGGGCTAGCGGCCGGGTGACCCCGCTGAGCCAAGCCAGCGCATTTATTGCGTGAAGGGTCGGAGCTGTTGACGTTCCGTATGTGAAGCCCGTCATATGAACGTGCTGACCTTGGGCGACGACTGAGGTGTGCAGGTGCTTTTCGACGAAAGCATTGTAAGTGGCACGGCCGTCGCTGATGGCGGACCGCGCTCGACAACAGCGGCCAATAGGCCGGTGCCAGTTTCAGATCGGGGAGCTTGCCGGCTGCCGCCGCCTCGCGCGCCGCCCGCGAGAGCTTGGCGGACATCATGGAAGGATTTGACCTTCACAACCTTTGGCTATGGTCACGAATCTCTGGCGCGCCGCACACGCGCCGCGGTTGAAGCGGCAGGTGCTACCGTCCTTCCGGGCCGCAGCGACGCCTTCGTTGGCTCTTCAAGGCGTGCTCGCTTCTGGTTCAGGTTTGCGATACGCATCGGAAGCCTGTGCCCCTACGGCTGTGAATTGCAGCTCGGCCGGCACAGGTGTCGTTCATTTCCTAAAGCATCGTCTCCGCGTGCGTCAGGGTGGCCGTTGATGCGATGTGCGACTGGTCCTCGAACCAAGCCGTCAGAGTATCGAGGTGCACCTCTTGCAGATTGTGGGCGCCGCCGGTTCCGGCCGTGAACCCGAGGTAGGCATATTGCGACCCGCCCTCATACTTAGCGACGATGTCCTGGTTGAGCATGCCCGCCAATTTTCCGTCGAACCAATACGTCAGCGTGTCGTCCGTCGCGTTCCAGCTGACCAGCACGTTGTGCCAGTGACCATCTTTTACGTTGCCGATCGGGAGCTGGTCGCTGATGCGGCTGGTTGCCAGGGGCGCGCCGGTCTTAAAGAAGTCTGTGTGATTGCCAGTCATGTCTCCAATATCGGCGTTTTGCCACGTATCGAAGGCAATGCCGAGGCCGTTCTTGATGCCGATCGCGCCGTAGTTGCTACCGCCAGCTCCGACTGCATTCGCCCCGCGTGCGTCATTCTGGAGTACGAACGCCAGGCCATCGCCGCCGTTGGCATTGTTACCAAGGTAAACGTCGAAGGAGGCCTGGAAGTCGTAGGAGAGGTCGATCCGCTGGCCGAGCATCGCCGAACCCGCCTTGCCGCCGACGTCGGGCGTCAGCACGAAGGTATGGTTTGCGTTGTCGTAGGTCGCTGACCCGTTAAGGACTGCTTTATTTGAGAGCGCAATCGGATCTTGCACGTTGGCGTAGCCGCCGCTGCCGCTGCTGCCGCCATTAGGGGCGAAGTAGGCGTCGACTGCGGCGACACGCACCTGCTGGATGTCCGTGGCGCCTCCGGTCCCGCCAGTAAAGCCGACGTACGCCGTACTTTGGTGACCGAGGTATTGGGTGGCGATGTCGCCGGTCAGCGTTCCACCGAGTTTTCCGTCGACCCAGTAGCGCAGTGTGTGGGCTTGAGAGTCCCATGTCACGCCGACCTGGTGCCAGCCGCCGTTGACGATATTGCCGAGGTTGGTGGATGGCGTTAGGTCGCCGCCCGGACCAACGTCCGTGTCGACGATGGTGGTGTGCTTATAGGCTGGATCATTGAACGGGGCTCCGTTCTGAAGGGTGTCGAACTCAATGGCTAGACCGTTCTGCAATCCGACCGCACCGAGACTGCTGGCCGCACCGCCGATCGCATTGGCCCCATTGGGATCGTTATGAAGCACAAACGCCATGCCGTCGGCCGCGTGCTTCGGACCAAAGTAGATGTCGAAGGCGATATTGAAGTCGTGAGTCAGGTCGACCTTGTCGTTGAAGGTGACACTTCCTGCCTGGTTTTTGGCATCAGGCGTGAGCGTGTAAATGTGACTGGCGGCCTGGTAGCTCGCTGATCCGTTGACGGTCGTGTGTTGGCTGATGGTGGCGACATCGAAAATGCTGCCGTCATGAGCGTGCGGAGTGCCGGGGGGAGAGCTGGTCTCGAACGTGGCGGTGAGCGAATTGAGCTGGATCCGGTGCAAGGCGCTCACGCCGCCAGTCGAGCCCGTGAAGCCGAAGTAGGCGTAGTTCGATCCGCCGAAGTAGGCGTTGGCGAGATCCTGCGATAGCTGCCCAACCTGTTTGCCGTCGAAGGTGTACGTGAGTGTATGCGTCGTGGCGTTCCAATAGACGTGCACGCCGTGCCATTTTCCGTCCGTCAAGTTATTCAGAGCGACCTGGCCGCCCAGTCGATATGTCGCGGCGCGCGGGTCGGTGGTGACAAAATCAGTATGCTTAGCAGCGATGTCATTTAGAGCGGCGTTTTTATAAGTGTTTTGATAAGTATCGAACTGGATGGCGAGGCCGTTGAGCAAGCCGCCGGCTCCGAGCCCAGCGCCGCCCTTGCCAAGTGCGCCATTACCGAAGGGATCGTTGTGGAGGACGAACGCCATGCCGTCAGCAGAGTTGGCCTTGTTGCCCATGAGCAGGTTGAAGGACAGGTCGAAGTCATGGGTTAGGTCAATGCGCTTGTCGCTCATCACGGAGCCGACCTGGCCGGTATTGTCGGTGTTCAACGTGAACTGGTTGCTGCCATAGGTGTGGGAGGCCGTGCCATTGAGCATCAGGGTGGTGGGGAAGTTAGGCACCGAGGCGTCGACGCCGACCTGACCGATCTTGATCGTCGCGGCGACCGACGGCGTGCCCTTCGTGTTGTCGGCAAATAACATCCAGTAGCCATCGGTCATGGCCTTTGCATTGGCAGGAAGGGTGACCTGAAGTGTGTGCGCGTCGACCCGCGTGAAGGCAAGGCTGAAGGCTCTTTGCTCAGCATCAAAGGAATGCGTGCCGTTGCCGAACTTGATGAGCTCGAGCTTGTTGATCTTGGTGGCATCGTCGACCGTGATCGTAAAGGTCTGGCCCTGCTGCAGCGTTTCGGGGGCGCTGGTGATGACGGGCCGATCGGTTCGCAGACTACCATCAGCATTGAGCAGATAGCCGGGCGTATAGACCTCCGCATTGAGGTTAGTCAGAGGGCCAGGGGCACCGCCGCCGACTGAGAGAATGGTGCCGTCAGGTAAGAGCAGGGTATTTGAGTGGTAGAAGCGGCCGATCGCGGCGCTGGCATCGTTGGTCCATTGGCCGGTGGCGGGGTTCCAGATTTCGGCGTTGTTGGTCGCGGTTGCGAGATTTCCCTGGGCGCCGGGGCCGGCGCCTTTGCTGCCGCCCGTTAACAGGACCGTGCCGTCGGCGAGGACCGTGAGGTTCGACCAGGCGCGATTCGAGCCGACACCGCCTGTCCCCGTAAAGGTCGGTGTCGCCCCGCTGATATCCATGATCCAGCCGTTGCCGTTTTTGTCGATCGTCAGGATCTTGTCCTGCGCAAACATGGCTGCCGGGTTGTAATCCTCCAATTCGAACGGCGTGTGCCCCAGATTGGTGACCGCACCCTGCCCAGTGGGATTGATTGTGAATAGGGTGCCAGCATTGGCGCCTTCGCCCAAAGAGGAGAAGCCGAAAATCTTGCCGTTGCTCGACATCCAGACGCGTGGATAGAACCAATTGGCTCCAATATCGGCGCTATAGGCCCCGGGCAGGGCCGTCCAACCGACCCCTGGCGTATAGACCTCCGGTGTCGGCACTCCTTTTCCTACGTCGTCGGGGCCATCCAAGCCGCCGATGCATAAAAACTGGCCACCGCCGAGCGATATCAGGGACGGATACCAGCGGGGGAAGTTCAGATGCCCCGTCGCACTCGTCGTCAGGCTGCTGCTATGGTAGTCGTACGTATTGACGTCCGGGACGCCGCGGTTGATGCCCCCTCCGGCATATAGACCTGGCCCGCGGTTGATGACGCCGAGGGGGCGGCTATCGCCGCCGGTGATAATCATATTGCCTGTGATCGGATCGAGGATCTCGGCCGAGCAGAATTCGTCGGTCACAAGGGCGTCTGTCGTTGTGAGGTGCAGGCCGGTCTTGGGATCCCAGATGTCATAGATCTTGTGGCTGCCCTGCTCCCCGTTTTGATTTGTTCCGTAAGTGAAAACACGGCCGTCGGGCAGTAGGGCAGCATGGACCCCAATCAGCGGCCACGGTTGAACAGCGCTCCA
>CAVVRP010000010.1:0-155762 GCA_963750715.1 uncultured Alphaproteobacteria bacterium | reverse complement strand
GCCACCCGTCCGGACCGTATCGCGCTCGCATAGAGATTGATTGAGTGCAGCAGGCCGCCACTCCCCATTGCGCCGCACTTCGACTTGTCCGTCGAGGGAGAAAAGTTGCCCGACCAAGTGACAACCTTGCGCAGCAACCTCCGTTGACTGCACCTGGACAACGAGCAGAGAAAGTAGTGCAAGTCCCACCCGGGAGCCGGCGGTACCCATGTCTTACCCCCCAGACCGCTCAACTCAAGCAATTATGTTCCAATTGGACGTTATCGGATGCTGCGACGCCACCGGATCCAATAATCCCCACGATTAAAATTACGGGCTAGGGCGTCTCGCCGAAGGAACGCCTGGTAGGCAGCCTAGCCCAACTCAGCCGACAATTAAGTGCCAGATTCGCAACACCAGACAAACGCTCACCTCGATGACAAGGAAACACTAGGGAAAAGGCGACCGCTTGACTGCGGCAGCGTCGGGCTGGGTCTGGACTGGGATCTGCGTTCGCATGTCTCGTCTTGTTGTAGGCGATCCGGAATGCGACACGCCGTGGATTCAAGCTCTTGCCCACAACGGGACGTGCGGGCTCTTAACCCCCTAGATACCAGCACCTACCGATAGCAAACCGGTAACGCGGTCCTTGATTTTTGATGGGAAGGGACGCAGTGGCGCTGTCTTTACGCGAACATTGGTTGGGCTGAGCGCGAGAGGCAGGTCCTTAGCTGCACTGTGGCAAATGCCACATCGCTCGTCGCGGCATTGGTCCAAGATGCTCGCACGACTTTTTTAGCTCGAAGATGATGTCGCGGACCCTCTGGAGATGATGGCTGGCTACATGATCGATAATTGTCCTCGGCTATGTGCGCCAGCCTCGTTGCCACTCGTGTTCGCGTGCAGGCCTCTGGGAACGATTGTCAGCCCCTCGGGAGCCTGGATCGTCAGCGCCCCTTTTTCACACTCGGAACCTAGGAGACGATCGATGCCAGCAACAGAACTTAGCGCTCGCAGGGCATTGAACGGCACCGGGAACGGAGGCCAGGAGTACCCTACGGGAGACGTGATGGCCCCTCTTTTGGACGCGCTCCGGAGAACGCTGGACAGTCTATCCGTTGGAGTGATTATCGTCGATTGCGATGCGCGTATACTCCACGCAAACCAAGCCGCGAGAAACATGCTCGATGCGAGATCACCAATCATTTCACACAGTGGTTCCCTGGGTGCATTGCAGGCGAACTTGACGAATGAGTTGAGGCAGGCAATCGCGATCATGCAAGCCGTTGAATACCCTACCGGCATCCCTACCGTTGGTGTGCCGCTCATAAATAAGGACATGACCGCCGCCACGGCTCATGTGTTGCCACTCGTGCGCAACTATTTACATGGAGACCCAGCAGCGCTACCGACTGCCGCAGTGTTTGTTGCCTCGGGAAGCACGTCGTCAATAGTTGATGTAGGAATCGTCGGACGCATCTACAAACTTACGCCGGCGGAGAATCGCCTCTTGGGACGATTGCTTTCGGGCGAGCGAATTACTGAGGCTGCGGCTGCGCTCGGGATCACCGAGGCGACGGCAAGATGCCATCTGAACCATATCTTTTCGAAGGCAGGCGTATCGAGGTGGACCGATTTGATGACTCTGATCCATCATCTGATTCCAGCCCTTTGCCGGTCGCACAGTTGTTGATCAAGAGTTCAAATAGAGGAGGTCGGTCTGGCTGTCGTTCATGGGTGGTCTCCCATCAAGGTTGTCATCCGGCCCTATTCACCAGTCACCTCGTGAACCATGGCGCTGAGCCGGCCAACGCTTGACGACAAGTCAGCGGCCGCGGCGCTCGATGATGCCGAGCTTGGAGAGGCGACTCATCTCGCGCGTGCCCCCTCGCGATGAGCAGTGGTACAACTCGCCGCCAAGATCGCGGACCCGGCGGCGCCAAAAGTCTTATCACTGAGAAAACGCGAAGGCCGTCGAGCGACTGAGGCTGAAAGCCGCTGGCGTTATGATGGAGGATGGGTGTCATTCGCTGGATGTTATCGCGCGCAATACAGCTTTTGCGGACCGCGGGCATATGCGGCGCATGTCTTCGTGTTTTCGGTCAGACGCCGCAGGCAATCCTGCGTACGGCGCGCACAGTGCGGTCCGGCGACGAAGCGGCAAATTGAGATGAGATGATGCTCATCTTCTGTCAATCGGTTCCGGCTTTAACGCTTCCGTTGAAGTCAGCTTGGAACCCCTCGTAGTGCCTCGTTCGGGACAGGTTCTACCGTGTCGGCGACTTCCACGTAACGGCAGGTTTAGCCCGGTTAGCAGACCGCAGGCTGCTTCCAAACGAACGGCTGTAAGGGGCCAGTTCCGACGTGATCGCCCGCAGCGTCAATCATGCGTCTGACGACTGATTTGTAGCAATGCGGAGTTCGTGGAAAGAGTGGGCCGAGCTGGATTGCCTAAAATTGTAGGGCCAAGCGTGGACCAGATGATATTTTCCGGTTGGCATGTCGGAAGTCGGACATGACGAGCGTCTTCACAGTAGCGATGCCGCTCCCGGGTTGGTCTCGGTTCGGCGGCAGCCATATCCCGCAGAGGAGCACACCCGATGAAAGTCATGGTCATCGTCAAGGCCACCAAAGCATCCGAAGCCGGCGAAATGCCGAGCCAGCAGCTGCTGACCGACATGGGGCTATTCAACGAGGAACTGGTCAAGGCCGGCCTCCTGCTCGCCGGGGATGGCCTTCACCCCTCCAAGAAAGGTGCGCGGGTGCGGTTCTCCGACAAGAACCGCACGGTGATCGACGGGCCATTTGCCGAAACCAAGGAGCTGATCGCGGGTTACTGGCTGTGGAAGGTGAAGGACCTCGCCGAAGCCATTGCATGGGTCAAACGCTGCCCAAATCCGCATCAAGAGGAGTGCGAGATCGAAATCCGCCCGGTGTTCGAGGCCGAGGATTTCGGCGAGGCGCTGACGCCGGAGCTGCGCGCGCAGGAGGAGCGCATCATGGCCGACGCCAAGCGAAACGCCGGCATGTAGCCTTCGGCGTCTCGTATCCGCCTATTGCAATCGAAGGCCTGCTGCGGAGCACATGACATGCAATACGCCATACTCTGCTATCACGATGAGAAGGTCACTTGCGCCTGGTCAAAGGAGCACGACGACGCGGTGATGGCGAAACTCGGCACGGTGATGGAGAAGCTTGCCAAGCAAGGCAAGCTCGGGCCCGTCGCGCGGCTGCTGCCCACCACGGCGGCGACGACGCTGCGAAAGGACCGTGAGCCGGCGCTGATAATCGATGGGCCGTTTTCGGAAACGAAGGAGCAACTGCTCGGATTCTACATCGTCGAGTGTGCTTCGCTCGACGAGGTACTCGATATTGCCCGTGAACTTGGTAAGGCCAATCCGGGCGGGGCCTACGAGATCCGCCCCGTAGGCGTCTACTTCGAAGCACCCAAGGCAGGGTCATGACGGATACCAATTGGATGGGAACGGTTCTCGCGGCCGCGCGTCCACAGGCGGTGGCCGCGCTTTTGCGGTATTTTCGCGATCTCGATACGGCCGAGGAAGCATTCCAAGAAGCGAGCCTGCGCGCACTCAAGACGTGGCCCAAGAACGGTCCGCCACGCGATGCGGCTGCCTGGCTCATCATGGTCGCAAGAAACGCCGGCGTCGACCAGATGCGCCGCACAGGCCGGCAGGAACCATTGCCGGCAGAAGCGGCGATCTCCGATCTTTCCGACCGAGAAGCGGCCGCCGTCGAGCATCTCGATGCCGCCGACTATCGCGACGATATCCTTCGCCTGCTGTTCATCTGCTGCCATCCCGAGCTCCCCGACACGCAGCAGATCGCGCTGGCCTTGCGCATCGTCTCTGGATTGTCGGTGAACCAGATCGCGCGGGCGTTCCTCGTGACCGAGGCCGCCATGGAACAGCGGATCACCCGCGCCAAGGCGCGCATCGCGTCCGCTGGCGTCCCCTTTGAGGCGCCAGGCCCCGCCGAGCGATCGGACCGCGTTGCCGCCGTGGCGGCGATGATCTATCTCGTCTTCAACGAAGGTTACACGGCGGGCAGCGCGGAGCAGGGTGCCAGATCCGCGCTTTGCGACGAGGCGATCCGGCTCGCCCGGCTGCTGCTCGGGCTTTACCCGGGCGAGCCGGAGATTATGGGCCTTGCGGCGCTGCTACTCTTGCAACACGCCCGTGCGCCGGCGCGGTTCGAGCCGGACGGCTCTGCGATTCTGCTCGAGGATCAGGATCGCACACTGTGGAACCGCAAAGAGATCGCGGAAGGCCTGGCGCTCATCGACAAGGCGCTGCGCCATCGCAGACCTGGTCCCTATCAGATTCAGGCGGCGATCGCGGCGACCCATGTCCGCGCCGCCCGGGCCGCAGATACCGACTGGGGCCAGATCGACCTCCTTTACGGAACGCTCGAGCGCATACAGCCCTCACCGGTGGTGACACTCAATCGCGCGGTAGCCGTCTGCAAGGCGCGCGGCCCCGATGCCGCGCTGGCCATGATCGAACCACTCGGTGAGAAGCTCGACGGGTATTTCTATTTCCATGGTGCGTGTGGCGCCTTCCTCAAGCAGCTCGGCCGCACGGAGGAGGCGCGCGTCGCCTTCGACCGCGCCATCGCGCTTGCCAACACGCCGGCCGAGGCGGCGCACATCAGGACGGAGATAGAGCGTCTTGCTGCCGGGGGAAAAAGACGACGCACCGAGTGTTGAACGCATGAGCGAGCGCAAAAAAAGGCTGAACGTATGCCCAAACTAGGAATCCAATGCGTCTCGGTCTCGATCGTGGGTTTGGCGCCGGTGCCAACCCAGATCGCGGAAACCGGCGTCGGCGGTCTGGCACTGCATGCCTGCTTCTTTCACCGAGGCCGGCAAGCTCAAGCCGGACGCAAAGGCCGGCGTGATCGTGAAATGGCTCAAGGACGACTTCGACTTGGGTCACGGCCATGCGATGGCCATCTATGCATTTCTAAATGGCGCGAAGAGCAAAAGCGGTAAGTGGTCGGCCATGCTCCGCCAACACGCAAGTAAAATAAACTTTTGCTGACCTGTCGGGACCGCTCTGCGTAAAACGTCCTTGGTTCAGCACGACCCAAGATGACCGCGTTACTGCCAAGCGCAATCCTGAACAGGAGGATAAGTCATGGCTCTGGCCAAGCAGAAAAGTCCCAGTCCCGGTTTCATGCACACCGTTTCGCCGCATCTGATCTGTGCAGGAGCCGCCGAAGCCATTGATTTTTACAAGAAGGCCTTCGGCGCCGAGGAGAAGATCCGCATCCCAACGCCGGACGGCAAGCTCATGCATGCGTGCCTCATGATTTGTGGCTCGTCGGTGATGCTGATCGACGAGATGCCGCAGTGGGGCGCGCTCGGTCCCAAGGCGCTGAAAGGCTCGCCCGTCACCATTCATCTCTTCGTCGACGACGTCGATACATTCGTGGCCCGGGCCGTCAAGGCGGGCGCCCAAGTTATCATGCCGGTCGCCGACATGTTCTGGGGCGATCGCTACGGCAAGATCGTCGACCCATTTGGCCATCACTGGTCGATCGCAACGCACATCAAGGATATGACCCCGGAAGAGATCCAAGCGGCGATGAAATCATCGATGCCGAATTGTCCGGATGCCGCCGCTTCCAAGTCCACATCGCATACGGCGAATTGAAGAATTGGAGAACGCACCGATGTCGCAAACGCAGAAGATCACGCCTTGCCTCTGGTTCGAGAACAATGCGCTCGAGGCCGCGGAGTTCTACACATCCGTGTTCCCGGATTCCAAGATTGTCACAGTGCACAAGTCCAGGGCCGACACTCCGGGCAACAAAGCCGGCTCGGTGCTCCTGGTCGTCTTCACAATCGCCGGTCAGCGCTACCAGGCGCTCAACGGCGGACCGCACGACAAGTTCAACGACGCCATCTCACTTTCGGTCAATTGCGAGGATCAGGCCGAAGTCGACCGATTGTGGGCAATGCTGACGGCCGATGGCGGGAAACCCGTTCAGTGCGGCTGGCTCAAGGACAAGTTCGGCCTGTCCTGGCAGATCGTGCCGAAACGTTTACCCGAACTGATGTCCGATCCTAATCCCGAAAAGGGCAAGCGCGTCATGCAGGCCATGATGCAGATGGTCAAGATCGACGTCGCCAAACTCGAGGCGGTAGCGCGGGAACAGTGACAGGCCCGCCCGCACCTCCGAGAGGCAGACAAACATGGGAGAAAGCTCATGACTGTGCACACCGTCGTTTCGCGTGAGGATTGGCTGGCCGCACGTAAGACCCTGCTCGCGGAGGAGCGGGCGCTCACGCACGCCTGTGCCCTAATGCCTCCGTGTCGATGGGAGAACTTCACAAGTCTTGTAGGAGCGTGGCCCTGAATGCCATCATGGGAGTGCGGACGCCAGTCAGCCCCGCATGTTGTTCATGAAAATCTGACAAGTCATCATCCTCGCCGGAGGTCACTATGCTCGAAATCCGGAACGCGTCGAGATCACGAACGCGTCGCAGCCGGCCAACATCGGAATGCGCCTCCCTCATGGAACGGCCGATCTCCGACACTGAACCAAAACGTTGGCGACGATCGCCACTCCGCCGATCGCGTGGAAAACAGGACGCAATTCAGTTATGAGAAACGGACAGCGTAAACTGGCGGGAGCGTGTGAGTGACGCACGCCCAGTTGTCGCCCTGGTCCTCGCTGACCCATAGTCCTCCCGTCGTCGAACCGAAGGCGAGTCGCGTGCCCATATCGTCGACGGTGAGCGCATGCCGATACACGACATCGTAGGCGTGCGTCTGCGGCAGGCCGTTGGTCAGCACTTCGAAGCTCTCACCTGCGTCGCGGGTGCGCGTCACTACCAGTCGTCCGCCGACAGGAATGCGCTTTTCGTCCTTTATCCCCGGAACGAACCAGGCCGTATTCGGATCGCCGGGATGCACGACCACCGGAAAGCCAAACGCGGAAGGCTCGACATCCGTTATCTCCCGAAACGTGTGTCCCTCGTCTGACGAGACAAAGATGCCATTGTGGTGCTGAACCCACATGCGTTCAGGCGCAGCACGGCACTGCGCCAGACAATGAACGTCCTGCGCGATCGGGTCATGGGTCAGCTCCGGCGGCACATGGTCCGCTCGCATGCCGGCACCGCGCTGCATCCAGGTCTCTCCACCGTCTAACGTATGCCAGATCCCACCGGTCGACACCGCAACGGACAGATGCTTGGAATTGCGCGGATCAACGAGAATGCAGTGGAGGCCGGGCAAATCGGCGCCGCCCCCCATCCACTGTTTGCGCTTTGGATGATCCCACAGCGAGCGCACGATCTGCCAACTCGCACCCTCGTCTGTCGACTTGAACAGGGCACCGGGAATGGTCCCGCACCATATCGTTCCGGGCTCATCGCTCCCTCCGGTCTCCAGAGACCACACGCGAACGGTGGACCACGGCAAAGGCCGTCCCCACATGTCCAATTCTTCGTAGCCGTCGGGCTTGGATGGGTAGGTAGGGGCTGCGATTTCCTGCCAGTTTCCATCGAGATCGCAACAGTGCATCTTTACGCCGAAGTGGCCATGATCGAGGGCCGCATATCGTTTTCCGCTGCGGCGGTCGTGAAGCGCGATTGACACGTTGTCGCCGAGGAAATCCGTGGCAACGATCGCCCACGTTCCATCGGTACGTCGGGCCACCGTGAACAGTCCTTTGCGGGTCGAGACGAGGATTTGTCGTGTCATGGCTCATCCCCCCGATAAGGCCTGAAGAACGTAAATAGAAGACGATTCCAAGACGGCATCGGACAAATGCGCACGATCGCGAATGGCGATGCCATCGACAAAGATGTTCATGTGCCGGCGCAACGCCCCCTGGTCGTCGAGCACATAACTTCTGGCCGGGGGGTTCTCGGCGAAGACCGCATCCAATGCTGCGCGTACGGTATTACCGGTCACGACCGCGGGCGGGCAGGCAACGTGGCGTTGAATATTTGATGTGAATGCGACTCTCGGCATGTGGGCGGCACTCCCTTCTCTAAGGCATTCGGCACTGATTCAGTGGATGCGTGGGGCAGTTCGATCCTAGTGTTGTCTCATGTCAGCTGTACAGTGCGAGGTCGGCGCTTTGCATGGCCGGCTGGTTGTTGTCTCGGCCCGCCCGTCGTTCATCGACGCCAGCACGCTTCGCAACGCCATCGCCTACTTAGGATTTCAAAGATTCACTATTAGAAATGGCAACATCTGGCCCCCAAAAAACTATCGAACCGGCACGCGGGTCGCTAGGATGTTGCGAATTGGGTGCCGTGTTCAAGATCTACACTCGACCTATCAAACCTATCAAGGAGACCGGCAAGGCGACCGACTTCATCGTCGTTGCGAGTGACGAGCCCCGGGGCGCCCTGGCATAGCGCAGGCGCCTGCCGCCGCCGAGCTATTACCGCGACTACTTCGACGACGATTATTACTTTTCATATTGCCCCTCTAAGCGCCCTATTATCGCTATGAGCGCCGCCGCGCGCCGCGTTACAAAGAGGCCTGTTCGGTTGGTGGTGAGGGGCACGCGCTGCGCCCCATGCGCGGGTCGAGGTGCCCGACAGGCAGCCCGCCATTGACGCCTGAACTCTCCGGGCAGAGCCTGACACCGACCCCAATAGGAAGTGTCGGTCCAATTCCGGAAGTTGCAAGCGTCTCGCTTCTGCGCACGCTTGACATGCGTGATTGGGTCCTCCAGGATCGGGCAAGAGCACACTGTTGAATATCATTGGCCGACTGGACCGGCCGACAAAGGGCCGGTTGTTCATAGAAGGCCATGAAACGGGGAACGTGGACGATACTGCGATTACCCTGTTGAGGGGGCACAGCATCGGATTGCGATCATATCATCGAGGTCGTCGATGGGCACTGCCCCTCGGGAGTGCTAAACTTGATCGATGCGGGATGCAGTCAATTTTCATTGGGACCCTGGCAAAGTGCGCCTCATCGGCGTGGGTGTCGCTGCCATCGCCGCCTTGGGGCTCCTGCTGCTTCTCCAGGACGACGGTGGTGCCAAGGTGCTGGGCCTCGCTTGGACTGTCGTATTGCTCACGCTCGCAATCGCACTTCTTCGCCGGGCGCGCGAAACCGACCCCATCGTCACGGTTGATGCGCGAGGCATTTTCGACAAGCGTCTCTCGGCTCATTACATTCCCTGGGAGAACATCCGAGCGGTAGCCTCTCTGGAGGCCGAGCAACTCACCTTCGTCGGGATCGACCTTAAGCCCGATGCTGCCGTGTATGGGCAGTTGCGCATCATGCACCGCGTTATGCGCTGGCCGAACCGCATTCTGCGTTTCCCTTCACTCTCAATTGCCATGCACGTACTGAACGGAACCACTGAGGATCTGCTCACGGCGGTCTCGCGCTTTCGGCCCGACCTCGTACAGAGACGGTGAGGCACTGCGGAAGCTGTTCGACGTCGGGCCCAGTTGACGATCGCCGGAGAAATCGCCAAGTCTGTCCTATGATCGCGAGCGGATCCTTCAAGCTTTTCGAAGTCGGCGGAACTGCAGTCCGCGTACATCCGACCTTTTTCCTCCTCCTGGCCTGGATCGCGGCCATCCATTGGAGACAAGGCGGACCGCAGGAGGCCATTTCTGGCGTCGTTTTTGTCGTCGTGCTGTTCGCCTGCGTGGTGCTTCACGAGTTCGGGCATATTGCGATGGCACGGCGATTTGGGATCCGTACACCTAACGTGACGTTGTTGCCCATCGGCGGCGTCGCCTCCATGGAACGGATGCCGGAAAAGCCGTCCCAGGAGATTCTGGTTGCTCTGGCAGGCCCTGCGGTCAATCTCGTAATTGCGGGAATTCTGATGCTGCTGCTCGGCGACAGGCTTAATCTCGAGCGCTTCGCTCGGATCGACGAAGCCAAGCCTGACCTTCTTGCCCAGGTCGCAGTCGCCAACGTCGTGCTTGTCGTCTTCAATCTCATTCCAGCGTTTCCGATGGATGGCGGACGTATCCTTCGGGCACTCCTGTCGCTCAGGTTTGGATACACGCGTGCCACCCGGATCGCGGCAACATTTGGCCAAGGCCTTGCGGTTTTGTTTGGCGCTCTCGGCCTGATCGCAAATCCGTTCCTGATTCTCATAGCTCTCTTCATCTTCCTCGCTGCGAGCGGGGAAGCCGGCTACGTCGAAATGCGGGATCAGACCCGAGGCTTTCGCGTGCGCGATGCGATGATCGCCAATTTCGAGTCGCTCACACCCAACGCAGATGTCGATGCTGCAGCGGCTATGCTTCTGCGAACGACGCAGCAGGAGTTCCCGGTCGTCGACGGGGCGGGTGCTCTACGCGGCGTTCTGACACGAGAAGCGCTGATTGCAGCTCTCAATGACAGAGGTGGCCGAACTCCAGTCCTCGACATCATGACCAAGGAAGTTCCTGCAGTGCATGAGGAGTCCGCGCTCGAGCCGGTAATGGAAATGTTAAAGCGAAAGCAAATACCGATCGTTGCCGTCTTGAACTCTCAGGGTAAGCTGATCGGTTATGTAAATTCCCAGAATCTGGCGGAGTTCTTCTGGATCAGGTCGGCTCAGCTGAAGCAACGATGAACAGGTACGTGCCGGCCGGCGTGGTCCTGTCACGACCCCAGTTCCGCGTTTCTCTTCCCAATCTGAGCCGCGCGCGCGAGAGTGCGACGGGCCCCAATTGGCGTGTCCTGACATTCGCCCTGCGTCCTGGATTTGTGTGGGCCGCCCTTGTCGCGCTGGCCATCGCTTTGGTCTTGGTGCTGGAGTTTGCACCCTTAGGCGCTCATCACATCAGCCCACTCCGGATGGCGCCTGTACTGCGCTAAGACGTAGGGGCACACGGGGATGACCTTGAAGCCTTCTTCGCGCGCGTCAGCAATCAACCGCTGGACAAGTGCCATCGCCGCCCCGGCGCCGCGCATGGAGTCCGGTGCGCGAGTGTGATCGGCGCTGATCAGCGTCTGGCTTCGGCGCGTGAATGTCAATTCCGCCTCGCCATCGATGCCGGCAATTCGGGCCACATATCGCCCGCTGCTCAATGTTTGTTGTCGTTCGACTTTCACGTCGGCCATGGTCGGTCCTCATTTGAACGAGTCGGTGCGAGCCGACTGGCGTCGGGGCACTTCTCGGCACGCTCGTGAATCCATCGATGAAGATAGAGCGGCTCGACAAGGAGCTGCATGAGTGCTGCTTAGACAACTTCGCACAATAGGCCGAGATCCAGCTGGGTATTTGCCACGCCGCGACCGCTCTCGAATTTTGACAACATAACGCCGACCAAGCGGACGCCAATCGTCACTGGAAACACTGATCTTATCAGCACCAAGCTCACTTCGCGCAGCTCCGTCTGAGACGTGATTGGTGATTGAAGCGTTCGGCTGCGCGTCGCCTGTCTGAAATCTGCAAATTTGATCTTAACGGTGACTGTCTGGCCGAAGGATTGCGCTTTTTCGCACCAATCCCAGACCTCGTCCGCCATCGCCACAATGCCGGCTTCAATTTCGGCAGGCTTCGTTTGATCTTCTGAAAACGTCGTCTCAGAACCCGACGACTTGCGCAGCCGGTTGGGATCAACTGGACGGTCATCTTCGCCACGCGCGATGGCATAGTACCAGGTACCGGACTTGCCGAAATGTTCCCGCAAAAACGCAAGCGACTGCTGTCGCAAATCGGCGCCGGTGTGGATGCCGAGGGAATTCATCTTCGTCGCCGTAACAGGCCCGACACCGTGAAGCTTCTCGATCGGGAGAGCTTCAACAAAACTCTGACTCATTGCCGGCGTCACGACGAACTGGCCATTCGGCTTGCGGATGTCGGAAGCCAGCTTCGCGAGGAACTTGTTGTATGAAATGCCTGCCGAAGCGGTGAGGCTCGTCTCTTCGAGAATGCGGGCGCGGATTTCCTTCGCAGTCGCCGATGCCGTCGAGATCCCCCGCAGGTCTTGCGTCACGTCGAGATAAGCCTCGTCCAGCGACAAAGGCTCGATCAGAGGCGTGTAATCAGCGAAGATGCGGCGAATCTGGCGCGAAACTGCGCGATACACCTCGAAGCGAGGTGGCACGAAGATAATCTCGGGACAGTTTCGCATTGCGGTACTGGAGGGCATCGCCGACCGCACGCCGAATTTGCGCGCCTCGTAGCTTGCCGCTGCAACGACCCCGCGCTTGGCGGCGTATCCGACTGCAACCGGCCGCCCTCGCAAGTTAGCGTCGTCGCGCTGCTCAACCGACGCGTAGAACGCGTCCATGTCGACGTGGATAATTTTGCGAATGCGCTGTTCACTCATGGCAACAAGAAGCCTAGCAGACTCGGAAAGTAGGGGAAACGCAAGTGCAGGCCGATCCTCCGCATCGAAGCCCACAAACGGGTGCACGCGGGTGCGACTGATCGTGCGTCACCGTCAGTGTTCCAGGATGAGCCTGACCAACGCCGCGTCGACCTCCAGTGCCGCTCGATATACGCGGCCTCGGATTGATCAAACCAGACCTTGGCCGTCGGCGCCGGAAGCGCTAGGCCTGCGAAAATACTGATTGCTGGAGCGCCGCATCAGCCGGCGTCGCTGCTGCCGGGTTCGCCGACCCATCGGTCATCGGCGAGGATCGGCTGCCCACCGCCGCACAGGCTCGCGCGGTGGATTTGCAAAGCTTCGACCACAAGGCTGCTGAGGCCCTCGTCTCCTGCTGCATCCACATGGTCGACCAGTTGGCGCCGCATTCGCGGGTTCCAATATTTTTTCAAGTGGTTGGCGACATCCGCGACCGCAACCTCCCGATCTTCCTCCGCTTCGAAGAAGTTGGCTATCTGGTTGGCCATGTCTATCAGGCGATTGATTTTCATCGGCTGCGTCCTAGTCGGAAGGGGCGATATGGCGGCGATCCAAAAGCTCCTGCTGCTGTTTTGAGAACTCACGGTAGCGTTGCTGCCAAGCCGATGGCTGGTTTACGTTACTGACCTGAACGGCGGTCACCTTATATTCGGGACAGTTTGTAGCCCAGTCCGAGTTTTCCGTAGTGATGACGTTGGCTCCCGAGTCCGGGAAGTGGAACGTCGTGTACACGACACCCGGCTGCATGCGGTCCGTGATTCGGGCGCGAAGGACAGTTTCGCCGGCGCGACTGACCAGTCCAACCCAGTCGTTCTCCTTGATGCCTCTTTCTTCGGCGTCGTGAGGATGAATTTCCAAACGATCTTCCTCATGCCAGATGACATTGGCTGTGCGGCGTGTCTGAGCGCCGACATTGTACTGCGACAGGATGCGGCCGGTGGTGAGGATCAACGGATACTTGCGGCTCGCGCGCTCGAGCGTCGGTTGATATTTCGTGACCGCGAACTTGCCCTTGCCGCGTACAAATTCCTCCGTGTGCATCACGGGCGTGCCTTCGGGCGCTGTCTCGTTGCAGGGCCACTGTAGGCTACCGAGTTTGTCGAGCTTACCATAATTCACACCCGCGAAAGTCGGCGTGAGGCTCGCAACCTCGTCCATGATTTCGGATGCGTGTCGATATTGCATCGGATATCCCAATGCGTTCGACAGCATGACGGTGACTTCCCAGTCCTCGTATCCGGCCAACGGCGGCATCACTTTGCGTACCGGCGAAATGCGCCGTTCGGCGTTGGTGAAGGTGCCGCTCTTTTCCAGAAACGACGCACCAGGGAGGAAGACGTGAGCAAACTTTGCGGTTTCGTTGAGGAACAGATCTTGTACGACGACACACTCCAGCGCAGTCAATGCACTTAAGACGTGCTGCGTGTCCGGGTCCGACTGGGCAATATCTTCGCCTTGCACATAGAGCCCTTTGAAACTGCCATCCAATGCGGCCTCGAACATGTTAGGAATGCGCAGCCCCGGTTCGTCATCCAGTACGACCCCCCATGCCGCCTCGAAGGCCGAGCGAGCGACGGGATCAGACACGTGCCGATAACCAGGGAATTCATGGGGAAATGAACCCATGTCGCAGGCGCCTTGCACGTTGTTCTGTCCGCGCAACGGATTGACGCCGACACCGGCGCGTCCGATGTTGCCGGTCGCCATCGCCAGATTGGCGATGCCCATAACCATCGTGCTGCCCTGACTGTGCTCGGTCACGCCAAGGCCGTAATAGATGGCGCCATTACCCCCTGTCGCATATAACCTTGCCGCGCCCCGGACCAACTCGGCCGGAACTCCCGTGAATTGCTCGACCGCCTCCGGAGAATTTTCGCGGGACATGATGAAATTGCGCCATTTCTTGTACTCGCGCATGTCGCAGCGCGCGGCGACGAATTTTTCGTTGGTGAGTCCCTCGGTCACCACCACGTGGGCGAGGCTATTTATGAGCGCGACATTGCTGCCCGGCCGAAGCTTCAGGTGGTATTGCGCCTCGATATGCGGAGACCGCACGAGATCGATGGTGCGGGGGTCGACGACGATAAGCTTGGCGCCTTGCTGAAGTCGTCGCTTCATCTGCGAGGCGAACACGGGGTGGCCATCCGTCGGGTTGGCGCCGATGACGACAATGACGTCGCTGCTCATCACCGAGTCGAACGGTTGAGTCCCCGCGGACTCCCCCAGGGTCACCTTCAACCCGTAGCCCGTCGGCGAGTGGCAGACTCGTGCGCAGGTATCGGTGTTGTTGTTGCCAAAGGCGGCACGAACCAGTTTTTGGACGAGATATGTTTCTTCGTTGGTGCATCGAGACGAGGTGATGCCACCAACCGACCCGCGGCCATATTCGGCCTGAATGCGCTTGAACTCAGACGCGGCGTAATTGATCGCCTCGTCCCAGGGCACTTCGCGCCAAGGATCAGTGATCTTCGCGCGGATCATCGGCTTGGTGATGCGGTCGGGGTGGGTCGCGTAACCAAAAGCAAACCGCCCCTTGACGCAAGAATGGCCGTGATTGGCTTGGCCATCGAGGTTCGGCACCATGCGAATTACGGTGCCGCCCTGCATTTCGGCCTTGAAAGAGCAGCCGACCCCGCAGTAGGCGCAGGTCGTCACGATGCTGTGCTCGGCCTGCCCTTTTTCGATGATGCCGTTCTCGGTCAAGGTCGCGGTCGGGCAAGCCTGGATGCAGGCGCCGCACGACACGCATTCGGACTCCATGAACGGCTCGTTCTGGCTCGGTGACACGACGGAATCGAAACCGCGTCCCGCGATGGTCAGTGCAAAGGTCCCTTGGACTTCCTCGCACGCGCGCACACAACGCGAGCAGACGATGCACTTGCTGGGGTCGAACGTGAAATAGGGGTTGCTGGTGTCTGTAAGGGCTTTGAGGTGGTTCTCGCCGTCGTAACCGTATCTGACGTCACGCAGGCCGACAACACCGGCCATATCCTGCAACTCACAATGGCCGTTTGCCGCACAGGTGAGGCAGTCGAGCGGGTGGTCGGATATATAGAGTTCCATCACGCCGCGTCGAATATCGGCGAGCTTTTCGGTCCGCGTGCGCACCTTCATGCCGGCCGCTACCGGGGTTGTGCAGGAGGCCGGGTAGCCGCTTCGGCCTTCCACTTCGATCAGGCACAGCCGGCACGAACCGAAGGGCTCCAGCATCTGGGTGGCGCAAAGCTTAGGAATGTCGATGCCAATCGTTGCCGCAGCTCTCATCACAGTGGTGCCCGCCGGCACTGCGACTTGAAAGCCGTCTATATCGAGGCTGACCGACTGTTTCGACGTCGCTTCCGGAGTGCCGAGATCTCGATCCGTGATCGACAGCATGACGCTATCCTCCCCAATACATCTTAGAAGGTCTAAAGGAAGGTTCCGGTGATCGCCCACCGAAGAAGGGCTTGGACGCCGACGCGCGACCTTCGTCAAGGAGAGGCCGCGCGTCGCCGAAATTTATTCCTAATGCGACCATTTCCGGCGATCTCATTCAAACATACAATGTCCCTCGGCAATTTATTTGTCTGCAAAAATCGTCACGGCCTCGTCACGGCCTGACCGCCTCGACGCATCTGGAGCCAGCCGGTCGGCACCAGATCGATGCGGACTGATGCAACGTTGAAATGGTGCAACCTCCCGCAAGCCGTCTTGCCGGTCGATTGACGGCTAACGTCGGTTTGGGCGGCGTAATGTCTGCGCGACCCCCCCCCGGGTGCTACCCTGGGAAGCCCCCCTATCCTGTCTCGATCAAATTTTATGACGAGGTTCGCGTCCTTACGTCGACTGTGCGAAAGGCGAAGCTTGGCTGCGACGAGGAGCTGCCGCTCTCTTGCTGTTCGACGAGCAGTCTCAAAAGCTGGAGAGCGCCGCCGACGGGCCATCGCTCGAGACCTTTGCGGCTCGGCAAAGGGTACGGTCGCCAGAGGCTCGGTAGGCGATCCATTTCGGTTGGGAGAAGGACGCTGAGCTTCTTGCCGTTTTTCGAGCAGGATGCGTTAGACCAACCCCACGAACTCCTGACCCGGCTGGGTGTTGTCAAGGAAGCGCTTGTCGCGGCTCACGAACAACTCGACGCCCAGTTCGCCATCCTGCGGCGTTGTCGGTGAAGACGCAGAGGCGCCGGATGCCGGATCCAACGATTTAAGGCAATGCGTAGCAAAGGCACCACGTTCGAAGTCGCTGAGTTCTGGTACAGTTTTGTAAGTGAATCACTTTGGGGGGGCCGGGATGAGTGACTGTCCACTTGTCATTATCCACTGGCTGGATAGTCGGCAACCTTGTGGCCAATGGCGCTACCTGTCGGCGCTGCCAGATGCGAAACCGGTTGAGGTTGCAACTGTCGGCTGGCTTTTGAAGGATACCGCAGAGGTCAAGGTCGTCTGTCAAAACATCGGTGATCTTGGAAACCCGGACAAAGCACAAGCGAGCGGGATCATGACGATACCCACTCGCTGCGTTCTGTCGGTCGAGCGACTAACAGAGAAGGAGGCCCTTATTTCTTCTGCTGGCTCTGCTGATTTTGTTGGTTCTGCTGCGATTGAACTGACGCAGCGAGCGCTTTAATTTCATCGGCACTAAGCGACTGGGGATTCTGCAAAGCTCTAGAGGCAATTGCACTAACTCTGGCAGAAGCAGATGTCTTGTCATCTTGAGCCATGACGATTACTCACTTTCTCAAATTGAACATGACGTTGCGGTGCTGAACTAACAACATCGCCTACGGAAAGTCCCGCGTGCAACTATGTTATCCACAGTTCAATCACAAATCTTGCTGAACTGAGTTGTATTCCGCCGGGAGCTTTTCACCGGTGAGATTCTGGGGAACAAAAAAAGGAGGGCACCGAGACCTGCGACACGCGCGTTGCGCGATGGGGCGAGATTATGATGCAGCTTGGGCGGAGCCAAAAGGGCAACGCACATCGAGGGCTTCGACGATGACTGCAGTCAGGTCGACCGAGTGAACCAGCACCTTGCCTGTTCGCCGGCAACGTCAAGTCACAATGCAGTCAGTTCGATGAAACAGTCACGGCGTGAGACGTGACGTCATCTGGCAAAGACTTCGGTGAGCCCATGGATCGCTGGTAGGCGGCGACGTCGTGAGCAACGTCAGCATAATTTTGCGAGGTCTGGACTTCGCTGATGTCCACAATTTCGGCCGCCCAGTACAGGCCGTCCTCCTCCAATATGACGAACCGACCGTTGAGACCATCAATCAAGCCGCTTGTGATTTTTGGCATGGCCCTACCTTGGGTGCTGATTGCGTAGTCCACGTACCGAGACTGAGACGTTGAGCTTCTGAATACCCTTAGTCCGAATGCTCAGGAGATTACCTCAGTCACGATGATTCGCCGTCGAAGGAAGTTGCCTGTCCACACCTGACAGCCAGACTGCTTAACCGCCTTTTCACGGGCTCGTGCCGCGGTCCGCCAATGCTCGGGGTTCGGCGAACAACCAGCGCGCCGGCTTTATCACATTACCGGTTGGCAGTCGCAAGACTGTGCAGTGAACATGCCCTTCAAGCTGCAGCGGCCACCACGTGCCAGTTCCTCATCGCTTCGCCCGGAGCTGGCGAAGTGTCTGACGGGATATCAGATGACGCTGGAGGTTGAAGGTGTTGTAGACGGCGGCGTGTGTTGAAAGAAAACTTGGCTGCCATACCAGCATGTCAGCCGGATCCAGGAGCTGACCTTCATCCACCGTGTAATCGGCAACTTCACTCCGTCAACATGGCCCTTAGCTTGTGGGCCGCGAGGACGACGACGCGGCCATACGCGCCATTCTTTATCAATAGTTCAATGTCGTGCGGATGCCCAGGACGAGCGCGTCATCGGCAACCTCTCCGTCGTCGCTGGGAACACCGACACCGGGGTTCCAGAAGTACTGAAAGTCAGGCTGCAAGGTCCATCCCGGAACGATTTCTGCCGTGTAACTGATCTCAAGCAGCGACTCGTAATCCGAAACGACGATACCCTCATCGACCAAGTCAACGCGCTGCGCATCGCTGGAAATGCCGGTGTAGGCAAAGCCGATACCCAGAACGTCGGCCGGACGTGATGGGAGAAGGCCCGTGACGGTGATTCCGCCTTCCGCGTAGAAGTCGACGAAGTTCAGGTCCGACGGGCTTCCAATGAAGCGCGTAAAGAACGAGACGCTTCGATCATCGCCGGGGAGACGGAACAGCATCTGATCCCAGACAATGTAGAGGCCGTGATCGCCGCTCTCGGTAAAGGGAGCAACAAGGGAAAAGCGATCGAACTCTCCCGTGTGCTGCCAGCCGCCAAGCTTGACAGTGCCCGGAAGCTGACCCTCGTCTTGATTGTACTTGAAGGCGGCCTCGACGAAAATCAGAGCGTCGTCGCCAAGCGGGAAATCCAGGCCATGAGGGTTGCACTCCTGCGGGTCGCCGTCGGGGGGACAGTGGTCCGCTTCAACTCCATTGAACACCCCGACCATAAAGTTCAGATTGTCGTTCGGACTGACGGACAGCCGCACACCGGGCGTCGCCAGAGGATAGGCCGGCCCACCATCCGGTAGATTGTCCGCCGTGATCGACGGCCAGCCCCAGGTGCCATTGATGAAGGCGCCCGCGCCTTCCGACAGCAAGAACTCCGAATCCGCAGCGAGCTGGCCCACCCGGATGCTGACCTTGTCGTCGAGGAAGCGCTGCTCAAGCCACAACTCGAACAGGCGCGTGGCTGGATTGGCTTCGATGAAGCTCACGGGCATCAGGGCCCCCAGACCATCGGCGGTAATACTCGTTCCGTGGATCTGATAGCCATTGGCGTGAAAGTAGAGGTCCTTCCAACCGATCAGCTTCTCCAACTCGGCATCAAGCACGAGCTCCAAGCGGCCATCGTAGTGGGTGTCGTTATCGAGCCCGCCGGACGCGACACCGAACACCTCGCCGATGTAATTGACCCCGAACGTGATACCTCGTCCGGCAAGACCCCGACGGATGCCGCCGGGATCTGCAAGGTCAGAAGGGAGGCTCGTTGCAATCGAGGGATCGGGGATACCCGAGGGTTCGCCCTCATCGGCAGCAAGTGCCTTAGTCGCTGTGAAACACGCTCCAAGCGCGGCCGAGCCTGCGAGGGCCGCGCTCACGAGAGAAGCCTTGCGTGCCTTGGCACCGTTTCGAATTGAAACCATCATTGTCCCACCCAGCTATGAGTCTCAGTTCCTTGAGTTGGGAAACTGTGGCTGGCTGGGACTTCGGCCATTTTGGGAGCCGCACAGTCTGGCTTGCTTGGTCCGAACTCTCTCGGCGGCGGAAAAGTATGTCACCTACTAATGGTTGTCGATATTCATTTCAGGAACGCCGTAACGCAGCGACGTTACGAGTGTCTGAAAAACAACATGACCTCGACTCGCTTTCGCGGCTGTACATTCCGGCATATCGATATACGGGGAAATCAAGAAGTTAGAACAATTACAATTCCGGCTGCGTGAGGGTTTTTGACGCTCATCCAGCGCTCCGCGTTGCGAATTGAGGACACGTGATTCGGCGCAAAAGATGCGCGTACGACCTCTGCTGAAAGCGCCATCATTTATTCGACGTTGATCTTTTCCTACAGCGCTTCAAGTGGGATCTGACCGGTCGCATCGACATGATCACGCGCGCCAAAGCAGCCGGATTGGGTTTGTGCGAACGGGGGAAGAACGCTCACGCAGCTGGCAGGAGCTTGGCTCCTCAAGCTGAAACTGATGCGCAGCCAGAAACTTTGCGGTGACAATGATAAAAACGAATACTTCACTACGGTCCACATACTGAGCGACTTCACATTTTAAATTAGAATACTTCCAACATTCTAATATTGTTGCGAAATGTTTTGACGCCGCGCTTTGCCTCATGTATCCGACGAAGTGAATGGTGAATTCGCCATTCCGCTGATTGCGAGGCCTTGAACCTCGCGTATTGGAGACAACGAAATGCCGAATGATCGCGTGCGCAGTCACAGGCCACGTTCAGTGTGCGTCACACACCTCCGTCATCAGGCGCACGAGCGCCGGGTCTCCTTCTGGCAGAGACTCTGGAGCCTTTTTCGCAAGCGCTGCGACGGTCAGTGGCTCATCGCAGCATCATCCTTGTCGCGTTGAGCGCGTCGCTGCCCTCGCGAACGAAAAACTCCAACCTCATCCGGAAAGCCCCCATGACGAAATCCCAGCGGCCACAGCGGGAGCCATACGGCACGGCCGATCCTGGCGACTCTGCCGACCATCCTTCAAGCGACCCGTGTCACACCGGGTGTGAAGACAACACGCAGCGTCAGCGGGTCGGGCTGACAGGCGCCGAGCAGATGACCTTGGACCTCATCCGGCATGTCTGCGCTCTCTATTCCACGAACGACGCTCGCCACTGGGACGCGGGCATGGCCCGAGCGGAGCGGACGCTCGGCCCCGTGGTCGGCGTCTCGCTCGTTGTCCGCGTCACATGTCTGATCCGGGGACTAGCTGCCGAAAGCCGGCACAAGTTTCAATTCCACGCGCCCGGCTGCTCGGGCATCTGCAGCGATGAAATCGCAGCGCTCGGGCTCATTAGGATCGCAGGGAGCGGCGACGCAAACGCGCTCGCAGATGCCGCGCAACGACTTTGCCAGATGAATGGATCGGACCGCATTGCGCTGGCGGCGCGCAGTCTTGCGGGGCTCCACGCCGAGATTGATGACCGCGAGACCCCATGTTTGGACGAGCCTCGTGTCGCTTCCGATGATGATGGCCGAGTCCGCTCCCGGCGGGTGCATTGAGCATGGGCATGTCGAACCAGGGCTCAGACGCTCCGAAGGGCGACGAACGCATGAGCCAGCCGGATCCCCGCACGCGAGCAGACGAGTCCAAAGATGAGTCTCAGACGCGCAAGGTGACAATCGAGGAACTCCTTGGCGCGGCCGGCGCGCTCATCATCGTGCATCGGGGGGAGGAATATCGGCTAAGGATCACGTCTAATGGCAAGTTGCTGCTCACCAAATAGCCCCTTGGCGCACGCCCGGCCTCAGGGATCGGTCGCGCCTGCATCTGTTGCTGAATTGAAATCCTGTCAGCCTATCTGGTCAAGCATGCGCGCACGCTCGTTGGCGATAGCTTGTGCACGTTTGTCCGCTGTCTGGCCACCGGCAGCGTCGGCTTCAGGCTCGAGGCGCTTGCCAAAGTCGAGGTCTTGATCATGCGCACAGAGCCGGTCGAGCGGTATCCGGAAATAGTCGGCGAAATTGTCGGCCTAAGCTTCCTTGGTCTTGAGGAATTCGCGGGTGTCGTAGTCACCAGTATTGAGCGGTTTAGGCAGGCCTCGCGCCTGCTCGATGAAGTTCTCTGTCCACATCGAGCACGCATACCGGGGCTGCTGCCGGGATTTTACACGCGCCTTGGCGCAGCGATCCGCATATGTCCGCGGACCTTGCCAAGCGGCCCACGCGCAAACGGCTTCTGCTCGTGTTGACCGACAGCAAACCCAACGACCTTGTCCATTGCGAAGGACGCTACGGCATCGAAGACACGCGTTACTAAAGATGAAGGGGCACAATTTCTATTCTGTAGGCCCAAACGAGACGGTATATACGGCCATAAAAATCATGGCCTGTGAAGATGTTGGTTCGCTGCTGGTCATGGACGGCGATGTGTTCGTGGGCATCTTTACAGAACGAGACTACGCCAGAGAGGTCATGCTCAAAGGCAGGACATCGTTGCAAACCCTCGTCCGCGACATCATGAAAACGGAAGTGACCTGCGTCCAGCCGGACGAGAGCGTTGAGGCGTGCATGGAACTTATGACGCTGGAACGGGTACGTCATCTGCCTGTCACGAACTGTGGCCGTGTGGTTGGCCTCGTTTCGATCGGCGATCTGGTCAAAGGTATCATCAATGAGCAGCGCTTTATGATCGGGCAGTTAGAGAGCTACATCCACGGAGAGCTCCTTTGAACCCAGAAGTCCGTGCTTGAGATCCGCCGGAGCATTTTGGTTGCCACCACGCACCGACGGCGCAAGCTGGACGCCACTTGCACCCCACCACACAAGCCGGGGTGCCTTTTTATGAGACGGTCAGGTGCCATCCGTGTGTTGCGTTGCGAAGAGTGCGGTGCGAAGACGCTCGGATATTTTGGAGGTTTCGAGGCTTCTCGTCACTAAACGCTTTCAACATTTTGCGATTGACGGTAATGGGGGTCCGTTGCTGTTCCAAGAAATGACCTGAGGTTTCGCGTGCATACAAACAAGAAGTCGGAGCACCAGCTCCGCGACGAGCTCAACCGGATCACAGCGCTTCAGCGCCAGTGGAATGCCCTTAACTTGGCTGAGAGGGTCTCGGTAGCAAAAAGCAGCCCCGATCTTTCCGCGTTTTTTCGCCGTGACATAGAATCCCGGAACGATAGAGTTACCCGCGCTCGTGTTGTTCCGGCCCAAGTTCGTTGAGCGGGGTCTTCATCCCGAGATCGCGCGATTTGTTCCGCGGACTGCGGGTGGGTTTCCCATTTAGACCTATTAGACCTGTCACTCACTGAACGTTCAGAGAACCGCGAGACGCCAAATCGACGAGACGGTGACTGAGGACAATAAACGTAGGAGGAAACTATGAACCAGAACCCGTTCGAAATCCCGCAGCAGATGCGCTATCTTGCGGAGAAAAACGTCGAGCAGGCCCGTGCGACGTATGGTCATTTCATGGATGCCATGACCCAAGCCATGAGCATGTGGTCGAATGCAATCCCATCGAACGGGGCGACATCTGGCTTCAAAGTCGTCCAAGACCGGGCGACGAGGTTCGCCAATCAGAACGCGGACGCCACCTTTGGCCTGGCAAGTGACTTGGCCAACGCCAAGGACATCCAGGAGGTATTCGCTCTCCAGAGCCGTTTTGCGCAGACCCAGATGCAGGCCTATGCATCGCAGGCGCAAGAACTTGGTCGACTGATGGCAGACGCTGCGCAGCGGATGCAGCCACGAGGCTGAATTCCTGACTTTCACGAAACAAGCTCTCGATGACCTCCGCGAGTAGCTTGCTCGATGACGGTCCGACTAGCTTCGCGACGACAAAGAGGGCTTTTGGAAAAAATGAGGCCGTCGATGGACGGCCCAGGTCGCAGGAGGAACACGCGTTTCCGCGCGCCATGCGATCAGCGCTTCCGGTTAGACCGAATTATGGCGGGCCTGAGGATATCCATTCCTTTGGGTCTCACACCGTTGTCCAGTCGCAGCAGTGTGCACCAGCACTGGAGGAACCAGCGGCGAGTTCATGGCTCGCCGCTATGATCACGGCGCAACGGCAGCAGAGATCACGAGGCGCAATTTCGGTGTCTAACCAAGGGCTACGACCCATCTCGCGCTCGGACGCCATCAGATCTCGGAAAGATGATCCTGTGCCCGAATGGCGGAGAATTGACTTTGGGATTTTTGTTGCTCACTCTCGGTGCGTCTCAGGTTTTGCGGATGTGCAGATCAATCAGCAAGCAGCTGGAGCGGACACAAATTGAAACAATAAGTGACAGAAAGCGTGCGCGTATTTTCCACGCTTTCTGATGTCCCGATCAGGCATTTCGTGAACCGTCAACTAGACGGGACGCTCCCCGTGGGCGATGATATTGTTCTCGTCTGCGAAAGGGATGGTTTGCGGGGACCGTCCAGAGGGCGCAGTGCGAATGGGAAGCCCTTCGCGATTATCCGCGAAGGGCTTTTTCGTTCGATGCCGGTGCGTGCACGTGTCGGCGATCAAGTACCGCCACCCCATCCCTGATCACGCTAGGCTCGCTGTTGCAAAGGAGAGGGAAGCCTTTTGATACTGGTCAACCGGAAGGCAAAGACGCGGTCCGCGCTTAGCGCCGGACGGTAGGGTCCGCCGGAATTGGCCCGAAAGCCCGACTTCTACTGTCGATGCAAAAAACGCAACGCCAAAAATTGTGGACCTCATGCAGGCTGACAAATTTGACGCCGGGCTGGAGCCGCCAAATCGAAAGCCCCGAGAGGATGTTGACCATAGGATGGCAGTTTGCCCGTCACGACTCAGTCGGAGCAAAGCCCTGTGTCTCGAGCCGTTTCCGCATCCGTTTCAGGGCGCCCCTCTTGTTTCTTCGGGATTAGACCAGGACATCCAAGACCTCCCCCTCACAATCCACGGCGCGCCACTCGCCTCTTGGCAAGGCGGCGGCAGGGGCTCGCGCGAGGAGCGTGCAGGCGATAATGTTGCAAGGCCCTCGCCGGGAGTGATTAAGGCTATGCCGACACCTACGAAAGTTGCGCTTCTATTTACCCTCAGCACCCTAGCGGGCGGGGCTGGCGTCGCTCTCGCTGGAGAGGCGGCAGCGCCCCGTTTCGCCCTACCGATCGCCTGCGATCTCGGCAAGACCTGCTTTGTTCAGAACTACGTCGATATCGACCTCGGCCCAGCGGCGCGCGATTTCTCTTGCGGCGGCGCCACCTATGACGGCCACAAGGGGACCGACATCCGGCTACTTTCGACTGTCGAGACCGGGAAATCCGTACCTGTTCTGGCCGCGGCAGAAGGAACGATCAAGGGCGTGCGCGACGGCATGCCGGACTTGCTCGTTCGGGAACGCGGCGCTGAAAGCGTCGCCAGCCGAGAATGCGGCAACGGCGTCGTCATCGATCACGGCGTCGGCTGGGAAACGCAGTACTGCCATATGCTCTCAGGCAGCATCGCGGTGAAGTCCGGCGACCGGGTCGGCACCGGTCAGGCTCTGGGCTCGGTCGGCTATTCCGGCATGGCCGATTTCGCCCACGTTCACTTCGAAGTACGCCGCAACGGCAAGCCCGTCGATCCCTTCACGGGTCAGGAACAGAACGCGGCTTGCCAGGCAAGTGGCGCTGCGAGTGTCGGACTATGGGCGATGCCGGCGGAGCAACTGGCCGCGGGACTCAAGGGCGAGATCATCGCGACGGTGTTCTCCGGCGCCCTGCCCAATCTGGCGCGAGCGGAGTACGGCGACTTCGCCACGCCCGTGACGCGCAACAGTCTGCAACTCGTCTTCGTCGCGCGACTGATGAACCTGCGCCAAGGCGACAGTGTACGCATAGTACTGTCGGGCCCAGCAAATTTTAATGGCGTCAGCGACACCAAGCCGATCGACCGAAACAAGGCGACCTACATCGCCTTCGCTGGAAAGAAGCGGACGCAGGGCGAGTGGCCGATGGGAACTTACGCTGCTACTGTGCAGATCGTCCGCGACGGCGGCGTGTTCCACGAACGGCGCGCAGAGGTGTCTTTACAGTAGATTCCGGGATCGGGTTAAACCGATGGCCGTCACCGCAAACATGTTGGTGGTGTTCTCGACCTGCTGTTTGCAATAGACGATCTGCGTCTTCTCGGTGAGTTCACCACACCCTGCGGCGTACCCGCCATACGCGGCACGACGCTGCCATCCTCCAACTGGCGCCTTCAGCCAACGCTCGATGTAAAGCAGCACCCTCGGACAATCCAAATGTTGGCGAACAGCCATGAGCATCAACTCCCAATCAATGGTGTCGAAAAAACGCCTTCGGGACTAGGCGCCGGTTACTTCGGCGGAATTCTGTACAGTGGGGTGAGCGGGGCATTTGGCGGCATGAAGACGGTGTGCCACTTGCTTCAGGCTGGAGAGCAGACAGGCCTGCTCACCAATGAGCAACGCAATGCGATCGTCGACGAGTTCGAGAAGAGCCCGGAAGCGAGAAAGGGCCAAGCATCCGATCCGCGCCCTTCCGATGCTGCGGGAGTAGTGTCGGATGCGATGAAGTCCGACTGCAACATGTTCAAGCCGCAGTAGCGGTCGAGCGTGCCCAATGTGTTCGGACTTTGAACGGGAGAGGAAGGGCTTGCCGAAAGTCTCAATGCTTGTTCAAGATCGCGAAGCGATAGTTTGACCGACTGCCAGGCGCATGGACGGCACGTTGGCGCCAAATAAAAGTTGGCCGCATGCGCTGAACCGCCTGCCACGCTGTACCTAAAAGGAACCTCTGAACAACCCATTGGTATCAATCATGGCACACTTGGATCATTGATTCGAGGAGCGCTCCGATGGACCAGCTGAGCTTTGCGTCGCTCGACTATTTGGACCGATAGACAACTCGGCTCCCGCCCTTGCCGCAGGCAACAAGACTGACGCGCGCGGCAGATGATCGCGAACAACCAACAGGGGCATGAGATGACAATAGCACGTGAGCTCAACGCCCAGAGTTAGTGGGACAGTACCAATGCGATCTAGGCCGGGACTTGGGACTGCGCCGCCCGCCTCCAGAAGTATCCCGTACTGGCTCCTACAGCGGTCCAAAGCAGAGCATGGACAGCCAGAGACGCCGAGGCGAAATGGCCCGCAAGCTCGGCCGGGGCTGTGCTCTTGAATTCATGAACCTGTGGCGCGCCGATGAGATGCGGAAGCAGGATCAGGACCAATCCAATGGCAATAGCGGGCATCGCTGCGCGCTGGAACACCAGCCAAATTCCAATCGCTGTCAGTAACGCAGTCGAGAGCCACCAGATCTGCCGTGGCAGCAATTCGGCGGCGGCACTGCCGGGAAGTTCCGGAGATAGTCCAAGGCCAGGGGCGAGACCCGTGGCGATGAATGCTCCGAGCCCCCACAGGATGGCCGTTCGCGGTCCGATCTGCGCACTCGATGCCAGCATGATCGCCAGCAGGACAAGCGAGAAACCGACGGCTGTGCCAACCGTCGCAAGCGTTGTGTAAGCGGTACGCTCGAGTCCGTCTGCCGGTGCCCACGCTACTGCGCCGTCCGCGTGTTCTGTCATGTCCCCATGGACCAGGATGACCCGCGCCTCGTCCCCGAAGGTCCAAGACGTCCCCTGCGGCTTTCCTTCGTTCTGGCTTGCTTGCTCGTAGACCTCAGCCTTCAAGATCAGAGGCACTGTCGTAACGTGCTGGATGCTTGCGACCAGCAATCCACTCACCACGCCGGCCAGCAGACCGACGCCCATAATGCGTGTCAGCATGTCTGCACCTCTAGTGACAGGGGAATGAAAGTGAATGGCGTGTGTCGTGGGCTGCATTGTGCACAACGTCCATATGCGAGAACCCAACGATGAACACGACCAGAGCCCCAATCAAGAATGCAATAGCGCATGAGGCACGCACGGCAGCTGATGATGCGCTTCCCTCGCGATCCCCGGTGAGTAGTTTTTCGGTGGCAACATTCGTTTTCATATGCATCTCCTTGCCGTCACACCCGACGGCGTTGATGGTTCACGTTGCATGGCCGGTCTCCTGGCTTGCGGGTCTATGCGAGCCTCCTGCCTTCCCAGGCTTTGCAGCCCAGTGGCATCGATGCGAGGCCTGCTCACCGCTCACAGTCGCGGGGGCGGCTGGGGTTTCGGGCGCCTCAACTTGGTCCACCCTTCCCCATTCCCAATGACGTTCCAGCGCTTTGCGCTGCACGGAACACCATGCCGGTTCTTTTTGCTCGCTTCACGGGCCAGGCGTCAAGTCGCATGTTCAATTACCCCGGGATGCGCGCGATCGCCTTGCTCCGCAGTGCGCCGAGCGGCCGGGCGTCAGCGAAATTCCCATCTGGAGAGGCAGCGTAGAGGGTCGCAAAATGCAGGAGTTCCGGCATGTCGGATGAGTTGATTTCACCGAAGAGATAAGCGGTCTTGCCGTCGGCTCTGAAAGCGATGGTGGAGGGGCGGGCACAGCCCGACATGCAGCCGGTTTCGACGATGCGTGCGTGCAATCCCTTCACCTCGAGTGCCGTCAGCAGGTCTGCGGCCAAGCCGGTTTGCCCGGCAAGGCAACCTGTGCATATTGAAATCGTCATACCCATTTCGTTGTTGCCGCCGGTTCGCACGCTCAGCCTCCCTCGGCCAATGGCCCGTAGAGAATGACTGCGGTCGCCGTCACGGCCTCGCGTGCGAGCTGATCGGCCAGCCCCGCGATCGTGGTGCGGACCAGCCGCTGATCGGCGTGTCCGACTGACTCGGCCAGTAACGCCGGCATCTCGGCAGGCAATCCCTCCTCCAACAGTCGTCGTGCGAGTTCTGGAAAGGTGCGCTTTCCCATATAGATGACGGTCGTTGCCTGAGGGTCGGCGAGGGCCGCCCAGTTGAGGTCCGTGGGCAGAGCGCCGGTCACGTCGGCGCCAGTGACGAATTGCACGCGGCGGGCGGTCGACCGGCGTGTCAGTGGAATTCGGGCCATCGCGGCCGCGGCACAAGCGGCTGAGACCCCCGGTACGATCTCAAAGCCGATGCCCGCCGCTTTCAGAGCCTGGATTTCCTCCTCGAGACGCCCGAAGACGCCTGCGTCGCCAGACTTGAGGCGGACCACACGTGCTCCTGTCGCCGCATAGTCGGCAAGCAGGCGGCTGACGTGTTCCTGTTTTGCAGACGGCCTGCCGGCGCGCTTACCGACGCTGACGAGTAGCGCGCCCTCGCGGGCATGACCGAGGATCTCACCGGACGCCAAATCGTCGTAGAGCACGACATCTGCGGCCTTGAGCCGGGCGGCACCCTTGAGCGTCAAGAGCTCGGGATCGCCGGGGCCGGCCGATACAATGGACACGAAGCCGCTCACTGCTCCTCCGCGATCAAATGAAAGAATGACCCTGTGGCCTGACCTCTGTGCGAGCCGGTCTCGGCGACGGCGGCGCCGGTTGCGTCGCTCACCGCGGCCAGGGGCGCATCCGGCTGGGAAAGGATTGTCGCGTAGTGGAATTCGTGACCGCGAAGACGCGGACCTTGAGCGTATCCCGGCATCGGCGCTTGCAGTCGACCCAAGCGGTAGCCGAGGTGCATCCGGCGCGTGGCGAAGCTCGTCTCCAATCCCAACACTCCTGCCATCTCGTGTCTTGCGCCCTCCGCATCGACGAGTCCTGCGCCCATCACCATAGAGCCACCGCACACGCCGTGCACGGGCCGGTTTCGGCGAACGCCTTGGAGCGAGCGGCGGAAACGGCTGGCTGCCGCGACGCTAGTCGGGATCGGAACGGGCGAGAAGGGCCGCTGAGTTTGACACGTCTTGCGGATTGTTGGGAGTGGCCCATGGCAGATCTTGTCATCTCCTACCAGTCGCCCCCCCGGAAAAACAATCCCCGCGCCCACGCGAAAAAGTCAGCCGAGGTGTTGTCACATTTCAGGTGGGCAGTCGCAAGACTTTGCAGTGAACATGCCCTTCCAGCTGCAGCGGTCACCACTTGCCATTTCCTCATCGCTTCACTGCGAATCTGGCGAAGTGTCTGACGGGATATCAGATGACGCTGGACGTTGAAGGAGTTGTAGATGGCGGCGTGTGTTGAAAGAAATCTCTGGGCTGAACCGGCTGACCTGAAGCGTTGCACGCGTCGTTCTCTCAGCCGGGCCGGCAGGTGAGAGGTCTCGGCCTGGCCGTTACTTCGTCCGCCCGTGATGTGTTTGCTTGTCATTCCAAGGTCGCTCAGCGCGCCACCATAGGAAGGCGCGTCACGGGGTCCTCGGCTATTTACTGCCACATCCTTCGCATGCGGGCACCGATGTCGAGCCGCGTGCTTTGGACGGCCTTGTTCGGCGCAGCAGTCGCACGCACGACAGGCCATGCCGTCTTCTCGAATAGGCCAAGGAGATTGTCTGGAATAAAACGCGTGCGCGAGGCGTAGACGTGGCGTTCGCCATTGGCGATCTGACCGTGCGTGAAAAAACGTTGCGGAACGATGAGATGAAGATCGTCCTTGGCCCGGGTCATGGCCACATAGAGCAAGCGCCGCTCCTCTTCGAGTTCGGCTGTGGTGCCCGCGCCGAGATCAGATGGCAAACAGCCGTCAACGACATTGAGGACGAAGACCGACCTCCATTCCTGGCCCTTGGCGGAATGGATGGTCGAGAGGATGAGATAATCATCATCAAGCAGTGGCACGCCGGCGTGGTCACTGGTCGCGTCCGGTGGATCGAGGGTCAATTCCGTCAGGAACCTCTCACGGGATGGATAACCCCGGGCGATCTGCTCGAGTTGAATTAAATCCGCCCGCCGCGTGATGGCGTCCTCGTGGAGTTCGCTCGAGGTGTGGCTCGTACCAGAGCCGCGCGCGCTCCAGCTCCGACGGCCAGCCCACCTGACCGCCGCTCAAATCGGTTACGGCTGCAACGAACGCGCGCCAAACTTCCCCCACGCGGGGAGGGGAGGGAGCGTTGACCAGCGACCCGATCGGATCTGCGGTTTTGGGACATATGATCGAGCACCCGTTGGGCAGACGCGGGTCCCACGCCCTGCATCAGTTGCAGCACGCGAAACCCAGCGACCCGGTCGCGGGGGTTCTCCACGAACCGCAAAAGTGCCAGCAGATCCTTGATGTGCGCAGCGTCCAGAAATTTGAGGCCACCGAATTTCACGAACGGAATATTGCGGCGCGTAAGCTCGATCTCGAGCGGACCGCTGTGGTGCGAGGTGCGAAACAGGATGGCCTGTTGCTTCAGTGTTGATCCGCCTTCGCGGTTTTCTAGAACGCGTTCGACGATATAGCGGGCCTGTTCGGCTTCATCGCGCACCGTGACGAGTTGCGGCGGTGTGCCCGTCTTCCGGTCGGTCCAAAGATTCTTGGTGAACCGTTCGGCAGCAAGGTCGATCACGCCGTTGGCCGCAGACAGGATGGCTTGGGTCGAGCGGTAATTGCGATCGAGGGTGACGATCTCGGCCGGAGGGCTAAAAGCGGCTGGAAAGTCCAGAATGTTGCGCACTGTCGCAGCACGGAACGAATAAATAGACTGGGCGTCGTCGCCCACGACGGTCACACCGCGACCGGTGGGCTTCAGAGCCATCAGGATAGAGGACTGCAGGCGGTTGGTGTCCTGGTACTCATCGACCATCACATGGTCGAAGCGCCCGCCGATATCCTCGGCGAGCGTCGGATCACTGACGGTCTGCGCCCAGTAGAGAAGCAGGTCATCGTAGTCGACCACATTCTGCCGTTGCTTGGCTTCCACGTAAGCGGCGAACAAAGTTCGCAGCTCCGTGGCCCACGCCGCGCACCAAGGATAAGATGCACCGAGGACATTCTCAATCTCAAGTTCGGCGTTGACACAGCGGGAATAGATGGCGAGGCACGTCCCTTTGGTGGGAAACCGGCTTTCCGTCTTCGAGAAGCCCAGCTCGTGTCGAACGAGATTCATCAAGTCGGCTGAATCTTCGCGATCGTGGATGGTGAATTCCCTCTGAAGACCGATTTGGTCGGCGTACTCGCGCAGGAGCCGCGCGCCTATGCCGTGGAAGGTCCCCGCCCAAGTGAGGGCGTCGGTCATCACCCCGGCGCTGTCACCCATCACCTTGCGGGCGATCCGTTCAACGCGGCGGCCCATCTCGGTTGCCGCGCGTCGTGAAAAGGTCATCAGCAGGATTCGGCGCGGGTCGGCGCCATTGACAATAAGATGGGCGACGCGATGGGCTAAAGTGTTCGTCTTGCCCGATCCTGCGCCCGCGATGACGAGAAGCGGCGAACTGGCCAGGCACTTTCCCTGGCGCACGCCGTGCTCGACCGCTCGCCGTTGCTGCGGGTTGAGGGTCTCAAGATAGGTGGCTTCAGCCAACACGTGGAAACGTCCCCGACGGAAACTCTAAGAATCAGCGATTCTCTGTATGTTCGCAACGGCGCCCAGGACGTTAAGTGCCATCCCAGGCCCTTGCATGGGAGCCTCCAACGGTCCGATCGAACGGGTAAGAGCGCCGCCAGCGTTAGCTGTCGGGCTGAGGCCATAACGCGTCGAGAAGATCACGATTGCAAATTTTCCACATTTTGAGACGGGCGAATACGCCAATACAGCGAAAAGCGCTGGAACGATGTGGACAAATCACCGAGTGATTTTGGCACGTGAACCGAAGTTGGCGGGGGCAATTGTGAAAGAGCTATCTTGGACTAGGAAGCAGAGTGACATGAGCACTATCGTCACCCGCCTTCGCGACGCGGCTAACAAGCTTATCGCGGGAGGCGTTTTCATCGCCTTGACAGTAGTTGCCGCGTGGCCGGCGAGTGCTGTCTCGCAGCGCGTCATGAACGCGTGCAAGGCCGACTACTTCCGCTTCTGCGCGTCGTACGCGCCCGATACGGCCGAGTTGAAAACTTGCATGAGTCAGGTTGGAAAGCGCCTGTCGCCGGGTTGCAAGGATGCTCTCGTGGCCAGCGGTGAGATTCGCCGTTCGCAGCTAGCTCGGCGCTGAGGCGCCGATGTGATCATTCGCCTGACTCGGCAATAGCAGCGGGCGGGAAGCAGCGAACCTGAAGACGCTGGCGAGCGGACGCGGAGACCGCGGTCCCAGGCCGGTTGGTCAGCCGCGCGCTCAGCCTTTCGATGGCGCGTGGGCAGCCTCGAAATTGGAAATGTGCTCGGCTAGATGGACGTAGGCCGTGCACTGCGTCCCGCACCGCTGCGCGATTTCGCCGAGTTCACGCTGCGCGCTGGCGAGGTCGCCGCGCGTAAGGTGGGCTTCACCGAGGTATTCGCGCGCCAGCACATAGTCCGGATTGAGGGCCAGCGCCCGCCCGTAGTAGGGCAGCGCGGCGTCGACATTGCCGAGCTTGCGGGTCACGAAGCCGATGGCCGTCAGAATGGCCGGGTCATTCTGGTTTGCGGCCATAGCAAGAACATCGCGCGCTTCGCGGTACTGGCCCTGGTGCGCCATCCAATACGCCGCGTTGTAGATCTCCTGGTCGGTTGCTTCTCCATGCTTGGGCTTGCAGGCAGGTTTGTCCTTATTTGCGGCCTTAGTGCAATCAACCTTCGGCTTTGGCCCCATGTCGGCCCTGGTCGGACCCGTTGTCGACAGTGCAACGCCACCCAGCATCGCTGCTCCAGCGATAACCCCAACGAAATGCAAAAAACTGGTCATCAATCAGATCCCTTTCCATTGGATATCCCGGCTCGGATCCGTACCGTTTACCGGTTCAGGTCAGCTTGCGTGAACCAATAGAATCCTAGGCTGTGCCGGGATGGCTTAAGGACGAAAATCCGACGCCGATCTGGATCAACACATGTTGAATACGCACCTAAGCTTCACGGAAGCGTCTTGGGCGCTTCTACGGCCAGGACACGAATGACACCGCTCATGCCAGTTGAATGCGATCGCGAGACAAAGGTTCCCGGGTATCAGACCGACAGATCGAGCCGCTGCACGACAGTCATGCCGACGCCCGCTAAATCCACCAGCCGGTTGAGGCCCGATTCCCGGTTCGAAATCCAATCAGCCTCGGCTGGATTTCCGAAGGGATTTGCTGTGAGAGCATCGGGATACGCGGTGTCGATCTGAGCCGGTCCGACGCCGTTGAGCTCAGTGCCTCATCACAGAAGCACGCGATTTTGGCACTTTGCTTGAAAGCTACTAACCTGCTGGTTCTCATTCGGCTCGCGATTTGCTGACGGGCGTCGTGGCGGTATCGAGGCGCGCGGCTAGCACAACTGCAGCGAGGAGCGACGCGCCGATGCCCGCGACGCAGGCGCCCCAGCCGAAGCGATCGAAAAGTTGGCCGAGCACAGCACTGCCGCTAAGCCCGCCGAGAAAGTAGGAGGCGAGATAGAGCCCGCTGGCCGAGCCCCGATCGACAGTGGCTGTGCGGCTGACGAAGCCCGTTGCGACGGCTTGGGCAAAAAATGTTCCGACGGCTACCAGAACCATGCCAAGCAGAACGGGGGCGAGATGCGGTGCGAGCAGAAGCGGCAAGCCAACAGCAGCGAGGCCGAGTGAAGACCAGAGCGTCAGCCGGATTCCAAAACGAAGGACGGCAGCACCCGCGAGCGGTGTCGTGATCATGGACGGCAGAAAGACGAAATAGATCACGCCGATCTGCATCATGCCGACCGACAGCGGTGCGCGCATCAGGACGAAATTGATGTAGGTGAACGTGCCGATGAAGGCGAACAGGATGCAGAAACCTATGCCAAAAGCAGCACGGAGACGCGCATCCGACAAATGATGCCACACGCTGGCGAACGGCGATCGGGCAGCTGGCGCGTGAACCGGCTTCATGCGCGGTACACGCCTGACCGTGATGTAGACGAGCACAGCACCTAACAAGTTGAGAGCCGCAAAGACGTAAAAGTTCGCAGCCAACCCGGCATGGTCGACGACCGCCGCCGCGATGAAACGTCCGATGAAATTGCTCGCGACGTTACCCGTGATGTACGCCGCAAAAGCGCTTGCGGACTCTGCAGCGCTGTAGCGCTCGCCGAGATAACCGAGCGTCAGGCTGAACGCAGTCGACATGAGAAGACCTTGCGTGACGCGCAGGGCCGCGAATACGGCCAGGTTTGGCGCCGATGCGAGCAGCAGCGTGGGGATCGACAGCAGGACGAGAGAAAAAAAGATGCCGAGCCGGCGATCGAGTTTTTCGCTGAACATCGCGACGCCGAGCCCAGCGATCGCCATGCCGAACGTGCTGGCGTTGACGGCAAGGCCCATGGCTGCCGCCGACACAGCATAGTGTTTGGCGAGCGGTGGCAGAATGGCTTGAGCGGCAAATAGATCAACCACCGTCAGGAAGGCGGTCAATCCGATCACGAGAGCGCGCCGGAACGCGCCAGTTTCCCATTGCGGCCGCGCGAGTTCTGATGCTTGAAGTGCGATCTCTGAGGGCTGGCCCATTTTTGTTTGGGTCCTGCGATGCTGCGAGTGAGCGATTTTGAGAAAACGTCGACAGAATTCTGGTCGGCGGATGTGCGGCGCAGGCCAAAGCGGGTTTGGCGCAACGCCTCACGATCCACAACGCAGATGGCGACCGCCGGACTACATGCCCTCCTCGTCTGGATCTTTCGCGATATCGGCAGACACCAGGACCACCGGCTCTTTCGATGTATTCTTCCACCAGTGCGAGAGGCCGCCCTGCTCGACGGACACGTCGCCAGTGTTGTGTACGATCGGAACGGAGCAGTGGTTCGAATACTCGGTGATCGAACCTGACACGACGAAGATGAGCGCCGGACGGTCGCCGTGGCTGTGCCACGCGACCTCGCCGCCCGGTTTGATATCGAGCCGGCGCATGCGGAGGTGATGATCGCCGACTGCCACCGTTTCCTTCGAAAGGTCGATCTGGCCGAGCAGCTTTTCGGTGACGTCTTTGTGAGCTGTTGCGCCCGGCTTCTGGCCGTCAGTCGTGACCTTATCAGCCGGGCACGTGCCAGCGTTGGCTGCCGTTGCGCCGATTGCGGTAGCTCCTGCGAGCAAGCCTGCAATCGAAAGTGCAAGGCACCGGCTCGATTTCATTGAGACATTGTGGGTCATGGGATTAACGCTCCGTGTTGCGAGCTATTCGCGGCCTATAGGGTCGCGATGACGGGCCCATCTTGAACACCGCAATCGGAACTGAAAAATATCGTTTCGGAACTCTTTCCATAGCGTTTGGCTATGGCTCGCCGGCGTGGCCGGAGGTGTCACGCGTCAATGGCTCTACGCAGATTTTAAAGCAGCAAGTATCTCATTGATCTCCATCCGCCTGCGGAAATCGGGATCGACGAAACGCGCCAGGATATTGCCATCGCTCGCGACGACGAACGTTGCGGGGATTGGTACAAACCACAGGCCGCTGCGCTGAAATATTTCGAGGTTCAACCCGTTGTTGAGGTAGAGCGTCCGCACGTCGTCACCGAGCCAGATGGCAATGCCCATTTCAAGTGCGAAGGCGTTGTCGATGTCCGACAGAATGGCGATGCCGCCGTCAAGCCGTTCTTTGACTGTGCCGGTAAATTTCTGCGCTTCGGGCATAATCGAAACAACTCGCGCGCCCACACCTTCGAACGCGTTGTGGGCTTGTTTGAATGCCGTCAATTCAATCGCGCAGTAGTCGCACCAATGACCACGATTGAAGCTGATGATGAACGGGCCCGAGGCTTTCAAGTCAGCCAACGACACCAATCGCCCGTCGCACTCAGGCAGCACGAAATCCGGCATCGAATCGCCGCGACCTGGTGCGTTCATGCCGCTGCGGGCGGCCGCAAGCCGCGCGATCAGCGTGTCATAAGCATCCGCGAACGGCGGGGAAAGGTCCCTGACCGCCCGGCTGAAATCCTCGAGCCGTTCTTGCAACGGGCCATCACGGCCGCAAATGTCTCGGAACACCGCTTCAAGCGTTCGATCGTCTGTCATGTCCGCCGTCGATAAAGACCCAGTCTGAGATTACCGCAAATTAGTGCCGAACTGAATTCGGTCATTCGCGGGTATGACTTGGCATGTCGCGTTGTCGTCACACCGCTTGACACCAAACCCTTAAAAGCCCGGTCGCCGACCGGACGGCTATCCGTCACGCGGCCAGGCATTGCCGTAAGCTACGACGAACAGCCATAGCATTGCGCTATCGACACCGGAGCCAATCGCTATTTCAGCCAGGCGTCGGCCCCCGGCATTGTGTCGCCATCAGAGCCCAACACCCGCCGAGAGCGGAGCTTAGAGGAGTGACAGATGCTGTTCCCCATTGCTTCAATACGCAACGTCATCGCCGCGGCTACGCTGGCGGCGCTCGCCGTACCTGCATTCTCGCCGGCGGCCGGTGCAACACCGGCCGTAACGAAAGACGGCATCGTCACTGTTAGGAGCATATACGGCTTTGATGAAACGGTTGCCCGTCTGAAAGCCGACGTTGAGAAGAAGGGCATCATGTTCTTCATGGCCGTCGATCAATCGCAGCTCGGCGCGAAGGCAGCGATTAGCCTGAAGCCGTCGACCCTGCTTATTTTCGGTAACCCGCCACTCGGTATTCAATTCCTGACATCCAATCCGAACGCCGGGCTGGATTGGCCCGTACGGTTGCTCGTCAGAGAAGACGACAAGGGACAGGTCTGGGCCGTCTACACGGACTTTAGATGGATCGCGCGCCGTCATCATATCAAGGACCGCGACGCGGCTTTCAATATGGCGTCCGAGGTCATCGCGTCGATTACATCGAGCGTCGCTTCGAAATAGACAGCCCTGCGCGGTTCGGAAGCGGTCAGCGATCGACGCTGGTGCTTTCGATCCGCCGCAGGTCGACCATCCAACCAGTATTGGAGGACGTCATGCTCAACAGTCTCAAGAGTGGTCCTGGAGAGCGGGCAGGCGAATTCGACCCGGCGCCAGAGGTGCCGCGGTCCGCAAGGGACACCGGGCAGATCGTGCTCGTTTTTCAGGGCGGGGGCGCGCTCGGCGCCTATCAGGCCGGGGTGTATCAGGCGCTGCACGAAGCGGGCATCGAGCCGGACTGGGTTATCGGCACGTCGATCGGCGCAATCAACGCCGCGTTGATCGTCGGCAACAAACCTGCAAATCGACTGCCGGCTCTTCAAGAATTCTGGCAGCGCATGTCCCACAAATCGCCTTGGCATGGCTGGCCGTTGTGGGCCGGCGTGGCGCAAACCTTGTCGTACATTTCGACCGTGACATACGGAATTCCAGGATTCTTCGAGCCTAACCCTCTGGCGTTCCTGGGAGCGCATGTTCCACTTGGCGCCGATAGCGCAGGATTCTACAGCACTGCTCCGCTTGAAAAAACGCTGCTCGACCTGGTCGACTTTTCGCTTATCAAAAAGAGCAAACCGCGGCTGACAGTCGGAGCGGCGCATGTCCGCACCAGTCGGATGCGATATTTCGATAGCCAGCAAACTGAGCTTGGCGTGAAACACATCCTAGCGTCCGGTGCGCTTCCGCCGGCGTTTCCGGCAGTCCGCATCGATGGCGAACTCTTTTGGGATGGCGGCATCCTCTCCAATACGCCGGCGGAGGCGATCTTCGACGACAATCCGCGCAGGAATTCGCTCGTGTTCGCGGTTCACATGTGGAACCCCGTCGGCGAAGAGCCGAAAAATATCTGGGAAGTGCTGCATCGCCAAAAGGACATTCAGTATTCGAGCCGCGTCGCGACCCACATTGCGCGCCAGGCACAGATCCATCGGTTGCGGCACGTCATCATGCAACTCACCGCACTCATTCCTGAGGCGGTACGCACGAGCGAAGGCGTACGGGAATTGGCAGCATACGGCTGCACGACGCGGATGCATGTTGTTCGGTTGCTGGCTCCGGGCCTCGACAATGAGGATCAAACGAAGGACGTCGATTTCAGCCCGTCAGGGATCCGCTCGCGTTGGGACGCTGGCTATGAGAAGACCAGAAGGGTGATCGAAATGGCGCCCTGGCAGGGCGATTTCGATCCGCTGGAAGGCGTGTTTCTACATGAACCGGCTGACACCGACGATCTGATTGCATTCGCCGAACCGCCCGCCGCACCTGATCATCTTGCGATTCCGCTCGAGCAGTATGCAAGGGCAACATCCGGTGAGGGATGGACAGCTCCGTCAGCTAAACGCCCGAACAAGTGCGACTCGACATCATGAAGTCGGATTTAAGCGATCATCCCATCGTCGTCAACAACCTTTGTCGTCGGAAAAGATGGACTGGTAAAGGACCGAGTTCATTGATCCTGACTACCGGCGGCGCATGGATACGGATGCAATTCTTCAGGCGCTCAAATCTGCGCGGCGCTAGCCGAGGATTTTGAGTTGGCGATCGCACTTTTCATGTGCGTCACTATAGGACGCCAATTGGCGGCCCTTAGCATTTTTATCAAGGTGCTCGCCGCCACCGACCGCTGACGCCCCGCGACGGCGTAAACATGAACCGCGCGCTCAACAGCCATGCCATCGAGTTCAAGAGCCGCGACCCCGTCAAGGTTCGCTGAACTTTCAGGCGCGATACCGACCCCGATGTTGGCTTCGAGCAAGGCGACGAGGTCTTGCTCGGACCAGACATTGTGCCTTGCCGAGGGCATGGCTTCCTTGTTCGTCAAGAAGTCCGCGATTTCCTGCACGTTTTCACAATTGATCCGGCAAAGCAGGCGCTCCTTCACGAGTTCGTCCGGTGTAATGGCTCGACCGGCGGTGGCAAACTTGTGCTTGCGGCCGACTAGCAGCTTGTACGGCTCGCTGAATAGCAGCCACGCATCGAGCCGGTCCCACGACTCGTCGAGCGAGCCGCCGATTGCGACCTCGGCCTCGCCCTTCTTCAAAAGCTCCGCGATCTCATTGTTTGTGCCGCGCAGGAGCCGCAGTTCCAGGCCCGGAAGTGCCCGCACGAGTTCGGTTAGAAAGGTGATCAGCAGCATGATGTTGACGGTCACGGAGAGTGCGATTGACAAGGGCGCCACGGTGCCGCTCTTTATCGATTGAGCAAGAGACTTTGCCGTCAATGCGCTGTCGTAACACTGCTGAAGCATCGGCCGCATCCGGTGGCCGAGTTCGCTTAAATGGGTCAGGTTGCGCTCGCGGCGGAACAATTCGCCGCCGAGTTCCTCTTCTAGCTGCTTGATGGCTCGCGTCAACGATGGCTGCGCAACGTTGCAGGTCTCTGCCGCGCGCGTAAAATTCAACTCGCGCGCCACGGCGAGGAAATATCGGACTTGATGCATTTCCATTTCGAGGACCCGACTCTCCAGAGACTCTCAACGATTGGAAGCACCGGCAATTGTCATCCCATAGCCGATAGCTATGGAAACATAACCGAAGCGATATTTCAGTTCTAGTGCTGAGGCGCCTAGGTTGATTTTAAGACAGCCCCTGAACCCGGTCTGAAGCTCAAAGGGCATCCTCCACCTTTAGAACTTCCTGCCGAATTCAGGTCTCGCAGACGGCCGCCCAGACGCCTCCCCCGTCTGCCGATGGGGACCCGGAGCCATCTCCCCCGTGGCAGACCGGGTCCCTCTTTTTTTAATCCAGCAAGCACGTCGCCATGCAGCTGATGCAGATATCTCCGAACGCGCCCAGCCACTCCGGCTTTGCGGCCACCAGAGGAAGTGCAGCATGTACCTTGGCCGCTTGTTCTCGGAAGTCACCGGCCACATCTCGCGCACTGGTTATTGGTTTGGTTTCGCAACTATTGTGCTCGTGTGCGGCCTCGGTCGTTTCGCGATCAAGGAAGCAATGGGCGAGGCGACCGACGGGGCAGACTTCGCGGTCTTGCTGTGTACGTTGCTGTCGGTTGTACCGTTGACGACGATCACCGTGAAGCGACTGAACCATCGCACTCGACCAAGGTGGATCGGATACACGGCCGGGGCGCGTACGGTGATAATGATGGCCGCGTCGCATTTTGGGTGGTTCGGAGATTTCGCGGATTTTTCTCCAATCGAGCACGTGGTGTATTGGAGCCTGCTGCCAGTGTCGCTCTTTGCGCTCATCGAGGCCGGATTCTTGCCGGCGCGCAGCTGGTGCTGACCACATACTGCTTCTCGCTCTCGTCCTGGGTCGCTCCGAACTCAAGGGGGGTATGTCGCGCCAGATTCATCATGTGTAGACTTTGGCCTGCTGGACAGGCGTCAAAGATCTATTTCAATTCCGATCTCGATGACCTGGGTGGCGGGAATGCTGAAGTAAGCGGCAGATCGTTCAGCGTTACGCTTTACGAAGGCGTAGATTTCCTCTCTCCATTTCGCCATTCCAGGCACATGCTTGCTCGGAATAATCGTCTCCCGGCCAAGGTAGTAGGAAATGTCGCGAACGTCTATTTCGTCAACGACACCGCGACTGACCGCGAGTTGCAGTGCTGCGGGAACATTGGGGCTCTCCATAAATCCGAAGTATAAGATAATTCGCATTACGTTGCTCGCTAACGGGATTGATTTCGAACCGCTTCTCAAATGGTTCTCGCGGTGACTCCGTCGTGCGGACCGACACAAACAGGACCCGCTCATGCAGAGCGTGCGTGTGCCTCATGTGGTGGGCGAGGATTAGCGGAACGCCGACCGTGGCGGGTGTTAGGAAGGCAGCAGTTCCAGGGAGGCGCACCGGCGGAGTTGTGATCAGAGCCAGTAAGAACTGATCTTCACTTTGTCGAAGCTGGGATCGCGCCTGCTCGATCAGCCTTTGTCCGGTTCGCCATGTCAGCATGAGGAACACGACGATTGCCGCAAGTAGGAGGGGGAACCAACCGCCTTCGAATAGCTTGATCGAATTCGCGGAAAAGAAAATCAAGTCTACCATCAAGAAGAAGCCATTGGCGGCAGCAACCAGAATGGGGCTGTAGCCCCACCGCAGAGCGATAAACGACGCGAGGAGCGTCGTTATCGCCATAAGCAGAGACACCGCAACGCCGTAGGCGCCTGCTAGCTTTTCTGATGAGCCAAATCCAACGACTGCGCCAAGTGTGACAAGAGCGAGCAACCAATTCACTAGAGGCACATAAATCTGCCCCCGCTCCTCACTCTCAGTATGCAGCACACGCATGCTCGGCAAGAAGCCGAGCTGTATTGCTTGCTGAGTGAGGGAAAAGGCGCCGGATATTATCGACTGGGAAGCAATAACCGTCGCTGCCGTGGCGAACGTCACGAGGAGATAATGGACCGACTCGGGCCGAGCCGGAAAAACGGGCTTTCGATCGCTGCGGGGTCCGTCAAAAGCAACGCACCTTGTCCGAAGTAGTTCAGCATGAGACACGGAAGAACAATTGCGAACCAAGCTACACGGATTGGTGTCCGCCCGAAGTGCCCCATATCGGCGTACATTGCTTCGCCGCCGGTGACGGCGAGAAACACGGCGCCGAGGACTGCGAAGCTGACCGCGGGGGTTACGTGGGTCAGAAAGTGGAAACCGTGGTGGGGACTGATCGCCGCTAGGACCGCTGGTGCGCGGAGGATGCTCGCGATGCCCAAGACCGCGAGGACAACAAACCAAGCCAGCATGACTGGGCCGAACAGGTTGCCAATGAAGCCCGTGCCCTTCTGCTGGACAACGAAGAGGGCGAGAAGAATGCCGACAGTTATTGGGACGACGAGAGGGGCTAAGCTCGGGGCGTCGACCTTGAGGCCTTCAACCGCGCTCAGAACAGAGATGGCCGGAGTGATCGCCCCGTCGCCATAGAGCAACGCGGCACCTATAAGTCCGAGTATGAGGAGCACACCGCGCCACGTCCCGGGCTGGGCCGTTTGAACTCCCAAGACAGCAAGCAGAGCAACAATGCCGCCTTCACCACGATTATCGGCATTGAGGATAAGGATCGCGTATTTCAGCGAGACGATAATAATCAAGGCCCACAGAACAAGCGAGACGATACCGAGAACGGTTTCCGGGGTTGGAGCGCTCCCTCCACTGGATGCCCTGACGGCTTCCTTAAACGCATAAAGGGGACTTGTTCCTATGTCGCCATAAACTACGCCCAGCGCCCCCATGATGGCCGCATTCGGGACGCGCAGAGGATTCTTACTCATCAGTTCCCACCGCTTCGTCTTCTCCCAATTTCCAATAGAGAGAGATTATTCTACGACTGGCAATCAACTGGAGCTACGCCTCCGGATCAGCGGACACCTTCCGCCAAGTGCTCTTTCTCGTCCAGACTAGAACGGTGAGGTGCCAGGAGGCGAGATTCTTATGCTCCCTGCGCGCGACTTCATGTGTAGCTCGGAACTGAATCAGGCGGTTCGGCGCACCTCGAAGCCATGGTAGACGCCAACGCATTCGCCCAGTACGTCGACGCGAGTGACGCGCGCGGCTGGCGGTCCCTGCTCGCAGCGGCGCAACATGTCGGAGACCCGTTCGGGTGGACCCTGAAATACCGCCTTGACCGAGCGGTCATGACGGTTACTTACCCATCCACTCAGACCTAACGCCAAAGCCGTAGTTTCGACCCAGGCTCGGTAGCCGACGCCCTGGACGCGGCCCTCGATGCGGACGTGCACCGTGCGGATTGCACTCATGACTCGCGCCTTCATCACGTCGCATTAACTGGGCGCTGCCTTCATCGGCACGTCGCCCGGGCGACGACCTCTCCGCTGCATTTCATGCAGACGCCGTCGGTGCCCTACGGGCCCGTGGCGCGCAGGCTTGCACCAAGCCTATTGGACACTCGGAGCGCCTCTCTTTCGAATGTTTCGAGGGCCACCTTCTGGGAGAGCATCACGTCCCCCGTGACAAGGTCGCCCTCGGGAAGGAAGCACCAGCTGCTAATGCGTTTGCCGAAGTCGTCGAGTTCATCGACATTCAGCTCCCGGCCGAAGCGTATCCGATAGCGCCGACCCGTCTCCCCACCGATGACATCGAAATATCCATAACGATCGAGCTGCTCTCGTTGCGCTGCCGTCAAGTTGGCCATGAGCAATCGCATGCCCCGCTCCCGAGCCTCATAAGTACCATGATGGTCGAGCCGTAGGCGGAAGTGCGCCCTGAGAGACGAAGGCCGGAAGGGCGCAATCGCATCGTCCGATTGTCTATTGCGGACCACCCGAGCCACAAAGGCCAGCACTCCATTGCGCGCGCCACGCAACAGAAGCTGGATAGTCCGTGTCATCCGCCTTGCAACTGAGGGAAGAACAGGGTCTCTTCGATACTCGGATCAAATTCGCGAAGCAACTGCCCCGGGGTCCCATCCTTGCCGAGAGCTACGGCACGAAAACCCTCGCCCGTGAGTGCCTGGAAGCGTCGCTCCGCGCGGGCTATAGCTGCATTGTCTGTGGCGCTGAATTCGTAGCGCGCATCACCGCTGCGGTTCATGACAATCTGAGTAGCCATCATGCGTCTCCCGATTGTTCTGTAGGTTGCCTATAACACAGTTTTGGTGACGTGCACAGTTCAGCCCTACGGTCCGCCGTCACCTTCCGAAGAGCAGCGCTTCACGAGTGCAACGTCTTGGCGACGTCCTTCATAAACGCGGCCAATCGGCTTCAATTAGATCCCAGCGCTGGAGGAGGCATGGAAGCAGATTGGCTCCTGTGAGCGGCCGCAAGAGTAGAGAGGCAGCGAGCAATCGCATCAATCTGATCATTGGAATCGTCCTGCTGTCGTCTGAATGTTACATTAGCTACCTAGCGTACCAGCTGTGTGGCCTCGGCGCGTCCAGACGCCTGTGATTTGGCGCTCGCAGACTGTTGAAGTTCTAGCCCGCTGACAACTTAAACGATTATGATTGCGTCTCGGCGTCCAGGGCCGGCTCCAACATTAGCGGCCGGTTTTGCGGTCTCATGGCAATGGCATGGCCTCATGCTCGCGAAGAGTCTTTCCGCTCTCGACGTCGGTCTCGACCAGCTTGACGCGATAGCCCCAGAGCCGCGCCACATAGAACAGCATGCGCTCGCAGTTCCCCTTGTCGAACAGGACGCCGTTGCGGACCTTATGTGTGACGAGCAGCCGGCGAGACCCGGTGAGATCCGCGTCGGCAATCTCTAGATCGGGGTCCTGTGCCGAAATGGAGTAATGATGGGCCAGCGCGCGGCGGATGTCGCGGTATCCGCGCTCATCATGAATGGCAGAGACTGTCATGCTCGTCGCCGTCGCTTTGTCACTAACCTCGAACATGCGGAAATCGCGGATGATCCTGGGCGACAGGAACTGCATGATGAAGCTCTCGTCGCGATAATTGCACCAGACGTGCTTCAAGATCGCCAACGCGTCGCTATCGGCGACGTCTGGGAACCACTCCTGATCCTCCTTCGTCGGCTTGGTCGCGATACGCTCGATGTCGCGCATCATGGCGAAACCGAGCGCGTAGGGGTTAATGCCAGAGTAGCGGCGGTCCTTCCACGACAGCTGCGTGACGACCGACGAGTGGCTGTGCAGAAACTCCAGCATCGAACTATCGGTGAGCAGCCCCTTCTCGTACATGCGATTGAGGATGCGGTAATGCGTCCAGGTCGCGCAGCCCTCGTTCATCAGCTTGGTCTGGCGCTGCGGATAGAAGTAGGTAGCAAGCATGCGTACAATGCGCAGCAGCTCGCGTTGCCAGTCCTTAAGCTTCGGAGCGTACTTCTCAAGGAAGTAGAGGAAGTTCTCCTCTGGCAGTCCGGAGGACACCGCCTCCGTCGCTCCGGCGGCATCGGCCGGTGGTGAACCCGCGCTGCCATCAGACGACTTGGGGACGGTGCGCCAGAGATCGTTGAAGGACTGCTCCTCATACTCGCGACGTGTCAGCTCGCGCTCCTGCTCACGCGCGAACGACACAGCCTTGCGCGCGCCGGGATGTCGGCTTACGCCTTGCGCCATCAAAGCGTGCGCGGCATCGAGAACCCTTTCCACGGCGTCCGTACCGAACTTCTCCTCGCAGCGTGCCACATAGGACTTGGCGAAATCCAGGTAGTCGAGGATGGCGTCCGGCCGCGTCCAGGCTCGGAACTGTTCGTTGTTTTTGAAGAAGTGGTTGTGGCCCATGGCCGAGTGCGCGAGCACCAGCGTCTGCATGGTCATGGAGTTCTCCTCCATGATGTAGTTGATGCAGGGGTCCGAATTAATGACGAGCTCGTAAGCGAGTGTCCTGGCGCCCTTGCGGTAGAGCGCCTCATGCTGCAGGAAATGCTTGCCGAACGACCAGTGCCGGTACATGTGCGGCATGCCAACCGAGGAATATGCGTCGAGCATCTGCTCGGCCGTGATTACCTCGATGGCGTTGGGATACAGGTCGAGCCCCATCTCGCCGACGCCGATGTCCTCGATCGCATCGTAGACCGATTTGAGCAACTGAAACGTCCACTCCGGGCCGTCGAACAGGGGCCGGCGCACATGAGGGGAGGCGACCTCGGCCATTTAGGCTACCCTTTCCTCACATGTTCGCCTTCTCGGCCGCGAACAGGTCGCGGAACACGTGATAGATCTCGCCCGGGCTCGTCACGTGGCGGATGGCGAAGCGGTCGCTGCGTTCGGCCAGCGGCAAGTAGCCATTCCAAATGACGCTTCTAGACGGCGTACTCGACGTGTCGACCTCGATGTAGGCAAAATACTGGCAGGCTGGCAGCAAGGTCTTCTCCATCAAGGTAACGCACCGCTCCATGTCCTCAGAGACGTTGTGGCCGTCGGAGGCTTGCGCCGCGTAGATGTTCCAATCGCCAAGCGGATAGCGCTCGGCCACGATGCGCTGCATTTCCTCGAGCGCCGTCGACACGACCGTGCCGCCGGTTGTCGTTGCGCTGAAGAACGTCTCCTCGTCGACCTCCTGGGCCTCCGTAGTGTGGCGGATGAACACGACGTCGACATCGCGGTAGTGGCGCGACAGGAACACATTGAGCAGCATGAAGAAGCGCTTAGCGATGTCCTTTAGCGGTTCGGTCATAGAGGCCGACACGTCCATAAGGCAAAACATCACGGCTTGTGTCGTCGGCTTCGGTCGCTTCTCGTGCCGATTGAAGCGCAGGTCTAGAGGGTCGACGTAGGCGATCGTCTTGCGGAGATGCACAATCTTTTTTAGCCTCGCCAGCAACTCGGCGATTCTCGCCTCATTCCGCGGCGTCTCGGCCTCCGCATCGGCTATCTCGACCGCCAACCGGTCGAGAGATGCCCGTGTCGGACGGTTGAGCGCCACGCGCCGTGCGAGGCTGTGGCGCAGTGTGCGACCGCGGTTGAGTTTGGCGGGAGAGCCAGCCTTGGTGATGCCGGCGCGGGCGAACTTGTGAGAGCGCACGGTCTTCAATTGCGCTTTGACCAGTTTCGGCAACTTCAAGTCCTCGAAGAATAGCTCGAGGAACTCCTCCTTCGACAATGTGAAGACGAAGTCGTCGTTGCCCTCGTCGTCGTAACCGCCCAGTGCGCCGCTTGCCCCGCCGCCCGACGGGGGCTTACGAATCGTATCGCCGACAGCGAACTCCTCGTTACCCGGCACGACGAAGTCGCGCGAGCCATCATTCCTGCTTAGACTGAACGAGGGCTCGCGCAGGCTCTTCGAGGAGATCGAGATCCTCTCGCTGCCCTCGACCTCGCTGACCCTGCGCTTTTTCAAAGCGTCGCGTACGGCGGCGCGGATCTCTGTCTTGGCGCGGCGCATGAAGCGCTGGCGATTGCCGAGACTCTTGGACTTCGGATTGAGACGCCGGTCGATGATTTGCACTGGCTCGCCCTCACCGCAAGACGCCGCAACTCAGCTGGACTTTTTCACCCGCATATACCACTCGACGAGGCGGCGCACCTGTCGGGGAGTGTAGCCGCGTGCAACCATGCGGGCCACGAACTCCTGGTGCTTCTTCTCGGTCTCGCCCTCCTTCTTAGCGCCGAAGCTGATGACCGGCAGCAGTTCTTCGACCTGGCTGAACATGCGCCGCTCTATGACGTCCCTGATCTTCTCGTAGGACGTCCAGCTGGGGTTCTTGCCGCCATTCTTGGCGCGCGCCCTGAGCGAGAACTTTACTACCTCATAGCGGAAGTCCTTCGGGTTGGCGATGCCAGCCGGCTTTTCGATCTTCGACAGCTCGGCATCGAGCAACTGCCGGCTCATCAGCTGGCCGGTATCGGGGTCCTTGAAGTCATGGTCCTCGATCCACGCATCGGCGTAGGCAACATAGCGGTCGAAAAGGTTCTGACCGAAGTCGTTGTAGGATTCGAGGTATGCCTTCTGGACCTCGTTGCCGATAAAATCGGCGTAGCGAGGCGCCAGATGCTCCTTGACGAATTCTAGGTAGCGCTCCTCGGTCTCACGCGGTAGCTGTTCACGCCGGATCGTCTGCTCAAGAACGTACATCAAATGCACGGGGTCGGCTGAGACCTCGCGCGTGTCGAAGTTGAAGGTCTCCGACAGTACCTTATAGGCAAACCGCGTCGAAACACCGTCCAATCCCTCGGTGACTCCGGCCGCGTCTCGATATTCCTGCACGCTCTTGGCCTGCGGATCACTCTCTTTCAGGCTCTCGCCGTCGTAGACGCGCATCTTGGAATAGATCGAAGAATTTTCGTGCTCCCTAAGACGCGTCAGCACCGAGAATTGTGCCAGCATTGATAACGTACCGGGCGCGCACGGAGCGGCGGAGAGCTCGCTTGCGACCAGCAGCTTTTCGTAGATCTGCTTCTCCTCCACTGCCCTCAGGCAGTACGGGACGGTCACAACGTATATGCGATCGAGAAAAGCCTCGTTGTTCTTGTTAGACCTGAAGCTCTGCCACTCGCTCTCGTTGGAGTGCGCGACGATCATGCCCTGGTAGGGCATGGCGCCCACGTTCTCGGTGCCGACGTATGTTCCGTCCTGTGTTGCCGTGAGCAGTGGGTGCAGCATCTTGATTGGCGCCTTGAACATCTCGACGAACTCTAGGAGTCCTTGCGTCGTGCGATTTAGGCCACCCGAGTAGGAGTAAGCATCGGGGTCGTCCTGGCCGAAGTACTCGAGCTTCCGGATATCAACCTTGCCGACGAGCGACGAGATGTCCTGGTTGTTCTCGTCTCCGGGCTCGGTCTTGGCGACGCAGATCTGCCGCAGTTTGGAGGGGTAAAGCTTGACGACCGAGAACTTTGAGATATCGCCACCGAACTCGTCGAGCCGCTTCACCGCCCACGGGCTCAAGGCGCCGGTGAGCTTGCGGAGAGGGATTCCGTAGCTCTCCTGTACGGCAGACCCCATGGTGGACGGGTCGAACAGCCCAAGTGGGCTCTCGAACACCGGGCTGATGCTGTCCCCGGCCTTAAGCACGTAAATCGGCTGACGCTCCATCAACTCTTTCAGCCGGTCGGCGAGCGATGACTTGCCGCCGCCGACGGGTCCGAGGAGGTAGAGCATCTGCTTGCGCTCCTCGAGCCCTTGTGCTGCGGCCCGGAAGTAGCCGACGATGCGCTCGATCGTCTCCTCAAGGCCATAGAAGTCCCGGAACGCAGGATAGATCTTCAGCGTTCGGTTCATAAATATCCGGCCGAGGCGCGGATCCCTCGAGGTGTCGAGGTACTCCGGTTCGCCGATCGCACTCATCATGCGCTCGGCGGCGCTGGCGTACAAGCTGGGGTCGCTGCCGCATTCGTGCAGGTACTGCTTCAATGTGTACTCAGATTCTTTGCGCCGGTCGTACGAACGGGCGAAAAGTTCGAAGACTTGCTCTTTTGCCATTGCGGTGTTCCGCCATTCTTCCGGTCCGGGCCGACCAAAGTATCTACTGCATTTGGGTACGACGATGACCGATCTGGATTGCGCATAAACAACGGGGCGCGTACCTGATGAGGGCGGCTCGGGGTCAGGCTACGGCTTGTCCACCTTAGAGTGGGTGCCAGCGCTTGTTTTGAGGCGCGGGACGTTGCTGCTTTGTTTCGCCTTGTGCGCTTCTGTTTACCCGAAGGCCATGACAGCGGCTCCGCCCGACAATACGAAGGGCAACTCGAGCAGGCGCAAGCCCCTCAGTCGCTGTAGATTAGCAAGTCTATTCCATTGTCTATGCCCCTGCAATTGCCGTCCGTCTCGACGCTCGACTGGCGCCACGGACAAACGCAGTAATGGCTCCAGAATTCCAGCGTCGTGCTTGTTGCATCGCAATCCTGCCTGCACTTCAGACCGGCGTCAGCAAAGGCGGGCAAATCAGACGTGCAGTAGCCTAGGCGCTGGCTGCCAAGTGAGAAATATGCTGCACGCAATTTGTACGCACCTACCCTTAGAGCGCGCGCAGCCCTGTCGCCATGGTCGAGCACCATACGCGCTCCTGCTATCTCGAGGTCACACGTTACGGTGCGACGGGTGCTCTGGCCGATGGGCCCTTCTGTATCGGAGGCGGGGAGGCTTCCAGGCCGGGATCGCGGGCATGCACACTGTTCGAGGAGGCATTGTTTAAGAAATAAACGTGGACCATAACCTTCGCGTCAGCCTGTTATGATCGGACGCAACAGCGGGTTAGGTTTGGCACTCACTCCTATTGGCCCACCTGGCCGATCGTTGCGTGACCGAGCAGGCGTCGCGAACGTTCTGGAGGTGGCAAGATGGAACCAGTAGAACAACGCCCAAGGTTAGTGTGAAAGTACCCCGCTGAGATTGACGCCTATCACGTTCGGCTTTCGCGCGTGAACGGCGTGGACAGAACCAAGGTGGGCTTACTCGAATGCCCCTCGTGCAACGTGGGCCCATGGGTTTTCGAACGTTCGGAGGGACGCTGAGGACGCTATGATAGCAGCGCAATCGAGCACTTCTTATTAATCAGTCATTTGCAAAACTCCATTATTTGGAGATATTGGGCGTTCTCAAATTCACCAGTTGCGCGGTCCGGCGCACCTGCGACCGCCACTGAATCGACCCTTAGGATCTCGCATATGGTCTGCGAATGGGCGCCAAAGCACTACCTCGCCATCTTTGCCATCGTCAGTCTCGCAGGATTGATCTCGACGGTCGTCATCGAACCGGCGGCCGCGCGCCCTGCTAAGCGGGACGAGTTTGTTGAGTTTCGTCCTGCAGGCATGCCCGCTCTAATGGCAATCGTGTCACTCAGTGACCAGCACGTCACGATCTACGATGCCCATGGTCCGATTTTGCGGGCGCCCGTCTCCAGCGGCCAGACAGGGTACGAGACCCCAGTCGGCATATATAGCGTTCTTCAAAAAGAGGCAGAGCACTACTCCAATCGTTACGATGATGCCTCCATGCCCTTTATGCAACGAATTACCTGGTCGGGTATTGCGTTACATGCTGGGACCTTGCCCGGATACCCTGCCTCTCACGGTTGTATCCGTATGCCATATGGGTTCGCCGAGCGTCTCTTCGACATGACCAAGATCGGCATGCGGGTGATCGTTGCCCGTAATGACGCTGCTCCCGCCACGATTTCCCATCCGCTTCTCTTTCCGAAGCCGTCTAGCAGCGGTGTTGCGTCTCTAACCCAAGGCAACCACAACGACCCTGCGAAGCCCACTTTGAGGTCGATCGCCGCCGCCAGGCTGGCAGAGGCGGACGCAGCCGAAAAGAAGGCGAACGAAGCCAGGCTGGCGGTCAGACGAAAGACCATTGAAAGAGCGAAGGCTATGAAGGCGCGGCGCGTTGCCGAATTTGCGAAAACAAGAGCCGCGGCGCAAATGGCTGAAGCCGAGCGCGCAATCGCGACCGCCAACTCGCCGGAGGCGCTACAGCAAGCCAATAATATGAAGGCCAATGCAGCCACCACGTCCGTCGAGGCGGAGGCGCAGCTGGAGGCGGCCAGCATTGACGTTCAATCCAAGACGGATGCCGCCGCGCAGGCGACCGACCAGGCGAAGGCTGCAGAAGCTGCGAAGGTCATTGCCCTTGACGCAGCGCAAGAGGCCAAGCGCAAACTTTCGCCGGTGTCCATATTCATAAGCCTGAAGACACAGCGGCTTTACGTCCGCCAAGCCTTTCAACCACTGCTGGAGAGCCCCGTAGCCATCCGCGATGCCGATAAGGCGATCGGCACGCATATCTATACCGCGCTAGAGTATGCGAACGCGGCCGCGGATCTGCGGTGGAGCGTGGTCACCATAGGAGGAAAGCCGCCCAAACGCGAGCCGGGCTCGAACAGGAGTCAGCGAGGTGAGGATCGTGTTGCCAACCCAGTTTCGATCAATTTGGCCACGACCGCGCTCGATCGTGTGACCATCCCGCAGGATGTCATCGACCGCATCTGGGAAGTCGTATCGCCCGGCTCGTCATTGATTGTTTCGGATGAAGATATCAGCAAAGAAACCGGCCAAGCCACGGACTTTGTGATTCTCATAGGCGGTGAGCCACAAGGAGGTCTCAAAAATCGGCCCCGTCGTACCGAGGGCTATTACTCGTATAATTACCGTTACAACCGTTCGTCCAGGCGCTCACCCTATGGGCTCGCCCCATTCGGGTGGTGGTGATCGCGCAGGCTGGCGGGGCGGCCTTGTTCGGGAGGTGAGCGAATACGTCGGCGTCCACGAAGCGAGCTAACAGCCTTGCGTGTTGGCCACGCCCGATACATCGAAGGCCACGACGCGGCCTCCATGGTCTGCAAGCAGTTCGCAGAGGGTGATGACAGGATTTCAAATACTAGAGCGCACCCTGCCTCTCTGCGAGAGGCGTTGCGCAAGAGGATTTGATGGCAACGGCTTTCAGTCTGAAGCCGCAATGGCGCTGTGCCGCGCCTTGTCGGCCATGCTGTTGGCTGCATCGCTGTTAGCGTCGGCACAGCTCGGACAAGCTGCAGAAGGGCCAGTAGGCGGTACGGCTCCGCCGCCGAGCAACCAAGCCGCGCCGGCGGGTGCGACTGAGTTAAACAGACCGAGCAAACAGGAAGAAGCTCCTCTGGCCGAGTCTGGCTCAGTTCTGAGCGCCGCGGAGGTCAACGTCACCGGCGCAATAGCCTCGATTTGTCTCATGCTTGAGTCGGCCGCCGAGACGAATGGGCTGCCGCTCGAATTCTTTGCGCGCGTCATCTGGCAGGAAAGCCGGTTTAAGCCCGACGCCGTGGGCCCCATGACGCGGCCTGGTCACCGCGCGCAAGGGATCGCCCAGTTCATGCCCTATACGGCGAAAGAGCGGGGCCTGCTCGACCCGTTCGACCCGGTCGCGGCGTTGCCCAAATCGGCGGAGTTCCTAGCCGAGTTGCGTACCGAGTTCGGCAATCTCGGGCTTGCCGCCGCGGCCTACAACGCCGGCCCGCGCCGGGTGCGCGACTTCCTGAAGGGCCGCGGTGGCATGCCGGCTGAGACGCAAAACTATGTCCTCGCAATCACCGGCCGCACAGTCGATGAATGGGCGGCACTAGGCCGCGAAGGCGGCAAAGACGGCATGGCCAAGCCTACGTCCTGCCGGCAGCTGGCCGCTCTCCTGAAACAGCAACCGAGCATCTTTATCGGCGAGCTTGAACACCGCGTGAACAAAGCGGTGCTCCGTCCATGGGGCGTGCAGCTCAGCGCCGGCTTCTCGCGCCAGCAGGTGCTCGCAGCCTATGCGCGGGTTGAGCGGAGATTCCGCGTCCTCCTGGTCAGCTTCGACCCCGTGATCATTGGGACGAAGATCCGGAGCCGCGGGACCAGCACTTTCTATCAGATGCGAGTGGGCGCTGACACCCGCGCAATCGCAGAAAAGCTATGCCGGGACCTCATCGCCAAGGGTGGCGCCTGTATGGTGCTGCGCAATTCGCGTGGGACGCCCACGCCGTTGTGAGTCGGCTAAGGAGCCTGCCCAAGAGATGATGGATCCCCGAATCTTCGAGTTATTGATGATGGTCTGCTTCATCTCCGAGGTCACACGCTGCGAAGACGTTCGTCTCTCCCTGTCGGAAGAGAGTTGGTCAGCGCAAGGTTGTATGGTTGCCGCCCAGGCTGAGATCGCCCGCTGGGTCGAGGAGCATCCGGATCGGGAGTGTTCAGAGATGGTCCTGTGCGACCACCAAAGCGCCGAGAAACTAATAGACTAGCCATGTTCTCAATCCCGGTTCGGATAAGACATGGCCTGCGCGATCAAGATCAACCGAGCGCCTGTGCTCACTCTCTGGGCTGCCGTCGTGGCCGAGCGCCTTGGGTTCAGACGCGACGAAGCCCTGACCTTGGGCTCGATCATCGAACTTGGGCGAGCAACGCGAATCGCGTTCTTTTAGGTGGCTCTGCGAGCGTGCCTGCCTGCGTTAGGGCTGCATGCAGTTAGTTAGAGCGCCCTGGCTTTTCCAGCGGGCCTAGCGCTTCGAGGTATCCTCGATCAAAATTCCGACCGTAAACGTCGAACTGCACCGAGCTATCGCGGAAGCTTTTCAGTGGCTGACCAAGTCCAAGGAGTCCGCGCTCGCGCTGACGCCGCACGACACCGAGATCGATTTCGATCGGCATCAATTGGTCGTAACAGTGAGCTTGGTGCAGTATCCTTCCCGTCGGATCCACGATCACGGACTGGCCGTTGCCACCGGCGCCCAGACCATTAATGTGGAATACGTAAGTCTGGAACATCGCGCCCGTTGCCTGGGCTATCGAAAGATCAGCATAACGATCCAAGAAATGGGCCAATACAGGATTTAGGATTACTTCTGCGCCCATTGCGGTCAACGTCCGTGCAACTTCGGGAAACCAAATATCATAACAGATCGCCACTCCAAAGCGACCGATCTGCGGCACATCAAATACGCAGAACTCGTCCCCTGGGGTTGTGCCTGCTTCATATGGCTTAAATGGGAACATCTTGCGATAACGTGTGACGACCTCACCTTCTGGATTGATTACCGGCGTCATATTGTATATGGCGCCATCTCTTTGCTCAAAAACTGACCCCGCCACTAGCCAAATTTTGTAATGCCGAGCCATTTCTCGAAACTCTTGCTCAATAGGACCATCGGTAGGCTGAGCCGAGTGCAATGCAGGACCATGCGCGGCGAGCTCGCTAAGTACCACCATCTGCGTCCAGGGATACAAATGCATCAGGATTCCAATCCGGCTGCGCAACGCCTCTATATTGTTATGCATGCCGATATGCATCTGAATGCCGGCAATGGCGAAATGGGTCATATTCAAGCCTTTCCCGGCTTTGTGGCGGAATGGGACCGACTTGGTCTATCCCCTTCAAGGTTTCGGGTCGTGATCCTGTTCTGACGACTAGGTGCTTCGTTTAATGTTTCCGCAGTAGCATGCAGAACTTTCGAACCGCCGGAATGGTATGCCACAGTCAAACATGCCGGCACAAAATGGTTCATCTGCCACTGATGAGCTGTCCCATCGCTCCATGACAGCGCCGCGGTTAAAGCATGCGGCCGGTATTCGGCGGTGTAAACAGTGCCAAAACCTTCACTATAGCCTGATGAAAATAACGGCGCGCGGCGAAACTCAGCGGACATTTCGGATCCTGATGGCGGATGCGATGTATAGAGTGAATCAAGATGCGCGGCACGTTTCAGTGTTTTGGATCTCCGACAGTGACTTGGCCACTCGTCGCCCAGCTGATGATTGACCGCCCAAGGCGTAGGCATGACAATCGACGGCCGGTCGGGCGCGACGAAAACGGTCGCCCACTCGCAGTTTCGATCAATAACCGTTATATTGTAGGACATGTGCGAGGGAATGGCGCGCAACGCCTCGATCGCCTGCGCTACGTCCGAGCAAATTTCAAGCAGATACCGCATAATCAACGGGATCCCGAAGCCGGGGCCCGTGACTGTGCGTCCACCGAATGATAGCGAAACGGCGAGACCCGCATCGTTCATCCCATCGGCGAGACCAGCCATGCCCTCAACCATACCGATCACCGCCCGCCCCCGCCATCGGGTCAGGAGCATCGTCGCCTCGTTGAGTTCCGGATGGAGGTCATAGTTGCGGACCAAGAAAGGGCCTTCTGAATCGACCGCAACCGCTTGCGAGCAATTTACGAGGTATTGAGGCGGCCGCCAGAAACTCAGGAAGCGTGCTGCCTCGTCACCTGCGTTCGCGGCCGATACCAGGCTCTCCCACAGGCCTTCGAACTCCGGCATATACCGGCGCAGCGCCCGGGCCGCCTCATCAATACTTGGTCCCCGGTCACCTCCGCGCCCGAGGTACCAACTGCGCCATCCAGGCCATCCGCGCTGGAAGACCTCAAGCCACGCAGCACCAGGGGCCTCTTCGGCAACTCCCCGAAAAGTCAGTTCCATGGAATGAACTTGTCCGACCCGTCAGCTGTTGCCATTGAGCCAATAGAACCGTCTTCGATAGATGACACATCATAAATCATAGTGCCGCTATTCCGGTTATGAGTCGCCTTGTCAAGATCGCGCCAAAGATGGTTGAAACTCCTTATCCCGTTTTGGCAAACCGCCAACATCATATTCTGACCCTCGTGGGCGCCTCTCCCACAGTGGGGTCAGAACCATTTACCTGCCGACATGTCTTTTGGCAGGATTAGCGGCGAGGGCGGCGCAAGCGGAACACTTTGGAACTGTGCCTTGATCCCAGCATTCCATTTCCGTGCACGTGCTGTCAGTTCCCGCTTGCCCGTTTGCATCCTTCCGCGCGCCAGCAAACAGCCAAGATCGGCGCCATGGTAGCAGTATTCGCCGACACCGTAGACCCGCAGATAGAAGGCCTCGCTCTCGTCGCCGAGGCTGTTCAAAGTGAGAGCCGGTCGCAGAAAGGAAACTTCGCCGTTATCATCCATACGCCAGATGCCGGACCGCGGCGCCTTGGTGATCAGCTCCACCTTGTCTTCGGTCTGCTTGAGGATCAGCTGGGTCCAGTGATCGTAATCGGACCACCGGCTCTGAACCGCGGCGAGATCGATCTCATAGTCGACGTCAAAGAATTCTAGCAGGTGGAACAAGAACAGCGGACAGCCACCATACGTCGAGGTAATCAGGTTTGTTGGCGGCGTGGCACCGCTAACACGTGGGTTCAATTCGCCCAGATAAACTGTGTTGGTATCGGTATCGAGGAGAAAGTCGATACAAAAGACACCCTTGTAGCCTTCCGCGTAGAGCCGGTCGCCAAACTTACGCGCCATCTCGCGCACCTTTTCAGGCACGCCCTCCGGCAAAATTGTTGGCGAGACGTCGTTGCCGCACCAACCGCCCTTGTAGGGAGTTATCTCGGCGTATCCCGTGATGTCAGTCATGACCGGTCCAACGAGGGTACCGTGACGCGTCGCGCAACCCTCGATCGTGCCTGGAAGGTGGTTGATTTGCTTCATCACCTTTAGGTCCTGTTCGACGATCTTTGGAGCGTATCTCTTCCAGTCGTCCTCCGAGCTGATAAAAAAGGTCGTGCGCCCGCTATCGCCGTAGGGCGTCTGAACAACCAGATCGCGGCCAAGCTTTGCGCTCTTTGCTAGCGCCATAAGCTCAGAATAGGAATTCGCTTTGCCAAGGACATTTGGCACGCTAGCCACGCCGGCCTTGTTACCAATTCGTGTCGTCTCGATCTTGGAGTCGAGACGTGTCCTAAGCGCCGCGGCAGGAAGAGCAATGTCTAGGTCGATCTCGCGGCAGAGCCTCTCGGTCTCCTCATCGAACATGACAAAGATCGCCTTGCCCTTAGCCTGCGATTTCACTTTGGCGCGAACCTGAGGATGGGCAACGAGATAGTTTGCGACATCCTCCATGGATTTGAACTCTTGTGACTCAATCAACGCAGGCACAAAGACGCGAGGATGGCGTCCGTCGAAGATATCAAAATAGTTTATGTACTCCAATCCTCCGACCCATTGGTCAAGGCCCATTAGACTAAACGGCGTCGGTGTAATAATATAAATAGGTGACTTGTTATTGCGCAGAAATTGATAGATATCGGTCAGGCCTGAAAGCTTGGGCCTGGCTATCACATCCCGCTTCAACCCCGGCTTCGCTCGGGTCGATAAGTTCTTTCGTTCTATTATTTTGTTTTTAATTTTTACTTTCTTACTGTCGTTCTGACTCATTGCCGCCTCCATCTCGCCGCCAAAGTTGCGTATTTTCCGCACGGCACCGGCTTTGGCGATCCAACTGCTCGCATAGCGATGCCTGCGCTCGCTTGGAGTAGGCACATTGGCACGGTCCACGATATCCGGCTGCTGTCAACTCCACAACGCAGGTGGGATTGCAGAATCGCCGAATGTTGCCGAAAAATCCTATTCGTTTTCAAGTTTTCGATAAACTGAGTAACCTGCGTCCAAAGTGGTCCGTTAAGCGCAATCAAAAGACCATAAGGCCCCCCCGCACACGTCTGATCGTGGCTTTGACTCCGTCGTTCGCGGGCTCTCGTCCGTGCTCGAGATATCACAGGATTTCGGCGTCTCGTAGCCGAATGCCAGGAACTTCCAGGGCATTTGAGTGGCTGCCAAGAGGAAATCATGGCACTTTCATCCCCGCGGCTTCCTGAAGAACGCATCGATCAGGTCTGCAATTGCAGCTGACGATAGAGCCTTATCGAGGCCAGCGAGTGTCTTTTCAGCTAAATTATCAGGCAGAATATTTCGTCTCGCCACGACAAGGTCAGCAACAAACTCGGCTTTGAATTCAGGATGAGGTTGAATAGTAAATGCACGATCGCCGTATGAGAGCGCCGCGAATTTGCAAAACGCGGACGAGCCTGCGGTCACTGCGACCTCGGGCTTCTCAATTACTTGGTCTTGGTGCCAGGCCATCACGCAAGCCTTACCTGAGATCCCGTCCAATTCATAGACTTCAGGACCTACTGACCAGCCGCCCGGATATTTTTTGACCTTACCACCAAGCGCCTGAGCTATGAGCTGGTGACCAAAGCAGACACCCACCATTGGCACGGCTTCAGCGTAGGCGCGGCGAAGAAAATCCTCAAGGGGCGGGATCCATGAGTGGTTCTCATAGACACCGAACTTTGAACCGGTGATCAACCAACCATCTGCATCACGAACACTCTTGGGATTGAGGCCGTCCAGCACGGGATAGGTAACAAATTCGAACCCGCGCCCACCGAGGAACTGGCAAAACATATCATCATAGTCGCCATGCTTATTGCGCAACTCCTCAGGACTGCGCCCGGTCTGCAGGATTCCGATTTTCATCTGGCATCTTCTTCCCATATGAAGCGCGCAACCGAAGCGACGATCATTCCAAGATGCATTCCTGCGCGCCGAGAAACGCCTTTCTTTTTTGTCAACGCCGCAATCTGCCAGCTTGGCCACCTTTCCCTAAGCGACTAGATTCCGAGCTTGTCGCGCAGCCCGTACCACCAGGAACCGGCAACAGAGTAAGGCACCCGCAACGATCGTCCGCCGGGGAACGGATACCAGGGAAGTTTTGCGAAGACGTCGAAGCGAGTTAGATCGCCGTTGATCGCTTCCGAGAGGATCCGGCCGAACAGATGCGTGCCGCACACGCCGTGCCCGCTATAGCCATGGGCGATGTACGTGTTGTGGCTGAGCTTGCCCATCTGCGGCACGCGCGTGAAGGAAAGCGCGCAGTTGCCGCTCCAGGCGTAGTCGATCTTGACGCCCTTCAGTTGCGGGAACACTTTATCCATATTGCCCCGCAGTTTGGCTTCGATGTTTGCGGGATCGGTACCACCGTAAACGGTACCGCCGCCGAACAGCAGCCGCTTGTCCGCCGATAGGCGGTAGTAGTCGAGGATGTAGCGGAGGTCCTCGACACAAAGATCTGACGGCAAAAGCTGCTTGGCGCGATCGCCTAACGGTTCGGTCGCCATAACCTGTGTCGAGAATGGCATGATGCGCCAAGTCAGTTCTGGAACGACGTGACCTAGATAGGCGTTGCCGCACAGCACAAGTGTTGTGCAGCGCATTTCACCTTTGGCGGTTTTCACACTCGGGTTCGCGCCCTGTGTTACGGAGACGACCGGAGAATGCTCGTAAATAACGCCGCCCAGAGATTCGAAGGCGGCGGCTTCTCCGAGCGCCAGATTGAGCGGATGCATGTGGCCGCCGGTGTGGTCAATCATGCCACCCAAGTAGACGTCCGACTGCACGTGCTTGTGCATACCAGCCTTGTCCACCATCTCGTGGTCGTCCATACCGTGCTTGCACCACAGCTCCTTTTTGGCCTCGAGCTCGCGCATCTGCTTGGACGTGTAGGCAGCGAAGAGGTTTCCCTTTTTCAGGTCGCACTGAATGTTATGACGCTGAATGAGGTCGCGGATGATCTGCCCTCCCTCTTGCAGCATCTTTCCGACCGCATTGGCGGTCTGCGGGCCAAAACGCCGCTCAATCGTCCCGAGGCTTGCGTTCAAGCCGTTGACGATCTGGCCGCCGTTGCGCCCTGATGCACCCCAGCCGACGCGAGCGCCTTCGACGATCGCCACCTTGTAGCCCTTCTCCGCCAGGTGCAACGCGGTAGAAAGGCCGGTAAAACCGGCACCAAGGATACAGATATCGATGCTCTGCGATCCGATCAGTTCGGGCCGCTTGGACGATGGGTTAGCGGAGGCCGCATAGTAGCTGCGGGCGTGATTGCCGTCTTCGGCATAGCTTTGTTGGTTGGTGACCATCAGACTGTTTCCAAATATGTGTGGTACTCGAAGTCAGTGACACGTTGAGCGAAGACCTCCAACTCCTGACGCTTGCAATCGACGAGCATGCGCTGCAGCGTCGTCGACAGAAAATGGGGGATCATTGGCCCTTTCTCGAAGGCGGCCACTGCGGAGGCCCAATCTGGCGGAATGCTGGGAAGGTGCTGGGCGTAGGCATCGCCGGTGATAGGCTCTGGAGGGATCATGCGCCCTTCAATTCCCACCAGTGCCGCCCCGAGTATCCCGGCGAGCACTAGGTAAGGATTGGCATCCGCGCCAGCGACGCGGTGCTCGATGCGGCGCGCCCTGGGCGAGCCGCCCGGGATGCGGATTGCAGCTGTGCGGTTCTCATAGCCCCAAGCCACTGCCGATGGCGCGTGGCAGCCAGGACGGAGCCGACGGTACGAATTCATGTGCGGAGCAAACAGTAGCGTCGATTCAGACATCGCAGCGAGCAGCCCCGCAATGGCGTACCGCATGGCATCTGAACCAGCTTCCGTGCCGTCGTCGAAGACATTCACGCCATTGCGGTCTATCAGACTGAAGTGAACATGAAAGCCGCTGCCGGCTCGATCGCCATAGGTCTTCGACATGAAGGTGGCTGCAAAGCCGTGGCGACGTGCGATGCCGCGTACGATCTCCTTGAACAATACCGCATCGTCTGCAGCCTTAAGTGGGTCGGCAACGTGCAGCAGATTGATTTCGAATTGCCCCGGTCCGTTTTCGGCAATCGCCGCATCGGCCGGTACGTCCTGCGCGGCGCAGGCGGCATAAACATCGTCGAGGAAGCGCTCGAAGTGGTTGAGCTCGCTTAATGCGAGAACCGAATCAGAAGTTGAGCAGTCTTCCGGAGGTCGGCGAAATAGGTGCAGTTGGACGGCTGCCCGATGGATCGACGAGATAAAACTCGAGCTCGGTGGCCGTGACGGGGGTTAAGCCCAGGGCAGCGTACCGCGCAGCGACCGCTGCCAACGCGCGGCGTGGATCACCCAGAAACGGTGCACCGTCATCTTTTGCAAGCCAAAGCGGTATTAGCGCTGTGGGCTGCGCAGTCCAGCTGATCGGCAGCGGACCGCGCCCCGTCCACTCACAATTGCCGTCGGCGTCACCCGTTTCGAACACCAGCTTGCCGCCGACGATATCCTCGCCCCAGACATCGATGCCGGCAACCGAGAGCGGCATGCGCAAACCGCCGGTCAGCGCCTTCTGTGCTTGCGCCGCTGGAATCCGCTTGCCGCGCAATGCACCATTGAGATCGCAGACTGCGGCGCGCAGGCTGGTGACCTCTGGATGCTGCTCCAGCCATTTCAACATTTCCGTGACGCCCATAGACCCTTCCTCGCTTTGAGATCAGTTTTTTTATATTGTGATCACATTTTTGGATTGATATCACTTTTTTTGATGGCGTCAAGATGCTATTTTCTGCTCCGACAGTCGGAAAACGACAGGAAGCGCGGAAATGCCTAAGAGAAATCAATTGAAGTTGCCGGAGCCGCTGTGGCTTTCTCACGCAACTTCGCAGGAATATGCCTACAACCGGCTGCGCCACTCTCTCATGATCGGTGCCATCGCACCTGGGTGCGCCATTACCATTCGCGGCCTGGCGACGGCGCTTGGCCTTAGTTCGACACCGGTGCGAGAGGCGTTGCGCCGGCTGAGCAGCGAGAACGCGCTGACCGTGCTCGAGAACCGGCGCATTATGGTGCCGGAAATGAACAGCCGACGCTTCGAGGAGTTGATAGCGCTGCGCTGCACACTGGAATGCCATGCCGCGGAGCGGGCAATTCCCTATTTAACAGATATACTTATCAATGATTTGGAGCGCATTGATGCGCGCATGGACGAAGCTTTGAAGGAGCGCGAATTTGATGGATTGGTGCTGCTCAATCAGCGGTTCCATTCGGGCATCTACACAGCCAATCCAAACCAAATAGTCATGCCGATGGTAGAAAGTCTGTGGCTCCAGCTCGGTCCATTCCAGCGGATGGCCATGGCCTATGTGGACGATTTCTACCGGGTCGATCGTCACAAGGAAATTCTGAGTGCACTACGCAAACGGGATCCTATCGCTGTCGGGATGGCGATTGAGGCGGATGTTCGTGACGGTGTGGGCCGCCTCGGGCGGGAAGCCCTCAGGAAGATTCTGGGTGACACCGAAGCGGCCTAAGTCTTGACATTTTGTGATATCTAGTGCGTAAATAGTATCACAAAATGGAGTCCCTTCATGAGCGAATTGACAAGCCACGATTGGAGAGAGAAGGCCAAGGCGCTGCACTTTCGATCCCAGGCCTTCATTGACGGCCGCTTTGTTGATGCGGTGAGCGGCGAGACATTCGATTGTATCAGCCCCATCGACGGCCGCTTGCTCACAAAGGTGGCAGCCTGCGGAGTTGAAGATGTCGATCGCGCCGTCGCCGCTGCTCGCCGATCTTTTGAAGATCGTCGCTGGAGCGGCCGGACTCCGGTCGAGCGTAAGCGAGTTCTGCAGAGGCTCGCTACGCTCATTCGCGAGCACGGTGAGGAGCTGGCGCTGATCGAGACACTCGATATGGGCAAACCAATCGCCGACAGCTTGTCGGTCGATGTCCGTTCCACTGCAAACTGCTTCGATTGGTATGCAGAGGCGATCGATAAAGTCTACGACGAAATTGCCCCGACCGCCGAGGCATCCTTAGCCCTGGTGACACGAGAGCCGCTTGGCGTCGTGGCTGCGGTGGTCCCCTGGAACTTTCCTATGGTCATGGCAGCCTGGAAGCTTGCTCCCGCGCTCGCCATCGGCAACTCCGTGGTGTTGAAGCCTGCCGAACAATCATCGCTCTCAGCACTGCGTCTCGCCGAGCTCGCTATTGAAGCCGGCCTCCCGGAAGGCGTGTTCAACGTCGTCCCCGGCATCGGGCCGACGGCGGGCCGCGCGCTTGGTCTGCACATGGACGTCGACGGGCTGTTCTTCACTGGTTCAACCGAGGTCGGCCGGTACTTCATGGAATATGCGGCGAAGTCAAACTTGAAGAAAATAGGCCTCGAACTCGGTGGCAAGAGTCCGTTCATCTTGCTCAGCAGCTACGCCGATGTTGAATATGCGGCGGCCCAAGCGGCGAACTCGATCTTCTTTAATCAGGGCGAGATGTGCACGGCACCATCGCGATTAATTGTCGAAAACTCGGTGCACAAGCGCGCCGTCGATACCATCGTGAAGATTGCGGGAACTTACATCCCGGGCGATCCCCTGGATCCTACGACACGAATGGGTGCGATGGTCGATGAGCGGCATGCGCAGCGCGTATTGGGCTTTGTCGATGCCGCACGCAGCGCTGGAGCTACAATCGCCACAGGTGGCGGCCGTGCCCGGCTTGAATCCGGCGGCTGCTATGTTGAACCCACGGTGTTCGATAACGTCAACAACAATATGAAGATCGCGCGTGAGGAGATTTTCGGTCCCATGCTCTCCATCATTCCGGTCGCGGATATCGACGACGCAGTACGGGTGGCCAACGACACGCCCTATGGCTTGGCGTCTTCAGTGTGGACGAATGACTTGAGCACCGCTCACAAGCTCGCAAAGCGCATTCGCGCAGGCCTCGTCTACGTCAACTGCTACGATTGTGACGACATGACCACGCCGTTTGGCGGCTACAAGCAATCGGGCATTGGCCGCGACAAATCTCTTCATGCGTTCGAGAAGTATACAGAGTTGAAGACCACTTGGATTTCGCTGGATCGTTGATCGACATACGGCCAACGCGCATGTTGGCCCACCGTGATCAATGGTTACAACCGCAATCCACGACTTTCACAGGTCTGGTTTACCCCAATTAGCGGACCAGAACGGGCCGGGGTTGAAACGGCTCCAATTGGCCAAGAGGCGACTTTCGAATCCGTCAGTCCGGCAGTCGGGCTGCCCCGCTCTCATCGAGCAGAAAGCCTGGGATTCCAAGCCACCTCCCACAGGTGACCATCCAGGTCGCGAAAATAGCCTGATTACCCGCCCAGAACGCATCTTGAGCCGGCTTCACGATCTCGGCACCAGCAAACTTAACCTCGACCAAAACCGTATCGACGTCTTCCTTCAAGCGCGACCTCTCGGCGTTCTCCAAGAACCGCGACCGGCTGCTGGACGTCGAAGCTGTTCAACGTCACCCCCAGGTCAAGCGCTTCTTGTCGGACGACCACGTCTGGGTCGATGGCACGCTGGTTGAGGCGTGGGCCAGCCTCAAGAGCTTCCGCGCCAAGGATGGCTCAGACGAGCCGCCGTCTCCGGGCCGCAACGGAGAGCGCGATTTCGACGGCGAGAAGCGCGCCAATGACACACACGAGAGCACGACCGATCCAGACTGGGCGCGGGGAGGAGCGCTCCTGAAACAGAAGATTCAGGCCTTACTTAAAGTATCGAGCTTCGCCCTGAGGGCGTCGATGGCAGGTTTAGCGATGGTCGAGACACCTGGCAGGGCGAGGACCTTATCGAACAACTCGTCGATTGACGGCCGAGCCGCAGCCACGAGGGCAGCCAACGCAGTTTTGCCTGCCGCCGGCAACTGACCCGAAAGCCCACCAATCCTATCAAGCTCGGACGTGGCCCCCTGTAGCTTGGAAATGGCCGCCTCGGCAGAGGTCGTATCTTTGATATCTTGGAGTGTGGTCTTGAGGTTGCCAAACGTCGCCTTCAGCGTCGATCCGATATCTTCTCCGCCGACGGTGAGGCTCTGAACCGCTTGATCTGCAGTCGACTTCGCTTGCTCGGCAACCTGAGTGCCGCGGTGGCCGAGAAGCCACCACCCAATCGCGGCAACCGCAAGCAATGGGAGCAGCCAACTTGCCCATCCGGGGAACCCGGACGACGCGGGGGCTCGCATCGCTTCTGAGATCTTAGACTGCACCGTCCGAGCAGCTTGGGACCCGTCCGTGAACGCCGGGAGCCCGGCAGCCTCAAGTAGATTGGAGAAGCCAGCCGGCATGGCTGCGGTAATGTTGCCTTTCTGCGAGGCTAGGAGTTGTGCCAAGCCCGAGGCATCAAGGCCCTGAGCAGTCTGCTGTTTGCCGAGCAGTCCCATGACGGCTGGCGCCAGCATGCCGATCATCGAGGAACTTGGTCCCTGACCAATCCCCGCGAACTTGCCGACGGCGCCCGCGAGCGCGGGCACTGCCGAGCCGCCCACGAGCGAATTGAGGGTGCTGAGACCGTTGTTGACGAGCGTCTGCTGACCCGCACCGCCAATCGTGGAGGCGAGAGTGTCGAGAATGTTGGGGCTTTGCTGACCAACAGCGCTCGCGAGCTTTCGGGCTCCGTCTTGGGATGAAGCCGCATTAGCCAAGCTCGCAAGAAGTCCGGGGATTGCGGCGGTGACCGCCTTGCCAACGAGGCCCTTATCGAGACCGAGAGCCGAAGCGATCTTGGCGATCAAATCCGGTGACAAATATTGCAGTGCGAGAGAAACTAGATTGACACTCATAGCGCGACTCCCGACGTAATTCCCATTCTGGCCAGCCTGCCCAATGTCTACCGCGCTTCTTGTTAAGTGTATCGTCCTAATTTGGCACAGCCATGACAATTGAGCCGCATCTGGATTTACCAATTCAGTTAACGGGGACTGCGGCAGTCCTTCTTTTGCGAGCAACCAACCCACGGATGATTTCGTTTTCTGCATAGCCGCCGCACGGATCGGCGTGTCATATTTGGAAATATAGCGCTTGGACGGCGCTAGGGAGATCAACCGGATGAAAACCGCAGCACCCTTAGTTGCCGCCGCTGCGCCCTGCGAGCACAAGTAAATTGAGTGACAGTCGTTTTTTCTGTGTCGGTAGATTTGACGCCGTGAGCGGACAGAACGCTGTGTGCCAGCGTACGGCAAGATTGGGCCAGCCATAGAAGCCTTCTACTCGCATCTATCGAAAAAAGCCTCGCTATCGCGCATGGACTCGATCGAAGCAAATGCTCATTGTGACCGAGCACACAACTCACAAGGCCGTTTAGGGAGCAGCCTCAACCATGAAATCACAGGCTCAACTTGACCCGACGGTCGCGCCTAAACGGGGAGTCGCCACGCGCGACCAGGTCGCCCGCCAAGTGGCGGGTGTGGGCGCCATCGAAGTCAAAGCGACCATTCCCGATGCGCAGATCGACGGCGCCCTCGCCCGTCACAACCTGACCGTGGACAATGACGAAGAGCGCTTCGTCTACTTCTTCGATACGCCTCAGCTTGATCTGCTGAAGGCCGGTATAATTGCCCGTGCTCGGCGAATCGTGGGGGACCAGCATGACAGCACCGTGAAATTCCGCCCGGTGGTGCCGGGCGAGGTATCGAAGGACTGGGCCAAATTCGAAGGCTTCAAACTGGAGGCTGACGCGAGCGAGACGGGCGTGGTCAGGTCTGCGTCACTCACCATGCCGGTGGAGAAGGGGCTAATCAAACGGGTCGTGGCCGGCAAGATGGGCAAGAAGGGGATCGGAACACTCTTCTCCAAGGAGCAGGTGAAATTTCTAAACGCCGTAGGTAACCAGACGATCGACTTCGATGCCTTGACTGTCTTCGGGCCCTTGGAGGCTCACCGATGGCAATTTGAGGACCCCGCATGCCCTTGGAAAATCACAGCGGAGCTGTGGCGGCGGAACGACGGGGCACGATTGATGGAGGTCTCCATCAAGTCTCCGGTGGCCCAGGCCGCGGTAGCCATCGCCGGGTTCATGGCGTTCCTCGCGGAAGTTGGGGCAGAGCAGGACTTGCAGCAACAGACCAAGACCCGCTGGGCAATGGTGCAGCCTGCAGCAGTTGCGCGTGCGGCGACCGAAGTGCATCCGCCGTCTGCAGGCGAAGTGGTGACCGCAAGCGGCCAGCAATCCGGACCTCCAACCTAGACGGGGTGCCATAGTCATGACCGACATCGTCCCCCGCTGGGAGTGGCGGACCTTCGGCAGCGAACTGAGTGGTGCCGCTGCTCGCTTGGCCGATCTGCAGCCCAACGATCTCCAGGAGAGCGACGAGGTCTATCTGCTCTCCAGCCTGTGCGATGCGAACGCAAAAATCCGCGGTGGCCTGTTGGACGTTAAGCGGTTGGAACAGATTGACTCAGACGGTCTGCAACAGTGGCGCCCGGTCTTGAAGGCGGGCTTTCCGCTGCCCGCGGCGACCGTGGCTCATCTCTTCGATGTTCTGAACGTGCCGTTACCGACTTTGTCGCGGGATAGGTACAGTCAGGATGAGTTGATGAACGAGCTGGTGGCGCTTGAGCCCAAGATGCGGGCGATCGGCGTGCATAAGAGCCGTACCCGCTATCGCATCGGCGCGTGCTCTGCAGAGCTGGCGGACGTGGCGACGGATGGGCAATTGGTGCGCACTCTTGCTGTCGAGTTCGGAGGAGCCTGCGGCGGTGACCGCCGCTATACGGGAATTGGGCTTGTCTCATGTTCCGAACCGGAGTTACCCGCGCGAACTCAAGTCACTCGTCGGGATGACCGGGTGCAGCGCCGAGGGCTGGGATCGCGACGGGGCCACACGCTACGCCGCCCTCGACGTGGGCACCAACTCGGTCAAGCTCCACGTCGGCGAACGGGATGCCGCGGGACTTTGGCACCGGGTGCTGGACCGCGTTGAGGTCACGCGACTGGGCGATGGACTGGACGAGACCGGCGAGATTCAATTGGCGGCCCAGGATCGCACCGTCGACGCAATTGCGGACATGGCCGAACAGGCCAAGTCCGCCGGGGCTACTGAGATCGTGGCTGTCGGCACTATGGGGCTGCGCAGTGCTCGCAACAGCAGCGTATTCTTGGACGCAGTCCGTGCCGCGTGCGGGGTCGCCATCGAGGTAATTGGTGGTGAGGACGAAGCTCGACTCGCCTATCTCGCCGTGCAGGAAGGGCTCGGCCTGCCAGAGGGAGCGGTCGTCGTCTTCGATACGGGCGGTGGCAGCACTCAGGTGACGCTAGGTCGGAACCGGGAGGTGCTGGAGCGATTTAGCTTGAATTTGGGTGCAGTACGCCTGACCGAGCAATTTGGTCTCAATGACGCGGTCAGCCGTCAAACCCTGGACGCCGCCATCGCTTCCATCGCTCGTGAACTCGGTCGACTCGACGGCGTCGAACCGCCGGACGTTTTGGTGGGCATGGGTGGGGCCGTCACCAACATGGTGGCAGTGAGCCTAGGTATGACGGACTATGATCCGGATCGAATCCAAGGCGCCACACTGACACGCGCCGAAGTGGAGCGTCAGATCCGCGAGTACGCGGCTCGGGACGCGGCGCACCGCCAAAGTATTCACGGCCTGCAGCCCGGCCGCGCCGAAATCATCTTGGCTGGTGCCTGCGTCGTTGTCACCCTGATGGGGAAGCTGCATAAGGAACGCCTCTCGGTGAGCGATCGGGCACTGCGCCACGGTGTCCTCATCGATCGGTTCACAACCTGATGGCCTCGCACGCCTACCGGCCGCGAACATGCCCGCATTGGGTCATCATCGCCCGTTCCGTCGACGACTGCACGACGGCAGGTCCAGCCCAAATAACGGACTAAAAGTTGCGCCTCAGCAGACGGTGTGCAAGGGCCATAAGCCGACATCGAACCTGCATTTCTCATGACGACAGGGTCCGCCACCAGAGGCAGGGTTGGTGACTAGCTGAACAAAGGTGCGGATCGAAGTCCAAGACTGAGAGCGTGACGCCGATAGGCGCGTCGTGCCACCGAAAACCGGCTACGACGTAGTGCGTAGCCTGGCTTTGACGCAGGTCAACTCACTTGCCCGACACCCTCTGCAAGAACCTTCTCGGCAAGACTCTTGCCCACTTCGCGGAAATGGACGAAGAGTAAAGAGCGAGCAAAAAGTGATGGCCTGCTAACCCAGCATGAGGCTCGCGGCACGTAGAGCTTGTTTGGACATCCTCTGACGCGAACCGACCCCACAGTGGCACATCGTGATCGGTGCTTTCACAATCATTGCCATGGCGCAGGAGGTTTACGTCATCATTCAGGGTCGGACCGTAGCCCTGAAGGATTTGCTATTGATACTCAATTGATACTCAATCTACCTCGAGGTGCTGGCTATGGTCGGCGTCTACTACGACAGCAAGAAGATTCTCATCACACTACCGCTCTTCATCGCGATCGCCGCTCTCGCTCGCCTCATGATCCTTCAGGGCAAAGACCAGCCGCCTCACAATCTTCTCTACGAGAGCGGAGCCATCTTGCTTTTAGCAATAGCGTGCATCGTGATCACCTACAAACCAGGCAAGCCGTGGGTAAGTTCTGAATAGGATTCTCGATGGTGCTCGGCGTCCGCGGGACGTCTACGACCTGAGACAAGGGCTCGAGGCCACTTTAGAACATGGCAAAACCTGATCGCAAACAGGCCGGGAATTCAAAAGCGGAGCCCGCGGCTGCGGAAATCGGCTCTCTCGATCCATGCGCCGTGCATGAAGCTGGTCATGCGGTTGCCGCCCAGGTTCTCGCTATCCCACACGACGGCGCAACAATAGAACCGGATCGCTGCGGCAGCTATCGTATGGCGCCCATTCCTTCTGGCGAGACCTTCATCATCGATCCGCGGCCTGGGTGGTCGCGGGCATTGGGTCCGAAAAAGCAGATAGCGCAGAACCAGGCCATCTGCCTCTATGCCGGCCGAGCCGCCGAATTGTGCATCTTCGGTCATGATGTTGGTGGTCATGAACGGGACTATTCAGAGGCACACAGAATGATCCTGTGGGCCCGGAGCGAGAATACGATCGGATTGATTGAGTGGCAGGCTTTACAGCGGCGGCTAGTTCGCCGTGCCGACGCCTTGGTAAGGGGGAACGAGGCCGCCGTCCGGCGTGTAGCCGCTGCTCTCCAGAGGACGGGCACTCTGAGCCGAGGCGAGATCAGGGAGCTTGTAGGCTAAAAAGCATGCGTGGGAAGAGACAGACAGCGGCTCTGTATCAGATCCAAGCTACGTCAGCCATTGCCACGGCCCTGTTGGCGACCTACGCAAAGTATCCGAGGCCTGGAGCTGGAGCAGCCCAAGTAGGGCCGCCCCCTCATTGGGAGCAACGGCTGAATCGGGCACGTCGTCGCCGGCCGCCTCGCCAAATGAGTCAGCAAACTGGTTGCGGGAACGGACGAAGCTTTTCGCATGGCGCGGGCAATTCACTTCGACGGCTTTGAGTCTAGGATCTGCCCCTACCGGCTACGTCCGCGTGACGGCAGCTCTACACCTGCCAGGGCCATTACCAGACGTTCATGGGCGCCAATCGTGGGCTGCCGCCGTACTCCTCATCGCTACCGCGAGGCCTAAGATTTTTCGCGGACCGGCGGGCCAGCATTCCTCGAATTGTCCCGCCAAGTCTGTACGCCGTTAGGCGTCTGTGAACTTTTTTCATTCCTTGTTGCAGGCTTCGCACGTTTCCGCGCAGGCCTTGCAGGCGGCGTTATGATCCGCGTGCTTTTTGCACTCCTTCAGGCAATCGTCGCAGACGTCGCCGCACACCTTTGCCAGTTCCTTGAGGCGCAGCGCATCGAGCGCGGCCAACCGCGCCAGCGTCAACCACATCGGCATCATTTCAGAGACGGACCGTAGGCAGCCCTTCAAAGAGGTATCGCCCGTCCCCAGCATTTCGATACAATGAGCGGTGCATTCCTCGCCCTTGTTGATGCAGGCGAGAACAGCGTCGATGACTGCTGATTCTCTGGCGCCACCCGTGTGAGCCAAGTGCGTGGAATGGTCCATCTCCCCCATTTTGGAATGATCATGCGGCATCTCCTCCGCTGCAACTCTTCCGGAGGCGACGAAAGGGTAGTATCGCAGACACCGCCGCCCAGCACAGTCCGGCGGTCCAGCGCAAGGCCTCCCGTCCAATTCGTTCGCTCGTGCATGAGGTGCTCCCGTTAAGAGTTGATAGTAGGACTTGCGATTCGTAAAAGCCCTCGGTCAAGCCCTACTAGCAGCCTCTGTCGGCCTCATGGCGGGTGGGCGTGTCCGCCGCCCGACGCGGGACCCGGCGCCAGCGGCTCGACGTAGAACTCGACATCGATCTTGCCCGCCTTCTCGAACTTCATCCAGCCATCAATATACTCTCCCGCCTCGAGGCCCTTTGTGAGGCCGCGGAACATGATGTGCATGCCGCCGGACTTCAGCTCGACCGCTTCGCCCGGCGCAAGGAGGATGCCACCGGGCACCTCGCGCATGCGCATCACGTCACCGTCGAGCTTCATCTCGTGGATCTCGCCGCTCGAAGCCCCGCGGATCGAGGCGGACATCAGCCGGTCCGCCTCTTTCGAAACGTTGCGGATCTTGGCGAAGCCAGCCGCGATCTCGGTTCCTTTGGGAGTTTCACGCACCCACGGGTGTTCGATCTCGATACCGGAGTGTCTCACCTCGTGTGCTGCCGCGCCAAGCGTCAGCGCTGCAGCCAGCGCTGCGGCAATGCCCCAGACTACTGTCTTGATCATTTGCTCGGATATCCTTTGAACTTGTCTCGATGGTCGCTTCAGAACGCAACCGAGCTGCCGGCCGAGATACGCCAATCGGGCTCGGATTGAATCCCATTGTAGTCGGTCACGACCGGAATGCCGACGGTGGCGTAGCTGGACCACGTGTCGACCGAGAGCCTCAGGCCAGGCGAGGCAAAAAGCGCGGAACCGCCGGAGTTTGCGTCTACTTCGCCCGCGGATTCCTGCTTGTCATGCCACTCGCCGTTGAGCTGGTGCGCCGCCCCATCAACGGACCGCTCCGTCGATGCCTGCGTCACACCGACGGAATCACGCTTCGTCCAGCCTCTCAATCCACTTTTGCAACAGAACCGGCCCTTCGCGGTCATTCGATTTAGAGCACCACTTCGTCAGCTATTTGGGTAGAGCAGCCCTGATGGAAGCCCTGCGGCTTTTTCCGCCTCGGAACCCAAGCTGATGCAGTCGCACGTTATCCTGGACGTTTGTAGTACCAGAAGTCGATAGGCACGTCGCGAGGGTGAGTCAGCGGGGGTGAGGTCCAAACGGAGTGAGAACTGCTATCCAGCGTATTCAAGCCCCATGCGTCGGAAGGCCTGTTGCGCTAAGTCTCGATGTGTCAACGCTGGAGTAAAAACCGGCCACTTTGGCGGAGCGAAAGCAGGCCAGTGATAGTGATGGATGTTGAGGCAAGAAGGGCCATTGCAGGGATTTGTCAGACTATCGCCATTCCAACACGAGGTCCTCTATCTCCTGCTTGCCACCTCGCTGCTCGACTTCCTGGTGACCTTGTGGATTCGTTTTGCCGGCAACCGCCGCACGCTCGGTCTGGAAATCGGCGGAATGCCATCGGCTTAAATATTCGACGTAACATTCGGCCATGCGTCCGAAGTCGCTTAAGAAAGATGGGGCGGCCGACCGGACGCCCCAGGTGTGTCACAGCATTGGTGCCCTTCAACCCTTCGACGGGGGGGTGCCTCCGACGTGGTTCATGCTCCAGCGGGGCCTTTCATGATCGCCACGCTTGTGGCCCAGCAAGTGAGCGAAAACGGGGCCTGCGACAGCTTTCTGCTCGTCGTTGAACGAGGCGTAGAGCGGTGTTAGGGCGTCGGCAAGCGCCTTCATGTGTGCTGCGCGACTGACCATGCGCTCACTTGCTTTCTGCAGCCGATCGGGAAGAAGTGTCTTTGGTGTGTTTTCGACTTCGGCGCGCTTCGCCTGCCACTCGGTCCGTTTCGCCGCACGGTCAGCAATTGACTTCCTGACGATATCCTCCACAGGTGCCCAGAGCTTCATTTGCGCATCTGTGAGCTTGAGAGCGGTCTTAGCCATAGCGATCCGCCCGTCCTGCAGTCGCTGGATTGTCTCAGCTGACGGGCGCTCTTGGACTGGTGCCTGAGCAGCCTGGGCCAGAGCCAGCGAGGAGCCAGCCGACACAGCCAAAAGGAGGGGCACCGCGATTCGAGCGAGTTTTTTCATGGAACTTCTCCACTTGCGCCGCCGGAATGACGCCGCGTCTGTGGAGAGAAACGTACCGAACGATCCCAATCCGTCGATGCGTGCGGCTCGTACAGACGTCTTAGGCCACATGGCTATCGGGCACGGCGGGCAACAGAGCCTAGATAGTGATTGCGTGACCCAACCGGATACTGTCCATCACTGGAGACCAACATGACGACCACCCGAATACCACTCATTACATCGATGGTCGCTCTGACGCCACGCAGACGCTGTTGGAACGGGTAAAGATGACCCCATGCAGGGTTCGCCCGTGCGTCGCACCAGGGCATCGTCGAGGCGTCGGTTGCGGTCTTGCATCAATGTGTCCGGCCTCTGCTTGGAGCTCTTTCTCCGGATCATCATGGATATCAGCGCGCGTGCGATCTCATTAGCGGTCAGGTCTCAGGACGACCGCGCGAATTGGTTTCAATTTTAGCGTTATCTGTCAGCGACCCTAAATTCCGCGCTGTTATGGTTTCTCTTCGACGATCTTCGTCGAACAGGTTCGAGGCGAGGTACGCGCCACCGGGGGCGATGGGCGCGGTTACTATTCAGGCGGGGGGTTTCATGTCCTACAATTTGAGCGGCTTCACAATCATCAACGGCACGGCGGAAGGTGAGACGATCTTCGGCGGCAATGCCAACGAGGCCATTTACGGAAACGGCGGCGCAGACACGCTCGGCGGCGGCCTCGGCGCCGATCTCATCGTCGGCGGGAGCTCAGACACCAGGTTCATCTACACCCCGGACGCCACCTGGTCCGGTGGCTACGTGGCTCAGAACGCCGGCGATGCCGGCAGCCCGGGGCCCGGGACCACATTCTCCCTCTTGGGCTATGGCCGCAGCTACGACGTTTTCGTCGGCAGTGGGGCAAACAACACGCTGGTCGTATCTGATGGCCACAACGCCCTCTTCCTCGATGACGGTCTTAGCCCCGGTGTCGATGCCACCCGTCTCCACAACATCCAGACGATCCAGGCCGGCAATGGCGGCCAGATTATCGACCTGACGTCAACTCGCGTCTCCTATGGCGATGTCATGATCCACGGCGGCACCGGTGACGACGTGTTGATGTCGAGCGCCGGCAACGATGTTCTGAACGGCGGGCTGGGCAACGACTATCTTTGGGGCGGGTCGGGCAACGATTCACTAAATGGTGGTGCCGGTGCGGACTTGCTATTCGGCGCCGCTGGCAACGATGTGCTCGATGGCGGTGCGGACGCCGACACGATGACCGGCGGCGCCGGCGACGACATCTATGTGGTCGATCACGCCGGTGACCGCGTCACCGAGTCCGCGGGCGAGGGCACCGATCTCGTCCAGTCGTCAATCTCCTTCACGCTCGGCGCCAACCTTGAGAACCTGACCCTGACCGGGACGGGAACCGTCGATGCGACCGGTAATGCGCTCGACAACAAAATCGTTGGCAATGTCGGCTCCAACGTGCTCGACGGCGGCGCCGGCAATGACCAGATCAACGCTGGCAAGGGCGACGACCGCCTCTTCGGCGGCGACGGTATCGACAAGCTGTACGGCGAGGACGGAAACGACACGATGCATGGCGGCGCGGGCAACGACATGCTGAACGGCGGCGCCGGCAACGACCTACTCTACGGCGGCGTCGGCAACGATGGTTTCTTCGGCGGCGGTGGAAACGACATCATCTATGGCCAGGACGGTAACGACCAGATTTACGGCGACGGAGGCAACGATGTGATTGTCGGCGGCGCTGGCAGCGACATCTTGACGGGCGGCCAGACAACTGGCGGCTATTCGCTCGGCAACGACACGTTCGCCTGGTCGCACTTCGACGTCGTGACCTCCGACAGTAGGAGCGCTGGTTTCGACAGAATCACCGATTTCGGTGCGGGCGACAGGCTGGACTTTTCCGGTCTTTGGGACGGTCCGCCAGCTCTGGACGTCCACGACATGCTGCGCGTGATGGATACTGCCAGCGGCACCGTAGTCTCGGCCTCCTTTGACGGCGGCGCCAGCTTCCTGGATGTCGTGCTGTTGGATGGGCAGCATGGGCTCAACGTCGACCACATGGTGGCGGACGGTACCCTCATCGTGTGAGGTCGTTGTTGGGCACGCGCACGGGTGCCGGATGCGGACTCGGGCGGCGCCTTCGCGCGACACCCTGCGACGGGAGAACCATTCCTAGCCGCTTTCCGCACGCCGCCACGGTACAAGCCTTCTGTCCGGATCAGCTCGGTCAACAGTTTGGGAAGCTGATGCAAATCGGTCCGAAGGTTGACAACCTGTACGTTGCCATCGGTGCTGCGATCACGCGACTCCTTCTTATGGCCCTTAGTGCCCGTTCGCCAAAGCGCTGCGCGTTAGACCTGTCGTCGTGTAGACGTCGACCGAACGGGGGCGAAGATGACCTGTCGTCCGCGATGCGCCGACCTCCGCGTGACGGATCGCACGTGACGCCTCGACATCGATGATGACGCCGAACTTTACGTCGATGAGATAGGCGTCGGCGCAGGCGAAGAAAGCAGCACTGCGTAGATCGACCGTCCACTGGCGCCGCTGGATCGGACGGCTTCGGCGTCTGGGACGGCCGCGTCGAGATCAAACGAAGAGAACTACTGGCCTTGGACTTGTGTGCGCCGCCCACTCAATCCACTTTTGCAACAAAATCGGCCAATGCCTGTTATTCGAGGCTGATCCGATTCTCCCAAAAGCACCCAGTCGAGACGCACGATCACGAGGATGCGGTCACCCAGATATCTTGGCGCGTTGCTGGTCGCAGGACTTGACGCGGATCAGATTGGGCATTTCCTTTAGCTTGTCGGCTGGTACGCAGTCCGGTAGTCCGGCCTTGCGCGCGCCATCGACGAACAACTCCGGCCTCCTTTTCCGCATAGCCGCCCCCATCGCTGAGATATCGCTCTGCGATCCAGGTAGGGTCCAGCTTTAGGACGTTGGCGGCAGCGGTCGCTGCATCACCCGTGCGGCCCAAATACGCATTGGCAATAGCCAAGAAGGCATAATCGAGGGCCACGGGCTCCTTCACGAGCAATCTGTATTTCACCGACTTATCGTATTGCTCGCCAAAAAAGAACACGAAACTGAGCCCTTGATTGTACCAGTCGGGATAATGAGGGTTCAGCTGCAGCGACTGCTCCGCCAGGCTCACGGCCCGTCCCGATTGACCAAACCCCGGGAGAGACCAAGCGATCACGAGGAGCAGGTCTGCATCAGAGGGAGCAAGCGTTTCAGCCCTGGCAAACTCGGCAAGAGCTTGCTCCGGTTTCCCGTGATATGCGTAGGCCCCGCCGAGAGCCAGGTGCGTGTTGCCATCGTCGGGATCGAGCTCCACCGCCTTCTCGCTCGCCTCCATCATCTTTGACAGCGCCTCCTCGGCAGAGGGTGCCAAGCCGAGGTCGATCAAATACATTTGGACAGTGGCTAGCCCGTAGTAAGCTCGTGCCAATTGCGGATCGAGTTGGAGAGCTTTGCGGAATAAGCCTTCTGCTTCGATTAAACTCTCCTTCGTCACCTTGTGTTTCGCCTCCATGGCCAGCAAGTAGGTGTCGAAGGCGGTCAGGTTCGCGGGTGGCTTGCGCCTGAGAAGACTGCGCTCGGCCTCCGCGACCGCCCCCTCGCTGCCGGCCAGCGTGGCGGCGATTCTTTGCGTAACAGCGTTCTGCACCGCGAACAGGTCGTCGACAGGCCGGTCGTAACGCTCAGACCAGATGTGGCCGCCGGAGCCGGCTTCGATGAGCTGGGCGGTCACCCGAACTCGCTCGCCCATCGACTGGATGCTGCCCTCGAGAACATATTTCACGTTGAGGTCGCGACCTATTTGGCGAATGTCGATCGGCTTGCCCTTATAGACCTCGGTGGAATTGCGAGCGATGACGATAATGTCCTTGGAGTGGGAGAGATCGGTAATGATGTCCTCGGTGATCCCATCTGCGAACCGCTCCCATTTGGGATCGTCCCCAATATTGTCGAAGGGCAAAACGGCAATGGACGGCTTATCGGGCAGCGACGGACCGGAGTTCCAGCCCTTCATTCCCCAGAAACTTGCCGCGATGATCGGCAGCACAGCGGCGGCCAAAAGCCCCAGCTGCTTCCAGCCAATTTTGGGAAGGGCAGAACGTCGCGAAATTGGCCTGGGCTCGGCGCGCACGCGGTAGACGCGGACCGGCTTCGAAATGTTCTTGACTTGCTGCTCGCCCAGAAAATCGAACCCGAAGGAAAGCTTGCCTTCGACGGCGTCGTAGACGGTAGAGGAGATGCAGACACCACCGCCCTCGGCGAGTGCCTCCATGCGCGCGGCGATGTTAACGCCATCCCCATAGATCGTACCGTCGGCCTCCTCGATCACGTCGCCCAGGTTGACCCCAATGCGGAACTGCATGCGCCGGTCCGATTCGAGTTCGATGTTGTGCCCTTCCAGGGATTTCTGGACTTCGACCGCGGCCTGGACCGCCTCGACCGCACTCGGGAACTCGGCCAGCAACGCATCGCCGGGCGCGTTGACCACGCGGCCGCCGCGGCGCACCACCAGGCGGGCGATGATGTCGCGATAGGACTTGAGGGTCTCGACGGTGGCGGCCTCGTTGGCCGCCATCAGACGGGAATAGCCGACCACGTCCGCGCTCAAAATCGCGGCCAGCTTGCGTCGGCTGCTGCTTGGATCGGACATCGGCCGCCCCTCCACGAGGGAACAGGTCGCAAGCTTACGCTCCTCGATGACCGCGAGCAATGGTACGGTCTGCGCTTCAAGCAATTGATGACGAAGGCGGATTCTCGCATATTCAAAAAAGCGGACTTCACATGCGCCATGCTCAAATCATCCGGCTGGGCGAGGTCAAGGAAGCGCTTGCCGCGGCTCACGAACAACTCGACGCCCAGTTTGTCATCCTGCGGCGTTGTCGGTGAAGACACTGAGGCGGTTGCTCTGCAGGCGCACGCGCTGACCGTTGGCGAGGCCGAGCCTGCTGACCTCCTCGGCGCCGATCTCGACTTCGAAGTAGTCTTTCGGACCGACACGTTCGGGACCATTGGCGACCAGTTCGACGCGCGCCACCGCGCCGCTGGCGAGGACACGATTGATGCGCGCGGCAATGCCAACGTTCTGGCTGTTATCGGCGATGATTTCGGTATCGTGTGGCCGAGCATAAGCGACGACCGGCTGACCTTCGGCAAGATCGGATCGCGCGTGCGGCAGCAGATCACCCCCGACACGTACGTAGTTTCCTTCGACCTTGCCGCGGAAGGTATTGATGTTGCCGATGAAGCTAGCAGCGAACGAGGTTGCCGGCTGACTGTAGATTTCAGACGGAGAGCCGATCTGCTCGATCCGGCCCCGGTTCATCAGCACGATGCGGTCGGAGACTTCGAGCGCCTCTTCCTGGTCGTGGGTGACGAAAATCGACGATATGTGCAATTCGTCGTGCAGGTTGCGCAACCAGCGCCGCAGTTCCTTGCGTACCTTGGCGTCGAGCGCCCCGAACGGCTCGTCGAGCAGCAACACCTGGGGCTCGACTGCGAGTGCACGCGCGAGCGCGATCCGCTGCCGCTGGCCGCCGGACAGCTGTGCGGGATAGCGGTCCTTCAGCCAGCCCAACTGGACGAGTTCGAGCAGGCGCGAAATCTTTTTCTGAATGTCCGCTTCACTCGGCCGATTGGCCCGCCGCCTGACGCGCAGGCCGAAGGCGACGTTCTCGAACACGGTCATGTGCCGGAACAGCGCGTAGTGCTGGAACACAAATCCGACATGGCGCTCGCGGACGTGGGTATCAGTGGCGTCCTCGCCGTCGATCACGATGGCGCCGGTATCGGCCCGATCGAGTCCGGCAATGATGCGCAGCAACGTGGTCTTGCCGCAGCCGGAGGGACCCAGAAGCGCCACCAGTTCGCCCCGCGGCAGGTCGAGCGTGACGCCGTCGAGCGCCTTGAACGTCCCGAACGACTTGGAGATGTCAGCGATCTGGATACTCATGATTCAGTCTCCCTCGGGACGGGACGTAAACTTCGCCACTCAACGTATGACTTGAGCGCCAGCGTCACAAGCGCGAGCAGGGCCAGCAGGGATGCCACCGCGAAGGCGGCAGCGAACTGGTACTCGTTGTAGAGAATCTCGACGTGCAGCGGCATGGTGTTGGTTTCGCCGCGGATATGGCCCGACACGACCGAGACCGCGCCAAACTCGCCCATGGCGCGTGCGTTGCACAAGATGACGCCGTACAGCAGCGCCCACTTGATGTTCGGCAGCGTCACGCGCCAGAAGGTCTGGAGACCGGTGGCGCCGAGCGTGATGGCGGCCTCCTCCTCGTCCCTGCCCTGCGATTGCATCAGCGGAATGAGTTCGCGGGCGACAAAGGGGAAGGTCACGAAGATGGTGGCCAGCACAATACCCGGCACCGCGAAGATGATCTTGATGTCGTGGTCGGACAGCCAAGGCCCGAACCAGCCGTGGGCGCCGAAGACGAGCACATAGATCAGCCCGGCGACGACCGGCGAAACCGAGAACGGGAGATCGATGAGTGTAATGAGAAACTGCTTGCCGGGAAACTCGAAGCGAGCAATCGACCAGGCCGCCGTCAACCCAAAGACAAGATTGAGCGGCACGGCGATCGCCGCTGCCAGCAGCGTCAGGCGGATGGCGGACAGAGCATCGGGCTCCACCAGCGCTTCGAGATAGACATGCCAACCCTTGCGCAGGGCTTCGACGAACACCGCGACCAGCGGCATCAGAAGGAAAATGCCGAAGAACAGCAGGCTGACCGAGAGAATGGCCGTCTTGACCCACGGCGAGTCCCGGGTCGCAATATTGCGCTCGAACCGGCTTGAGCCGAACGAGCGGTCGGACAATGACGTCACGGCGCCCGACATCAAGCCGTCCTCCCGCTACGCGACATCCAGCCCTGAAGATAATTGATGACGAGGAGGAGAACGAACGAGACGGTCAGCATCACGCAGGCAATGGCGGTCGCCCCTTCGTAATCGAATTCCTCGAGCCTGGTGATGATCATAAGCGGCGTGATCTCGGACACGTAGGGCAGGTTGCCGGCGATGAAGATCACCGAGCCATACTCGCCGACCGCGCGCGCGAATGCGAGAGCAAAGCCGGTCATGAGCGCAGGCAGGATGGCTGGGAAAACGACCCGTCGAACAGACTGCCAGCGCGACGCCCCCAGACTTGCGGCCGCCTCCTCGAACTCGATTTCGAAATCTTCCAGAATGGGCTGGACGGTTCGCACCACGAACGGCAGCCCAATGAAGACCAGCGCCACCAGCACGCCGAGCGGCGTGAACGCCACCTTGATCCCCAGCGGCGCGAGATACTGGCCGAGCCAGCCGTTTGGCGCATAGAGCGCCGTCAGTGCGATGCCCGCAACCGCCGTCGGCAGTGCAAACGGCAGGTCCACCAGAGCGTCGACGAGCTTCTTGCCTGGAAAGCTGTAGCGGACCAGTGACCAAGCCAGCAGCAGCCCGAACACGACGTTGATTGCGGCCGCCAACAGCGATGCGCCGAAGGTAAGCCTGTAGGAGGCGACGACCCGATCGTTGGTCACGACGCTCCAGAACCGGCTTGGGTCCATGCCCGCCGTCTTGATGAACACCGCCGACAGCGGGATGAGGATGACGAGAGACAGGTAAGCCAGCGTGTACCCGAGAGACAAGCCAAAGCCCGGCAATACGCGGTGAGTGCGCGCCATGGTGCCGCTCCGATCAGATCGCAAGCGTGATGGCAAATACGACCAGAAACGACAGCCCGAGGCCGGTCCAGGCCGCTAACTTGCCGAGTGTTTCGCTGTCGGGCGTCATGTCTGCTTTTCCACTATAACGTCAAGACAAGCGAGTATGGCGGAGGCCCCATCGGGCCCCAACGAATTAGAACTGCATTCCTTATCGGGGTTTTTCGCATAGCCAGCGCGACGTCAGGCGAGGTCAGCGGCGGGATGCATGATTGGGTTCGGCAATGAGGTACAATATGCTCTCGTCGTCGCCTGGATTCGAAACGACATGCTCGTGCACCCCGCTGAAGAAGATTGCATCGCCTTGCCCGAGGCGGACCGGCGCCTCGTCTCCGAATGCCAGACCAATCGAACCTTGGACGACGATCAGCCGGATGCTGCAGGATTGCGACGCAACCCGTTCCTCATGCCCCGGAGCGATGCGGACCTCCTGGAACTGGACGCCGTGGGCGCCGGGTTCGCGCTCGATCGCACGAACAGAAAACTGGCCCGCATCATCGGTGAGCACTTTGGCCTGTGACCGCGTTTGCACGACATAGTCCGCCTGTCCGGGCCGGCTAATGATCTGCGCGACCGGCACGCCCAGTGCCTGCGCGACCTTCCAGATGATGGTAATCGTCGGAACACTCTTGCCTGTCTCGATCTGCCCGAGCATGGCGCGGCTCACACCCGAGACCTGCGCAAGCGCGTCCAGTGAGTAACCCTGCTTGCGACGCGCTTCCCTCAGGTTCTGACCAACGACGTGCGAAACCTCTGACACAAGGTTCCCCTTTTCGCCTTGGCGCTTGGCCCAGGCGCTGTCGTCTAGCGGGCATGCTGGGATATCGGACATCGAGATCAGTCATGCAGACACGGTATCCGCGATAACAGTCCGGACGAACCAAGAAGATCTGCTGAGCTTATGACCTTTTGCGCAAGGACGAGGCTCGGCGCCTCGTGAGGCGGTGCCCAAAGCGGCGAAGGCCGCCCCTTTCGGAGCGACCCCGCCGTGTGTCTGACCTGATCCTCGGGAGAAGGTCCAGAGATCAGAACGAGATGCGTGCACCCGTTATGACCATGTCGAAGCTATCCATATTGAAGTTGGCCCCGACCGCATTGTTGAAGTCACCCTCGTTGTGACGGTACACGACGTAGAGCTGCATAGCAGCCGCGTCGATGCCCTGCACGACGCCGGCAGCCCAGTAGTCAATATTGGCATCCTGGATGAAGGTGGCAGAGTTGCCTTTCGTTGTAGTCTTGGCGAGGTTCGAGCCGGCATCATCGTGACGATACTCGCCGAAAATTGTAGTCAGCCCGAACGGATGCCACTTCCGCTCAATACCAGCCTGCACATACCACATCGTGCTGTTGGGATCGGCAGCCGGATCGAAGTCCTGCACGGTATTGTCATGCTGCTCGCCGTACGCACCGTAAAGGAAAAGGCCCGTCGGAGCATGCATTGACGATCGCCGCAGCTCCCCACCATTCGCAGTCCATAGGGTTGTTAAAGGGCGCGGTCTGGCACTGCGAGAGCAGTTCGTCGCTGTTATGCTCGTAACCCGCGCTTGCAGCAAGCTTGAAGTCGTGGAGTTCGCCCTTGTATTTGAGAGACGCACCCAACATGTCGTCTTCACCTATAGATGCCGTGATCATGAAGCCAGCAAGCTCTGGTGAATCATAGCGGACGATGTTGCGGCGCCCGTTCTGGCCGGGCGTATCTTTGTTGACGCCTTGCATGATATCACGCCACTGAAGGCTGTTGACGTAAGACCCGTCGTCGCGAATCTTGAATCGTGCCAGAGCAGTAGGGGCGGCCTCGGGGTCAGAGGCGTTTCGTGTCTGGGTGAAGTCGACATCGTCCAACAGGTGATAGGTCGCGGTCCCAGTAAGTCCGACGCTGAGCTTGCCGTAGGTCTTGCTCTTCAAGTACCAGTGGCTTTGGCGAAGAATAAGGTTGTTCAGCGGTGCCGCACTATTCGGTGCGTCCCCGGCGAAGTCCTGGCTGAATGTTGTCGAGTCAGCACCATTGATGCCAATTTCGAGACGATAGCCAGCCGACCAATCACCGGTAATCTTGGCGTCACCCGTAAACTGGAAGCGGCTCTGTTCGAGACCATTGGTGGCGACATAGGCGTTGCTTTCGACGCCATCATCCCAGAAGAACACGGCCTCGTTGACCCAGCCAGTAACGGTGAGGCTGACCTTTCGGTTTCCCTTGCGAGCGGTTGTGGCCTCAAGCTCGGCGATGCGCTCCTCGAGATCCGCGCAGCAGTTGCCCCCCAGATCCGCAGCGACCGACAGCGACGACCCCATCGTCACGGCCGCTACCAGCGAAATCGCTGCAGAGCCGGCCTTCTTCACCATTCCCCCGTGCATCGACACATCTCCGTTAAATTGGACGAAATTCTGAGATAACGAACTGGTTCTGTTGATTCTTTTCTGACTCCTCTGTCTCATGACTCGATCCGTCTGGTTAAGAACAGAAATCAGCTTTGCATTTCAGCCGCTGCCGCTGTTGTCCATCGGCACCACCGTCAGGACCGTCTATCCGACGCCGAGAACGGGCACGCGCGAGTGGCTCCTTCGTGCCGCATCCGCGCGCGGCAGGTGCAGATGAGCACCGCGCCGGGCGACCGAGGTCCGGTATGCGCGCACACCGTCGAGTTCAGGCGCCAACTCGCGATCAGCTGCGTCCGCATCCGCGTGCCGCCGTAACCGCTCCACATGCTCCAGCCCTTCAGGCCAGGGACCGAAGCCGGCTTCCGCATTGATGTGACCGGCAGCGCCCAGGTTGACGAATTCGCTGTGCCAGCGGCGCGCCCACTGGGCCGCGCGCTCCGCTTGCATCCACGGATCGTTGCTGCTTGCCACCAGCACGGTGGGAAAGGGGAGCGGACCTTGCGGCAAATGACCCGCGACGCCAAAGCGATCGGGATCCGCCGGCGCCACGAACAACGCGCCCGCGATCCGTTCCGAGAAGTCGGCCGCGGCCTGCACGGACGCCAGCACGCCGAAACTGTGCGCCACGATCACAAGTTTGCCCGGCATCGTCTTGATCACATGGCGAACGCGGCGCGACCATTCGGGCAAGTCTGGCTTTGTCCAGTCGCTCTGGGCGACGCGGAGAGTGCCGGGAACCCGGTCCTCCAGCCATGTCTGCCAGTGGTCGGGGCCGCTGGAATAAAGCCCGGGAATGATGAGGGTCGTCGTCATCTTCAAATCTCCTGAAGATCAAAGTTTGTTCGATGTCGGTTGCGGAAGAGCTCAAGCCCTGCAACGACAGCAGGTCCAAACAGCGATGCGAACGGGAGACGGGGAGCAGGAGAGAAGGTTCGGCATCAGCATCGAGCGGGCGAAGTCGACACTGCTTGCGATGAGGAACTGTCCGATTGCGCCGATTGCGTTCATGCGAACCTCCTGAACTCCCAATCCCGGAATGCCGCCCCGCCAGGACAACTCGTCTGGGGAGACAGCGGAGCGGCATCCGAGTGTTGATGCGGCGTCAGCTCTTCTTGTCGTAGATCTGATCGAAGATGCCGCCGTCCTTGAAGTGGACTTCCTGTGCCGCGGTCCAGCCGCCGAACACCTCATCGATGGTGAACAGCTTCACGTTCGAGAACTGTGCCTTGTACTTCTCGGCCACCTTTTCATCGCGCGGACGATAGTAGTGCTTGCCGGCGATATCCTGGCCTTCGGGGCTGTAGAGGTAGTTGAGGTACTCTTCGGCGACCTTGCGCGTACCGCGCTTGTCGACGACTTTATCGACCACCGATACCGATGGCTCGGCGAGGATAGAGATCGTGGGCGTCACGATCTCGAACTTGTCGGCGCCGAGCTCCTTGGAGGCAAGATAGGCTTCATTCTCCCACGAGATCAGCACGTCGCCGATGGCGCGCTCGGTGAACGTGGTCAAAGAACCGCGAGCGCCGGAGTCGAGCACTTTGGTGTTCTTGTAGATTTTCGAGACGAGGTCGCGCGCCGTGGTCTCGTTGCCACCGGGTTGCTTGAGCGCGTAGCCCCACGCGGCAAGATAGTTCCAGCGTGCACCGCCCGACGTCTTCGGGTTGGGCGTGACGATCTCGACGCCGTCCTTGGCCAGGTCCGACCAGTCCTTGATGCCCTTCGGGTTGCCCTTGCGCACCAGGAACACGATCGTGGAGGTGTAAGGCGCGGAGTTCTGCGGCAGGCGCTTAGTCCCAATCGGCCGGGATAAGCCCGCCGTTCTTGTAGAGCTGGTTGACGTCGCCTGCCAGCGCCAGGGTGACGACATCGGCTTCGAGGCCGTCGATCACGGCGCGCGCCTGCTTGCCCGACCCGCCGTGCGACTGCTTGATCGTGACGTCGTCGCCGGTTTTCGCCTTCCAGTGCTTGGCGAAGGCCGCATTGTAGTCCTGGTAGAGTTCGCGCGTCGGGTCGTACGAAACATTGAGGATCGAGACCTCGGCGGCATTGACCACCGCCGACAGCCCGGCCAGTCCGACCGAAGCGCCCAGCGCCAATGCCGTGCGGCGGGTGATTTTCGAGAATGACATAAGGTAGTCCTCATCAGTCGATTGAAACTGACGATGACGCTAATAGGCACCCGCGGTCGGGCAAACCAAGAATATATGCTGAGCTTATGAAGTCGGGAAAAGGATCATACAGGGCACTGGAAAACTGTGATTTTCCAACGCTCCGGTCGGCTCCATCGGCGCAAAACAGACCAGCTTCAGGCGCGGTGCTCGCGCGCACGTGCCAATTCCAATCACGGGGGGACTGACCCGCGCGCCATCGAACCACGTGCGCGGTGGCCGCACCCGGATCTGCCATGGCGAGCGATTGACACCGGCACTTGCTAACTTAAAGACTTCCGTCCCAGCCCTCCTTACCGATGAGCGGCACGAAGCGCACATCAGCAATGTCCTCGCGCTCGAAGTCGTCCTCGCCAACGCGCCTGATCCAGACCAGGTCCTGTGAGCCGGGTTCTTTGCCCACGGGGACGACCATGCGGCCCCCAACCTTGAGTTGGTTCATCAGCGATTTCGGTACGTCGGGTGCACCGGCCGAAACGAGAATGGCGTCGAACGGCGCTTCCTCGCTCCATCCTTGCGTGCCGTCGGCATGGCGGACATGCACATTGCTGCAACCTGCCGCCGCGAGGTTGTCGACCGCGCGCTCGGCGAGTTGGCCCAGGCGCTCGACGGTGAAGACCTGATATGCGATCTTTCCGAGAACCGCAGCCGCGTAGCCGGAACCAGCTCCGATCTCCAGCACCTTCTCGCCGCCACGCAACCCCAAAGCCTCGATCATGAACGCGACGATGTAGGGCTGAGAGATGGTCTGGCGCGAGCCGATCGGAAGGGGCCTGTCGCTATAAGCCTCTTCGCGCAGATCCTCGGGAACGAACCGCTCACGCGGCACAGCCCGCATGGCCGCCAGCACGAGGGGATCGCTAACGCCCCGGGCCTCCAATTGCTCGGTCACCAGACGCTTGCGCGCCTGCTCCATGTTGTCCATCGCGACCTCGTCCTGACGACTGGCGGACAATGCGCCTGAATCGGCCCCATGTGGTTCCAAACTTGATCGGATAAAAAAAGGGGCGGCGGCACTCATGCCGCCGCCACTTGTGCCCCCACTCAGGCGAGCACATTATCAATGGATTACGATCGTGGTATGTGAAAACGCCGGCACAAAAGCACATCCTGGTTGAGTTGCTCTTGATGCACATCAAACCGATGCAGACGGTTATGAAAACAAGGATTTTCCGCAACCCAAACACTGACGCTCGTCAATAAAGCGGCGTTCATGTCGGAGCGGCGGCAATGAATGGCGGACAACCAAAGGCGAAACGGAATGAGTTGCAAACCGCTCGGCTCGGCGTCGTCCCTGTGGTCGCCGCCCTGGTTTTCCTCCAGCCTTTGCCGTGTACGGCTCAGGACGGCGACGATCATTCCGGCATCACCGAGTACGAGATCGCGTGTATGCCGTGCCACGGACCGGATGGAAAGGGCAACGGCCCGGCGGCGCAAGGACTGACCAAGCCACCGGCGGATCTAACCCGCATTGCCAAAGCCAATGGAGGCCGCTTCCCGGCAAAAAAGCTGGCGGAGATCATCGACGGACGCGAGATCGTGGCCTCGCATGGGGCTCGCGACATGCCGGTCTGGGGGGAACGCTACCGCGCCGCAATCGAGACCGGAGAAAATCCCGACGAAGTAGAGAGAAACGCCCGTGCGCAAATCAACGCGCTGCTGGCATACATCGAGACGATCCAGGAAAAATGACGCCTGAAAATATGCCTGCCCGCGCAAACTAGCGCTGATCGGTGCGAGACACATAGCCCGGCTTATCGGGCGCGAGGCTATCGATGTAAGCGAGAAGCGCTTTCGCGTCATCCAGTGAGAAGTTGAACTCCGGCATCTCGTCATGTCCCGAGACGCGGCCCGTGGCGAGGGCTTCCTCGAGCATGGGGATCGGGTAGCGCTCGTAAAGCATCCGGAAGGAGGCGTTCGAATTGGCCCAGGCGGGGCTCTCGTCGTCCGGCCCGATCGCATGGCAAACGCCGCAGTGGGCCGCGGCAAGAGACCGGCCCTTGGCAATCATATCCGCCGAAACGTTGAGGGTTGGGCCATTGTCACCGGCAACGGCGTCCAAGCAGAGAGCGGCTAAGGATACCGCAAGTGAGAGACGCAAGACCAAGCGTCGCCCCTTTCGGCAGCGGCACGCGGCGCCGGTACGATGGCCTGCCGGTTTCACTTTCGTCCTCCGTCCGCCTGCGAAGATGCGTTATATAGGTTGCGCGTCAGGAGCTCGAATTCACCCCGCCCTTTGCGGCGCAACTCGCCCAAAGGGTGGACAGCCGAATATGCTGAATAAGGCTGCCGGGCTTCTGACGCTCGTGACGCTGAACGACACGACGCTCTCCTATCACGATCGGCCGTACTGCGAAAACACCGACACTCGCAGTCGTCTCGGCAAAAAACGCGTCTTGTCAGAGCTTTCTTATTGGCGCTCAGCGGATCTGCAAGCGTTGAGGCCAGAATTCCCCAAAACTCTGGAACTCTTTTTTTTTCATGCGACAGGCACCAGCGGCAGGATGCCGTGCAGTACTTCGGCGATCCTCGCCGGTTCCACGAAACTGGTCGCGTCTGCCGTTTGTGCCAGCGGCAGCGATGAGCGGTTTTTGAATGCCGCGCGAAGCCGTCGGCCAATCTATTTTACCAATTTCGCAGCTTGCCCGATCAAGGAGGGGAACCGTGCATCGGTTCGCTCGTTAGAGCACCAACACACCCCAGGCACGGCGGGATGGACTAACCGGCAGCGCGTGCGGGCTGGCCGCCCGGCGGTTGGGTTGGAGATGAGCAATGGCAACGGTCCTGATCGTCGAGGACGATCCCATCATCGCCCTCGACCTGTCTCAATCGATTGTTGAAGGCACGGGTGCCCAAGTGACGGTGGCGGGTACCGTTTCGGCGGCGCAAAGCGCCGTATCATCGGGGGTGGACTTCGCCCTTCTGGACGTCAACATCGGCAAAGGCACGACCTACGCGCTCGCGCGGTGCCTCAGCTCTGACGGAATACCATTCGTCTTCACATCAGGTTCCAGTAACGCCGATATGCCGGACGACTTGCGGTCGGCACGCTTTCTCTCAAAACCGTGCAGGGCCGCCGACATCATCAAGACCGTTCGCAATGCCATTGAGGGCAGCTGGCGGCGACAGGGATGACGAGCCGTCCACGAACCGAACGACGCGGGGTATAGCGGTATAGATGTCTGATTCCCGGATGCACCTTTCTTTGCTAAGAGCGGCGAGTGACTTACTCCGGGGAGACACGCTATCCTATGACCCGCGTCGTATTGCGCATCGACTTCGATGACGTGCGCTACATCGGCCATGGCCGCATCGAACTGCTAGAGCTCGTAGGCCAGCATGGCAGCATCGCGCGCGCGGCCAAAGCTATGGGGATGTCCTACAAGCGCGCCTGGTATCTGGCGGAAAGCATCAACAGCACATTCGCTGAACCGTTGATTGCGCGCCAGCACGGCGGCTCGGGCGGTGGCTCCGCACATCTGACGGCGCTCGGCGAAAAGATCGTGCGGGACTATCGCATGATGGAGAGGCAAGCCCTCAAAGCATTCTCCCGCCAGCTCAAGTCGATGGAAAAGCAATTGGGCCCGTCAAAGGCATTCCGCCCGTAAGGCGCCCATTCAAGTCCGCCGGAGACCCGGTCGCCACCACCCGGCCGCGATCCAGCACCACGACGTGCGAGGCAAGCACGGACACTTCCGAGAAGGCGTGCGTGACGTAGATGATCGGGGTGCCGAACTCATCCCCGATCCGCTTGATCAGCGTTAGAATTTCCGCTTTGCGGGTTTCATCTAAGCTGGCGAGCGGCTCATCCATCAAAAGCACATCGGGGGCCGCCAGTAGCGCCCTTGCAAGGGCTACCCGCTGCCGTTCACCTCCTGACAGTCGAGACGGCCGCCGGTCAAGCAGTCCGGCGATCCCGATTGCGTCGATGACGGGGCCAGATGGCACATCCGGGGCCGACTGCGGCGCAAACCACCGGCCAAATCGGATGTTCTGTCCGACCGTCATGTGCGGGAAGAGCTGAGCGTCCTGAAAGACAAGACCGACGCGGCGCCGGTGCTTAGGGACGAACACGCCCTGTTGCGTATCGACCAGCACGCGATCTCGCACGGCAATACGGCCCCTGATCGGTCGTTCAAGCCCAGCGATCAGCCGCAGCACCGTCGTCTTGCCGCTGCCCGACGGCCCGAAGATCGCCGTAATGCCCGCATCGCTCGTGAAGCTTGCCGAAAGCGCAAAGGTTCCGTAAGCCTGCTCCGCGTCGAACGCAATCATGATAGCGGGTTCCGCCCTCACTCGAACACCGCGATACGCCGCTGCATGCGGCGATTGAGAAGCTCGGATGCAATGACGGCGACCAGTGCGATTGAGATGGAGATCAGCATCAGCCGGATCGCGGCATCATCTCCGCCCGGGACTTGCGTATAGCTGTAGATGGCCGTCGAGATGGTGCGGGTCTCTCCGGGAATGTTCGACACGAACGTAATCGTGGCGCCGAACTCGCCAAGCGCTTTTGCGAAGCAAAGTATCGCCCCAGCCAGCACTCCCGGCAGACTGAGAGGCAGCGTCACCAGAAGAAATGTCCACCATGGGTTGGCCCCCAGTGTGCCCGCCGCTGCTTCGAGTCTCTGGTCGACGGTCTCGAACGACAGCCGGATCGCGCGCAACATGAGGGGAAAACCCATGATGGCGCAGGCGAGCGCGGCGCCGGTCCAGCGGAACGACAGGGTGATACCGAACGTGTCGTTCAGAAATTGCCCTGCCGGTCCCTTGCGGCCGAATGTCAGCAGCAACAGGTAGCCTGTCACGACCGGCGGCAACACCAGCGGCAGATGCAGGATACCGTCGAGGACAGATTTGCCCGGAAAGCGGCAACGCGCGAGCAGGTAAGCAAAAGCCATCGCCGCGGGCAGGCTCGCCAATGTGGCGACCAGCGCGATGCGCAGGCTCAGCTCGATCGACGTCCAGTCGTCGGGTGAAATGTTACACCTGTTCCTTCAGATCACTTTACGGACATCGAAACCTGCCGCAGTAAAGCGAGTGGCGGCCTTAGGCCCTGCCAGCAGAGCGATAAACGCGGTGGCGTCGGCGTTCTGGCTGGCCGCCGTCACGGCTAGCGGGTAGATGATCGGTGGATGCGATGTTCTCCGGGAACGTGCCAACGATGCGCACGCTGGGTTCGGCCGCAGCATCCCTACGATAGACGATGCCAAGCGCCGTTTCCTCCTTCGCGACGAGCGCGGCACGGACATTCTCCGTATGCGCAACCTTCGGCTCGACATCGGTCCAGACACCGAGCTTCTTCAGGGCGGCCTTGCCGTATTTGCCGGCCGGTACGGAGTTGACTTCACCCTTCGCAATGCGCCCGCTGCCGATGGCTTTGGCGAGAGCAAATCCAGGCTCGATCGTCAATTCGAGTGTCGACTTCGCAGGCGCGATGAGAACAAGCCGGTTACCGAGCAGATTGCGCCGCGTGCCCTGCTTGATCAGAGCTTTGTCGGCCAGATAATCCATCCAGTCGAGATCGGCCGAGATGAAGGCATCGGCTGGTGCGGCCTGTTCGATCTGCTTCGCCAGCGCGGAGGAAGCCGCATATGAAATCGTTACCTTGTTGCCGGTGTTCGGCTGATAGTCCGCTGCAATGGTGTCAAGGGCGTTCTTGAGGCTCGCCACCGCGAAAACGGTAATGATCCTGATCTCTGCGCCGGCAGGCTGCGCGCGCCCGGCAGCCGGCCATGACGCCAAAACGGCCATGCAGCTCGCCATCGCCACACTGGCGATCGATCTGGTGGTTGAACTTTCCAAGACTAGTCTGCCGGATTCCAACTATTCGTTATAGTCTTTCAACTATATCGCTGGGCACATTGCAAGGCGACACTCTGGGTTAACGCAAAGAACGTATCACTCCTTTGAGCCGGGCCGGTTCACGTCGCCTGTGGGCTTGTTGGCCGCTAGTAAGGCGGCCATCAACCGCTCATTTGCCGCGCCGCGAGAACGACACGGCGTATGCCGGCGATCGCATCGGGAATATCGTGTCGTTCGCCGGACCGTCGATGCCCTCAACCAGCACGGTCGGGTCGAACATGCCAGCATCGCAGGTTACGTCGTCTTCCAGCGCTGTGATGGACAACGTTCCCATCCCAACCGACTTGCGGCTTTCGACCGGCCAAAACGACGTGGGATCGTCGACTGGGTCGGATGCTTCGCCGAGAATCGCGGTCAGGGCAAATTCGGCCGAGCCTTTTGCCAGACGATCGCTCAGCTCCGGCTTGTAGAAATCCGGCGCCTTGGCCTTTGCCTCCTCATCCGTCACGCCGACCTCTCCACCTGCGGGAACCATTTCCCATTTTACGACATGCTTCTCACCCGAGCTGTTGGTTAGCGTGAAGGCATGGACACCGTAATAGGTCGTCGTTGCATAGCTGGCCGGCAGCGGGCGCGCATTCAGCCATGCACTTTGCCGCGTCGATTCCGGATGTGCCTTGAAGAATGCACCGATCTTGTCGCTATCCTTCGTTGCAACGGTCTGCAGTAAGGCCAGGAAGTCTTCAGGCGATTTGGCGAGGAACACTGGTGCCGAAATCATTACCATATCTGTCGTCTTGCCGTTGCCGAGGTCGATGTGGAGGGCAAGGCCACGCGCGTTGTCCTTCTGCGTGTTTGGCGCGGCTGGATCGCCACCGCCCATCGAAAACCTTCCGATGACCGGCCAGGGGCCTTTGCCGTTGAAATGAGGTGCCTTCGAAAGGTCTCCGGCCTCGGCCGTCGGTATGAACGTTCCTTTAACGCACATGCCGTTCGTGTGAGCGGCGCGCCGGCCTTCGTGCTTCCCGAAGACCGCGTTCAACGCATCGATGAGTGCTGCCGGATCCGTTTCGGCACGTGCATCGACGGCGACACAACAACCCAGAAGTGCTGCAAGACACCTCGCCTGCACGCTCCGATGAATAGCCATGGAATGTCCCTTTCTCAAACTAGCCTGCCTTGAGATAATCGAGTTCCGCCAATCCGCTTCCCCCATCCGAGTAAGCGCGTTGCTGCCAGCGCTTCCAGAGGCGCTGCGGGTTTGGGAATGCGGATGGCGATGTGAACAGCTGCAAGGGGTCGGACATTGCGAACCTCGTTCCTGTGTTCGGGCGTGATGGCGGAGTGCGACTTTCGATGCGTTATGCCCAGCCGATGCGAAGACCTACGTGATACATTGCATGCAATTCAATTGCAATTGATAAAAATTTCTAGCAAAAGTGTTGTCTCCTAGAGCGCGCGTCGCGTAACGCTCGCTATAGAAAGATGAGGAATTCGTGGTCAGGACAAATGCCGATCAGAAGCTGCTTCTGGAGAACCAGCTTTGCTTCAAGCTCTATGTTGCCTCCCGAGCCATCGTTCGCGCTTACCGCACGGTGCTCGATCCTTTCGGTCTCACATATCCGCAGTATTTGGTGCTCCTGGTCCTATGGCAGAACGACGACCTGACGATTTCGGAGATCGGTAAGCGGCTCGATCTCGATTCCGGAACGTTGACGCCGTTACTGAAGAAGCTTTCAGCCTCCGGGTTCGTTACGCGCGAGCGCTCTAGAGAGGACGAGCGGGTGGTTCGCATACAGCTAACCCGCAAGAGCCAATTGCTGCGGAAGGACGCTCTCGCGATCCGGAATCACGTTGTCAGCTGCATCGGCATGAAGGAGCGCGAGTTGCAGGCTCTAGGCTATGACCTTGTGGCATTGGTCGATCGCATCGAGGCGTTTGCGAACTCGGATGCGATCCCGGCCAAGTCGATTGACAAAGTGAACGCGTAGGCGTTTTGAGATTGCGAACTGCTGCTTTGGGCCAGACGCAACCTTCTTGCGGCCGGCTCTTGATTTCCGTGCCGGTCCTATTACGTCAGCGGGCCGGTGCGAAACAGCGTTACGCGTAGTCCGCCATGAGACACGGGGGCGGCGGTGAGCGTGAACGGCAGGCCGGTTGCTTCGGCGAGCGAAGCTTCGCTCGTCACCAGCCCCACGCGCCAGCCTGCGAACCTCGTCGTCAGTGTTTGCCCGAGCGAGCGGTAGAGGGACGTCAGGAGCGCTTTGTCTCCGATGCGGTCGCCGTAGGGCGGGTTGACGATGACCAGGCCTGGCGGTCCGGCGGGCGCGAGGAGGTCTTCGATCGAATGCTGTTGAAACTCCGTCATTCCGGCGACGCCCGCGCGTTCGGCATTGGCGCGGCTCATGCGGATCGCACCTGCGTCCTGGTCGCTGCCATAGAAGCGGGCGGCGGGCGTGGTGGCGCTCGCCGTGCCGCGCAGGCGCTGCCACGCGGCCCTGTCGAAAGTGGCGAACTGCTCGAACGCGAAGTGCCGTGACCGGCCCGGCTCGAGGCCTGCCGCGATTTCAGCCGCCTCGATGACGAACGTGCCCGACCCGCACATTGGATCGACAACGGGCTGGGTGCTGTCAAACCCGCACTGGCGCAGGAAGAGAGCCGCCATGGTCTCCCGCATGGGCGCCTTGGCGACGGCTTCCTTGTGACCGCGCTTGTGCAGGGGTTGGCCCGACGTATCAACGCCGATGGTGCACAGATCGTCCTCGATGCGCGCCTTGATGCAGACCTCTGCGTCGGGGGAGGAAGGAGCGCCAAGCTGCTCCTGGATCGCCCGTTCGATCCGCTGCGCCGCCGCGCCCGAGTGATAGATGCGGGAGCTCTTGCAGGAGACCTCGACGCGGAAGGGCACATCCCGGCGCAGGACGTCGCCCCAAGCCAACTTGTGTGCGCGCTTGTCGAGTTGCGCGAGATGCAGAGCCCGAAACGTGCCGATGCGCGCGAGGATGCGGCTGGCGCCACGGATCACGAGATTGGCGCGCCAGACCTCGGGCCAGCCGCCCTTGAGCGACACGCCGCCCGGGACTGTCTTGGCCTCGAAGCCCTTGGCCCGTGCCTCCGCGCAAAGCGGTCCTTCCAAGCCCGGCGTGGCCACTAAAAAAATCTCGAATTCGCGGTTTGTTGTCATTTCGCCTGCATATCGGGAAGAAACGCACTCATCGACAACTTTCTCGCTGCGCCTTTCCTGAGCCGGAATCACGACCGTTGCACCCGTGCGATCGGACTTCCGCGTCGGAGCCATGGCCACCAAGGCCAAAAAGCGACGAAGGAAGGGCTGACTAAGAGGCCAATAGCCGTTTGGCGCGTTGGCGAGATGCAGCGAGCCGGTGACCGGGATCCATCCGCGCCACGGCGCAGGCATTGGCGAATGCTTCTACAGGAGAGCGCACGGTAGACGCGTTCAACTCCACCGCTTTCGCTTCATGGGCGGCTTGGGTACTTGGGCCGTTCCACACCTGATCGCCTAGGCGAAAGGCGAGCAGGTGATCTCAACAGTAACCGCCGCCTGCAGCCCAAATTCGGGCGCCCCCAACGCAGAGATCGTGTGAAATCTCACATCGCAAGCTATGGCTGCCAACCGGAGGTAGGCATTGCGGTACCCCACGTACCCCGGGAACTGGAAGGCAGCACGCGAGAAGCAGGCGCAGGCTCAAGCTGCCTGATCAGGCGGAGTTACCCCGGGTGCTGGCCGGATGCGTACCTTCTAATTGAGTGCGACCTCTCTCCGAACAGCGTCCAGATGACCGCGTGAGATCGGCGCAGCATTTCGTCGCAGGAAATTTACTTGATTGGCAATGCGGTGCGGAGTTTAGTTCAGTTCATAGAAGAGCTGCTCCTCAGTCTTTGGCACGTTCCCTCATGCCCTTCCCGAGCAGCCTGAGGAGTGAAGTTGAGGATGCTTTGGCGGGCTTGACTCAGGTCGAAGCTACGGAAGCCCTGAAACGCAACAGGCAGTCCCTCGGAACTTCACGGCGCTCTTTTTGAGCGTGTGATGACCCATCTCAGGGGGCACCTTGATCTTAGAAGCAGAGGACTACAATGTCCGCGTATCCAGTCCGTCGGCTTTCGCCCGATGAATTTCTTTTCCGACAGGGAGATCCGAAAAAGTTCGTCTACCGCGTTCGATCGGGAGCCCTTTGCCTCTATGTGACACATCGGGAATGGGATGACACGCGAGCGGCTGTCGAGTTGGCTTTCCGTGGAGACTTGGTTGGGCTTGGGTTCCTCGACACTCACACGAGCTCGGCCCTCGCAACAACCGATACGTGCGTCGAATGCTTGCCGCGAGATGCGCAGGCAGCCTTGGTCGCCGCCGATCAACGCGCTCGTGACCAACTCGACACCGCTACCGAGAGGGAATTTGAGTACCGACGCATTCAAGTGATGAACGAGGCCGCTGTTCGAAACGCCAGTGGCGAAGGTTGCCTCGTTCCTGCTCGCCATGTCGACCATTAATCTCAACGAGGGCAGAGACCCGACCCTTATAACGGAGCCCTGCGGCTCGACGGCCAGTTCTCTCGGACTGAGCATCCCTTTGTTGACTGAGAAGTCTCAAGAAGCTTCGAGCACTCGGCCTCATCGAGCGTGACAGTTCAAAGGGGCTCCGCCTGAAAGATTTGGATGCTCTTCAAAGTGTCGCTGATCGCAAGCACGTCTGGCGTCCGAACCTGACTCGGCCGAGCTATCCAAATTCACATGCAGGAGCCGCGTGAGCACCTGCCGGGCTTCGCAGGAAACCAAAGCATTGCAGCGATTGGTGCTTTGCTTTATGCTGCAGTCTTGTCAGAGAAAAAGCCGCGCCTGATCCAGCGCGCGGTGGCAAGGCCCAGTTCGCGAACTCGCCGACGCTCTCAAGCGAGATCATGAATGCGATCATGGATGCGCTCAGTGCGCACTCGACGATGAGCAAACAAGCTCTAGAATCTGAGCGAGTGAGAGAAGGCCTCAAGGATATTCTGTTGGGGCCTGCTCAATTGTACGAGGCGTTGAAAGCAAAATCGGCACCGCATCCATGATGCTCGCCGCCAGCCTCGTCCTGAACTTCGATAGATGCTGTTGTCGACAGCTCCTATGAAGCACAGCAGAAGATCTCAATTTGCATCAGTCGTTCTCAAACTGGGAAGCTGTGTGTGGCTCAGTCTGAAGCCAACTTCTGTGCTGGGGACAGTGCTGGGAATACTAGGTTACAAGGACGACAAATTCTATTAGTATCAGATGGATAGATAGCAGCGCTGGCGGAGAGAGTGGGATTCGAACCCCATTCCTATTCATGTGTTAACGGCGTCGCGGCACCGACGCCTGCCGAAACCGAGATGCGGCCATCCCTCTGGCCAGCACCTCGATTTCTGCGGCGTCGGACGAGGCATCCGATGTGTCAATCGAGAGCCGATTGGCACTACATTGGCACTAGCTTCAGAGCTAGGCCTCATGAACTACAAGCTAATACATTGATTTTATTGGTACCGCCTCCCCGGCTCGAACGGGGGACCTCTAGATCCACAATCTAGCGCTCTAACCAGCTGAGCTAAGGCGGCATGTCACAAGGGGCGCCGGCCACGGTATACCGATGCGGTGGCAGGAGCGGCTAGAAAACCCCCAACACGCCTCCCGTCAAGAGAAAAACTGCTTGGTGGGGTTCCGTCAGCGGCGCCCGGCTAGACGCCGCGCGATCTTGCGCCGGCCGTCCGTTTCAACTGCACCAGCCTGAGGCCATGGACGACCATCCAGGCAGAGCCGGAGAGAGCACCTCACCCCAAGGCATCGCCCCGGCCCGGAAACACGGGCCGCGTGCCTCATGGACGCCATGCGCCATTGGCGCTAACACCCTCAATCCAATATAGATTGCAAATGCCCGGACCATACTCATTGACGCCAAGGACGCTGCCAGCGGTGATCTCCAGACGGCTCGGCGCCAATGCGGGACCGGTCCTGGTCGTCGACCCCATCGGCGCCGTCATTCTGGCAGCGACCGAAGCTGCCGCATTCCGGCTTGGCATTCCGGCGGCGGGCTTCCCGGCCCAGCTCGACGCCGCCAGCCCGGTCGTCCACCAGTTGCGGGACACGGGCGGCGGCTTGGAATTCGGGCAGTCGTCCCAGGCGACGCTGATATTCTGGACGTCGAGAGGGGTCGAGCCGATTGCCAGCACCATCGAGCGGGTGCAAGGCGGCAGCGGACTGTTGCTCGTCTCGCTCGGCAGCGAAGCGACCGAGACGAACAGTGCGATCCCAAATCCGGCTCGACCGCCACGCGACGACGCCTTGACCCTAGCGGAGATCGCCCGCCGCATCAGAGCCGGACGAGCGACCGACGCGGCGACTCTCCCGAATTCAGCGAAATCCGAACCTGGCACAACATCGCAGCCCCCGCCCAACGGGGTGAACAGCCAGAGTGCGGACGCGGGTCAATCTCTCACAGTCACTCGCGGCGCGCTGTCGAAGATCGCGCACGAATTGAAGACACCCCTCAGCGCCATAGCCGCCGCAGCCGAAATCATGAAGGACGAACGGCTCGGCACCTTCGGCAACGACCGTTACCGCGGCTACGCCGCCGACATCTACGAGAGCGCGCGCCATGCCCTCGGCGTCCTTGACCGAATGATGGGACGCGCCTCGCAGTCCGGCGATCGAGAACCACCTCTCGAATTCCGCCAGATTGACGCCAACGCCGCAGTTGAAAGCGCGGTTTCCGTCATGAGGCCGATCGCAGACAATGCCGGTGTCAACCTGTCGTCGTCGAGCGAGCGGGCTCTCCCGCACATCGTCGCGGACGAAACCACCCTGCGGCAGATGCTGTTCAATCTGATTTCCAACGCCGTGAAGTTCACGCCCGCGGGAGGCGCGGTTCAGGTTGGCACATGGTCCGTCCTCGATGGACCGGTCACCATCGAAGTGCGCGACAATGGTCCCGGCATGACGGCAAGCGAAATCGCCGCGGCTCTAGACCACGATCAGCCAATCGAACCCCGGCCCCGGCCCAAAGGCGGATTGGGCCTTGGCCTGCCTCTGGTGCGCACTCTTGCGGAAGCCAACGGCGCCTCGATCCAGATCGACAGCACTCCGCGCAAAGGCACGTCCGTGCGGTTGCTATTTCCCAAGACCCGGGTCGTTCCCGTGTAGCGCGCAACGTGCGGATCCGCGCCACCTGAATCCGACAATCGCCTGCATCTTCTTAGACTTAGACTACTTCTAATTTGGCCTTTATCGACGGGCTTTTCTTGACGTTGCGGCGACGCGCTGGTCTATTGCGGCCATCGGTCAACGACGTCCTTCCGGACCACATCCTCAACCGATACCGGGACTTTCAATCCCGATTATTGGAGACTCAAATGTCGACCTTCCACAGTATCGTCCTGCGCGTTCGATCTCATCTGCTTGCCTGTTTCTCGATCTTCGCCGTCGCGTCCTCTTTGGCGGCCGGAGAGGGCCGGGCTGAAGACGTCAACGTCTATTCCTACCGAGAGCCCGAACTGATCGCGCCGCTGGTGAAGGCGTTCACCGAAAAGACCGGCGTCCGTGTCAATCTCATTTTCGCCAAGGACGGCCTCATCGAGCGAATGGCCGCGGAAGGACGAAACAGTCCGGCCGATATTCTGCTGACCAACGAGTTTGGCCTGCTGTTCCAGGCAAAGGCCGCCGGCGTGACGGCGCCGCTTCAGTCAAAGACCTTGGAAGCAGCCATTCCCGCCTCCTTGCGTGCGCCCGACGGACAATGGTTCGCGCTGACGCGCCGCGCGCGCATCGTCTATGCCTCGAAGGATCGGGTGGCCCAGAACACGATCACGTACGAGGAACTTGCCGATCCGAAGTGGAAGGGCCGCATCTGCACGCGCTCGGGTCAGCATACGTATTCGATCGCTCTCATTTCATCGATGATCGCGCAACTGGGTCTGGAGAAAGCGGAAGCGTGGCTGACCGGGGTCAAGGCCAACCTTGCCCGCAAACCTGCCGGCGGCGACCGGGAGGCCGTGCGTGACGTGCACGCCGGGCTCTGCGACCTCGCGATCGGCAATACCTACTACATGGGCGCGATGCTGAAGAACCCGGAACAGAAGGTCTGGGCGGAATCGGTCAAGATCCTGTTTCCCAACACCGCCGATCGAGGCACGCACGTCAATGTTTCGGGAATGGCGCTCGCGGCGCACGCTCCCAATCGCGATAACGCCATTCGCCTGATGGAGTATCTCGCCTCGCCAGAGGCGCAGAAGCTCTACGCCAGCTCGCTCAACGAGTACCCCGTGGTCGCCGGCGTGCCGGTCTCCGAACTCGTCAAGAGCTGGGGTGAGTTCAAGCCCGATCCGATCTCGCTCGAAAAGCTTGCCGAGAACCGCAAGGCGGCATCCGAGCTTGTCGACAAGGTGCGGTTCGACGCGGGTCCCAGTTCTTGACCTATCATGGAAAACCGCCGCTACGGCCACGCTAGCCATCCGCGCTCCTCAACCGGCTTTTTCGAGATCCCGGGAATGACGGAAATCGAAAATCCGCCCCAACGCGGGCCGCGCGCCGAAGTCATCGTGGCACGCTGCTTCCGCCACGGCATGCAAGCCGTCACGTTCGACGCGCGCGCCCCGTGGAGCTTTGCATGGCAGGAACTGGCCGACGCCTGTTCACCGGAACATGCCGATCCGCTGCTTCGGGATCTGTCGCGCTTCGTGCGTGCGGTGCAGAATTCGGCGGGGCGGCGGATCGAGGTCTATCCGGCCGGATGTCCCGGCTTTTGCCGTGACGAATGCCTCGCGGTGTCGATGATCGCGGCATCCCAGCATGGCAGCTGCCCGGCGCTGCGCGCATGCGCCTACGCCCTGTTGCAATCCAATTCGCTCGACTGGCCGCTGCATGCTGCCGGCCAGTTCGCGCGGCGGCTCGCACACCATGGCCACATCCTTTCGTCCGCGGCTGTCGTCAACGCTGCTGACTTCGTCGCAATTCCAGCAGGTCTTTCCAGCTGACGCGCTGCGTCCGGTTTTCACGATGTGCGAGTAATGTCGATCCTGACACCCGATACCGACGTCAGCCCGGAACTGAGCATGTTCGCCCGCAACCGGGCGCGGCTGTCGAACTGGCACGCGCGGCGCCGGTCCTCGCCGGTCTGGACAATGACCGTCGCGGCGATCGTCGCCGTCATGCTGCTGCCGGTCGCCTCGATCGTCTGGATCGCACTGTTTCCGAGCGAGAACGTGTGGTCGCACCTCGTCGACACGGTTCTGGGGCAGACCATCGCGGACACGCTGGTTCTGGCTGCTGGCACCGGACTGGTGACGCTTTTCATCGGTACAGCGACGGCTTGGCTCGTCACCATGTATCGCTTTCCCGGGCGCACGGTGCTTGACCGGCTGCTGGTGCTGCCGCTCGCTTGTCCGGCCTATATCGCAGCCTACTGCTACGCCGAGTTCCTAGACTATGCCGGTCCCGTGCAGTCCATACTGCGCGATGCGGGTGGCTGGCAGACGGTACGCGACTACTGGTTCCCAAACATCCGCTCCACCGGCGGCGCGATCTTCGTGCTTTCCGCTGTCCTCTACCCTTACGTTTACATCACCGCGCGGGCGAGCTTCGTGCAGCAGTCCGTCTGCGCGCTGGAAGTGGCGCGCACGCTTGGACGGACGTCGATGGGTACCTTCTGGGCCGTGGCTTTGCCGCTGGCGCGGCCTGCGCTCGCCGCCGGCGTGGCGCTAGTGCTGATGGAGACGTTAAACGATCTCGGCGCGGTCCAGTACCTCGGCGTGCAGACGTTGTCAGCCAGCATCTACGCGACGTGGCTACAGCGATCCAATCTGGGCGGTGCCGCGCAGCTCGCCACCGTCACGCTGATTTTCATCGCGCTCATTCTGGCGGCCGAGCGATATATCCGCAGCCGCGGTTCCGTGCACCATACGACGGGCCGCTACCGGTCGATTCCCTTCCAGGACATTACCGGCTGGAAGGGCTACGCGGCCGCCGGCCTGTGCGCCCTGCCGTTCGTCGCAGGTTTCGTGATGCCGTTCGCCATCCTCTTTCGAAACGTAGTCATCCACGGCGGCGAGATCCCGGGGGCCGAGTTCCTGTCGGCCGCCGCCAACAGCCTCATGATCGCGGCTCTGGTGGCTTTGTTCGCGGTGGCGATCGCGGTGGTGCTCGGCTACGCAAGACGCGTGGCGCCGAATGGCTTCACGCGTCCCGCCGTCCGCCTTGCGGCACTCGGCTACGCGCTTCCCGGTACGGTGCTCGCCATCGGACTTCTCATTCCTCTTGCCGGCCTCGACAATGCGATCGACTCTGTCGCGAGAGACCGCTTCGGCGTTTCGACGGGCCTTCTGATGTCGGGATCGCTCTTCATCCTGGTGCTGGCGTGCGTCATCCGCTTCCTCGCGGTTGCACTTGGCGGAATTGAAGCGGGCATGGACAAGATCTCGCCCAACCTCGACGCCGCGGCCCGCACGCTCGGCGAAGGCGCGCTGGCAACCCTTCGGACCATTCACCTGCCGCTCTTGCGACCGGCGCTCGGCGCAGCCGCGCTGCTCGTCTTCGTCGATGCGATGAAGGAGTTGCCGGCGACACTGCTGTTGCGGCCGTTCAACTTCAATACGCTCGCCACGCACGTTTACGAGCTGGCCGCGCTGGAGCAATTCGAACGTGCTTCGATCGGCGCGCTGACGATCATTCTGGCCGGGCTGATCCCAGTGCTGCTTCTGCATACGGCGGTTGCTGGCGGCCGCGCGGGCTCAAGAGGGTCGGGTTGAACACGCCGAGCAGATCTCCCCTGGCCGCTAGTGCAACGCCTTGCCTTCCGTTGCCCGTGCGCTGTTCGAAGCATCATCGAGCCGCTTGATGCGGACAGCCGCGATCTTATTGCGCAACTTGCGCAGGATCTCGAAGCGATAGCCGTAAAACGTGAACACCTGACCGGGCTCGGGGATGAGTTGCGCCTCGTGGATGACGAGACCGGCGATGGTGGTTGCTTCCTCATCGGGAAGTTCCCAATCCATGTAGCGATTGAGATCGCGAATGGCGACTGTGCCATCGACGTTGACGGTGCCGTCGGCTTGCGGCCGAATGCCGGTCTCTAGCGTGTCGTGCTCGTCGGAGATCTGTCCAACGATCTCCTCTAGAATGTCCTCGAGCGTAATCAGTCCCTGAACCTCGCCGTACTCGTCGACAACGAGCGCCATCTGCGCCTTCTTCTTGAGGAACTGGTTGAGCTGGTTCTTGAGCGTTGTCGTATCGGGCACGAACCACGGCGCCTGAGCGAAACTCATGATGTCGAGCTGGCCGATATCCCAACCGGCGCGTCCCAGCGCCGACAGCAGGTCCTTCGTATGCAGGACGGCGACGATGTTTTCGGGCTCGTCCTTCCACAAGGGTATGCGCGTGTATTGCGATTTCAGGATCACATCGACGATCTCCTGCGGGGAATTGTCGGCGTTCAGCGTCTCCATCTTGGTGCGATGGATCATGATGTCGGCCACCTGCAGATCGCGCAGGTCGAGCACGCCGCCCAGCATGTTCGCGTCGCCCTTCTGCACCGCGCCTTCACGTGCCTGCAGGTCGATGGTGCCGCGGATTTCCTCGTGCGCGGCAAGAATGTTGGCTTCATCGTCCTTGTGGCTCGGCGTCAGCTTCAACAGCTGGCGTACGACGAACTCGATGGCTTTCGTCGCCGGCGTCAGGAAGACAATGACCCAGCGCATGATCGGCGCAACCCACAGGGCGGCGCTGTCCGAGTAGGCCAGCGCATAGGTCTTCGGCAGCACCGCCGCAAAGATCACGATCAGCAGCGTCACGATCGCCGTGGCATAAGCGACGCCGATGTCGCCGACGAGCTTCACGGCCAGGGTGGAGGCGAGCGAGGCGGCCAGGACGTCGACCAGCGTATTGCCGAGCAGAACGCTCCCGATCATCTTCTCGGGCTGAGACAGAATGCGATTGACGACGGCCGCCTTGGCGTTCCCGTCCTGTTCGAGCGCGTGCATCCGCGCGCGGGAAGCGGCGGTCAGGCCTGTTTCGCTGCCATTAAAGAAGGCCGACAACGCGATCAGCAGCGCGATAGCGGCGATGATCAGAGCAACTTCAAAGGTCATGTTTCTGCCTGGATAGGACGGATTTTTGCATCATCATACATGCAACCGCAGCGTCCCCGGAGTTAAGGACCCTGAATATGGGTATCGCCGGTTGCAGGATCAACTTGAGCGGCGGGCCTAAGTCCCGATCTCCTGGACCAGAAATGCTTCCACCTGCGCCGTTTCAATGTCGCGCGTGATCAAGGCTTCGCCAACGCCGCGCACCAGAATAAAGGTGAGGCGGCCGTCGCGCACCTTTTTGTCCTGACCCATGAGCCGCACGAGTTCGTCGGCATTGGCTTTGCCGCCCGGGATATCACCAATTCGGGTTGGAAGCCCGACGGCCGTCAGATGCGTGGACACACGGCTTGCCGTGCCGGCGCTGCACAGACCGAGCGCTTCGGAGAAACGGAACGCGAGGCACATGCCGACGGAGACGCCTTCGCCATGCAGCAAGCGGTCCGAATAGCCGGTCCAGGCTTCGAGGGCATGGCCGAATGTGTGGCCGAGATTGAGCAGCGCGCGATCGCCCGTCTCGTGCTCATCGCGGGCGACGATCGCGGCCTTCGCCTTGACGCTGGTCTCTATCGCCTCGGTAAGGGCGCTGCCGGAATTGCCGAACACGCTGCGCCAATTCGCTTCCAGCCAGGCGAAGAAGGCGGCATCGCCGAGCAGCCCGTACTTGGCGATCTCGGCATATCCGGCGCGCATTTCGCGCGGCGGCAGTGTCGAAAGCACCTTGGTATCAGCAATGACGAGGCTCGGCTGATGAAATACGCCAATCAAGTTCTTACCCTGCGGCGTGTTGATCCCGGTCTTGCCGCCTACGGAACTGTCGACCTGCGCGAGCAGCGTCGTTGGAATCTGGACGAAGCGAATGCCGCGGCGCAGGATACCAGCTGCAAATCCGGCGAGATCACCGATAACGCCACCGCCGAACGCAACGACATAGTCTCCGCGTTCAAGACCAAGCTCAAGAAGGCGTTCGCACAGCGGCGCCAGTTCGCGAAAACTCTTGGTCGCCTCGCCAGGCGGCAGGACGATTGAGCCGGCGTGACGGTTCTCCGCCCTCAGACTGGCTTCCAGCGCCGGCAAATGCAGGCGCGCGACGTTCTCGTCCGTAACGATAACGCATTTACCCTTGCCGAGACGGCCTGCGATGAGCCGTCCGGCTTCGGACAGAAGATCGGCGCCGATCAGAACATCGTAAGCGCGCGAACCCAGCGCTACGGAGACGGACTGCTCGGCGCGGGTGGTTGCTGCCATGGAATAGGTCAGGGACGGCATCTATTTCTTCGCTTCCTTGTGTTCGGCAGGCGGCTCAAGCGGACTGGGCGGCAAGCGCGGGATGTCTCTTCAGGGCATCGATCACCTCCGACACCATGATTTCATGCGGGACATCGCGGCTATCCACGACGATATCCGCCTCGGCGTAGATCGGATAGCGGGTCTGCATCAGATCGCGCATCACGCTCTCGGGATCGCTGGTCTTGAGCAGCGGCCGATGATCGCGTTTTAGAACGCGACGCATGAGGGTTGGAAGTTCCGCGCGGAGCCAGATCGAAATGCCGCTGGCCTTGATGTTGGCCCTCGTCTCTGGGTTGATGAAGGCGCCGCCGCCAGTCGCGACAACCTGCGGCCCGCTGGCAAGCAGCCGGGCGATCACGCGTCGTTCGCCATCGCGAAAGTAAGCTTCGCCGTGATCGGCGAAGATCTCGCTTATGCTTTTGGCTGCACAGCGTTCGATCTCCTCGTCCGCGTCGACAAACACCAACCCGAGCTTGGAGGCGAGCCGCCGGCCGACAGAAGATTTGCCGCAGCCCATCAAGCCGACCATGACAATCGAGCGCGGTCCCAAAACCTCGCGCAACTTCCTTATCTCGTCCGCCTCTTCCATGCCGAACCTTATCGCGATCCGATCGCCGCGAATCAATTCCGCCAGCTGCCGATCCGTGCCGCGGGTAGCTTTACACCGTCGGGCCTCGGATAACCATCCGCCACTTAATTTCATCTATTTCAATATGTTAATGCATTGAGCTGACGAACCAGTAGAGCCAGCAACTGCGGCATTGGGCAAGCCGCCCGACACGAGTCATAATGGCGCCACCTTGGCCGGACACGAACCCCTCCCGGAGCGGACGATCGACACATGCCGAGCCTGTTCAGGTTCCTTGCAGTCATCGCGATCATCGGGGGAGTCGCGGCCGGAGTGCTGTATGTGCTCGCCACGCGCTATGAACCAGTGCAGCAGGAAGAGACCAAAGTGGTCCCCGGCGTGAAGATCCGCAAACAATGAAGACCAATTGCGACTTTCCGTCCGCATTGGCCATCGCGGTCGCGGTGGGCCTGATCTCGATCGGCGCGGCGACACCAGCTGCAGCGCAGTTCAACCCATTCGGCGAACCCGAGACATCCCAGCCGCCCCCGCGCAAGTCCTCCCCTCCCACCGGTGCAGAGCAGCCGCCGCTCGCACCGATGGATGGCACCATACCCAAAACCAACGGCGCGTCGCCGCCGTCTGGTGCGGCGTTCCAGGGCATGCCGTATGAGACGCCGCCCGCTAACGCGGCCGGAGAACAGCCCGTTATCCGCGAAGACTTGCCCGCTGCGCCCCTCGACGAGCGATCGAGTGCGGTCGACCGCGTCGACCTTTCGCCCGTCATGGCGACAGACGGTTCAGGGCTGCCGGTCGATCTATGGCAGGGCATGACTGTCGAACGCATCGAACAGGCGATTGCGACTCTGGAAATTCCGCCGCACTCACCGGCCCTGCACCAACTTTTCCGGCGTCTTGTGACGTCGGACTCGACGCCGCCCGGAGGCGGCGCCACGAACTCGCATTTCACGGCGTTGCGGATCGAAGCACTCGAACGCGCGGGCCTGATGGACGAGGCGGCCAGTGTTCTGGCTCGTGATCCTTCGGCGCATACCGATCCGATCCTGGCTGTGTTTGCCGCCCGCAGCGAAATCGAACGGGGCAACGGACAGCGCGGCTGCGACATCGCTCGCGGTCTTGCCGCCTCCAAGCCGACACTTCCTGGAACCCTCAAGGCCGAAGCCATCCTCGTTTCGGGCTACTGCGCCGCGCTCGCTGGCAACGCCGCGGCAGCAGGCCTGCAGGCCGACCTCGCGCGCGAGCAGGGCCTCGAAAGATCGGCGGGTCTCGACGCCCTCGACGCAATCGTTACACAATCGAAGCCGCGCATCGAAGAGGAGCAGAAGATCGCGATCGTCGACTGGCGGATCATCGAACTCGCAGGCGGACTCGACAAGGACGCGCTGATCGCGAACGCGACGCCGGGCCTGCTCGCCGCTCTATCCAAGGATGGAGGGGTGTCGCCCGAAGTGCGGCTTTTCGCCGGAGAGAAGGCCGCCGCGCTCAATGCCATCACGGCCGATGACCTTGCCGTCATCTACCGAGAGCAATCCGTCGCCGGTGACCAATCCGCGACCGCGCACGGCGGAGCGCTGTGGCGCGCTGCGCTTTTCAAATCCGCCGAAAGTGAACAGACTCCATCCAAGAAAGCGCGCATCATCAAGGCTTACCTTGATGATGCCCGCCAGCACGGCCTTTACTGGACGGGGCTGCTGTTGCTTGAAAAGCCGATAGCGCAGCTGCCGCCGTCGCCCGAACTCGCCTCGTTCGCGGAAACGGCGATCGGGGCGGCGCTGGCCGGTGGCCAGTACGGCCGCGCACGGCTCTGGGGCCAGGTCGCATCGAATTCACCCGATGGGCTTGGCCACTGGCTGGCCCTTACCGACATAGCCGACCCCGATCCGCAGATTGACCGCACACGCAACCTGTCGTCGCTCGAAGCGCTGGCGGCTGGCGGCCGGCTCGACCCGAAGGTTCTGCATCGGCTTGCGACCGTTCTCGACGCGCTAGATGTGCAGGTTCCAATTCCACTTTGGGATCTGGCAAGCCGGACACCACAGCCGACCGACGGCTACCTGCCGCAGACCGGCGTACTCGCTGAACTGGTCGAAGCGGCGAAGAAGAAGGAATTCGGCCATACGGTTCTTGCTGCCATGCAGGCTCTCGGACCCAACGGCGCGTCCGGCGCCAATCTGCTGGCCCTCGGCGATTCCATTCGCGCCTTGCGCCATGCCGGCCTCGACGCAGACGCCCGCCGCCTCGGCCTGGAGGCCCTGTTCGACGGCTGGCCACGTTCATTGACCAATTGAGGGCGCGTCATGTCCGGTGCTGACCGACACCACGTCGACGCGTTTCTCGAGATGCTGGCATCCGAACGCGGCGCCGCGCGCAACACGCTCGATGCCTATAGCCGCGACCTCAGCGACTATCTCGGCTTTCTCGACAGACGCCAACGCGCCGTCACCACCGCCTCGCGGTTCGACATCGCCGCCTACATGCAGCAGGCGGGTGCGGCGGGGCTTGCCAGCGCATCGCGCGCGCGACGGCTATCGTCGCTGCGCCAGTTCTACAAGTTTCTCGAAGCGGAGGGTCTTGTGGCCGAGAGCCCGGCAGCGGGTTTGCGCGCACCGAAAATCGCCCGCGCGCTGCCGCGCACGCTTTCGGTTTCCGAGACGACCCGGCTGCTCGATACCGCCGAGACCGCCATCGAGGGACGCAGCGGACGCGAACTGGTACGCGCCGTGCGGTTCCATGCGCTTCTCGAAACACTCTACGCCACGGGCATGCGTGTCTCCGAACTCGTCACGCTGCCGCGCTCGGTTCTGACCGGCGATCCGCGCATGCTGACCATCACCGGCAAGGGCGGACGCCAAAGACTTTTGCCGCTCAACACGACGGCGCGCGCCGCACTCGACAGATACCTTGCGCTCGGCACGCGCCCCGAAGATGGCGTTGCGCCGATGGTGGCCAACAAGTGGCTGTTTCCTTCGCGCGGCGCAGAAGGGCACCTGACACGTCAACGGTTCGCCCAGGACCTGAAGGATGCAGCCGTCGCGGCCGGTCTCGACCCGCAGCGTGTATCTCCGCATGTGCTGCGTCATGCCTTTGCCAGCCACCTGCTCGACCGTGGCGCGGACTTGCGCAGCGTGCAGCAGCTCCTCGGCCATGCCGACATCTCGACGACGCAGATCTACACTCACGTGCTGGAAGAACGGCTGAAGCAGATCCTGCAGGATCATCATCCTCTCGCCAAGGCGTGAACGCCGCGCCGTTTCAACAGCGCTGTGCGTCCGGTGAGTGATAACACATGAGCTCAACGCCCAGAGTGAGTGTGTCAGTACCGCCGTCGACGCACTATCTGGCAACCGGGGGACGCGAGGTCCTGCGTCAGCCTTGGCGTTGGCCGAGTTTCCCCTCTAACGGGTGCTGTCCCTCTCCCAGCCTGTAGTCGAGCCTTCAGATATCAAGCGTGTTGTCTCTCTCCCACTGCGAGAGGTGGGAACAATATGAGTTCCACTCGGTCCTCTTCATCTTGAGGTAGGCTGAAGCGAATTCTTCGCCGAGCATCTGCTTCAACTCCAAATCATTCTCGAAGTTTCTCAGGGCATCGAGCAGATTGAGAGGCAGCTTGGGAGCGTCGGTAACGGTGTGCCCAAGCTGGTACATATCGATGTCGAGCCGTTTGCCAGGATCGGCCTTCTTGTGGATACCGCTGAGCCCGGCAGCGATGATCACTGCTTGCAACAGATAAGGGTTCGCTGCACCGTCCGGCAGCCGCAGTTCGAAACGGCCCTTACCAGGAACGCGCACCATATGCGTGCGATTATTGCCGGTCCATGTTACAGTATTTGGAGCCCAGGTGGCTCCTGAGACCGTGCGTGGCGCATTGATGCGTTTGTAGGAGTTGACGGTCGGATTCGTGATGGCCGACAGGGATTCGGCATGACGCATTATGCCACCAAGGAAATGATACCCCTGCTGTGAAAGGCCCATTTCCTCAGTCGGATCGTAGAACATGTTGGTCTTGCCTGTCTTGTCCCACACAGAGATATGAGCGTGACACCCTGTGCCTGTCAGACCTAGAAATGGCTTGGGCATAAACGTGGCACGGTAGCCGTGCTTCTCGGCAATTGCCTTGGTCATGAACTTGAAGAACGCATGACGATCAGCGGTGATGAGGCTGTCGTCGAAGTTCCAGTTCATTTCCCACTGACCATTGGCGTCCTCGTGGTCATTCTGATAGGGCCCCCATCCGAGTTCCAGCATATGGTCGCAGATTTCAGAGATAACGTCGTAGCGCCTCATAAGGGCCTGCTGATCGTAACAGGATTTTGTTGCAGTATCCGCGTCGTCCGAGATTGCCGTACCGCATGGCTTTATCAGGAAGAACTCGCACTCCACTCCGGTCTTAATGTAGAGACCTTCCTTGGCCGCCTGCGCCATAACGTTTTTCAGAACGACACGGGGTGCCTGCGCGACAGGCTTGCCCTCCATCACGCAGTCAGCCGCAACCCAGGCGACATCCTTTCTCCACGGGAGTTGAATGAAGGAGGTAGGATCCGGCATGCCGAATAGATCAGGGTGCGCAGGCGTTAGATCGAGCCACGTTGCAAAACCGGCAAAGCCTGCGCCGTCCTTCTGCATATCAGCGATTGCCGCGGCGGGAACAAGCTTCGCGCGCTGACTGCCGAAAAGATCCGTGTAGGAGATCATGAAGTATTTGACGCCGCGTTCTTTTGCTAGCGTAGCGAGGTCCTGAGACATGAGCGTTTCCCTAATGTTTTTTGCCTTCTCTGCACCGAGTAAGAAAAAAGGGCGGTTACAAACCGCCCTGTCCTTGTCCTGGAATCCACGTCGTGCCCGCCAGCGGAACCCGCGCCATAGCTGCTGCTTCGACCGTGAGTGCCACTAGATCCTCGGGTTCGAGGTTGTGTACGTGATTGTGCCCGCAGGCTCTCGCGATCGTCTGAACTTCGAGCGCCATGACCTTGAGATAATTTGCAAGTCGCCGGCCACCCTTCACGGCATCGAAGCGAGCCATCAACTCGGGATCCTGTGTAGTGATCCCTGCCGGGTCCTTCCCCTCATGCCAATCATCGTAGGCGCCGGCTGTGGTGCCGAGTGCCTGGTACTCGACCTCGTGATGCGGATCGTTGTCGCCGAGCGCCGCAAGAGCAGCAATACCAATCGCAACCGCGTCCGCGCCGAGCGCTAGTGCCTTCGCCACGTCCGCACCATTGCGGATGCCGCCGGATACGATGAGCTGCACCTTCCGATGCATGCCGAGGTCCTGCAACGCCTGCACGGCGGGCCTGATGCACGCCATCGTCGGCAGGCCCACGTGCTCAATGAAGACCTCCTGCGTCGCCGCGGTGCCTCCCTGCATGCCGTCGAGCACAACGACATCCGCACCAGCTTTCACCGCGAGTGCAACGTCATAGTAGGGGCGCGTGCCGCCGATTTTCACGTAAATCGGTTTTTCCCAATCCGTGATCTCGCGGATTTCGTGAATCTTGATTTCGAGATCGTCGGGCCCCGTCCAATCTGGATGACGGCAAGCAGAGCGCTGATCGATACCCTTAGGAAGATTGCGCATCTCGGCGACGCGGTCCGATATCTTTTGTCCCAACAGCATGCCACCGCCACCGGGCTTGGCGCCCTGACCGACGACCACCTCGATGGCGTCGGCCTTTCTCAAATCGTCGGGGTTCATCCCGTAACGTGAAGGCAGATATTGATAGACAAGTGTCTTGGATTGACCGCGCTCTTCAGGAGTCATGCCGCCGTCGCCAGTTGTCGTCGAGGTGCCGGCAATCGACGCGCCTCGGCCCAGGGCCTCCTTGGCATGGGCTGACAGAGCGCCAAAGCTCATGCCAGCGATGGTAATTGGGATCTTGAGTTCGATTGGCTTTTTGGCGAACCGCGATCCTAACGTGACACTGGTGGTGCACTTCTCGCGATATCCTTCCAGCGGGTATCGCGATATCGAGGCACCTAGGAACAGCAAATCGTCAAAATGCGGAACCCGGCGCTTGGCGCCGCCGCCGCGGATATCATAGATACCGGTATGCGCAGCGCGTCGAATCTCTGAGAGCGTGTAGTCGTCAAACGTCGAGGACTTACGCGGTGTGGTCGGCGGGTTATGATATGACATCAGTAAGCATCCGCATTGTCGATGTTGAAATTATAGAGTTTGCGCGCCGATCCGTAGCGTTTGAACTCGCTGGTCTTGACGCCTGTAACTCCGGCCTTCTCAAGCAATTTTCCAAGGGCATCATGGTGCTCGGGGCGCATCTCCTTCTCGATGCAATCCGCGCCTAGGCTTTTGACTTTGCCGCGCACGAAAAGCTTGGCTTCATAGATCGAATCTCCGAGGGCATCGCCCGCGTCACCCAGAACCACGAGGTGGCCGCTCTGCGCCATGAACGCCGACATGTGGCCGATGTTGCCCTTGACGACAATGTCGATGCCCTTCATCGAGACGCCGCAACGCGACGCGGCATTGCCTTCGACAACAAGCATTCCGCCACGCCCCGTGGCCCCGGCGTACTGGCTTGCATCGCCCGTTATCCGAACTTTGCCCGACATCATATTTTCGGCGACGCCAGGGCCGGCTGAGCCGTGCACCGTCACTGTGGCGTGCTTGTTCATTCCGGCACAGTAGTATCCAACACTGCCACGGATATCGATGTTGATTGGCGCATCGACTCCTACAGCCACGGCGTGGAAACCCATCGGGTTGACAATCTCCCAGGCAGCCTCATTTGCGCCGGCCGACTGCCGATGTAAGTCTTGATTGAGTTCGCGAAGCGAAGTCTTCGCAAGATCGATCGTGCGCATGGTTCGCGCTCCCTAGATTTTCTTATTACCGTTCCCAGAAATAGACAGTCGAAGGCTCGGGCTCCCAAACTCTCGCCTTATCAATGCCGGGAAGATTTACGAGTGCACGGTATTCCGAACCGAATGCCACGTATTGATCAGTCTCGGCCATGACGGCTGGCTTGCAAGCAATCGGATCACGAATGACGCCAAACCCATTCTTCGTGCCGACGACAAACGTGAAGAAGCCATCGAGATCGTCGAGACTTTTGGTCAGTGCCTCGCCGAGGTTCATGCCCTGGTTCATACGCCAGGTGAGGTAGGCCGCCGCCACCTCGCTGTCGTTCTGAGTCTCGAAGGTCATGCCGTCGCGACGAAGCTCACGACGCAGATTATTGTGGTTGGAAAGCGACCCGTTGTGCACGAGGCACTGATCTGGGCCCGTTGAGAATGGATGCGAACCAAGTGTCGTGACGGCCGACTCTGTTGCCATACGCGTATGTCCGATCGCGTGCGTTCCCGTCATCTTTGAGAGATCGAAGCGCTTCGATACCTCAGTCGGGTAACCGACCTCTTTATAAATCTCGATCGAAGAACCCGTCGCCATGATGCGTACCGACGGATCTAAAGCCCGGATCGCGGCCCGCGTGGCATCAGCCTTGTTTTCCGGAACCGTCAGCACGGCATGCGTCGACTTAACCTGCAAGCTGACGTCGTCGCCGATCGCTTTAGAGATCGAAGCCTCGAGATCTCTAAAGTCTGTCTCAGGGTTGGGAGACTGAAGCGTGATTTTCGCTTTGCCATTCACGGGCGCACCGTAGACGGCGAACCCAGCCGAGTCGGGCCCGCGATCACACATCGTCGCCAGCATCGCATTCGTAAGGGCGCCGAGCTTTGGCTCTAACGCTTTGTCTTTTAGGAAAAGGCCGACAATTCCACACATCGGAGACCTGCCCAGCGGTTACTGCAAGATGTCAGCAAACTATCTCAAACCAGTTGCGCAGTCAATCTATATGAAACATTTTTTCTTACGAGGCAACTTTTTGATCCCCTAATTTGATCCCCTAAGAAGCAACCATTTTCGAATAGGTTCGGGACCCGGCGAACACCGGGCCACGACCAAGCAGGCCTTTCGATCCAATCAAGGCCAATGTGGGAGGAGAGCAGCCTGACCTCGTATCGATTCAAGCTTTTGTGAATCGTTCAGAGGCAAATGCCACTTGCACGAGTCGGAGGACAGAATTTGCGGAAATCAGATTTCGCCCTGATTTGAAGCTCGTAAGACGCACTCGGCGACCCCGAACCATCATAAATATTGCCAAAGTCAACGCCGTTGGAACTTAGCGACCCGCTATCTTCTCTGATAGACGATGATGGAGAGATACGTCGCCGGAAGTTTGATGAGAGTTTCCGGGCCGTGAAACTCCGCCGAATCGAACAGCATGCAATCCCCTGGCTCCAGGTGATAAGTGCTCTCCCCGTGCAGATAGGAGACTTCGCCGCTGAGCATGTAGATGAGCTCTAAGCCCTCGTGTCGAAACTGCGTGTAGGGTTCTGCATCGCTGCTGAGGGTTATCAAGTAGGGCTCAAAGGCTATGCTTCCGCTAACAGTCTGACCTAGCTGCTGATATTCATGTCCAACTTTCGTACCTCGACGCTTAATATTAAGACCTTTCCCCTTCTTCACGAACGAACAACCTCGCCGTCCCTCAAAGGACGCGAGTAGCATTGAGAGCGGCAAATTCAGGGCGGATGCCAACTGATGCAATGTCGACAGCGAAGCCGCAATCTGGCCGTTTTCAATTTTTGACACCATGGCGGTCGATACATCGGCCGCTGCGCCAAGCTCGGACACCGTCAATCCGGCGGCCTTCCTAAAGTCCCTCACTTGGGCACCAATGGCATCCTCGAGAGTACGCGCACCTACCTCTGGTGCGCCGGACCCCGTTGTCAGCGTTTTTGACGCCTTCGAACTTCGCACTTTAGACTTTGTCTTCTGCTTCATTTTTCGCTCATCTCAACGTCAGTTCCAGCCAGCATTACGCCCTCAACTAGCAGGAAACCTCCTATTCATAGCAATCCCTCGGCCGCTAGAGCGTAAAGATCATCCGAGTAGGCTCTTGTTGAGCAGACCTAGCAGCCACGTCGGACCACAACGGTGGGTTCAATGCCCATTGGCACACGACACATTGTCGGGATGACCGGTAAAAAATGTTTCTTTAAGTTTATCGAGATCGGATTCCGTCTGGAGCGTCACAGGTTCGACTTCCCCCAATATAACTCAACGTAACGGGCAATCGCTTCGCTGCCAAGGTAACAAAATCACAGCGCTTAACAGGCTAAAACCTTCATCCCGCGCGCCATCTTCCACTCATTGGTTCACTCAACTAGCGTTGTAATGCTTTGATATTCGTTCATAAAATTAATTTCTTGATGCGAAATTTTGTTGATTTTGAATAGGAAAGGCGGATCACTGAGCGCTACCGCCGGGGATCCTCGACTAAGTGCTGGTATGGCCCCGTTTCAAAACTCATGGATGCAGATAGGGACCGTTGGAGCCTTCTCGTCGGTTCCGTGCTCATCAGGCGGCATTGAATTCGCGCATGTTGGGGAGACGAATGCGTTGCGTACATGTTCTGCCTTGGCATGTTGGTTCCGGTTTGATCGACGACACTGTCCTTATTGGACCTCGTGGCCGGTTGTTCCCTCTCAACTAAAGTCCATGTCTTCTACGCAAGGCAATCGACTGGGAGCCCACGCGCAAGCGTCGGGCTTCCTTTTTCGCAATCCGGCGAGGCAGCGGAAGGGACTTTTCGTGACGATCCTCAGCCCGCGGCATCAGTCGTCAATTGTCAAGCCTGCGATGCCTGTTTCCGCCATGACCGTCCTCACAACATCGGCAAGATCGCGAGGAATATGACCGAGTTCCCGGTAACGCGCGACCATTGTCAGTTTTCGACTGATTTGGGGGCCGGGCAGCCGTGCGGTCACATGTGTGTTGTTCGGTAGTTTTGCTTCGGCAATACAAAGCGGTGTCGTAATCGCAAATCCGTGTCCGTCCGCGACCATCGCCGCGACTGCGTAAGGGCTGTCGAATTCGAACGAGTTCGGGACATCAACTCCAAGGCGCCGCAGATGTTTCTCGATTTCTAGTCCGGTTCGAGACCTGGCGCTGAAGCGAATGAGCGGAACGCTGTTGGCCAATTTTCTTAGATCAGGGACGCTGCGGACAACACCATGACCGCTGCCCATAAGCAGCACATACGGCTCCCTGAGAAGTTTCCATCGTTCAAGTCCAGGTAATTCCTCCAAATCGTCGACGCCAATAAACAGATCGAGCCGACGCGTCAGCAGCTCGCTCGCGTGCGTAGCGGTAAGTCCGGACAGGATTGAAACCGCGTCCGCGCGCGACGCAAGATATTTCGAGAGCGGGACGGTCAGTGCACGGCTCAGAGAGTCCACCAATCCCACCCGGATCAAGGGAACCTTGCCATGCTTGGTCTCGCGCAGAAGCGGGGCGATCTGGCGGGCATCAGCAATGAGCGCGCTTGCGCGCTGACGCATTAACCCCCCAGCCAGTGTCAGCGCGAGGGGACGAACGGCCCGATCGAAAAGGCTGGTTCCTGTTTTTCGCTCAAGCTCGGCGATGGCGAGCGAGATGGCAGGCTGGGTCAACCCGAGCTCCCGTGCTGCTGCGGCCATAGCGCCCGTCTCGCAAACCGCGAGGAAAATCTCCAGCGATCTCAGATCAAAAGGTAGGATTTGCGTTCTCTCACCCATGACTGCGGTATAAATCAGACTTATATCGACTACAATCCGTTAACTCGTAATTTTGACTCGAGCAGCTACTGGCGGGAGCGAATGGGATGTCGACCGATCGTTACTCTATTTTTTCAGTACTCCGGGAGACGCTGCGGGGCCACACCGGCTGGGGTCCGGCCTGGCGGGACGCCCAACCAAAATCAGATTACGACATCGTGATCATCGGCGGCGGCGGACACGGCCTAGCGACGGCCTACTATCTCGCCAAGAATTTTGGACTGCCGAAGATCGCTGTCATTGAGAAGGGCTGGATCGGAGGCGGCAACGTGGGACGCAATACCACAATTGTCCGGTCGAACTACATGCTGCCCGGCAACATCCCCTTCTACGAGCAGGCCTTGAAACTCTGGGAAGGCCTCGAGCAGGACATCAACTACAACGCAATGGTCAGCCAGCGCGGCGTGCTCAATCTGTACCACTCCGATGGTCAGCGCGATGCTTTCGCTCGACGTGGAAATGCGATGCGACTTCATGGCGTTGACGTTGAATTGCTCGACCAACAAGCCGTTCGCAAAATGGTACCGTTTCTCGATTTTGACAACGGGCGTTTCCCAATTCACGGCGGGCTCTTGCAGCGTCGCGGCGGCACGGTCCGCCATGATGCCGTGGCTTGGGGTTACGCCCGGGCCGCCGACCAGCGCGGCGTCGATATTGTTCAAAACTGCGAAGTGACTGGCTTCAGACGCGAGGGCAACCGCATAACGGGCATCGAGACCTCCCGAGGTTTTATCGGCGCCAAGAAGATCGGGATGGCGGTCGCTGGAAACTCTTCTCGGGTCGCGGCCATGGCTGGCCTGAGACTACCGATCGAAAGTCATGTTCTCCAGGCCTTCGTTACGGAATCGATTAAGCCGTTCATTGACGGAGTGGTGACGTTCGGCGCCGGGCACTTCTACATCAGCCAATCCGATAAAGGCGGCTTGGTGTTCGGCGGCGATCTCGATGGCTACAACAGCTACGCCCAACGCGGCAACCTTCCAGTCGTCGAAGACGTCTGCGAAGGCGGCATGGCGCTCATGCCTAGAATTGGCCGCGTGCGCCTCCTGCGCCAGTGGGGCGGCATCATGGATATGTCGATGGACGGAAGTCCGATCATCGACAAAACGCCGATCGAGGGACTGTATCTCAATGGCGGCTGGTGCTACGGCGGTTTCAAGGCCACTCCAGCATCTGGTCTGTGTTTTGCGCATTTGATCGCCCGCGACGAACCTCATCCCGTCGCAAGACCCTATCGAACTCGACAGGTTCGCGACCGGCCACGCCATCGACGAGAAGGGCATGGGACCCCATCCCAACCTCCATTGAACAGATTCTGACGAAAGGGATTTGCACGATGCGCATCAACTGTCCGTGCTGCGGCGAACGCAGTCTTGATGAATACGTTTATCATGGCGACGCGGAAGTCACGCGACCCGATGGACTGGCTCCGGGCGTGATGGCCGACTTCGTCAGCTATGTCTACGACAGGACGAACACACCAGGTTTGCACCGAGAACTTTGGTATCACGCGGCAGGATGCCATGCGTGGCTCGTCGTCACCCGCGGCATCGCAACCCACGCAATTACATCGGTCGAACTCGCCCGTGATGTTGCTCACAAACGCAATTCTGCAACAAGGGAGCGTGCATGATGGCGTCGCAACGATACCGTTTGCCATCGGGCGGACTTGTCGACAGAAGCCGCACGGTTACTTTCAAATTCGACGGCAGAAGCTTTACCGGCCACCCGGGTGATACGCTCGCATCTGCATTGCTCGCCAATGGCGTCAGGTTGACTGGCCGATCATTCAAGTACCATCGGCCACGCGGAATTTTGAGCGCCGGGTCGGAAGAACCCAACGCTTTGGTTGAACTGCGCGCCGGTGCGCGCCGAGAGCCTAATAGCAAGGCAACCGTCGTCGAACTCTACGATGGTCTCGAAGCCTCGAGCCAGAACCGGTGGCCGTCGTTGAATTTCGACGTCATGTCGATCAACTCGATTCTGTCACCCATCTTTGTTGCGGGCTTCTACTACAAGACGTTCATGTGGCCAGCAGCTTTCTGGGAGAAACTCTACGAACCCGCGATCCGCCGGGCTGCGGGCCTCGGCCGCGCATCCGATCACGCCGACCCGGACACCTACGAGAAGGCGACCGCGTTCTGCGATGTGCTGGTCATCGGCGGCGGTCCCGCCGGGCTGGTGGCGGCCCTGAGCGCGGCCCGGTCTGGTGCCCGCGTCATTTTAGCCGACGAGAATTTCGCACTTGGTGGGCGCTGCATCGACGATGGGGCTCTGATCAACGACACGTCGCCCGCCGTATGGGTGGCAGCGGTTGAAGCCGAGCTGTCTGGAATGACAGACGTGCGCATCATGCGCCGCACCACAGTATTTGGCACCTATGACGGTGGGACCTATGGTGCCGTTCAGCGTGTCAGCGACCATCTTGCAAGTCCGCCTTCTGGGCACCCGCGCCAGCGTCTCTGGCGTTTCGTCGCCAAGCAGACCGTACTCGCTTCGGGCGCTACGGAACGTCCGATTGTCTTCGGTGGAAATGATCTTCCTGGGGTCATGCTGGCGGGTGCTGTTCGTACCTATATCAATCGGTATGGCGTCGTGCCGGGGCAAAAGGCAGTGGTCTTTGCCAACAATGACTATGCTGCGACAACGGTCTCTGAACTCGATCGCGCCGGTGCTGAAGTGGTAGCGCTGATTGATTCCCGGTCGGAGCCGTCCGAGCTGCTCGCCAAAATCGCAGGCGCCACCAAAACGCGATTGATTTCCGGCGGCGTTATCATGGATGCGATCGGCAAGAAGCGCGTTTCTGGCGCTGTCATTCGCACACGCAGCGGGGAAGACGTGAGATTGGACTGCGACCTGATCGCAGTGTCGGGGGGCTGGAACCCAAACATCCAACTGACCACGCATCTGAGCGGTAAGCCTGTTTGGAATAGAGAACTTGCTACATTCACACCCGGCGTCCTCCCGACCGGCATGTCGGTTGCCGGAGCGTCTGCCGGCGCATTCGGCTTGAGAACCGCGCTTGAAGCCGGCGCGGCAGCAGGTTCGGCCGCTGCCGCAGCAAGCGGATTCAAATCCCCCGTAATCCCTGCACCGCGCGCAAGAGACGAGGGCGTTGCCATTTCGCCGCTCTGGCGCGTGACGGGCTCACGGGGCAAGGCTTTCGTCGATCAGCAGAACGACGTCACTACACCCGACATCGAATTGGCCGAGCGCGAGGGTTTCCGCGCAGTCGAGCACCTGAAGCGATACACAACCCTTGGCATGGCAACGGATCAGGGGAAGACCGCCAACGTCAATGCGCTCGCGATCATGGCCGAACTGACAAAGAAGTCGATACCAGAGACCGGAATGACCATCGCCCGGCCGCCATATACTCCAGTTGCGTTGGGCGCATTGGCAGGACATCACCGCGGAAAGGACTTCAAGGCGACGCGTCTGCCGCCATCCTACGTTTGGGCAAAAGAGCAAGGCGCCAAATTCGTCGAGACGGGATTGTGGCTCCGTCCAAGCTATTTCCCGCGCCCCGGTGAACAAGACTGGCTCGAATCAGTTTCGCGCGAAGTCAACACTGTGCGCAGTGCGGTCGGCATTTGCGATGTCTCAACACTGGGAAAAGTCGATGTCCAAGGGGCCGATGCGGCCGCGTTCCTAGACAAAGTTTACATGAATGGCATGAAAACCCTGGCGATCGGCAAGGCCCGTTACGGCGGCATGCTGCGTGAGGACGGAATTCTCATGGATGATGGAACCATCGCTCGATTTGGTGAGAACCACTACTTTATCACCACAACGACGGCGAACGCGGTGAAAGCATTCCAGCACATGGAATACTGTCACCAATGGCTGTGGCCAGAACTCGACGTTCAAATGATCTCTGCTACGGAGCAGTGGGCTCAATACGCGGTGGCGGGACCCAAATCACGCGAGCTGTTGCGCAAGATCGTCGATCCGGCATTCGATATTTCCGACAAAGGGTTCCCGTATCTGCAGGTTGGAGACATCACTGTTTGCGGAGGAATCAAGGCGCGCCTATTTCGTCTGTCGTTCTCTGGCGAACGCGCCTATGAGATCGGCGTTCCCGCCCGCTTTGGCGACGCACTGATCCGCCTTCTGATGGAAGCTGGCCAGGAATTCGGTGTCTGCGCGTATGGGACCGAGGCACTTGGCGTGATGCGCATTGAGAAGGGCCACATCAGCGGTCCAGAACTCAATGGCACGACGACGCCAAAGGATTTGGGACTAGGCGGAATGGTCTCGACCAAGAAGGATTTCATAGGTCGCGTACTTGGAGCCCGTCCGGGACTTGTCGACGCCGATCGCCCATCGCTCACGGGATTCCGCCCGGTCGATCGATCAACTCGCCTCAGATCGGGGGCTCATTTCATCGCTCGTGGCGCTAAGGCCGACGCGAGCAATGACGAAGGGCATATGACGTCTGTCGCATACTCGCCTTCGGCGGGACACTGGGTCGGGCTCGGCTTGCTGAGGCGCGGACCAGAGCGCATTGGCGAGGTCCTTCGTGCCTACGATCCCGTGCGTGGCGGCGACACACTGGTGGAAGTCGTTTCACCTTGCTTCGTTGATCCAGAAGGGGAGAAAGTGCGTGGCTAATCTAAAAATGGCGGCACGGTCCGCATTCACCGATTGGAAGTCGCTCAAGACTCCCCAATTGGCCATTGGTGTGCGCGAGAACTCTCACTTTGGCGAGCCTCGCAGCCGCCAAAGGCAAGAAAGAGCAGCTGAAGTCGGCCATTCGGAATGGCTATGGAGTCGATCTTCCCGAAACCCCGCGGCGCGTTGAGGGCAAGGAGATTGCTTTCATTTGGTCGGGTCCAGATCAATGGATGGCAATCGCCGAACGCGGACAATGTCGCGATCTCGAAGTCGAGCTCAAACCGATGCTCTCTGGTCTGGCATCGGTGGTCGATCAATCGGACGCTCGTGCAGTTGTCCGGATATCTGGCCCCCGTGCCAGGGATGTACTGGCGAAGGGCGTACCCATCGACATTCATCCTCGCGTGTTCAAGGCGAACAGCGTCGCGGTCACTCATGCCAGTCACATCGGCGTCATACTTTGGCAAATCGACGACGCTCCGACCTATGAGATCGCACTGTTTCGCAGTTTCGCCGATAGCTTTGCGCACTGGCTGGCCCACTCATCAGCGGAATTCGCGAAACTACCGTGAGCGCCCTCGATGGTCGTGAAATCCACTCCGCCAAATCAAGTCCGTCCTACAGGAAATCTCCTCGTGACAGCCCAAACTTTCTCCAAACTTCGCCCTCCAGACGGCCAGCCGATCACCTCCGATCTCGACAGATGGAAAGTCGTCGCCGGCAAACCGGCTATGAAGACTTGTATCTTACGTACCTCATCCGACGGCACAATGATGTCTGGGTAAGCCGGCTTCAACGGCAATTGGGTTATTGAAGAAAAAGTCCGGAAGCACTTCGCCATACGCGTGAAATGAAGACATTCGAAACATCCGGGCTTACGCCACCACGTAGACGAACAACAGCCGTCCGCTGAGAGTGGGATTCTCTTCATATTTCTTGCATTGGAATGACTGGCGATGACCACACGAAATCAGAAAGAACGGACAGATCGAATTGGCATTCGGGTCGGAGAAGCACTGGTCGCCGGCGGGCCGCCGGGAACCGCCGCTGAGCCAGAAGTCGTTATCGGTGAAATGGATGGGCCGTTCGGAACGGCCTTTGCTAACTTGCTTGGCGATCAGACTGCGGGACACAGCCGCGTCTTGGCGCTCCTCAATACTGACGTCATGGTTCGCCCACCGACGATCTGCGTTAGCAAAGTGACGGTCACAAACGAAAAATACACCAACATTCTGATGGGGACCGTGCAGTATGCAACGGCAATGGGGGTTCTCGATGCTGTGCGCTCGGGAGACATCCCTAAGGCCAAAGTCGAAAAACTAGGTATCATCATCTCGGTTTGGCTGAACCCTGTGGTGGCGACCATCGAAGACCTTGACCACAAGATTCTCTTCGACATTCATCGCAAGGCGACATCACAGGCCATTCACAAAGCGATGGCCTTCCAACCGTCGATCGATTGGCTGCTGGAAAACCAGGATAAGATCGTCCACAAATACTTTGAAAAGGGTATCAAGGGGGAACTCTGACCGCCGCCTCCGAATTCAGATCAATCTTTGTTGACAAGTAGTTGCGCCACTCGCGTGAAATGTTCCATCATCTGGGCCTTTGTATTAGCCGGAAGGCCGACGCGGTCTATGGCGATGCTCATGCAGTTGAGCCATGCGTCACGGGCAGCTGGGTTGATCTCGACATGCGCGTGCATGGTCCGTATATTTGAATGACCGTACTTTTCGACGTAGAGACGCGGGCCACCGAAGAACCCTGACAGAAAATTGAACTGCTCAATTCGCGAATGCGCAACACCGTGCCCTCGCAGATGGAGTATGGCCAGAGCTTCACCTTCTGGCTCATTCTCAACGACGTCATAGAACGTCTCGACCAAACGTCGCACACCTTCCTCGCCGCCGATGCGTTCGTAGAGTAATTGTTTATCGATCAATATTCGCTCCATCGCTTCCGGATCGTAGAACTGAAACCGGACGATTGTTACTGCAAGTCGTTTTAGATGCGCGTCGAGCTGATCTGATCTATTGGATAGGCACACCCTCAGCCCGGCCGTCGCCGGATTGAGGGTGACGCCGTCAGGTCGATTAACTAAGTGGACCGCTCTGACAGTGGATGAGTCCTGAGGCGCATGGGGTCATAGAAGGGCATCTGCACGACCGTCGCCATATAGATCTTATCGCCGTCACAAATCTCAACCGCGGTACCGAGCCGGGTGTGCGACGGCACGATCTGGGCCATGGCCAAAGACTTCATCAGATGTTGACTAAAGGTGGTACTTGTGACGATGCCGACTTCCTTGCCATCGGACATAACCTTGGCGAGCGGCGTTACCGCTTCGCTCGTCTGCACCTCAAGCCCTGTGATGAAGGAACGCTCTCGACCTTTGCTAGCCGCGACTGCCGCCTTGCCCCTGAAATTTCGCTTGTTGAGATCGATGCTCCAATCGGCCTTGACCTCCCAGGGCGTTGTATCTCCGTGCGTCATGTCAAACGGGAAGAAGAGCAGACCGGCTTCGACACGGCCGATATCGAGACACGTCCACGAAACCGGCATCACGCCCTTGTCCTTGCCTGCGGCAAGAATGGCATCCCACACGTCGACGGTGTCCCCCTTTGCGCAGAAAACTTCATAGCCACGCTCCCCCGAATATCCTCCGCGAGCAATCGACACGTCGCGATTGAACAACTTTGTCCTTTGATGCGTGAAGTACGAGAGCTTTGCCAGATCCATCGGCGTGTGCGGCGCAAGCACTTCGAGCGCCAGGGGCCCCTGCAAGGACACGATGTGTACATCATTGTCTCGCGCCCACGTCACGTCGAACTTCTTGGAAACCTCTTGCATCGCCTCTTCCAATGTCCCCCCACCGTGGGAGACGCGGAATTGGTTTGGCCCATCGCAATAGACGAGGACGTCGTCGATCAGAGCACCAGTCTCGTTGACGATATTGGATATATGCGAATTGTCCGGCCGCAATCTTGGTGATGTCGGACGTGAGCAAGTAGTCGAGGAATGCTGTTGCCTGTGGCCCCGATACATTCACCATTTTGAGCATGGACACATCGATGAGACCGGCCCGATAGCGGGTCGCGGCGATCTCGGCGTAAGGATCGGTCGCATAGAACTGCGGAATAGGCATATCATTCCACGATTGACTGAGATCCGATCCCAGAGCGCGGTGCCGATCATTCAAAATCGACTGGCGTGGCAACTGAGAACTATTCTTCTTTTGTAATGCACTCATCTTCTATTTCTCCACTGCGTTCGATATACGGATTTCGATGGGAGATCGAAATCCTATTGCGTAAGATCAATCCTTAGAATTCAGCGCCTAGTCCGGAACGCCGCCCGCTGATGTTGGCAAGCCGTCGTCATGCCCGGACAAGAAATCGATCGTCACGTCGCGGTAGCGCGTGATGCCTTTGTAGTCGATCAGCTCCGGTGGAAGTGTTTTCAGGACGCGATGCAGGCGCCGTGCCCACTTCGGAATCGTAACCAGCTGTTCGAGTGATATCAGATAGGCACGAATGGAAAACACGATCGCGTTGGAGCGGGGCAAGCGCCATAGAGCCTGGGCTTCCACGCGTAGATGGACCTTCTTGCTGACGTTCTCAGCTGTTACAGAGGCTCTGTCTTTACCCCATTTGTTGTAGTTTTCTGGGCTCGTATCCAGTCGTGGATTGATGGTCATTGTCCAATTCAGTCGTCGCACTGGACTGTCCTGTTGAAGATTTAGTAGGAACTTCAACGCCCGATCAAAAACGCGGGCCTCATGTGCCAGAGGCACTGGTCCGTGCCATTCCATGAAATTCATGCCGACATCAAAGTCGATCGACCAATCGGCTTGCGTCGTTGAAATTCCCGCATCCATCCAGAGGTTGTTGTCCCTCTGGTCGAGAAGGGTGAAGTCGCCTTGGCATTGACGCGTGATGTACTCCATCGGCTCTTGCGGAAGCGTATCGACGTCACCGAAGACGAAGCTCTGTTCAATTCCTAGTGGCCGGTTAATCCAATGCCATTTCAGCCCGTCTCGCTGTAGCGAGAACCATTGGGGGTAATCTCGCGCCATCGACGTCATCAGAAGTTCCAGCAGATCCCATTGCGCCAACATCATGTTTGGAAGAGCTTGGCAGCGGAGCGGGTCGTTCCTCAAGACGAGAGCACGATCCTTCATTTCCGAGACGTAGTGTTCGTCGATATCGATGGGAAATTCGAATATTGAGCCGACAGGCCCTTTCGTATGTGGCTCGATATTCACCGAGTACATGTATTTGTCTTCCCAAAATGGGAAAGGGAAACGGCGTACCGCTTCAGGACTGTTCGAGAAGGTAAAGTCGTCTCGAAATGTTTCGGTCTTGAATTCTTGATTCATATGGGGCTCCCGGTACCAAATGTTTTGGGGATATCTACAGATCGAGAGTCACGCTTGTGCCCCGGACTCGCGAGACACAAATCATGATTTTCTTACCCGTCATCTTCTCCTCATCACTGAGATAGTGGTCGTTGTGCTGAATTGCGCCGTCGCACGCCAAAACCTTCGTTTCGCACTGACCGCAAGCACCTCCTCGGCACAGAAACGGTGGCTCGAGCCCAGCGGACTCCAGTGCCTGAAGTATGCTCTCGTCTTCTTTGACGTCGACGGTCCGCTCAGAACGCGCCAGCTGCACAGTGAACGGATGCCCGCCGCGAGGCGCGGTGAAGCGCTCAGCGTGCAGATGCTGGCTCGGCCACCCCGCCTCTTTCCCGAACTGCAACACGGCGTCGATCATCGGCTCCGGACCGCAAACATACAAATGCGTTCCAAGCGGCTGTTGGTTGAGTAAATGCATCAGATCGATCCGGCGTTCAGAAACGGTCTGATAGTGGTGCACCTTACGTCCATATCTGTTTCTTAGCAGTTCTACGTAGGCGCCGGAGGCGGGCGTGCGTGTCGAGTAGTGAAGTTCAAACGGCTTCTCAAGAATTGCCAACTGCTCCGCCATAGACATAATCGGAGTGATGCCGATGCCACCTGCTATGAGCAGGTGCTTGCGAGCGCGCATGTCCAAGGGAAAAAGGTTGAAGGGATGGCTTATGCTTAGGGCAGCACCTTCGTAGAGCCGATCGTGCACAAACCGTGATCCGCCATGAGACTTCTCGGTCTTTAGGACACTGATCTCGTACCCACTGGCATCGCTTAGCGAGCCCATTAAGGAGTATGGGTTTTTGATCGTTCTGTTGCCTTCACGCATGGCGACGACAATGTGTGAACCGGCAGAGAATGTCGGCATAGTCCCGCCGTCGGTTCGTACAAATCGGATTCGTTTAATGCGTTCCGCAACTGTGTCTATCCGCGCAACGCGCACGGCAATATCGGATCCGCTCATTTGAAAACATCCATGATTTCAGGAAGCTCACCAGGAACCTCCGCGTCTGCTACGACACCCATGAACGCTGCCAAGCGTCTGGAATAATGATCGCGGACCAGGAGGTTTGTTCCGCAATGATCGCACTTGACAACGTTGGTGACCACGTCGTCGGTGAAGCCTTTGCAGTGCACGCACTGAACACGGCGCGCAAGCGAGCCTCGATGTTCTGTCATAACCGACATCGGATCCAATCCGAATGCCTGGGCAAGTTGAACGGCAAGACCAATCAGCGTCTCGGTGCCTGCGGCGTATACCCTCGTTCCCATCTTGGCGCCCGAAAGAATGGCGCCAAACCTCTTTGCGGCGGTAATAACCGTGGGCAGGACATGGACGCACTCCGCCGGGAGTTGATTGAGACGAGAGACGAGACTTGCGCTAGTCGGCGACGTCTCGGCGTAAACGATAGTGATGCGTCCTTTCAGTGGGATATCGAGTCCAGCGAAAAGATCTAGGATAGACTGCGCGCCGTCTCCATCGGCAATGAAGACGTGATTGGTTGCGTATAAGTCAGCTGTCAAACCCGGATATTGCGGTCTGCTTTTTATGCCTTGAACCAGCATGGGCGGTTCTCCATAGAAACCGTTCTGAATCCAAGCGAACGATAAGCGCCTTTCGTGGTGCCCACCAATCCGACCCCGGACGAGTGAGCTCTAAGTTGGCTGGCCAAAAACCGGTCGCGAGCTTAGTGGGGCGCGGCCTGGCTCGACGCCCGCCGCGCCCAAATGGTCCTCAGCCGGGTAGCTGGAAAAACCAGTTTGCAAGAAGGACAACGACAACGCCCGCCACCAGCGTAAGGTACGGCAGGATGCCCGCCTTGCGATTCGTCATATCGTTAGCTGTCAGATTGAGGTCATCGAGCATATGCTCTGGGAACTTTCCCTTGTCTTGGACATAGTGCCGAAACAAGAAAACAGGGATGATCAATGCTGCTGCAGTAAATCCCGCCCATAGCGCCATCGGGTTCCACACTTTAGCTCCAGCACCCATGAACGCGGCGTTCACGAACGCGAACAGCGTTCCAAGCGCCAACAAGAAGGTTGGTGCGCGCCATGGTCTGCGAATATGGCCATTGTCGATGCGATGGATCCAACCTGAGTTCAGGTTGAGGAAGTTGAAGATAATGTAGCAACAGTTCGATACAGCGAGGATGAAGAAAAAGCTTGTAGCGTCGGCTGCTGCAATAGCGAGTAGCCCAAGGTTGAAAATCAAGTCGGTCCACATCGCCCGCGTCGGGGCACCGTGTTCGTTGACATGAGTGAGATAACGAGGCAGCCAACCGTCAACAGATCCTTGATAAAGCGTGCGCGAAGAACCAGCCATAGCGGTCATAATGGAGAGTAGAAGCGCCAAGATCATCAGCATGACCATGGTGCTGACAACGAAGCCCGAGCCACCAACCATCTTGGCCATTGCATCGGCGACACCCGAACCATCTACAATCGGAGTCGCCAGCATTCCGTCTAGACCAAGCACCCCCTGAAACGTGAAGGGCACGAGTGTATAGAGCAGCATACAGAGCAGGCCTGAGTAAAAAATCGCCTTGAACGTGTCCGTTTTAGGATCCTTGAATTCACTCGTATAGCAGATCGCAGTTTCGAACGCGTATGTCGACCATGCGGCGATGAACATACCGCCGAGTATCAACGTCCAACCGCCAATATCCCAGGCGCCTGACTCCGGCGCGTAGGCCGCTTTGAGTGGCAGCAACGGAGAATAGTTGTCCCAATTGATTTGCCCCGTGAGGATCGGCACGACACCTACGATGATCATGGGGACGACAACGAGTAGTCCAATATACTTCTGCACATTCGCGGTGCCGAGAATGCCGCGATGCTGGATCGCAAAGGTAACGAGCATGAGTAGTACACCGATGAAGAACGTCGCGTTTAGGGATATAGAGACGGGCCCAAGAGAGTGCGCAAACAGGCTCCATGTTCGAATTCCGGGCGTCAGCGCCGCAACGCCATCTTGAGAGAGAAGTGCCGTCATTGCATCGCTTGCTGACTTGCCTGCGTTGGCCGCTAGCCAATCCGCAATGCGCGGACTGTCTGCCGCGATCGAGCCGGCATTAGCTTTTGCCCAAGCCAGCACCTCGGCGGAGTCACCGGCCGGGATAGGACCCAATGCGTTCAGGATATAGGCCGCCGCAATCGAGCAGCCGAGCGCTAGAACTGGTGACCAAGCGAGCCAATTGCACCATACAGAAAGTGGTGCAATGAGCTTCGAATAGCGCACCCAAGCCGCCGCACCGTAGATAGAAGCTCCGCCCGACTTGTTGGGAAAGAGCCCGGCAATTTCAGCGTACGTGAATGATTGGGTGAACCCCATGATCATGGAGACGATCCAGATCATAAAGGCGACTTTTCCGGTTGTGCCGGCGAGGCCGCCAATCGAGAAGAGCACAAGGGCTGGAACACCGCTCGCTACCCAGAATGCGCCTCGCCAATCGATGGATCGATGCAATTCGCCTTCAGCCGTACTCACAATATCTGTAGCTGCAACCATTTTGCTCCCTCCAAACCGTTCTGTTGCGTCCATGACTCTTTTTGCTGGGCCGTGTTGATCTAGGCAGGACAGTCGTTGGCAGTTCTAAATTGTGCGGCCGGCGTCGGTCCGCATAGCCAATTCCAACCAACTCGTACCAATACAAACCAGACGGATCTCACAATACGATAAATCACACAAAAGCGTCAGTTGCAACACAAAATACTTTCGCACCAGGAACTTTTTTTTCGTATAGAGCGATACATTCCCTTTCGTAAGGGATCAACGTGCCAAAATATTGTCTTATAATCAAATATTTACATAGATTGGTAGATTTTGGTTGATTTTGGTGTAGCGCCCATGCTTAATTCCTGATCATCGTTCTGGCCTGGGTGCGCTGTACGGCGGCCGCTAGGGTCGTCGCTCGATCGAAGGGGCTAGATTGCTGGATATCAGAACCGCAAAGCTTACCTGGTCGAATACCGCATCGTGCGTTTGGGAACAGCAAACGATAGCCGGATTTCATGCGCTTGCGCGGGGCCGGCGCAGCGAGGCATCGGTCTGCTGGAGCAAAGCCTATGATCACGCAAGATCGTTTGCTGCATGCGATCCGAGGCTCGCGACGGCCAACAACAATAAGGGCATCGCAGATCTTTTGGACGATAAACCACAAGCGCCCTTACACGCTTCGACGAAGCGCAAGCGCTGTGGCTCGCAGCAATGACTTGGGTTGAGGAGATGGAGGTTGCGATTGCGGGGCGCGGTTCAGTTTTTCACTACCAGCTGGCGGCTGATCATGGCGATGCATTTGCTGACATCCGGCGTCGCCACTATCGCTCACTTCACGCCGCGGTAGTTGCAGTAACGGCTTTTAACGCACGCGTGACGAGCCACCGACTGTCGGCCGTTCACGACACTTCGCGTGCCGTTGAGGATGTGATCGAAAAACTAGAGAGGGCATTTGGGCCGGGATTGCCCGAAATCAATGTGGTGCGCAAGAAGGAACCCCTGACACTTACTGCAGGTGGCGCGCTTTCAGCGGCGCGGAATTGGCGCGAAGTCGCAGAAACTCGTTCAATCTTTGAACGTTGGTGCGAGGCGCCAAAAGCCGCGCCTCACAACTGCTTATGCTTCTTAGCCGCGGTCCATTTGAACGCGCTGACGTGAGTGGATTGTACAGTGCTTTTTGAGTGAAATCCGGCACCACGAATTTAGGAACAGAAAAATGGAACAACCACCATGGGAGGTTGATCCCGCCAACCATCCCCTTGTTAACGGTAGGGTAAGAGCAATCGCAAGCGAGCTGTTCTCCAGAATTTCTACTGGGCGTTATCTCTATGCCACGCGGATTGCCACCGAGCGCGAACTCGCAGAAGACTTCGACGCTTCGCGAACAACAATTCGTCAGGCTCTCGAATTTCTAGCGAGTTACGACGTCGTCGCAAGGCGCGCCGGTAGCGGTACGTTCGTCACTTATCGCAAGCAAAACAATAGGAACGCATTGTCAAACGGTAGCCTACCCGCTGTCGGTAGTTTGGACACAAGGGCCATTGCGGAGCTTGCGTCACCATTCGAAATGAACGTAGCCTGTTCCATTCTTGAGCCAGAGATCGTCCGATTGGCGACGCTCTACATGTCATCGAGAGATATGACGAATCTTCGTGAAACACTGGAGAAAATCGAGCTTGTCGTTACCGATGCTGACCAATTTGCGAGCCTCGAAAAGCTCTTTCTGATGACGATTGCCGAGGGAACGCACAATCCTCTGCTCATCGGCATGTACAAAATTCTCGACGAGGTGCGTCGACAGCCGCAGTGGTGTGCCATCAAGAAGCAGACACTCACTCCAGAACGCATCCGTGATAACAAAAAAAGACTGCGATCCCTCTTCAACGCGCTCGAGAATCGAGACATCGAAAGCGCCGTGGCTTACATGAAGCTTCACATTTCCAACATGCAGGAGGACATGATTTACTCGCCCTAATTATCAAGCAAAATCGAGACGTCGCGGCGAGCCGTCTCACGCTGATCCCACATGAGATCAAGTTTTCTCATGTGTTTAACCAAAAGGCGCTTGTGCTTTGACCACCACGCCGTGATCGATCCGAACTCGACGATGCGAGCGCAACCGTTTTGGATGGTTACGATTGGCCAATGTCCGACCAGCGCATTGTCAATCCCAAACAGCTCTTTTCCCCACCAGACAGCGTCGCCGAAAGCGTGGGCACCCACGCCGCCAATTTTCATCATGGATAGAACGGCGAACGGCTCGAATGTATTTGCCCGTTCAACAGCCGTCTTCCAAAGTTCAAGCGTCGATGCATACTCCCATGACACTGCGCTCCACGTACCGGGGTAGCGCCGGCAAAATTCGTCATAGAATTCGTTGGGCTTTGCAAAGTTGACCGGTGGGCTCGTGAGCAGCGGGTCATCGAAGTCCGGAAATTGGAATACAAATCCCTCCATGAACTTCTGGCTCGTCTTGTCGACCAGATCGCGGTAGTTGTCACAGGTACATGACAACAGCCGTCCCTTGTAACCTTGCCTGAAGGCCTCGATGGTCAATGCATGCACAAACGGCTCGTAAGCTGTGTCCCAGCACAGGATATCAGGCTTGCGTGCCATCAGGCCTGCAACAATCGGCGCAAAATCCGCAGTCTCAATCGGGAAAAGATGTTCCGCGACTAGTTCGATGCCGGCTGCTTCGAATGCCGCTCTATAGGTAGCAATTGATGGCAGACCGTGCATATCGTTCTGGGTGCACAGGGCTGCAGTCTTGAGCCTTGGGTATCGGCGTTTCAGCCAATCGACTCCGGTCACATTGTAAATCGGATGGACTTCGCTCAGCGCTACGAGCGTCGGGGCATCGGGCGTCAGGTCGCTCGGCAGCAGCGTCGATACGAGCATTCTTTGGTCACTAATAAATTCCCGAAAAGGCCTCGTAATATCGTTGCCTCCGACCATGGCGATAAATTTTACGCCATCCTCCAGGACGAGCTTTTTGACGCCAGCGAGTGCCTTTTCTGGTTTGAACTCCGTGTCGTAGGGCACTAGTTCGACTTGGTATCGCCGATCTCCGACCTTTATGCCGCCAGCCTCGTGCATCTGGTCCATCCAGATGACGCAACCATTCAGGCCTGGTTCAGCCCAGGACTTCAGTTTGCCAGTCAACGGAGCAAGAAATCCGATTTTGAGTTTTTCCTCCGCATCCAAGACCGAATACGGCATGGCCACTGAGAGGGCGGAGGCGAGCGAACTTCGAGAGCGTAGAGCCATCGGGCTGGTAACTCGTTCGAGCAAATCTTGAGATTTTTAAGTTTAGACGAACGCTTGATAAGCCATTTCAGAACGACAGACCATCGAACATCCTGGGTCTGGCTGCTGCCCTGTCTCCTTTGGGAAACTTACCGGCGCTAAACTTATCGGCGTGAGTTTTGATCTGTCAGGACTGTAAGCTGATCAACTCTCGATTTCGATACTTGCATTTCTCTTTAGAGGTGGACGAAGGCACCGAACTAGTCGAATGTTTTGGTCTATTAGTGCGCCGAGCAGGCGAGCACAAAAACTCGTCTCCAAATCTCGCACGACTGCGGAGTCGGATATGCGTGATTTTTTTCGCGGGACGGCAGGCAGAGGAGATCCGTGGAGATGCCTCGATGATGGCCGAACCGGTCGACCACCGTCCGGCTTCTTCGATTCGAGGCGCAACTCAAGGTGTTGTCACGTTAAACGAAATTTGGCCGATTTTGATGCTCGTCTGAGTGGGTAAGGCATTGAAAACACGAATGTCGCATATCAGTGAGTGACTACGCTTCTGCGGTAAAACTGCGTGACTACGCCGATGCCCGAGGCCGAACGCTACTCGACAGGTCACGAGGCCGCCTATGGAATGGTGATCGGATGGCCGCCATCGCAACAAGCCTTGTACTCTTCACATAGACCCGCGCGAGACCCCTCCTCAGTGACGCCCCGATCATAGCCCCCTGGGGATGAGAACAGACATCTAGTTGCGAACAATTCGCAACTAAGATAGTCTCTCCCCATGAGTATCGAGCCAGACGTCCAGCGGGCTTGGCGAAAGCGGTCCGAAAGCCCGCCTTTGGCAGAAGTCTTCCGTTCCATTCGCATTCCCGCCACCGGGTCAGGTTGGCGCAAGATGGTCGCCTTCTCAGGGCCGGGCTATCTGGTTGCGGTCGGCTACATGGACCCCGGCAACTGGGCGACCTCGCTCGCCGGCGGCTCGAAGTTCGGCTACGCACTTCTGTTCGTCGCCCTCCTCTCCAACATGATGGCAATCCTACTGCAGTCGCTGTGCGCGCGCCTCGGGATTGCGACCGGCCGCGACCTTGCGCAGGCATGCCGCGACGCCTTCCCGCGTTCTGTCACGTGGGTGCTGTGGGCTCTGGCGGAACTGGCGATCTGCGCCACCGACCTGGCGGAGATCATCGGCACGGCCATCGGTCTCAATCTGCTGTTTGGAATTCCCCTCGAGATTGCCGTCGTCCTGACGGCACTCGACGTGTTCTTGATCCTCTGGCTGCAGAACCTCGGTTTCCGCTGGATCGAGGCGATGATCGTGGCGCTGCTCGGCGTCATCAGCGTCTGCTTTTTGGTCCAGATCTGGATGGCGGACCCGGTGTGGAGTGAAGTGATCAAGGGCTTCGCGCCGACCACGCAAATCGTCACGAACCCCGACATGCTTTATCTGGCGCTCGGCATCATCGGCGCAACGGTCATGCCCCACAATCTGTATCTGCATTCAGCCATCGTTCAGACGCGCTCGTATGGACCAAGCCTGCCGGAACGGCGCGAAGCACTGCATTACGCCACGATCAATTCGACGGCGGCGCTCATGTTCGCACTGCTCATCAACGCGTCGATCCTCATCCTGGCGGCGGCGACCTTTCATCATGCCGGCCGCACCGACATCGCGGAACTTGGCGACGCTCATGCCATGCTGATGCCGCTGCTCGGCGCTTCGATAGCGCCCACCCTGTTCGCCATCGCTCTGTTGTGCTGTGGCCTCAACTCCACGGTGACCGCGACACTTGCCGGTCAGGCCGTGATGGAGGGCTTCATAGATTTCCGAATGGCGCCATGGCTGCGGCGTCTGGTGACGCGCGGCGTGGCCATCTTTCCGGCAGCGATCGTTACAATCGTTTATGGCGCGAACGGTACGGGAAAACTTCTGATCCTGTCCCAGGTCATACTTGGGCTGCAATTGCCCTTCGCCGTGGTTCCGCTTGTCATGTTCTCGGCCTCGCGCGCGAAGATGGGCGCGCTCGTTGCGCCGCGCTGGCTCACGGCACTCGCGGCACTCGTGGCGACGATCATCATCTGCCTCAATGTGAAACTGCTGTACGATCTGGCAACCGTCGTGTGAACACCAGTTGTGCATGAAATCCACACTCGGGCTTGATTATCAACCACCGCATGTCCCGCTGCATTGCATGCCGCACGCAAAGTGAGTTAGCGAGGATCAGCAAACAAGGACTGATCCATGACGCGACTCGCCTTGCCGCCCGAGCGTCTGAAGCAGACGTATGATGTCGTGGTCATCGGCTCTGGCTACGGCGGAGGCGTAACCGCCGCCCGGCTGTCGCGCGCGGGCAAAAGCGTCGCGGTGCTCGAGCGCGGACTTGAATTCGTCACGGGCGAGTTCCCTGGCAAGTTTCCGGATCTCAAGAACAACCTGCAGGTCCGTGGCCGGCACGTTCGCACCGGACCCGACACGGCGCTTTTCGATGTGCGCCTCGGCGACGACATGCACGTGCTGGTCGGATGCGGCCTCGGTGGCGGTTCTCTCGTCAACGCGGGTGTCTCGCTGCGCCCCGATACGCGTGTGTTCGCGGACGAGGTATGGCCCTGCCAGATCCGCCAGGATGGATTGCTCGACAAGGGCTTCACCAGCGCGGAGTCCTGGGTACGCCCGTCCAGCGACCCGCGCGCTGGCGAACTGACCAAGTACAAAGTCCTGAAGCAGGCAGGCGATGCGCTCGGCCATCCGGTTGTTGCTCCACGCGTGGCCGTGAGCTTCACCGACACGATCAATGCCGCCGGTATCGCGCAGAAGGCTTGCACGCGTTGCGGCGATTGCTGCGGCGGCTGCAATGTCGGCGCCAAGAATACGGTCGCCCTCACCTACCTGCCGTATGCTGCCCGGCACGGCGCCGAGATGTTCACGAGCATAACTGTCCGCCATATCGAGAAGACGGGCGCCCGCTGGCGGGTTCACTGCGCACCGACTGGCCGCGCGAACGGCAATGCCGCGACGCGCGATATTGTGGTCGAGGCAACAATTGTCGTTGTTGCCGCCGGCACACTTGGTTCAACGGAGATCTTGCTGCGCTCGCGCGAGCGCGGCCTGGCTCTGTCGGATCGGCTTGGCCAACGGTTCTCGGCGAATGGCGATATCATCGCGTTCGGCTATGGCGCGAAAAGCCCCGTGAATTCTATCGGCGTCGGATACCCATCAAAACTCGACGGGTTGGAAGTCGGCGCGTCCGTCAGCGGTCAGCTCGAATTGCGCGACGCGCTGCAGCTGGAGAACGAAATGTGTGTGCAGGAAGGGGCCGTGCCGTCCGCCGTGGCGCCCGCCCTGCCGCTCATGTTTCTGCCGAACGGCCGCCTGCTCGGTGCACTGCAAAGCCTCGTCAACGGCGTCTACAAAGGCCCGTTCGCAAGCATGCAGACGTATTTTGCCGTCTCGCATGACAGCGCGTCGGGGGGCTTCCGCCTCGACGACGACAGGCTGACGTTGGCTTGGCCGGGCGCCAAGGACGAACCGGTCTACAAGCGTCTCGATGCTATGCTGCGCAGCATCGTCGAGAATGCCGGTGGAGACTACGTCAAGAACCCGCTCGCCGGCACGGTGATGGGCCATCAGCCCGCGACCGCCCATCCGCTCGGCGGTTGCGCGATTGGCCGGGAACGCGGCGACGGCGTCGTCAATCACAAGTCGAAGGTGTTCGACGCCACCCCGGGTGCATGTTCTGCAGCCGTGCATGAAGGTCTGTACGTCATCGACGGTTCGATCATTCCGCGCTCGCTCGGCGTCAATCCGTTGCTCAGCATCACGGCGCTTTCCGAACGTGCGATGATGCACTTCGCAGCCGATCACCGGCTCGTCTACGACGCTGCCCCTCTCACGAATGCGAGCCCAGTGTTAGTGTCGGCACCGGGCGCCGCCGCGGCGTAGACCTCGATCAGAACCTGTAGTTCAAGCCGGCGCGCACCAGGTCCTGATTGTCGGAGTAGCCCTCGTAGCTGCCGAAATCCATGTTCAGGTATTCGAGCTTGAGGCTCATGCGCGGCGTGATCGCCTGCTCGATGCCCCAGCCCGAGCGCACGCCCTTGTTGATCGCGGTTTCGCCGGGCGTGTTTTGTTTCCTGGTAGTGTAGTGCTGATTTAGAGCAGTTTCCCCGAGCCACCGCTTAGGCATTCGACCGCCGCCAGACTTCGTAGTTCACCCGCGCAACTTTGTACGCGTCCGGTATCGAAAGGGCCCACACGAACAACCCGCCCGCGGTGCGGCCCACGATTGAGTGCTCCGGCGTCGTCGCGTGCCAGGTCAGCAGCGCCAGGATCAGCGTGAACAGGGCAAAACCGAACCCGCGTTGCGGCTGTCCGGCGGCGACATGACCGACGCCAGGAAGCACGATGGCGAGCGCAAGAACGATGTAGGGATTGATCGGAGCCGAAGTCCGCTGCGTCATGTGGCAGCCTCTCTTGTCCGCTTCGCCGTCGTCACCTTTGCCAGCTCCGCCAGCGCGTCTGCTGTGGGCTCCGCAGTGGCGCGCAGCGCATCGAGTTCGTCGAGAAGGCTTTGCACAAGGGCCGCCGGAATATCCGCATCGTCGAACACGGACTGGCGCAGCAACAGATGCTCGCCGCGCCGGCCTTCGCCGACCTGCCGCACGATGCGAAAGCCTTTTGCCGTTACAGCCACTTCCTTGATGCGCCCGTCCGCAAGGATCCGGCCAAGCGGCTCCACCAGCCCTTCCAGCAGATGCTGGGCAGCCGGATCATCGCCCCTTGCCACCACTTCCCACGGTAGCCCGGCTGGCGGCTCGAGCCGATGTTGGAAAGACGGCGTCAGCGCATAGAATTCGGTGCCCGCGTGCCGAACGAGAACGCCAAATCCGGGCCTCGCGGCGGCGTGCTGGAGCGTCACCGTCATCCACAGCTGCGGCAGCCGACGCACGGTCATCGTATCGGGCACAAGCGTCACACGGACGGGCAAGCCGCCATGAAATCCGCTCAGGCTGGGAAAGCCATCGGCGCATTGGGTTACGCGCACCGCCTGTAATGTCGCCCTGCAGCCGTCAAGAAGACCCCGGCGCGCCAGTTTTGCGGCGCGGTGGTCACGTACGGCAAGCGCGGCCAACACGCCGGCCATCGCGAGAATAAGCAGATACAAGAGCGCGCTCGACACGGGCGGCACCAAACTGGCTTTGGGATCGGGATTAGGCGCGGCCGCCTCTGAAGAAACAGCCGCGCCCTTTGCTTGGGGCTAGAAGCCGATCGGTCTTGGCCACGCCATGGTGAATTGGTCACCGCGACGAACATACCGGTACCGGTGGAAATGGAACCATAGCGACGCGATGATATAGAAGACCATCATCGCCACGAGCTGCGTGCCATAGCCCAGGAACACGGCGAAATAGGTTGCCGCGCACAACAGCAGAAGCACGAGAGCCGGGATCGGATGGAAGGGATGCACGTAGCCACGCTTGATCGTGTCGAGCGGCCATTTTTTGCGGAACATGACCACGTTGAAGGACATGAACGTGTAGCCGAGCAGGCCCGACAGGATTGAGAACGTGATGACCTGATCGAGCGGCGCGAAGTACGCGAACACGACGGCCACCGGAACCAGGAACACGATCGAGCGGTACGGCGTGCGGTATTTGGGATGCACCGCGCCGAACCAGGGCGGCAGGTACCGGTCGCGGCCCATGGAGAACCATGCCCGCGACGCGTCATTGATGCAGCCATTGGCAGAGGCCAGCGTGGAGAACATGGTGCCGACGAAAAGGAGCACCATCAAGGGTGTCGACTCGGTCAGTCGCGCCGCATCGAACAGCGGCGTGACGGCCTGGCCCAAATACTCCCACGGCATCAGACTGACGCAGATGAACCACGTCAACGTCGCCGCGATCAGCAGTGTGATCATGCCAGTCATGGTGCCGAGCGGCAGGGCGCGCGCGGGTGAGCGCACTTCTTCGGCGGCCTGCGTGGTGCCCTCGATGCCGAGGTAGTACCACAGGCCAAAGTGCAGAGCGGCGATCACACCGAGCCAGCCATACGGCAGACCGGTGAGCATCTCGCCCGGCTTCAGGATGTTGTCAGTCCACGGCTGAACCGCGAAGAACAGCACCAGGATCGCAATGAAGGCGATCGCGGTGATGACAAGGTTAAACGTCAGTGTCGCGTAGACGCCGCGGTAATTGAGCCACGCCAGGAACATAATGGTGAGCACGATGAACGGCTTGTCGTGCACGTTTTCGAATCCGGCCATGCCCCCGACTGTTTGCACCAGATAACCAAGCGTGATGGCATTCGCTGCCTCCAGCATAGTGTAGGCGAAAACCAGGAACAGGCCGACGTTGAAGGCCATGAGAGGTCCGACGATGTGCTTGGCCTGCGCATATTGACCGCCCGCGGCGGCAACCGTGGAGGTTACCTCCGAGTTGATCATAGCGACGCAGGTATAGAGGAGGCCGGCAATCCAGCAGGCGATCAGCGCGGCGATGGCACCGCCCTTGCCGACGGCGAAGTTCCAACCCATGTACTCGCCGACGAGCACGATACCGACGCCGAGCGCCCACACGTGACCGGGGCCCAGCACGCGAAGCAGTGAGATTTTCTCGCCATGGATGGCTGTTGTCTGGGTCACAGGTGTCCCCCCTGGTGCGGCGGATCGATCACGAAGGCCTCCTCGATCTGGCCTTCCTTTGACGACGTCAGCAAGTCTTCCGAGTACTTGCGGTCGGTCCGAATGAGATCGATGAGCATCCACAATCCGAAGATCGCGGAGAGGCCCCAGGCGGCGTATTCGAGTAGCTGAAAGTTGCTCATGTCTCACCTGCCGTCGAAGCGTTCACGAATGACGTCACGGTACTCGCTGCGCGAGAAAGCGACGACGATGAAGAAGTAGGCGATTACGACCAACGCCGTGATTCCGACTTCGATCGGATTGAAGCTGTAGTCGAAGCGCGCAGCCATCATGTCGATGGTGGCTTGTGGCAACTGGCCCGTTGTGGGGTCCGCCGTATGACCGAGTTTTTCCCACTGGGCCTGCATCGTCGCGTTTTGGCCGGCGCCTGCGAATGTCTTTTCCGTGAATTCGATCGCTGTTTTGCCGCCGCCGGCAAGCCCCAGATAGAGCGGGGCGAAGAGGGCGGCGAAGACGAGTGCTAGTAGAAACATCGAATCGAAAAACTGGCCGAGCGCAGACTGGCGCGGCGGCTCGTAATGTCCCTTTGCCATGGCTTGCTCCTCAACGTTTGCCGCGGTTCATGATGTCGAGGTAGTGGATGTCGAGACCATAGATGTGCTCGCGGTCCTCGGAATAATGGCTGGTCATTGCAAGGATCGACGCCGAGTTGAAGAGCAGGACAAGCCCACCGCTAATGGCCAGGACGGTGAAAACCGTCTGGTCATTGAGGAAAGGCATGATCTGGTAGAGGACAAAGCTATAGACTGCCCACAGAACGAGAACCGCTCCGTAGGCCCAAACGCAGTCCATGCGAAACATACTATTCACACGGCTGTCGGGCGTCTTCTGTTGCATGAGTGCTCCCTTCCCCTTTTTCCCGCCAGTCCGTTTACTTGCCTGTCAGGCAACTGATTTTTACAGGCGGAAAGAAAGAGTGCGTCACGGTGCCGCAAATTGTCAAGGCAAGTGTTCAAAAAGTCAGCAAAGCGGAAATTTTTGTGCGGACCACAACTTGCCCGCGTTGAATCGAGTCAAGGCTTGAACGCGCGGAAAATTTCATGCGTTTTGGGAATTAGAAGCCAGTCAGCGGGGCACGGTGGGCCCGTAACGGCCGGAGTTTTGATATGCCTTTCGCACTTCTGAAGTACGGGCAGCGCAGGGAGCACCTTCCCGTGGAAGCCCGGCCTCAAGAAAAGCTACGACGTGGTTATCATCGAGGCCGGCACGGCCTCGCGGCGGCTTACTACCTCGCCTCCCGCCACGGCATCACGAACATCGCGGTGCGCGACAAGGGCTGGCTTGCCGGCGGCAACACGGCCCGCAACACCACCATCGTGCGCGCCAATTATCAGTCCGGAAGGCGTCGCCTTCTACACCGTGCGTTCCGGCAGCCGGGCGGCGGCCTGTGCCTCGTCTTGGCGCCCGGTGAACTCATCCTTTTGTCTGGCCTCGACGGCAACGGCGCCCATCTGGACGAGATGCTGGCGTCATGGCGGCTCTAGGACGACGAGCGCACGTATCCACTATTGCGGCGAGACAGCCATGCCTGGTTCGCGATCTCCGGATCCAGAATTTCAGAGTTCTTCGCTAAAGTCTGCGCGATCGACCTGCGGCTGGGAAAGTTCCCCGACCTCAGCATCGCGCAAACCTCGCTAGCGAAGCACTCGGCGATCATCACCCGGGCGGACGAGGGCGAGCGACCAGTCTATCATGTCCTTGCCGATAGTGCGGCGGCACTCTATCTCTTGGAGGCATTGACAGACGCCGCCGAGGAATTCGGCTCAGGCTTGCCGGTTTGGAGGCGATCTGTAACCCTTGAGGTGCCATGAAAAAGCGCGCGGAAGGGGATACCGGGAAGCTGGTGGCGGAGCCGCTGACGGGCAGCCTTGTCAAGAACCAGCCGATCGGACGCGCGACTGGTTCCGACGGTCTAACCCTCAAGTCACGCGCCGCTCTGGCTGAACTGGACGACGTTCTCGAAGAAGAGCACGACGAACTGCAGGGCCAGGATCCCCATGCGCTGCAAGGCGCCCGCGACAACATGCTGGAAGTCGCGATCGGGCGCGAAGTGCGGGCCTTCCGCAAGAAACTTGGCATCACCGTTTCCGATCTCGCCCGCGCCACGGGACTTTCTCTCGGCATGCTGTCGAAGATCGAGAACGGCGTCACGTCCGCCTCGCTGACCACGCTCCAGAGACTTTCGCGCGCGCTCGGCGTTCCGGTGACGGCCCTGTTTCGCCGTTTCGAGGAACGGCGCGATGCCGTGTTCGTTTCCGCAGGCCGGGGTCTCGTCATCGAGCGGCGCGGCACGCGTGCCGGCCACCAATACCAGCTGCTCGGCCATACCAGTGGCAGCACGGGTGGGCTGGTGGTCGAGCCTTATCTCATCACGCTGACGCACGAGTTGGATGTGTTCCCGCTGTTCCAGCACGCGGGCCTGGAGTTCCTGTACGTGCTCGAAGGCGAGGTGGTCTATCGCCATGCCGACAAGCTCTACACCATGCGTCCTGGCGACAGCCTGTTCTTCGACGCCGACGCCCCGCACGGCCCCGAGGAACTGGTCAAGCTGCCGATCAGATTCCTGTCGATTATCAGCTACACGCGCGAGTTGGATTGAAAGCCGAGGACGGCATGGTCCTGGCGGCCGAGTTATCGCCGCGTCGAGTCGACGAGGGCTGACTGCATGCGCCCGCCAACCGAGACTGCCGAAGCCGGTCCCATATCCAAGGTGGCCGAAGTCACGATCTCTTTCTGGATCATGAAGGTGCTCGCCACGACGCTGGGCGAGACGGCCGGCGACTTCATCTCGATGACACTCGGACTTGGCTATTACGCCGGGCTTGCCATCACATTCTCGATTCTGGCGGTCATCCTCTGGTTCCAGACCACATCCAGGCGCTTCCACCCTGTGCTGTTCTGGACCGCGATCATTGCGACGACCACGGCCGGAACGGAAATCTCGGACTTCATGGACCGGTCACTCGGCCTTGGCTACACGTGGGGTTCGCTGATCCTGATCGCAGGTCTGACGGCGACCCTCGCCCTCTGGTACGCGCGCGACCGAAGTCTCAGCGTCTATCCGATCGTCCGGCGCGAGTCGGAGATCATGTTCTGGATCACGATCCTGTTCTCCAATAGCCTGGGCACGGCGTTTGGAGATTTTCTCGTCGACGATGCCGGACTCAGTTTCATTCAGGGCGCGCTGGTCACGGCCGGAGTGATCGCGGTCGTTGCGGCATTGCATTACTTCACGCGTCTGAACAATGTTCTGCTGTTCTGGATTGCCTTTGTCTTCACGCGGCCGTTCGGCGCCACATTCGGCGACTTCCTGACCAAGCCGGTTGCTGACGGCGGACTGAACCTGCCCCGGGGGGCCGCGTCACTCGTCACCCTGGGGCTTCTCACCGCTATACTTTACGCATCGACCAGGTGGTCCGGAAAAAGGCATTGTGACGCCAGCTTCCGATGACGCGACGCGACGCCTGCGAAATTTTTCAGCGTCTGGCAACATTGGAGCTGACGATGCGGGCGTCTCCCGCTTTCTTACGGTGAGTAGCCGTGGGCCGCAGCAGTACTTCGATTGGTTCATATACGAGTTGTGGCGCTTCATGTTTGTCCAGAAGCAAGTGGCCAAGCTGGCGATGACGGCTATCGAGTATCCACCGATGCTGCCAATACGGCGGCTAAGAGGACATGACGCTACCTGGGCGGCGGCATTCGTGCCGGCCCGCCGTCCTCGAATGTCGACACATCCTGCGCGGGCGGTCCCAAGGCTTCTTTTTCATCGACCGAAGCCACCGTCGTGGCATCCGGGCCTTCTCGCTTCCCGACTTCAAACTTCGAGCCGGGCGGCTGCGAGGCGATCAGTTTTGCGCGGGCGTGGATCGAGGTTCGCGATGTTCACTCCGCACGCGCCACCCGCAGGCGTTCGAAGTCTTCGTCCGCGTGATAGCTCGAGCGCGTCATGGGGCTCGCCGCGACGACCAGGAAGCCCTTGGCCAGCGCCGTGATGCGCAGCGCGTCGAATTCCTCGGGCGGTACGTAGCGTTTCACCTCGGCGTGCTTGCGCGACGGCTGGAGATACTGGCCAAGGGTGAGGAAGTCGACGCCGGCCGAACGCATGTCATCCATTACCTGAAGAACTTCGTCGCGGCTTTCGCCGAGCCCGAGCATCAAGCCCGACTTGGTGAAAAGATAAGGCGCGAGTTCCTTCGCCCGCTCGAGCAGCCGCAGCGAATGATAGTAGCGCGCGCCCGGCCGCACCCGATGATAGAGCGCCGGCACGGTTTCGATGTTGTGATTGAAGACGTCGGGCCGCGCCTCCACCACGCGTTCTAGCGCGTCCGGCTTGCGCAGAAAATCCGGAGTCAGCACTTCGATGGTCGTCGCGGGAGATACCGCACGGATGGCGGAGATGGTGGAGGCGAAGTGGCCGGCGCCGCCGTCGTCCAGATCGTCGCGATCAACCGAGGTGACGACGACATGGCGCAGGCCAAGCTTGCCGGCGGCTTCGGCGACGCGCAAGGGCTCGCTATCATCGAGCGGCCCCGGCAGACCGGTCTTGACGTTGCAGAAGGCGCAGGCGCGCGTGCAAGTGTCGCCCATGATCATCATGGTGGCATGGCCCTTCGACCAGCACTCGCCGACATTCGGGCAGGCCGCCTCCTGGCACACGGTGTGGAGCCCATGCTCCGCGACCAGACTGCGTGTTTCGAGATATCCCGGGGAGCCCGGCGCACGCACGCGGATCCACGCAGGCTTGGCCAGCTGCGGCGTGTCTGCCTTGTTCGCCTTCTCGGGGTGGCGAGGGGTTACGTTGTAGGTGGTCACCATGCATTCGCTCTCGGCTGGCATGCAGCCTTCAGATGTAAGATCGCACGTCGGAATGTAACAGGTTTCCAATTTTCCAATACGTTCGAGGCCCCGGCTTTGGGCGAAGGCTTGCTGCGGACCGGCGCGCAGGCCGAAAAACCCATGCGCGTCGCCTGTTGCCCTTGCCGCAGCAGCATCGACCGTCTAGACAACGGGTTCCTCCTACGCGAGAGACTTGGCTCGATGATCCCGCTTCTTCAATTCTTTGACTACGTGATCGACCTGTATGTGTGGGTCATAATCTTCTCGGTCATCCTGAGTTGGCTGCTGGCGTTCGGTGTGATCAACAGTCACAACCCGTTCGTGCGCTCTCTTTACCAAGCGCTGAGTGCCGTGACGGAGCCGCTGTTGCAGCGTATTCGAGCGCTCCTTCCCGACCTTGGCGCAATCGATATTTCCCCGGTTGTACTGCTGCTTGGCTGCATGTTCGTGCAGAACGTCGTGATCCGCGGGTGGCTCATTCCGTTATTCGCCGGCGCCTAACGTGGCGGCGGAGGTGTCGTTGCAGCCTTGGCGCATGGGCAGTGGGTGCGTCATCGTGCGCGTGCGGCTGACGCCAAAATCGTCCAAAGATGCAATTGACGGCGTCGAACTGGGCGTCGACGGGGCGGTCATGCGTGCTCGTGTGCGCGCGGTTCCCTCCGAAGGAGAAGCCAACAATGCGCTTGTGGATCTGCTGGCCCGGTGGCTCGGCATCCCCAAGAGCCAACTGGCCGTGTCCCGGGGGACGAAGTCTCGCGTGAAGACCGTCGAAATTTCCGGCCACACACAGCAAATCGAACAGCGGCTCTGCGAAAAGCTGGCCGCACTGTCAATGAAAACGCCCGACAAGAGGGAGGATTAGAGAAATGCCAGCCCGCGTTATCGACGGCAAGGCCGTCGCCGCAAAAGTCCGCGCCGATGTTGCCACTCAGGTTGCCAGCATCAAGCAACAGCATGGCTTCACGCCAGGGCTTGCGGTGGTTCTCGTCGGCGAGGATCCGGCGAGCAAGGTCTACGTCAAGAACAAGGGCGAGCAGACCAAGGAATGCGGCATGAACTCGTGGGAGTACAAACTCCCCGCCGAGACCAGCGAAGCCGATATCCTCGCAATCGTGAACAAGCTCAACGCCGACCCGAACGTCAACGGCATCCTCGTACAACTGCCTCTGCCCAAGCACGTCAATGCCGAGAAGGTCCTCAACGCCGTCCATCCGGACAAGGACGTCGACGGCTTCCACCCAGTCAACGTCGGCCGCCTGTGGATCGGCGAGCGTGCGCTGGTGCCGTGCACGCCGACAGGCTCGGCCATACTGGCCAAGTCCGTTGTGCCCTCGCTCGCGGGCATGAACGCCGTCGTGATCGGCCGCTCCAACATCGTCGGCAAGCCGATGGCGGCCTTGCTGCTGCGCGAAAGCTGCACGGTGACGGTCGCCCATTCCAAGACGAAGGATCTGTCGGGCGTCGTGCGCGCCGCCGACCTGGTGGTCGCCGCGGTCGGCATCCCCGAACTGGTCAAGCGTGACTGGATCAAGCCGGGCGCCATCGTCATCGACGTCGGCATCAACCGCGTGCCCGGCGCGGCCGGCAAGACCAAGCTCGTCGGCGACGTCGCTTATGACGAATGCGCTGAAGTTGCCGGCGCTATCACGCCGGTTCCCGGCGGCGTCGGCCCCATGACGATCGCATGCCTGCTGCAGAACACGCTCGAAGCCGCGAAGATCCAGCACGGCATCAAGTAACGCAAAAAGTAACGATCAGATTGACCCCGATGGCCGGGTTAAACCCGGCCATCGGCGTTATGTGCCCCGCCCTGTGCGCTCCATGTTAGGCTTCGACTGACTTTCTCCGAAGACAGAACGCTAGAAGGCAGAATATCCGTCGCGGGCACGGGAGAGGCGAAGAAATGATTAGGTGCAAGCCTGGAACCAGCACATCCGGTCGAGCACCCACCACAGCAGTCTGAGCCAGAGAACGAGAACCGCCCCCACCCCGACCCCGAAAGCAACGAGGCGACGCAGGATATTGTTGTAGGTCAGGGATGAGGCTATGCGCGATCCGCGAGCCGACAAAGATCCAGGCAATCGTCAGCACCATGGGATCGAAGCGGTGGGTGGCCAGTACGAGGAGGCAGCCGGCGTAAAACAACACCGGCAAATTCGAGAAGATTTATGTCGGCGCATTGGGCAGCGACACGTCGTCTGGCACGTTCGGACTGCAACTCGCTAAGCAGCCATCCGCGCCTCGATCGCGTCCCAGATCATCGCGGCGATGTCGTTGCCGCCGAAGGCATTGACCTGCCGGATGCCGGTCGGCGACGTGACATTGATCTCGGTGAGGTAGTCGCCGATCACGTCGATACCGGTAAAGATCAGGCCGCGCTGCTTCAGTTCGGGTCCCAGCCGTGCGCAGATTTCCTCTTCGCGCTTGGTCAGGGTTGTAGGTCGCGCGGTGCCGCCGACATGCAGGTTCGACCGCGTTTCCCCCGCCGATGGCACGCGGTTGATGGCGCCCGCAACCTCGCCATCGACCAGAATGATGCGCTTGTCGCCGGCACGGACTTCGGGGCGATACTCCTGCACCATGAACGGTTCGCGGAATACGGTCTGAAACAATTCGACCAAGGAGCCGAGATTGGTATCGCCTGGCTGGATGCGGAACACGCTTGCGCCCCCGTTGCCGAAAAGCGGCTTCAGAATGATGTCCTTGTATTGCGCGCGGAAGGCCTGCGTGTCCTCCAGCGATCGCGTGACGAGTGTCGGCGGCATAAGGTCGAGGAAGTCGAGCACCCAGATCTTTTCCGGCGCGTTTCGGACATGCGCGGGGTTGTTGACGACGAGAGTTCTGGGGATGAATGCGTTCGAGCAGATGCGTCGACGTGATGTAGGCCATGTCGAACGGCGGATCCTGACGCAGCAGCACGACTTGCCGGTCCCCCAGATGTTCCGTACGCGGGTTCGCAAGGTCATAGTGGTCGCCGGCGACATCGCGCACATTGAGCGTGTGCCCGCGCGCCAGCAGCCTGTCGCCGTGAAGTGAGAGATTCTGCGGCGTATAATAGAAGATATCGTGACGACGCCGCTCGGCTTCGAGCAGGATCGCGAAGGTCGAATCCCCGCGAATGTCGATGCGATCGATCGGATCCATCTGACAGGCGATCCTGAGACTCATATGACTGAAACTCCCGTTCGGCCGCGCCATCGCGGCGCTTGGCGGGTGAATATAACTGTTTTCTCCCGCGGCATAGTCGCAGCAGGGCCGATGTTCACCTCTCGTTAACCACGCATGCGCAGTGATGTGGCATCGAATTATGATGTGATGCGTGGAGTATCGACATGGCTTGGTTTTCCATCCCAGCTGCCCTTGCCAGCCGTGGCCGGCCCGGCATCATCGTGACCCTGGGCATGACCGTCATGCTGGCGGGGTGCGCGCAGACCGGCGAAAACGGTCCGCAGGGTCTGCTAAAGGGCGATCCGTCGGTATCGGGTGACCGCAATGACCGCGGACTGCTGGCCGAAGGCAGCGGAGACAGCCGCCGCAACGGCAGCGGCGACACGGTCTATTTCAGCTCGGACAGCTCGGACTTGACTCCGGAAGCCCAACAGACCTTGCAGCTTCAGGTGCGTTGGCTTGCCGCGAACGCCCAGCGCACGATCACTATCGAAGGCCACGCGGACGAGCGCGGCACGCGCGAATACAATCTCGCGCTCGGAGCGCGCCGCGCCGGTAGCGTCCGCGATTTCCTCGCCAGCCAAGGCCTTGCCGCGTCTCGGGTAAGAACCATTTCCTACGGCAAGGAGCGACCGGTTGCGGTGTGCGACGACATTTCGTGCTGGTCGCAGAACCGGCGCGCCCAAACCGTGCTTAACGGCGGAGTCATCGCACAACGTTGAGCAGCGGACCTAAAGCACGTTGGCTTCGGCATCGGCGTCGGACGTTCCAGACCTTTGCTTTACCTCGACAAATGCCGGCATGCGTCCGCGCACGCCAATGAGGTAAATCTCGCCCGCGTGCAACGCCAGCGGCGTTCGAGGATGCGATAACCCTTTGCGATCAGAAGTGCGGCTGCGACCGATTCGGACATCCGGCCGCGCCAGAGCCTGTCGCGTCGCTCGCTGTCGGTGGCTTCTGCGCTGGTTCCGGTGGCGTTCGCTCACGTCCCGGCGGCTTTCTTCATGGCAAGACCCAGATCGTAGACTCGTGCACGGGAAACGCCGCAGGATTCCGCAATGGCTTTGGAGGCGTCGCGAAGGCTGGCCGTTTGCAGGGCATCCGTCAGTTTCGCCGCCAGAAGCTCATCGGACACCTCCGCCTCCACTGGCGGACCGGCGAGAATGACGACTTCACCTTTCAGGGGACCAGAGGCGATTTGTTCGCCGAGCGCATTCAGCGTTCCGCGCAGCACGGTCTCGTGCATCTTGGTCAATTCGCGCGCGAGAGCCGCCGGCCGGTCGCCCAGAATCGCCGTCATGTCCGCCAGACATTCTGCAACGCGGGTGGGTGCTTCGAACACGACGAGAGTTCCGGGAATGGCGGCGAGTTCGGCCAAACGGGCGCGCCGGGCGGCCTGACGGGGCGGCAGGAAACCAGCGAAGAAGAATGCGTCCGTCGGCAGCCCGGCACAGGCGAGCGCGGTCAGCACGGCTGAACTGCCGGGAATGCTGATCACACAAAAGCCTTCTGCCGTTACGTCGCGCACAAGCTTGTAGCCAGGATCGGAAATCAAAGGCGTGCCTGCGTCGGAGATAAGTGCCACCACCCGGCCGGCCGCCAATTCAGCGAGCACGTGCGGGCGCTGCTCCTCGGCGTTGTGCTCGTGATACGGCTTCAGCCGCCCGCCGATGCCGTAATGCGCGACGAGAGTGCGGCTGTGGCGCGTGTCCTCACAGTAGATGACATCGGCGCCGGCAAGAACGCTGAGCGCACGTAACGTGATGTCCTGCAGGTTTCCGATTGGCGTGGCGACGAGGTAAAGCCCGGGTTTGAGCGGTTCCAATAAGGCCCGCTTCAGCTCCGTACTTACGCGGCCTACGAGAGTGCCGACGTCGGCAGCCTGTTGAGGCTCATGCGTATCAGTGTTGCTCATGGATGCTCCGCGCATCACGGCCGACAAGCCGCGAGGAAGGAACTATCGCTCGAAGGCTGGCGCGGCGGCAAGCGCCGTCTCAGGCGGCGATAGCCGTGCGGCGGCGGAAGCTGGGAGCGGGCGAAGACGGAATGGTAATCACGGGCGCGGCAACGGGGCGCGTCAGCGCCATTGCGGGCGCCAGGTCTGCGAGCAGCGTCTGAAGGGCGTAGGTCGCAACGTCCAGCTGGCGGCTGGCCTCAACTTGACACTCTTTGGCGGAGCGAACGAGATCAATCGAAGCAGCGATCGCGCCCGAAACCTTTTGCCATTGATCACGCTCCGTCATCCGCTCCGTCGGAACCGGCGGTGCCGCCACAAGGCTTTGCTGCGACTCTGGCACGGCGCAGTGCCCGGGCTTTAGCCGCAACGCCGAACGGATCCATTCGGACAATGTACGGGCCAAAAATGCCATCATAGCCTCGTCAAAAAAACACGACCGAGAGCGGCGATCACGATCGTCGCCGATATTCCTCTTGTCGCAACGGATCGCCGAAATCCCGCTTAATGCGGTGAATTATGGCCATATAAAAAAGATGAAGTTATTCGCCCATTTCGGCAAGCGTATTTCTCAGGGACACTATAATTCCTGAAAATCACCTGATCACTAACTTTGTCAACCGAGTCGTCAGGCAATTGCATTGCAGCAATTATCGCCGGCGGACTTCTCGGGCTTGCCGGCAACGGCCGATCAACGCACCGCCGGGGTAACTCCCAGCGAAGTCTGGACGACCGGCGGACCGATGCCAGCAGCCTGCGGCCGCTTCGATTGGGGGGTCGAAGCCCGCCGCTTCGGAGGCTCGGCAGCCAGTGGGCTCTTTAAGCCGGAAAATCGATAGTGCCCCGTGATCTCGTCGACGAATAACGCATCTTCTTCCTGCGGTCCCCAGCCGCGATTATGAATGATCATGGGCCGCCCGGAAGCCCCGATCATGTCCGACACGACGGCGATATGAGTGCGCGAGTGGCGGTTCTGGGGGCGGTAGTAACTGACGATATCGCCGGGCTTATAGTCCTCCGCGAATGCGGTCGGTGGCAGCGATTCCCCGTAGAGGGAGAAAAACTTTCGCATCGTATCGACCCGCCGGTGATCGATATTTGTATCGCCCGAACCAACTTTCGTCGTGTGGATGAGTTCCTGCAAATCGATGCCGACGGCCCGATAGGCGCGGATTACGACGTCCGTGCAAACGCCATAAAGTGGCGGCACGTCGCCCATCGGATAGGAAATACGGCGATACTTGTCGTTGTAGATGACGAAATCGTTTGTCTGTTGTCTCGCGGCTTTGGCCAGATGCACCCCGAAGACCTCCGGATCGGCGGTAATTTCCGGGGCCAACGAAACAAGCTGGAGCTTTACGACCGGTTTGGCGACGCATTGCGCCACCTCATCCCGGATCGGATCGGCTGAATCGGGCTCTGTTAGTACCGGCAGTTCGATCACATCGAGAGCAGCTTGGCGGGCAGGTTCAGGCTGAACGAGTTCTGCTAAATCGGTTGTGATCGCTGGCACTTGCGCAAGCACCGTTGGAGTTTCCTCCGCAGCGGCGACTGAAACCGACGGCGTAGCGATAAATGGCACTTCCCAGGGCGTCGGAGGATTTGGGGAAACGGAGATCGGCTCCTCCGCCTGCCGCGGGACGTCGGCGTCCAGTGCAGCGGGGATGACGCCCGCCGCATCGCTGGAAACCGGAGCCACGCTATCAGGCGAGCGGACGACGGATACCATTCCCGCCGGATCCCGCAAGGTATCAAGGCTTGCCACGTTGCGTCGCTCGGCACCAACGTCAGCCGTCGCAACATCGACCGGTAGCGTTACAGGCGGTGGACCTATCGCGATGGCCGGCGTCTTCAAATTCGGCAGGACGTGACCGTCTCGGGTGGTTTCGGCCGGTGCCGCCGGCGAGCGTGCGATCATTTCGGCTGGCTGGAAGCCGGAGCGCATGGACTGGGCGAAGCCGATCGCGCAGGCCATCATAAGGAATGGAAGCAGCAGCAGGACCATGGCCTGCCGGTCGTCCGCGTTGAATGACATGAAGCGGAGGAGTTGCGGCGCGGCGGCAACTCTTGGGACGTGTTTGATATCGACAAGAGGCGTCGCACGGGCAAGTCCCTGCGACGCAGCTTGCTGACATGCTTCTGCCGGCGCGGTAGTGATTGGCCGTGCTGCCGTCGAGACGTGCCGTCCCGCCGCGGCACTGGCAGGCGCGCGTCTGGCCTTCTGAGACTGCTTCTGCTTGCGCGTCTTCTTCACGTTGGCTGTCCGCACCCGCTATTGCGCGCCGCTATTCGAAACGAAGCATACGCTGTAACGCCCTCAAGAACCAACGGAAAAGCAATTCAACCAACCGCTTTGGCGCGACCCTGTCGAGTTGCCGCCACACAGAAATCACCCAAGACCGACCAGTTCCCGCACCCGCGCCGACGTCAGGCCTTGTTCGCGCAGGCTCTTGAGGGGGGTGTCCCGAGCGCTCTTGGCGAATTTCCGGCCCCTGCCATCTTTCATGAGAGGGTGATGGCTGTAACGAGGCTCCGGCAGGTCGAGCAGAACCTGCAGAAGCCGATGCAGATCCGTGGCCGGGAACAGATCCTGACCGCGCGTCACCAGAGACACTCCCTGACGCGCATCGTCGACGACCACAGCGAGGTGGTAGCTCGCTGGAACATCCTTGCGCACGATGACGGCGTCGCCCCAGCGTTCGGGCCGGGCGGCGATGAGGCGGAGGCTGCCGCTGGCATCCAGCTCGGTGAATGTCAGATCGGGCCCAGACAGTTTCGCGCGTGCAGCGGCCAATGCTCTTTCCATGTCGATGCGCAGAGCATGAGGCTCCCCATTTTCCAGACGTCGCGCAGTCTCATGCGGGGGGAGTTGTTTATGAAGCCCGGGGTAAAGCGGCGCGCCATCAGGGTCCACGTTTTCGGGATCATGTCCGGCGCTGGCTGCGATCTCCGTTCGTGTTGCCCAGCACCTGTAAAGAAGGCCCTGGCCGAGCAGATGTTCTGCAGCCGCGCGATAGTCAGCGAAATGTGCCGACTGACGCAGGATCGGCGTTTCCCAGGTGATGCCGAGCCACGCCAAGTCTTCCAGCATTTGCGAGATGAAGATCTCATGGCATCGCGCCGCATCGATGTCCTCGATGCGCACAAGAAAACGGCCGCCCATCCGCTGCGCCATGTCGAAGCCGAACAAAGCTGAAAGGGCATGGCCGAGATGCAGTTCACCGTTGGGGCTCGGCGCAAAGCGCAGGACATCCCGAGTGTCGGCTATTTGGATCGGCGTCGGCGTCAATCGCATTCACCCTTGCGTCCCGAACCCGGCGTATAGGTTAGCGCCACAGCTTCCACGACGCGGTCATAGAACGCTCGCTCCGAGACGGGATACAAAAGCGCCCAGCTGTTGATGAAACGGCCACCGCAGATGAAGCTCACCCGCTCATAGAAGTGCATCTCGCCGCGCGTGCCAGAGACGATGAAGTGCCGCCGCCTGATCGGTGCGTAATCGAGTTCGGCCCCGGTGTAGTTGTTATCGAGAATATGCTGGCGATAAGTGTCCATCGAGAGATTGCCGTCATTCTCAAAAGTCGCAACGAGAAGTTGCGCTGCGCCATCGCGCGATACCAGCACGTAGCCTTCATCGGGCTTGGGGCCTTCGTGGGGAGCAAACACACTGGCCGGATAAGCGAGCATGAAACCATAGCGCTCGCTTTGGATGGTGTTCCAATCCGCCACCTTCACGCGGCCAGCGGCCGCCGCCTTAGTCAAGCCGCCACCTATGATAATCGCTGCCGCGATTGAAATGGATAACTGGGCAAATCTCGCCATGGCAATCCAGCCTCCGCCGCGCTTGCAATCCATCCAACTTCGATCAGTCTAGTCCCGCGCTGCCCAATGAAACAGCGGCCGCCGAACAAAATTGATGTGATGCGCACAACGGACACACATCAAATCTCGATCATCCGCAGCGCCGCGGACATCAGCGCTGGCACGTCCGCCTTGCGGCGCCAGTGCCGCGTTCTGCGAAAGATCCATGACGCGACCGGCGATCCGCCCCTGCGTCGTGAACCAGACGGCTTTTCGGGACTGGCCGGCATCATCGTTAGCCAGCAGTTGTCGGCCGCAAGCGCGAATGCGATCTGGCGGAGGCTGTCAGGCACCATTCAGCCGCTGACCCCGGCGGCAATTCTTGCAACGTCCGACGACCAATTGCGCCAGTGCGGCCTGTCGGGCCCGAAGATCCGCACCTTGCGCGCGACAGCGCGCGCGATCGCGGCGAGCGAGGTGAACCTGGCACGTCTCGCGCGCGCACCTGATGAAGAGATCCACAAATGCCTGACATCGATCAGCGGCATCGGACCTTGGACGGCAGATATCTATTTGATGTTCTGTCTCGGCCGCGCCGACTCATGGGCGGCCGGCGACCTGGCTCTGCAGATCGCGGCACAGCGCGCTTTCGTGCTCGACGTGAAGCCCTCGGCGGCGGAAACCCTCGCGCTGGCGGAGCGATGGCGCCCGTGGCGGGGCGTGGCGGCGCGGCTGCTCTGGCACTACTACGCCTGGAGCAAAGCCAATCCCCAATGATGGGGCGAAGTTCGCCGCCTAGTGCGGCAACACCACGCACCAGCATTAAAAGCATGTCGCTTTGATGACCGCTGGAAGCAGTATTTGCCGAAAACTTCTAGGAAATTCACAGCTTTCGGGCGGCTTCACAGAGCTGACACGCGCGGTTAGTATCCGGACCGGGAGAGCGGGTCGATCCGATTCTCTCGAAGGACCCGACTGGAAGCAAGCTCGTGAATGCTCATGCTGCCGCGCCGGAAGCCTTTCCGGCACTGGTTCTCAACGCTGACTTCCGGCCTCTGAGCTACTACCCGTTATCGCTCTGGAGCTGGCAGGAGTTGGTGAAGGCTGTCTTTTTGGATCGCGTGAATATCGTCTCGGAGTACGACCGGTGCGTGCGCAGCACCAGTTTAGAGATGCGGCTGCCGAGCGTGGTGTCGCTGAAGACCTATGTGAAGCCTGCGCTTTACCCAGCCTTCACCCGCTTCAACGTGTTCCTTCGCGATCGCTTCACGTGCCAATACTGCGGCGACAAGGACGACCTGACGTTCGATCATCTCATTCCGCGGTCGCGCGGCGGCCAGACCCGCTGGGACAACGTCGTCACGGCATGCGCGCCGTGCAATCTTCAAAAGGGAAGCTATCTTCCCGAGAGGGTCGGAATGAGACCCCAGCAGATGCCGTATCGCCCAACGGTGTTCGAACTTCATCGCAACGGCCGGCTGTTCCCGCCGAATTACCTCCACCAGAGTTGGATGGATTATCTCTACTGGGATACCGAACTCGAGCCTTAGTGCATGCGCCGGGGCCTGATTTTCATCGCAAGGTGGAAGCGAGATTGCACCCTGAGCGATAAGCTTCGAAGACCTCGTTTCGGGTTCGACGTGAAGGACGCGCGGATCTTTTGATGCTTGGCATCAAATGAATACCAGCCTTAATCAGAGTTCGGGCAAAAAAGCCGCCAGGCCCGGCAGGAGCGCGGCGGCCCTGCAGGTCGAATTCAGCAAGGTCCTCGAGTACATTCCATCGGAAAATTCGGCTGGACGTCCGCTCTGGTGTCGAATGGACCAGACGGTGATGGCCCGGGACAAGACAGCTCCGACCTCACAAAGCAACAACTTGTTTATGCTTGGTATTCAGAGGAACTTGAACCAGCGCTACGCCATCCCATATCGTGTTCATGAGAAATCCGGATGCTCCAACGTGAGGCCGGGGTGAGCGAAGGCCAGAACGGCACGCTCGAAACCAACGAAGGTCGCTTGTGGAAAGGGCTTTCACGTATGAACAGAATGACCATGCTATCGAACCCGCTGCTGCTCGGGTTCGAGGAAATAGAGCGACTGATAGACCGGGCCGGCAAGGCATCCGGCGACAGCTATCCGCCCTACAATATCGAGCGTGTTTCGGCCGATACAGGCAGCCCTGAACTACTGCGGATCACTTTGGCGGTCGCCGGATTTGCGCGCGATCAACTCGAGATCATGCTGGAAGACAACCAACTTACGGTGCGCGGCAGACAGCAGGACGATAAATCGCGTCAATACCTTTATCGAGGTATTGCGGCTCGGCAATTCAATCGTACGTTTGTGCTAGCAGACGGCATCGAAGTGCGGGCCGCCGAACTGATCAACGGGCTCTTGTCCATCGATCTCGTCAGGCACGAGCCGGAACGGCTCGTACGAAAGATTGAGATCGGAGCCGAGAAATCGCGGCAGTAGGTGCTACCGAGTTACAGCCAAGCCCATCGAATTGTGAGACGTTGCGGTCATGGACGTGTTGTGCTGAGAGGCATGGACGTCCGGTCCCGTGACGTCGGAATCCCTCTGGAAGAGGAGTTGCGTCATGAATGAAACGACAACGAAGCGGACCCGGCGCTCACAGGCGTCCCGCACCGTTGCCCCGGTTATGAGCGAGTTGGATCTGGCTCGACTTGGTGGCGGAGAGGTCGCTTACATAAAATCCCTGACCGCAGACGAAGCGCGGCAGATGTTTCCGGCAATCGAAGGCCTACAGCCCGGCATGCATTTGTTCGCTCTGCACGCCGCGGACGGCACGCCAATCGCGCTGACAGATACCAAGCAAGCGGCGCTCAGCCATGCCATGGATGGCGAGTTGAAGATTGCAAGTCTGCACTGAACTCGAGGCGCCTACAAAAAAGGCCCCGGCGGAAGCCGGGGCTTTTTTTGTTCATGTCAGGGGAATCAGCCCCGATAATGTGCGTATTGGCCCTTCGGCTTGAACCGCTCCAGATAATTCGGAACGATGCCGCCGATAGCCTGTGGCTCGCCGATACCCAGCCCGCCGAGCGTCCGGTTCTCGCGTACGGCGAGTGTGCTGACAACGTTGTCATTCTCGAGCAAGCGGACCTGATCGACAGTGATCGGCCGCAAGGAATTGGGCAGCGGCCATGTCGCCAGTGCCTGCAGCTTCGCCAGCCAGAACGGCAGCGGCAGATATCCTCGCTTGCGGCCGGCATAGGCTAGGGTGCGATCGAGCAATTCTTTGAAGGTCAGCACCTCGGGTCCGCCGAGTTCATAGACCGAGCCCGGTTTGCCCGCGCCTTCGATCACGGCCGTGATTGCCTGAGCCACATCCCCCACGTAGACAGGCTGAAACCGGGTGCGTCCGCCGCCAATCAGCGGCAACATCGGCGATATTCGCGCCATGGCCGCAAACCTGTTGAAGAACTCATCCTCCGGACCGAACACAATCGAGGGACGTAGGATGACTGCGTTGGCGAATTCCTGCAGCACCGCCAACTCACCGGCCGCCTTCGACCGCGCATAGACGGACGCTGATTTGGCATCGGCGCCAATTGCGGAAACGTGGACGAAGCGCTCCGCTCCGGCATCGCGTGCTGCTTTGGCGACTGTGCGGGCGCCTTCGTCGTGGACGGCGCCGAGAACTCTGAGCCCCGGTGCTGGTGAGAACACCGACACAATTGACAACGGCGTAAGCGCCTTCCGCAGCTTTGAGCACCGAGTCGGGATAGCGTAGGTTGGCCTGCACGGCGTGAATCTGGCCGACGACGCCCATGGGTTGCAGGTGACCTGCAAGATCCGGACGGCGCGAAGCCGCCCTGATGCGCCACCCGTCTTTGGCCAGGGCACGCACCGTGTGACGCCCCACAAACCCCGAGCCACCGAATATGGTGACGAGCCTGCCCACTCCGATGCTAGACGCCATGGAGTTTTTCCTTTCCGATCACCGCTCGAGCCAAGTGCATGCGGCCAGCGGCCCGCCCGCTTGTGTAGTCGCGAGCGGCGCAATTGACAACGTGACCGGCTGGCACTAACTGCTGGCGCTCTGATGCATCCATCTCTAGCCCAGATGGCGGAATTGGTAGACGCACTAGTTTCAGGTACTAGCGCCGCGAGGCGTGGAGGTTCGAG
>CAVVRP010000009.1:0-166169 GCA_963750715.1 uncultured Alphaproteobacteria bacterium | reverse complement strand
GCGCCAGCGAGCCCACGCGGCCTGGCGGCTCGTCCCGGCGAGATCTGCCACACTGCTCCAAGAGCTGGCCCCGGCGAGGGTTCGTGCGGATTGCGCGAGTGCTAGGCCGAGGTCTGCCTGGAGTTCCAACAAAGCCGTGAACGCGGCCGGATCGGGGCTGACTGCGAGTTCGTCGAGCAGCTGCCGGATCCGGGCCGGGTTCTCGGTAGTTATGTCGCGGGACTTGTGCGTCATTTGGTCAGTACCACGGTCCACTCAGTGTCGAGGTCACCGTATGAACGGCTCCAGCTCTCACCGGGCCAATGCCAAGTGGCGGTACCCGCCGCTGGGTCGTAAGACGCAGTGTAGAGCGTTCCGAAACCGGCATCGAACTCGAGGTTGCGCAGCGGAGCCGTCAACATTGCTGCGATGGTGTCGTCCGCGCCGGCGCCCTCGCGGTGGAGTGTCAGGAGCGCCTTTTGGCGGCCGAGACTGTTGAAGCGAGCAGCCTTCTCTGGGTACTCGACGGTGTTGAGGCTGTGGTTGGTGGTCGCCTTGATCCTGGAGACCTTTGCCTTCTCGCCGGGGGCCACGAAGACGGTTGCATAGTCGCCGCGAGTGTCGGCGAGCGCAACATTGTAGGACAGGGCGACCGGAATCCGCCGTAGTGCGGCGACCGCCTCTCGGACCGTGCCGCAGGTTTCGAGCAGGTGCCGCAACACCAGGGGGATGCCGAAACCGTCGCTGCCGCGGCCGGGTCGCCCTCCGTAGGTCAGCGAGGCCGCGAGACCGTCATCGTTCATGCCATCGAGGAGGCCCCAAAGCATGTCGCTGGTCCCGATGACCCGGCGCTTCCCGGAGTAGTTGGTTGAGGCGATCACCCCCTCGAAGAAAGCCTGATCGTAGTCGTAGTTGCGGACCAATACGGGGCGGTCGCCGGGCAGGACCGTCTGGGCGCAGCCAACGGCGAACGCCGGAAGCCGCCACATGGCGAGCATCCGCGCCGCCAGAGGGTCGCCTTCGGTGAGCTCACTGAGACGTTCCCAAATGGGCAGCAGATCAGGCATGTGGCGTCTGAGGGCCACACGGCACTCGGCAAGGCTGGGGCGGGCTGCGAGGCCTTGATGGGTGTACCATTGCCGGTAGGCCGCCCAAGTAGCGTTGTAGAGCGCCAGCCATCGGGGTCCGGGACGTTCCTCGCGGTAGGCGTACATCGTCATGGTACGTGCGGATGTGACGGCGCTCTCACTGATGACGCCCGGCAGTGGATCCGTCGGGGTCCAGCGGGCGGTGAGATTCGTGGGGCGACCGGTCGCTCCACAGTCGCGCGTAGGCGAGACCGTAGTCGCACCAAGCGTGCCACGGAGCGCCAGGTGCTGGCAGGGCAGGAAGCGGAAGCGAAGTGAGTATCTGGTTCATGACGTCAACCTAAACTTGACGCCACCGTTGTCAATTAAATCTTGACGCTCAGCCCGTTCGATTTGGCGCGAACAAAAAAAGTTTTCGAAAACTCGCGCGACCATTTTCGGGGGGCACACGGCGGTCTAGCGCAGATCGCCCCAGACTTTGACCCCCGCCCCCCTGCCGGCCGGCCCCCTGGCCGAGCGCCAGGCGCCCGACCGGACGGCGAGTGGTTTCCCTGAGATCCGGAGGCCTGGCCGCGCAGCTAGGCAGACGGGTCGCGCGAGCGGCTTCCCGGTGCAGCCTGACGCCTAATGGCTGCACGGCCTGGTCGCCAGCCTCGACCGCGACGAATATTAGCTGATTGTGCGATCGGCCGAGCTCGGCCGCATTCGCGATTGGGATCCGCACATCGAGCCGGCGCGCGTCGAGCCGATCCTGCGCGCCAACGGCCGGCCGCGGATGTATCGCTGCCGACGGATCCCCCGTCGGCAACACACGGCAAGCCGTGCCGGTGTGCTCGAACCGCCTCCGGCGGCGCGATGGTCGAAGCCGCTCGAGCGACTGGCCGCCATCCTGACGAGCTCGCGTTGATAGGCCCATTGCATGAGCCCCCAGATGCTAACGGGCTCGCATCGACAGGTTGTAAGCGACCCGGAGTTTCCGGTAACAGGACAGTTAGGACAGTTTCCCGCACTCTTTTTAGTATAGGCCCTTTTTACCCCGACGGCGAGACGATACGAGACGAAACAGGTGCACGGCAAGCAGACGGTGCAGACAAGTCGCGCGGCAATGCTGAGAAACGGCGTCGATTGTTCGACATCAAGGAAGGCTGCGAGGGGCATGGGCTCGACGATCTGCTCGTGACCGCAGGCAACCCGAAACCAGGCTGGCGGTCGTCGGCCTACTGCGGCGTTATCGTGATCCTCAGCGTGTCGGCGTAGCTTCCCGATACCAGCGGCTGCGGTGGGGTCTGCGGGGTGATCGTGACGGACAGCGTTCCAGACGGCGTGCTGGTGCTCGTCGTTCCGATGCTCCCCGTCTCCTGTCCGGCGGCGGTCGGCACCGTCGCGGTGTTGAGGGTCGATGTCGCGCCGCCGAAGGCTGCCAAAGCGGAATAGTTGATAATGTTCGTGAAGCCGCCCGGCGCCGCACCGGTTCTGCGCACGCCGCCATTCACCGATATCGTCTGAAGGATCGAGAGCGAATTGCACACCACATTCGCGAATGACCGGGCGATGGGCGCCGTGTTGACGATGCCGCCCGAGCCGATGGGGATCGTCGCGTTCGACGTTGCGGGCGTCGTCACGCCGCCGATCGTGCAGGAGAGCGCCACGCTGCCCGTCACCGAAAATGATCGGCTGATCAGGAAGTCGCGTGTGCCGTTGGTTCTGACATTGTAGAGATTGAGAGTCAGCGTGTCGGAATAGCTGCCAGCGCGCTGCGGCGAGGTGGGCTGCTGCTGGAAGAATGCGGTCATCGTGATCGAGAAGGCCCGATTGTTGAGATTCGGTCCAGCGGACGCGAAAGACGCCACGAGCACGTTCGTCAGGGCTGGCGTTCCACCACCCGTATAGAGCAGGGAGTTGCCGCCGCCGGCGGCCGTCGTGATCGTGTACGTCAACGTCGCACCGCCGCCGGAACGCGCCATGGTCGCGGGCACGCTGGCGCGATTGAATGAAATGCCGACCTGGCATGTTCCCGCCGAGTTGTTGGTGTCGTAGGTACCGCTCACGGTGAAGGTAACGGACTGCGCCGCGGGCGTCGTGGGCGAGATGTGCGTGCCCGTGCTCGCAGTCAGCGGCGAGATCGTGAGGCCGGTGGAATCGATGGTGCATCGCGCCTCTGCACGGGTCGCGACGAGTGCGGCAACACACACAACGAGCAGGCCGATCAGGTTCCGGTATGCGCTCTTCACTCCGCGCCCCCTTCCATTGGATGCAGGGAGCCGACCTTGACCAGGCCATTCGCGCCTTGCGGAACATCGATGACGTATTTGACCGGACCCGCCTCGCCCGCCATCTCGAGAATCCATCGTCCCGGGCTCAGGCCTTCGGCACCGAAACGGCCTTCCGCATTGGTGAAGACGGCAACGGGCGTCCCGGCTCCGCCCTCGGGCCGCGCCGTTCCTGTGAGCAGCGAGAGCGGCTCGTCGTCGGCCATGACGAGCGTGCCGTAGACCGAGACCGAGTTCTCAGAGCCGACCTCGAACACATAGCCGGCCTTGTAGGGGGCATATGTGTCGAAGGCGCCGCTACCGAGGCTGTAACCCAGCGGCAGGTTGTCGACGTCGACGGATGTAGAGTTGGGCAGGTAGGCGGGAATATCCGTCACGAGCGCGTTGCCCCAGGCATCCGCCTTCGCACTGGGACTATCGGTGCTGCCGACCGTGATCTCGCTGCCCGCTAGGCTCTCGTGCGGCGCAACGACCGCAAAGGCTCCGCCGCGCACCGGCGCGCCGACCGCGAACTTGTCTCCTGCGAAAGCGAGCGCGGTGCTGACGCGCAACGACGTGAGCTGGCGCGTCGTGTTCAAGCTCATCGACGTCACGTCGAGGTCGTCGACATCGGCGTAGTGCGACAGGCGCACGTCGGCCCGGTTGCCGTAGTACCCCGCCGATGCGCTGACGCTTCCCGTCTTGTCGTAGCCGCGGGCTTGAACGTCCAAGCTCGTGTCCCAGTGACCGATGCCGGAACCTTCCGACCTATAGGCGGAGAGGCTGGCCTGCTGCCCGAGCGTGTCGTAGCTGCTCGTTATCGTCGTGTTCTCACCGGGCCTAACGCTGAGCCGCAACGCCACGCGGAACTCGGGATCGACGTCCTGGCGTTGGTCCGGGTCGCGCGGGTAGAGCTCGTTCGAATAGCCCACGACGAGGCTCGCGTTGGCATTGTCTGCGATCGGGGAGGAGAGGGTCACGTCCGCGCCGTACCTGTCGCCGATGACCCTGAACGCCGAGGTCGACTCACGATCGTCGTTATCGAACTGATAGCGGCCAGAAAGCGTGGCCATCACGTCCTGATAGACCGGAACGGAGTAGGAGGCGTTGAGCCTTAGCCAGTATTCCTGCTCGGGGAAAATGATGCCGTTCGCATCGGCGAGATACTCTCCGGGCGTCTGGAAATCGGTGCTGCGATACTCCGCCGATGCATAGAAGCTCTCCTGGCGCGTGCCGGTGAGGCCGCCGAAGTTGAGGAGGCTCCAGTCGAGATCGACGGCAGCGCCCGCACCGGGCGTTCCCGCCGAAGCTGCCGCATGCGAGCCGAACACGCCCCACGGGGTTCCAATATCGAATCCCGTCCCGCCCATGACCACGTCCGCATCGCCCTGCAGGTCGATCTGACCGGTCAGATCGTCGGAGAAGCCGTAGCGGAAGAAGCCCGAGCCCATGTAGTCGCCGGCGGCATAGGTGCGCTGATTGTCGAGCAGATACGACGGCACTCCCGCCGCAATCGCCCACTCGCTCTTTCCGGCCGCGAGGAGGCCAGGATCCGAGTAGCTATTGAACGCGAGTGTGCGCCTCTCGCCATTATCGTCCTGGATCACAAGCTCGATGTCGTTCGCACCCGTCGTTAGCGGCAGATCTCTCAGGTTGTAATTGCCCGGAGGGAGCTGCAGTTGCTGTACGGGAGCGCCGTTGACCCGAACCTCCACAGTCGCATTCCGTTGGAGACGGAATGAGCCGTTGCCCGTCGAATCGATGCTCTCCCCGGGATTGAGCTTGCGCGGCGACTTTTCGATCGAGACGCCGAGCAGGTCGGTCGAACGCTGGATCGGCACCGCGAGCGCGTCCGTGTCTCCCACCAGGACACGCACCTCCTCTTCCGGCACGTCGTAGATCACGCGCGAGTTCTGCCGCTTCAGACCCCCGACGTGGCCGTAGGTGCAGATGGCCCCCTGGGGGCAGATTTCGCCAATCGTGTCGCCGTCGACGGCGACACGGTTCTCCAGGACGGCTCCGCGGAAGCGGATCGCGGAGTCGAGTTCCAGCCTGGGGCTCGGCTGAGCCTCGTAGAGGCTGCCCCTGGGCGCCCCGTTATCCCAGAGCTGGTCGAGGCCCGCGATGACGTTGACATAGCCCGATACGGCCTCCGGCTGTACGAGTGCCGCGCTGGCGCCTTGCTTCCGCAGACCACCGAGGCTCAGATCTCCGGTTGGCCGCTGCTCTGGCGAAAGCGCAAGCTTGAGCTCCTGCAGCCCGCTGTCGAAGGTGATGCCTACACCAGCCCCGGCGAATAACTCGATCGGAATGTAACCGGATTGATCGGGTAGTTCCTTGATCGCACGGAGAACCAGCTCCTCTGCGATCGCCGAAACGCACTCGATGAGTGTCGCCTTTTCGACCAGAACGGAATCATCGGCCGTGATCTGCAACAGCACGTCACCGAGCGCTTGGTTCTGGTCCTTCAGCGGAACCGGGAAGGTGAGTGTGCGGCCCGTCGGGTTCAGCTTGCCGGAAACTTCCTGGGCGTACTCGATGGGCGCTTCGGTCTCTTCAGCGGCGGCCAGGACTCGCGGAAAGAAAACCATCGGGAGCCAGAGAATGAGGGTCAGCCGGAACGCGGCAAGGAGTAGCGGCGACGTTCGCCGCTGCCCCGAAAGGCCCGTGCACCGGAGGCCAAACAGCACTGGAAAGCTCTTTCACGTTCCAACACACGCACATCCCGTCCGCCACGCTACTGATTACCGATCCTCGTTCCCCAACTCTTACTCAGCGCTGCCGTGGGCTCATCTCAACGGTCGCCTCCACCTTGGCGACAGTGGCCGGCAGCTCCACCGGCAGCGTGAACTTTCGCCGCTTGCCCGGCTGCACCAGGCCGATGCCGATGCGATCGCCAAGCATGTTCGGCGTGAGCGTGCTCGACCAATTCCCCGAGGCCAGGTGCACCGTCGCCTGCGGCAGCAGCGCGTGCGTGTTGGAGGGGTTCTCGACCGTGATGCTCGGGAAGCGCTTGCCGGCCTTGTCGGTGGTGATACCGGTCGAGACCACCTTCAGCTCCGGGGTTACGTTGGCAGGCGCGACGTTGATCAACACGCCCATGCTCATCACGACCTGCACGCCGCTCTTGCCCTGGGACATCTTCACGGGGATCTGGTTGAGATAGAGCAGGAAGCTTTCGCTGCGATCCATCGTGGGATCGCCAAGCCACTGGATGCGGAAATTCTGCGTGCCGCCCGGAGGGATCATCGCCTGCGGCGGCATGACGAGGAATTCCTCGCCTGCCTTTGCCGTCTTCGGCTTGCCAGTCTCATCCAGCGTCATGCGCTGCACCACGGCCTCGACCGGAAGCGGCTGATCGGAATTATTGATGACCGATACCCGCGCGTTGCTGTGCGATCCCACCGTCGTCATCTCGACTTGCATGGGCGAGACCGTCATCGCGTCCGCGGCGGCAATCGTCGAAATCAGGAGCGCAACGACACTCAAGGTCAGCTTTCGGATCGCGAGCATGGCATCCTCAAGGGAAAGCATTTCGTGTGGGAAAGGCGCGGCAGGACAAAGCCCGCCGCGCCCGTTCACGCAAACAATGTCGGCTTGATCACTGCGCCGTCAGGGTGACGCGCAGGGTGTCGGTGTAGGTGCCCGGCATCAGGAGCTGGGAGGGCAGGGCCGGCGTGATGGTGACGACTAGGTTGCCGCTGGCGGCGCTCGAGGTGAGCGCCGAGGTGGCGGCTTCGTTAGCACCCACCGCGGGGTTTGTTGCCGTGTTGATGGTCGAGGTGGCGCCACCGAAAGTTGCGGCACCCGTGTAGTTGATGATGTTGGTCGTTCCGGCGTTGGGCGAACCACCCGTCGTGACGCCGCCGGAGAGCGAGGTCGCCAGAACCTGCGCGGAGTTGTTGCAGGCCACGTTGGCGACCGTGTTGGAGATCAGGGAGGTGTTGACGATGCCGTTGCTGACGGGGATCGTTGCCGTGAGGGCAGTAGGATTGGTGATGTTGTTGATCGTGCAGTACGACGCGACGGTCGCGTTGATGGTGATGTCCTGCGTTGCCTGGGCGTTGGCAGCGCTGGCGGTCATGAGGGCGGCAATGGCCGTCATGGCCAATACGAGATACTTACGCATGGCATTCTCCGCGTTGGGCTCTAGAGGAAGAACTGGGATTGCGACGCAAGGGATGGACACGCAGTGTCGCTGCCCAGCTCGCCACGCACAGTGACAAGCTTCCAAAAGAGTCCCCAACGTCCTCAGATTTACCGTACCAAGATTGATCAAAGATTAAGGTTTGAATGAGAAATGAGTTAACGAAACGATAACGCGAGCATCGGTTGCACGCGGGGTCGGGGGGGTAAACAAACACCAGTCGCCTACGAGGCGCTCGCATAAGGGGTGGCTTTATTGATGATCCGATGCGGCCCGAAATGTCTGCAATGGGTCTTGGTCGTGTAAAAACGCAGCGATAAGCTTTTTTAGCCGGGGTGGGCGTAGTCCAAAGCCGGCGCGCAATCTCTTCACGCCCTGATCGCCGCCATCAGCGGCTTGATGCCGATGATGTTCATCACACGGGTCAGATTGTAAGCCAACACGTGCAGTGCCATCTCAGCTGCCACCTTTGGCAACGTCTTCATCAGAAAGTGCGTCGCGCCCATCCGCATCTTGAGCGTGCCGAAGGGGTGCTCGACGGTCTCACGTCTCCGGCGCATGGCTTGCGGGTCTTCATCGAGCCGCTGCTGGACAGCATCGAGGAGATGCTCGTGTTCCCATCTCGGAATCCTACGCTCTGGTCCCGTTGTGCATTTCGACTTAAGCGAGCCGCCAGAGCACGCCGTCGTCCAGTATCGTCGCATCGACTTGCCTTACTCCTCGGTCGTAATGCGGTACGTGAGGCGCTCACCGGCAGGACAGCGGTAGGCGTCCTCGTCGGACAGGTACACGAAGTCTTGTTTGCCGAAGCGGCCCTCCGACTTGGCGCCAGAGGTCATCGGTTTCGGCAGCGTCACCGTGATGCCGGCCTCGTGACAGGCCAGGATCTCAGGGCTGTTGAAGTAGCCTCGATCAGCAACAGCTTGCAACGTATCAGCCTGCATGACAGCCGTTGCGGCCTTACCAACACGAGCAAGCTGCGCCCGATCCGAGCCGCTATTCGTTACCTCGTGCGTCACAATCAGATGGTTCTCGGTTTCGACTGCGACCTGGACGTTATAGCCGACAACACCGGAGCCGCGCCCGCTGGTCGCCATTGAGCGGCTATCGGGATCGGTCAATGAGATCTGCTGATCGGGGGAAGCGAGCATTTGCTTCTGGTAGGCTTCGAGACGTTGCATTTCGCTTTCGCGCTTTGCCAGCTTCTCGTTCAGATGCTGCGACTTAGCCGCCAGCGCCTCCGTCGGTTCTTGCAGATCAGCCGTGTCGAGTTGACTGAGATAGCGAGCGACACTTTGCGCCCGCCGCCGCTCCACCTTGCCCTTCGTGAAGTTGCGGTCACGGTTGTTGACGGCCTTGAACTTGCTGCCATCAATCGCGACGCTCGCTATCGAAAGCAGTCCCATCTGACGGCAGAGGTCGACGAAGCGGGCGCACACCTTGCGCAAGGCGACACCGTTGTCCTGGCGGAAATCGGCGATCGTCTTGTGATCTGGGATCAGGCGCCCAAGCAGCCAAAGCACTTCCAGATTGCGCCCGGCCTCACGCTCCAATCGGCGGCTCGACTGCACGCGGTTCAAGTAACCGTAGATGTAGAGCTTCAACAGAACCGAGGGATGAAACGCGGGCCGTCCAGTTGCGGCAGGCTCAACGCCGTCGAAGCCCGACTCTTTCAGGTCGAGCGCATCGACGAAGGCGTCGATCACGCGAACTGGGTTTTCCTCATCGATCCAGTCATCAAGGCACTCCGGCAAAAGCGTCGATTGACCCCGAACCGCGCCCTCAACGAACCGCTTCATGATCACCCCCGAAGAATCATCAAGGGAATCATAATCCGCTAGGTCTTTTCACACAGCCAGGGTCAAAATGCGAAGTACGGGCGACCTCCGCGGCACTACCGGTCTACCCCAACAAGCGGACCTCACTCAGCGCCGAGCGCATGTCGACGTCGGGCCATGAGCCAACATTACCGTCCCACTCGAGCAAATACGATCGCGAGGAGCGTGGCGCGCCCGTCCACTTAGCGAGATGCGGGGCCCAGGCCATGGACGGCAAATCTTGTCATTACGGCGGCACGACTTTGATTTCAGCCGTTACCGAGTTGGCAATAAAGCATTCGCGGTGCGCCTTATCGTGCAGCCAATCGATATCTGTCGGCGTCGGCTGCTTGCCGCCGCTGTAAAAATTTTCGGTCGCAATTCGACGCGTGTGATGGCGAACTTGCCGTTAGCGTTCTTTTCAAGCCGCCCGACCGCGTTGTCTTCGTAGCTGTCGACAACGAACCCCCTGTTAGACGCCACCGCGAGGAACGTCAGCATGTGGCAGCTCGAGAGCGCTGCGATAAACGCGGTCTCGGGATCGACGCGCTGAGGATTGCCCAAATACGCTGGCGCGGCGGAACCGGGCACCTCAACGCCGTTATCGAACCGCCAGATGTGGTCGCGACTGTAATTCTTATAGCCGAAGTCGGCGCCGTTACGCACCCATTTGATGTTAGCCTTGTGTTCAGACATGGGAATATCCGTCGTGTCGGTGATCGTACTTTCTACGCGACCGGCGGAACGTCGGTCAGGATGCGGGCATTATCACGTTACCGGTCTTGGCGCTGTCCAGGGCGCCGCGTCCGATCCTTCAATACCTAGCGCAAGTTCTCAGATCGCCAAGCAAAACACCGCTACGACGAGCCAGATGACGGCGCCAAGCGTGACGCTTACTTGAGCGCCAGCACGACGGGGCCGGATACTGGATCAGTAAGACCAAGTCCACCACCCAGATCTTCCAGCGTATCGCGAAATGTGTCGAGCGTCGCGATCATGTTCGGCCGCGCTGCGGCGAGCGCGTCCATGTCGGTCCACTCGGCGATGATGCAATAAGTGCGGTCACCCGATTTGATGATGTTGACGTGCTGGAGACCTGCCCAATTTCTCTCGACTTTCTTATGTGCGTCGAGAAACTCTTGCTCGCGCCCTGGCTTCACCCTGAAGCGTACTGCATTGAATGCGGTCATCGTATTTCTCCCAATAGGAGCACAATAATGCGTCGCGCTCGCTGAACTTGCAATGGAATGCCGTTAATTGGGATGGGGTCGCGTAGATCTGCGTTACCTCGCATTTCACGACCGAACATCTCCGGCACCGGTCGAGGTAAGCGATGGTGCTCTGGACTTTACCTCGCCACTAATGATCTCGCTCAAACGCCCACCCCATGCCTCCAGCGCCTCGCGCTTCTCGCGGTCGTAACTGTACTGGTTATAGACCCTGCCCGTCACGGTACCGCGACGCGCGCTGACGTGGCGGCTTTGGGCTTTGCGCCCTGCCGAGCATCGGTCTTTGCCGCCACATTGTCGAGCAGGCGGATGACGTCGCGCTTGGTAACCTCGCGAGCCTTCATCCGGCCTATTTCCGGGAGGACGTGGCGATCGAGCATCGAGCGGTCATCCTGCGAGGCCCTGGGGCTCTTGTTCGGCTTCCCGTGCCGTTCGATCCAAGCGTCGGACAGGTCCTCGAAGGTTTCAGCTTCTCGGCGTACCTTTACGCCGCCGGCGGGGTCAGCGCGCTTCTCCTCATCCTCGATCTCGGCTTGTAGCTGCTGCGCACGCCGCCGCCATTCCTTGAGCCCAATGGTGGGATAGGAACCAAGGGTGACCGCTCGTCTCTTGCCGTCAGAACGGCGCGTTTAGTGGAGGCGCCAAGACTTCGAGCCTCCTTCCGTTACACGAAGCTCCAGGCCATGCAGGCTCGCATCCCGGAACTCTCGCAGCTTCGATCCCTTCCCGAACTTGGCACCCTTCCCGAAGGCATCAGTCAGATTGACTCTCGGCATCTCGAGATCGACCGGCATGACGGCAGGTCTACCCGGACAAGCAGGACTCCTGCCGCTGTTTGGCAGCTAAATCCTCACGAGCCGACCTAAGAACAGCAGCCCCTAATGCCAGGAAGTCATCGCCACGTCTGCTTTACCTCGCATCGCGTCAGGTTGAATGGCATGCTCTTGCTGTTCATCATCCTTGACGCATGGCCTCGCGACAGCAACAGCTGGAACATGATCGACGATACTCGGCGCTATTCCCCGGCAACGGTTCGCAATCGGGGCCCTATTCTCGATGTGCTGCGGCGTTACCTGCCGAGCCAGGGTCTTGTTCTCGAAATTGCAAGCGGTTCAGGAGAACACATCACGCACTTCGCAGCGGATGCGGGCGCCAGTGTCCTTTTCCAACCGAGCGATCCAGATGAGGGCGCGAGATCGAGTATCGATGCCTGGGTAAGTGTGCTCGGTGTGACGAATGTCCTGCCGGCGATCGCGCTCGACGCTGCGGCAGAAGCCTGGTCAGTCACCCGCGCCGACATGGTGTTGAGCATCAACATGATTCATATCGCGCCGTGGCATGCCACCATCGGCCTCGTACGAGGAGCGGCCCGCGTGATCCCTGCACATGGCTCGCTGTTTATTTATGGCCCGTTTCGAAGAGGGGGCAGCCACACAGCATCGAGCAACGAGGCCTTTGATCGAAACTTGAGACTCCAAGATCCCGCTTGGGGCGTGCGCGACCTCGAATCAGTCACAGCGCTAGCTGTGGCCGAGGGTTTTTCTGCCCCGATCATAGAAGTGATGCCGGCCAACAATCTGTCGTTGATATTCCGCCGCCTTCCGTCGAAGTAATAAGCCACAATTTCTGGCATCCAGATTCACTTACCGCCGTGCACACTTTACACCCTATGGCGCCCGTCACGCCTTTATCTCGACGCACGGCATGCCGACGACGCATGCAGACACGTTCAACGCCGACCTGCTCGCCGTCATCAAAGGATAGGCAGAAGACCGGTCTGACTCCACAACTTTACCATCGAGCGCGCCCGCCAATTTATGTCCGTCGCGGTCGAAGATGTGGAGCATGAGAATGCTGAGAAGCATTGCCAGCGTCTCGCGCACGACGGCTGCTTCGAGCTCCCTCGCCGGCACCGTTTTGATCCCGTTGAAAGCCACCGATTGGGGTACGTGCTGGACTAGACAGGACGAAAACGCTTTGATCTGCTCGTCGTGGGTTACACGGGCCACTCGGCCTTGTACAATCGACTTATCAGTAGCACGACGGATCGACTCGTCGAACTGGCGCAGTGCACAGTTCTGGTGGTCAAATGACATCTAAAAAACGCACCATCACCCGGCCTCTCTCCCGAAGAGTAGCGCATTGTGCGGGCCCGTTGGGAATGGGCTGGACGGTATGCCACGGTCTCGATTGTAATTGGCCGCCTTATCGTGGGCGGCGCCTTCGCGATTTTCGACTACACGGGGGCCGACGAGCGGGTCAGGACACCTTCCCTCATCCTCCTCGCAACGCTGATCTTTATCAATGTCATTTGACGAGCGGCAGGAGCGTTGGCTGGACGACTAGAACTCGCGCTCCCTCCAAATCTGGCAATGGTCTTCGATAGCTGCTGAAGAGTGAAAGCGCCAATCACCACTGGTAACTTTGGGCGTCTGAGGTGCAGGTAAACCAAGCTACGGGCGGACATCTGTTGGGAGAGGGCATGCAGAGTTACTTTTGGATTGCGATCGGCAGCGCACTTGGAGGAATGGCGCGCTACTGGTGCTCGGGCGTCGCAGCGCGGATGCTCGGCGAGAGCTTCCCCTGGGACACTTTGATCGTCAACGTGGCCGGATCGCTCATCATTGGATTCTTCGCCACGCTGACCGGGCCTGATGGCAAAATGTTCGTAGGTACGACGGTGCGCCAATTTGTGATGTTCGGGTTGTGCGGGGGCTATACCACGTTCTCGTCGTTCAGCCTGCAGACGCTCAGCCTTATGAACGACGGCGAATGGCTCTATGCCGGAGTCTACATTAGTGCGTCTGTCGCCTTGTGCCTTTTCGCGGTCTGGATTGGACATATCTCTGCAAGTGGTCTCAATACGATGAAATGGGTGTGACCATGCAAGTGCCACACGATGCCGTACTGCTGCGTATTTTTTTCGGCGCGGATGAGAGATCTGGACACAAACCGCTCTATGAGGCGATCGTGTTGAAAGCCCGCGAGATGCACCTCGCCGGCGCGACAGTCCTGCGCGGTCCAATGGGATTCGGCCAATCGAGCCGCATCCACACCACCAAGATCCTGCGGTTGTCTGAGGACCTGCCGATCATCATCGAGATCGTCGACGCGGAAGAGAAGATCACGGCATTTCTATCCGAACTCGACAGCATGATGGGCAGTGGACTCGTGACACTCGAGAAGGTCAAGGTCCTTCGGTATGGAACGAAGCAGAGGAACTAACCTGAACCTCCCGATAAGACGGTCATTAGGCGCCGCCATAACCTGCCGCATGACATGTTGAAGCCCACTTGGTCAGCGGACCAATCCATTTGAAGGAAACGCTTAATGAGCAAGATCACCACCCTTCGTGCTCAGGAGATCTTCGATTGGCGCGGCAATCCAGCCGCCCGCGTGTGGCGTTGCACGTTTACGGAGAGCATTTCAATTTGACTGGAAGTCCCGGACGAAATCGACTCCACTTCGAGTCCTGTATTGCGGTCATTGATCACGGCGGTGACGCGGCGTCTTCAAAATCGGCTACCTCGGTTTGCCGATCTTTTCGCGGGCGCCGGCGTGGGCTGCTTTCCCAAGCAGAAGTCGCGGGGGCTTGGGCGCATTCACAGTCGGACACCGCGACAAATGTCACAGCAGTGGCCCTACGCAACGGTTTCGCCCATTTGGGACGGTTTGATTACTATTATCAGGCCGAGTTCGGTGAGCGGCCGAACGGCACGCTACGTCGCAATCATCGAAATGTCCGTGGACTGAGTTCGCGGGTAGCGGTCAGTCCCTGTATTGCTCGTCGCTGACCTTTTCCATCCAGTCGACGGCTTTGCCTCCGAGTTGTTCCTGTATGGCGATGTGCGTGATGGCTGTTGCGTTGGTCGCACCGTGCCAGTGCTTTTCGCCGGGCGAGAACCAGACAACGTCACCTGGCCTGATTTTCTCGATCGGCCCGCCCTCGCGCTGCGCCCAGCCGCAGCCGGCCGTGACAATCAGAGTCTGACCGAGCGGATGAGTGTGCCATGCAGTGCGCGCGCCGGGCTCAAACGTGACGCTTGCACTAATGACACGTGCCGGATCTGGCGCCTCGAACAACGGATCGATGCGAACTGCGCCGGTGAAATAGTCCGACTGTCCTTTGCCAGAAGGCCGGGAGCCGCTTCGCTTGATGTCCATCTGTCTTTCCCCCTCAGTCTTGGAGACCTGAATTCGCCTCACAGCATACGATTGTCTTCGGTTAGGTCCTATAAGCGGTCCATAACTGATGTCTTGCGGACGTCGGCGACACGATAGAACCTGACCCAACTCGAAGCGCTGACGCCAAATTGCGGCACTCAAAATCCGGTATCATTCCCACAGCCGCATCCCGCGCCCGCGGCTTCCTACCAATACACTTTCACGGTCGGCCATTGTGATGCCAAACCGGCGGGTATCGGAGATGTTTGGATGCTGGGCTTCGACAGGACTTGGCCTAGGCTCCCCAACCAAAGGGGGTTGACCATAACGGCGAAGACAACCATCCTCTACACCGTCAGCAATGGTCTGCGGAAGAGTTCGGTTTATCCACTCGGATGGCCGGCGCCGAAGGAGCAACCGCCCCGGAAACTCTCAGGCAAATGGACCGTAGTCCGATGACGCTCTGGAAAGTGGTGCGGCGGTCATACGTTGTCACCCACCGAAGATGACACGGTGCAGCGAGCAGCTTTGATCGGCCGCTCCGGCGCCTAATCTTTCAGGTTCCCGCGACAGAGGGGGCTCATACCAGCGCACAGCCGTGCGCAGGAGAGCCATGGAGCCCCGCTTGAGCGACACAACGCCCGCAATCCCTCATAATTCGCTCAAGCGCACGCCGCTGTATCAGCTGCATCTTGCGCACGCAGCGCGGATGGTGCCATTTGCCGGCTATGAGATGCCGGTCCAATATGCGCCGGGAATTCTCAAGGAGCATTTGCACACGCGTGTCAGTGCCGGACTTTTTGACGTATCGCACATGGGTCAATTCGCGTTGCACGCCAAATCGGGCGACGTGAAGGGCGCGGCATTGGCGATTGAGCGGCTGGTTCCTGTTGACGTTCTGAGCCTGAAGCCAGGACGTCAACGCTATGCACTTTTCACCAACAACGATGGCGGCATTCTTGACGACTTGATGATTGCTCATCGCGGCGACCATCTTTACCTCGTCGTAAACGCTGCCCGCAAGGACGCTGACGAGGCACATTTGAGGGCCAACCTCTCTGAAACGTGCAAGATCGAACCGCTCGACCGGGCATTGATCGCATTGCAGGGTCCCAAAGCAGAAAATGCGTTAGCGCGCCTGGCGCCAAACTGTGCCGACATGTGCTTCATGGATGTCCGCGCGCTCACGATCGTCGGCGCAGACTGTATCGTGACGCGTTCGGGCTACACCGGCGAAGACGGTTTTGAAATTTCCATGCCGCCAGACCGTGCGAGCGAGATCGCGGCGGCGTTGCTAGAAGACGTGGCCGTTGCGCTGATAGGACTTGGTGCGCGGGACTCGCTGCGTCTGGAAGCCGGAATGTGCCTGTATGGCTCGGATCTCAATGAGACGACAAGTCCGATCGAGGCGGGACTGACATGGGCCATTCAAGCAGCGCGCCGGAGAGGCGGCGCACGCGAGGGTGGGTTTCCCGGAGCGCAGGTCATTTTGAATCAGATCGCTGGCGGAACCTCCCGCTGCCGTGTGGGGTTCCTGCCCGAAGGGCGGGCGCCGATTCGGGCTGGCGCCGCAATTTTCAGATCCGAAGATGCCAGCGATTCACTCGGTAGCGTCACATCTGGGGGCTTTGGTCCCAGTGCCGACCGGCCCATTGCCATGGGCTATGTGCCGTCTCTTCTGGCCACGCCTGGAACAGTGGTTTTCGCCGAGGTGCGAGGCAAGTGCTTACCGATGACTGTCTCGTCTTTGCCGTTCATCACACCAAAGTATAAACGCATCTGAACCCGCGGCTCTCGACAAGGAGATCGGACCTCATGAAATTCACAGATGAGCACGAATGGCTGAAGCTCGACGGCGATGTGGCGACGGTTGGCATCACGGAGCATGCATCGATCCAACTTGGAGATCTCGTCTTCATCGAGCTGCCGAAGATCGACGCCAAACTTCGCAAGGGGGAGGCCGCCGCCGTAGTCGAATCCGTCAAGGCCGCGTCCGATGTCTACGCCCCACTCAACGGCGATGTGACTGAGATCAACGACGCCGTAGTGAAGGAACCAGCTCTGGTGAATTCTGATCCTCTCGGCAAAGGCTGGCTCTATAAGATCAAGCTCGCCAATCCATCGGACTTTGACGGACTGATGGATGAAGCAGCCTACAAGAAGCTTGTCGGGTAGCACCTGCTCGAGGAGCGCAAGATGCCCAGTTCCTACGATCCCTACGACTTTGCAAACCGCCGCCACATCGGCCCGTCGGCTGCCGAAATTACAGAAATGCTAACGACTGTGGGCGCCGAAAGCCTGCATGGGCTGATTGATGAAACCGTTCCGGTGGCCATTCGCCAGACGTCACGCATCGATTTCGGTAAGTCCTTGTCCGAACGCCGGACCCTCGACAAGGTCCGTGCGACGGCGAACAAGAACCGATTGCTCACGTCACTGATCGGCCAAGGTTACCACGGCACAACCATGCCACCTGCCATCCAGCGCAACATTTTTGAAAATCCAGCGTGGTACACGGCCTACTCGCCGTATCAGCCTGAGATCAGCCAGGGTCGGTTGGAGGCGCTCCTCAATTTCCAGACGCTCGTCTGCGATCTGACGGGGCTCGATATCGCGAACGCGTCGCTGCTCGATGAGGCAACAGCCGCTGCCGAGGCCATGTCCATGGCTCATCGGGTCACGACATCCAAGGCCAGCACATTCTTTGTCGACAAAGACTGTCTGCCGCAAACCATTGCCGTCTTAAAAACGCGAGCTGAACCGCTCGGCTGGACCGTTGTTGTCGGCGACCAATTTGCAGACCTTGATCCTCAGAACGTTTTTGGTGCGCTGTTTCAGTATCCTGGCGTCTGTGGCGAATGCAACGATTTGACTGAGCCGATCTCCGCGCTCCATGCAGCGGGCGCGATAGCCGTCATTGCTGCCGATCCGCTGGCACTGACCCTTCTCAAACCGCCCGGCGAAATGGGTGCCGACATTGCCGTGGGCTCGATGCAGAGGTATGGCGTGCCCATGGGATATGGCGGACCTCATGCGGCGTACATGGCGACGCGCGATGTCCACAAGCGTACAATGCCAGGGCGTCTCGTCGGAGTCTCCGTCGACGCCAAGGGTAACCGCGCCTATCGCCTAGCCCTGCAAACGCGCGAACAGCATATCCGCCGGGAAAAGGCGACATCGAACATCTGCACATCGCAGGTGCTATTGGCGGTTATCGCATCGATGTATGCCGTGTTCCACGGGCCGCGTGGCCTAAAGGCCATCGCCGAGCGCGTGCATCGCGATGCCGTCCGGCTTGACGAGGGCCTGACATCGCTAGGTTTCAAAGTAAGCCCGGCCGCCTATTTCGACACGATCACGGTCGACGTAGGCCCATATCAGGGATTGATCTTGAAGAACGCCGTCGATAACGGCGTCAATCTCCGCAGGGTCGGCCCCGACCGTATCGGTATCACGGTCGATGAACGTACTAGGCCGGATACGCTAGAAGCGGTGTGGCGGGCGTTCGGCGGGTTCGACCTCGCCTATCAAGAGGGCTACCCCGCGTCAAAACTGCCGCAAAATCTAACCAGGACGTCCGAATATCTCTCGCATCCGATTTTTCATATGAACCGGGCCGAAAGTGAAATGACGCGGTACATGCGCCGCCTTGCCGACCGCGACCTCGCGCTCGACCGATCCATGATCCCGCTCGGTTCGTGCACGATGAAATTGAATGCAACCGCAGAGATGCTGCCGATATCCTGGCCGGAGTTTTCGGAAATGCATCCTTTTGTACCTGCTGATCAAGCGCTCGGATATAAGGAGTTGATCGACGATTTATCGAAGAAGCTTTGCGAGATTACCGGATACGATGCGATCTCAATGCAACCGAACTCCGGTGCGCAGGGCGAATACGCGGGCCTTCTCGCCATTCGCGGCTATCACCGCAGCCGCGGCGACTTAAGCCGCGATGTGTGCCTCATCCCGGCCTCGGCACACGGCACTAATCCGGCTTCGGCACATATGTGCGGCATGACCGTTGTTGTCGTCGGAACCGATGCAGGCGGCAACATCGACGTGGCGGATTTCCGAGCCAAGGCCGAAAAGTATGCAGGCCGGCTCGCGCGCCTGCATGATTACATACCCCTCGACTCATGGCGTGTTCGAAGAAGCGGTCGTTGAACTGTGCGCAATCACACACGCGCATGGCGGCCAGGTTTATCTCGACGGCGCTAATCTCAATGCGCTTGTCGGGCTGGCGCGGCCCGGCGACATAGGTGCCGATGTCAGTCACCTAAATCTCCATAAAACGTTTTGCATTCCCCACGGCGGCGGCGGTCCGGGCATGGGCCCCATCGGCGTTAAGATGCACCTGATTCCATTCCTGCCCGGCCATCCAGAGACGGACGGCCGGGAGTTTACGGTGTCGGCCGCGCCCTATGGATCACCATCAATTCTGCCGATCTCCTGGAGCTACTGCCTGCTCATGGGCGGACGTGGACTGACGCAGGCGACGCGCATCGCCATTCTCAACGCCAACTATATCGCCAAGCGACTCGAAGGTGCGTACCCGATCTTGTACAAGGGCCGCAATGGTCGTGTGGCGCACGAGTGCATTATCGACACGCGTCCGCTGCTGGAGAGCGCGGGCATCACCGTTGATGACATTGCAAAACGGCTGATCGACTGCGGGTTCCATGCCCCGACGATGAGTTGGCCCGTCCCGGGCACGCTTATGATCGAACCAACTGAATCTGAAACCAAAGCAGAACTCGACCGTTTCTGCTCCGCCATGCTGGCGATCCGGGAAGAAGCGCGCGCCATTGAGGAGGGTCGCATCGATCGCAAGAATAACCCGTTGAAGAACGCACCGCACACGGTCGAGGATCTCATCGGAGCTTGGGGTCGGCCTTACTCAAGGGAAGCCGCTTGTTTCCCACCTGGCGCCTTCCGGGTTGACAAGTATTGGCCGCCGGTCAACCGTGTCGACAATGTCTTCGGAGATCGAAATCTCGTGTGCTCTTGCCCACCGTTGGACTCATATCAGGACGCTGTCGATTAGTTTTATCGATAGCATCGACCCGCCACCGACGTCGCGGCGGGAATGCGCGTCTGCCCCCAAGCGAAACTCAGACACAAAGCCAACCGTGTCGCACGCGTGGCGAGTTGGGTGAGAATACCATACACTTTATACAAGTGGCCGACCTGCCACAGCTGCAAACCCTTCGCGCTGTTGGGAACTCGATGCTCATACCATTCAGATCGTCGATTGCGTAACGTCATAAGATGACCAATCATTTCTAGCCAATACATGCTTCGCCCTGACCTCGGATAAGCGAGACTCCATCATTAGCCAAGTCGTAATGCGTTCGTGTCTTCTGGGGTGGAAAACATGCTGTTTGGTTTCACCAAAACGCAATCGCAGCAGTCACGCCTCGGCAAGCAGATCATCGAGCGCCTTCGGAGCGGCGCCCTGCCGCAAATGGTCGACTGGTTTGATCCAGCACTCCTGGCGAAGGTCGGTGTCCGGTCCGCCATCTCCGCAACGCTTGGCTCCTATAGCGATCAACGGCTCATCCAGGCGGCGACGGATAACGTCGACGAAAACGGACTGAAGGGCCGCTATGATTACAGTGATACTGGCAATCCGTCGGAGTCGATGACACCCGATGACACGGGCTCCGTCTGGGTCGACTACATTGCCGACCTAGGTGACGGTTTCGAGCCCACCTATGCCATGGCCTATCTCTTGGCGGCAGACGCATTGACTATCCGCGGTGAGGTCGGTCCACTTCCGGCGGGCGAACTGCTCATCATGGGCGGTGATCAGGTTTACCCCGACGCGACCAAACAAGAATATCAAAACCGCCTGCGCGATCCCTACGATTGGGCCTTCAAGACGAACACTCCGAAGCGCAAGCTGTTCGCCATTCCGGGCAACCACGATTGGTATGATGGACTTTCATCTTTCAGCGCTTTGTTCTGCTCGGCACGCGATCGCATCTCGGGTGGGCTCGGAACGCAGATCGGCGGATGGCGCTGCCACCAGCACCGCAGCTACTTCGCGATCAAGTTGCCGCATAACTGGTGGATCTGGGGCCCGGACATCCAACTCGCCGATAATCTCGACGACAGTCAGCGCGACTACTTCGACCTGATTGCCGATCAGACGCAGCCCGGCGATAACATCATCCTGTGCCTGGCCGAACCGAGCTGGCTGCATCAGAATTACGACAATTTGCACGAGATCAGCATGTTGGCGCGCAAGAATGGAGCCAGGATCTGTGCCGTTCTTGCCGGCGACTGGCATCACTACAGCCGCTATTCGTCGGAAAAGCTCGGCATTCAGTTCGTGACGTGTGGAGGGGGCGGTGCTTTCGCTCACGCGACCCACGGATTGAAGTCACGAATCGCCATCAACTGGGCGACACCGACAGGCGCACAGCAGCGCATTTCGGATCCGGTCGACGCGGACAATTTCAACCGCATCGAGAAATCGGTGATCGGGCCTGCGGGCCCTGACTTCACTCTCCATCCGGCCGATACAAACCCCTTTGCTGCTGGTCCAGTGGCACCCGAACCAAAGCCAATCTCCGACGTTGACGCGATGCCCGGCCGTCGCCTGAAGGCCATCCGCAAGGAAGAAATCTCTAGTGCAAACTACAATTTCAAGGCGGCGCAAATATACCCGGCGCGGTGGAAGAGCCGCCTCTTGTGCCTCAAGAATCTTGTGCTGCCCTTCCGCAACAAGCGCTTCGCAATCCTCGTTGGCGTCATCTACTTCATCTTCGCTTGGGCCTGGTCTTCGTCCGACCCCCGCCGTTCGCCAGTGATGATTAAGCTCGCGGAGGATGTCGCCGTCGAGGCTCAACACGCTCGGGCCGCTTACGAGAGTGTGCGGAAGGAGATCAGGGAACTTGAGGTTAGGCTGAAAGAGCAGCACGCCTTGCAGCCGGCGGGATCGCCTCCCAGCACGAAAGCGGTCGTCCTATCGGAACGCCTCAGTGTGGTTCGAGCTAGAGAAGAGCCGGCCCGACAAGCCTGGGACGATCTCGACGAGCGCAGCAAGGCCGTAGATGGCGGTCGAAGAGTGCAGCTGAACGATCAGATCCGTGAGCTCGAAAACATGCCGCAGCTCAGCATGAACGAGCGGCTCCGATTCCTTGTCGTCTTTTTTAGCGATTATAGTCCGCTGGAGGAGGTCCTGAATCCTACTGCCCTTCTTGCAGCCTGTGAGCAGGGCCCGCTGTTCGCATTTTTCCTGATTGGTCTGTGGGTCGGTCTCGTATGCTACGTCGAGGCGTCATCGGGATGGCTCGGCACGATAAGCAAGCTTCTCATCGGTACTGTTCACTTTTCTGCTCACCTGCTCGCTCTGCTCGTTATCAGCTGGCTGGTGAGCGGCGTCAGCGTACCGCTGGCGACCGTCTTGAAGCATCATTTGCCCGAGCCATGGCCGGACTTGGTCCGCGTAAACTGGAACTTCTTCGTGACCCTCCTCCTCGGAGGACTGGTTGGGGGCTTCCTTATGGGAATCTATTGGACGCTGACGTCGACACTTCTCAATATGCACACGGGGGACGCATTCGGCGCGCTCGGCATCCAGAACTACAAGCACTTCCTGAGGATCAGGCTCCAGCCGGACCGCGCGACGATATATGCGATTGCACTCGACAAAGTGCCGGGCCGCGACGGCTGGCGGTGGAAACTAAAGCCGGGCGAGGAACGCCCGTCTCATAGTCCGCAAATTCTGCCGGTTAAGCCGCTTGAACCCAGGCTCATCGAGCCACCCATCGTCATCGAAGCGAGCAAGGTCATCGCATGAACACGCTCGATCTTGAGAGCTAAGGTTCGTCGGCGGACGGGACTTGGTCGGCATCACATCTCAAAAGAAGGCATCCGGCAGTGCGCCGGATGCCAGTTAACCATGGCAGAGCGTCAGCGCGTGGTGGCAACCGGACGTTCCAACGCTCTGCCATGTCCCGAGGAGCAATGGGGCTCGCTCCTCGATTCAGTATGTGAAGTTTCGGTCTTTCCAGAACTTCGTCGCCGCAATGGGCGGCGCTGAAACTCTGAGCAAAGAGAACTCATAGCTTCAGCCCTGCCGACTTTAGCCTTCCGCGCTGAACCGCACGGGGATTGAACGTGTCTCCTCACCGGACTTCACGAATAGCATCACGGCCTTCAGTCCCTTACTTTGGACGGCCTTGAGAACTCTCGATGACCTGCTCGGTATTGGATACCTGCGTCCCGTCAACCCGTAGAATAATGTCGCCAGATGTGAGGCCCTTCTCGGCTGCATCGGATTCAGGATCGACATCGACAATCGCGACGCCTTCTTCGGCTCCGACCGTTTCAGCTGGTGCCAGTTTCAGGCCGAGCTTGCCGGACTTCTTGCTTTCCACAGTAGGTTGAGAATCCGCCCGCTCTTGATTGACCGTTTCCTCCTTGGAATCAGGCAACGACCCAAGTTTTACTTTTATCGTTTGCTGGCCATGTCCCCGCCAGAGTTCTAGATCGACCGTGGAGGTCGGATCTTGCTCCGCGAGCTTGCGCGCCAGATCCTTACCGTCCGCAATCTTTTGGCCGTTAACGGCCATGATCGCATCCTCGCCTTTGAGACCCGACGCAGCAGCCGGACCATCTGGCACCACTTCACTGACGAGCGCACCCTTCGCCTCGGGTAATCCCAGTGCGGCCGCGGTGTCGTCGTCGATGCTCTGTACCTTCACGCCGAGCCAACTGCGATTGACCGCGGTGCTTTTCTTCGATTGCTCCGCAACGGCGGTAGCAGCCGGTTTGGCCTCAGCACGTGCTAGCGAGGCAACCAACGGGGACATTGCGGCTACGAGCCCGGCAAAGATGAGCGAGCCAGTGACCCCGCAGCGAGGTGTTATTGAACTGCGCATGCGTACTCTCCATAATGAAACAATCGATATTTCGATTGTCTCCGCATAGGCCGTTCGGCATTACAGCTGCATTTCAGTCGCGTGAAGAGTTGGCAATTATCAGGCGTCAGTTCGGCAGTAGAGCGCTCAATGCGTAGGGAATTTGTCAGTCCGGCCGATGGTCCGGGGCAAAGGTGGCGCAGGCGTGCTGTCGGTGGACGGCCAGAAAGTGGCCAGGACTTCACTGGAGCACGGTACCCCGATCACGCTCCCGGCGGACGAGGGCTTTGACATCGGCCAAGACACCCGGACTGGGGTCGCGATGTTGGAATATCGCTACGATTTACGAGCAATATCGACAAACTGACTTTCAAACTCGAGCCGGAGCAGCAACGGAACTGATACGCTACTGGCTTCGAGCCATGGCAAGCCGGTTTGGTCGGGCTAGGGACGAACGGTACCCGGCACCATGAAAAAGGCGCTGATTCTTGGCGCTGTTGGCGAAGTCGGGACGACCGGCTTAGCGTTGCTGGTCGTATCGTCACTCGTTGGGCCGTTGTGGCTCGGTGAGGAACTTTTCGCCCCGACACGATGCAAACAATTCAGTCATTGCAACTGATTGACGATCGGCGGTCCTCAGACACCGAGGCGCTCAGCATAGCTTGGGGCTATCAAATCCAGATTCAAACGGCATTTCAGTTGGGAACAGCCGCTCGATAGGTTTCTCCGCAACCGCAGGATCCAGCGAGGTCCCGGTCCAACTGGAAAGCAGGAGACTCCCATGAAGATGATTGCTCTGGCCCTTATTGCTTCGACCGCTGTCGCTCTCTCGGCACCCGCGTTTGCCGCCAAGCCGGACTGTGACGGTGGCTACAAGAATTTCCTCGGAAAAATGTCAATCTATGTCGACAAGATGTCTGGCTATGAGTTAGCCGACGCCGTCCGCAAGTCCCTGGACGCTTATAATTCTTGCACCGCGGGCGATAACTTCTCGCCGCACGGCGTCTGGGACCAAATCCTTGCCGACATGCAAACGAAATCTACCAAGTAAGCCTGAAGCGGCGCGGTTTCTCCTGGGTCCCCGGCTTGGCGTGCCGCGGGGCCCGTTTGCCTTTACCCTTCGAGCGAGTAACTGCCATGCGATTTGACAAGATGCTGGTCTTCTCGATTGCAATGCTGGGCCTTGCATGGGGCTCGATAGCACCCACGCTCGCAGAGCCTCAGGTCGAGCTTGTTCACTCGCGCCTTCCAGGCCGGGACAGTACCGCTTATCAAAGTTTGACGGAGACGGCCGGCGCCCACTCGGTCGAGATCCTCGCGACAAGCGCCGCGGAGTTGTGGTCTATTCCGCAAGCTCGTGTCGCCGCGGTTACAGACAAAGCCGTTGCTCTCGGAATCGGTGTCTCCCGGGTTGGTCCAACCTGGAACCGCGTTTTGCTTCCCTTGAGCGCCCGAGCCCAAATGACGGACGGGCAGAAATCGATGAAGCACTTGCCCGGACTGGAGTTACGCTTTTCTCGCGGATCAGGGCCGGAGCTCGCTGAACATCTCAAGAAGGGTGTGGCAGATGTGGCAGTCGGCGGGCCACTCGGCGAAACATGGGATCGATTGGACAATTGGACACTCTTCACCGAGCCCTACAGACTGGTGATTGGATCCGCGCATGCTCTGGCATCGCGGAGCTCCGTATCGGCTGCAGAATTGAACAAGGAGCATCTGCTGCAACGGACGTTTTGTGAACATAATGCAGAACTCTGTGCCTTTTTGGCCGAGAGTGGCGCCCCCAGCTATCCACCGCATCAGGTCGGCTCGGAGCGAGATGCGCTTGCGTTGCTGGCGTCCAATATCGGTGCCTGCATCATGCCTGAGAGGTCGGTGGTATCTGAAGAGGTCCGCCGCGTTGATATCGACGGTTTTTCGCTGATGCGGCCAGTCTGCGTGTATGCGGTCTCCGGCCGGCAGCGCTCAGTCGCCGCGAATACATTCATCAAAATGTTGAGATCAGCCGATTGGACGGAGCATAGCCACCGCCCTCAGCGTCAGAGCGCTTGAAGAACCCTGATGATCTCGTCGAGATCCATGCGTTTGCGATAATCGGGATCGACAAACCGAGCTTTGACCAAGCCGTCGGTCCCAACGATGAATGTGGCAGGTATGGGAAGCGTCCAGGTTTCGTTGTTGTTATAGGGAGTGATCCCCCACCCCGCTTCCGTCATGAAGCGCTTCTTCTCGTCACCGACGTAGAACGCCAGATTCAACAGGAGGGAATAGCCATTGTCCATGTCCGAGAGAACAGGAAACGGCGCTCCTGAGGCGGACTTCAGTTCAGCGTTGAAACGCTCGACTTCCGGCGTAATCGCCACAAGGTTCGCGCCGTGGCGGACGATTTCTGGATAGATCTCCGCCAACGCAGTTGCACTTATCAGGCAATACGGACACCAATGCCCCCTGTGGAACGCAATGACCACGGGACCATTCGCGATTATATCCGAGAGGGAGACCAGGCGACCGGTTTCGTCTGGCAACAAAAAGTCCGGCATTGGCTCGCCCGGCTGAGGCGCGTCGAGCCCGGCATCATTCTGCTTCAGCCGATCAATCATCCGCTCCACTGCGTCCGCGAACTCGGGGCTAGCGCGGCGAACATCCGATGCAAACGCTGATAGTCTTTGCCCGAGAGGCGCGTCCATGGTGCGGCAACGCTCCGTGCACTCCTCTAGAATCTCGTCGAGGGTAACTTCAGCCATTAGGCGCCCCATTTTCGGTCCTCGAATTGTAGCGCAAATCCCGCAGGGACAGAAGTGCAGCACGCACCTGCCGCTCAGGTCTTGAGTTCACGAAGCGCGGCCAAGATGTCCGCAATCTCCATGCGCCGCCGAAAGTCGGGATCAATACAGCGCGCCACGACGACTTTATCCGAATTCAAGACAAACGTCGCAGGCACCGGGACGAACCAACCATCGCTGCCATGGTAGCTTTCCAGATGATATCCGCGTCCTCTCATGAGGTCCCTTATGCGATCACCTAGCCACATCACCAATCCAAGCGCGAGTGCATATCCGTTGTCTATGTCGGATAAAATGTGGAGCTTGTGGAGAGTGGCGGCGCGCAGATCGCCCGTGAACTGCTGCTTGTCGGGAATGATGGAGACTATTTCAGCGCCCAGATCGGCAATTTCGCCGTGATGTTCGGCCAGCGTCCTGAGTTCGATCTTGCAGAAAGGGCACCAATGCCCTCGGTTGAAGCTGACGACGACGGGGCCCCTGAGGTCGTCGCGGCTCATCAGAGTGCCGCCCATCGAGGGTAGGATGAAGTTTGGCATTTTCTCGCCCACGCCTGGAGCGTCGTGCCCGATCTGACCGGAAAGAAGACGAGCCACCAAGTCGTCATAGGCTTCCGCAAATGGAAAATTCAATTCGCGAAGTTTGTCTGCATAAGCCGACAGCCTGACGTTGAGCGGTGCGTCGATCCTGCAGATCGCTTCGAAGGATTCGGTCAACGTTGAAACTGACTTTGTCAATTTAGCACCGCGTTAAGTCAGAAGCTCCAAATCGTAGCCGAGGTGCGAACGTTTCCTCAAGTCCCTACAGGAAGGCGGACACGCACCGTCTCTAGTGTGAGCCAAGCCGCCGGTTGTCTGAAGTGCCGAGTTCCTTCCAGTTTCATAGCTCCCAGCTATAGCCGCGCCCGCAGCCCATAGCGTCATCTGCGACACAGAGTGCCAATTGCTATTTCCATTAATTGCTGCGGGCCAGATAGCGATGTCGTCCTCTTATCCCGGAGCCGGGAAAGATCAACGACCTGACGCTCTCATAAGGCGTCCAGCGGCGTTGGTCACAGGTCATCCAGTTGTGGGTCTTGGCCCTTAGTGTCCGTGACTTGCGCTTAGCTAGGACGTTATCGTCTGGGTATAAAGGAGTGTCTCCTCCGCTTGACCCGAAACGACGTGCAACCAGCCCTCAGAAACGGTTATGGTTCACTCCAACCCGCACGGCTACATTGACGAGGACGCGAAGCCGATCGGCGGGTCGTCGACCATCGCCAAGGAGCGAACCCCCGCATGCACGTCTTATCGCGAGGCACAGTTCTTCAGCGACTGCGGCTCATTTCCGGCCTCGTGCTGTTCCTGTTCGCGCTTACCCACTTCCTGAACCACGCCATGGGCATTTTCAGCGTCGATCTGATGCAGGAGGTCCAGCAGTGGCGCACATTGGTCACGCGATCTTATGCCGGCACTACCATTCTCGTCCTGGCGATTGTCACGCACATCACCCTGGCAATCTACAAGCTTGCCACGAGAACGACGCTACGCATGCCGCGTTGGGAGCAGATCCAACTCGCATTCGGCCTGACCATTCCCGTATTGCTGTTCCCTCACATCGTCAACACGCGCATCGCCCATACCTTGTTCGGCGTCAAGGATACGTACATTTACGAGCTCGCTAGGCTTTGGCCATCTAGCGCCCTTACGCAAAGTGCACTGCTGCTTCTCGTCTGGGCTCACTCGTGCATCGGCATACATTTCTGGATGCGCCTGCTGCCAGCCTATCGGCGCGCAGCACCGGTTCTTCTCGCGCTTGCGATCGCGGTACCAATTGCGGCCTTGAGCGGCTTCATTGTTGCCGGACGCGGGATTGCAGCCGTGATTGGCGAGCCGGACATGTTGGCAAGCGTAAAGAGCATGACGAACTGGCCGAGCGAGGAGACCGGGGCCCTTCTCGCCAACTACCGCACTCTTGCGCGCTTGGAGTTCGCTGTACTTATCGGCGCTGCACTGGGCTACATCGGCCTCATGAAACTCGTGCGGGTTACAGGCCCCAAGGTCCGCGTCAGCTATGTCGGGGGACCAAGCGTAAAGGTGCCGCAAGGACCGTCATTGCTCGAAATCAGCCGAATGAGTAAGATCTCGCATGCCGCCGTTTGTGGCGGGCGGGCGCGCTGTTCGACGTGCCGTGTGCGTATCGAACATGGCTCGTCACCGCTACCGCCGCCTTCATTTCCAGAGAGCGTTACCCTCGGAAGCATCAGAGCGCCAGAGAACGTTCGATTGGCGTGTCAAATATATCCGCAAGGTGACCTCGTCGTGACGCGACTGATGAATGCGGACCGGACCGGGCCGGAAACTGCTGCACTGGAGGAGGCTGACGCGGGCGGCGTAGAAAAAAAACTTGCAGTAATGTTCGTCGACCTGCGCCACTTCACGCGACTTTCGGAAAAGCGACTGCCGTTCGATATTGTCTTTATCCTGAATGAATTTTTTGGTGTCGTTGGAGCCGCTATCACTGAGAACGGCGGCCGAATTGATAAGTTTATCGGCGACGGTCTGCTTGCGGTCTTCGGTGAAGTGAATGGCATCGAAGCGGGATGCCGGGATGCGCTTCAAACGGCACGAGCAATCGATCTGGCGCTCGATAAGATCAATGCTAAACTCGAAGTCGAAATTGGCTCTCCGCTGGAAGTCGGGATCGGTATCGACGCGGGACCGTTGCTGTTGGGCCGGATTGGCTTTGGACAGTCTCTTGATTTCACCGTTATCGGGAGCGCCGTGAACGTTGCAAGTCGTTTGGAAGGGCTCGCAAAGGAAAAATCATTCCAGATCATGTTCTCGCGCCAAGTCGCAACGTATGCCGGATGGTCACCGGGGGACGCATTCACGACTCTAATCAATGTGCGCGGAGTGGCCGACCCCGTCGAGGTTGTCGGCGTTCTGAGAGGTCGTGATCTACCAAAGTTCCAATTGGCATCCAAAGACGATACAAAGTCGAGTGGATGGCGAGGGATTCTGACGCGCGGCTTCGCGCCGTCCGACCGTTCAACCACAAGCTGATACCGCCGCTTGAAAGTCTCGACTCCTGTTGCCGTTGTGCGATTCCGTCTGGGCTCGGTTCGTGATTCCCTCGCTTCATCGATTCGATGGAGGAAGGCATGTCTGCACTTTCGATCAGGCGCGATCGCACTCCGGCGGTGTTGCGCAAGCTTGCGAAGACCGAGAGCGATGGGCGTATCGCCCGGCGCATTCTCGCGATCGCCAACGCGCTCGAGGGTATGAGCCGCGAGGCGGCCGCGCGGTCGGCGGGCATGGATCGTCAGACGTTGCGCGACTGGGTCATCCGCTACAACGAGCACGGCCTCGACGGGCTTGCCGATCAACCGCGCGACGGGCGTCCGCCCAAACTCGACGCCCGAGAGAAGGTGGAGCTTGTCGAGATCGTTGTCGCCGGCCCCGATCCGGAGGCGAGCGGCATCTCGGCCTTCACGCGCGAATGCGAACAGGCACCGGCTATCGGTGCCCCATCGAGCTCTCCACCTTAAGCCGTGAGCCCGCACTTTAGTGGGGCTGGCTGACGTGTTGGGTTTGACGGCCAGCAAAAATGCAGGCCATAGCAATCAGAACAATTGCGAGCTGCGCTCCGATTGCTTCCCAACTCGGGTTGAGGCCGAGCGCCACGAGTAGTCCGCTATCTATTGCCGGGTGAAACCCGATCACTGCTTGCTCTTGGAATTCTTGAAGTCCCTCACCAATGAACTTCAGTCCCATCAGAAAGAGAAAGGCCGAGGTAATCAGAAAGACGGAACGAAGCGGTAGACGCCGCGTGGTAGTGTTGATGATAAAATAGATAAGGAAAAGGCCAGCCGTCGCCGCCAAGATGCCACCGATCAATCCAGCGCTCCAGCCGCCCTGCGTCCGTGCCAACGCGTGTAGAAAGAGCACGGTTTCAGCACCCTCACGGAATACCGCCAGAAACGCCAGCATCGCAACCGCAAGGATCGTTCCTCCTTCGACAACCCTGTCGGTATGCTGCTTCAAATACCGCTGCCATGCGCGAGGGTCCTGCTTCAGAAAGAGCCAGCCACTCAAGTAGAACATCAGCATTGCAGCAACCAAAATGAGCGCGCCTTCCATCAAGTCGTTGTGCATGCCGTTGTTGAACAGCTCAAGCAGCCAGGCCACGGCAACGCTGGCGAGAATTGCTGCGCCAGCGCCGGCATACAGCGCCCAGTTCCTATCGCCAGCACCAGATCGTGAGAGGTAAGCGCCTAAAGCTGCGAGTACGAGGATCGCCTCTAGACCTTCTCTCAACAGAATTGCAGCCGATTCAAAAAAGGCAGGTGTCAGCATGGGAATGCTCGCTTACCCTTAAGGTTACCATTCTTGCCAACTACTGTCGGAGCGTCAGATCGTCACCAACCTATTGTTATTTTTAGATTATTCTAACTCTAAGGAATGAAATCGCCTGATCCGCGGCGCCGGTTCTTGCGCCGGCAACCGCGCGGATCTGGAAAGCGCGAAGCGGTTCGTTGTCGTGTGTCACAGCCCGCAAGGCAGCAAGGTCGTCGCTGTAGCAGCGACCTGCACGTCGGCCTCGACGACGATCCGGCAAACTGGACAGCTGTCGATGGGCTCGCCAAACCGTTACATCGGCGATTTCTACAACAGTGACTATGACATCTCTGGACGTGTCCCCACGTCGTCGTAAGCGGCTCCTCACAAACCGTCACATTCTCCAGCGCGAACGGCAGTGGCAGCCTTGGTCTCTCAAAGCGCTGACGCGGCGACGCTTGCCGACTTGGACAGCGAACGACCAGAGACGCGAGCCAAGCCGCAGGAACTCGCAAGATAAGTCTCAAGCCCCCCCGATGGGAATGCGAAGCGCTGCAGGGCGGCAAACACAGGATCGGGACGTCATATCCGGGTCACTATCCTTGGCTCTAACGCTATCTTAGGGACAGCCAGCTAAATTGCAGTGCTACGCCACGGGTAGATCAGGCTTGTACTCCGTGGTGACCAAATGTGCCCATGGCATTCAGAAAGTACCCATTCTCGGCGTCATCGACCACCTTGTCTTTTCTGGTGGTGATCGGCCTTTTTTTGATCGGCTTCCTGCCGCTCCTCTCGAAGTTAACCGGCGTAGGTCCCATAGGCACTAGGGAAACCACGGACCAGACGACGCCCGATACCGCCGCGCCCGGTGGCAAGGATGGATGGACCGAGACCGCAATCCTGCGTGGCCGAGAAGAGTGCATGCACGTTCTCCAATCGGTGGCCGCTGAAGTCGACTTGCTGGCACCAGTCAAACAAGACAGCTGTGGAGGGACGGCACCTGTACGCCTGAAGAGCCTGGGATCGAGCCCAAAGGTCGTGTTCGACCCGCCGGTGGAAATCAATTGCCGACTCATGGCAGCACTGCATCGATGGAACAAACTCAGCCTGCAACCTGCGGCACGCGATATATTGGGCTCTCCGGTGCGGCGTATTGCGGGAGCCTCGGGCTACTCCTGCCGGACCGTCTACAATTTTCCGGCCGGAAATCTGAGCCAGCATGCCTTTGCAAACGCCATCGATGTTGCGGCATTCGAACTCGAAGACGGCCGCAACGTTACGGTTCTCAAAGGATGGGGACCCACGGCACGCGATTTGGCGGCACTGGCCAAGGCAAAGTCTGCGCCGGCAGCGTCCAAGGCACCGTCGGGTAGAAACGCCACTGCCAAATCGGCTCCGCCTGCCACCGGACAAAGTCTGGCACGGGCGAGCCTCTCGCTGAAGACAACGCAAGAGAAAATTCCGGCATCCTCCGCCGCTCGCGCGGCAAAGGCGGACGTTGGTATGGCGCCATTAAAGCCGACACCGGCGACCAGGTTTCTACGCCGTCTCCACGACGGGGCTTGTCGCGAATTCGAAACGGTGTTGGGTCCCGAAGCGAATGACGTCCATCGTAACCACTTCCATTTCGATCTGACCCCGCTTCGCGGTCACGCGCATTGCCAATAGTCCGCTCGGGGCTGCACGCCTCAGGCAGGACAACCTCGCGAATCCATCGGCGACCGGCCGCAGGCACGCCGTACTTGCGCAACCGCTTCCAAAAAATACTGCGGCGACCTTAAGGGGGCCACGCGCTGGATTCCGGATGGCGAGGCCGCGTTCGAGCGTTCGCCGGAATGTCAGCGGGTCTGGATCAGGCGCCTTCAGCCCACAGCGCATCCGGTGCCGCGATGTACCAGATGGCGCTGATGTACGACTCCAGACGATCCGTCAGGGGCCAGAGCGCTGTCACGAACTGTTCAGACGTTTGCGGCAGCGCAGTCGAGCCGGTGAACTCCTGATTCAGAGCAAAAAGGAAACGCCGCATCAGGGCGAAGGGACGGACCGCTGTCGTTGAACGCGACGTCGCTTGAATCACCTTGAACCGCGGCGTCCGCGCCAGCGCGACCTCTGCAAGGCGCGACTTCCCGATCCCGAGGGGGGCCGCGCAGCTCGATCCAGGTCCAACCGGAACGCGGCTCGTCGAGCGCCAGCCGGATTAGCTCCAGTTCGCGCGAGCCGTCGCAAAGGGTCGTCATTCAGACCTCGAGTCCGCGCCTGCGAGCAGCGTTCTCGGCTCCAGCCGTAGACTTCCCGATGGTAGCCGCTTCTGCACGACCAAGACCTGAAGCAGACGCGGGGCACCGAATTCGAAATGCTGGTGGACACGCCGCTTGAAATCCGAAGAGGTCAGAATGGTCCCGGGTTCGGCCATCGATTCGAGGCGCGATGCAACATTGACCGCGTCCCCCATCACCGAGTAGGCACGTTGTCCTTCGGTCCCGACGGCACCCGCCAGAACCCGTCCGCAATTGAGACCTATACGCATCTTGAGCCGCTGGCCGAACTCGGTGCGCTCTCTCGCGTCCCTCCGTGAAATCGGCCAGGAACGCCTGCATTTCGATTGCCGACTGAGCCGCACGCATCGGATCATCGTCATGCGCCGTCGGGGCGCCGAAGAGCGCCATGATGCTGTCACCGATGTACTTGTCGATATGGCCGCCGTTGGATTGAACGATCCGGCCGAGGCCGTCGAAGCAATCATTCATCAGGGCATGAATGGCTTCAGGATCCAGCCGCTCGGACAGTGATGTGAAGCCGGTAATGTCGGCAAACAAAATTGTGACGTCGTGAAACTCATCCCGCGGATGACTGGCACCTGCCGGGTCTGCCGGAGGTCCTGATCGTGGGCCGGCATCGACCAGCTTTGCTCCGCATTCTCCGCAGAACTTGAAAGAGCTGGAGAACTGAGCGGAGCACTTAGGGCATTCGACCAGGGAGATCGTGAAAACAGACCCATCTACACCGTGCTGGGCAAGACTGCCCACGTGTGAATACTGGCCTATTCCGACCGGCGAATGCAGCAGGCACAAGGTGCTGGATTTGGGTCCTGTAGCTACTTAACCACGCCGCTGGAAAACGCCGCCAAGGGAAAGGCTTCCCTGCGCTACTGTTGCTTGCGCTTGGCCGCACCGCGCGCGTTCTGGACCGCCTCATGGTACTTGCGTTGGATTTCCTTGATGTCCACCTGCGTGGGCGGGAGCTTCAGCCCCATGTCGTCGAGAGTGTCCGCAACTATTCTGGAGATGGCCAAGTTCCGGAACCACTTGTGGTTCGACGGGATGACATACCACGGCGCGTGAGGGGTGCTAGTCTTCTGCAGGACCTCCTCGAATGCGGCGATGTACTGCGGCCACAGCTCGCGCTCGGTATAGTCGGACTCGCTGATCTTCCAGTGCCGCGCCGGATCCTCGAGTCGATCCTTGAATTGGGCCAACTGCTCGTCGGGGCTGATATGGAGGTAGAATTTCAGGATGCGCGTACCGTTCGCGGCAATGATCTTCTCGAAGTCGTTGATGAAATCATAGCGCTTCGACCAGACCTGCTCGGGCACGAGTTTATGCACACGCACTACCAGCACATCTTCGTAGTGCGAGCGGTTGAATATAACCACCTCGCCTTTAGCCGGGACTTTCAGATGTGCACGCCATAGAAAATCGTGGGCCGCCTCGATTTTGCTTGGCTGCTTGAATCCGACCGAGGTCGTCCCCTGAGGGTTCATCCCGCAGAACAGGTGGCGCACGACGCCGTCCTTGCCGCCCGCATCAAGGGCTTGCAGCACGACGAGCAGGGACTGTTCGCCGTCCGCATAAAGCAGGTACTGCATCTGGTCCATGCGCGCGACATTCTTTTCGATCTCGGGCAGCGCATCTGCATGAGACTGGTGTTTGCCCGTGAAAGCAGGATCGATCTTTTCCAAGCGAACCTTCTTGCCAGGCTCGACCAGAAACTTCTTTCGGTAATCCATGTGGCGTCTCCTATTGCCCGGCGCCGGGTAATCGCGATGTCGGGAACCCTTGCGGGTGCAGTGATTGGTTGACGATCCACACGCTATGCAGATGCAGCGATGTGCGGTGGTCGACGAAACGCTCGGTGATGAGCCTGACTCCGCCCATGACGAACATCCATGCAATGTTGTATATCCATACAGCGACGATGACGGCCCACGATATCGGTTCCACCAACCAGCCGGAGGCGCACATGACAACCGCCGCGGCCTGCGTCGCCGCGATGGCCCACAACAAAGGTGCGGCAGGATAGGGCTGCCGAAAGAACCAGTCCTCAGTACGTGTGATGAACAGCAGCAGGTGCCCTCCCGCTACCAACTGCAGGAACATCACCGTCTGCAGCTGTGCCGTGCTCGTGAGACCAAAGTATTCCCGGTAGTGCGAATTGCTGAGAACCTCCAGCCCGATCAGCAGCAACCCGAACGACTGCAGTATCGAGAAGAAGCCGAGAACCGCCGACACACCGAGTAGGCGCGGCATTTCCCAGCGGATGGGCTTGGCGCTCACCCGCGTCCTGTCGTAGGCGATCGCCATGATGGGAACGTCGTCGAGAAGCGACATCACCACGATCATTACGGCGGTGACCGGCTGGAAGGCGAGGAAGATCGACGACAGCACGACCAGGAACATGATGTTCATGGTCAGAGCCACACGATAGATCGTGTAGCTCGTGATGCGCCCAAAGATCTGGCGCGCTTCGTCAATCGCGCTGTTGATCACCGACAGACCTGGCGCGGTGAGGATCAGGGCAGCCGCTCCACGCGCGGCGTCGGTGGCGCCGGATACTGCCGTTCCGCAATCGGCCTGCTTAAGAGCCGGCGCGTCATTGACACCGTCGCCCGTCATCGCGACGATGTGCCCGCGCGACTGCAGCGCTTTCACGATGGCGTACTTGTGCTCCGGGAAGACGCGGGCGAAACCATCCGCCTGCTCGATCGCATCGACGATCTGCGGCGGCACATTGTCGGGATCCATACCCTTAGGGAAAGCCTCGACAGCGGGGATGATGTTCGTGCCCATGCCAAGCTCGCGTGCCATCTGGATAGCTATTGCCGTATCGTCCCCCGTCACCATTTTTACGCGGACACCCTTCTCGCGCGCCTTGTCGATCGTGGTCTTCGAATCGTCACGTGGCGGATCGAACATCGGAAGGATGCCGAGCAGCGACCATGTGCGGCCGCCATCGGCCGACTGCGCGACCCCGAGCGCCCGCGACCCCGTCGCCGCCAGCGACGCAACGGTCTTATTAACATCGTCAGTGATCTTTGGATTGGGCTTGGCAAGCTCAATGATTGCCTGCGGCGCACCCTTGGCAACGATGAATGTCTTGCCAGACCGGTCCGTTATCGTCGCCATGGTGCGTTTGGTCACCGGATCGAACGGGACGTACTTCGACTGCGTCCATTCCTTCAAGCTTGCTTGATCCCGAAGCGCTTCGATCACCGCGGTATCGATTGTGTCGCGATCCTCGATGCGCGAGGCAAGCGCAGCGACCCGGATGCAGTCTTGAGGATCGGTCGCGGCGATCAGGATCGGCTCACCGAGCTTGAGCTGGTTCTTGGTGAGCGTTCCGGTCTTGTCCGTGCAGAGAATGTCGACGCCTGCCATCTCTTCGATGGCCGACAACTTGGAGACGATCGCCCCCTCCTTGGAGAGCGCCAGCGCGCCAAGAGCCAGCGTGATCGAGAACACGGTCGGCATGGCCACCGGAATGGACGCAACGAGCAAAACCAGGACGAATTGCAGAATGGCGAGCGCATCCTTCATGCCCCAGGTATCGGCCACCACGATGTCGTGGTAGACCTTGACCGCCACCAAAATCGACGCCAGAATCACCGCTACGATGATCAGGAAATTGCCGATCTCAAACATGGCCTTCTGGGCGTGGCTGGCCGCTCCCGCACCTGCCACGAGCTTCGCAGTGCGTCCGAAGAAGGTGTTGGAGCCCGTCGCGATGACGACAGCTTCCATCTCCCCCTGTTTCACAACGCTGCCGGCATAAGCCTCGTCGCCCGGCTTTTTGATCACGGGAAGCGACTCTCCCGTCAGTGCTGCCTGATCGATCGATGCGTAGTCGCCCGACACCATCCGAAGATCGGCAGGAACGATGACGCCGAGTTTGATCTTGACGATGTCGCCCGGCACCAGGGTCGCGGCTGGCAGCGTCTGCCAGCTTGCGTCACGCTTGACGACGGCTTCCAGTGAAAGCCCCTTCTTGAGGGCGGCCAACGCGTTCGAGGCCTTGCGGTCCTGCCACATCTCCAGCGCGACATTGAACACGAGCAGCATCGTGATGACCGCGAAGTCGTTCCAGTGGCCGATCACCGCCGACACCAGGGCGGCCGCCTCGATCATGTAGGCGATCGGGCCCTTGAAATGAGATAGAAGCTTGGTTATGAAGCTCTCTTCCTTCTCGACGAGTTCGTTTGGCCCATAGCGGACGAGACGCTGCTGCGCTTCCGGTCCCGCCAACCCCCGGTCGGTATCTGTCTCGAGCGCTGCGACAACGTCCGCCACGGGGAGCTTCTCGAGGTCGGCCAGGGCTGGTTCTGCCACGGTCACATCTCCACTTTCGGCTCGTGCTTGCCGTGAGCCGCTATTGCCGCGTCAATCGTCGAATAGATTTCGGCCTTGTCGCTCGCGAGACCATATCGCCAGAGATCGTCGACGACATCGACCGATATAGCGATGAGGCCAATGCTCGCGCCCGGTAAAGTCGAAAGCTGCGCTCGCTACAATGGCACCGACGACGGCGATCAGCGCACCGGGGAGCCTCGGAGATGACCTTTGGCTGACTATGAGTAGCGCTAGCACCGCCCCCGATATGGCCAGCGTCGCCCCATGCGCGGGCCCCATACGATCAATTGCGGACGCGATCTGCGCGAGAGCCCCCTCCCCCTGCTTCGGTGCGCCGATAAGCCCGGTCAGTTCCCCTCCAGCGACCTGCGCGCCGACGCCCGTAAGAAAGCCTATGAGGGCGCTGCGCGACAGAAAATCCGCCAGGAACGCGAGCCTGAACATTCTAGCCGGTACCAGCATCGCTGCGACGATGAGGGCGACGACGCTGGTCAGGCCCACATACTCCGGGGAGCCGAGCGGCGCTATAATCACTAGCATGGACGCGAGGATTGCGGCAGTCGCGGAGTCGGCGGTCACGACCAGATGACGTGATCCCCCGAGCACAGCGAAGGCGATGACAGGCAGCAGCAGCATGTAAAGGCCCGTCACCAAAGGTGTACCGGCGATCTTGGTGTAACCCATCACCTCGGGAATGCCGAGTGCGGCCAGAGTAATGCCGGCGACAACGTCCCTCATCAACCGGTTGCGATCGAGAGGCAGCAGACCGCGCAGAAACGGTCCTGCCGATTGGGCTGTCCCCGGATTGTCCGGAGTGGTCGGCTGGCCTACCATCGTATTCACCATAGGACGGCCTACACAGCTGCTCCCGCAGACTGGACCCGGCTCGGCGAGGGTCCTCGGATACGGAGGCAGTATGACCATCAGAAAACAAGATCGTCCACGGGCAAATAGATACTCCTGGTACGATTGATAAACAAAATCGATGGTCGGCTTGGCCGCGGCATAAGATTTAGCGTTGGGCGACCGGCAATCATCATTCCGCGGTTCAAGCCACCGGACTTTCCGGGGCGTTTCCATTGCTGCAGCTCTGAAGGGGTGCTTAGCGCCGACGCCGATCGGATTATGGTTTGGCTTCGTCGTGCCGCCACCGATCTACTTTGTCTTCCTCGTCCCGCGGTTATCGCTTACCTCGGCCTCACGGAGATCGTAAAGCGGTCGTCGTATCTCTATTGGCTGCGGCGCAGGCGGCGCAATTGCAAAGTTCCGTTTTCAAGGACCAGCGCCTCGGCAGCCGGACAGATCTTCCCTGAATGAACTCGAACCTCACCGGCGTTCAGCCGACGGCGCAACGCCCGTGGAGCGCTAGAATCTCGACGAGTTGCGCCGTTGGCAGCGCGCGCACGAACGTGCGGTCGTGTGGGGTTCCGCCCGCGTCCTCGGCGGCGCACATGGCGTTGAGAATCGCTTCCTCGACGCTGTCGACGGCCGCCATGTAGACAGGGTCGAGAAGGTCGTCATTGACGATCTCGATTGAGAACGTCGGTGGCGCCTCATGAGGCATCGGACGCGGGTTCGCGGTCGAAAAGGCGAGAAAGATATCGCCCGAGCTGTTGCCGCCAGGCGTTCCGTTGCGGCCGATGCCGATCGAGGCGCGGCGCGCCAGCCGCTTCAACTGATGCGGCGCCAGCGGGAGATCGGTTGCGATGATGACGATGATAGAGCCGCGTTCCTTCACCGGTGCTTCCACCTTGTTCTGCGCATGCAGTTCGCGTCCCACCGGGATGCCGCTTACGGTCAGCCATTCGCCTATTCCGTGGTTGGCCTGCACCAGCGTGCCGACTGTGTAGGTCTTGCCGCCAAGAGTAACAACGCGTGAAGACGTGCCCGTGCCGCCCTTGAAGCCATAGGTGATCATGCCTGTGCCGCCGCCCGTGTTGCCTTCAGCGACCGGACCTGATGTGGCGGAATCGAGCGCCAGAAGGGCATCCTCGGTCGTGATGTGCTGACCGTTGATATCGTTCAGGACGCCATCATAGGTTTCGGCCACGACCGGCATAATCCAAAGGTCCTCGCTGCCTCCATAGACGTGCGGGTAGCGCTGCAGCATCCAACGGATCGCGGCGTGATGAACGATGCCGACGCTGTGAGTATTGGTGATCAGAACGGGTCCGACGAAGTATCCGCCATCCTCGATCCAGTGGCTGCCCGTAATCTCGCCATTGCCGTTGAAGCGATGGATGCCGGCGTAGACCGGAGCAGGCTTCCCCATCCCGGCGTGCGGGATGATCGCCGTGACTCCCGTACGCACCGGCAGCCTGCGACCGGGACGCAGCTCGTTCTCGATGATCGTTCGGTGTCCAGCGTGAACCCCTGGCACATCGGTGATTCCGTTCTGGGATCCCGGCGTGCCGGAAAGGGGCAGCCCCAAGTCTCGTGCGCGTGGCTTTTTGTGTGTAAGCGTCATTTCATCTCGCTGGTGCGATGTGGCGAGCGGTACCGTGCATCAATCCATAGTGTTTTGGCAATCTTGCCACCGGCTATCACTCTGGGCGACAAAGGAATCGGGCCTGGGCGACGCCTCGCCGGGCGGGCACCATCGGAAAGGTACACCACATGGACATCGTTGCCCGACATCGGGACTTATCGCGGCAGCTCTACGTTGCCGGACAGTTCGTGGCGAGCGCGGGCGCGGCCTATCCGGTCATAAACCCGGCGACAGAGGACATCATCGGCGAGGTGGCGGAAGCGACCCCGGCCGAGATCGATTTCGCCATTTCTGTCGCAACGCACGCCCAGCGCAAATGGTGGAGGCTTTCCGGCGCCGAACGCGCCGACATCATGCACGAGGTAACGCGCGCGACGAAGCTGATGAATGCGGCGCTGGCGGAGTCGCTCACGCGCGAGCAAGGCAAGACTTATAAGGAAGCAATGGACGAGATCGGCTGGTGCGCAAGCGCCATGAGCTATTATGCCGAGATCAGCCGTCAGGAAAGCGGGCGGGTGCATGGTCCTTCGGCACCCGGACAACTTCACCTGACCATGAAGGAGCCGCTCGGCGTCGTCACGTCGATCGTACCGTTCAACTACCCATACCTGCTGCTGTTCTGGCAGGTGGCCGCGGCGGTGGGGGCCGGCAACGCGGTCATCATCAAGCCCTCTGATTACACCTCCCTGTCGACACTTCTGTTGATGGAGGCCTTCGCCACCCTGCCGGCGGGCCTGGTACAATGCGTCACCGGGCGCGGCGCGGCTGGTCAAAAGCTCGTGGAGCACGACAACATCCACGGCGTTGCGTTTACCGGCAGTCTCAAGACCTCGCAGATCGTCGCACAGGCCTGCGCCCGCACGTTCAAGCCGGCGCTGATTGAAGCCTCCGGCAACGACCCGTTCATCGTCATGCCATCCGCACCCGTCGATGTCGCCGCCCGCGGCGTGGCGTTCTCGAGCTTCCTGAACGCGGGCCAAGTCTGCACGTCGGCCGAGCGCATTTATGTTCACGAGTTGATGCACGACGAGTTCGTCGGCGCGCTGGTAGCGGGGGCTAGGAGCCTGCGGATCGGAAACGGGCTTGATAAGGTCGATATGGGGCCGATGGTCTCGGCGCGCGAGCGTGACCGCTACGAGGCAATACTGGCGCGGGCCATACAGCAAGGCGCCAAGATCGCCTGCGGCGGCGGCCGTCCCGGCGGCCTCAACAGCGGCTGGTTCACGGATGCCACGGTGCTCATCGGCGTCACGCCCGAAATGGACATCGTCAACGACGAAAGCTTCGGGCCTGTGGCGCCGATCGTGAAGGTCCGAAGCCTCGACGACGCGATCGATCTCGCCAACCGCTCGAAGTTCGGACTTGGCGCCAACATCTATACCAAGGACTTGAGCGAGGCGATGCGTGCGGTGAACGAAATCCAGTCGGGGATGGTGTGGGTCAACGTGCCCCTTCTCGACAACGACGCCGTTCCCTTTGGCGGACGCAAACTATCCGGCCACGGCCGTGAACTCGGCATCGAGGGTCTCGATCAGTTCCGGCATACCAAGATGGTGCTCATCGACCCGGAAATCCGCGAGCAGCAGGGTTGGTTCCCCTACAACGACGGCGAGGCATGGCCGGGACCAAACTAGCCACCATTTTCGATAGTGTTCGATAGTGCGGGCCAGATCCCCCACTCGCTACGCCTGTCTTGCGCTTCCCGATTTTGGTTGAGCGGCGTTTCAGGCGGGAATTCGGCGCTCTGCTTCGTCCAGCGCATCCACATCACGCTCTTCCGGAGCGTGCCGCGCAGCGAAAACAAGATACACCGCCGGCAGGATCAGGAGTGTGAAGAGCGTGCCGATCGCCATACCGCTGACCAGCATGATGCCGATGCTGTTTCTCGCCTCCGCGCCAGCCCCGGTCACGAACACCAAGGGAAGGTGACCGAAGATAGTCGCAGCCGTCGTCATCAGGATCGGCCGCAGACGAGTCATCGCCGCTTCGCGTATGGCACCCAGCTTATCAGCCCCCTCCTGCTGAAGCTCGTTGGCGAACGCCACGATGAGGATGCCGTTCTTCGCGATGAGACCAACGAGCGTGATCAGGCCGATCTGGCTGTAGATATTGATCGTGGTGAATCCCAAGAATGTGAACACGAGAGCTGCCGTCAGAGCGAGCGGCACCGAGCCGAGGAGCACCACGAGCGGATCGCGGAAGCTGCCGAATTGCGCCGCCAGAACGAGATAGATCAGCAGAATTGCGAAACCGAGCGTGCCGGCGAGCGTCGTACCTTCCTGGCGGATCTGGCGCGATTCACCGGCATAGTCGATGGTGTAGCCCGGCGGCAGAATGTTGCGTGCGGCCGCCTCCAGCGTGGCCAGCGCTTCGGCTTTGGTCACTCCGGGTCTGACGCCGCCATAGACACGGAAGCTGTCGTTCTGCTGGAAGCGCGCCAGCGTGCGCGGGGCCGTAAACGTCTCCAGGCTCGCCAGCGACGAGATCGCGACCTGCTTTCCGTCCTTCGCCTGTATCTTGTAGTCGAGCAGGTGTCCCGCGGCCGCGCGGGCGTCGATGCCGACCTGCGGGATGACTTTGTAGGCGCGCCCGTCAATGGTGAAGCGGTTGACGTAGTTGCCGGCCACCAGGGTGCCGAGCTGCCGGCCTATGTCGGCCAGATCGAGCCCTAGATCGGCGACACGCTCGCGGTTGACGACCACGCGAACCTGCGGAAGATCGATCTTGAGATCGGTGTCGGCAAACATGAACTGTCCGCTGCCAAACGCGGCGCCGACAAGTTGCCCCGCATACTCGGCCATCTGTTCGGGTGTGCCGGGGCCTTTCATGACCAGTTCGACATCGAAATTCCCGGCACCCGGCAACGCGGGAGGCAGCACGGGAAAAATCTGCAGTTCCTTGATCTGAGACACCGCGCCATAGACCTGCGGCAGGATTTCGTGCGCGGAACGCTCGCGGTCGTGCCAATTCTTGAACAGAAAGCCGCCGAACCCGTTCGACGGGAAAACGATCTCGAACATGGCGTCGAACTCGGCCATCGACTTGCCGATGTCGTACACCTTGGCCATGTGCGACGTCGTATAGGCAAGTGAGGCATCGGGGGCCGAGTTGACGATCAGCAGAATGAAGCCTTCGTCTTCGACGGGAGCCAGTTCCTTGCCGGAAAATACATAGAGTGGCACCGCAAGAAGACCGATGAAGGCACCGAAGACGAGGATCTGACCTCGAAAGTTCAGGACCTTATCCAGCAGGCGGCCATAGGATGCCGCCAGGCGATCCAGCATGCGGTTGACGAAGCGCGCATATCGGCCTTCATGGGCGCCCTGAGGCACCGTGTAGGCGCTCATGATCGGAGACAGCGTTACCGCCACGAAACCCGAGACGATAACCGCCGTCGCCAACGTGAAGGCGAACTCCTTGAAGAGTACGCCCGTTAGCCCCGAAAGCAATCCGATCGGCGCATAGACGGCGGCAAGCGTGATCGTCATGGCGACAATCGGGCCGAACAGCTGGCGCGTGCTGACAAGGGCCGCTTCTATGCGGCCCATGCCATTGCGCATGTGGCGGGAGACGTTTTCCACCACGACGATGGCGTCGTCGACGACGAGCCCAACGGACAGCACGATTGCCAGAAGCGTCAGAAGATTGAGCGAAAATCCCATCGCCATCATCGCCGCCATGGCGCCTATGAGCGAGATGGGAATCGTGACCAAAGGCACAAGTGCGCTGCGTGCTGAGCCCAGGAATAAAAACACGATCAGCCCTACGATGGCGACTGTCTCGGTGAAGGTGGTGGCGATCTCCTTGAGCGAGTTTTCCATGTAGACGGTGCCGTCGTAGGCGAGCGCGATTTCGGTACCAGGGGGGAGCGCCGGTCGGAGGTCGTCGATTTCGGCGCGCAGCGCATGTGCCACACTGATCTCGTTGGTGCCCGGCAACGGCCACACGGACAGGTAGACCGCCTCCTTACCGTTGTGGCGCACGTTGGAGGTATCCTCCTCCGCGCCGAGTTCGACACGCCCTACGTCGGCTATCCGTACGACGCGGTCGGCATTTTCCCGCACGATCAGCCGCTCGAATTCCTCGACGGTGTGAAGGTCCGTATTGACCAGAAGATCGACCTGAACCTGGTTGCTCTTGGTGCGTCCGACCGCAGCGAGGAAATTGTTGCGCCTCAGCGCAGCCTCGACGTCTCCAGCGCTCAGGTTGAAGGCGGCGAGGCGCTCGGCATCGATCCAGATCCGCATCGCCTGCGGGCGCGAGCCCTCCAAGCCCACGCGTTGCACATTCGCGAGTGTACTGAGCCGGGGTTGTATGTTGCGCGACAGATAGTCGGTGAGTTGCGATGGCGTCATCGTGTCGGATGTGACGCTGACATAGAAAGTTGCGTAAGGCCGGTCGGCCCGCTGCACTTCGACGACGGGCGACTCGACCTCGGCCGGCAACTCGCTGCGAACCTGACTGAGGCGATTGCCGACCTCGGTCAGGGCCACGTTGGTGGGATGGTTGAGCTTCAGTCGAACGGTGACGGTACTCAGGCCAGGAACGCTGGTCGATTCGACATAATCAACACCCGTGATGGACGATACGGCGCGTTCGATGGGGGTCGTGACGAAGCCTCGGATGCCCTCTGCCGACGCTCCGACGTAGACCGTCGTGATGATGACCGACGAGCTTTCGATGCGTGGATACTGCTGGACCGGCAGCTGAGTTGCCGCCCTGAGGCCGATGAGAACCAGTGCCAGATTGACGACAATGGCGATGACCGGCCGCCGCACGAATACGTCCATGGCGCGCATGAGAACTCCTCAGCTTCTCAATTTACGCCGGTGGTGGCGTTGGCCGCCCGCGGGACCTCGGTATTGACCAGGAGACCTTCGCGCAGCTTGAAAGATCCGGAAGCCGCAATGAGCTCGCCGGCCACCAGTCCCTTGTCGACGGCGATATCGTCGCCCTGAATTGCACCCGTCGTCACCGTGCGCTGACGCGCACGCAGCTTGCCGGCTTCCTCGACCAGAACGAATACATGCTGGCCATTGGGGGAGCGCCGCAATGCCGTCAGTGGGATGAGGACGGTCGCACGCGGCTTGGACGTCGTGGCTATGACGTCGACGAAGGTCCCCGGCCGGACCAATCCGCCGATACCCTTCGCCGTCGCGCGCAAGCGCACGGCCCGGTTGGTCGAGTTGATGCTGTCATCCTCGGCCACGACAACCGCCGTGGTTCCGGCCGGAATTGCGCTACCCGACAGGACGACTGAGGTGCCGGTCCGGATCTCGGCCGCTTCGTCCTGCGGCAGCGAGAAGTCGACATGGACATCATCCTCGATGCCCTGCAACCGTCCGATCAGGGTGCCCGATTCCAGATAGGCGCCGGGCTGGAGATTCGTAATGCCGATGCGCGCGCGAAACGGCGCGACGATCCGCTTTTTCTCGATCGCCACAGCAAGACTGCGCGCGCGTGCACTGGCGGATGCATGCTCCGAGCGCGATCGATCAGTCTCCTGTGCTGAGTACGCCGGGCTGCTTCTCAGGCCTTCTCGACGGTCCAGATTCTGCTTGGCGAGCTGCGCCTCGGCCTCGGCAGCCACCAGCGCGGCCTGCTCCTGGCGTACGTCCAATTGGACGAGAAGCTGGCCAGCCTCGACAATGCTGCCCGAGCTGAACCCCATCTCTGCAATCAGACCAGCGATCTCGTTTCGGATGTCGAGTTGGCGCAAGGCGACGACAGTGCCGATCGCCCGCGTAGTGAAAGCGACTTCACCCGTACGTGCCCGCACGGCCGCAACGGCCTCCATCGGCTCGTGAGATCCGTGCCCAGCGCCGGCTGCCTTGAACTGATTGATCTTATAGAGACTCAAGCCACCACCAACCCCGGCGATGGCCAGGATGACGGCGAGCCAAGCCAAGGTGTGTTTGAACATCAGATGCGCCGCGCTTGTTGTTGAGAGGCGGGCTCGGAAGTGCCCAGTTCCATAACATAGCCCAGATGGGTCACGGTGCTCTAGCACGAAGGCGCGCCCCGGCGACCGGATAATGTTGAGCAGTCTGAGGATGGCCTGGGAACGTCGAACCGGCGAAGCCGTTTCCTGAACGCCGCAGAACAGACCATGAAGTTCATGATCCTGGTCAAGGCCAGCAAGGCTTCGGAAGCGGGAGAAATGCCAAGCTCGGATGTTGATCGCTCAGGCGCCCTCTAAAGGCGCGCGAGTTGCGCGTGAGGTTCTCGGGAACGGACAGATCGGTCATCAAGGGACCGTTCTTTGAGACCAGTGAACTGCACGCCGGTAACTGGATCTGGCAACTCGACCCCCTAAGTTGGGTAACGCGATGTCAAAATACTCACAATGAGGCTTGCGAGATTGAGATTCGTCCGGTGGTCGACATGGAGGACTTCGGCGACGCCATGACGCGACCGCCAGGCAGGAATGACCGTATGTCCATGACAACAATGATCGCACACTGCCTGTGGTTCGACGGGCCCGACCCGGACATTGTCAATCGCGTAATTACGACCATTATGACGATGACACGCACCGATATCGTTGAACTGGAAGCCGCTGCGCGGGGCGGCCACTAGGCCGCTGTCCTCTGACGCCCGCGTCAGCGGCGTCTTTGGAATGGAGTTCTGAGCCATGGCAAGATACGTCGATGGATTTGTCGTTCCGCTGCGGAAGGAAAGGATAGAAATATACCAGCGCTCTTGCCAGGATGCCGGCAAGGTATGGCGCGAGTATGGTTCCCTCGAATATGTCGAGTGCATCGCGTACGATGTGAAACCCGGCAAGCACACATCGTTCCCGTAATCCGCAATCGGCACAGCTCGAGCCGGGCCAAACCGTCGTGTTTTTGTGGATCGGCTACGAGTTACGCGAAAACCGCGACCGGATGAACGCTGCGGTTATGAACGACCCGCGAATGGCGTCCATGAACCCCAGCACAATGCCATTTGACACAAAGCGGATGATCTGGTGCGGATTCCGGTCCCTCGTCGAGAGGTAGTGCGGAGGCCGGCATATGATCGAGACAATTACCGAGCGTGGTGATGAACCTTGACATGCTGAAGCCGATGCGAACGCAAAATCCGCAAAGTCCAAGCCCTCGACGCATATGAGCTGCAGGGCTTCCAGCTGGGACGTGGGCAGCGAGTTCGAGCGCCGTCATAACGGACGATGCCGGTTCTCCGACGCCTTCGGCAACGCCCCGGAGGCATTCTGGATCTATCCTTGGATATGGACGACAGCCTTCCCGTAGCCGATGCGATCATCGCTCGTAGGCCATCTCTGGCCGTCATGACGGCCTACGGCGGCAGCGCGTCACTGCCTCGTTTCACATTCCAGTGCTGTCGAAGCCTTTCGCTGAAACCTAGATTTCTGGCTTCGTGGCGGCCGTCAGTTCTCACACGCCGTAGATGTGATCGCGGATCCGCATGATCCGGCTGAGCGGATGTCGCACTTCACCGCGGCAGCGTGGTGGCGCCCATCAGCGCCTTGTCGATAGCATGCGCCGCCTGACGGCCTTCGCGGATCGCCCACACAACTAGCGACTGACCACGCCGGATATCGCCGGCCGCAAACAGCTTCGCGTTGCGCGGCAGCTTGTAGTCGCGATCGTTCGCATCTAAGCCCTTAAAGCGCCCACGCGGCACGACGGCGAGGCCAAGTTCCTTGACCACGTCCGACTCGATCGGACCCGAAAAGCCCATGGCGAGCAGCACGAGGTCGGCGTCGAATGCGCCTTCGCTGCCCGGAACCGGCTGCATCTTGCCATCGAGGCGGGTGTAGTGGAGCTTCTTGATCTTCCCGCCTTCGCCGGAGAAGTGCGTCGTCGAAATCGAGTACTCGGTCTTGGCGCCCTCGGCCTGCGAGGATGACACGCGCAGCTTCATCGGCCAGTTCGGCCAAGACAGCGCCTTGTTCTCCTTCTCGGGCGGGCGCGGCATGATCTCGAGCTGTGTGACGCTCTTGGCGCCCTGACGGAAAGAGGTGCCAATGCAGTCGGAGCCCGTGTCGCCGCCGCCGATGACGATGATATGCTTGTCTTTGGCGGAAATCTCCTTGGCGCGCGGCCATGACTCGCCGGCGAGGCGGCTGTTCTGCTGCGGCAGGAAATCCATGGCGTAGTGGATGCCGTCCAGATCGCGGCCTGGTGCCTTGGCGAAGAAGTCGAAGGGTTGTTCGGATCCGAGCGCGAGAAGCACCGCGTCATGACGCGCCTCGATCTCGGCCATGCTCACTTGCGTCCCGACGTGGACATTGCAGTGGAACGTGACGCCTTCAGCTTCCATCTGGCGCACACGGCGCGCGATGATGTGCTTTTCCATCTTGAAGTCGGGAATGCCGTAAACGAGTAGCCCGCCGGGCCGGGCATTCTTTTCGTAGACATTCACATCATGTCCGGCGCGGGCAAGCTGCTGGGCCGCGGAAAGCCCTGCCGGACCCGAACCGATGATGGCGATGCGCTTGCCGGTCTTGTGCTCAGGCGGCTGCGGTACGATCCAGCCTTCCTGAAAGGCGCGATCGGCGATCGTGCATTCGATGGTCTTGATGGTCACCGGCTTGTCGTCGATGTTGAGCGTGCATGAGGCTTCGCACGGCGCGGGACACACGCGGCCCGTGACCTCGGGGAAGTTGTTGGTCGAATGCAGATTGAGCGCAGCCTGCTTCCAGTCGCCGCGATAGACGAGGTCGTTCCAGTCGGGGATCTGGTTATTGACCGGGCAGCCGTTGTGACAGAAGGGGATGCCGCAATCCATGCAGCGTGACGCCTGCGCCTTGACGTCGGGCTCCGGCAGCGGCACGACGAACTCGTGCCAATGTTTCACGCGGTTCTCGGCCGGCTCGTACTTGCGGTCCGTGCGGTCGAGTTCCAGAAATCCTGTCGGCTTGCCCATGGCGCTCTCGTCTCGATCAGGGAGGGGCCGTTCTGGCCGATCCCGGCAGTGGATTTCAATTGGTCGCGGCGTCGTTTGTCGGGGTCGGAAGCTTAAGCGCGCGCGTCTGCATTGTCGTCCTCGCGCGCTTTCGCCAGTTCCGTCAGCGCGCGGCGATACTCCGTCGGCATAACCTTGCGGAACTTCGGCAGATAGGTTGCGAAGTCCTTCAGGATCGCCTGCGCCTTGGCGGAGTTGGTATAGTGAGCGTGACGAACCAGAAGCGCATGGACGCGCTCTACGTCCTGTTTGCGCATGTCGAGCATTACGTCGGCGAGCGGCCGATTGGCGGCATCACCGTTGGCCTTCGACAGCTGCGATAGAACGGCCGCGTCTATGGCGATGGGTTCAAGCTGCACCATTTCCTTGTTGAGGCGCGTCTCGAAGTCGCCCGAGCTGTCGATAACGTAGGCAATCCCGCCCGACATGCCGGCGGCGAAGTTGCGCCCCGTGAGTCCGAGAACCACGACACAGCCGCCCGTCATGTATTCGCAGCCATGATCGCCCGTGCCTTCCACGACGGCGTAGGCGCCGGAGTTGCGGACCGCGAACCGCTCGCCCGCGATGCCACGGAAATAGCACTCGCCGGTGATGGCGCCATAAAGAACGGTGTTGCCGACGATCATGCTTTCTTCCGGAACGATTCCGGACATGGCGTTCGGACGGACGATGATTTTGGCGCCGGAAAGCCCCTTGCCGACGTAGTCGTTGCCTTCGCCGACAAGATCGAGCGTCAGGCCGCTTGCGCCCCACGCCCCGAAGGCCTGACCAGCGATGCCCGTCAGCGTCAGCCAGATGCTGTCCTCGGGCAGACCGGCGTGACCATAGCGCTTGGCGATCTCTCCAGATAGCATGGCACCAGTCGAGCGGTCGACGTTGCGGATGGCAACCTCATGCCGCACCGGCTTCCTCGTTTCGAGCGCAGGGCGCGCAAGTTCGACCAGCCTCTTGTCGAGCACCTTGTCGAGGCCGTGGTCCTGCGTTTCGCAGTTATGGATCGCAACGCCCTTCGGCGCATGCGGCTTGTGGAACAGGTTGGTAAAATCGAGACCACGAGCCTTCCAGTGCTCGATGGCCCGATCCTTGTCGAGCACCTCAGTTTGACCGATTATCTCTTCGAACTTGCGGAAGCCGAGCGAAGCCATGATCTCGCGGACTTCCTCGGCGACGAAGAAGAAGTAGTTGATGACGTGCTCGGGCTTGCCGGTGAAACGTGCACGCAGAACGGGGTCCTGCGTCGCCACGCCGACGGGGCACGTGTTAAGATGGCACTTGCGCATCATAATGCAGCCGGCTGCGATCAGCGGTGCGGTGGCGAAACCGAATTCGTCGGCGCCGAGCAGCGCGCCGACGACGACGTCGCGGCCCGTGCGCAGGCCGCCGTCGACCTGAACGGCGATGCGTCCGCGCAAACGATTGATGACGAGCGTCTGGTGTGTTTCGGCAAGACCAATTTCCCACGGCGAGCCGGCATGCTTGATCGACGTCAGGGGCGACGCGCCCGTGCCGCCTTCGAATCCCGCAATAGTGACGTGATCGGCGCGAGCCTTGGCGACGCCGGCGGCGACCGTGCCGACGCCGACTTCGGAGACGAGCTTGACCGACACCGCGCCGGCGGGGTTGACGTTCTTCAGATCGAAGATCAGCTGGGCAAGATCCTCGATCGAATAGATGTCGTGATGCGGCGGCGGCGAGATGAGTCCTACGCCCGGCGTCGAGTGGCGCACCTTGGCAATCGTCGCATCGACCTTATGGCCGGGGAGCTGACCGCCTTCGCCGGGCTTTGCGCCCTGCGCCATCTTGATCTGCATCATGTCCGAGTTGACGAGGTACTCGGTGGTCACGCCGAAACGACCCGAAGCGACCTGCTTGATCGCCGAGCGCATGCTGTCGCCGTTGGGAAGCGGCTTGTAGCGATCCGCTTCCTCGCCGCCTTCGCCCGTATTCGACTTGCCGCCGATGCGGTTCATGGCGATGGCAAGGGTAGTATGCGCCTCGCGGCTGATCGAGCCGTAGCTCATGGCGCCGGTCGCAAACCGCCGGACGATGTCCTTGGCGGGTTCGACCTCCTCCAGAGGAATTGGCTTCCGGCCGAGACTCTCCGCCGAGCGAATGCGGAACATGCCGCGCATGGTGAACAGTTGCTCGGACTGATCGTTGATGGAGCGGGCGTAGTCGCGATACTTCTGCGGCACGCGGCCGGACATGGCGTCTTTGTTGTCGGTCCCTCGCACGGCATGCTGCAGATCGGCGACCGTACCCGGACGCCACACATGCGCTTCGCCGCGCACGCGGAAGGCATACTCGCCGCCGACTTCCAACGCGTTTTCCAGCACGGGAACTTCGCCGAACGCCTGCACGTGACGCTCCACCGACTCACGCGCGATCTCGCGAAGGCCGATGCCTTCGATCTGCGTATGGGTGCCGGTGAAGTAGCGCTGCACGAATGCCGATCGCAGGCCGATCGCATCGAAGATCTGCGCGCCGCAATAGGACTGGTAGGTCGAGATGCCCATCTTGGCCATGACCTTCAGCATCGCCTTGCCGACGGCCTTGATGTACTTCTTTTTGACGTCCTCGGCCGTCAGCCCCGCGCCGAGTTCCGGCAACATGCTCTCCAGCGTCTCGAACGCAAGATACGGGTTGATGGCTTCGGCACCGTAGCCGGCGAGCGTGCAGAACTGGTGCACCTCGTTGGCTTCGCCTGTCTCAACTACAAGGCCGACTGACGTGCGCAGCCCCTGCTTGATCAGGTGATGATGCACGGCCGAGGTCGCCAGCAACGACGGGATCGGGATGCGGTCGGGACCGCACGCGCGGTCGGACAGGATGATGATGTTGTAGTCCTTGGAGCGAACGGCCTCCTCGGCTTCCGCGCACACCACATCGAGCGCCGGGCCCATGCCGCCGGTACCCTTCTCGACTGGATAGGTGATATCGAGCGTGATCGAGTTGAAGTGGTTGTCCTTCACTTCGCCGATGGCACGGATGCGCTCCAGATCTTCGTTCGCCAGGATCGGCTGCGCGACTTCGAGCCGCTTGACCTTCGACGTACCTTCCAGATCGAGCAGGTTCGGTCGCGGCCCGATGAACGAGACGAGGCTCATGACGAGTTCCTCGCGGATCGAGTCAATCGGCGGGTTCGTCACCTGGGCGAAGTTCTGTTTGAAATAGGTGTGCAGCAGTTTCGACTTCGACGACAGCGCCGAGATCGGCGTATCGTTACCCATCGAGCCGATGGCTTCCTCGCCCCTCGCGCCCATCGGCGTCATGAGAAACTTGAGGCTCTCCTGCGTGTAGCCGAAGGCCTGCTGCAGATCGAGCAGGCTGACATTCGTCTTCTTCACCGACTTCTTCGCCGGCAACGGCAGATCCGACACCATGATCTGCGTGCGCTTGACCCAGCTCTCATAAGGATGCCTGGACGACAGCTCACTCTTCAGCTCTTCGTCGGAAATGATGCGGCCTTCCTCGAGGTCGATCAGCAGCATCTTGCCCGGCTGCAGACGCCACTTCTTGACAATCTCTTCCTCCGCGATCGGCAGCACGCCGGATTCCGACGACATGATGACCACATCGTCCTTGGTGACGAGGTAGCGCGCCGGACGCAATCCGTTGCGGTCGAGGGTGGCGCCGATCTGGCGGCCATCCGTGAACGCCATCGCTGCGGGACCGTCCCACGGCTCCATCAGGCAGGCGTGATACTCGTAGAAGCCGCGGCGTTTGGCATCCATCGACGGATTGCCGGCCCAGGCTTCCGGGATCAGCATCATGGCGGCGTGGGCAAGGCTGTAGCCGCCCATGGTGAGGAATTCGAGCGCGTTATCGAAGCACGCCGTATCGGACTGGCCTTCGTAGGAGATCGGCCACAACTTCGTCATGTCGGGACCAAACAGCGGCGACGACACCGAAGCCTGCCGGGCCGCCATCCAGTTGACGTTGCCGCGCAGCGTGTTGATCTCACCGTTGTGGGCCACCATGCGGTAGGGGTGAGCCAGCTTCCACGACGGGAATGTGTTGGTCGAAAAGCGCTGATGCACCAGCGCCAGTGCGGATGTAAGGCGGGGATCGGACAGATCCTTGTAGTAGGCCTTCACCTGGAACGAGAGGAACATGCCCTTGTAGACGAGCGTGCGGCTCGACAGCGACACGGTGTAATGGCCAATATCGCGACCTTTGTAGGCATACTGGATCGCATTGGAGACGACCTTGCGCGCCAGGTACAGGCGGCGCTCGAACTCAACCTCGTCGGTCATGGACGCGGGGCGGCGCACGAACACCTGACGATGTACGGGCTCGGTGCCCTTCACCATCTCGGAAAGGCAGGAGTTGTCCACCGGCACCGACCGCCAACCGATCAGTTCGAGGCCTTCTTCCTTGAGGCAGCGGGCCCATACGCGCTCGCAGTGGACACGCAGCCGGTCATCGGCCGGCATGAACACATGGCCGACGGCGAACTGGCCCAGTTCGGGTAACGCAAAGCCCAGTTTCGAGCATTCTTCCTTGAGGAAGGTATGGGGGATCTGCACGAGGATGCCGGCACCGTCGCCCGACAGGGGATCGGCACCCACGGCACCGCGGTGCTCCAGATTTTCAAGAATCTTGAGGGCGCTCTCGACGATCCTGTGGGACTTGCGGCCCTTCATATCGGCAATGAAGCCGACGCCGCAGGCATCGCGCTCGAAGGCGGGATCGAACAGGCCCTGTTTCTCGGGTCGCTCATAGACCTCAACCTCTGCTCCGCGCTGTACCGGCGGGGTGTTCGTCATGTATCTCGTCCTCGAGTCGCTCCGCGGCCCAAAAGCCGCCAGATTGAAATTTCGTCCCGGTTACCATGCGGATGGCACCTACGCAGTGCCGTTCACAGAGGACCGTTCTGTGGGCGCCAAGCCGGAAGGCTCAGCCGCCCTCGGAATAACGTTTTCGTATCGCCACGGTTAGCTCGTCGCGCGGCGCAAGCGGCAAGGCGACGACTCCAGACGGCACCCCTGCCGGCTGTGCCCGCGAGCCCGATAACTCCCCGCCCCTTTTCATTCGCCCCGTTCCCGCGCGCGGTTCGATGACCGGCCGGAGGTTCCAGCCAAACGTCCATCGGGAGACAGCAGTCGACCTCGCGCACCATGTCGAGCGCATAAAGGACAGGATTGCTGACCTACCAGTCACGAATTTTGCAGATTTTGTTAAGCGAGACAAGCGCGAATACAAACACACGAAAGGGCGCCGCGCAGGGAATGCGCGACGCCCGGGAAGGCTCGGAAGGAAGGCGGTCTGATCCGAGACGGGGATCAATGTGGCCTTGGCCGTTAGGCTCCGGCTTCGATCTGCTTCACGCTCGACGTGCCGATCGGTACGGTGCGCGGCTTTAGGCGCTCGGGCACGTTGCGAACCAGGTCGATGTGCAGCAGGCCGTCCTTGAGATCGGCCGAGGTAACCTCGACATGGTCGGCGAGCTGGAAGCGGCGGTCGAAATTGCGGGCGGCAATGCCACGATGCAGGAACTGGCGTTCCCCGTTCTCTGCGGCCTTTTCACCGCGTACGCCCAGCGTTGACTCCTTGACATCGACCTTCAGCTCATCCTGTGCGAACCCGGCAACCGCCATGGTGATGCGGTAGTGATTATCGGCGATCCGTTCGATATTGTAGGGTGGATAGGCTACGTCTGCCTCGGTCGAGGCCATGCTGTCGAGCACCTGGGCCAGGCGGTCGAAGCCGATCGTGGAACGATAGAGGGGGGCGAAATCGAAGTGTCGCATGGCATATCCTCCTAAGAAGCGACATGTGGGAGGGCCCTCCCGGGGGCAGGGCCAAGACTTTAGACGCTCCCGTATCGGCGAGCGTCTTACCGGGAGATAGTGTGCACGCATGTCGGTTCAAGAGGGGCGCCTACCTTGGGGGCCGCCGGTCGACGTGTTAACCTCTCCATGCAGTGCGCGTCGACGACGGAACCAAACCTATGGAACTCGTCTCCCTGGCGAAAAACCCGGTGCCGAGCGGTGCCGTGGTTGGGGCGCTCGCGGGCTATGACGGCCGCAAACTGCGCTACGCGCGATGGGAAGCTACGCGCGGCGGCCGGCGAGGCACGGTCTGTCTCTTCGGCGGCCGGGCCGAGTTCATAGAAAAGTATTTCGAGGTCATCGCCGATCTGCGCCGGCGCGGGTTCGCGGTCGCGACCATGGACTGGCGCGGCCAGGGCGGTTCCGAACGGCTGCTCGACGATACTCTCAAAGGTCATGTCGACAGCTTCGCTGAATACGATGCCGATCTTCGGCGGTTCATGCAGGAGATCGTGCTGCCGGATTGCCCGCCCCCTTACATCGGACTGGGACACTCCATGGGGGGACACGTGCTGCTGCGCCGCGCCAGCCAGACCGGATCGTGGTTCGACCGCATGATCCTCACTGCGCCGATGATCGCATTCGCCGATGCAAAGGTCGGCTATCCGCAGAGCATCGTCCGCCTCTATGCCGAAGCCGGCGGCCTCGCGGGTCTCGCCAGGTCATACGTGAAGGGCGGATCAGGGGTACTAACGGACGTCACGACCTTCGAAGGAAATGAGCTCACGTCGGACCGTGAGAGATGGGCACGCTCCAAGGCGGTTCTGGACGCGGCTCCACATCTGCGCCTCGGGTCGCCGACGATCGGATGGCTGCGCGCGGCCTATCGCTCATGCGCGATGATCACGGCACCGCGTTACGCGGCCTTGATCCGGGTACCGATGCTTATATTCTCAGCCGGGAACGACCAGATCGTCTCGACCCGAGCCACTGAGGCATTCAGTGTCCAGATCAAGTCCTGCTCGCATATTCTGCTGCACGGCGCGCGCCATGAACTTCTGCAGGAAGCCGATCCCGTGCGGTTGCGCTTCTGGGCGGCCGCCGACGCCTATCTCGGGGTCAACGCAGCAGTCGCGTGAGGGCGTTGGCGCTTCAAGCGGCAAGCATCTTCAGCACAGCGTCATGCAGTCTCGGATCGCCGGTTGCCACGATGCGCCCCCCCGAAGTGGCCGCATGTCCCTCCCACGTCGTGATGACGCCACCGGCGCGTTCGACAATTGGGATCAGGGCAACGACGTCGTAGGACTTGAGGCCGGTCTCGATGATCACATCGATGAAGCCGGAGGCCAGCAGGCAATAGGCGTAGCAATCGCCGCCATAGCGCGTCATGCGAGCGGACGATTTCAAGCGCTGGAAGGCCTCGACCTCCACACCGGGGACGAACAGGTCCGGATGCGTGGTGGTAAACGTCGCGTCCTCGATGCGGCCGCAGCTTCGGGTGCGCACCTGTCGCGTCTCGCCGGTGGTGTCGCGAAAGTAGGTCGCATCCTTACCTGACCAGAAGCGCTCGCGCGTGTAGGGCTGATCCATGATGCCGAGCGCGGCGCAATGCCGGTCGAGAAGGCCGATCAACGTTCCCCACAGGGGCGACCCCATGATGAAGGCGCGCGTGCCGTCGATCGGATCGATGACCCAGCGGTTCTGGGCCTGCTCGTTCCGATTGCCGAACTCCTCGCCGACGATGCCGTGCCCCGGCCGCTCGGTCTCGATCAAAGCCGCGATGGCGATCTCCGCGGCGCGATCAGCAGCGGTCACCGGATCAAAACCGGCCCCCTTGTCTTTGTTCAGCACTTCGATCGGACAGCGGAAGTAGGGCATGATCGATGCGCCGGCCGCGTCGGCCAATCGATGCGCGAAAGCGAGTTGCTCGTCGAAATCGGGGTGAGTCGTTTTGGGCACAGGCACTCGCTTTCATGAGACTCGGCTGCCAGCCATTACGCCGAAACTTGAGCTTCTGAACGATATAACCCGATGTAACCATTGCCACTCGGACGCAAATCATCGTTGCGTTGCTGTTGTGCATCAATCAACAGTGAAATCTGGTTTCAACCTCTGGCTACATTGCTGGCGGGCGCGAACGGATGCATCCTTTTCATGCGGTTTCCAAGATGCACTTCTTGGCCACCGTAGCCCACTACGGGCGTTTCCTCCCTAGACTTGGGCCGTTCGTGCGCGCGAACGGCCTCTTTTTATGGGTCCCAGCTTTGTCGGATCCCTGCACAGCTCTGCGAGTTAAGCACCACCAGCCGAGCAGTCCTGCAAAAAACGCAATTGCAAATTGTGCACTGCACTCATAGTTTTGCAGTGCGGCAGAAGACTTTTGTCATCTGTCGTGCCCTCCTTGGGCGTTTCCTCCCTAGACTTGGGCCGTTCAACATCGTTGAACGGCCTCTTTTCTTTTTTAGCATCGGACAGGCCAGCAATGGGCATCCCGCTGGAGAATGCGCCGTCGCAGCCGTCAAGAGAGACAGTGGGTTGGCGTCAGCGGCTACTCTGCCGCTGCCCTGCGTTCGAATAGGCCGGGAACTTCCGCGAAAAGGCGCTCGAGAAGATTGGCGACATCGACGCGCAATCCGTCGAACCCTCGGGTCTTCGTAATCTTGGTCTCATCGAGGTACAGCCCGCGGTTGATCTCGAGCTGAATGGCATGAACGCCGCGATTTGGACGGCCGTAGTGCTCGGTAATGTAGCCGCCGGCATAGGGCCGGTTCATCTGAACATCATAGCCCAGACCAGCGACGACCTCCTTAACGAAGCGCGACAGCCGCGCATCGCACGACGTGCCGAACCGATCGCCTACCACGAAATCGGGGCGCCTGCCGCCGCCTTGCGCCATCAAGGCCGATGGCATCGAATGACAGTCGACGAGGACCGAAAAACCGAACTGTTCCACTGTAGTTGTGATCAAGTCCGCTAAAGTCGCGTGAAATGGCTTGTAGAGCCGCTCAATTCTCTCGATGGCATCGGACAGCCGCAACCTTGCCCGATAGATGTCTTCGCCGTCGGCGACGATCCGGGCGATGGTGCCAAGTCCGCCGATCACACGAGCCGACTGTGCATTGGCGTGATCGGGCAGAACCTCATGGAACAATTCCGGATCGAGTTCGTAAGGCTCGCGGTTAACATCGAGATAGGCCCTTGGAAAGCGGGCGGAAATCATCGGCGCGCCGAGCGCGGCAGCGTCAGCGAAAAGCTCGTCAACGAAGCAGTCCTCCGACTTTCTGAGCGTCAGGGGGTCGAGCCGGGACTGTTCCAGAAATCGGCGCGTGTAGACACGGCCCGAATGAGGCGAGCAAAACACGAAGGGCGCCGTCTGGCGCACGGGGGCCATCACCGTGAAGCCCGGCTTCAGCTCGGAATTTATCGATGCGCTTTCGTGCGCGGACATCGCGAGAACGGTCCTCGAGGTGCTTCCCTGCCATGCAAGCGTGGCACAAGATCTCCATGCTGTAACGCTAATGTGCCAACTGCATGGCGCGATGTCCACGGCTAGCGTAACGAAGGCAGTGTGCAGCAGTTCACAACTTCATGTAGACTGTGACTTCACCAAAGTTGCAGACAAACAATTTCATTCTCAATTTACCAAACTTAGGTCAGATTTGACTGGAAGCCGTAATACAACTGGCTAAACTGCCCGCAATTGCATGCAACCCGAGCCGCCATGACCCTGAAGCCGTCGCGAATCCCGTTGCACCGCATCCTCCTGGCCGAGGATGACGACTCCATGCGCGGCTTTCTGGAGCGCGCACTGACCAAGGCCGGGTACGAAGTCATAGCTTTCGCAAACGGCGCAGAGGCCTTCGAGCGGCTGAAGCAGGAGCCGTTTACGCTTCTCCTCACCGATATCGTCATGCCCCGCATGGACGGAATCGAACTTGCGCGGCGGGCCAGCGAACTCGATCCCGATCTCAAGATCATGTTCATTACTGGCTTTGCCGCCGTGGTTCTGAACAGTGACAATGCCCCCCCGAAAGACGCGCGGGTGTTGTCCAAGCCCTTCCACCTGAAGGACCTCGTGCGAGAAGTAGAACGCCTGCTGGACGAATAAGTTCAATCGCCGCGGCGATCTATTTTCAAAGCCGTCAGTGTTTTTTCGCAGCCGATTGGTCGCCGCGCCTCCAGGCGTCGATCCGCTCGATCAACCAGCCCCAGGCCTCAAGCTCTCGCGGACCGGCTGTCTTCGTAATTGCGATCTCAAGGTACTTCAGTTCGCCCTCGACTTTGTCCGGCGGCAACATGTGGAGCCGTGTCGACAGCACCGCCAGTTCCAGCACCGCGGCCTGCGCCCGGCTGAACCCGCTCCATGGCTTATGCATCGCCATATGAACGATACCGCAGCGAAAACGCGGCCGCGCGGCGTCGTCGACGACGCTATCGACCGCCAGCTCCCAATGCGACACCGAGCCGTCGAGAAATACCCCCGACACCTTCGCAGCGGGGCGCACCGGCCAGTTCTTGCGGCCGGTTATGCAGCCCGCGAAGACGCGCACGTCGTCGGTGTGGTTGGCGACGGCGAACGGGTTCGACGTCAGGTTGTCCAAGGTGCGCGACGGCTTGAAGGGGGCGATGATCCATTGAGTGCCATCCTCGATGAGCCCGAGCGGCGCAATGTGAACCTCACCCGCCGCGCTCATCGTCGTCACGATCGTCTCGACGATCCTTGACATGTGATCTCTCCTTGGCAGCCTTGATGGCTTTCTTAGCCGCCTTGAGGGTGGCGCCTTCCGGCGCATGGCGGATCAGATCCTCGGTCTTTTTCTCGGCGGCAACGCCCCAGTCGAGCGGGTTGTCCTGCGCATAACGCTTGCCGAGCGCAAGCGCGATCTCGGCCTTCGCCAGCTCGTAGCCGAGATAAAAGGCGTGGCTGCCGTCCGCCTCGACGCCGAGCTTGGAGAAAAAGTCGAACGGATCGACGGCCACATGGTGACCGTTCCGATTATAGATATGGATCGTATCCTCGGCGACCTCGATGCGGAAATTCAGGTCGCGCACACCAGCCGCACCTTCCATTATTTCAGCGCTGCTGGCGGGAAACGGCCGCAGCTCATGCAGTGACAGCAGACCGCCACCATACCCTTTCGGCAGACTTTGGTCCTCACGAGCGCGATACATCAGGCGGCGAGCCGCGTCGTGCTCCTCCACCGTGCGGCGCGTGTGCGGGGAGACCCGCACGATCAGCACGTTCTGAATGTGCAATTCCGAGCAGATGCCAACCAGCATCGCCGTGACACCCTGGCTGTCGGCGTCGGTCAGCTCCGTCAGGTTGCCGGTCCCCATCAGGATTTCCACGTCAGGACGCAACCGCCGCAGTTCCGCATAGCGCTCGATCGAAATCGTGAAGCCGAAGTGGATCGGATCGAGGATCGGATCGGCGATGTGGGGGATGCCAAGCTCCGTTGCCTTGTCGATGGCGCGGATCAGCGAGGCCAGATCGCCGTGGGGCCTGGGCACGAGGATCGGCACGCAGCTCGTTCCGCCGACCGCGTCGAGCGAGGTTTCATCTAGCGATAGCACGAAGTCGGCCCCGGCCAGGGCAGCGCGGCGCAGCTCCGAGACGTCGCCGCTGTCGACGCTGACCTTGAGACCGGCGACTTTGCAGGCCGCAACCGTCTGCTCGAGGTGCGGGAAGGAGACATCCGGCTGGCATCCGATATCGACGACGTCGGCGCCGCCGGCCTTGTGGCGTAGTCCGCGCGCGACAAGTTCATCGACGGAAAGTCCCGGCGCATCGACGATCTCTGCGAAAATGCGCAGATCGTGCTTGGAAAGATCAGGCGGCTTGCCGCCCTTGCCGAGAAACTGGGGCACGTCGACCAGTTCGTCCGGCCCGCGCACGAACGGGATACCGTAGTGACCCGAAAGACTGTCGAGATCCATGCGGCAGCGGCCCGGTAAAATGACCTGGTCGGCCTGCAGCGGCGGCTTCAGGCGATTGCGCACGATTGCTTCCGTCATCAAGGCCGCGACCTTGATACCAATGTTGTGTACCCGCCATGACCCTTCCGGCAGACCGACCGAGGCGACCGTCTCGATCAGCCTCGGCTCGGCCAGATGACCGGTCAGGAAGAGGAGTTTTTGAGCCATTGCAGCCTGGCTTCCACAGCCGCTTCGAAATCGGCGAGCGTCTCGGTGACAGTCGTGTCCTCGAACGTCTTGAGCTTCGCCGTGTTCTCCAGGTCGATGCGGCGAGGGTACACCTTCACCATGCCCTTGGGTGCTTCGGTGTCCATGACGGGCTCGGTATCACAGGCGAACGCGATCACCGGCACTCGGCACTTGCCGGCTTGCGCGAACACATTTGTCGGCAGGTTGTCGGAGATTCCGTAAACGCACTTCGCCACCGTGTTGGAGGTGGCCGGCCCCAGGATCAACGTGTGGTAGACTGCATAGTAGAAGTTGCCGACGGGGGCCGAACTCGCGGTACGGTCTTTGTATAGTCGCGTACCTTCGGCGAAATGCAGATCCTGCTTGTACATTTTGAGGACTTCCTCGGCCGCGCTCGACAGGAAGACGTCGAGATCGGGAAGCCGCCGCATGATGGCGAGGCTTTCCTTGAAGAAGTGCCCGGACCCGGTCAGGGCCCAGCCGAAGCGGGGTGTCTTTACGTTCTTTGCCATAGATGGGGCCTAACACGCTGAAGCTCGGTCCGTCGATGCCCTTGGCGCTGCTCTTAAGGAGTCGTTGTGCCAATGCCCAGCAAGGCGCCGAGGCGCGCGTCCATATCATCACCCGCTACGTGCCAGACGAGGCGCGAGCCAGCGCAGGCCGCGGCGAACCATGGATCGACGATCCCGGAAGCCGCCAGTGCGGCGATGTCGGATGTTGCTGGTACGGAACATGACTTCACAAGTAGAACTTCCGCGCCGGGCAGCCGCAGCGCGAGCCAGGCGGCCAGACCGTCCGACGTGATCGACCAGTCCTGGGGCATCCGGTAATCCGCTATCGCCATGGCGTAGGGACGCCAGACGGAAGTTCTCCCCTCGCCCCACGCCCGGACGATGTCGTCGAGGCTGTCAGCAACGCTCATCGCGGGCTCGCAGGAGATGATCACTTCGGCCATCTGATGCATGGCGAGTAGTGCCATCCTGTGCGCCACGGCATCGGACAAGCCATGCCGCCTTTGGGAGTCGCGGACAGCATCGGCGAAACCACCGCCACCAGGAACGATGACGATATTTTTGGACGACCGGCGGATGAGATCGAGGACGATCTGAAGCCGATCCGTCCCCATGAGACTTCCGCCGAGCTTGACGACCAGCGGCGTCACGGCCCGTTCGCGTCCCGTGTCCGGTAAATCTCGACACCGCGTACCGGTCCGCGTTCCAACTTCTCGACGCGCACGAGGATGCCACCGATGCGCTGGTCCCGCAGCATCATGGCCGCGATCTCCTCGGCGAACGTCTCGACGAGATTGATGTGACCGCGCGAGGTGATCTCGCCGATGGCATCGATGATGTCGGTGTAGGACGGCACTTCGACCATCTCGTCGACCGTACTTTTGATGCCGGGCGCGAGATAGGCGTCGACGGTCAACCGCACCTTCTGCGTCACGCCTTTCTCCTCGGCGTAGACGCCGATGTTGCAGTCGATGACGTAGTCGCGCACAAAAATGCTGTCGCGGCTGTGCTTTTCCGCCGATGTCGCGGCGATCGCGGCGGTAGGGGAAGCGATGCGGGTTGGAACGGCGCGGCGGACAGTCATGATACGATTTCATTCTCCGTTGCCGGCTTGATGCGGCGCATTGCTGAAGAAGCCGAAGCGATGGCCTTGCCCACGGCATCGACGGCCGCCGCCTGCAAAATGTCGATGCGCACTCCGCCACGACACAGCGCCCCGCGAAAACCCAAGACATCGGCACCAAGCTCGGCGAGCGCCGGGATATGGCTCAACCGCAGCGATCCGGCAAGGCCTGCGAACATCCCGGCGCGGTGTGCGGCCGCCACGAAGCGGGCGATCTCATCGACGTTCATGACGTCGGTAAGAGTACCCGCGCCCTTGCCGGCGGTATCGAGCATCGCGCCGGCGAAACCGGCCTCTCCCATCGTCGCGATCAAGCCGAAATCCGGGGCCCGATCGGCCAGAAGAAGCCCGACAAGACGGGTTCTGCCAATCCTCATCTCACCCGCCGCATTAACCGTTGCGTAGGAGTCGCCGCCGGGAAAAAATCCGATCTTGACGATGTCGGCGCCAGCGCGCGCCATCGTCTCGATGGCGGGGATCACAAGCTCGACCTCGGGAACGAGGTCACCGACGGTCGCACTGACTGGGATATCGAACGGGATCGCATGCCGGATGGCGCTGACGGTTTCAGGCGCAAGTGCCCCCAGCGCGCCAGCCGAGGGGTTTTTGCAATCGATGATGTCGGCGCCGTGGGCGACCACAATCCGCGCTTCGTCCCGCGAGGTCACGCTCGCAAGAAAAAGCAACTGTCCGCGATTGTCGGGCATGCGGCGAGTGGACCGGGTTTCTATCGCAGGTTTGGCGATCAGTTGTTGTGGAAGATGCGATTCTGTTCGGCCAGGACCTTCTCGCGGTCCGTACGGTCGGCCGGCGTAAGACGCACGGTTTCGTCCTGAACGATATTTGCAGAGCCGGGCGTCATGCGCAAGATTCGGGTGCCGAGCATGACCGCCTCGTACCGGTCGTGGGTTACGAAAAGTACGGTCGTGGGACGGCTGTTCCAGAGATTGGTCAGCAATTCGCGCAATCCCTGGGCCGTCGGATCGTCGAGGGAGACGAACGGCTCGTCCATGAAGAGGATGTCGGGTTCCAGTATGAAACCGCGCGCCAAGGCTGCCCGCCGCTGCATGCCAAGCGAGGTTCGCTCGGGATAGGCATGGGCCGCCTGGGTAAGACCGACGCGGGCCAGTATATCGTCGATGCGCGCATGGCCCGGGTCGCCGTCCGGTAGCGCCAGCGCGATATTCTCCCGGATCGTGCGCCACGGCAGCAGGCGCGGGGTCTGAAAAATGAACGCCACGCGCGGCGACCGGGAGCCCAGATCAATACGACCCTCATAGTCCCGGTCGAGACCTGCCACGATGTTGAGCAGCGTCGACTTTCCGCAACCCGACGGCCCGGTGAGGACGACAAACGAACGCGGCTCGACCGTAAAGGAAACATTGCGCAGAACGGCCAGTTCGTCCCGGCCGCCGACGGCCGGAAACACCTTTCGGGTGACTTCGATATGCAGCGGCCGGTCCGCGTCCATCACCGCCGCCATTTGCCAACCTTAGCCTGCAGCGGCTGGAGAATGCCAAACTCTATGATCTGGATGATGACGATGAAGGCGAGCGCATAGGCCAGGATCACCGGCACATCGTAAGAGCCGAAGGCTGCGTGAATCTGCTGTCCGACGCCAGTGGAATGGCCGCCCAGCGCCTCGACCACCAGCACGATCTTCCACACCAGCGCGAGGCCCGACCGCGCCGCCGCCGCCCAGAACGGCGCCAACTGCGGAACGATGACGTGGCGCAGCGTCTTCCAGCGGCCGAACTGGTAGATCTGCGCCATCTCGGCGAGATCCTTAGACAGACTACGCGCGCCCTCGCGCATCTGCACCGCGACATTGGGAATCTTGTTGATGGCGACCGCCAGCACCGCCGTCATTTCGGTCGTGCCGAACCAGACGTAGCACAGCGCGATGATGACGAGCGCCGGCAGGTTCAGGAACAGCACCAGCCAGCTGTCGAAGAAGCGGTCAGCGAACTTGTTCGAACCGATCATGATGCCAATTGCCGCGCCAACGCACATGGCGACGACAAAAGCGGCCGTGACCCGCATGAGGGTAATTGACAAGTGATGCCACAGGTTGCCGCTCGCTACCTCGCGCAAGACGACATCGAGGACGACGGCCGGCCCCGGCAAATGACGGCTGCCGACGAAATACGCCGCCAGCGCCCACAGCACGACCAGTGCCGTCAGAGAGGCCAGAGTCCAGCCGAGGCGCTCGAGCCAGGCGCCGGTGCCCACTATCCTACGTGCCGGAGGTATGAAAGAGCTTGGGGTCGAAGCGTGTGCCATTGCCAACCAATTCCGAGTCGCCCGATTCCACGAGGATCGACATGATCTTCTCAGCCGACTTCATATCGCCGTCACTCCAGCCGTTCGGGATGCCGGCCCGATAGGCGGCGCGCAAGCTGGCGAATTCAGCATCACTCGATGCCTTCATCAGCGGCTTCAGATTTTCCCAAGGAACGTCGGACGATGCCAGCAGCGCGTTCCCCTCAGTCACGGCCGCCAACAGCGCGTCGATGGCCGGCCGAAGTGTGGTTTCTGACGCTTCCTTCCAGATGAAACCGACGAGCGCGGGCTGTGGGTCGACGCCGAGTTCCTTCATCACATCCGACATCGCGATGATGCGCCGGAAGCCAAGCCCCTCGAGGCGTGCTGAATATGTCCAGAAGTTCAAAACGGCATCGAGCCGTTCGTCCTTCAACTGCTCGGCCAGAAGGGGGGCCGCGCCATACTGCGGGATCGTTACGTCGGCGATATCCGTGCCTGTTGTTTTCTTCGAATAGGCTCGCAGCAGCAGCCAGCTCTTGTCGAATGCCGAACCAGCGACGCCAAGCCGCTTACCCTTGAGGTCGGCGAGCGATCGGATACCGGATGCAGCAGGCACCACGACGGCGCCGAGAGCCGAGGAAAACGGCGCGAACTTCAGCGCTTCGCCCATGCTCCGCTGACGCAGCGCCCATGTCCAGTCGCTGACCACGACGTCCGCGTTACCGCCGTACAGCGCGATCGGGCTCGACTGGTTGTTCGCTATCTCGACAATATCAATCTCAAGGTTGTGTTTCTTGTCAATGCCCTCGTCCTGGATCGTCTTGAGCAGCCAGCTCAGAGATCCGAATTTGACCGAAGCGACGCGAATGCGCAGCGACCCACCGGACGCGAACCCGAAAGTGGATGTAGTCGTCAAGACCGACAGTGCGAACCCAACGCCGGCGACCGACAGGAGCGTGCGACGCGAGATCATTGCGGTTTTGCCTCAGCGGAAAGCCTGTTCTTCATCAGCCAGCGAACGCCGCGAAGCCAAGCATCGTCGGTATTACCCTGAATGACCACAGCGGCCGTGTTAAGGAGTTGCCCCTTCTCCACATCGAGGATACCGATCTGCATGTTGAGCAGCGTATCAGAGGCCTTGTCGATGGCGCCGGTGAAGGCGATCGCGCCGCCGACTTTCTTGGCTAGATCGACTTCGCAGCCGTTGCAACTCGTGAACGGGGCCTGCTTTTCGACTTCCGGCATGATCGACGCGATATCGACCACCTCATAGCGGGGGTCGGCGGCCACAAGCTTACGCAGTTCATCCGTGACGAGCTTCAGGCGATCCTGCTCGGCGGGCGAGGGTTTGCCGGCGCCGATGAAAAAGTCCTCTTCCTTCTGCTGCAATAGCAGATCGAACGGAAAAACCACGGTTTTCTGGCCGGCAAGCGCGGCTCCAGCGCTCGCAACCAGCCAAGCGTAGACTATCAGTCCACTCCTGATCATCGGGTCTCCCTGTCTGGTGTCTCCGCGGATCGTTGGGGCTGTCTGCGGATTGATGTCATAAGAACGTGTGGTCCCGGGCAGCGGATTTACACTACCTGATGCCCCATGGCGTCGATCACGCCTCGTAACAAATCCGCGATCTGCGGCGGACCCGACCTTGACTTTCGCGACGCCCTAGCGATGTGTCTAGCAACATAGTAACAATTTCACAACGACACAAAAAATGGCCCGCTTCGAGCCAAGACATCGAGCGGCGCAGGAGACTGGGATGATTCAGTGTGCCCAAGCGCGCGATTCGATGAATGGCCGCCGCGCCTTCATTTTCCCGCGTTCTGTGCGCTCGGGCGTAATCGGCGCGGCGATCGCAGTGTCGATCTGGGCTGGTGCGACGGCAAGCCAGGCACAGCAAACGCCCCCCGCGACCGAGCCCGCCGCGGCGGCGGCCGAACAGGCGGCGGACGTGCAGACGATCAAGATTTTTTATGCGCGCGAGGTGCGCCCGGATCGGCTGCCGCCGCTATCCGTGCTCGATTTGCCGCCGGGCGACGAAGGCTTGGCCGGTGCTTCGCTCGCCATCAACGATAACAACACGACCGGCCACTTCCTGAAGCAGAACTTCATCCTGGAAAACTTCGAAAGCCCCGATTCAGCCGAACTAGTTGCCGAGATCGTCAAGAAGGTCGACGGCGGCATCGGCTTCGTAGTGCTGGATGCGTCGCCGAAGACGCTGCTGGCGGCGTCCGAAGCGCTGAAGGACAAGAAGGCCGTCATCTTCAATGCTTCGGCGCCCGATGAAAGTCTTCGCGAGGAGGACTGCCGGGTCAATGTCAAGCACACCGCGCCATCCCGGACGATGCTGACCGACGCACTCGCCCAATACCTGACTTTCAAGCGCTGGCAGAACTGGGTTTTAATCGTCGGCCCCACCCCCGAAGACAAGCTTTACGCAGATGCCCTGCGCCGGTCGGCCAAACGCTTCGGCCACAAGATCGTCGAGGAACGTGAATTCAAGTACAATCCCGGCAGCCGCCGGTCGGACGGCGGCTTCGAACAGATCCAGCAGCAAATTCCGAGCTTTACCCAGAAGCTGCCACCTCATGACGTGATCGCGGTGGCCGACGAGGGAGAACTGTTCGGCGACTATTTCCCCTACCGGACATGGGATCCGCGGCCGGTGGTCGGCACCGCCGGGCTGTTCGCGACGTCCTGGCATCCCGCCGTCGAACTTTGGGGCGGAACGCAATTCCAGAACCGCTTTAGGAAGCTGACCAACCGGACAATGCGCCCGCTCGATTACAACGCCTGGATGGCGGTGCGCTCGGTTGGGGAGGCGGCCACCCGCAAACACACCCCGGATCCACAGGTTCTGATCGACTACATGCGGGCGCCTGAATTCGAACTGGCCGCCTTCAAGGGTCAGAAGCTCACCTACCGGTCGTGGAACGGACAACTGCGCCAGCCGATCCTGCTGGCGACGGCCAAGATCCACGTCACGGTTTCCCCCCAGCAGGGCTTTTTGCATCAGTTCAGCGAACTCGACACGCTGGGAATCGATAAGCCGGAAAGCAAGTGCCGGGCATTCCCCAAGTGATCGAGCCACAAGTGATCCGGCGGCTCCCGACCAGCGGTACAACGTAACAATTCAAGAGGAGACGTGGCAGTGAAGTTCAGGAATTCCGCGCTTGGCATTGCCGTCGCAGCAGCCGGTGTCGCCCTCGCAGCGCCCAACGCCAGCGCCTACAAAGTGTTCGTTTCGAACGAGAAGGAAAACACGATCACGGTGATCGACAGCGAAAAGCTGGAGGTCACCCACACCATCCCGGTCGGCAACCGGCCGCGGGGCATCATCATGTCGAAGGACGGCAAGTGGGTAATCGTCGCCGCTAGCGACGACAACCGCATCGAGGTCTACGACGCCAAGACCTACGACAAGGTCAAGGAACTCCCTTCCGGTCCCGATCCCGAGTTGCCGATCCTCCATGCATCGGGCAACCCACTGTTTGTTTCCAACGAGGACGACAATCTGGTCACTGTCGTCGACATCCAGAGCGGCAAGATCGTCAACGACATCCCCGTCGGCGTCGAACCCGAAGGCATGGGCATGAGCCCTGACGGCAAGGTGCTCGTGAATACGTCCGAAACGACCAACATGGCGCATTTCATCGATCCGGTGTCCCACAAGACCTTCGACAACGTGCTGGTCGACAACCGCCCGCGCGTGGCTGAGTTCAAGTCAGACGGGTCGCAGGTCTGGGTTAGCGCCGAGATTGGCGGTACCGTGACTGTTATCAATCCAGCGGACCGCAAGGTGCTCGGCAAGATTAGCTTCGAGATCCCCGGCATCACCAAGGACGCCATCCAGCCGGTCGGCGTTCGCATCACGAAGGACGGCAAGAAGGCCTTCGTTGCGCTTGGGCCGGCCAACCGGGTTGCTGTTGTGGATGCCACCACTTTCAAGGTCGAACGTTACATCCTCGTCGGACAGCGCGTTTGGAACCTTGGTTTTACACCAGACGAGAAGTTGCTGTTCACTACGAACGGCACGTCGAATGACGTAACAGTGATCGATGTCGCCTCCGAGAAGGCGCTCAAGTCGATCAAGACTGGCCGTTATCCATGGGGCGTGGTCGTCGCTCCGGAGTGATCGCCGCTGAGCTGTCCGATGACGGAATTGACGCGGCCATCGCCGTAGCGGACAAGAACCGCCGGATTGGGCGAGACCGGGATGTTCCGGACCCCGCCCTCCGGCGCACAAGGATAGAGGCGTTAGCGAGTTCACATGGAACGACATAAAACCGGCCAGGAAAGCTCCGCTCCCGACGCTCTCAGCGTCCGTGGCGTCAGCCACTCGTTCGGCGAAAAGGCAGCGCTCCAGAACGTCTCACTGAACGTGGCGCGCGGTGTCTTCACAGTGCTTCTCGGATTGAACGGCGCTGGAAAGTCGACGTTGTTTGCCCTCGTCACACGGCTTTACGACAATGTCTCGGGGGAAATCCTCATCCTTGGCAACGACGTTCGCCGGCGGCCGACGGCAGCGCTGCAGCGGCTTGGCGTCGTATTCCAGAGCAAGACGCTCGATGCCGACCTCACGCTTCAGCAGAACCTGATGTATCACTCCGCGCTTCATGGCATCGGCCGCGCCGAGTCGATCGAGCGCTCCCGCAAGGCACTCGCAGTGGTGGGCCTTTCCGACCGCGCCAAGGATAAAGTGCGCAGCCTGTCCGGCGGTCAGGCGCGGCGTGTCGAGATCGCCCGCGCGCTTCTTCACCGGCCGGGCCTGCTGCTGCTCGACGAAGCAACCGTCGGGCTCGATATCGGATCGCGGGAAAGCGTCATTTCGATCGTGCGCCAGCTCGTGGCCTGCGAAGGCCTTGGCGTCTTGTGGGCGACCCACTTGATCGACGAAGTCCTGCCAAGCGACCACGTCGTCGTGCTGCATCGAGGCAAGGTGCTGTTTGCTGGCCTCGTACCGGAGATGCTTGCTGCGACCGGAAAATCGAATATGCGTGATGCCTTCCAGACGATGACGGGGACCGCGGCCGAAGTCCAGGCGGAGGCAGCATGACACTGGAAACCGCAATCCCGCGACCGGGCGATCCCACAGCCGTAGCCGAAGTGATCGATCATGCGCCGCAGCGTGGCTTAGCGTTCTTTAACTGCTTCCGCGGCATCGTCTGGCGCGAAGTCCTGCGCTTTCTTTATCAGCGCGAACGCTTCTTCTCCGCACTGGTGCGGCCCCTCGTTTGGCTGTTCATTTTCGCCGCCGGTTTCCGCCAGGTTCTGGGCGTTTCGATTATCCCTCCCTACGAATCCTATGTGCTTTACGAGACGTTCGTGACACCTGGTCTCGTCGGCATGATCCTGCTGTTCAACGCCATGCAGTCGTCTCTTTCGATGGTCTATGACCGTGAGACGGGCGCCATGCGGACTCTACTCGTGGCGCCATTCCCTAGATCGTTCCTGCTTATTTCAAAACTCATCGGCGGTGTCGCGGTTGCCGTTCTGCAGGCCTACGCCTTCCTTGCCGTTGCTTACTTCTGGGAAATCCAGCTGCCGTTGATCGGCTATTTCACCGTGCTGCCGGCCCTGCTGATCACAGGGCTTATGCTGGGCGCCCTGGCGCTGTTCATGTCGTCAGTCATCAAGCAGCTCGAAAACTTCGCCGGCGTGATGAACTTCGTGATCTTCCCGATGTTCTTCGCATCATCCGCGCTCTATCCGCTCTGGCGCGTGAAGGAAAGCAGTCCTCTGCTGTACGAGATCTGCAGGATCAACCCCTTCACGCATGCGGTGGAACTGCTCCGCTTCGCCATGTATGGGCAGATCGGACCCGTCATCGATACGTCGGTCGAACCGGCGAAGGCCGGCATCGGGTGGGATGGCGTGATGATCCCGCTGCAAAGCGGCATGCTTCTCAACATCACGCATCTGACCGTGGTCATCGGCTACACCGTATTGTTCCTGGGCGCCGCGATCTACGCCTACAACCCCTCCAAGGGGCTCATCGGCCGCCGCGGCGGCGCCGGTGGAGGCAGCTGATGTCCTTGTACTTCCAAACAAACCTTACCGAGACGAGTGCCATGTCTGTTGTCCGCCAAACCACGTTCCTCGCGACGCTCGCCGTCTGTTTCACGTCAATAGCCGACGCTGCATGGGCGGCGCCCGATCCGGCCAATCCTGATTGGCCATGCGTGCAAGGCAAGGTCGAGAATCTGTCGCCCACGGCGATCTGGGACGGTCCGCCGATCGATCAGATCAAGGACTGGCGCAAGGATACAGAGATCGATGCTCTGGTTCGCAAGCTCGCAACCCGCAAGATCCCGATCGAGCGCGCTAAAGCCGCGATTGAGGACTTCGCCAAGGCTCAGCCCGACGACATGCGCGATCAGCGGCTGACGACACTGTTCGCTGGGTTGTTCGAAGTGGTGAACACCCAGCGCCGCGTCGTCATCAAGGGAATCGAAAAGTACCAGCGCGCTCAGAAGGCACGCGCCGAAGAGATCGAAAAAATGGGCAAGGAACTAGCCGCGAAGGGCAGCGACCCGGAGGCCATGAACCAGCCACTCGACGCGACCACCATCGACGCGATGACCCCCGAGCAGGAAAAGTACATGTGGGCGAACCGTATCTTCAAGGAGCGCCAGGACAACATCCCGATTGCCTGTGAACTGCCGCCCCTCATCGAAGAGCGCTTATTCGACCTGACCCGGACTATTCGCGGCCTCATGAAAAAATAGGCTACGACCTTAGCGGGCGTCGCAGTCGCTAAGGCACGGGCGTTAAGGGTCGTATATCGTTTCCGATATCCTGCCAGCCATCCGTGCCGTCGGGAAACCAGGCAACGTTGCTGTAGCCGAGCATCATCGCGCGCTTGGCCGCGTTCCAGGACATCCAGCATTCCTTCTGACAGTAAAACACAACGAGGCGATTCTTGTCTGATCCGGTCAAGGTCTTGAGGCGCGTCTTGAAGTAGGTGTCGAATTCAGGCGACAGCACCCCGTATCCGACGTTCGGAAGCCAGTACCCTCCCTCGATGCTCGAATGTGGAGGATCGCGCCACACGGTGCCGGCCGGCAGGTTCGGCGGCTTGGGCGCACGCGGATACACGTCGATGAAAATGGCCGACTTGTCCTCCAGTAGTTGGGCTGCATCATCCGCGGTGAGAATCCGTGCGCCCTTCAGCGTGGCCGGCACGGGGGTCCGGTAGTCGCTGGTTCGGTAGCCATCCGGCTCAGGCACGCCCTGCTCTGCGCCCTCCGCATGCACGCCGGACGGCACTACCAGCGCAGCAGCAACAATCAACGCCAATCCGCGAGCGCGGCGGAGAGGCGGCAGCGATGTCTTGCGCACGTTGGACATTGCACTTGTTCTCGTCCCTGAGTTCACGTGCAATAGGCAAATCCCGCCGGTGGGACCAGCGGGATTTGGTTGGCTTACCCGACGTCGCAGCGGCTTACGACCGCGGCGCGGTGATCGGCTTGTTCTGCTCGTCAATGAGCGGAACGTTGAACTCGAGCAGCACTTTGTCGATGTCGCCCTGACGCTTTTTGATGATCTCGTTGAGCTGCTTCTTCCACGCCGACTCGTTCGCGCGCACGCCCATGGTGATGCGATATTCGATCTTCGACGTTCCAGGCACTTCTTCCGTCAAGGGCACGATCTCGACCTTGTCCTGGACGGGCTTCAGGAAGTGGCCCGCGAACGGACCCCACAGCACTCCGACGTCGATCTCTCCCGACATCACATCATCGATGATCTGTTGCTCCGGGTTGAGATACCGGCGGTCAACCTGGATCAGATACGACTTGGCATCCGGCATCAGGCCGGCCTTGGCGATCTGATCGCCCACCGGACCACCCTGATTGCTTATCTTTTTGCCCTTCAGGCGGGGATCGAAGAACGACGTCACGCCATCAAGGCCAACGCCCTTCCTGTAAAACATGACGTAAGTGGTGCGGTAATAGTGATTGGTGTTGAGCGTGTACTCGTCGGCCTGCACGGTACCCATTACGAGGTCGCACTTCTTGACGGCGAGCGTGCGGCGTACGAGGCCGAGACCGCCGGGGTACCAAGTGTACTCAATCGGAACCTTCATCTCGGCAGCGATGATCTCGGCGATCTTGTTCTCGAAACCTTCGCCCTTGTCGTTCGAGTACGGCATGTTCTGGGGAATTGAGCAGACACGCAGAACCTTGCGGTTCACGACGTCGGCAATGTTGCCGTCTGCGGCGAAACCGGACGACGGCAGCGCGGCCATCCAGCTGAGCAAAGCAGTGACGAACAGGCGTCTCATGTGTTTCTCACCCGAACTGCTCGCGCGCCCGGCGAGGCCAGGGGCGAGCCGATTTTTAAATTGTTGGCGCGCCCGGCCGGCCGAACCGGAAACGCGCTCGCTCAATGTATACGGACTGCAAATTCCGGCCGCACGTGAATTTCCTGTTATCCGGGCGGGGCTGCGGCAGGGCTCGTCGGAACGGGTCCTTCAGCGCCGGCGCGATCGATGAGCCGTCCGCGTTGGGGCCATGACAGACATGGCACTCGGCGTGATACCTGCGCCAACCGGAATAGGTGTTTCCTGGCGACCTTTTCCCGATGTCGATGTTGGCCGTATCACGTACGACATCGTACGTAGGAGGTTCCGTCGGGAAGAACCCACTTGCCGTCGACGAATCCCCTCCTGATATTTTCCTATCGAGGACAGGATCCGGAGGCGGGTTTTTGTCTGCCTCAGCGGGCGGTTCTGCCGGCATGGTCTCTTGTCGGGCGGGAGTGGCGAGCGATGGAGGGTCGGGGGGAGGGCGGCAACGCCCTATTCGGCCGCGCGGATCCCGACCTCGCATTAAAGGTGGCTGCCATGGGCAGCCGGTGCCATAAACGGCGACGGCGGAAGCCGACCAAGATAGGCCGGCGAGCCGCCGTAAACTTAAAACCTGTCAGGGCTACTTAGTCGCCAACGCAGGCCTTCTCTTGCTCGATCGCTTCCTTCGGCTTCTCGGCGCGCTGGTCAGCGCTAAGGCGGCCGCCAGGCAGGGCATCCGTGGAGCGGGCGCGCAGATAGACGTAAAGGTCGTCGACGTAACACATGACGTTCTTGTTATCGCCGAGCGCCGGCATGATGAACTTGGTGCCGCCGACGTCGCGCTGCTGGCCGCTCGAAACGACTTGCAAGAACTTTTCATAAGACATCGTCTTAAGCGAGTCATGCAGAGCCGGAGCGTAGGTCGATCCTTCCGCGTTCGGACCATGGCAGACGTGGCATTCTGCGTGATACCTGCGCCAGCCGGAATAGGTGTTCCAGTCGACCTTCCTCACGATGTCGGTGTTGGCCTCGTCACGCTGCACGTCATATGTCGGGGTGCCGTCGGGCAGTATCCACTTGCCGTCGACGAACTTCTTGCCTTCTTGATACTGCTTGCTGAGTACAGGATCCGGAAGCGGGCTCTTGCCATCTTCGGAGGCCTGCGCGGCGCCCATTGTAAGAGCCGCGAAGCCCAAACTGAGCGCGGCGATCAAACCAAACCCTTGCCTATTCACGCGTTTCCCCTGTTTCTGAGAACTTGATGTCGAGATGATGATTGGAGTGTGCCGTTGCTTGCGTCGGCTTGGCGCGGCCAATTTCGACGCTTTACTACTGCGAGGCTTGGCAACACTCCAGCGCCATTGACCTCAGAAGTGGTGCGACACTTGGACCTCAGCAAGAGGGCCGGCGCAGGATCAGATCCCGCACCGGCCCCTAGTCATATAGCGATGCCGATTAGGGCAGCGAGTAGACCGTCAGCGTGCCACCGAGATCGGTGTACGACTTCAGGCCAGCGTAGTTACCAACAGCGCCAAGGCCGTCAGTCGGCTTATCGAGGCCAGCTGCGAGACCGATACCGGCCCAGCCACCAACGCCCGAGTAAAGACCGATGTACTGCTTGCCCTTCTGAGCGTAGCTGAACACGTTACCGATCGAGCCAGACGGCAGTCGATGCTTGAACAGCTCGGCGCCGTCCTTCGCATCGCGGCACTTGAAGTAGCCTTCAAGTGTGCCATGGCAGGCGAGACCACCAGCGGTCGTCAAAATGCCCGACCAGACCGAGAAGGGCTCGTCGTGCTTGTGAACGACCTTACCGGCAGCGCCATCCCAGATCGTGAATTGACCCGTGTTGGTCTGCCCCTCAGGCGGGAACATCGACAAAGTCGCGCCAACGTACGGCTGACCAGGCGTGTACGAAACCTTGAAGGGTTCGTAGTCCATGCAGACGTTGTTGATAGGGACGTAGAAGAAGTTCGTCTGCGGAGAATACGCAGCCGGCTGCTGGTCCTTGAAGCCAAGGGCCGCGGGGCAGATGTTCTTGGTGTTGACGTCGGCGCCCTGTATGAAGGTCGACTTTGCGTCAACAACCTTCGGACGGCCGTAGGTCGGCGAACTCTTGTCGAGGTCGACGCCCGTAGACCAGTTCAAGGCGGCGTTATATGGCTGGGCGACGAGCGGCTCGCCGGTGAGGCGGTCGATCGTGTAGCCGAAGCCGTTCCGGTCGAAGTGCGTTAGAACCTTGCGATCCTTGCCACCGATGTTCTGGGTGGTGAGGATCGACTCGTTGACGCCGTCATAATCCCACTCATCGAACGGGGTCATCTGGTATGCCCAGGCGGCCACGCCGGTGTCGGGGTTACGTGCGAAAATGGTCATCGACCACTTCTGGTCAATGCGCTTGCCATCCGGTCCAGCGCGCTGCGCCGGGTTCCAGGTGGAAGGGTTGCCCGTGCCGTAATAGACGAGGTTGGCTTCTGGATCGTACGAGTAGAAGCCCCACGTAGAGCCGCCACCGATCTTCCACTGGTCGCCAGTCCAGGTCTTGAGTGACGAGTCCTTGCCGACCGGCTTGCCGAGCGACATGGTCTTCTCGGGATCGACCAGGATGTCAGAATCCGGGCCCATCGAGTAGGCGCGCCAAACCTTCTTGCCGTCCTTCAGATTGTAGGCGGTAACGTGGCAACGAACGCCAAACTCGGCACCCGATGTACCCATGATCACCTTGTCACCAACGATGATCAGGTTGCCCGTGTACGTCTCACCCTTCTTGGGATCGCCGTTCACGACCTTCCACTTCTCCTTGCCGGTCTTGGTATCGAGCGCGACGAGCGTCGTGTCGGCCTGACCGAGGATCACCGTATCGCCAGCGACCTGCACGCCACGATTGACCGTGTCGCAGCACATCACAGGGATAACGGACGGATCCTGCTTCGGCTCGTACTTCCATACGATCCTCGGCTCATTAGGCTCGTCCAGATTGAGGGCGAACACCTTGTTCGGGAAGGCCGAATGTAAGTACATCATGTTGCCGATAACGATCGGCGAACCTTCGTGACCGCGAAGAACGCCAGTCGAGAACTGCCAAGCCACCTTCAGGGTGTTGACGTTACCGGCGTTGATCTGGTCGAGAGCTGAGTAACGCCAACCTTCGTAGTTACCCTGCTGCATCGCCCAGTTATTCGGATCTGCAATGTTCTTCTTCACGTCGTCGTTCGCCAGAACCGGCGACGTCAACGCTACCGAAGCCAGCAGTCCGCATGCGAGTGCACTTCTGCGCATCGCGCTTCCTCCATTAGGTTCTTGCCACGCTTGCAAGTGATAACGACGACCTTGCTCTCCGGGCCATTTGCGCGGGACCGGGATTTCCCCTTGTTTCCCTGACCAGAAGCTCGGCTCTGCGTCCAGAAGACGCGTCCCCTGCGGCAATCGCTACCGGGCCGCATCTAGACACTTTGTCGTGAGGACCGCAAGACAATCCGTGAAGTCAATTTTTTGGCAACACTGATAGGACAACGTCATTGACCCAATTTTTTCCAGTTTTCTTGGCATAATTTTGCGCCGCAGCACGTTTTTGTGCGCCGCACGCTTAGTTGGAAGCCCAAAAACTGCTGATCGCTTGACCTTGACATTTAGCAGAAAGTATTTAGAATTTTTGCCCTTTAAAAATATGATTTGGGCGAATTCATGCTCCGCAAAACAATTGCAACCCATTGCAACCAATAGTTTTTTTGAACATCCAGCCGAGATTTAGTCGTTTCACCATGCGCAACGATTAAGTTACGTTATAGTACATCACAAAATGCCTTATGGTGGAGTTTGGGCTATGAGCTGCGAAACGCGAAACTCATGGTACCGCAGGGACCTAGCGCGCAGGAGCGTGCTACTCGGCAGCGCCTCCGCCGCACTTCTACCCGTCCTGGGCATTACCCGCCTGCGCGCCGGCAATGGGTACGCCGTCGAGATCGCACCGGGGGCCTTCGTCCATAAGGGCCAGCATGCGCTGTTTACGCCCCAGAATGCCGGCGACATCTCGAATCCGGGGTTCGTTGTGGGAGATGATGCGGTTGCCGTGATCGATACGGGCGGCAGCCCCCGCATCGGCGAGAGCCTTCTTGCCGCTGTTCGCGAAGTGACGCCCAAGCCGGTGCGCTATGTCATAACCACCCACATGCATCCCGACCACGTGTTCGGAAACGCCGCCTTCAAGGCCGACGGCGTGACTTTCGCCGGTCATCACAAGCTTGCTCGGGGACTGAGTGCGCGCGCCGAACGCTATCTGGCCATCAACAAGGAACGCCTTGGCGAAGCAGCATTTTCCGGCACCGAGATCATCCTGCCGACGCTCACCGTTCAGGACCGCACCACCCTGGACCTTGGCAACCGCCCGCTGGAGCTTGTTGCCCGCCCGACGGCTCATACCGACAACGACCTCACCGTGTTCGACGTGGCAACCGGCAGCATGTACATGGGCGATCTGCTGTTCGCGGAGCACATCCCCACGATCGACGGGTCCATCAAGGGATGGATCGCGCTTTTGGACCGGTTGGCGGGCGACCCATACAAGAGGGTGGTTCCCGGACACGGTCCCACATCCTTGGCATGGCCAGCCGGCGGCGATCCGCTGCGCCGCTATCTCAACGCCGTCGCCACGGACGTTCGCCGCCTCATCAAGGAGGGCCGCACCATGGAGGTTGCGACCGCGACAGCAGCCCTCTCGGAAAAAGGTGCTTGGCTGCTGGCGGACGAGTATCATGCCCGCAATGTTTCGGCCGCCTTTGCCGAACTGGAATGGGAATAGAATTGCTGCCGATTTAAGGCAGAACCCCGACGGAGACTGCACGATGACAACTTCCGGCCACACTCACCTCTTCGGCTCGCTGGTAACCATTGCCGTGGCATTGCTAGTCTGCACTGCGCCTGCGATGGCAGCGGACGACCCCGATATCTGGCCATCGCTACAAAAAGACGTTTTCGACTCGCGTGAGGCGGTGGAGGACACGAGCGTGGTCACTCTGGAAGCGCCGGTGCGGGCCGACGATGCTGCCCTGGTGCCTCTCACGGTGCGCATTCCTGCGACTGTCGCCCCGTCGGTGACAAAGCTGACACTGATCGTCGATAAGAACCCCGCGCCAGTCGTGGCCGAGTTTGCGTATGGATCGGCGGCGGGCAACGGCGAGCGCGTTCTTTCGACTCGCGTTCGTGTCGATATGTACTCCAATATCCGCGCGGTCGTCGAAACCGCCGATGGCAAGCTGCACATGGCGACGAAATTCGTAAAAGCGGCAGGCGGCTGCTCGGCGCCTGCTCTCAAGGACACGGATGCGGCCCTTGCCGACGCCGGACGCATGAAGGTCAACATGCTCGAGAGTGCGCCCGGCGCTGCAATGCGCGAAGGCCAGCTTATGATCAAGCATCCGCAGTATTCCGGTCTTCAGCTCAATCAGGCGACCGGATTTTACATTCCCGCCAAGTTCATTCGCGAGATCGAAGTGAAGCGCGGCGACGAGACGGTGTTCTCCATGAGCGGCGGCATTTCGATTTCGGAAGATCCCAACATCCGCTTCACATTCGCACCCGGCGGCGACAACAGTTTAGAGGTCATTGCGAAGGATACGGACGGGCGCACGTTCGCCGGACGCACCGGTCCCAAGGGTTCTTGATCACAACGCTGCTTGCGAAATCAAAGAAGGCGCCATCAGCGGCGCCTTCTTGTTTTCTCTGAGTTGCGAGAGTGGCGTTATCGCTCGCCTCAGAAACAGCGCAATTCACCTTCGATCTGCGCCTGCTTCAAGCGATGCACGATGCGCTGGCTTTCCGGGCGGTTCATGTAGGCAACGCTTTCACCACCGCGTTGGCGGACTGACATGATCGTGGCGGCTTCCTCGTAATCCTTGTGAGACAGGATGCTGGCGATCTCGTCGATCGAGCACGAACACTTTTCGAGAGCCTCTCGCGTGTTGCCGTTGACCTGCATGCAGCCGAATATGTAGTCGGCGCGGTCCACAGTCGGGTAATCGTTGGCGACGTCGTCGTCGGCGATGGCCGGCAAAGTCACCGCGCCCAGCGCGGCGAGCATCGCCACCGCACAAACAGTGAGAACCTTGCTCACTTTACAGCTCCTACATTTACGAAGTTGATGCGCTCTTCGACCTTCGGCGTCCCCGTTATGGTGCTCTCGAAGTGTGAGGTCATGGTCACGAAGTAACCGGGCACATCCTTGCTTACCGTGATCGTGAACTTGGAATTTTCGAAACCTTCCATCTTCGCGACGTTGCGGTCGTTGGCATAGGGCACGACGGTCACGGTGTAACCCTCATACGACTTGCCGTTGTATTCGACCTTCGCCGGTTCGAGCGTCGCTTTCTCGACGATGGCTCTCTTGAAGGCGTCCTTGAGGTAGGGCACCGAGCCGCCGGCAAGGCTGCGGAAGCCATCGACGGCGCGGTCGAGATACCAGACGAACGCCGGGTTGATCGACAGCCCGTCGTATTCCTGGATTGGACGCTCGCGATCACCGGTGAACACAGTCACGCGGATGTCGCGGCCGTTCTGTTCATTGACGTCGGTGATGCGGACTTTGATCTCGTCCGTGAAAGCCTGGCCGGCCGCTTTTTCGTCACTCGAGGTTCGCTCGAACTTGTATGTGGCTTCGTTGCCCTTATCGATCAAGTCGAGATGGCGCGTGCTGAACAGAAGATCAACCGCTGTCGGCTGCTCGCCGGCTGCCTGAACTGTCGCCGGCATCATCAGAAGAATGCACGCGCCAAGTGCGCGAAGTGTACGAAACATGTCCGGTCTTTCCTCCTCAATGGGCCGCGAGCGTTCCCGACAACGGCGGGAGTTCGTAGCCCGCCGCGTCTTGCGCCGCAAATGGATGTACGCCGCGGCGAATCCAGGGATGGCCGCCGCCGCGAGCCGCATCTTTACCCGATCGGACTGGGCTATGGGATAGGTCTCTCGCGAGATTGCTAAGATTTAAGGTCCGGGGACCGGAAGCCCACCGCCGGGGACTGATGCCGGATGCGCGTCACTTCAGGAACTTGCCGAAGGCGCGCGGACCATTGCCGACCTCAACTCGGCCGGTAACCTTTAGGGCCGCCACATCGATGCGATGCACGGCGTTGTCGTCCCAGCAGGTGACGTAGACGATCTTCTCGTCGTCGTTGGCCATGATGCCTTCCGGATAGCCCCCGACAGGAATGGTCTTCAGAACCTGAAACGTTACCGTATCGAAGACCGTCACAGTTCCGGCGTGCTGGTCGGTGACGAACGCGCGCCCTTGCGCCAGCGCGACGGCATAGGGCCGATGGCCGACCTTGACGGTGGCGATGGCCTTTTGCGCTGCAATATCGATGACGCTGACGTCGTCAGATTTGACGTTGGCCGTATAGGCTCGGTTTCCCGAGGCGTCGACGGTGATGCCGAAACGGCCGCTCGCCGGTGGCAATTGTCGCCAGCCGCTTGAAGGTGGCGGCGTCGATTACCGAAATCTGGTTGCTGTCGCGATCTGTTGTCAGGATCAGCCGTCCGTCAGCGGGTCACGGCGACGCCGGAGGGAGATTGGCCGACCTCGACTTCCCCTGTGACGGCGCCCTTTGCCGGATCGACCGAATAGAGGCGGTGTGTGTACCAGTCCGCCACCAGAACGCGGCCGTCGATCGGATGGACCGCAATCCCAAGCGGGCCCTGGCCAACGGCGATCCGCTTTGTCACCGCGCGGGTGGTGGTGTCGAAAACGACGAGTTCCTTACTTTCGGGCGCGGTGAGATAGGCAAAGGCCTTGTCGGGCGACAGGGCGATGCCCGCCGGCCTGCCGCCAATGATGACCTCGGTGACGGCCTTCATCTCATCGAGGTCGACGACACTCAGGCTGTCGCCGATCTGATTTGTGATGAACGCCTCGTGATCTGGCCCGGCTACGGCTGGAAACCCGGTTGAGGCGGCCAACAGAGCCCACAAAGCAAACTGCCCGGCTATCGACCGGGCAGATCCGCGTTGACCTCGGCGGTTCAACCTCAACGGCCTACTTCCCGCTCTCGATCTTTTCCTTCAGGGCCGCAAGACCCGTCTGGAACACACCGGTAATGGCATTGACAGCGGCTTCATCGGAAAGTTCCGGCGGTGGATCGTTATTGACGAAGCCGCGATAGAAGGCGCTGCGCCATTCGACGATCGTCTTCTCGGCCGTGCCGCGGGCGCTGAGCTGGGCCGAGTAGTTCGTCACCGGAACCACCTTCACGTCGACCTCGGTGATCTCATAGCCGATCGAATGAGCCTCGGCGTCATACTTCGTTAGCGCCTCAAAGATCTTGCCGCCATTGGCAAGTGTCAACGTGCGTGTGGCGCCGACTTCGTTGCCGCCCTTGCCTTCGGTCTTTACGAAGGCCGGGTGCCAGCTCATGTCCTGGAAGTTGCCGATGACGGCCCACACCTTGTCCAGCGGAGCGTTGATTTCGATTGTTGACTGAACCTTCTGCCGGCTCGGCCCGTGCGCGGACGCCGCGACCGGTATCAGGGCGACAAAAGCAACGAACCAGGCGAATAGGCGAGACATCGAGTTCCTCCGGGAGGCTGTTAGTGGCACGCAGCAATATGCCGGCGCGGCGCGACAATAAAGAGGCGAGATTCCAGACGCAATCGCGGAGTGCTTTTTAACTTTCGAGGGAAATCGGGATGCGGGCCGAAGCATACCTGCCGCCTCGGCGTGAACTGTATCCGCGTCCTTGCGCGGTCCCCCACTCGGATCAGCGCCGCTCGTGCTCAGTGTTGTCACGGGCTGGCGTCCATGCTTTTGTGCCCCCCCGACACCAGAAAGAGACTCCCATGACCCAGGCCGACGCGCGCGAGGCCCAGCTTTCCGCTTCCCAGACGTATGCGCACGTCACCTGCCCGTTCTGTGGCCTTCGCTGCGATGATCTCGACATTGCGCGCAACGGACAGGGCCTGACCGTCACGCGCAACGGGTGCGACAAGGCCAAGGCCGGCTTCGAGCGCCCGCTCACCGCCGCCTTGCCTCGCATCACCGGCAAGTCCTGCCAACCTTCAGGAAGCGATCGCCGCTGCCGCGTCGCTGATCGGAGGTGCGAAGCTGCCGGCCTTCGGAGGCCTAGCTACGGATGTCGCCGGCATGCGCAGAATCATGTCGATTGCCGATCGCGCCCGAGGCATCGTCGACCACGCCTTTAGCGAAGCGCAGTATCGCAACTTCAAGGTTCTGCAGACGAGCGGCTGGTTCATGACCACGCTGACGGAGGCGCGCAACCGCGCCGATCTGTTCATCATCGTCGCGACCGATGTGCACACTTTGCATCCCCGCTTCTTCGAACGCATCGTGTGCGCTGGGGAATCGATGTTTGAGGAAACGCCGTCGAAGCGAACCGTCGTTTTCGTCGGTGATGGGTTCGACATGTCAGCTGCGAGCGGACCGCGTGTCGGCGACGTTGTCCACATCCGCTGCGCCAACGACCAAGCCGGCGGAGTCATCTCGGCCCTGCGTGCGCTTCATCGCGGGGTGCCGCTTGCCCCCGGCGACGTCGCCGGCGTGCCACGCGCGCAACTGGACAATCTCCTCGATCGCTGCAAGGCCGCGAAGTACGGCGTGATGGTCTGGGCGCCGCCTGGATTGGCGTTCGCCCACGCCGACATCACCGTTCATCAGATGTGCGAATTCGTGAAGGACCTGAACGTTACCCAGCGCTTCGCGGGGCTTTCGCTAGGAGGCAACGAGGGCGCAATCACGGCTGCTTCCGTCTGCGCCTGGCAGAGCGGCTATCCGTTACGCGTCAGCTTCGCGTCGGGCATGCCAATGCATGATGCCGAGCGCTTCGCGATCTCGCGGCTCGTCGCCACCGGCGAGATCGACTGCCTCGTCTGGCTGGCGAGCTTCACGCCAGATCTGTCGCCGCCGCAGTCGGCTATTCCGACCATCGTTCTGGGTTCGCACGACATCAAGCTCTTATCGGAACCGGCGGTGTATATTCCGGTCGGCACGCCGGGCGTTGACCATCCGGGACAGCTGGTGCGCTGTGACAGCGTCGTATCGCTGCCCTTGAGGAATCTGGGTCGCGGCGCCGGACTGCCGTCCGCCGCGGATGTTCTGGCCTCCATCGAAGCCGCTTTGTAAGACGAAAGTCAAAAACGAGATGCAGACCAAGTTCACCGGCGGGCAAGTCTACGACCCTGCCAACGGCGTCGACGGCGAGATTCGCGACATCTACGTCAAGGATGGGCGTATCGTGACGCCGCAACAAGGCGAGCGCGTCACCGAGGAATTCAATCTGGCCGGACGTGTCGTCATGGCCGGCGGCATCGACCCGCATTCCCACATCGGCGGCGGCAAGGTCACCATCGCGCGCATGATGATGCCCGAGGACCACCGGGGCCATGAGGTGGCGCGCGGTGATCTGACCCGCTCGGGCTGCGGCCATGCCATTCCCTCGACTCTGACCGCGGGCTATCGCTACGCCGAGATGGGGTACACAGCCGCGTTCGAGCCCGCCATGCTTCCGGCCAACGCCCGGCAGGCGCACATGGAGATGGCCGACACGCCCATGATCGACAAGGGCGCGTTCGTGATGCTCGGCTCCGACGATTTCTTTCTTCGCCAGCTCGCCGGCAAGCAGGACCGAGAGGCGATCAAGGACTACATCGCGTGGACCATGCATTCCGCCCAGGCGCTGGCCGTCAAGGTGGTGAACCCCGGCGGCATCAGCGCCTTCAAGTTCAACCAGCGCAAGCTCGACCTCGACGAGCAGCACCTTCACTACGGGGTCACGCCGCGCGATGTCATTCTCATGCTAGGCAGCTGCCTGCGGGAACTGGGCGTTCCACATCCCCTACACATCCACGGCTGCAACCTGGGTGTGCCGGGCAACAAGGACACGACCCTCGCCACGATCCGGGCGGTCGACGGGCTGCCGATCCACCTGACGCATATCCAGTTCCACAGCTACGGCACGGACGGAGACATGCAGTTCTCCTCCGGAGCGGCCGAGATCGCCGAACTGGTCAACGAGCACAAGAACATCTCGATCGACGTCGGCCAGATCCTGTTCGGGCAGACGTGCACCGCTTCGGGCGACAGCATGCGCCAGTACGGAAACACTAAATCAGCCCATCCCAAGAAATGGGTGGTGATGGACATCGAATGCGACGCCGGATGCGGAGTCGTGCCGATGAAGTACCGCGACAAGAGCTTCGTCAACGCTCTCCAATGGGCCATCGGGCTCGAGATGTTCCTGCTGGTCAACGACCCGTGGCGCATCTTCCTGACGACAGACCACCCCAACGGCGCGCCGTTCACCACCTATCCCCACCTCATTCGCCTGCTGATGGACAAAACGTTCCGTAAGGAAATGCTGCGGCGGATTCATCCCGGTGCACAGGCCGCGACCACGCTTGGCAGCATCGACCGCGAGTATTCTCTCTACGAAATCGCAATTATGACGCGCGCGGGACCCGCACGCTCACTCGGCCTCAAGGACCGTGGGCACTTGGGCCCCGGCGCCTGTGCGGACATTACGGTCTACGAGGACCATCCCGACCGCGAGCAGATGTTCACGACGCCGCTGTTCGTGTTCAAGAATGGCGACCTGATCGTGCGCAATGGCGAAATCGTGAAGGTGGTGCAGGGAGCGACGCACGTCGTGCGGCCCGAATACGCCAAGAGCATCGAGAAGCCGTTGCGCGACTACTTCACGCGCTACCACACCGTCCAGATGGAAAACTTCCGCATCTCAGACGATGAGATCGTAACTGGCGGCTGCTGCGGCCGTGCGCCAGGCACGTGCGGCTGCCTTGTCATTCAGCCGAACGGAGCACGCAAATGAGCTCCATGCCTGTCGCCAAGGTCGTCAACGGCATCCGCATCGACGACACATTCGCCGAAGCTTTCGGCATGAGCGGCACCGCACTCGTCATCACGGCGGACACGCCGAAGTGGGCGATGATCGCCGCGCAGACCATGACGGGTTTCGGTACATCGGTCATCGGCTGCGGCGCGGAGTGCGGCATCGACTGCATCGTGCCCCCGGCGGAGACGCCCGATGGCCGCCCAGGTGTGCGCGTACTTCTGTTCGGCTTTTCCCCCGACAGCCTCGGACCACAGGTGAAGAACCGCGTCGGCCAGTGCGTTCTGACGAGCCCGGGATCGGCCTGTTACAACGGCCTCGACTCCAAGACGAAGCTGCCTCTGTCAGCCGGCCCGCGTTTCTTCGGAGACGGCTGGCAGGCGTCGAAGCGGCTCGGCAGGCGGCGCTATTGGCGCGTGCCGGTGATGGACGGCGAGTTCGTCATCGAGGACACGTGCGGGCTGACGACTGACGCGGTCGGCGGCGGCAACCTTCTCATCATCGGCAAGGATCGCGCCGGCCTCCTGGAGACGACGGAGGCTGCCGTTGCGGCCATCGCGGCAATTCCCGATGTCATCACGCCGTTTCCTGGCGGCATCGTGCGCTCGGGCTCGAAGGTCGGCTCGAAGTACAAGGGCGCTGTCGCCTCGACCAACAACGCCTTTTGCCCGACGCTGAAAGGCACGACCCGCTCCGAACTCGACGCCGATACCATCGCCGTGCTCGAAATCGTCATCGACGGCCTCACGTCGAACGCCGTTTCAAACGCGACGCGCGCCGGCCTCAAGGCGGTCATCGACATCGGCGCGGCGAAGAGCGTGACGCGCGTGTCCGCCGGCAACTACGGCGGCAAACTCGGCCAGCATCACTATCACCTGAAGGACCACCTGCCATGAGCGCCCTGCGGCTGAAGCTCGTCGACAAGACCGCCGGACGGCTCGACCTTTCCGGCCTCGTGCCGGGCATGCTCTCGGGCCTCGACACCTTCGAGATCGCGCGCCTTCCGGTCTCGACCTCCGCTCAGGGTTTGATCCTCGCCGGCGACGTGTTCACGATCAGCGGTGCCGACGACGACGACGGGATGACTCTGACGTTCGAAGGCACCACGACAAGCTGCGACGGCATCGGTGCTGACCTTACCGGCGGCGCGATCATCGTCGAGGGCGACGCGGGCGCCTATGCGGCGCGCCATATGAAGGCCGGCCGGCTTGATATCCGCGGCAACGCTGGGAGCTGGCTCGCGAGCGGCATGTCGGGCGGCGTCGTCACCGTTAGTGGCTCCGCGGGCGACTACACGGGCGCCATGTCCCCTGGCGAAAAGTTCGGCATGAGCGGCGGCACCGTCTGCATCGAAGGCGACTGCGGCGCGCGTGCCGGCGACCGGATGCGGCGCGGCACCATCATCGTCAAGGGTCGCACGGGACCAGCCGCCGGTTCGCGCATGGCCGGCGGAACGATCTGGACGGAGACGGGCTTCGGCGAGGCGCCCGGCCCTCTGATGCGGCGCGGCACGCTGATCGGCCCGAAAGCCGAGAGGATGCTGCCAACGTTCAGCGACTGCGGGCGTCACGATCTCGTCGCCATGCGGCTCATCAGCCGTTATGTTTCCGAAACGCTCGGTGACCTGGCCCCTAAATCCTTGCCCCCGTTCGTTCGCCGCTACGCCGGTGATCTGGCGACGATCGGCAAGGGTGAGATCCTGTTGACTGCCTGACCGGGCCCGGCTTGCCTAATTCTGGGACCGTCTCAAATCCAATGCCGAGGTTGCCGCGTAGTATCGCAATTGTCGGAGCGTTAGCCTCGGCAGGGCACTGTGCGGGATCACGCGCGGGACCGCAAAACGGAGAGGCACCAGGATGTTAACGATTGTCATCTCGGCCTGCATGGTCGGCGACCCGAACACGTGCAAAGACTACAAGTTGCCGGTCGACGGCGACATGGACACCACTCAGTGCGCGATGCTGGCGCCGCCCTTCCTCGCCAACTGGCAGGAAACGCACCCGCAGTGGACAGTCAAGCGCTGGAGCTGTCGTCCCGCGTTAATGAAGGACACCTGATCCGATCCGTTCGAATGATCGCAACTCGAGGCTCCCGGCCAACCGCCTGGAGACTCGCAGCATACCAGTGCTATCTGAGTTTGGGGTGCGCGGCATCGAGCTTGCCGTCGGCCATATGATGCGACCCCGGCAGCACGCCGCTGATCTCGATGACGAACTTCTGGCGGATGGCACGACCGAAGTCCTTGAACCCGTCAGCCGGCAGCACGAAGGCTCCAAGACCGGCCTTCACGTTGTCCTTGTACCACTGCTCCAGCGTCGCCGCCTCGTTGCCTTCGAGGATCGGCAAGCCGTTGATCGTGACGCCGCTGCCCACGAGTTCTTCGCGCACCGCCTCAAGAGGATCCTGGTTGTTGCAGTTGTCGCTGCCGTCGCCCGACACGTCGACGATGATACGAGCCGGCTTACCCGGGATCTGCGTAACAACCTTGTCGGCGATGGTGCGCAGCATACCCGACAGACATGTGAATTCACCGCCTTCGCGGGTCAGTTTGCGGACGCGCGCGGCAAACGTCATGGCGTCCTCCTTCGATTTGATCATGGTCCACGGCACGGCGATGCGCGCCTTGTCGGCCCATGTCACCACCGACAGCAGAATGCCGCCCTGCGGGCCATTGAGGATGGCGCTGATGACCGCGGGATCCTCGAGCGCCTGGGCGATGCCTTCCATCTGCAGCTTGTATCGCTTGTCGTCGACCGAGTTCGAAATGTCAACCGAGACGACGAGCGCCGTGTCGACCTCCGGCATGTCGACCTCGGCATGCGGCTGGGCCACCGTGACAAGGCACGACGCAAGAACTGCCAGTCCCGCAGCGAGCAAGGCGCGGGACGTCGAAAATCGTCGTGTCGGCATTAGCAAAAGGTCCCTGGGTGCTGGCTGCGAGCGGCCTACCTTAGCGCCCGATCAAGGTTGAGGGCTAGTCCCAAACCCTTGACCGTATCGAGGCCCCAAACATTGGTAAGGTTGGTCTCGTTCAGATCGGCGCCCCTCAAATCGGCGCTCGTCAGGTCCGCCACGCTGAAGTCGGCCTTGCTGAGATCGGTGCGCGTCAACCACGCGCCGGCAAGATCGGCGCTTGCGAATTGGGCCATGGCATCGTCGAGATCGGCCCCGCGCAGCTTTGCACCTTCGAAATTGCAGCCGCGGCAGAAATTCCGAGGAAACTGGGACAGGTCGGCGCGCGGTTCATGCGGATTGAATATCAGGTCCGATAAATCCGTGCCATTGAACGATGCTCCGTCGAACCGGCCAGTAAGCTGCCGCGCATGTTGGCGCCGTCGAACGTAGGCGCCTCGCGCCAGTCGATCCGCAAATCCGAGTAGATAGTGGGCCGCATCGAGGTCGCACTTTCCATATTGGCCCCGGTGAAATTCGTGAAGGTGACGACCGTCCGGTCGAGGCGGGCGCCTGCAAGATCAGATCGGCTGAGATTTGCGTTTGCGAGGTTGGTGCCGACTACGTCCGCCCGCGTCATGCGTGCGCTTGAAGTCGAGTCCCGAGAGATCGAGCGACTGCATGTTGCCGCCTAAAAAATCGATCGTGTCGTTGGGCTTGGCCTGAAAAGGCGCTGCGTGACGTCCATGGCCGTGAGTTCTTCGGCGGAGGCCGGACCGTCATGTTCCCGGCGGCGCGGCGCTTTGGCGGTCTGGTGCGGCGCGGCATTCACGCCCCTGGCCTGACGCGGCGGCCGTACGCATGACCGGCAGCTGCAAGATCGGCGGCGCCGTCGACGTCGGCGAGGCTATCGGCGAAAGCAATTCTCAAGCCGTTGAGATTGTCCATCGTGTCGGACAGTGCGTGGGCGCTCGACCAGCGGACACCCGCAAATGGCCGAGGTATTCGCGGTATGCGTTTCAGGCCGACCATCCAGTAGCCGCCATCGGGCGCGGGGCCAAACACGGCATCGTAATCCCCGAGCATCGAGAAGGCCCTGAGGATATGAGCGGCCGTGATGCCTGGAACATCCGAACCTATGATCATCACAGGACCCGGCGGCAGACGGTCCATGGTGCGTTGCATGCGTTGTCCAAGATCGCCTCGCCCCTGCGGACGGCGCGCGAGTTTCCCCGGCCATGCCGCGCAATTCACAGCCGTGTCCGGCGATACGGCCAGTACGGTGTTCCACAAACCGGGTGACGAAACGCGCGCCAGCACCGCGGCGACGGCGTGACGATAGAAGGCGGTCGCACACACCGCGCCGATATCGGCGGCAAGTCGTGTTTTGACACGGCCAGCAAGCGGAGCCTTGACCATGACGACGAGATGGCGCCGGGGCATCATCGGCGAAGCAACTCCCGGCGACGCCGCGCGTATTGGTAGAACAGGTTTTTTACAACCTCTGTCAGGCCCAGATAGGCGGCGACGGCCAGCACCAGGAAGACAAAGAATTGCGCCGGCAGAACAACGAAGCCGAATGCTGCACCAATCGGCGTCAATGGAATGATCAGCCCCACCAGCACGACGCCGACGGACAGCGCCGTCAAAATGGCGTGCGGCCTGCTTTCCCATGGACGCTTGCGCGTCCTAATGACGAAAATAACCAAAGACTGCGTCGCCAGAGATTCGATGAACCAGCCGGTTTGAAACAGCGCCTCGTTGGCTCCGATGATTTTGATCAGCGCGTAGAAGGTGAGGAAATCGAAGAACGAACTTACGGGCCCGAGCACGAGCATGAAGCGCTCGATGAAGTGGAGGTCCCACTTGGCCGGCTCGCGGACTGCCTCGTCGTCGACATTGTCGAAAGGCACCCCGACTTCCGACAGATCGTACAGGAGATTGTTAAGCAGCACCTGGGTCGGCAGCATCGGCAGGAACGGCAGGAAAAGAGCCGCCCCCGCCATCGAGAACATGTTGCCGAGATTGGAACTGGAGCCCATCAGAATGTACTTAGTTACGTTCTCCACCGTACGGCGCCCCTCGATGACACCGTCACGCAGAACGCCTAGGTCATGCTCGAGCAGCACCAGGTCCGCCGCTGCCTTGGCGACGTCCGCCGCCGTATCGACGGAGATACCGACGTCCGCTGCATGAAGGGCAGAAGCATCGTTGATGCCATCGCCGATGAATCCGACCGCGCGTCCGGTCCGCTTCAGGGAGAGCAAAACCCTCTCCTTCTGTTGCGGCGTGACGCGGCAAAATAGATTGATGGACGGAAGTTGTGCCCTGAGCGCGTCCTCACTCAGAGTTTCGAGTTCGTGGCCCGTCATAATGCCTTTCACCGGCACGCCGATCTTGGCGCAGATATGCTGGGTGGTGCGCTCGTTGTCTCCGGTCAGGATCTTGACCTCGACGCCCAACTCCGCAAGTTCGGCGATCGACCGCGCGGCTTCGGCCTTGGGCGGATCGACGAACGCAAGGAATCCAGCGAATGTCAGTTCGGTCTCGTCGTCGACGATGGCGTCGTCGTGCGTCGGCTCCATGGGCCGTGACGCGACGGCGAGCACACGATAGCCCTCTGCCCCCAGTCCAGCAAAGGCGGCGTTCAAGCGCTCGCGAATCGTTTCATCAAGGGGCTGGATCTCGCCCGCCTCATCCTCCAGATGCGTCGACAAGACGACGATATCCTCCGGCGCTCCCTTGACGATCAGCAACCGGGACTTGCCGCCGTCCAGCAAAACCGAAATGCGCCGCCGTTCAAAGTCGAAGGGCACTTCATCGATCTTGCGGAACTGACTGGTGTCGACCTTGTCATGGCCAAGGATGGCCGTATCGAGCGGGCTTTTCATGCCGCTCTCGAACGCGCTGTTGAGATAGGCCAGTTCGAAGACGCGCCTACTGTCCCTGCCCAGATTATCGATGTGACGGACGAGTTCGATGCGCGCTTCCGTCAGCGTACCGGTCTTGTCAGTACACAGGACGTCCATGGCGCCCAGATCATGAATGGCGGCCAGGCGCTTGACGATGACCCGCCGGTCGGCGAGGCGCCGCGCACCCTTCGCCAATGTTACGGTGACGACCATCGGCAGCAGTTCCGGCGTCAGGCCGACCGCCAGCGCAAGGGCAAATAGTAGGGAATTAAGCCAGGGCCGCTGAAAAACGACATTCGCCGCCAGAACGAAGAGAACCAGAAAAATCGTAAACCGAAGCATGAGCAGCCCGAAGCTGCGTATGCCCTGCTCGAAGGCATCTGGCGGCCGCAACTCGGCCAGCCCTCCCGCAAGCCGGCCGAGTTGCGTGCCACGCCCAGTATAACATACGAGTGCCGTACCCATTCCGCTGATGACGGAGGTTCCAGTGAACACCGTGTTGACAGCATCGCTGATATCTTCGGTCGGCTGGCTCAGGTCGGCCGCCCTCTTCTCGACGGGGTAGGGCTCGCCGGTCAGAATCGACTGATTGACGAAGAGGTCATGTGCAGTAACGAGACGGCAGTCTGCCGGCACAACGGCACCCGCCATCAGCCGCACAACATCACCCGGTACGAGACTTTCGACCGGAAGATCGTCTTCTCGACCGTCGCGCAGCACCGTGGCACGCAAGCCGACCGACCGCCTGAGCGCCTCGACCGTGTTCTCCGCCCGCATCTGCTGGACGACGTCGAGAACCATGCTCAGAAGTATGATCGTCACTATGATCGCGAAACTGGCCGTTTCGCCGGTCCAGGCGGACAGCCCGCTTGCGAAAAGCAGGATCAGAACCAGCGGGTTTGCGAACCGGTCCAGAATCTGCCGCCAGAGCGGACGCCGCCTGTGCGCGAGAGCATCGTTGGGGCCATACCGATCAAGCCGTCGCGCGGCTTGCGCGCATTGAAGTCCGTCGCGCGAGGCGTCGAGATCGCCCACCACGTCGTCCAATGGCAGGTTCCAGAAATGGCCATCCCTCATTGGTTAGCTCACCTTATCGCCGGACGGCAAGCCTATCAGATGGAGGGCATGGCCTCACAGCCATCCCTTCCGCTTGAAGTAGATAAAGGGAATGACGCCAGAGATGACCATAAGACAAAGCGCCAAAGGGTATCCCCACGGCCAGGCCAGTTCGGGCATGTGCTCGAAGTTCATACCGTAGACAGAGGCGACAAGCGTGGGCGGCATCAACATGACGGCCATCACCGAGAACAGCTTGATGATCTGGTTCTGCTCGATCGTGATCATACCGAGCGTGGCGTCGAGCAGGAATTGGATGCGCTCCGAAAGGAACCGCATGTGATCGCTGAGTGAGGTTATGTCCTTCTGCGCGATCTCGATATGCTGCCTCAAACCTTCGTCCAGCCCGCCTTGCTTTGCTACATTGGCGAAGAAGTGCAGAACGCGATCGAGCGACGTGGCGCTTTCCTGCGCGCGGGCAATGACGTCGCCTTCCTTGCCCGTGCCCTTCAGCATCACGTCGAGGCGGCGACCCGCGTCACGGCGGTTGGTCTTGAGATTGAAAACTCCGCCAGCGAGCTTGTCGACGTTATCCTGCGTGCGTTCGATCAGATCGGCCATACGCGCAATCAGGATTTCGAGAATTCCCATCATAACGTCGCCGCCCGTGCCACAGGCGATACCGCCCCGTTCGGCACGCTGCAGGTAGATCGGGAAAGCCTTGGGATTGCAGTAGCGAACGGTCACCAGCCTATTGCCGACGAGAATGAACGTCATGGCCGAGGACGCCAAGCTTGCCTCGTCGAGGTTGTAGATCACGAACGCCGTCATGTAGTGCGCGCCGTTTTCCGAATAGAAACGGTTCGAGGCCTCGATCTCGCGCATCTCCGCCCGCGTCGGCGCGTCGATGCCCAGCGCCTGCTCGACCCATGCTTCTTCTTCCGGAGTCGGATCGAAAAGATCGAACCACACAGTGGCATCGTTGATCGGCACGAGCCCTGGACGTGCCATCAGCGTTGCTCCCTTTGATTCATGGGTGTTCAGCATTTGGTATCCGGTCGCTATGTTCGATCCCACGGCTGGGTTATACATCATCGAACTGTGGTGCAAAGCAGCCCTGCCATAGGCAAGCTTTGCCGACCGCACCGACCGACCGAAACCGGATGGAGTTACCCGAAGATGCGGTTCATTGGAGGCGGCATGGCCGCTCTGTCGGCAACCGCCGTTCTTGCCGCTCCCGCCGATGCGAAGATCAACTGCAAGAACGGTTTCCAGGTGGTGCAGGGTAACCTGCTGGCGACGCCATACTGCCAGGAAGAGCAATTGGCGCGAGTCGCCCAGAGCTACGGCTTGAGCGTGTCGTTCGCTGAGATCCGCAACAATCCCAACACGAAGCGGCACGTCTGTGCCCTCATCGGCCGCGACATTCGCGTGCAGCAGACCTGCATCGATTCCAACATTACCGGACGGCGCGGATTTTAAGTGATGACTCACGCGACCGCAGCCGAACTGAATTCTCGGTTTGGCAATCACCACATCATTTTCAAACAAAGCCCCCTCGGCGGCATCGTCGCGGAGCTAACGGGCGGCGGGTCGACCACCGTCGTCGCCCTACAGGGTGCGCAGGTCCTCGACTGGACGCCGGACGGCGGTGCACCGGTCTTGTGGCTTTCGCCTGCGGCACGTCTTGGCACGGGCAAGCCGCTGCGCGGGGGAGTGCCAGTATGCTGGCCGTGGTTTGGGCCGCATCCGCAAGCGGGTCGGCCTTCGCATGGTTTCGTCCGCGCCGCGCCGTGGCAGGTGATCGAGACCAGCGATAACGGCCCCGGCATCCGGCTGTGCTTCGATACCCGGCAGGACGATGTGGCCGGTTGGCCGTTCGCCTCTCGGTTGACGCTGACCGTCACTGCAGGCGCAGCCCTCACCCTTACGCTGAACACAGAGAACCTCGGCACACGTCCCTTCGAGATCACTCAGGCGCTGCATTCGTATTTCGCTGTCGGCGATATCACGCGCGTTTCGATCGAGGGACTGGAGCACCGCCGCTTCATCGACCAGCTCGACGGCGGCTCTCTCAAGACAAACGATGGGCCAATTCGTTTTGCGGCTGAACTCGACCGCATCTATCAGGATACGCGCGAGACGTGCGTGATTGTCGATCCCGTCCTGTCGCGGAGGATCTCAATCGCGAAGTCCGGCAGCGGCTCGACCGTAGTGTGGAACCCTTGGTCAGATAAGGCCGACCGACTCGGTGATTTGGGTGGCGACGGATGGCGACTGATGGTCTGCATCGAAACGGCAAACGCCGGAGGAGACCGCATCACGGTCGCGCCCGGCGTGCAGCATGACTTGACGGCGTCGATCTCAGTCGCGCCGCTCTGACATAGCTCAAGTGTTGGGCAGCGCCTTCTGTCGAAGCTCTTCAAAGGCCGACACGTCCAGGTTGGGAACCAGTTCGTTCGCATCCTTGGCGCGGCGCACTCGGCCATCGAAATGCGCGCCCTCGGAAATCGCCAGCGTCTGATGCGTGATGTCGCCCTCGACCTGGGAGGTCGGATGTAGCACCACCGCTTGCCCGCGGATCGCGCCGCGAACACCCCCCCGCACTTCCACCGACTCAGCCGCGACCGTGCCGATGACCGAACCTTCCTCGCCGATCACGACCTGACGGCCGAATACGTCGCCGAAGATGTCTCCGTCGATAGTGAGTTTATTCTGCGAAATGATGGTGATCTTTTCACCCATGATGGTGAGGTCCGTACCAATCACCGACGTACCGCTCACCGACTGAGCGCGATCGAACGGCGACGAACCGGGACGAGGCGCTTGCGAAACGATAGCGGCGGGAGCCGCCTGCTGAGCCGGCCCCGGCACAATTCCCGGCGCCGCAGCCGGCTTCACGCCTGCCGGATCGGAATTCGGACTGCGATTGAACACGAGCAACCTCCCCTACCCTTTACTTGACCCTCGGCCAGCCATCATGGGCCCTTGGTGAAATTATGTCGAGCAACCCTGCCGGCGTGCGACAATGGCAACTTTTTTCATCCCGCATATGTTACAGGCGAGCAAAATCAGCGACACTCGGAGCACTCGTTGGCACTTGCCAGGCCCATTATTCGGAGATCAGACTTAGTGGGTGACATAGTACGACCAGCCGGTCACGGCAGCCTGGCTATGGGCATTCCGCTCCTCAAAGCGTCAGCCGCGGCGGTTCGCCCGCGCGGCTCGATCTCACGATCGCATTCGCGCACCACCCCACGCGGCACATCGACCCCGATACGACAGTCGTCGCCGTCGACATTGCCAGCACCAAAGCCTATACGACGCTCGTACGGCACGCCTTCTTTGCTTATCTGCCGGACCGTCTGCCTCTCGCAACCCGTGTCGACCCGCTGCTTGTATCCGTCGGCGTGGAACCCCGCAGCGTGCGCGACATCGCCGAAAGGTTGGGGTCCGATGCCGCCGACAAGAGCATGGCAACCCCTGTGCTGGCAAAATTGAGGTTGATCCGACTTGCATAGGCGGCGCGGCCCTACGTGCTGCGGCGTTCCAGAAGCCGACGCAAACAACCATAGCCAGATCGCGAGCAGTATGGCGGCCGCCCACGGCAGAAGATAACCCATATTTGCCAACAGCATGGCGCGGATTACGCCGAGCGTCGGGTTGGTCGGACCATACGTGAAGAGCGCCAGCAAGAAGCCGATCTGGACCAGTGCGATGAGGCCGGCGGGGATCGCGTAAACGAGCGCGCGCCAGCCGGACCGACCGGTGGCGGTGAAGCGACGCCACAAAAGAGATGAGAGCGGCACGAGTGTCACGAGGACAATCGCGGCGAGCCCATAGAGGCCGAACCAGTTGCTGCCCATGCCGGCATAGAGCCCGGCCGCAAGCACCAGCGCCGCCGCAAGAATGACGCCCAAGCTTTTGAAGTAGCGATCACGAGCCATTTTAACCGCCTAGCACAACCGAATAGCTTGGAACCTGGACGAGTACGCAAAAAAACAAAAAGGGCCGCTCGCAAGAGCGGCCCCCGTGAGATCGGTTGCGAAGCTGCGGTAACTTGCGTCACCCGCTGGATCGCTATCTCAAACCGTCGTCGAAAGGTGTTCCGACGAAAGCCCGAGCGACCACGACATCGCTGCTTTCAAGATCCCACTCGACATCGGATCACCTCCTTCCAGTTGTTGAACGATGCAGGAAGCGTCTCACAATTCGAGGGCCGAAAAAAGTACCTTGATGAGGCAAAGACTGCCGCTGGTTTGGGCACGCCCTATGGTGTAGACGCCATTCCAACTCCGTTCCTATGGATCGCCATGCTCGCTCATCTTCGTGTCATCGCCGCCCAGCCCAACGTGCTCGCCTTTTACGACGGGCGCGTTGCCGGCTATCGCTTCGCGGATGGCCCGAACTGGGTCGACGACGGCGCGCTGTCGCTCGGCATCGCCAGCTACGCCATCGTCGATGGCGACGAGGCGTTGGTATATGACAGCCATGTTTCGTTGCAACATGCCGCCTCAATCCGGCGGACCCTGGAAGAAAGGGGCGCGCGCAAAATCACCGTCGCGCTGAGCCACTGGCACCTCGACCACGTGGCCGGTAACGCAGTGTTTTCCGACTGCAAGATTATCGCGGGCCGCCGCACCGCCTTGCATCTCGAACGTAACAGGAGCGCGATCGAAGCGGGCACGCAGGACGGTCCGCCCGCCATCGCCCCGCTCGTACCGCCCACATGCACCTATGAGGGGCGCATGACCATCCGGGTCGGGCGGCTCGAAGTGGACCTGATCGAGTTCAACATCCACAGCAACGACGCGACGGTCCTCTGGCTCGCAGCCGACCGGCTGCTGCTTGCCGGCGACACGCTCGAAGACACGGTGACGTACGTTGCCGAGCCAGATGGCTTCGACGCCCACCTTGCCGATCTTGAACGGCTCGCTTCCCTCGCGCCGCGACGCGTTCTCCCCAACCACGGCGATCCGGAGCGCATCGCCGCCGGAGGCTACGGACCGGATTTCATCCCCGCCACGGCGCACTACATTCGCGCATTGCAGGCCATGAAGCGCGACCCGGCTCAACGCGCCATACCCTTGCGCGACCTGATCTCTGAACACCTTGTCACTGGCGCGCTGACGTACTTTCCGGCTTACGAGGCCGTGCACCATCGCAACGTCGGTGTGATCTGCGGCGATCGGATGCCTTCCGGCGCCGCCACCGAATAGAGTGGTCCCAAGCCCCGCATTTGGGGCATGGTCGATTCGGGTGCGGTCTGGCCGGCGCCGGAGGACAACACGCGATGTCACTGACGCAGCTGATCTACGCATCCCGGCCGTTCGGCTACGACGATCTCGTCCTCGCAAGCATTTTCAATATCGCTCGGCGCAACAACGCGCGCGACGGCATCACCGGCTCGCTTATCTGCCGGGAGGACATTTACCTGCAGCTGCTCGAAGGCGAGCGCAATCCCGTCGAGGCGGCATATGCGCGAATTCTGCGCGACGACCGGCATGCGGAAGTGAAACTCATCTGCAACGATGCCGCCGACGCGCGCCTCTTCCCGAACTGGGCCATGCGGCACGATCCTGCCCGTTCATGGATGTGGTCGTCCGCAGACGTTTCCGCCGGGGCGCACATGAGAGCGTCGGCGGAGGAAGTCCAAAGCGTATTCGAACGCGTCGCATGCGAGCCGGCATAGACGTCACTTCGTCTGATCCGCGTCCACGTAAAGCTTGCCGCCCATCTCCCTAAACTTCTCGCTCATCTGCTCCATCCCCGATTCAGCTTCATTCAGCTTCGCCGCGTAATCCCGCACGTCCTGCGTGATCTTCATCGAGCAGAACTTCGGCCCGCACATGGAGCAGAAGTGAGCAACCTTATGAGCATCCTTGGGCAACGTCTCATCGTGATAGGAGCGCGCTGTATCGGGATCGAGTGACAGGTTGAACTGGTCTTCCCAACGAAAATCGAACCGCGCGCGACTTAGCGCATCATCGCGCAGTTGCGCCGCCGGATGGCCCTTGGCGAGGTCGGCGGCGTGGGCCGCGATCTTGTAGGTGATGACACCGGTTTTCACGTCGTCGCGATTCGGCAGCCCGAGGTGCTCCTTCGGCGTCACGTAACACAGCATGGACGTGCCGAACCACCCGATCATCGCCGCGCCGATGCCGGACGTGATGTGATCGTATCCCGGCGCGATGTCGGTCGTCAGCGGTCCCAGCGTATAGAATGGGGCCTCCCCGCACTCGCGCAACTGCTTCTCCGTGTTGACCTTGATCTTGTGCATCGGCACGTGGCCGGGACCTTCGATCATCACCTGGCAGCCCTTGTCCCAGGCGACCCTCGTCAGTTCGCCAAGCGTTTCGAGTTCTGCGAACTGCGCCCGATCGTTGGCGTCGGCGATCGAACCGGGTCGCAAGCCGTCGCCGAGCGAGAACGACACGTCGTAGCGGCGCATGATGTCGCAAATCTCGTCGAAACGCTCATACAGGAAGCTTTCCTTGTGATGCGCGAGGCACCACTTCGCCATGATCGAGCCGCCTCGCGAAACGATCCCCGTGACGCGGCTGGCCGTGAGCGGAACATACGCGAGCCGCACGCCGGCATGAATGGTGAAATAGTCGACGCCCTGCTCGCACTGTTCGATGAGCGTGTCGCGATAAAGCACCCACGTCAGCTTCACCGGATCGCCGCCGCACTTCTCCAGCGCCTGATAAATTGGCACCGTGCCGATCGGAACCGGGCTGTTGCGGATGATCCATTCCCGAGTGGTGTGAATGTTACGGCCGGTCGACAGGTCCATCACCGTGTCGGCGCCCCAGCGGATGGCCCACACCATCTTCTCGATTTCTTCTTCCACTGAGGACGTGACGGCGGAATTGCCAATGTTAGCGTTGATCTTCACCAGGAAGTTGCGACCGATGATCATCGGCTCGAGTTCAGCGTGGTTGATGTTGGAGGGGATGATGGCGCGGCCGCGTGCGATTTCCTCGCGCACGAACTCCGGCATGATGTGTTCGGGGATGGCGGCGCCAAAGCTTTCACCATCGGCAAGCGCGGCCTTGGCGCGCTCCAGTGCCGCAACGCGACCGAGATTTTCGCGGTGCGCGACATAGATCATCTCGTCCGTGATGATGCCGGCACGCGCATATTCGAATTGCGTCACCCGGCCTTGTCCCGTGCCGCGCATTGGCTCTGGTTTGTGGGGAAAATCACGCGCGGCATGCGCGCCGGTGACATGACCGTTATCCTCCGGGCGCACCTCGCGGCCAGCATAGGTCTCGACGCCGCCACGCGCCGTAACCCACGCCTCGCGATGGCGGGGCAAACCTGTCTCAACATCGATGACGGCGGCCGTATCCGTATAAACGCCCGACGGGTCATATACGCGAAAGCGCGGTTCGCCTGGGTCCGTCAGCGCGATTTCGCGGAACGGCACCCGCAGATCATCGCGGCTCGGCGGCGAGGTATAGACCTTGGCCGATCCGCTGATCGGCCCCGTTGTCACTTTAGGCGCCGTGATTTCGGACGAACGGGCGGGCTTGTTCATGGCGCTTCTCCCTTCCCCGCGAAAATACGCGAGGCAACACATGCACGCTTTGGGCATGCTGGATTCATTGGAGATCACGCCTGAAAGGAATGCTGCCGCGATTTCTTGCGGCCGGACCCTCCCTTCGCCGGCATGACCCGGATCAGGTTCGAAGGGTGCCCGCGCTCGATTGCGCGATCTCAGCCGGATCACACCGGCGCCCCTGGGAACATATCGAATGTGACGCCAGTTCGGCCGCCCTGCAAGCCCTTAAAACGCGCAGTTGCGGCTAGCGGCTTGCCGCGATAACACGCTCGAAGGCCTTCCTGGTGCGAACCAGCGCTTGCCGATCCTTCATCGACCAATGCCAGAAGTGATGCGACAAGTAGAGGCCGTAGAGTTCGAACACGAACTGATCGGCATCGAGGTTGGCGCCGAACTGACCGAGCGACTTGGCTTCCTCGACGGCGCTCTTGAGGTTGTCCGACCAGCCGTCGAGAAACTCTTGCAGCTTCTGGCGCACGGGCGGGGGCAGCGCATCGCCTTCGGCGCTGGCGTGCACGAAGGGGCAGCCGCCTTTGAGAAACGGCGAGCGCGACCATTCGATCCAATGGGTGAACATCGCCGAAAGCCGTTCCTCGCCTGACGGTGCAAGAAGCATCGCAGCTTTCGCCACTTCGCGCACGAACATATTTGCCGCCTGCTCCAGCACGCCGAGTTGAAGGCTTTCCTTGGTGGCGAAATGGGCGAACAAGCCATTCTTCGAAAGATCGAGGTCGCGCGCCAGGTCTCCCAGAGAAAGCGCATGAAGACCATGCGCGCTGACAAAGCCAAGTCCGTGGGAGAGAATGCGTTCACGAATGAGTTCAGTTGATGTCATCTGGTCGGTTTCCCCGCGTCATGCGTCTTGAAAAATACTCGACTCCAACTGGGGTGAGAGTTGGGCGATCCACGAAGCGGCCGCCGACGTTTACCTGCCGGGCAATTGAACAATGCACTTCGCATCGAACAGTCAAAGTGCGCCGAGACGTTGTCTTCGGCAAAGATGTTCCCGCCGTCCGGCCAAAAGCGCCAGCTGTGCCGAAATCTTTAAAACTCAATGATTTCGAGGTGGAATCAGATCGCTTCCAGTGTGAGCGCCCCCGACCGGCATAGCATTTGCGGGCGCTTAAAAAGCGGCTATGTACTGCGCCTTGTGGACGCCGGCGTCATGCACCTTCACAGACTTCATATCACTCGCCAAGCTGCCTGAAGCGACAGCGGCATATCTTCGGCATGGAAATGGTCTGCACGCTGATCCTGCTGCTATCGACGCTCGGATTCTTCACCTTGCGGAGCGCACGCATCTCAAGGCGATGATCAGCGAAGGAAAGCCTGCGGCGCCGGCGGCCGTGGGCTTGGTCGCGGCAGTGTGAAGGGCACAACTTCCCTCGCTCTTCACCTGTACGCAGACACGGCCGCGGCAGGTTCTGCCGCGGAGAGTACTTTCCGGTCAGGCCGCCAGGGCCTGCATGGCGCCGGCGGCCCAGGCCTTGACGCGCTCGACGTCCGGCGCATCGCCTTCGCGCAGAATGCGCTTGCCCTCTGCGGTCGCCGCGTATCGCAGAACGGCTGCGGCAAAATCTGCGACAGCGGCAGCAGCAACGGACTGGGCGTCGGCAAACCCGGCTCCAACGATCAACTGAGCATGCGTGCCGCGAAGACCGGGAATGACAAGCATCAGATGCGATTGCCGCTGCCATGCAACGAGCGTCTCGGCGTCGAGACCGCGCGAATCGAGCAACTCGGCCATGGCGCCGGGATCGTTATCGAGGAAATCTGCTACAGTGATGATGCCGATCGCGGCGAAACGCTCCGCCGACTTCGGCCCGATCGACGGCGCGGCCTCGAGCTTATCGGCACGGGCCAGGTAGAGGCGCGGACTGCGATTGAGCGCCGACAGGTCTTCGCCCTGGTCCTCCGTTCTGCCCATAGGTGCGGCCGGCAGGGGCGAGGTCACGGCGGCGTGTTCCGGAGCTGGCGGCGTGGCAGGTTCCGGCGTGGCGGGCGGCGTTGCCGAGATCTCAACAGCCACGCCGGGGAGCGCGGCTCGCGGGTGCTTGCGCAGCTTGGCATCGGCTGCGCGGGCGCTGGCCGGCGGCGGCACAGCCTTGCCCTTCGCCGATGAGGCGAGTATCGCGCGATAGGCCTCGCCGGGATCACCGCCCGACGGACGGCTGGCACGAAGCTTGGCCTGCTTGGCCGCACGAGGCGCCAGGATTTCCTTGGCGTGCAGATCGCGCACGATCCGGTCGTCGAGCGGCAGGTTCTGCTCGACCCGGCCGGTGGCCTTCAACTCGTCGTACATGGCCTCGACGAGGGCCCGTTCGGCGGAGTTGCTAAGGCGTTTCGCGAGCGCTTTCGCCGGAATCTGGATGGCCGCCATCACCGTCGCGAGCGTCAACGGCACTTCCGGCACCTTGGCCCGGGATTCGGCGATTGCACTGTCGAGCAGCCGCGCCGTGCCGACCGCGGCATACATAAGCAGTTCCGCAACGAGATTGCGCGCGACAGTGTCGAGGCCGGTTGGAGGATCGACCACTCCGCGATGGATGTCGTAATGCGCCATCAGCGTGGCGTAGGAGCGGTGCGAGAATTCCGCGCCGTCGATCACCATCGACTTGATCCAGCCGTCGCCTTCGCGGCGCGGCACCGCGATGCCGGCGTGTTCCGCGACGGCGATCGCCCACAGATCGTTATAGGAACGGTTGATGCTCCACTCGGCGGCGCGATGGATGTTGTTTTCAGCTTCGGTCTGCCCAGTGTGAAAGGGATGCAGCGGATCCGTGTAGTAGTGACTCATGACGCCCGCGGAGTAGACGGCATCCGCCCAGCGCTCCTCGCGCAACGCATCGACGGTGTTGGCGTACCAGCTCGCGACCTTTTCGGGCGCGCCGCCCCAAAAACCGTCATCGACGTGAAGCACGTGGTTCTTGAAGTCTTTGAAGCTGTCGTCAGGCGCTTTGGAGCCTTCCATGTAGAGGCTCGCGTTCGCCAGGAACACCCGCACCCAGGCGTCGGCATCTTCCAGCGATAAATGACGCAGCGCGTCGAGCGCCAGTTTGTGGTGCGTGCCGTTTGCGTGCCCGGCGTATACGATCGAGAACAGCGGATGCATGGAAACCTCGCTCATCGGAACGGCTCAGCGCCGCACCCCATGCCGGGAGGCTATGTGAGTCGCATGACGCCGCAAACCTGCGCGGCGCGGACATATCTAATTGGAAGAGGATCACTCGGCGGCTGAACGGTCGTTTTTCTGCCAATCAAACTGGACGTCGCGCTGACCCGTCATTTTGTGATGCGGATGGGGAATGCGCGTCTGCGAACCACCGGTCTTGCGCTTGTACTCGACGGACCGGATCATTTCGCGAATGCGCGGCTGTATCTCGGTTCGCCAACGCGTGCCGTTGAATACGCCGTAGTGCCCGACGCCCGGTTGCACGTAGTGATAATGCTCATCCGCCGCGACGTTGACGCAAAGATCGTGCGCGGCCTCGGTCTGGCCGAGCCCGCAGATGTCGTCCTTCTCACCTTCGATCGTGATGATCGCCGTGTTGCGGATCGCCGCGCAATCGACCAGTTCGCCGCGGTGCCTCATGGTGCCGTTGGGAAGAGCATGCTCCTGGAAGGCGACCTTGATGGTCTGAAGATAGAATTCCGCGGTCAGGTCCATCACCGCGAGATACTCGTCGTAGAACACCTGGTGTTGTTTGACGCTGTCGCAGTCGCCCTTGACGAGGTTCGAGAACAGATCGACGTGAGCGTTGAGATGACGCTCGAGGTTCATCGTCATGAAGCCGGTCAACTGCATGAAGCCCGGATAAACGCGCCGCATCACGCCGGCATGTGGAAACGGCACGTGAGAAATGACGTTGCCCTCGAACCATTCGATAGACTTCTGGCTCGCGAGCTTGTTGACCGCGGTCGGGTTTCGCCGTGTATCGATGGGACCGCCCATCAATGTCAGCGACAACGGCTGATGTTCGTCGCCCCGACCGGCCATGATCGCCGTGGCCGCCAGAGCGGGAACGGCAGGCTGGCACACCGCCAGGACATGCGTGTTCGTCCCAACGAACTGCGTGAACTCGATCAGATAGTCGATGAAGTCGTCGAGGTCGAAGCGTCCTTCGATCAGCGGTACCTCGCGCGCATCGGCCCAATCGGTGATGTACACGTCGTGCTCGGGCAACATCGCTTTCACGGTGCCGCGCAGCAGGCTGGCATAGTGACCTGACATCGGCGCCACGATCAGTACTTTGGGATCATGCCGCTTACCTAAGACGTTCTCGTCGCGCTGGAAGTGAAGCAGATTGCAGAACGGCTTGGAGAGCGACAACCTCCTCCGCCACCGTGACGGTCAGCGCCGAGATCTGTGTTTCTGTGATGCCGAATACCGGTTTGCCGTAGCGGCGAGTGACATTCTCAAAAACTTCACAAGCGGCTGATAACGATCGCGCAAAAGGAGTAGTGGACATCGGATTAAAAGGGAAGTTTACGCTCGCTTTCAAGGCCTCGGCGCCGAAGCGGAGCGGCGATAGAACGGCATGAGCCCATTCATATGCATAGTAGTTCATCGCTGCTCTCCCCCAAGGGCGCTATCCGGGATGCGGCATTGACCCTTGAGTTGCTATGGTATTTTGCACTGCACCCAATTCACAAGCGTAAAGATCAGGTACGGAGGTACAATTGACACACTTGAACTCCTCGACATGGTGAACGTGCCGCTTAAGCGCCTGCAACGACCTCGAGATTTTTTTGGTCTTGATCAGCGGCCTTCGCGCCACCAAGCGAGGGCCAGCAGGCCAAGCAGGGCCGCAAGTGCGAAAAGCCCGGTGAACATTTGGGTGATCTTCACGCCCCTCGTCACGAACGCTTCACGATCCTTAAGGCCCATCCAGCCGCTTCCGGCCAGAATGTCGGCGTTCGCCATCATACTGATGCGCGGAAGTTCCAAATCGGTCGCAGTGTCGCCGAATAGAGCCTCTTTGCGCGTCCAAAACACGCCGCCGCCCGTCTGATCGGTCAGGGGCTTCAGTTTCGCGTCGGTGGCGGTGACCTCGTTCATCTCGCGCGGGTCTTCGACACCGGCAAACGCGACCGCCGTCAATTGCCCCAACGGCCCGTCCGTCTCGGCCTTGTAGAGGCCGGGCAGCTTGGCATCGAGCGTCGTCTGCCACACGCCAGGGCCGACCGGTTCGAGCTGGAGTTCGGAAAGTTCGCCGCCGGGTGCCGACAACCGCAGCGGCTTGACGGAATCGTCCATGGATCGCCGCTCGAACGTGAGCTTCAATCCCTTGGCCGTCGCAATAAGCCGTTCCTCTTCGAGATCGGGCTCCTTCATGAGCCAGTGCGAAAGCCTCCGCAGCAGATCTGTGTGCGGTCCGCCGCCTTCGTAGCCGCGTGCCCACAGCCACGCCTGATCGGACGTGAGCAGCGCAACGCGTCCCTTGCCCTTGCGATCGAGCAACAGAAGCGGCTTGGCCTCCGCGCCCTGCAGCAGCACGCGTCCGCGCTCCGTCTTCACTTCGGCCTGACGGAACCAGTGCCCCCACGACGGCTCCGTTCCCAGCGCTCCCGAACCCGGCAAGCCCTTGGTCACCGGATGCTTGGAGCCCTCAAGCGTGATCGCGGCCTTGAACGGCTGTTCCAGCACGCGTCCCGTCGGCCGGCCAGGCAGAACTGGCGCCAGGGGCGTGCGGTAGAGCGTCATGGTGCTCGCGTAGTCGTCCCCGGCCGCCACAAGCAGCGCGCCGCCGTGCGTATCCACGAAGCGGGCGATGTTGTCGTAGTAGGGCAACTGAAGAATGCCGCGATGCTCGTAGCGATCGAAGATGATCAGATCGAAATCCTTGATCTTCTCCGAAAACAGTTCCTTCGTCGGGAAGGCGATCAGCGACAGTTGGTTGATCGGCGTGCCGTCCTGTTTCTCGGGCGGGCGCAGAATGGTGAAATGCACGAGATCGACCGCGGCATCCGACTTGAGCAGATTGCGCCACGTGCGCTCGCCCGCATGCGGTTCGCCGGAGACGAGCAGAACGCGCAGGTTCTCGCGCACGCCTTCTGCCGTGATGACGGTGCGGTTGTTGGCAGACGTCAATTCGCCCGGCGCCGATTCCAGCTCGACTTCGACGATGTTGGTGCCCGCGTGCGGGAAGTTCATGTCGAGCGTGACCGTGCTACCTATTTTGGTGCGGCGGGTTTCATCCGGACGGCCATCGCGTCGAATTCGCAGGTTGACCGTATCGCCGACCTGGCTGCGGCTACCGGTCTCGACCACCCGCAGTTTGACATCTCGGGTCTGACCGACCAATCCGTAGCGGGGCGCCTTCAAGATCTCGATGCGGCGATCGAATTCCTCGGGACGGCCCGTCAGCAGGGCGTGAACGGGCGCATCGAAACCGAGCGCCGCGCGCGACTTGGGCACGTCGTGGACCTGCCCGTCCGTGACCATGATGACGCCGGCGAGACGATCGGGCGGGGTATCTGTGAGCGCCTTGTTCAGATCGGCGAAGAGCAGCGTGCCGGTTCCGCCGAGTTCGCTCGGCCGCGCCCCACTCACCCACTTCACCTGCAGGTTGGGAATGGCTCCAAGACGCTTCACCAGTTCCGCCTTGATGGCGCGAACCTGCTCGGGCCGCTGCTCCAGCGCCTGACTCGTGCTTTCGTCGAGAACGACGATGGCGACGTTGGAAAGGCTCTCGCGCTCCTCCTGCTTGAAGGTCGGGTTGGCGAGTGCAGCGAGGAGCGCTGCCAGTGCCGCGGCGCGCATGGCCGCACCCCGGCTGCGCCGGTAAAGCAGAATTCCGATCAGGACAGCGCCGATAATTGCTGCCGCCCATAGGAATGGCCATGGCAGTAGGGGCGCGAAATCGATTGATCCGTTCATCGTCCGCTCCTCATTGGCCAAGCCGCTCGAGGAGGGCGGGTACGTGCACCTGGTCGGCCTTGTAGTTGCCGGTCAGCGCATGCATGACGATGTTGACGCCGGTCCGCAGCGCCATCTCGCGCTGCCGCTCGCCGCCCGGCACAACGGGGAACAAGCCCCGGCCGTTGGCATCCAGCGCCCAGGCCGACGCGAAATCGTTCGACGTGACGAGGATCGACGTGACGCCGTCTGAACGCCGCGCCTTGTTCTCCTGCGCGCTGCCCGCCTCGCCTTGCGCCTCGACCCATAGCTGCCCCCCGTCCCAGCGGCCGGGGAAGCTGCGCAGTAGATAGAAAGACTTGGTCAGCACGTGGTCTTCAGGAACTGGCTCCAGTCGCGGCACGTCGAGCCGGCCGAGCAGGCGCTGCAAAGCCGGCCCGCGTTCACCGGCCATGGCCATGCCGGTCGGCACGCCCGAACCGTAATCGCGCGTATCGAAAATAATGACGCCGCCTTGTTTCATATAGGCGTCGATCTTGGCCAGCGTCGCTTCGGGAAGCGGCGCGGTATCGTCCAGAACCGGCCAGTAGAGAACCGGGAAGAAGGCGATCTCGTCCTTTACGATGTCCACCGCCATCGGCTCGCCCGGCTCGACCGCGGTGCGCATCGCCAGAACCGTGACTAGTCCTGACAGTCCGAGCTTGCTGGTGTTGTCGACCGATTGATTTCCAGTCAGAACATAGCCGAACGTCACCTTCGACGTCGCAGCTATCGCGGCCTCGTAGTTTGCCGGCGGCGGCGATGCAGCGGGAGCCGTTATCGGCTCCTGCGCGCGGGCGTGCGATACCAGAACCGGCGCCGCCAGAATTAGGGCAAGTGCGGCGGCCGCAGCACCCGCTCCTTTGCGGCGCGACCACACTGCACCGCCCATCTGCAGAAGAATGACGGCGATGATGTCGGCGAACAGAAGCATCAGGGCGACCCCGAGCAGCCAAGGCTTCATCGGCACGGCGGCCTCCTCGCCATAGTTGAGCAACGCGGCGCCGGCGGGCGCGGCCGGAAGCGGCGCCAGCACCGTCTTCGGCCCGATGATGTTGATCGAACGCGGGGTACCGGCGGGACCGTAGTATCCCGGCGGGTGATCGAGGCTTGCGATCGCGGCATCGAGCTTGGCGGCCTGTATTGCTTGAGCAGTCGGCGGTGGCGGCTTCAGCGTGCCAAAACCGTCGAGCGTCTGAACCGGCGTCAGCACATCGGGCGCGGGGGCGGACGCCGCGGCAGCATTGGTTGCATCGCCCTGCCCTGCAGCCGCGGCGTCTCCAGGGGCCGCTTGAGCACCAAGCCCCCCGAGTTGCGTGATGCGGCGGAGCATTTCAACGAACAGCCCTGAGATCGGCACGTTCGACCAGTCGGAATTCGCCGTGATGTGGAACAGGACGATCTGGCCCTCGCCGCGCTTCACCGCCGTGACGAGCGGCGTTCCATCTTTCAGCCGCGCCCAGACTTTGACCTCCGGCGTGATCTGCGCCGGGTCGGCGAGCACCTGCCGGTTGACGGACGCGTCGGCGGGAATCGCGAGGCCGGTGAAAAGGCTCTGATCCTCGAAAGCGGCGAGCGGCTGCGGCGTAGACCACGATAGCGCGCCGCCAAGCGCGCGGCCGCCGATGCGCAGGCCGACCGGCAACAGATCGTCGCCGCCTTTCTCCAGACGCGGACCGGCGAAGCGGACCAGCACGCCGCCCTTGGCTACCCAAGCGGCGACCTTTTCATTCAACTCGCCCGACAGGGTACCGATGTCGGCCATCATGATAACCGTCGCGTTCTGTGCGATCGCGGCGCCCAAACCCGAGGACGAGATTCTGGTCCTTCGGCCTGATGACTTCGGCAAATGGCTGGACCGCTTTCTCGATATAGTAGAGCGGTCCGAGCAGCGGCTGTGACTGCTCCTGCGTTTCGCCCGACAGCAGACCAACGCGCTGCCATTGCGAACGCTGGTCGAGCAGGCTGACCGCACCGGCCGACCGCTCCGTGGAGATTTCGACCCGCGTCACCTGATTGCGAAGTTCGAGTGGCAGTTCGAAAGTGACCTCGGCAGATTTCGCCTCAGTGTTCAGTTTGAAGGGTGCTTCGCCAAGCCGCTGCCCACGCGCCGAAACTGCGACGACGACGCCTTCGCGCGCAGTCCCGCCCGTTCGCAGCACCTTTGCCATCAACTTACCGTTGGCGGCGACACTTGCCACAAGCGCGAGCGGCTCGCTAGTTCCGGAAAAGTCGACGAGCGCAAAGGTGCCGCCGCTGGCAAGGCCCTTCAAGCCGTCTGCGAATTCCGCGCCCAAGTTGGCATGATCGATACCATCCGCAAGCCAGACGATGCTTGTCGCACCACGGTTGGCGCCGGCGCCATCCAGCGCCTGTCGCAAAGCGGTCAAGGCCGTAGGCCGATCCGGCGCGAAGGGCTGCGGCTGCAAGGCGGCGGCCGTGGTACGTGCGTCGGCCGACGCCTCGATCTTAATGCTGATGGTCTTCGCCGATGGGGCAGTCGCGACGATCGCCACGGGCCGGCTTTGCTGTTCCGCCTCGAGTATGACGCGCTCGAGCATCTGCATGCGCAACGCCCACGAGGTGCCCGACGCCCAACCGTTGTCGACAACCGCGACCACGGGTCCTGAGCCCTCCAGTTTCTGCTTTCGGTCGGCGTTCAGGACGGGATCGGCGAGCGCGAAAATCACGAGTGCGGCGGCGAGCAGGCGGATGAGCAGCAGCCACCACGGCGTCTTCGCCGGCGTCTTCTCCTTGTTGTCGAGGCCGACGAGTATCCGCGTCGGCGGGAATTCGATCTGCTGGGGCCGCGGCGGCACCGTCTTCAGCAGCCAATAGATCAGCGGCAGCGCTGCCAGCGCCGCAAGCAGCCAAGGATTGAGGAACGCCAGGGCGCCAAAGCTCATGGCGCGCCCCCCGATTTGGAGGCGTCGGCGTTGCCCTGCCAGCGATACGTTCCACCGGCGGTTCCGGCCATGCGCATAACGAGCGACAGCAACGGCTCGGAGGCTGGGCGATCCGTGTGATGAACCATGAACGACCAGCCGAGCCGCTTGGCGATGTCGGCAATCTCCATGCGATGATCGCGCATGCGCTTCTGATAAGCGTCGCGAAGGCTTTCAGCCCGATCGGCGACGAAACGCTCGCGGCCCGACGAACTCCTGAACTCTGTCCTGCCCTCGTATGGAAGGCTTTCCTCGGCCGGATCCAGAACTTGCACGATATGGCCCGACGCGCCGCCTCCGGCCAGCATTTCGACGCGCTCGCGGATGGCTTCGATCGGCGCCAGGAAATCACCGAACAGCAGCGCGTCCGAATGGCGATTGAGTTGCACCTTCGGCGGCCGGCTCTTGGTCATCAACGGCGTTTCGGCGTTAGCGACAAGCATTTCGGCAAGCTTGGTCGCGGCCTTGCGGCTGCCGGTCGGACGCGTAAAGCCCATCAGCCCGACGCGCTCGCCGCCGCGCACTAGCAGTTCAGCCGCCGCCAGCATGAGCACAACTGCGCGCTCCCGCTTCGTCACCCGCGACAGACTGCTCTTGAAGTTCATCGACCGCGACATGTCTGACCACAGCCACACGGTGTGGGCCGCTTCCCATTCACGTTCGCGCACATATAGATTGTCGGAGCTTGCCGGAACGGCGCCAGTCAATCGCCTGGGCGCTGTCGGAACCCTCGTAGGGACGGAACTGCCAGAACGTCTCGCCGGGTCCGGAGCGGCGCCGACCGTGGGTGCCGTGAGCCACTGTCTGGGCCACCCGCTTGGCATCGATCAACAGCTCGGGCAACCGATCGGCAAGCGCATGCGCGTCGCGTTCCAGCGTCGGAAGTGAGCCGGAGGCCCCAAGACGACCGGGAGCCGATGCGGTTGTCGATGAAGCTGCCGCCATACCTTTTCTATCCCGCCTGCGCGGCGAGACGGGCGATGATGCCCGCAAGATCCTGGTTCTCTGCGCGCGCGGCAAACGTGAGAGCCATGCGGTGCTTCAGGATCGGCTCTGCCAGCGCAATGACGTCGTCGACCGACGGCGCAAGGCGACCATCGACGAGGGCTTTGGCGCGCACGGCGAGCATCAGCGACTGGCTGGCGCGGGGACCGGGACCCCAGGCTACGAACTTGTCGACATCAGCGATGGCGCCGGTGCCAGGTCGGGCCGAGCGCACCAGCGTCAGGATCGCTTCGACGACCTTGTCGGGAACCGGGATCTGACGAACGAGTCGCTGGATCGCCATCAGGTCGGCGGCGGTCATCACCGCCTCGAGACGGCGCTCCTCGGTGCCGGTGGTCGAGTAGAGCATACGCCGCTCGGCGGCGAGGTCGGGATAGGTGACGTCGACCTGAAGCAGGAAACGGTCGAGCTGGGCTTCGGGCAGCGGATAGGTGCCTTCCTGCTCGAGCGGGTTCTGGGTCGCGAGAACGTGGAAGGGAACCGGTGTGTCGTGGCGCTGACCGGCAACCGTAACGTGATGTTCCTGCATGGCCTGCAACAGAGCCGACTGCGTCTTGGGCGACGCACGGTTGATTTCGTCGGCCATGAGAAGCTGGGTGAAGATCGGGCCCTTGATGAACCGGAACGAGCGCGTCTTGCCGGGCTGGTCCTCGAGAACTTCCGCGCCGATGATGTCGGACGGCATCAGGTCCGGCGTGAACTGGATGCGCTTGGCGTCGAGCCCGAGCACCTTTCCGAGGGTATCGACAAGTAGCGTCTTGGCGAGACCCGGCACGCCGATCAGAAGGGCATGGCCGCCGGAAAGCAGCGTGACGAGCGTGCGCTCGATCACCAGATCCTGGCCGAAGATAACGCCGGCGGCGGCCTTATGAGCGCGCTGCACCTTCTCGGCGGCGGCTTCCAGGCGCGGGACGATGTTGTCATCGGTCGATGTCAGTGCTGTCATAGGGTCAGACCTACCTCGGGCGTTGCGTGATTCGGCGCGCCAACACTGGGTCGCGCTTAAGGATTGTGCAGGGCGAATGTGGCCGTCCACAAGCCCCTCTGGTCAAGTTAAACCTGTGTAACCGGCCAGGGATGGGGCGCCCTTTGTAAAGGAATTCGATAGCGCATCATGACGGGAGAAGCCAATCGCCCCGCTATTGCCGCTCTGGAGGCCATTCTGGCGGTGGCATCCGGCCGGAGTGCGCCGCCCGTGGAGACGTGGAACCCACCCTATTGCGGCGATATCGGGCTTGCAATCGGCCATGACGGAACCTGGTTCTACCAGGGTAGCGCCATCACGCGCCTGCCGCTCGTCAAACTGTTCGCCAGCGTCCTGCGACGCGATGCGGACGGGCGCTATTTTCTGGTGACCCCTGCCGAGAAGGTCGATGTTGCAGTCGCCGATGCGCCGTTCCTCGCCGTCGAAATTGCGGTGCGAGGCCGGGGCGACGCTCAGGAGCTCGTCTTTCGCACCAATGTCGACGACGTTGTGGTGTGCGGGCCGCACAAGCCGCTGCGGTTCGCACGCGAAAGTGGGACGGGCGGCCTGAAGCCCTACGTGCTCGTTCGCGGCCGGCTCGAAGCGCTGCTCACCCGCTCCCTCACCTACGATCTGGCCGATTTGCTCGTGCGTGTGCGGCGCGACGGTCGCGAGGTGGAGGGTGTCTGGAGCGGCGGCGAATTCTGGGAGGTGGGCCAGCAGGCTGTCTGAAAGGCGCGCATCTCGACAGCGACCCACCGTTCAGTGCATCTTGCACTTCGATCCTGATACGAAACGGAACGCGCATCCGGCGCGGATAAATGGGAGCGTGCCAAGATGGAAGCGTCGACGTCATTTTCCGGCAAGACCGATCCCGTCGTTCGCCATATTGCCATTTCGGACATCGTTGAAGTCCTAATTGAGGGGTTACGCGATTTCCAGACCGCACCTGCGTACGGCGTGACGCTCGGCGCCATCTGCGGGGCAGTCGGCATCGGCATCATCTATTTCATCGAAGCCGCCGGCATGGGCTACTTCGCCTATCCGCTGGCGGCTGGATTCGCACTCGTCAGTCCGTTCATCGCAGCCGGTCTCTATGAAGTGAGCCGCAGGCTCGAAAAAGGCCAGCCTCTTTCAGCCGGCGAGATCTGGTCGACGGTCTGGGGTCGCAGCGAAGTGCGCTGGATGGGATTCGTGACGTTGTTCATTCTGATCGTCTGGATGTATCAGGTCCGTTTTCTCATGGCGCTGTTTCTCGGCATGAGCGGCTCGGCCAGTACGCTTCCGGAATTCATCAACCTCGTTCTGACAACAAACGAGGGACTGATCTTCCTGGCGCTCGGTAATATCTTCGGCGCAATCCTGTCGCTGATCCTGTTCTCGTTGACCGTGGTTTCGTTTCCACTGGTACTCGATCGCGACGTCGATTTCGTCACTGCAATGGTCACCAGCGTTCGCGCGGTCGCAGCCAATCCGGGCCCCATGTTAAGTTGGGCCGCGCTTATCGTTGCCCTTCTAGTCGCATCCGCGCTGACGTTCTTCCTCGGACTACTCGTCACCCTGCCGGTGCTTGGTCATGGGACATGGCATCTCTACCGGCGCGTTGTGGAGCCGGCCAAACCCGACGACGAAGTGCCAGCCTGAGACACGGTCAGGCGGGGACAGGCACGAAAGCGTAGCCCGCGCCGTCCTTCTGCATGTGGCCGGCGCCCGGCATCCCATAGTGATAGCCCGTGACGATGGCGGCGTCGGCAATGGCACGATCAAACAGGCGGCGGCGGTTGGCTTCGGCGGCAGCAGGATCGGTATCGAAGGAGATGTGCCAGCCGGGGTTCCTGGCGAACAGCGCCGGCATGTTTGTCGTGTCGGCGAGCACCATCAACTGCTCCTTGCCCGATCCCACGATGTAGACGGTATGTCCGGGCGTGTGGCCGTAGGCCGGCACGGCGAGGATACCTGGAACGACTTCTTTTTCACCCTCGATGCGCGTGACGTTCTTCCACGCCGGGAAACTTGCCTGGATGCGCTTGGCGAGGCTGTGGAACGGCTCGGGAATCTTACTGAACACGCTCTGGTCGCCCCAGAACGCCATCTCCGCAGCCGGCAGGATGATTTCAGCATTTGGATATACTTGGGCATTCGTGTCTTTTTCCATCAGACCGAAGATGTGATCGGGATGGAAGTGGGTGACGATAATAGTGCTGATGGACTTGGGATCGATGCCGGCCGCCGCCATGCTGGCCGGCAGCTTGCCGGCTGTCGGGGCCAGCTGTGCGCCGGTGCCGCCGTCGAACATGATGGTCTTGTCGCCCTTTTTCACGAGCGTGATAGTGAACGGGATCGGCACGTTCTCGCCAGAGTAGCCCGCGGCCTTGCAGAGCCGCCTTGACGTCATCGACGGTCGCGTTCTTTACGAAACCGGGATCGTGAGGCTTCTCCCACAGACCGTCATACAGCGTGGTCACCTCGATATCGCCAAGCTTGAATCTGTGAAAGCCTGTGGTGGTGTCAACGGCTGCATCGGCGAATGCCGGAGCAATGAACTCGATCGGACCATTGAGACCGAGAATGGCGGACGCACTCGCTGCGGAAACGACGAATGCGCGGCGGGAAACGTCGAACATGTCTTGGCTCCTTCTGACAAGTAGAATGTGGCGGGATTTTCCATCCGGCCATTGCTACGATCTATGTAGAAGGACGGTACTTTGCCAGTGCCACCGGCAAATGTCAGGTCGACTCGGTACCAGGCTTGGTTTCGGCTGCCAGCGGCGGGCCGTAGATGCGCGCGATGCGCTCCGGCGGCACGCCGCAATAATAAAGCGCTAGGCAGGTCTGATTCCGAATAACGCGGCGGGCATACCCGTCGCTGCGGTATCGGGCGGCACTCGTCAGCGCCCGCGCACGGAGTGGAACCAGGCGGCCGCGTCCCAGACGGCGAACGATGTCGACATCCTCCATGATCGGCGCGCGGGCATGTCTGCCAATCGAATTGTACAGTGCGCGCGAGATAAGCAGCCCCTGATCGCCGTAGGGCAACCGGAACGCCATCGAGCGCAGCGTAACCGCGCATTCGATCAGGCGCGGCGCAAACCCCAGATCATCCAGCGCGAACCGGAAGAAGGCGGCGGATTGAGGCAAGCGGCCGCTCGTCACCTTGTCGATGAACGATGTTGCTTCGATCTCCCAACCCGCTTCAAGCTGCGTGTCGGCGTGGAGGAAGAGGAGCCAGGGAAAACGTGCGCTGGCGGCTCCAAGGTGCAACTGCGTGCCGCGCCCGTTCGGTGCGCGAACGATCTCCACGCCGGCTCTGTCGGCGATCTGCAGGGTGCGATCCAGCGATCCGCCATCCGAGATGATGACCTCGCGCACGAGGCCATCTACGGCCGCCGGCACGAGTGCCGTCAACGTGGCTGCAAGGCCCTGTTCCGCATCGAGTGTCGGGATCACGACAGAAATCATGGAGACCTGACATGTCACGCCCTATCGCAGCCCGCAACGGGCGACGGGTCGCAGGTGCCAGGCCTTGCGGCGCGATTTGTTCTTTATTTGTTCTCGCCGTTTCTGTAAGCCTTTGACGAGAGGGCAGTATCGGGAGGCCGATCATGGACGATGCAATTGACGGACAGGACTACGGGCAAGCCTCAGGCCTCGCGGCCGAGCAACGCAGGCGCGGCCGAGGCGCTCGATCGAACCGTTCAGGACGGTTCGAACCGGACACGCGCGAAGACTTCGACGATGGGTGGGATGCACTGGCCGAACTGCCGGCACTCAAGACAGAGGTTCAGGAGGAGCGGGCGCGCACCATCATCACGACCAACGACAGTCCGGACATTTCCTTCGACCAGTCGATCAATCCCTATCGCGGCTGCGAACACGGCTGCGTCTATTGCTACGCGCGTCCATCGCATTGCTATCTCGGCCATTCGGCTGGTCTCGACTTCGAGACGAAGCTGTATGCAAAGCCGGACGCCGCCTCGCTGCTGGAAAAGCAGCTGGCAAAGCCCGGCTATGTTCCAAAGACCATTGCGCTTGGCACCAATACAGACCCCTATCAGCCGATCGAACGTGAACGGCGCATCACCCGTGGCATCTTGGAGGTCTTGGAGGCCGCACACCACCCCGTCGCGATCGTGACGAAGTCGGCGCTGGTTGTCAGGGATCGGGATATTCTGGCGCGCATGGCCGAGAACGGCCTCGCGAAGGTCGCACTGTCCGTCACAACCCTCGACCGGCGCATCGCCCGCGCCATGGAGCCGCGCGCCGCCACGCCTGAGAAGAGGATCGAGGCCGTGCGGCGTCTCAGCGCAGTGGGCATTCCGACGGCGGTGATGGTCGCGCCCATCATTCCGGCGCTCAACGATAGCGAGATCGAACGAATACTAGAGCGTGCCCGAGACGCCGGCGCTCGCGAGGCCGGCTATGTGCTGCTGCGGCTGCCACTCGAAATCAAGGACCTGTTTCGCGAATGGCTCGCAACAGAGTTTCCTGATCGCGCAGATCGGGTTATCCACCTGCTGCAATCCATGCACAACGGCCGCGACTATCGCGCCGAGTTCGGAGTACGCCAGAAGGGCTCAGGCCCGTATGCGGAACAGATTGCGCTGCGCTTCCGACTCGCTCTGAACCGCCTGGGCCTCAATGAACGCCGCCAGGCGCTGCGGACTGACCTGTTCCGCCGCCCGGTCGCGAAAGGCGGGCAGATGGCCTTGTTGTGAAGGGTCATAAGCGTGCCCGAGGACATCGCAGACCAGGACTTTGACTTTGCCGACGCGTGCGACGATCCTTGCGGCATGAGGATCAGCGATTCGAGAATTCGGCCGACATTCGAACTCGAGACCGTCGAAATCGAACTCGGCCGGTGGCCCATTGCCGGCGTGGACGAGGCGGGGCGCGGACCTTGGGCGGGACCGGTGGTTGCCGCAGCCGTGATCCTGGATCCGACCAGAATTCCGCCCGGTATCGACGATTTCAAAACGATCGACGAGGATGCTCGCGAAATCGTCTTCCGCCGCATCGAGGAAACGGCGCGGATCGGTGTCGGCATCGCTGCGGTCGACCGCATCGACCGCGACAACATCCTCGCCGCCACGATATGGGCCATGCAGGAAGCCGTCACGCACCTCGGCCTCACTCCCGCGCTCGCGCTCGTCGACGGCAACCGGGCTCCGAGGCTTGCATGTGATACGCGCACTATCGTCAAGGGCGACGCCAAGTGCCTTTCGATTGCAGCGGCCTCGATCGTGGCCAAAGTGACGCGCGACCGGCTGATGATCGCCCTGGCGCGGGATTTCCCCGGTTACGGTTTCGAACGCCACAAGGGCTACGGAACGCCCGAGCACAAGGACGCCCTCGTCCGGCTCGGCGTATCCACCATTCACCGGCGCTCGTTCAAGCCGGTGCAACTGGCACTTGGCCTCAATGCTGCCTAAAGTCGGGGGATTATCCATGGGTTGGTCGCTGGTAATGTGCCCACGCGCCGCCTGTCGGCAATCTGACAATCATTTCAAGACAAGAAATCGGGAGATCACATGATCACCAAGGCTGCTCTCAAGGCCATTGTCGCAGGTTTGGCTCTCATCGCCGCGGGCGCCGCTCAGGCCTCGCCGGAGTGCACGAAAGAGCCGAAGGACAAGTGGCTGTCGGAAGCCGACATGAAGGCCAAAGTCGCCGAGGCCGGCTACACCTTCAAGGTCTTGAAAGTCGAAGGCAGCTGCTATGAGATCTACGGTCACAACAAGGACGGCAAGCAGGTCGAGGTTTATTTCGATCCCGTGACCGCCGCGGCCGTCGAGGAAGAGATCGAGAAGTAACCTCGGCCTCCTAGTACGCGAAAAGGAGAGGGTGCCGCACGGACATGCCGTCGCGGCACCCTTTCTTTTTGCAAGCCTAATCCGCCGCCAGGACGTGACCACCGGACAGCCCATGTTGCCTGTTGCCGGCACCTTGCGCCGGTTGAGGATTGCCGTAATTTATTGTCCGACTGCATTGACACTCCTGACCGTCATCCTGGGAGTTCGGAGCAAACGGTCGGCTGCGGAATTTGCGGGGCTTAGATCTGATGACCGACACGACGTTCCTCGACGGCATGGCTCAGGACCGGATGCGCCAGAGCGTGATCGGCACGGCGCTCACGGTACTCATCATCGGTGCGTGGCTGGTGCTGCACATCTGGTCTATCTTCTTTCTGCCCTATCCGTGGACGGGCACCTCGCCGCTTCTGATCGGCGCCATTGTGATCGCGCTGTGCTGGCTCTACGTGGCCATGTTTATCGTCTCGCATGACTGCATGCATGGCACGGTCGCGCCGTCATGGTCGTGGCTCAATCCCTGGATTGGCCGCATCTGCCTGTTCTTCTATGCCGGCTTTTCCTACAAGCGCATGCGCGACGCTCACCGTCTGCACCACCAGAACCCAGGCACGGTGGACGATCCGGATTTCGATCACCACGAGCCCCAGTCTTTCTGGCCCTGGTATCTCAAGTTCTTCGCCGAGTACTACGGCGCCCGCGAATTCCTGATCATGTTCGTTGCGACGGGGCTCTATCTGGCGGTTGGTGCGCCCTACCAGAACCTGCTGATGTTCTGGGGCCTGCCGTCCATGCTGTCGTCACTTCAGCTGTTCGTGTTCGGCACCTACCTGCCACACTACCCCGACAAGAGCGACTTGTTCGTGGACCGCCATCGCACGCGCTCGAACGACTATCCCTGGCTGGTGTCGTTCGTCACGTGCCTGCATTTCGGCTACCACCACGAGCATCATTCAACGCCCGGCGTGCCATGGTGGCGTCTGCCTCAACTGCGCGAAGCAAAGAGGGCGCGAGCCAATGGTCCTTGAGCCGTCGGCAGTCCGCACTCTATCGTCTTCCGTCATCGTCTTCCGTCGTGCGTCTCAGCTGCTCCGGCTCAAATAGCCCAGAAGCGTCGCGCCTTCGACAATCAGGTTGACACCGACGAGCACGCCGAATGCCCACGCAGCCGAGAACGGGAAGCTCGTGTAAAGCATTCCCGCGACGAGAACCGAGAGGATGCCGCTGAGAGCCAGCATCCAGCGTCCGCTGCCCGAAGGCACCTTGAAAGCCCAGAACATCTTGGCGATGCCCGCGACGAACATGGCGGCAATGCAAACAAGGGTAATCGTCGCCAGCCCCAGCAGTGGATGAGCGAAGATGATCAGTCCTGCAATGATGCTGACGAGAGCCAGCAGAATGAGACCAAGAGTGCCGGACCAGCGCTGCGCACGGAATGCAGCAACGGCCTCCAGCACGCCGCCTACTAGGAAGTTCACGCCAAGAACCAGCGTTGCCGCCAAGCCAGCGTAGAGCGGCGACAGTAGCGCAACCACGCCAAGTCCCAGCGCGATCCAGGCAGCAATCTTCAACGGCGTTTTGTTTTCTTCCGAAAGGGTTTGCTCAATCGGGGATGTCGATGAGGACGCAACCATAGTCTGTCTCCTTCTTCAGACAATCGAATGGCTAGCGGCGGCTCGCCATGTCAACGTAAAAAATCCACGAACTCCCCTTGCACGGCCGACGCGGGGAGCTTCGCATTCGACGTGTGCAGCTCGACCCAACGGATGGGACCGTTCGCACCGCGAAGCGCATACTCAACTCTATTATAATTATTCGATCGCTCCACGCGCACTTCAATAAAGCTCCGGAAAAATGGAGCGCGATTGAAATCGAACATTCAGATAATGTTTCTATTGACACTGGCCACGAGTCAAAACTCCTAACCCAGGTCCACATCGGCTGCTTCCAAAGCGGCGTTTCCCGATCGAGCATTTTCCAAACCGCCTCGGGCGAGGGGTAGAACGCCCATGTCGGCGTTACGGCTGAAGTGGGCCAGGCAAGCGCCCCCCCCCCCCGATGCTGAGATATGCCCCGCCGCCCCCGTTCACGAAGTGACGCACGGGCGGACGGATGTCTCCAGCCTGCCGGTTGGGCAGGTAATACTCGAAGGCATGCGTATCGCCGGCCATCATCACGCTGTCACCGGCGAATCATCATTGTCGATGCCCGTCGGCGCGACGCGAAACAGGCCTTCGCTGTTGCCGCCTTCGGCAGCGGTTACTGCCTCGATCATGCTGGCGCGCCATCTGTCGACGCGAAGCTCTGTGATCTTCTGGTAGATGCCGCTCGCCCAGCTCTCTGTATTGAAGTACCAGCTGAAGCCCAGATCGGGTTGACGGCCACGAGCAGAATGGAGATCGGAAGCCCCATACGCAGCGCGAACACGGCAGCCGAAGGCAACGGTGCGCGCGCGTGTGAAGGCTCGCGGAGAAGGCGATGCCGGCAGAGCATGGAGTTGCGCGTCCAGGCCAGCGAGTCCAGAACGGCGACGACCGGCGAAATTCCACCGAGCCATGTCTCGCCCGATTGCATGCGCGCGAGATGGATAAAGAACAGGACCAGCCCGCAATCGAGAAGCCAGTAGAGTTCAGCTTGCCCGACCGCCACCTCGCTCGACGCACGCCGTTCCCGTATCTCCTTGAACAAGTCCTGTTCACCGAGATCCATTTTCGGATCGGGGTGCACGTCGCCGCGTTCGGTACTGTTGTCCTCCTTGAGAGGCGCGGATGGCCCAACCAGCATGTGCCATCCGGAAGAGACTGCATAGACGCCGAGAACGACGCCGATCGCAACGCCTCCCGCGTTGTGCCACAAACCCCGCCGGCGAATGCGAGCAGTAGGCTGACCGCGCCATTCACGAGCCCGATCAATCGCGGCTTGCCCTAGAGTGGTCCCGCCCGGGCCTGGCCGATCTTGAGAATACCGTCGCCAATCAGGAGGGCGTGCAGGAAGATCACGACGCCCGACAAGACGAGCGAGGGACTGACGTACAGAATAAGCGCCGCCGCCAGGCTCAGGAAGGCAATCGCATATGAACTGGGTCGGCCGCGCAGCGAGGGCGACATCACTGTCTCATAAAGCTCGCCCAAACCGACGACGAACGGAATGATGCTCAGAAACTGGGGCGACCATAAACCAATGGTGAGGGGGACCGCGAACGTGAACACGCCAAGCGCGATCAGCGCGCTACCCTGCGTCCACCGTGACAGCCGGGCATACAAGCCTGCGAACAAAGGGGCACCCTAGGGCAAAGATGACGTGGATCGATAGCTGAGGGCATTGGCATGCCAAAGTGGACGATCGGATATGGCTGCCGCAAACCCGGGATCAGCGCTGCGCCCGGTCTTTCCGGTTGGGTGCAAGAAAAAACCTTTCTAGTATCCCGGAGGGCCAGACCAGCAGCGGCTCCCTCCTTCACGCATGAGTTACGCATGCAACGCGCATGGCACCTGCCCCTAATATCCGCCGCGCTCCTGTCCGCGGCAGTGTGCGCCGACGCTCAGACCAGCCGAGAATCGGAAAGCCTTGTCGACAGCCTGGAATACAAAGTCGAGATCGACCGGCAGACGCGCTTCGTCATGAAGAGGCGATCATCGCCGGGGCAGTTGGCGGCGTTTGCCAGTGACGGTTGCAGCGGCGGATTATCGGTCGGCTGGGCCTACGCCACCACCACGATTTCGGCTCTCGCAAAGCGAATTGGCGAGCGCCCGCCGTGGGAGAGTTGCTGCACCGAGCATGACAGGATCTATCACACGGGTGGTCCGCCGCACGGCGATGCCGAAACGAGCTTCGCAGCCCGCCGTGACGCCGATGAACACCTGCGCGCCTGCGTTCGGCGCGTCGGCGAGGACCGCTCGCAGTCGCTTGCGATCGATTACGGCATCGGCCGTGACGAGGTCGATCTGATTTATCGCGGCATCTCCGACGTCATGTACCGCGCGGTCCGCCTCGGCGGCGCTCCCTGCACCGGTCTCTCCTGGCGTTGGGGCTTCGGCTGGCCGGACTGCTGAGACAATCTGCTGACGGCCGTCGTAACACGCCTTGCCGCGCCAACTGAGTTCGCCGTTCGTTCGCCGCAAACAGCTGACAAACTTCCGACAACGGAGCAGCCTCAAAGACCGTTCCTCTAACATGTCTCACGCCGGGCCAGTTTACATTCTATTAACTACGCCAGTGAGACGGTGCCGATGACGGGGCATTGCCCGGATCGATCTGTCGCTATTGTATCAGTCAGTTGTTCGCGTTTGAGAGTCCCAGTCTATGGTGTTGCGTCATCATCCGGCGTCCAGCGTTTCCGCAAGCCGTATTGTTCTCGGCGATTGCCTGGAAGAACTTCGCCGTCTGCCAGCCTGCAGCGTCGATCTCGTGTTCGCCGACCCGCCCTACAACCTCCAGCTCTCGACCGAGCTGATGCGACCCAATAACACCCGCGTCGACGGCGTCGACGACGAGTGGGACAAGTTCTCATCCTTTTCGGATTACGACGTGTTCTGCCGTGCCTGGCTCAGCGAGTGCCGGCGCGTGTTGAAACCCGATGGCGCCATATGGGTCATCGGCTCGTATCACAACATCTTCCGGCTCGGCACGATCCTTCAGGACCTCGGCTTCTGGATCCTGAACGACATCGTGTGGCGCAAGGTCAATCCGATGCCGAACTTTCGCGGCAAGCGCTTCACTAACGCGCACGAGACGCTGATCTGGGCTTCGCGCGATCAGAAATCTCGCCCCACCTTTAACTACGAGAGCCTGAAAGCACTGAACGACGACCTGCAGATGCGATCCGACTGGCTGTTTCCAATCTGCTCGGGACCAGAGCGGCTGAAGGACGACGGCGGTCGCAAGGCCCATCCGACACAGAAGCCGGAAGCTCTGTTGCATCGCGTTCTTCTGGCATCGACGAATGCGGGCAACGTCGTACTCGACCCATTCTTCGGTACCGGCACGACGGGCGCGATCGCCAAGCGCCTCGGCCGCCGCTTCATCGGCATCGAACGCGATCCCGACTACGCGAAAGCCGCCGAGGAACGTATTGCCGGCATCGAACCGATTTCTTCGAGCGGGCTCGATACGGTCCGATCGAAGCGCACCGAGCCACGCGTTCCGTTCGGAACGCTGATCGAACTCGGCATGGTTGCGGCGGGCAGCCCCCTGTTCGACGAACGGCGCCGCGTGCGAGCCGAAGTCAAGGCTGACGGCTCGCTCGCGGTGCCGGGCATTCAGGGCTCGATCCACCGCGTCGGTGCGGAAGTTCAAGGCAAGACCGCCTGCAACGGCTGGACGTTCTGGCACTTCGAAACCGAAGGCCGGCTCCGGCCGATCGATGTCCTGCGCGAAAAAGCCAAGGTTCAGCTAGGTCTCGTCACATCCAGAGCCGGAAACCCGATCGTCGTGCCGGCGGAATAGGCGAAACCCTTAACGCTCACGAAAACTTTTGGCAGGTGCTGCTTGTCACGAAGTATAAGTGTAATAGTATTACACATTGCATCTCCCGGACATGACCCGAGTGTCGCTGCGCTCATACTTCGTCGGAACGATCGCGCTGATACTGGCGGGTACTCTCGCTTTGAGTGCGGCGCTTACCTATTCGCATGCGGTGCGAAAGGTCGGCATTGAGATGAACAGCTCTCTCGCCGCGGGCGAGCAGACGGTGGCTCTCGCCCTGCGCGAAATCACGACGTCGAGCGAACCGCGCCGACTACTCGAACTGCTCGTGCGCACGTTCGACAACAATCGTCATCTGCGCGTCGAACTCGTCGATCAGTCGGGGCACGTCACCTCGGCATCCCGGCCCGAGCCAACCGCGAACGAAGTCCCCGACTGGTTCTTCCATCTAATTGCCGGTATTGAAACGGGCCGCAGCATAGAGCCGCCGCCCCCCCTGGCTTCGGAGGGGCGCATCCGCATAACAACCGACTTGCGCAACGAGGCCGATGAAGTCTGGGCCGAATTCGAAACTCCACCTTTCCACACTTGCGACCTTCTGGATGCTCGTCCTCGGGCTGGTCTACGTGATGCTCGACCGGGCCATGCGCCAGCTCCCGACCTTGCTCGACGCGTTCGGCCGCATCGGCGGTGGGCGACTTGGCGAACAGATCCCGATAGAAGGTCCGGCGGAGTTTGCGAAGCTTTCGAGCGGGTTCAACGATATGTCGCTTTTGCTGGCAGAAATGGACGGCCGCAACAAGCGGCTCCACAGCCAGCTCGACAAGATGCAGGAGGAGGAGCGCGCTGCGCTCGCCCGTGATCTGCACGACGATGTCGGCCCGCTCCTTTTCTCGGTCGACGTCGATGCCACCGCAATTCGACAGACTGCCGGCAGCGCCCGCGCGGAAGACATAGCAGCGCGCGCCGGGGACATTCAAAACGCCGTCGCACAAGTGAAGGAGCAGGTGCGCGCCATCCTGTGGCAGCTGCGGCCGAGCATTCTTCTGGATCTCGGTCTGGCCAACGCGGTTGAAAACCTCGCCGCCTTCTGGTCGGCCCGGCATCCCCATGTCGTGTTTGCCTTGGACGTTCCCCAAACGACATGGGGCGCGCAAACCGACATGGCGCTCTATTCGATCGTGCGCGAGAGCCTCAAGAACGCACTGCATCACGGCAAGCCAAATCGCATCGGCATCACCATGCGGCCGCATGCGGATGGCAAGGTCGAGGTGCGTATCGTCGACGACGGTGGCGGCCTGCGCGCGGCGGCCGGTGGCGGCTTCGGCATCGTCAGCATGCGCGAACGCGCACAGCTTGCAGGCGGACAGTTGGAAATCGCTAACACCGACGACGGCAAGGGCGTCGAGGTCATCGCCATCTTGCCTGCATCAACGCACGCTACCGCGCAACCAATCACAGTAGAACCTCCGGCAAAGCTTGCATCATGAAAATCCTGATTGTCGATGACCATGCCATCGTCCGTGAAGGCGTCCGCCGGCTGCTGTCGCTTCTGCCCGAGGCAAAAGTAAGCGAGGCCGAGAACGGGACCCACGCGCTCGAGCTGTTTGCGCAAGAATCTCCGCATGTCGTCATTCTCGACATCAATCTCGATGGCGGCAGTGGTCTGGAAGTGCTGCGGCGCATGCGCTCGGCCGACAGCGGCGCCCGCGTCGTCATGTTCAGCATGCACGCCGATCCGGCCTACGCCCACCGCGCGCTGGCCGCTGGTGCTCTGGCCTACATCTCGAAAAGCGCTCCCGCCGAGGAACTGATCGAGGCGGTGCGCAAAGCCGCCGGCGGCCGCCGCCACGTCGATCATCAGATGGCCAGTCAGATGGCGCTGAGCCCGGCCGGAGCCGATCCGCTGGACTCGCTGACGAACAGGGAGGCGGAAATTCTAAGGTTGCTCGGAGAGGGCAAAAGCATCACCGACATCGCCAGCACTTTCGGCATCGCCTACAAGACCGTCGCCAACACGTGTACGCGGCTCAAGGAAAAACTCGGCGTCGAGCGCACAGCCGACTTGATCCGGATCTCGGTGGAACGCGCCCGCACAAATCTCGGCTGACATCACCGACGTGCAACCGACGATCCTGCGACGGCAATCTAGTGGCTATGTGACTCCCTTCTGCCACTCGATAAATACTGTGAATCGTGATCTATTTACGGAGATCGCGATGATCGTTTTCCTTCTTTCAGCATCTCATCGACGACACTCGAAAGCGCACCGGTCGTTGCTGCTCACCGCGCCCGCACGTCGCTCAAGCCGACCAATTCTGACCCCGTGGCGCACATCGCGATCGATGCTTGGAGACTTTCATGAACACATTTTCTGAGACCGTCCCGTTCTCGCGGTCGACGGCGCGCGCCGCCCTGGCACTCGTTGCGGCCGCCCTCGTCATCGGCTGGTCGTCGCCCGACGCTCACGCAGTCAGCCAGCGCGTGAAAAACGCCTGCGCCAACGACTACTTCGCCTACTGCAGCATGCACCCGGTCGGCAGCACCAAGCTGCGCGCCTGCATGCGGGCCAACGGCCCCAAGCTGTCGAAGACCTGCGTCAACGCCTTGATCGCCGATGGAGAAGTTTCGACGGCCGAGGTCGGGCGGAAGAAGGCGCGCATGCGCCAGGCACAATCCAACAACTGACGCCGGCAAAGAACATTTCGGCCATCAAGGATAGAGCCGGGTCTTGGTCCAGCTGGCATCCGGCGTCGGGCGCCGGAACACGATGCGCTCATGCAGACGGTACGGCCGATCGTGCCAGAACTCCATCTCCAGCGGGGTAATGCGGAACCCCGACCAGTGCGCCGGGCGCGGTATCTCGCTGATGCCAAACTTGGCCGTGGTCACCGCCAGCGCCTTTTCCAGAGCGAAGCGACTTTCCAATGGACGCGATTGCTCCGATGCCCAGGCCCCGATACGGCTTTGGCGGGCGCGTGAAGCAAAGTACGCGTCTGCCTCGTCAGCACTGACCGCATTCACTGTCCCCCGGACGCGAACCTGCCTGTGAAGGCTTTTCCAGTGCATGACGAGCGCCGCCCTGGGATTGGCGGCGAGTTCGCGACCCTTGGCGCTCTCCAGGTTCGTATAGAAGACGAAACCTCGATTGGGGGTGCCGTGCCCATCGACGCCTTTCAGCAGCACCATGCGCACGTTGGGGAAGCCGTCCGTATCCGACGTCGCCAGCGCCATGGCGTTGGGGTCGTTGATCTCGTGCCGGGTTGCCTCAGCAAACCATCCCTCGAAGAGAAGGTACGGCTCGACGGCATTTCCGAAGTCTCCCGCAGGGTGGACCGGCGGAGACGCCTGAGACAGGTCGAGGGGAACATCCTTGCTCAAGATCTTGACCTTTCATGATCGGCCGGGCGATCGCGGGGCAACCGGGACAACAGTTCAGACCCTTTTAACCGAGTTGGCACATGATGTGGATCAGCTCAGCCCCAGTAGGCTGCTGCATCTGTTTAGTGGTCAGTCGAGAGTAAGCGTCATGCGTTCATGTTTTGCCTTCCTGGTGGTCGCCACCGTGGTTACCGGCTTTGCACTCGCTGCCGGAGTATTTCTGGCCGATACAGAGGCGAACGCTCAGGATCGTGCTGCGGCAGACCAAGGCGGCTCCGCCTCATGCACCTGCCCGGGTTCAGGCGGCGGCTCGCAACGCCCCAAGTTCGCCAAACTGAGGCCACCGTCCGATGGCCGTACATTGGACGACGGCGACGAACGTGCCGCTTTGTCCAGCGTCCAGCACGCCCTCTCTCTGGTTGCGGACCAGTCGACTTATGTCTGGCACCGCAGCAATGGCCGACTGTCCGGACTGGTGCAACCGACATCCACATTCCGAAACGACAGCGGCGCGGTGTGCCGGCACATTGTCATCATGCTGACCACGGGCGATAGGACACGCAAGACGGAGGGCATCGCCTGCCGTCTCGAAAATGGCGTCTGGAACCTCGAAGGCTGACGTCATTCGCGGCGCTGCGGCCCATCAAACACGGGATGTGCGGCGAACGGCCCAAGTCGGGCGGCTTCCCCAGTTAGTCCCTCAGTGTCTGTCCGGCCCAGAGGCATACGCGTAACGCTATGACCTTGTTTGGTATTCTGCCGAAACGGGGGCTACTGCGCGTCTTGCAGCCGTTCAGTACATCTGTTGTCGGCGTCTCTGGACCGGCAAGGCCTTTTGTGTAGGATGCGCGCAAATTCACACCCAGTAGGGAACCAGGGCTCATGGCGGATCCAGCAGCCGGCGCGAACGTGCCGGCAGGCAACCTGATGGCGGGAAAGCGCGGCCTCATCATGGGGGTCGCCAACAACCGCTCGATTGCCTGGGGCATCGCCAAGGCCGTTGCCGCGCAAGGGGCCGAGATTGCACTCACATATCAGGGCGACGCACTGAAGAAGCGCGTCGAGCCGCTGGCGGCGGAGCTCGGCTCCAAGGTGGTCTTGCCCTGCGACGTCTCCGACAAGGCATCGATGGACGCTTTGTTCACCGAACTCGAACGGACTTGGGGCGGCCTCGACTTCCTCGTCCACGCCATCGCGTTTTCTGACAAGAACGAACTCGACGGCCGCTATGTCGATACCAGTGAAGCGAACTTCACGCAGACGATGCTGGTATCGTGCTACTCGCTGACGGCACTGGCCCAGCGCGCCGACAACCTGATGAAGAACGGCGGCTCGATCATCACGCTGACCTACTACGGCGCCGAGAAGGTCATGCCCCACTACAACGTCATGGGTGTCGCCAAGGCCGCCCTGGAAGCCAGCGTTCGCTACCTCGCCGCCGACCTCGGCAAGACCGGCATCCGCGTCAACGCCATTTCGGCCGGCCCGATCAAGACGCTCGCTGCGGCGGGAATTTCCGACTTCCGCTACATCCTGCGCTGGAACGAGTATAATTCGCCGCTTCGCCGCACGGTCACCATCGAGGACGTCGGCGGCGCGGGGCTCTATCTGCTGTCGGATCTTTCCCGTGGCGTCACTGGGGAAATCCACCACGTCGACAGCGGATATCATGTCCAGGGCATGAAGAACGAAGATGCGCCGGATATCTCGGTAGTGAAGAGCGAAACCTGAACCGGTTCCTCGCACCAGGCCTGTTTTTGAAGGCGCCGCGACACGTATGCGACCTGGCACGACCCTTTTCTTCATTCGCCACGGCGAGACCGACTGGAACGCGGAACGCCGTTATCAGGGGCGCGTCGATATTCCATTGAACGCCACCGGCCGCAGTCAAGCCCGCCGCAACGGGATCGAGCTGCGCGCTCTGCTTGCAAACCCTCACGACCTCGACTTCGTATCAAGCCCGCTCTCGCGCGCCCGCGAGACAATGGAGATCGTCCGCGACGAACTGGGACTTCCGCCTGGCGCCTACAGCCTCGACGAGCGCCTCCTCGAACTATCCTACGGCACGTGGGAGGGTCAATTGCAGTCAGACCTGCCGACCATCGACATGCCCGGATTGATGGCGCGAAACCGCGATCCGTTTAGCTGGCGACCTGAACGGGGGGAAAGTTACGCCGATCTTCTGGACAGGGTGGCACCCTGGGTCAAAACGATCGAGCGCGACACGGTGGTGACCTCGCACGGCGGCGTCTCCCGATGCCTGCGCGCTCATCTCCTGGGCCTCGACCCGGAGACGATCCCGGAACTCGAAAGCCCGCAGGACCGCGTGCTGGTCATCCGCCGGAACGAAATGCGTTGGGTCTGAGCCACCTGGTTCTGGCCTTAGTTCTGGTCCGTACGCCGCTTGGTTGTTGGCCTGATCCGACTTTTTCGACACCGAGCCCGGCTTCGGCAGCTGCATTGTCCTTTCCGGCTATTTCGTCGGCCTGCGATGGTGGCGTCACGGGGCGCACGCGCTTGATCGGCGCTACCACCACGGAGTCGGATACGTCGGAGGGCCTGTCGATCCCGCCACGGGGTGGCTCGGCGTCGGCCTGAGCGCCGTTCGCGGCCGCCGGGGCAACCTGCGAGACCGCGTCTCCCTCGGTGTTGGTGAGGAACGCGGCGCTGCGGCCGCAGCCACCGCTATTGCCAGAATTGCAGGCGCACCTGCCGCTCTTGCGGTTCACGGATCCGCCTTGACCATGAGGATGGTACACGCTGCGGCACGTGAGGCAAAAATAAAGAGCCGGAGCAGCGGCAGCTCCGGCTCTTCACGTGCATTGGCCCACGGCTCGACAACGGCTGCTCAAGGCCATGAGGAGGTGCGGGCTGAAACGCTTGAACTTGCATTGAGAACTCACGCAACCACGTGCCGGGATCTCGCTACCCGGCACAGTCGCCGCCACTCATGTCTGCCTCCATTCGCGAGGAACGACGACACGCGGCACTCCTATCTCGTCTATCTGCGTCGCGCCGACCTGTCATCCGAATTGCCGCTCACGACGCGTCTTGCCGTTCCCCCTGCACGCGCCTAAGACTGCCGACGACCCGACGCAGCACCGGTGTTGCACGTGCTACTTCGTTGATTGCGCATAGACCTTTTCCACGCGGGGACCAGCGCGCTTTTCATGTCACACAACACCTTCGGACATATGTTTCGCGTGACGACCTGGGGCGAAAGCCACGGGCCCGCCATTGGTTGCGTCGTGGACGGATGTCCGCCCGGTCTCCCGATCACACCGGAAGACATCCAGGTATTTCTCGATAAACGCCGGCCCGGGCAATCGCGCTTCACCACCCAGCGCCGCGAACCCGACACCGTCGAGATCCTGTCCGGCGTGTTCAACGACGCCGAAGGCCGTCAAGTAACGACCGGAGCGCCCATCTCGCTACTGATCCGCAACGTCGATCAGCGCTCGAAGGACTACGGCGATCTCGCCGAGAAATATCGGCCAGGACACGCCGACTACACCTACCAGGCAAAGTACGGCATTCGAGACTACCGGGGCGGTGGCCGTTCTTCCGCGCGCGAAACGGCGACGCGCGTCGCGGCCGGCGCAATTGCCCGCAAGGTCCTCGCGGGCGTCACCATTCGTGGCGCGCTCGTGCAGATGGGGCCGCATAAGGTCGACCGCAGCCGCTGGAGCTGGGACGAGGTCGACAACAATCCGTTCTTTGCCCCCGATCCGGTAACGGCGAAGGAATGGGAAGGCTATCTCGATGGCATCCGTAAGGCTGGCTCTTCGATCGGCGCTGTCATCGAAGTCGTCGCCGAGGGTGTGCCAGCCGGATGGGGCGCGCCGCTGTATGGCAAGCTCGATCAGGATCTCGCCTCCGCGATGATGTCGATCAACGCTGTCAAGGGCGTGGAAATAGGCGCCGGAATGGCTGCCGCTGAACTGACCGGCGAGGAGAACGCCGACGAGATGCGGCCAAACGCGGTACCGCATGGCCGCCATCACGGCCCGGGGTTCATGTCGAACAACGCCGGCGGCATACTCGGCGGAATTTCAAGCGGTCAGCCGATCATATGCCGCTTCGCGGTGAAGCCGACATCGTCAATCCTAACGCCGCGCCGCACCGTAACGGTGGCGGGAGAAGCGACCGACATCGCCACGAAGGGCCGCCATGATCCTTGCGTTGGAATCCGCGCCGTTCCGGTGGGCGAAGCGATGATGGCCTGCGTGCTCGCCGATCATTTCCTGCGCCATCGCGGCCAGTGCGGCTGAACTGTTCGCTGGGTGCCCAAGCTGTCGAGACTGGTCTTCAACTTGGAGGAAGCATGAAGCGTATTGCATTCACCCGGGCGGCGATTGCCGCAGCGTCACTGTTGCAGCCGGCCTCGGCGGCCAATATCACCGACGAGCGCCTCCGTACCGCCGATACAGATCGCGCCAACTGGCTGGTACATGGTCGTGACTATGCCAGTCAGCGTTTTTCGCCGTCGGACGCCATCACGCGCGCCAACGTCGGCCGGCTTGTGCCGAAGTGGATCTACCAGCCGGGCACGGCAGTGACGTTCCAGACCACGCCGCTCGTTGCCGACGGCGTCATGTATCTGTCTGCGCCGTTCTCGCACGTGATGGCCGTTGACGCGAAGACGGGGCGCGAGCTGTGGCGCTACGAGCACAACAGTAAAGCAGCCAAGCTGTGCTGCGGACCGGCCAATCGCGGCGTCGCGCTCGGCTACGGCAAGGTTTACGTCGCGACCGTCGATGCCCGCCTCGTCGCGCTCGATCAGGCGACAGGCAAGCCGGTCTGGGACATCGCCATGGCCGAGACGAGCGGTGGACCGACCGAGGACAAAGCCTCACTCGGTATCGGAGATCCGGCGCTCAAGGGTAACGTAACGGGTTCGACCGGCGTCGGCGCGGTGGCGGCTCCGCTTGTCATCAACGGCAAGGTGATCGCGGGCATCACGGGCGTCGGTTACGGACTACATCTCGACAGTGACCGCAAGGGAGCGCCGCTCGGCACCGTCGTGGGTGTCGCCGGACGCTACGGCCGATCCGGGTTCCTCGCCGCATTCGACGCCGAGACCGGCAAAAAGATCTGGCAGTTCGACACGACACAGGAAGGTTGGGAAGGCGCGTTCAGCGAAGCAACAGCCTACGGCATCCCATTGCCGCGCGACATTCCCAGCGAGAAGGCCGCGTTTGAAAGGCACAGCGATGCCTGGCGCTTCGGTGGTGGATCGATTTGGCATACCCCGGCCGCCGATCCCGAACTCGGCCTCATCTACCTCGGCATCGGTAACCCGTCCCCGCAGGCGGCGGGAGAGAGCCGGCCGGGCGATAATCTCTACACCGTGTCGCTCGTCGCATTGGATGCGGCCACCGGCAAGCTGCGCTGGCACTATCAGCAGGTGCCGCACGACATGTGGGGCTACGACGTCGCAAGTCCGCCCGCGCTTTTCGAAGCAACTGTAGACGGCGAAGCGATCCCCGCTGTCGGGCAGGCGTCCAAGCTCGGCTGGTATTTCGTCCATGATCGCCGCGATGGCCGCCTGCTTTTCCACTCGGATGCCTTCGTGCCGCAGGAGAACATGTTCAAGGCTTCGACAAAAGACGGCGTCGTGATATCGCCGGGCGTCGGCGGCGGCTCCAACTGGTCACCGGCAGCGGTCGATGCCTCGAACGGCAGGGCCTACGTCGCGGCCATGCATCTGCCGACGCGCTATCACACGCAGGAAATTCCCGCCGAAGGCGACAAACCCGCCGTCACGTACTACACATTCGAACTCGCCAAGGGTCCGTCGTGGGGCACGCTGTCGGCCATCGATCTCAAGGCCGGCGGCAAAATCGCGTGGCAGGTCAAGACGGATGAGCCACTCGTCGGTGGTACGCTTGCGACCAAGGGCGGGCTCGTCTTCAACGGCGAAGGCAACGGCATGTTTTCGGCCTACGATGCCGACACCGGCGCGAGGCTGTGGCAGTTTAACTGCGGCGCCGGCGTCAATGCGCCGCCGATCAGCTACGAAGTCGACGGCCGGCAATATATCGCAGTGGCGGCGGGCGGCAGCCAGATCTGGGGCTTTCGGCAAGGTGGTGCCGTGGTCGTCTTCGGGCTGCCCGACTAGACCTTCACGCGCACCATGACCTTCGACAGGAATGCCGGCCACCAGGACCGCGCGGCGAGACCCGCGGCAGCGAAATCGCCGTCCAGATCGTCGATGGTGTAATGGCGGTAAAAAGGCTCGTGGAAGCGCTCGGGGAAACCTTCGAGCAGCCCATCCCAACCTGGCCGGTCGCCGCGTTGCAAGCTGTCTATGAAGACGAACATCCCGCCGGGCTTCAGCACGCGCGCGATCTCGCGTGTCACCGTGCGGCGCACCTCGGGGGGCAGCTCATGATAAAGGTAGATCGACGTCACGATATCCTGACTGGCGTCGGGAAGCGGGATCTCTTCCGCATTCGCATCAAGCCACTCCGCCGGTCGCAACCCTGAGAAATGAGTTTTGGCCTCGCCAAGATAGGCTTTCGACAGATCGAGCCCGGCAAGTTTCATCGCCGGATAGACCATCCGCACTTCGCGCAGAAAGCGGCCCGTGCCGCACGCGACATCGAGCAGATTTGTCCGGCGCTGGTCGCGCCCGCGCATTGCCTCAGCAATTGGACCCAGTGCCTGCCGCCGCATGGCGTGTGCCGCGCCGTTGAAGAGCGTCTCCACCTGCACGTCATAAAGGCGGGCCGACTGCTCGGTGAGATAGCCGCCAGACTGGAAATGGAAATCCTGCAGGAAATAGCCCGGCAGGCCCTCGACACCCGGCTGAGTGCGCGCGGTCGACGCGTTGCGCCCCATGCGCCTCTGAACGGCATCGGGGATGTCATCGAACAGCGCACGCACGCGCGCCAGATGGTCCGTAAACCCCAGCGCGATGCCGGCCGCCGCCGCATAATCACGCACCAGCTCCGCATCGCGGCGGAAAAGGTCTAACATATCTGCGATCTGCGCCTGCCGGTCGGGTACCACCCGGCCCGGCCGTCGTTCTACGGGCACATTGCCGTGTCGGCTCGAGACCCAGTCAGCGGCAAGACTGAGGCCCGTATACCAGGCGAAGCGAGCCACGTTTCCGGCGAAGGCCGCCGTCATACCGAGCGTGTTGGACATCGAGACCTCCAGACTCGCCGTGAAATTATACAGCCATTACGACGGACTGGCGAAGCCGGCCGGGGCCTCCAATTCATCCCAGTGGGCCTGCTGCCATGTCGCAGCCCTGTTCATTTCCTCCCCCATCCCATTTATTGTTCCGTCATGAACCCTCGCCAGCCACATCTCACCGGCACACGACCGGGTGCCACCCCGCTCTGCTTCTATGGTGGGCAATTCGCGTCCCGGCTCCTGCTCGGCACCGCGCTTTATCCCTCGCCCCAGATCATGGCGGACGCCGTGCGCGCCTCCCGCGCAGGAATCGTCACCGTATCGCTACGTCGCGAGCAGGCCCGCGGACGTAAGGGAGAACGCTTCCTTGAACTGGTGCGTGCCCTTGACGTCAGGGTCCTTCCCAACACCGCTGGATGCCATACGGCTAAGGAAGCCGTCACGACCGCGCAGATGGCGCGCGAATTGTTCGAGACCGATTGGATCAAGCTCGAGGTGATCGCCAACGACGACACGCTCCAGCCCGACCTGTTCGGCCTCGTCGAAGCGGCGGGCATTTTGGCGCGCGACGGCTTCAAGGTATTTCCCTACACAACCGAAGACCTTGGCGCAGGGGAGCGGCTGCTGAATGCGGGCTGTGAGGTGCTGATGCCGTGGGGCGCTCCCATCGGCACCGGGCGGGGCCTCGCGAACCGCTACGGTCTCACGAGCATGCGTGCTTACTTCCCCAACGTACCACTCGTGATCGATGCCGGCATAGGCGCGCCGTCCCATGCAGCAGAGGCCATGGAACTCGGCTACGACGCTTGCCTGCTCAATACCGCGGTGGCGAAAGCCGGCGATCCTGTTGCCATGGCGGAAGCCTTCGCCAAGGCGATCGAGGCAGGCCGCACCGCATTCGAGGCGGGATTGATGGAACACCGCGACATGGCCGTTCCGTCGACGCCGGTCGCCGGCACGCCGTTCTTCGATCTGTCGAAATCATGAGGCTCGCCGCCTTCTATCCGATCGTTCCAGATGTGGGGTGGCTGAAGCGGCTGGTGCCCCTCGGCGTGACAACGATCCAGCTACGCATGAAGGATGAGCCTGCCGACCGCATCGCGCACCAAGTCGACGAGGCGCTGAGGATCACACGCGCTTGCGGCTGCCAGCTTATCGTCAACGACTACTGGCAAGCGGCAATCGCGGCGAGCGCCGATTTCATCCATGTCGGGCAAGAGGATCTCGCCGCCTGCGACCTGCCGGCCATCAAGGCAGCCGGATTAAGGCTTGGGATTTCCACACACAGCGAGGACGAACTGGCGGTGGCGCTGCTGGCCAAGCCCGATTATGTCGCGCTCGGACCGATCTATGAAACCAAGCTGAAATCCATGAAGTGGTCGCCCCAGGGGCTGGCGCGGGTGACGGCTTGGAAGCAACGCATCGGCGACATGCCACTCGTCGCCATCGGCGGCATAATGCCGGAGCGCGCAGATGGCGTCATCGCGGCAGGCGCGGATTCAGTCGCCGTCATCACCGACTTCATCACCGCGGCCGATCCGGAAGAGCGCGTCCGGCAGTGGGTGAACTGGGCTCGGAATATTGAGGCGAACCGCCCAGGATCTAACGGTTAGGTCCTAGCTGCCCCTTCTTTTCACGTTCCACAGCACGCCAGCCGATGTCCTTGCGGCAGAAGCCGCCGGGCCAGTCGATGCGTGCGATGGCGTCGTAGGCGCGGGCTTGCGCCTCGGCCACAGTGGCCCCGAGCGCCGTGACGGTGAGGACTCGCCCGCCATCGGCGACGATGCGGTTGCCATCGCGCTTGGTGCCGGCATGGAAGATCTGAACGCCGTCAACGGTCCTTGCCTGATCGAGCCCCCGGATGTCGGTGCCCTTGACGGGCGTTCCGGGATAGCCGTTCGCCGCCATGACGACGGTCAGCGCAACCTCGTGGCGCCAGTGCAGGCTGAGTTTGTCGAGAACACCGTCCGCCGTCGCCAGCATGGCGGGCAGCAGATCCGACTTGAGGCGCATCATCAGAACCTGCGTTTCGGGATCGCCGAAGCGCACGTTGTATTCGATGAGTTTGGGGCCATCGCGCGTGATCATGAGGCCGGCGAACAGCAAGCCCTTGAACGGGGTCCCGCGGCTTCGCATGCCAGCAACCGTCGGTTCGATGATGTCGCACATGGTCAGCGCAACGATGTCGTCGGTCATGACGGGGGCGGGTGAGTAGGCGCCCATGCCCCCGGTATTGGGTCCCGTGTCGCCATCGCCCACGCGCTTGTGGTCCTGCGCCGTCGCCAGCGCGAGCGCATGCGTTCCGTCGACGAGCGCGAAGAAGCTCGCTTCCTCGCCTTCCAGGAATTCCTCAATGACGACTTCCGATCCGGCCACCCCGAAAGCTCCGGCGAAGCAGGCGTCAATTGCGGATTCGGCCTCGCCACGAGTTTCCGCGATCACCACGCCCTTGCCGGCGGCCAAGCCATCGGCCTTGACAACGATCGGGAGGGACTGCCGCGCCAGATAGGTCTTGGCGGCGACGGCATCCTTGAACCGGCCATAAGCGGCCGTCGGGATCGCGAACTCCGCGCAAAGGTCCTTGGTGAAGCCCTTGGAGCCTTCGAGCTGCGCTGCAGCCTTCGATGGACCGAAGTGCTTGACGCCGGCAACGCCAAGCGCGTCCGTCAACCCGCCGACCAATGGCGACTCGGGGCCGATAACGACAAAGCCGATCTCCTGCTTGCGGCAGAAAGCGATAACGGCATCATAATCGGCGACATCGAGCGCGACGCACGTCGCAACCTCCGCGATACCGGGATTTCCGGGCGCGCAATAAAGTTCGGTGAGCACAGGACTGGCGGACAGCGCCCACGCCAGCGCATGCTCTCGCCCGCCCGAGCCGATGAGAAGGATGTTCATGACGCGCTTGGTGCTACGAGATCATGGCAATGGTCAAGAGCGGGATCACCAATGTACCCCAAGTAGGGACTTGAGCGACGACGGCATAGTCGCTAGGGCAAACAAAAGAGAATACGTCCTGTAACGGGAGACAGAAAATGGGCACCCGCATCCCCTTTCCTCGGCCGGATGGCAAATTAGCCGAAGGCTACCTGGCGCGAGCCGGAAACGCGGGTCGGCCAGGCGTCGTCGTGATTCAGGAATGGTGGGGCCTTCAGGATCAGATCAAGGGCATCTGCGACCGGCTTGCGCTCGCCGGATACGATGCTCTTGCCCCTGACCTCTTTGCCGGCACCGTCATCCCCTACCATGACACCGAGGCGGCCAATCGCGAGATGGGTTCGCTCGATTTCCTCGAAGCCACCGACCAGCTCGTGCGCGGGGCCGCGCAATTCCTGTTGCGCTCGAGCCCGAAGGTCGGGATCACGGGGTTCTGCCTCGGCGGCGCCGTGACCATCCTCGGCGCCGTGCGCGTTCCGGAGTTTTCCGCCGCTGTGTGTTTCTACGGCATACCGCCGGAGACCGCGGCAAGGCCAGCCAATATCCAGATCCCGCTGCAGGGTCATTTCGCGTCGCGCGACGACTGGTGCACTCCGCAGGTGGTCGACGCCTTCGAAAAGGAACTGAAGGCGGCAAAAGTATCCCACGAGATCTTTCGCTACAAAGCCGACCACGCCTTCGTCAACGAACAGCGCTCGGTTCACGACCGGCATTTCGCCGAGCAGGCATGGTACCGCATGCTCGACTTCTGGTCGCGGCATTTGACCTAGGTTGAACCGGGCGGCCGAAGCCGATCGCTCAGTTCGCCGCCAGCCCGGACATGGTGTCGGCGATATCACGCGGCACGGCGTACTTCGACGGCTTCGATTTTTGTTTCTGCTCTGTGTTTTTCTTCTTTTTCACCGTTGGCTGGTCGCCATCCGCCATGACGTCGTCCTCGGCGTCGACCGACGCCGTCTCGATATCGGCATCGTCGCGCAGAACCCTGCCGCCGAGTGCTTGCGACAGGCGGCTGTCGTGTCCATAGACGTCTCCGAACGTCGACACCCGCCCGCTATCGTCGACGACGGCGGTTATGTAGGTGATATGGACCGGGAAGGGTCTATCCAGCTTGATCGTACCGCTGCCGGCCGCGATCGACGCGGCCTTCTCCATGCCGACGCCGCGGTCTTCCGCGATCAGCACTTCCGCGAACCGCCGCGGATTCTGCACGCGGATGCAGCCGTGGGAGTAGGCGCGCTGCGAACTGGCGAACAGATCACGCTGGATCGTGTCGTGCATGTAGACGTCGTGGGAATTCGGAAACAGGAACTTGACCATGCCGAGCGGGTTCTTGCCGCCGGGCGGCTGGATGAAACTGTACTTGCGCAGATCCGCGCTGGCCCAATTGACGCTGTCGGGGTCGACCGGCTTGCCGTTGATATAGGGCGTGAGGCCGTAGGCGCGGATCACTGAACCGCCCCCGCCGCCACCGCCGAATAGCTGGTCGAAGAACCCGCCGCCGCCCGCCTTCTGCAGACGCGGCAAAAGTTCCTTCTGCTTGATGCCGTCGGGCACACCCCATGACGGGTTGAACTCGATGGTCTTCATGTCGGCGGAAAACACGGGCGTTGGCCACGTCGGCAGTCCGACAATGATGCGCTCCTTGAAGACCTCCCGATCGTCCTTCATGGTTCTGGTGACGTATTCAGGGATATTGTTCCAGACGTGGAAGGAGCCGAGCTTCTCGGGCATCCAGCGCCAGCGCTCCATGTTGATCACCAGCCGCTGCGTGTTGCTGCCGCCCTCTGGCTTTTTCGGCTCCCCTTCCGAATTGAGCGCACGCACGGTGCGGTCGGACAGGACGCCATTGGCCTTCAGACCTTTGTCTTTCTGATAGGTCGTTATGGCGGCCACCAGATCGTCATCGTAGAACGTCTCGCGGCCCGCGAAGGGCGCGGGCTGCTTCAGACGCTTGCGCAGCAGCGAGATGTCGGGATGCAAGGCGCCCGGCTTGACGTTGGATCCGGATGGCAGCTTGACCAGCAAGGCTGGTTCGACGGGTTTGGCTTTGGGGGTGGGTCCCAGCGCCTTGAGCAGCGCCTGGCGCAGGCGCACGAATTGTACGTGCTTGGGGTGCAGGTCGCGCAGGAAGGCATCGGGCTCAGCGCTCGCGCCGAGCGCGCTCAACACGTCCTTCGGGTCTTTGATTGGCGGGCTTAAATCGATAATCCGGCTGAGCGAGGATATGTCGAGGCGGCCGCCGCGAGCGTGGCGGGCATAGGTCAGGGCCGCCAAGGTGATGCGAGCTTCGGCCTCACCCTTGGCAGCCGGCGTGGCCGGCACCTCGGAGGGATCGGGAACGGAGAACGCACGTGGGTCGAGCCCCCATTCCTCTGCCTTGCGCATTTCACCGATGACCGCGCGCGCTTTGGCGTTGATGCCATCGCCGCCGAGCCAGATCGGTTCGCTACGTTCGCTGTAATATGCGATGGCGGCTGCGACGTCGTCCTTGCGGGCGCGAGCGACGAACGTCTTGTCACCAAGACGCGCCAATGCCGCATCGAGCACAGGGTCGGCGTTGTGAACAGGCGTGGACGCGGCGAACTCCGAAGACCCGCTTGTCGCGGTCGTCGTTGGTGTCGCCGGTGCGGTCTTGGTGTCCTGCGACCAGGCAACGGAAGCCCCGCTGCCGACAGCAATGACAATGGCGATCCCTGCTGCGAAGCGCGTCAGGCACGGGGACAGGTGGTCGAAGCGCATTCGGCTAGCTCCATGCGGACACGCCAGTTTGGCGATGCGGCACTATAGACGCGGCACTATAAGAGTCTCTTCCATTCGTGGCGAATTGTTGCTGATCCGATCCACAGGCGAGCACCCTAAGCTATGTGATTTGCGCGTTCTCGTCCCGATCTTGATGATCACAGCCCGGCCCGAAAGCCACTTTTCCGCCTCAATCGGGTCGATTACCTCCCGCCCGACAACGAAACCCTGCTGCGAGGTGATCTGCGGCGATGGCACCCCAGCAAGAGCCGGTCCAATCAATGTGCCAGTTGTATCTGGTCGTTGACGCGCGACCTGATCCCGCATTCGGCGACCGTCTCGCGAATACTCTCAGGCGCATCAAGCCGGCATGCGTCCTGCTGACGGCAGGCGAGACGGCGCGCCTCGACGCGGTCGTCTGTGTACCGCTGATGGAAATTGTACATGAGTCGGGCGCCGTCGTGCTGATCGCAGATGATGTGCAGCTTGCCCGCGCTCTCAAGGCCGATGGCGTGCACCTGTCGTGGAGCGAAGACATCGAGACCCGGTTCCGCGACGTCCGGCAGTTTATTATGGCGCAGTTCATTGCCGGCGCGGACGCTGGTCGATCCCGGCACGATGCGATGACGCTTGGCGAAACGGGCGCGGAGTACGTCGGCTTCGGCATTCCTGCGCACGTGTCGGATCGCGACACCGCCCATGAACGCCAGATCGACCTTATCGAATGGTGGAGCGAGACCTTCGAAGTGCCGTGCGTGGCTTTCGATGTCGAAAGTTTTGAACAAGCGCGACGACTGAGCCAGGCCGGCGCGGATTTCGTCGCCGTGCGTATGCCCTCCGATCTCGATGCATCGGCTCACGCCAACTGGCTCGACACCCTCGAAGACATGTTCAAGACAACGACAACAGCAGCATAAGGCAGGCCTCACGTGAACACAAAGGTAGTCATGGCCCTCGTTGCCGTCGCTGGCGCCGTCGGCGCCAGCGCGGTCGTGTTGCTGACAGGGCCGTCCCTGACGCCGCAGCCGGGCGCCGAGGCGCCCTCGTTGAACGGATCGGAGGTTGCGACGCCCGCCGTCTCGGCCGAGGCGGACGCTGCCTACACCGCCTTCGACAACGGACAGTATTTGACGGCGCTTTCGCTCGCAGAAGCCAGGGCGGCACAGGGCGATCCTCAGGCACATACCCTGGTTGCCCGCATCTACGAACAGGGGCTCGGCGTCGGCAAGGACGATATCACGGCCGCACGCTGGTATGCGCGGGGCGCGGAACTTGGAGACCTGCCGGCGATGCTGGCCTACGGACGCATGCTGGCCGAGGGACGCGGCACGAGCAAGGATGCGAAAGCTGCCGCCGAGTTGTTCGAGAAGGCCGCCGCGACGGGCGATCCGGAAGCCAACTACAATCTCGGAATGCTTTTCATCAACGGAAAGGGCAAGCCGGAAAATCCCTTTCGAGGCGCACAGCATCTGCGCTATGCCGCTGAGAAGGGCATCGCGCAGGCCCAGTACGATCTGGGCGCGCTGTATCAGCAGGGCACGGGCGTTCCCAGCGACGGCCTCGAAGCCGCCCGCTGGATTTCTCGCGCCGCCGCTCAAGGATTGACGGCCGCCCAGTACGACTACGCCGTAATGCTATTGCGCGGCTTCGGCCTCAAGCAGGACGAGCCCAAGGCCATCCCATACCTGAAGTCGGCGGCCGAGAAAGGCATTCCGGGCGCTCAGAATCGTCTGGCGAACGTATATTTCGAAGGCATTGCCGGTGTGGAACGGAGCCCCAAGGAAGCCGCCAAGTGGCGGCTCATCGCCAAGGCGCAGGGCGTCAATGACGACAAGCTCGATCTGATGATCAAGGCCCTGCCCGATCCCGAACGCATCGCTGCTCAAAAAGCCGCGCAGGAATGGCAGGACAAGAAGCTCATGATCCAGTAGGTGATGACCAGGCCTCGGCTGAGCCGGACCTTGCCGCTCCCCGCCGTGAGCCGCGCACTGTCTGATCTTCGAAACATGAGAAACGCTTAAAGAGCCATGCCCGCTTCAGCCCTGATGAACGTGATGACCGCCGCCGCCCGCAAGGCCGGCCGATCGCTGACGCGAGATTTCGGTGAGGTCGAGCAGCTGCAGGTCTCCATCAAGGGACCAGCGAACTTCGTTTCAGCCGCCGATCACAAGGCCGAAGACATCATCTTTAAGGAACTGAACAAGGCGCGGCCCAATTACGGCTTCCTGATGGAAGAGCGCGGAGCCGTGGAAGGCGCAGACAAGTCGCACCGCTGGATCGTCGATCCCCTCGACGGCACGACGAACTTCCTGCATGGCATCCCGCTGTTCTCGATCTCAATCGGCCTGGAGCGGGAGGGCCAGCTCGTCGCGGGCGTGATCTACAATCCCGTCAGCGACGAGATGTTCACGGCCGAGAAGGGCAAGGGCGCGTTCCTCAACGACAAGCGTCGTCTAAGGGTTGCCGCGCGCAAGGCGCTTGGCGACGCCGTGATCGCAACCGGCATTCCGCATCGCGGAAGGCCTGGCCATCCCGGCTTCATGAAGGAAATGCAGACGGTTATGCGCGAAGTGGCCGGTATCAGGCGCACGGGTTCGGCCTCGCTCGACCTGGCCTGGACGGCGGCTGGGCGTTTCGACGCCTATTGGGAGCGCAACATCAAGGCCTGGGACATGGCTGCCGGCATCGTCATCCTGCGGGAAGCCGGTGGGCTGGCGAATGATCTCGAGGGTGCCGACCAGATGATCGACAAGGGCGATATCATCGCGGGAAACTCCTCGATAGTGAAGGCGCTACTGCCATTGCTGGCCAAGACACCGGCATCGGCAACTTGATTGATTGCACCCGACGGAACGCGTTTTCGACGCGCCAGACATCATTCTGCCGCCAGAACTTGGTCTGCGCTCGACCAGTCGCATCAAACGGCGGCTCAACGACGCGGACTTAGCCACGGGTTTCATAGCCAGAGCAGACCCCGCAAGGTGGACACGAGCGAACCCCTCTGGCAGGGTCCGCGGCACATTGAGATCATTGATTTAGGAGCGGTTTCATGAATTACGGTCGAGCCCTTGGGCGCGGATATATGGCGTTCGGCGTCGCAGCCACGCTGGCTTTTCTGGGCACGGTAGCCTCGGCGCAGGCCGAGGATGCAAAAATCAGGGCGGGCACTCTTACCTGCAAGGGCAAGGGCGGCGTCGGCCTGATCATCGGATCGCAACAGCAGCTCGACTGCACATACTCACCCGCTAGCGGCGCTCCCAACCGGCGTCTCAAAGGCAAGATTACCAATATCGGCCTCGATATCGGGATCAAGGGTCCGAGCGTGATTGTCTGGGCGGTGCTCGGCTCGTCAAGCTCGCTCCCGGCTGAAGCTTTGTCGGGTCAGTTCGCCGGTGTCGCCGCCGACGCCTCTCTCGGACTGGGCGCTGGCGCCCAAGTCCTTCTGGGCGGCAACAAGAAGTCGGTCGTGCTGCAGCCTCTCAGCGTCAAGGGCGAAACCGGCATCAACGTCGCCGTCGGCGTCGCCGGGTTGACGCTCATGCAAGAATAGCGATCGCCGACTTCTAGAACGGTAGGCGCAGCTTGCGCAGCCGGCGTCCAACGCCTTGCATGGCCTTTGCCGGGGCCTTCACAACGCGTGTGACGCCGGTGCTGCCGTTCAGGAGCGATGCGCGCGTCAGGCGGCGCACCGGGTCGATCAGCAGCTTCTTCCCGACAAAGGGAAACGCCGTCGCGACGCCCAAGCCCTTCATGATCGTGTTGTCCCATTTCAGAGACTCGGACAGTACCCTGTCAATGCCGACGCGCACGACGCGGCCCACTTTGTTGTGTCGCTGGCATGAATTCGGCGTCGGGCACATCTCCACTTCGCCCTCGTGGAGAAGGACGACGGTCTCACCGTCTTCCGCCACGTACACATCGAATACCGTGCCGCGCACGCCCATCGACGCCGTCGGCGTCTTGATCTCGTAGGCAGCCTTGGGGCTGGCGCCCGTGATGAAGCGAAATGCGCCCTTCGCCAGATTGATCGAAATCGAGCCGGGCTCGGCCCTCGCATCGTAGACAAACTTGTCGAGAACGATTCTCGCCGACGGACCAACTGCGAGCTTCGTCATGTCGAGAAGTTCGATCTCCGCACTCGCCGATTTGCCTGTCACCAGGATTTCGTCCTGGTGGACCTTGGCGCCCTTCTCCAGCGTTCGAGTGGCGTCACCGACCTCCGCTGTCACCTTGTTCTTGACCGCTACGGTATCGCCGATCTCCGGCGTCTCTGCCGCCGCCGCGGGCGAAACCCCCTGTGCGAGCGCCAGCGCGGCCGCGATCGCGAAACGGCGGGAACGTGCCATTGTATTTCTCCGCAAGAATGAGGACACGCCAACCTTTTTCTGGGGAAACGCTTGGGCGCGACTTCAGGTGAGGGCTCTGACCTCAGCCGTAACGCGGCGCAGCCTGTCGGTGAGCAATCGTCCAAGTGCGAAAAGAACACGCTGATAGAGATGCGGCTCTACAGCCTGCAGCTGCTCGAGCGTATTGAAGTTCAGGACGTAGCAGACCGCCGGGGTCTCCGCGACGACGTTCGCCACGCGGCGGCCACCGTCGAAAAGTGCGAACTCCCCGAAGGCGACGCCAGGCCTGAATGCCGCAAGCCGCGTCCGCGTCCTGCCGTCGTCGAGCAGCACGTCCACCGTCGCATTACCAGACGCCAGCATGTAGAGCCGGTCGGCCAGATCGCCTTCCTTGATAATGCATTCGCCGGCCGCGTAGCCGCTGCGCTCGAAGTAGGGCTCGAGCCGGCGCACATCGTCGGCGCTGAACCTGCTGAGGATATCCATCTGCCCCAGAGGTAGCTGCGTCTCCGTATCGAGAGACTGCGGATCCGCTTCGGCGATCAGACGGTTCTCGCAGTACTCGAGCGCGAGATCGACGTTGTCGAAGCACATTTCTTCGCCCGATCCATCCTCCTGCAGGGCACGCCAGTCCGATTTGATCTGGTCGGGCAGATGAGCCAGCAGCAGGCTCTTGCCGTGCTTGGCCGAGCGCGCGTTCATGTCGCGGATTAGCAACAGCGCGCTGTGATCGGCACGGCTGACGCGGCGCATGTCGAGTATGATGAACGACGCCTGCGCAGCGTCGGCGACGATGCGCCTGATAAGCTGCTCGGCAGTCGCGAAGTAGAGGCCTCCTTGTAGTTCGTAGACGAGAATTTCGTGACCCGAACTGTCGAGTACCTTTCGCTCTCGGGCGCCGCGCAATCGCTTCGACGTCACGGCGCCGCCGCGGTAGCTACGCCGGACGATATTGTCGGCCGTGAAATGCGTATCGTAGACGTGAAGGTGGAACCGCTGCGACAGCTCCTTGCAGACCTCGATGCCGCGATGGCTGTTGCCGTGTTCGTCGAGAAGCGGCGAGAAGACGCCGAAGCCGAACTGCCCGGGCAGTACCGCGATGATGCCGCCGCCAACCCCGCTCTTGGCCGGCAGCCCGACGCGATACACCCACTCGCCCGAGTAATCGTACATGCCGCAGCTCGCCATGACGCTGAGCACCGTCTTGACGTGCTCGGGCCCGAATGGCGCGTTCGCCGGTGACGGGATTGACGCCGTTGTTGGCGAGCGTCGCCGCCATCATGGCGAGGTCGCGCGCGCTGACGAGAATTGCAGCATTGCCGGAAATAGAGATCGAGATGCTCGGAGACCGGCTCCTCGATCATGCCGGAGTTGAGCTGCAGATATGCAATGGCGCGGTTTCTGTGACCCGTCGCGCGCTCCGACTGGAACACTTTCTCGTCGACCGTCAGCTGGCGGCCGGCGTAGCGGCTGAACATGTCAAGGATGCGCCAAACCTCTCTTCGGCGCTGGAGCCCTGATCAGCGACGGTCGTGGCGATGGCACCAGCGTTCACCATGGGATTGAAGGGACGGTTGTTCAGCTCGTCCATGACGATGGAGTTGAAGGCCTCGCCGGTCGGCTCGACCCCAACTTTGCGCAGCACCTCTTTCGAACCGTGGTCCTCGAGCGCCAGCCCATACACAAGTGGCTTCGATATGGATTGGATCGTGAACAGTACGTCGCTGTCGCCGACCGCGTAGAACTGCCCGTCCGCGGTCGTGAGGGCGACGCCGAAATGATTGGGGTTGGCCTTGGTCAGCTCGGGGATGTAGCTCGCGAGCTTGCCGCTTCTGGAACTCTGATACTTGGCGTGCAGCTTTTTCAGCCAATGCGAAATCGGGGAACTGGGCGGGGTCGACGATTTGGCCAACGCCCGGAGCGGTTGTGGTGGCGCGGCCGGGAGGAGCACATTCGCGGGCGGTTGGAAGCCGGAAAACGTTCCCGGCGCCACCTCGCGCTGGTCGCCGCCTTGATTCCCGATCGATTGGCCGTTGACACCCCATCCGCGCCAAACCATTGATCAGTTTTCCCTCATTACTTTCAATATGAAGAAAAAAATTAGCTAGTGATTGAAAATTGTCCACGACGCTCTGTGCGCTTGAAATTTGCGCACCTGGTCAAAAATTAACCGCCCGCTCTATGGGCTGAACTAACGCAGAGCGTCCGGAAAAACGCCGTCCCAGCTCTGCGATCGGAGGGGCCTTCTGCAGTTGAACCAGTCGCGTCTCGAAGACTTTCATGAGCGTCACCAATTCCGGATGTTCTCATTGTTTCTTCTGGCCGTCTGTCGAGTGCCGAACGCGCGCCTGTTGCCAGTCGCCGCGATTGTAGTGTTCGCGCATTTCGTTGAAGGCGCCGCGAAAGGCCCGGAAATGGTCTTGCCGCCTAGAGTCCTGGGCCACCCACCAGCGTATGGATCGTCACCACGTCCTGCTTGCCTTTCACGCGCACGCTGTCGACTTCGACCATGGCGAACCGGTTTGCCGCAGAGTCGCGCCGTCTCGGGACATAGCAAGATGCGAACGCCGTAGCGGGCGGTCAGGCCCTCGAGACGGGAAGCGAGATTGACGCTGTCTCCGAGCACCGAATAGTCGAAGCGGATATCGGAGCCCATGTTGCCGACGACGCTCTCGCCCGTGCTGATGCCGACGCCGATCTGCATGTCGGCGACGTGCTCCCCAGCGCGCTCACGCTTCCTTGCGGCGCTCGGCGTTGAGAACATCGAGACGGCGCAGGATCTCGAGCGCCGCCTCGCAGGCATGGCCGCGCGTGATCCGGGATCATCGAGCGGCGCATTCCAGAACGCCATGATGGCGTCGCCGATGTACTTGTCGATGGTTCCGCGACGCTCGATGATGGCGTTGGAAAGCGGCGTCAGCAAGCCGGTTCATCAAGGCCGTGAGGCCCGAGGATTGCTCTTGAACCCTTCGGCGATGGCGGTGAAGCCGCGCACGTCGCTGAACAGGACCGACATGACGCGCGTCTCGCCGCCGAGCACAAGCCGGTCGGGCTCGCGCGTCAACTGCTCGACGAGTTCCGGCGAAAGATACTGGCCGAAAGCGCTGCGGATCTGGGCGCGCCGCTTCTCCTCGCGGAAGTAGTTCAGAAAGTCAGCAGCAGGAACACGGCGAAGCTCGACACCAGAGGATAGGTGACAGTCGAGCAGCAGTCCTTCATCGACGAAGAGATACCAGGAGAGCGCCGCAGAGCAAGCCGCGAGGCGAGCGCCCCGAGAACTCAGCGCCGGCAGCGCGCCGAGCATCGGCACCGCCACGACCATCCGAGACCCACTAGCGACGGCAAGGCAGACCTCGGCGCCGAGCGCGTAGTTCGGCCGCACGAGCAGCGCACGCGCCGAGAATGCTCTCGATCGACCTGGGCATGGATCTCGACGCCGGGCATCACGCGCTCGACGGGCGTCGACCTGAGATCGAAGAGCCCGACCGCCGACGTGCCGATCAGAACGATCTTTCCCTCGATGCGCTTCCGGCGCGACCGTGCCGCTCGAGAACGTCGGAGGCCGACACGATAGCGCTTGGGATCGTGCGGGCCGAAGTGCAGCCAGAGCTGCCCGTCGCGATCGGTCGCGATCTCGACGCCGCCGACGACCACGACTGCTTTAACGCCGGCTTCGTCGCTCTTTACGACGAGCGACGTTCGAGCCCGATCGCGACCCGCAACAGCTCGATCGAAAGCGCCGGAACGATTAGGTCCTCGCTGGACAGCATCGTCGGCACGCGACGAATGACACCGTCCCGCTCCGGTTGAACGGTGAACAGGCCCCGGCCCTGCAGCCGCAACCTCGAGCTCCGGCAGATTCCTCAGAAGGCGCGGAAAGCGAATGAGCTCGCCACGTGGATCGCCGCCGATGGTCGCTATCGACGTGTGCGGCTGTTCGTCGGCACCTTCGCGGTTGACTGCGCTCTCCGCGCTCCCCCGCCTGACCGAGAACGACGCGGAGCCCGACGGATCGCTTGCGACGAGCAGCTCGTCGCTGTCGGGCAAGCGCCTCGAACTTGGCTGCCGCAGCCGGCGTCCATCGATCTTGAGCATCCCGGCAATGCGGCTGCGGCGACAGGCGATCAGGCTCGGCAGAAGATCATGTCGAAGCCGATACTCGCTGCGCCTCCGTCGGCAAGCCGATCGACGAGCTCGGCGACAACGGACGCGTGACCACGGCCACTGCCCGAGCGTCGCGAGCGACCGCTCGTCGATATCGACGATCGTCACCGGGTACTCCGCGACCACACGCGGGTGCGCCATCTGGTAGAGGTCGAAGACCTTGTGGCGAGCTATCTCCAGCGGGGCTGGATCCCAGAATTCGGAGCGCCAAGAATGACAGTATCCCCAGCACGCCGGCGAACCGCCCGTTCATCAGCGCGCGCGGAATACTACCCAGCCCCATTGCTCAACCCCTCTATGCAATGACGGGATTAAGCACGGTCTTTACAGGCTTCACATCAATTATTGCGCGCCGACTTTACCCCAGGTCGAATCTGGATCGAACGTTTTGATGCGGGCCGCACGCAACGCGGTGTCGGGTCCAAGATCCTTCTGGAACACATCGCCGTCCTGATTGACGATGAATGTCATGACACCGGAGCTTGCGTAATCGGCAGGCGTGGCAATCAGGGCGAAGCCGCCGATCATGCCATCATTAACAATGTAGTCGCGCCCGCCGCCGACGGCATTGGGCCCCTGGGCGTGGAGAATTCTGTAATCGTAGCCGTGGTAGGCCGGCGTGCCTTCAGACTTCGTGCGCTTGTATCCTTGCCTTTGAGCCTTCGCGATCAGCGGGCCGAATGGGCTGACATCGCTATCGTCCGAGGCAGGCCAGTAGAGGCCATCCTTTCGTCCGTCCCGGCTGAGCAGCCGCCGCGCATACTGGTTTCCACTCCCGTCGCGCGGCATCGAAGCATACTCCTGCTGCGCATCGACGTAGGCACGCATGACCTCGATCGCAGCCAGTTCATTTTCTCCGATCTGGCGAGTCAGGATCTCGTCCAATCCGGCGTCCGCATCCCAGCGCCACTTGCCGTTCGACAGCACAAGTGGAATGGGGAACGGGAAGCGATCCGTTCCAATGAGAAGCGTCGTCTTTGTATCGTTCTCCTGTCTTAGTTCGTTGCCGGCTTCGTAGGCGGTCAGGAACCGGCTTCGCCGCTCGGCGTCGGCAATCGGATCGCCGGATTCGGCAATTTCCTCGGCGAGTGGCCCCAGAACCTTCTTGATGACGGTGCTGCCCTCCGCCCGGACTGCGTCGATGAGGGCTGAGACCGCCTCCTGCTGGGAACCATACTCGGCCTAGCCCTTGGCGGCAGCGCTTGTAGGACCGGCGCCGATCACCAACAGAGGCGCAACGCATATGGTTGAAACAGCTGCGAGGCGTACGATCATCCCGACGCCTTTACGAAGCCAATTGATGAGCATCGCTGATATTCCGATCTGGGTAATGCGTCTCGACCTGAACGTCTTGAGTAAGACCGGAGTTACACGGCGCTCGGCTACCTCCGACCCCCACCGCCTCCGGCGCGATTCGCTCCGCTGCCTCCGCCGCTTGGCCGGCTTACCGACCGCTGCGCACCCGCTGACTTGCGGCTCGCGCTGCCGCGGTCGATCTGCTTTTCAACATCACGAGATGGCTTGATATCGAGAGCCTTGGTTGCGGGCTTGGATTTTGGTGGAGAAATATCTCGGGTCGCGGGCTTGTTTGCAATTTTTCCGGAGCCAGCCTTATCCTTGATCGTGCCGGCATCGAGCTTTCCGGCTTTGTCCTTGATCTTCTGGCCGCCACCCTCGCCGAGACGGTCCTTGACCCTGTCGGCGTCGAGACTGCCCGCCTTGTCCTTGTCCTTGTTCTTCTGACCCCCGCCCTCGCCGTGGCGATCCTTGACCTTGTCGGCGCCTTCGGGTCCCAGCTTGTCGCGGGCGCGATCGCCGAGTTCGCCGTTTTCGAAACCGCGAAAATCCTTGCGAGCGTCCTTCAACTTATCGGCCTTGCCGAACTTTTCACGGCTGACCTGGTCGCGATAGGGAACAGCGCCGCGGTGCTTGGGATCATGCTGCCACTTGTTGGACGTGATCTGCGTGCGGTTGACGTTGATATTGTTGTATCGGTTGATGTCGATATCGATGTTGTGGTCCCACCAGTTGCAGCGGCCCCAGCCCCACAGCGAATTGGCGACGGCGAATCCTGCGCCCCAGTAGATACCCGAAACGAACGCCGAGGCCGGCCGTCCCCAATACCAGTAGTATGGCGGATACGCCGGATACCACCACGGGCCATAGACCACGGTCGGCTCATAGACCGGCACGTAAACGACGTCGGTTTTGACCGGCTCGATGATGATCTTTTCCTGTTTGGTGGTGACCTTCTGCTGCTCGTTGCTCTTCAAAGCTCCGGTTGTTTCGGCCTTTTGCCGTAGAAACTGGATCTGGTCCATGACGTCATCGGGCTGGGCCAGGAAAGCGTCCCCGAGTTTCTGCGTCCACTCCAGCTTGTCGCTCATGGTCTGCAGAACATCCGGGAAAGGCACTAGGCTCTTTACGCTTGGATCCCAGTCCTTGGCTTCGAGTGCCTTCGCAAGCGCATCGCCCTTGAGCTTTGCGTTGGCCGGCTCCTTTCGCCAGCGCGCCGCCTGCACGATCTCGAGCGGATAGGTCGCGGCTACGAGCACATTGGAAAGAAGATCATCGGGATAGAGCGCAATCGGAGCAAGTATCTGGTCGAGTTCCTCCTTCTTGAACGAAACGGCTTGATCCCCAGTCTGAGCCCAGGTCGCATGCGACAACAAAAGGGCCAGGGTCAGGATGAAGGCGCCGACATGCGACGAAGCTCGTTTCAAAAACACCATCGTGCTCCCCGAACGAAATTGGCATCATGACTTGGTGGCAGGCTCACGGGACTGCCCCGGCACCGGCTCGAACAATCTCAGTGGTATGCCCCGTTGATCGCAATTATTGAACTATAGGAGTGGCATGTGCGCCGAACCAGGCGCCGACGCAAGCTTTGAACACCCATTGCCCCCGGCACAAAGCAAAAATCCATCTGGTGACCTGCACGGCCACGTCACCTCTCACCAATCCTCTGGCGACACCATGGGAATCTACGCCGGCAGCTGCGAGCGTGCCTCAGTATCAACTCAGGACTCTCACGGTCGATTATTCAATCAGCCCAGCACTCTTTGCGGCAAGCGGCGGCTTACTGGTTGTCATAGCCGAGGCCTACCGCCGCGTACTTCGGCGTTTCCGCGACAGCGAGGCGCGGCTGCAAATTGCAATCGACGCCGCCGACCTGGGCGTTTGGGATCTGGATTTGCTGTCGGACACCGCCTCCTCGAGATCCGTGCGTCACGATCAGATCTTCGGTTACACCGAGCATCAGGCCGAGTGGGGACAGGCCATTGCTGAGGATCACCGTGTCGTCCTTGTCAAGGCCGAGCAGCAGCGCCTGGCGATTATAGATTTCTTCTTTTACGTAGTCGTCGATCAGTCCCTTGCGCCGATGGCGGCCGCTGCCACGTCTTGGTGAACAGGCCACCCAATTGCTCGATCTTGGCGGTCGTCACGACAATCTCGCCGCCTCCTGGTTCGGCGGATCGGTTCACGAGGCCGTAGAGAACGAAAATTGCAACGGCGAAACCGAAAAACGTGTCAGAGGTTCCCTGAGCATCCGACCCAACATTCAAAATCTCCTCGCGCACCTTTGGCCGGTTTGGCGGCACAGGCGAACCATCGTAGCAACGAGAGGCGCAGAAACGCCGTGCCCCTCGTCTGTCTGTTGGAGTTTGGCTCAGCCGCTCGACTTAACCGCCTCTTCTATGGCCCGGCTAAGATAGCCGATCAAGCCATGAGATGAGCCATTGAACGCGTTCGGGCACGCCATCGAGCCGGGTCAATCCCATCTCACGAGCGGCCTGTGGCGTAACCTTGCCCTCGACTAGAGATCTGAAGACGGGCTCATCCGTTACGATGACGACATCGCCGGAGGCCGGACCGGGCTTATCTCGACTTGCTCGACCTGTTGCCTGATCTCTCCGGCAGCAGGTCGGTGCACACACCTTCGAAGACTTCCGCCGCCATACCGATCGACTCCGACAGCGTCGGATGGGGATGGATTGTCTTGCCTATATCCGTGGCGTCGGCTCCCATTTCGATGGCGAGGCAGATTTCACCGATGAGTTCGCCGGCGTGAGTTCCGACGATGCCGCCGCCGATGACGCGGTGGGTATCAGCGTCGAACAAAAGCTTCGTGAAGCCGTCGTCGCGTCCATTGGCGATGGCGCGGCCCGATGCCACCCACGGAAATACTGATTTTCCGAATTCCACGCCGGCTGCCTTCAACTCGTCCTCCGTCTTGCCGGCCCATGCGATTTCAGGATCGGTATATGCGACGGACGGGATCTGACGGGCGTCGAAATAGCTGGACTTTCCGGCGGCAGCCTCAGCGGCAACGTGTCCCTCGTGCACGGCCTTATGCGCAAGCAGCGGCGGTGCGGCAATGTCGCCGATGGCAAAGATGTGCGGAACGTTCGTGCGCATCTGCCGGTCCGCGGCGATATAGCCCCGGTCCGAAACGACAACGCCGGCCGCCTCCGCGCCTATCTGCCTTCCGTTTGGAGCGCGGCCCACCGCCACGAGAACCATGTCGTAGATTCCGTCCCCGACCGACGCGGCTGATCCTTCGAGCCGGACGTGAATGCCGTCAGGTCTAGCGTCGGCACCGACGACCTTGTTCGACAGCATGATCCGATCGAACCGCCGCGCGTTGGTCTTCTGCCAAACGCGCACCAGATCGCGGTCCGCGCCAGCCATAAGCTGCTCTGTGACTTCGACGACGTCGATCCGGCTGCCGAGCGCGGAATAGACCGTCGCCATCTCGAGACCGATGATGCCCCCGCCGATGACTAGCATCCGTTTCGGAATGCGTCGCAGTTCGAGTGCGCCGGTCGAATCGACGATGCGGGGATCATCTGAGAGGAATGGAAGTTTCAACGCCTCCGAGCCTGCCGCGACGATGGCCGATCTGAATGTCACCGCCGTGCTGCCACCTGCACCGAGCGCCACGTCGAAACGCTGCGGACTTGTGAACACTCCGGTACCTTGAATGACGCGGACACGTCGCGACTTCGCCATCGCTGCCAGACCGGCGGTCAGCTTTCCGACGACACTGTTTTTGTGTGCTCGCAGTTGCGCGAGATCGATCTCGGGTTTCGCAAACGAAATGCCGTGCAACGCAAGCGAAGCGGCAGCCTCCATGACCACGGCGGTGTGGAGGAGCGCCTTCGACGGTATGCACCCGACATTGAGGCAGACACCGCCAAGCGTGGGGCCGCGCTCGATCAGGACCGTATCGAGGCCGAGATCGGCAGCACGGAAAGCAGCCGAGTAGCCGCCCGGCCCGGCACCGAGAACAGCAACATCGCAGGTGATTGCATCACCGGAGCCCATAGGACCTTCCTCAAAGAACGAGTTGCCTCAAATCCTCCAGGATCGCGCCCAGCCGCCGCGTGAAGCGCGCGGCCAGCGCGCCGTCTATCACGCGATGATCGTACGACAGGCAAAGCGGCAGCATCAGGCGCGGCAGAAACGCGGATCCGTCCCACCGCGGTTGTATCAATGCCTTGACCACGCCAAGGATAGCGACCTCGGGCGCATTGACGATGGGTGTGAAGGCCGTGCCGCCGATCCCGCCGAGGCTTGAAATTGAGAACGTTCCGCCCTGAATATCGGCCGGCGCGATCTTGCCTTGGCGCATGCGCTCGGACACGGCGCCCAATTCCTGCGAAAGTTCGAAAATGCCCTTGCGATCGACGTCGCGGATCACGGGAACCACGAGACCGTCGGGCGTGTCGACGGCGACGCCGATGTTGTAATAGCGCTTGAGTATCAGCCCTTCCTTGTCGGGGCCGAGTGAAGCGTTGAGGTCGGGATACTCCTTCAGCGCCACGACGCTCGCCTTCATCAGAAATGCGAGCAACGTCACGCGGAAGCCTTTCTCCTTTGCGGCTTCGTCGAGCGTCTTGCGATAGCTCTCGAGAACCGTGATATCGGCCTCGTCGCGATGCGTGACATGAGGAACATTGAGCCACGCGCGATGCAGATGCGGCCCCGACAGTCGCTTCAGGCGCGAGAGCGGTTTGAGTTCGACGGGACCGAACTTGGCGAAGTCCTGTACCGGGATCTCCGGAATGCCAGCGCCGAAACGTGCGCCTCCGGCCGCCGCAAGGCTGCGCCTGACGTCGTCCTTGGTAATGCGGCACTTCTCGCCCGTTCCCTTGATGCGCGTCAGATCTATGTCAAATTCGCGCGCCAGACGGCGCACCGAAGGACTTGCGTGGACTCCGCCGAAGTCGACGCCCAATGGCAGTTCCTTGGTGGAGGCGGCCGGCGGCGTCGACGTGGCGGCGGCAGCCTGCGGTGTCGCCGTGGTGGGTGCCTCGGACCGGGTCATCGAATTTGAAGTCTCCTGCGAGGCGGCCTTCGGTTCGGGATTTGAAGAACCAGCCGCACTCTCGGGGGATTGAAGCCGGGCGATCGGCGTACCCTCACTCACCTTGTCGCCGATTTTCACCAGTATCTCGGCGACCATTCCCGCCTCGGGCGCGGGAATCTCCATCGCCGCCTTGTCGCTCTCCAAGGTCACGAGGGGATCGTCGCGATTGACGGTATCGCCCGGCTTCACGTGGACCTCGATGATCGGCACGTTCTTGAAGTCGCCGATGTCTGGCACTTTGACGTCAAGCTGAACCATGACGCTGATCCCCTTGCTATCCCACGTCAGACCCGCACCGGACTGGGCTTTTCGGGATCCAGGTCATATCGCCGGATGGCCTCGGCGGCCTTGGACGAGGGCAGCCTGTTCTCATCGGCGAGAGCCTTCAAGGCGGCAACGGCGACGTAGTGGCGATCGACCTCGAAGTGCCGCCTCAGTCTCTGGCGATAGTCCGAGCGGCCGAAGCCGTCGGTGCCGAGGACGCGATAGGTACCTGGAATGCACGAGCGGATCTGGTCGGCGAAGAGCTTCATGTAATCGGTGGACGCTATCACCGGCCCCTCGCTGCGCGACGCCAGGCACTCGGTGACGTAGGCGATCTTCGGCGGCTCGGTCGGGTGCAGCATGTTCCAACGTTCCGCTTCGAGCGCCTCGCGGCGCAGTTCCGTGAAGCTCGTCACACTCCAGATATCGGCCGCGACGCCGAAATCCTTTTCCAGCAACTCCGCTCCAGCAATCACCTCGCGAAGCATCGCGCCGCTGCCCAGAAGCTGCACTTTAGGGCCCTTGGTCTTCTCATCCGAACTCTTAAGAAGGTACATTCCTTTGACAATCCCGACCTCAACGCCCTTCGGCATCGGCGGTTGCACGTAGTTCTCGTTGAGCGTCGTGATGTAGTAGAAAACATCCTCCTGGGCCGTCAGCATCCGGTCGAGCCCCTTCTGGATGATCACGGCCAGCTCGTAGCTGTAGGTCGGGTCGTACGAGATGCAGTTGGGAATCGTCAACGACAGGATGTGGCTATGACCGTCCTGGTGCTGGAGGCCCTCGCCATTGAGCGTGGTGCGTCCGGAAGTGCCGCCGATTAGGAAGCCGCGCGAGCGCATGTCGCCGGCCGCCCATGCGAGATCGCCGACGCGCTGGAAGCCAAACATCGAGTAGTAGATGAAAAACGGAATCATCGGCACGTTCGACGACGAATAAGAAGTCGCGGCGGCGATCCACGACGACATCGCCCCGGCCTCGTTGATCCCTTCCTCCAGGATTTGCCCGTTCTTGTCTTCCTTGTAATACATGAGCTGTTCGGCATCTTCCGGCCGATACAGTTGGCCCACCTGGCTGTAGATTCCGAACGTACGGAACATTCCTTCCATGCCGAACGTTCGGCTCTCGTCGGGCACGATCGGCACGATATGGCGGCCGAGACTCTTGTCGCGCATGAGCTTGGTCAGAAGTTGCACGAACGCCATTGTGGTCGAAATCTCGCGGTCCTTGGAACCTTCGAGTTGAGGTTCGAAGAAGGCCAGCGGCGGCACGTCGAGCTTGGTGGCCGTCTTGCGCCGGCGCTGCGGAAGCGAGCCTCCGAGTGCTGCACGCCGTTCTTTCAGGTATCGAAGCTCAGCGCTGTCCTCGGAGAACGTCACAAAGGGATGGGCATCGAGTTCTTCATCCGGGATCGGGACTTTGAAGCGGTCTCGAAAGGCGCGCAGAGCGTCCTGCCCCATCTTCTTCTGCTGGTGCGCGATCATCTGGCCTTCGCCGGCCGCCCCCATGCCATAGCCTTTTACCGTCTTGGCGAGAATCACCGAGGGTTGGCATTCGTGAGCAACCGCTGCGGCATAAGCGGCAAACACCTTGCGGGGATCATGACCACCCCTCGTCAGCGACCAAATTCTCTCGTCGGACCAGTCCGCGACAAGAGCCGCCGTCTCTGGATAACGGCCGAAAAAATGCTTTCGGATGTAGGCGCCGTCCTTCGCCTTGAAGTCCTGATACTGGCCGTCGTTGCATTCCTCCATCAGTTGACGCAGACGGCCGGTGGTGTCGCGGGCCAGCAGCTCGTCCCAGTTCGAGCCCCAGATGCATTTGATGACGTTCCAGCCTGCGCCACGAAAGACGCCCTCAAGCTCCTGAATGATCTTGCCGTTTCCTCGCACGGGGCCATCGAGGCGCTGAAGGTTGCAGTTGATAACGAAGATCAGGTTGTCGAGCTTCTCCCTGCCCGCGAGCGAAACCGCACCCAGGCTCTCGGGCTCGTCCATCTCTCCATCGCCGCAGAACACCCAGACCTTGCGGTTCTTCGTGTCGGCGAGCCCCCGGTCGTGCAGATATTTGAGAAAGCGGGCCTGGTAGATGGCCATTATGGGCCCGAGTCCCATGGAGACCGTCGGGAATTGCCAGAACTCCGGCATCAGCCAGGGATGGGGATAAGACGAAAGCCCATGGCCGCCGGTCTCCTGGCGAAAGCTCAGCAACTGCTCCTCGGTTAGACGCCCTTCGAGAAACGCCCGTGCGTAGATGCCCGGAGAAGAATGTCCCTGAAAAAGTACCAGATCACCCCCGTGGGTTTCGCTTGGTGCGTGCCAGAAATGCATGAAGCCTGTGTCGTAAAGCGTTGCCGCCGACTGGAAGCTCGCGATATGGCCGCCAAGTTCCGCCGAGACTTTGTTGGCCTTCAAGACCATCGCCAGTGCGTTCCAGCGGATGGCCGATCGCAGCCGATTTTCGATGACGCGGTCGCCAAGGTGGGGCTGCTCGCGATGCGGCGGGATCGTGTTGATGTAGGCCGTGTTCGCCGCGAATGGGATGCGCGCTCCATGCCGGCGGGCCGTCTCCACGGCCTTCGAGAGCACCAGATCCGCACGCGCGCTGCTATCGAAGGCAATCACTGACGCGACGGCTTCCTGCCATTCGCGGATCTCGTCGTCCAGATCTCCGGGCTGCTGGATATCGAGAACGTTGCGCTTCATGAGCTTAACTCCAACGAGGGCAGCGGACGGCGCTCGTATCATCGACATCATAGTGCGCTTCCATCGGAGAGTCCCGAGCCGGATTGCGATCGAACGGCCTGCTGCGACGCAGCAAGCAGCGGTATGTGCAAAGCCCGTTCTCTCGTCTGTGACTTGTGAATTTCGGCAGTGGGGTTAGTTCTGATTGTCGCGGCAATCCGACGAGGCGAAGTTCGGACTTTTTCCTAACTTCGTTTTCACTACCCGGTTCTCATCAGGAAGACATCGGTGGCGCGAATGGATCCCAAGTCAAATCAATCGTCCCTGTCTTACGCGCTGTTCTCGCCGGACAGTCCCTGGGCCACGTATCTATCGCAGGTCGATCGCGTCGTGCCCTATCTTGGCAAGCTGTCCCGATGGGCCGAGACCCTCAAGCATCCGAAGCGCTGCCTGATCGTGGATATCCCCATCGAGATGGACGACGGCTCCGTGCGCCATTTCGAAGGCTATCGCGTCCAACACAACCTGTCGCGCGGCCCCGGCAAAGGTGGCGTTCGCTATCATCCTGACGTCACGCTGGAGGAGGTGATGGCGCTGGCGGCCTGGATGACGGTGAAGACGGCCGCAATAAATCTTCCGTTCGGCGGTGCGAAGGGTGGTGTCCGCGTCGAACCGCGGCAACTGTCGCTCAAGGAACTGGAGCGACTGACCCGCCGCTATACGAGCGAGATCGGTCTCGTAATCGGGCCGCAACAGGACATTCCGGCGCCCGACGTCAATACCGATGCCCAGATCATGGCCTGGATGATGGACACCTACTCGATGAACGTCGGCGCCACGACGACCGGCGTCGTCACTGGAAAGCCGACGCATCTGGGCGGATCACTGGGCCGCGTCAAGGCGACAGGGCGGGGTGTTTTCGTCACCGGCTGTGAGGCGGCCCGCAGGATGGAACTGCCGGTGGAAGGTACGCGGGTCGCGCTTCAGGGTTTCGGAAATGTCGGTTCGGCTGCGGCCGAACTGTTTGCCGCGGCAGGCGCCAAAATCGTGGCGATTCAGGATCATCGAGGCGCCATCGCCAACGCGGCTGGTCTCGATGTCGCAATGTTGATCGAGGCCGCGCGACGCCACGGTTCCGTCGTGGACTTAAAAGGTGGAGAACAGATTGGTTTGGAGAACTTCTGGGATGTCGATTGCGATATCCTCATCCCTGCCGCGCTCGAAGGCCAGATCACCGCGGACCGCGCACGGCGCATTAAGGCCAAGCTGGTTCTCGAAGGCGCGAATGGACCGACTCTGCCGGCCGCCGACGACATCATGACTGAGCGCGACATCCTCGTCATGCCGGACGTGATCTGTAACGCCGGCGGCGTCACGGTCAGCTACTTCGAGTGGGTTCAAGACTTCTCCAGCTTCTATTGGACGGAGGAGGAGATCAACGCCCGCCTCGACACCATCATGATCGGTGCGCTCCGAAAGATCTGGGACAAAGCCGACGCGCATCGCATCTCGTTGCGCACGGCGACATTCGCGGTGGCTTGTGAGCGCATCCTCACAGCCCGCCAGGAACGTGGCCTTTATCCTTAAGCCAGACAGGCCTATCGCGCTCGATCTGCTGGACCAGATAGCCCGTGGCCGTCAGCTCTGTTCCGACGGCGCATTGCGCGCGAAAGCTACGGGAGCACAGTTCGGGCCGGTTCGCGCGGAGCTACAGTCGCTCAAGGAGCGCGATCGCCGCGGCAGCAACGCATCCTGCCTGAGCGAGATGTGCGCCGACCGGGTCTACGTTCTGGAAAATGTTCTTGAAGGTCTGTCGTTTCACAATAAGTGCCTCGTCGAAATCGGCAGCAAGCCCGACTGCAAGCAGTTCGGCAAACTGAAATGCGCAAATTCAAACGAGGCCGTAACCACCACGTTCACCAACACGTCGAAGGAATATCGCGCTGTGATGTGGTTGGACTTCAAAGGCAGCCCAGTTGACTACGCCAATCTCGCCGAGAGACAGAGCTAAACCGCCAAAACCTTCGCCGACCACGCCTGGTTGTTCACCGATGGCCCGGGCAACTGCATCGAACTGCTCGTCTCCGAACCGGGCGTCTTAACCTTCAACATCAATGCAACGAGCCCTGGCTTCGGTCACGACGGCGATGGAGGGCTTAAGGCCATCGCCTGCAACTCGGAGCGAAATTAGAAAGTTTGTCGGGTCTAGTGTTGGATTGGCCGCCCGATAGGATCCTAAGGCGCTGCCCAATCATCGGTAGAAGATTTGGATTCCAAGGTTTTTTTGCGAGGCATCAGGGCGTGTTCACCGAGAGCGTAGGTGGCACCGTGGGCAACAGGCGCAGATGCGACGTCGGGGATCGCCAGCGGTTCCGAAGGCCGCCGGACATGGATAGCATCGGCGATTTTCTCCAGACCGGCTTTATCTCTCAGAACCAGCCTGTGAAGCGTATCTATCTCGATAACGCGCAGGTTCTTGAGCGCCATGAGCGCATGGGCTAGTTCATCGTTCGCCAATTCCAGATTGCTGGCCATTGCGTCGGTCGGTTCTTCAATGACGCAGGGATCTTTGCCTTCATCCCGGTTCAATGACGACAAGGCGAGCAGCAGGGCGGCAATACGTGTTACAGGCGTTCTCACGGTTTGCGTCAAGCTCGTCCGCTGATGTTCGAATTCCCTTTCCGTCGCCGCATCGAGCTGATCTCGGGCCCTTTGATCATTCGCTGCCAGCCTTTCCTGCTCACTGCAGGGGAAACATTCGACAACGGTCTCCGCCATCGCTCTCGCACTGTCCGAATGAAAGCAGAGAAATCCCAATCCTAGAAAGTCTCCCGGGAATGCGAACCGGGTCCCAAGTTCCATGTGCTCGCTGGGCGCATCGCACACGCAAAGCGCGCCCCCTCTGACCCGATAGATGAACAACTTAGGTTCGTTCAGCTGGTAGAGTGGCTCACCGACCGCGAGGTGTCGTATTTGCAAATCGACGGAATGCGCCGTGTCGACGGAGCAAGACAGGAGGGCCTCGAAATCCGCAGAGGGCCGATCGCAATCGACACGGGCCGGCAATGAGACACGCTTCAACATGGGCACCAATCCATACGCACTGAAACCCGCAAACGTGTAATTAGCACCAGGTTCGCAATGCAAAAAGCGAAAGTAAGCGCCACGGCGCAAGATGTCGTATTCGGCTCGCATCACGCAGAGCCGCAGTGCTTACATCATCAGGCACATCGAGAGGTTCTCGAAGAGGCGCTATCTGTCCATCACGTGATCCGGGTCGTGAAATGGTTAGCGGCGGCGACTGGAAGCAACGCTGTTGACCCTTGGCGGACTCTACGCCGTTTTGGCGCGAAGCCATTCGATTACGTCTGACGGACTCCGATCAGGAGGGAAGACTGGGTAGAAGACATGATCGATACTTCCATCCGTGATGACCATCGTCAGTCGCTTGAGCAGGCGCTTACCCGCCGTTTCGAACGTAGGAAGCCCGAGTGCTTCAGTAAGTCGAAAGGCCTGGTCCGATAGTAACGAAAACGGAAGGTGAAGGCGGTTGGCTGCTTCTTGCTGATAAGCACTGTCCTGCGATGAGAGGCCGAATAGATTGGTCACGCCTAAGGATGTCAGCTCGGCGAAGTAATCTCGAAAAGCGCAAGATTGCGGCGTGCAACCTCTTGCTCCGGGCAGCATGTCCCACCCGTCAGGCAACGAAACGCTGGGCTGGCCCGTCATGGGGTAGGCATAGACGACGGTAATGCCGCTCAGTGCATTCAAGTCGATTGAACGACCGTCCGTTGCCACTAGAGCAATCGACGGCACCTGGGCCCCTCGAAGATGGTCAGATGCCCCGTCATCGGTTGGCGCAGGGATCATAGACCAATCAACTGAGAGCAAATTAGTCACAGTCGTCTCCAGCACCCTGAACCGCGTAGCGTAGGTATCACAAGTTCCGACGATTGCGTGGAAGCTTCAGTTGATCCACGGCAAATCGAAACTTGCCGTCTCGTCTCGGGGCAGGCTGACGGCGTTCGAGATAGCCGAGAGCGCGCTGTATCACGAGGTTTGTGAGTATTACTACGTGCTCCCGCTCACAATCGGTCGATTTGACCGCTCGGAGCAATCGACGTCGTGGGATCGCATTTGTCTCGATATCCGGATGGCTGAGAATCCAAAATGCAAAGCTAACTGGCCTCAGGACCGACCCAGGACGAGGTTTCATGTTCAATCGCACTGTCCAAGGACAATGCTGGGCTATCAGTGGTCTGATCTTGATGGGAGGCATTCCAAAAAGGCGGCTGTGATTGTCTCATGGTCAAGCTCGTCTCCGCGCACGTTCTTCCGATGTGCTCGAAACGGCCAGCTCATCTGAACATTGGTCCAGCCAATCAACTCGATAACGAACGGCGACCCCAACCCTTATGTATCGGGGTCCATTCCCGGTCCTCCGGAGCCAGCTTAAGGCACCGACCTTGGGTCTCAGCCGTTGCGCGGCTCTTTCGGGCGATAAGTATTCGATCAAAGAGGGCGCCAGCGTCCGATCAATGGAACCGTTGCGAGCGCGATCTGGCGCGGACTACAACTAGGGTGATGGATGGGTTCCATGGAGCCTCCCGTTTATTCCATGGAGCCTCCCGTTTATGTGACTACGGGAGGTAATCCTGAACGCGACTTCTTCGACGAGTAAGGAGGGTCTACATCGAAACGTAGAGCCCACCCATCTTGGTCACTGCGCGCCGCATCTGTTGGTCTGCTATTAGATGCTAAGCAGCCATGATCGGCCCCGTGGGGGGCATCTTCAGAATTCTGACCCTGGCTGCGTGAAAACACCGAGTTGGCTATGCTATCCCCTCATGAATTACGGAGGCATTTCATGAGGCGCTTTGTCGAAGGAGCGGATCGCGGGCATTCGACTCTGTTGCCGGAATGCCTGGATGATTGGGTAGAGGAGAGCAATCCTGTTCGCGTGATCGATGCGTTCGTCGACGCTCTCGATCTCGCCAAGATGGGCTTCGACGGCTCTACATCTACGGTTATCTCAATCGTGTCCAGTCGAGCCGACGGCTTGAGCGGGAAGCAGGCCGAAATCTTGAGGTGATGTGGCTACTGGGACGGCTGGTCCCCGATGACAAAGTCATCGCGGATTTCCGCAAGGACAATGGTCGCGCCCCGCAAGGTAGAGCGTGGCGAGGTATCTCGGCCAACTCGACACGGCGGACCGGCAGGAACCGTCAGAGGTTCTTGCGCTCAAGACGCTGCGGCTCAATGAGAAGCTCGCGAAACTGAAGGAGGAGATTTAGCGCCTCGAAGCGTACGAGAAGTTGATGCTGGCCTCTCCCGATCAGCAGATCTCGTTGACCGATCCCGATAGCCGACGACGCCGGAGCTCGCTCCCCGATTCAGTGTGCGACCTGCCGGAAAGGTACCCCGGAAATACTCGAATTCTCGATGGTCCGAGCTTACCGGATTCGGCATTACAGCTGCATTTCAATCGCGTGAAGAGTTCGCAACTATCGGCTGGCGCGGGGGAACTCAAACACTGTGGCAGGCACGCTCTGCCGCTTGCCCTTGCGGGCACCGGTTGGTTCGTTGTTATGGCGTGCCATGGGATGACCCGCGCGTTGCAAATCAGTCTTGTGAATCTATGACGGATTGCGAGCCACAAGAAGACCCCGGCTTCCTGATCTATCGTCTCTGTGCAAAAATCCGGTGATGAAAGTCACGACTTAGTGTGCTCGACGCTGTAGGACTCAGGCCAGCAATGCGCCTTGTGTTCACCGCAGGCGGTGGCAAGCACCGGACGTGCGCTCTGCCTCTCAGCACTTGCGCTAGAGGCCGACATGACGCTGCGGCGTAAAGCGGACCAAATCAGTTCATTAAGAAGATTAATCGAACTCGTAGCCGACGCTTGTTCTGAGAATTGCGTCTTCGCTATCTCCCGTTAAGCCGAACGCCCCACCAATCCGGATCTCAACCCCATTCTCGAACTCCCCCTTGATGTTGATGCCCGCGTACTGCTCGGTCTGACTGCCGTCTAGAGTTAAACCTTTCTCGCTGTCTCCAAGACCGCCGTAAAATTCGACGCCCAGGATGACCTCTTTAACGTCCCAACTGCGGCTGCGGCCTTTCCCTCCCGCTTTTTCTTCATGTTTAAACAGCACGTAATTCAGGCCAGCGGCGTAGCCAAACTCCCACACGCCGTTGTCGAAATTCGTCTCGTTGATCCAGTTGAACGCGACATTCAGCCGGTCCGTCAGATCCTGCCCCAGGATCAACTTGGTTTCGAGTTCGTGCTCGGTGCCTTCTTCCTCCTCCCCTTCACCCTCGCCTTCCTCATCCGTACGTCCGGTCACAGCGCGTATGTAACGATGATCAGGCTGAAGTTGCTCGTATTCGGCGTAAAGGACCGGGTTCAGAAATACGTTGCCTTCGAACACCCGGACGCGATTTTCAAGCCTCCAGCCTCCGAAAGCATAGCCCTCACCTTCAATCTTAACTCCTTCAAGGTAGAGCGACGTCGTCCAAAGGTCCGTCACCCCGTACTCAAGCTCCACAAGTTGAGCCGAGTAGTTGGCCTCATCGCCCCCCACGTTTGCAAAATCTGAGTAGATTTCGACTTCGGTCTCGCCCTTCTCTGCCAAGTTCTGGTTATAGAGAACGAAGTTGGCCTCGTTGCCCGCCAGAGCAGGTGAAGCGCAAGTCGTCATGCTCAAAAGGGCACAGGCCAGCCAACGTGATTGAGTCGTCATCGGTGCGAGCTCCGCTCCAGGTCGAGTGTCGGAGAATGTTGAATATTCTATTTCGCCTCGATACGTGTGGCTCGCGGCCGTGTTTTTGCGAAATGCGTCTACTCCGTGACAGAGGCGCAACAAGACACTCGTACGTTCTTATTCTTCTAATTTAAATCGGATGAGTTTGGGTGCGTGCGCGCTTGGCTCAGGTCGGCTCAGGGTCAACTTTCACCGTTTCAAAGTCGTCAGCGAAACGGGCACACCACACAGCGGCGCTCTTATCCGGTCTGGCGTTTAGTGCGCCACCACCCCATCACACGTCCTTCTTGTGCTCGATGCTGTAGGGCTCAGGCCAGCAATGGGCCTTGCGTTCACCGCAGGCGGTGCAGACCAGTCGCTCTGCAAGAGGAGAAAGTCCGCCACTCGCGTAGCCTGGTTCCGACCAACGTTCCCAATCTGCATGGTCACGCAGGGCGTTTGGGGGACACGGAGGACGAGCCTAACCGGATGCCGGTTTCCTCCGGGGTCCCGCCTCCTGGCGGAGAAACCGCGCCATGGCTTCAAAAAAGCCTCGACCGCTGCCAAAATGCTGGCGGGGGCGTGCGCGGATGGCGTTCTCAAGGCGGTGAAGCCTCGAGATGGGGATACCACTCGTGAGGATGGCCTTCCGGCGCAAGGGGCTTGAACACGCTGGTTAGGGGGTCCTGACGGTGTTGAGCTGAGGCGTTGGAGAGAGACTTGCGACTAGGCTGCAGATCAGACAGTGTCGCGCTGCTTCGGACCTGCATTAGCCTTCTCTCCAGCACCCTTGCCCCGCCCGGCAAGGGTGTTGTCGTTGGTGGGCAAGTTGGGTTGGCTGCGCAGGGGGGCCGCCCGTGGCTGTCAGCACCTCTGGTCACATGGCATCGATGAGACATAGAGGCCGATCCTTAGATCGCTTTGCGCTGGCCCGTTGGCGTGACCCGAGAACTCTGGCATGCATTGCTGATGGCGAACGGCAACATAAAGACGCTCATCAAAGAACTTTACCAAGGCGAGTTGCGTCTCGCGCGGCGTTTCAGCTATGGACTCTTGATCTTCGACATCGTGACGGTGCTGTTCATCGTCGTGACGTCTTTTTTGCCAACATCCACTGCGATCGAGTACTTCGACGTAGTGATTGGCCTGGCGCTTCTCGCCGACTTTGCTGCGCGCATATGGCTTTCACCGGCCCGGCTCAAGGAGTTCACGCATCCCGCTACGTGGGCAGACATTGTTGCCATTGCGTCGTTTCTTGCGCCCGTCGTCGGCGAGGCTGGCGGCTTCCTACGTGTGCTGAGGACGCTCCGCCTTCTTCAATCATACACATTACTTTCTCGGCTTCGCAGCGACTTCGCCTTCTTCCGGCGAAACGAGGACGTGATCCTTGCAATCACCCACCTTGTCGTTTTCATTTTCGTGATGACGGGTCTCGTCTACGAGACTCAGCACTGGTCGAACCCGAACATCAGCAACTATGTTGACGCGCTCTACTTTACCGTTACAGCCCTTACAACCACCGGCTTCGGCGACATCACGTTGTCGGGCAGCCTTGGGCGGCTGATCACCGTCGTAATCATGATCTCCGGGGTGACGCTTTTCTTGCGCCTCGCACAGGTTCTGTTTAGGCCGAACAAGGTGCGCTTCCCGTGTCCCGTCTGCGGCCTGCAAAGGCACGATCCAGATGCCGTCCACTGCAAGGCGTGCGGAACGATTCTCAATATTCCCGATGAGGGAGATTGAGGGTGTCAGGAATGGCGGCGCTTGGACCCACCCGGTTGCCAAGTGCGCTCTACTGAGCGCCCACGGTAAAGTGTCGGGTCAGCCGTCTCGGCGCTGCCTATCTACTCGATCGCGTGCGCTTCCCACAGCATGTTGTCGGGGCACACGATCTTGCCCTGGTTGAGCTCGTCCGATTTCGCGGCGGCGGAGTCATCCTGGTAGGCATCCCACATCTTTCCCCAGTCGGCGAACGAGGGCGAGTTCAGCACGAAGTAGAAGTCGGTCTGCCCCGTGTTGTTGACGACCGCGGGGAAGAACACCCTCACCTTGACCGCCTCACCTCCCGGCATCTGCCGGATCGCCTTGAGCCAGTCCTTGGCGATCGACTCCACCTGCTGCTCGGTCGTGCCGTCTTTCATCCCGCAGGCCCAGATCTGCACGACTTCGTACGAACCCACTGCCGGCGCGGCTGCCGGCACGGCGGCGTCACCCGCCCGCGAGACCGGGGTCCCGACGATGATCAACATTGCGGTGACGAGCAGACCACGCAGCATCGTTTTCATGGACATCTCCCATCCTCGTTCGTCCGTTGAGCAGCGACCGACCCCAACGCCGGGGGTGACAATGCACCGTACCATCGGCGTGCACCTTGGTCCAGGATCCGGGCGGGACTGGGCCAGTGAAGGGGGGATTCCCGCCGGATGCCAAGGCTGCTGGCCACGGTGTGAGGAAGCAGTCGGAGTGACCTGGTCGGGCAACGTCGAATACGAAAAACCAGGACGTCCGCCGCCGATCAACCGAGAAAACGGTTCGACCTCACGCCCACGTTCAACAGCCGGCTAGAGCTTGCGGGGCGCGATGCCCGCGCGTGTCTCGATAGGGTCCGCACCGGAGACCGCCGCATCATAGAACTCGTCAACGATCCCGAACCCGGCCCGCTTGGCGAAGCCCTGGATGGCGTGGCGCTGGCGTTTCTCGCTGACTTTGTCCGTGCCGACGTTGGCCGCCGACGAGGTGCGTAGATAGGCCAGAGCTGGCGCGCGGCTCTTGTCAGTTCTCGCCATGATGTTGCCAACTCTCTCTTCGGTGGCGACGATTTTCGCGCGGCGTTCGCGTTCCGCCTCTGCTTCTTTTGCCATCGCGCGCTGCATGTTGTCGGGAAGCGTGATGTCTTTTATCTCAACAGCGGTCACCTGCGTGCCCCAAGGCTCAGTGTGAGCGTCGATCGCCGGAAAACAAGGGCTTGGAGCCTTCGAAATGAGTTGGGGAGTTGGCGAAATGGAACGGGCAGTACGGCACTCGAGGCACGCCCTAAAGTCTGCTTGTTGGGGCACAGGCGACAACGTGAGAGCTTGTCTGGGTGTTTGTTTCGGATTTGCCTCCTTATCGGAATAGCACGACACGTCGAGACCGAGCACCTTGCCGGTCTTGAGATTGATCACCGTTTCGTACTTGGTGGGCGCCTGCACCGGGAGGTCTCCCGGCTTCTCGCCCTTTGAGGATGCGAATTGACGTAGCGGGCGGCGCGTACCGGTCTC
>CAVVRP010000008.1:0-620384 GCA_963750715.1 uncultured Alphaproteobacteria bacterium | reverse complement strand
GACCGCGCCATTGACGGCGTGGATCAGACCGATTTTCTGTTGGACAAGAAGGAGACCTCGAACCGCGAAGGCATCCTGCTGTTCCTTGCGGACCGCCTGCAGGCGGTGAAGTGGCGAAACTGGAAACTGCACCTCTACGACGAGATGCACAACTGGTTCACGCCCCCGTTGAAGCTCGGCACGCCAAAGCTGTTCAACCTCATTCTCGATCCCAAGGAAGAATTCCCGGTTACAGTCCAAAACACCTGGGCCGTCGAACCGATGACCAAGATGATTGCGGCGTTCGAGCTGAGCACGCGGAAGAATCCACTCATCGCGCCCGGCACGCCCGACCCTTACACACCGGCGAAGTGAACCGCTAAATGGACCCAGGAACGGACTCAACCACAGCCCTCAACTGCTCGATGCTCGGCCCCTTATGATAGACCGACAGCGTCACACCAGCCGGAACATGGCCGACACACGACTGCACAATGTAGAGATCGCATCCAGCTCGAAGCGCCTCGGTCACGAAGGTGTGGCGCAGGCTGTGAAAGGTCTTCGAAGCTTGCCCTTCAGTCTTACCGAAAGCAGACGCACGAAACCTAGCGAACCTCTTCACGATGCCTTTCGGGTTACCTTTCAGCTCGGCTAGCAGATACTCATCGTCTCGACGGCTGGCGATCCGCGCCTCGATGATCGCACCGAGGTACGAATGAATAGGAACCTTCCGAGTGGCCGCGTCGGTCTTACCGGCTCGAATGTTGAAGACCCCGTCTCGACAGTCGGCCACCTTCAGCTTCGTCAGTTCACCAGCTCGCAGCCCAGACAGAGCAGCGATAGCGATTGCGTGGCGTAGAAGCCGCGTAGGGGCCCGCCCGACTAGGTCAGCGACCTCTTCGAGCGTCCAGGCAAGCCTCGCCCTGGAGCTGCCCTTGGTGACGACCTGTTGGCCTGCCCACACATTCACTTCGACCAGGCCGCGCTTCACCATCCAGCGCCAGTAGCTCGACAGGTAGGACAGGTGGCAATTCACCGTCTTCTGGGCCAACCCCTGCTCTGTGAGCGCAGACGCAAAGGCACCGGCGGTCTTCTTCGAGACAGCCTTGAGATGACTGCTGCCGCCCTTCTCTTGCCGAAGCCACACCTCGAAGCGTTCGATGGTCGACCGGCGAGCTGCCTGTGTCGTAGGCACCGCTGGGCACTCGCGCAGGAAGCGATCCACGTGGAGCGAAATCGGGACGGCTTGGCCGGTGACCCTCTTGTACCACTCGACGCCACCATCTGGGTCACCGCGCGCCTCTGCCTTGTCTTGTAGGTGGTGCTCGATGGACTGCCGGTCATCTGGCGAGAGCCCTTCAAGCTCACCCAAGATCGCAGCCTCGCTATCTACGACACCCATTCGGGCTGAATAGACGAGCTGCTCCAGTTCCACGAGAAGACGGTCTCGCAGCCGCATCGCCTTGAGGACATCGGCAGTCCCCAGGTTTTTGACCATCCAAGCCTTACCGACCTGGGCATGGACATCGGCTGGCAACTTCTTCACGAACTGCCACTGCCGACCCTTCAACCGAAGGTTGGCGGTCTTCTTCATTTTTGGTTAACCTTGCGGTAATGAACGAACGACACTATGGTCGCGTTGACCTGGAGTTTTGACCTACCGGGTTCGCGAAGTCTCTGAAATACCTGCGTTCTCGTTACTTGTGGACAGCTCAGTCTCTCTTCCTCTTCTGGGCACCACCTGCTTCACATCCCGCATCGAATATCGGGCAAACGCGCGATCATGGCAGGCCCAACGATAAAGCTGCACCGAGGCGACCTGCCGGCCGAACTCTCGTTCGGCCCTAGTGTCGCGGTTGACACCGAAACTCTCGGCCTCAATCCACACCGCGACAGGCTTTGTCTCGTGCAGTTGTCGTCCGGCGACGGCTCAGCGCATCTCGTTCAGATCGCGCAGAGTCAGACCAAGGCGCCACATCTGGCAGCACTGCTAGCCGATCCGACGACCGAAAAGATATTTCATTACGCCCGTTTCGACGTTGCGGTGCTGGAAAAGCATCTGGGCATCATGACCTCGCCCATCTACTGCACGAAAATCGTCTCAAGGCTCGTGCGGACGTATACAGACCGCCACGGGCTCAAGGATCTGTGCGCCGAGCTGTTAGGCGTCGAGCTGTCCAAGCAGCAGCAGAGTTCGGACTGGGCAGCCACCGAGCTGACACAGCAGCAGCTCGCCTATGCCGCCGCCGACGTCCTGCACCTGCACGCCATAAAGGCGAAACTCGATGCGATGCTGGCTCGCGAAGGCCGTCAGGACTTTGCCCGGGCTGCCTTCCAGTTCCTTCCAGTGCGGGCCAGGCTAGACCTCGCCGGCTTCCCCGAAGACGACATCTTTTCCCATTAAGCGGGATTTCAGCAGCACTACGGGCACCGGCAGCGCGTAAACTCCCTATCGACTTGAGCAAAGTCCCGTTCTCGCCCAAATTGGCGCGGAGTGTGCGCTGCAAACGATTTGCTCAGACCCGCACCCACCGGCACCCGGATTATGGCAACGACCACCAACATCGAGCGCCAATCCGAACTCGCCCGATCGGGCGGCGTCAAAGTCGCTGACGCCGGCGAGCGCAGCTCCGCTTTCGCCTCCGCCTATCGCCATACCGTGGCCGTCCGGGTTCTGCGCTGGCTGCTGCCGGCCGCATGCCTCGGCATCGTCGCCCTCTATGCCGGTTCCTTGATGCGGGCCTCGATCGGATCATCGTCGCTGCCCGCCATAGCCTTACAGCGGATTCTGCCCGAAGACCTGACCATGCATAATCCGAAGTACGAGGGATTCGACAAGGACGGAGGCGCTTACTCGTTCAAGGCCAAGTCGGCACAGCGTGACAAGGCCAGTCCGGACGCGATCGTCCTCAATGCAATCTCCGGCGAATTGGTCGACGCGGAAAAGAAGAAGACCAATCTGACGGCCACGCGCGGAATCTTCAATCATGCGACCAGCGTGCTGGACCTCTATGAGGCTATCGACGTCGTCTCCGATAACGGTCTGAAGGCCCGCATGACACAGGCCAGGATCGAGACGAAACAAAGCATCATTACGTCCGACCAGCCGGTCGAGATCGAATTCACAGCCGGCAGCATCACGTCCCGCCAGATGACACTGAAACATAAGCTGCGTGAGGCCGCGTTTGTCGGCGATGTGAAAGCCAAGCTGCTCCCGTCGAAGTCCGATGCAACGGCCGGTAGTGAGACCAATTCGGTCGCCAAGCCATTCGGCGGCTCAAACGCGCCAGTCGATATCAGCGCGACGCGCCTCGATATCCGCGATGCGGCGAAAGTCGCCGTCTTCAACGGCAACGTTGTCGCCGGCCAGTCCGGCGCGCTCCTGACCACCCCCTCACTCGAGGTCAGTTACGAAGGCGAACCCGCCGCAGCCACGACTGGCAGTTCTTCCGCAAAAAGCGGGCCTTCGCAGGAGCAGGGCAAACTGCGCCGCATCATCGCGAAGGGCCCTGTTACGATGACCCAGGCGAGCGGTGAAACCGTCACCACTGACAGCGCAGATTTCGATGCCGTAAACGAAACGGCCGTCTTGAACGGCAATGTTGTGATGAACTCCGGCACGGCCCGCCGCGCGACCAGCGACCGAGCCGATCTCGATCAGAAGTCAGAGACCGCACTGCTGACCGGGAACGTCATCGTCTTGCAAGGCCGGAACGAGATCAAAGGGCGCCGGCTTTTCATCGACCGCAAGGGTGGCCGGACGCAACTCACCTCTCCCCCGGGAGTTGGCAGCGGCCCAGGGCGCGTGTTCGCTCGCTTCGTGCAAGGAGACGGCAAGAAGGCTCCCGGCGTCAAGCCAAAGACAGCGCCCAAAGACGACGACCCGACAGAGAGTTCCGGATTGCCCGGCGTTTCATTCAAGACCGACCCCAGCGCTCCGGTCGAGATCGAGGCCGATCAGCTCGACGTGACCGACGCCGTCAAGACCGCTGTGTTTCGTGGTGACGTGCAGGCCGCGCAGGGCGATTTCAAAATCCGTACGGCCGAACTTCAGGCAACCTACAGCGGCGATGCCAGACTTGCCGACATCGGCGGAGCGGCGAAGCCAGCAGCAGAGCCGACTGCGAAACCGGAGCAAAAAAAGGAAGCGTCCACGCTGACGCGGATTCAGGCCAAACGCAATGTCGTCGTAACGTCCAAAGGCGGGCAGACGGTGACTGGGGATTGGGCCGACTATGATGCGAAAGCCGGCAAGGTCGTGGTTGGTGGTAATGTCGTCTTGTCCCAGGGCCAGACCGTCGTCAAGGGCACGCGCCTTGTAATCGACATGACGACAGGTCAGAGCACGATCGACACGGCTCCGGGACAAGCCGCCGTTCAGCCGGCGCGAGACGGCTGGGTGACCGAAGCGGGCGACCTGCAGGGCGTCCGGTCTAATAGCGGGCGGCCAAGTGCGGTCTTTTTCCCCGGGCAGTTGCGGGAAGGGGCCAAGAAGTCGGAAAAGAAGCCAATGGGCGCCAACCAGGGATGGAGCGTCGAGACGGCCCCGGCAAACGGCAATTGACCCTAGCGCGGGGCCCCATCACATGAAGAACGTGCGCAGAGCAGGATCCGGCGTGTGAAGGTCAAAGGTTTCACGAAATTCCTGACCTCGAAAAACCCCGGTGCCGCCGGCGCGGGGGGCGCGGGAAACGGCCGTCAAATCGCCGCGGTGCGGCCGGGCCTCGATGAAGATTACGACGCGCTCGACGAACCGGTCGCGGGAGAAGGCTGGCTCACCGTCTCGGGGGTTCAGAAAAGTTACAAGAAGCGCAAGGTTGTCAAAGGCGTCAGCCTCACGGTTGGTCGCGGCGAATCGGTCGGCCTGCTTGGCCCGAACGGCGCCGGAAAGACTACCGTATTCTACATGATCACGGGGCTGGTTCCCTCCGATGCGGGCCGCATTACAATCGACGGCCGCGACGTGACGCGCCTGCCGATGTACCGCCGCGCCCGTCTCGGCATTGGCTACCTGCCCCAGGAAGCATCGATTTTTCGCGGCTTGACGGTCGAGCAGAACATCCTCGCCGTGCTTGAACTTGTCGAGCGGAACAAGAAAAAGCGCATGGAGCAGCTCGATAGTCTGCTGGAGGAGTTCCGCATCACCCGGCTGCGCAAGTCACCCTCCATTGCCCTATCGGGCGGCGAGCGGCGGCGTTGTGAGATCGCCAGAGCGCTGGCATCGCGTCCGTCGTTTATACTTCTCGACGAGCCGTTCGCCGGCATCGACCCGATTGCGGTCGGCGACATTCAGGAACTCGTCCGGCACCTGACAGACCGTGGCATCGGTGTTCTCATCACCGACCACAACGTCCGCGAGACCTTGAGCCTTATCGACCGGGCGTACATCATCTACGATGGTCAGGTTCTGACACACGGTAAGCCAAATGAAATCATAGCGAACGAAGACGTCCGCAAGGTCTATTTGGGGGATATGTTCGTTAACGGGCGTTGATTATAGGTGGCCCTTAGCGTCCGCGAAGGCGTTGCAGGGTTAGTGGAATGGCTATCTCAGGACGATTGGAGCTCAGGCAAGGCCAGCAGCTGGTGATGACACCCCAGCTGCAGCAGGCGATCAAGCTTTTGCAGCTGTCCAACATCGAGCTGTCGCAGTTCGTGGAAACGGAGCTGGAACGCAATCCGCTGCTCGAACGAGACGAAACGGCCGAAGCACCGGTTCGCGGGGAAGTCGAGCCCGGCGACGAAGCTCCGGTTTCTCCGGATGCGGTCAACGGCAGCGATGCCGCGGGCGAATCGGGCGGTGGCGAGGACGAGTGGCTCGATCTCGATAAGCCGGTGTCAAATCCAGCCGAAACCCTGGATACCGAATTCGACAACGTCTATCCGGACTCGACCGGGGCCGATATGGCCACAGACGCCAATGCATCCGGCTGGGCTTCGCTGCGCACTAAGTCGTCCTCCTTTGACGACGATGGTTCAAACCTTGAGGCGTTTGCCACCAGCGAGATCTCTCTGCGCGATCATCTCTCGAGCCAGCTGCCGCTTGCTCTGCAGGGGCCAGCCGAACGGCTCATCGGACAGCACCTGATCGATATGGTCGATGAGGCCGGCTATCTCCACGTCGACACAGCCCAACTGGCCGACAAGCTCGGCGCGCCTGCCGAACTTGTCGAACACGTTCTATCTGTCCTGCAGTCGTTCGACCCGCCGGGCGTGTGCGCGCGGTCGCTTGCAGAGTGTCTGGCGCTGCAATTGAAGGACAAGAATCGCTACGATCCTCAGATCGCCGCCTTGCTCGACAATCTGCCTCTACTTGCCGCGCACAACATTCCGGCGCTGCGAAAAGCCGTGAACACCGACATAGACGATCTGGCCGACATGATCGACGAGATCAAGCGGCTCAATCCTAAACCCGGTCTCAAGTTCGGTTCGGTTCAGTTGCAACCGGTCGTGCCGGACATCATGGTACGCTCCGCCAACGACGGAAGCTGGATTGTCGAACTCAATACGGAAACTCTGCCCCGAGTGCTGGTCAACCGCAGCTACTACACCAAGGTGTCAAAGACCGCCCGGAACGAGAAAGAAAAGGACTACATTCTGGATTGCTTCCAGAACGCCAACTGGCTGGTCAAGAGTCTGGATCAGCGCGCGCGAACGATATTGAGGGTCGCCGAAGAGATCGTCCGCCAGCAGGACGGCTTTCTGTCCCACGGCGTGCAGCATCTGCGGCCGCTCAACCTCAAGACCGTCGCCGACGCAATCTCGATGCACGAATCAACCGTCTCGCGCGTTACGTCGAACAAGTACCTCGCCACGCCGCGTGGGATATTCGAACTCAAGTTCTTCTTCACGTCTTCGATCGCGTCATCGTCAGGCGAAGGCGAGGCGCACTCGTCGGAAGCCGTCCGACATCGCATCAAGCTGATGATCGAGGGCGAGACGGTAAAGGCGATCCTCTCGGACGACATGATCGTCGACCGGCTGAAAAGGGACGGCGTTGAAATCGCCCGTCGTACGGTCGCTAAGTATCGGGAGGCCATGCGCATACCCTCATCCGTCCAGCGCCGCCGTGAAAAGCGGATGCTCGACCGGATGGCGAGAAGCGAATCTTAATCAGAACGAGAAATTTTTTGTGCGTCGCACCGTGGACCCACGTCCGATCAATTGACACGTAGCGCGACGCAGATTATTCATGGCAGACGTGCGACAGTTGCGTCATACGCCGCTTAAGTTTTTGAAAATAAACGCCGTTTTCAATAGTTTGCGCGTTCCTCTGCACACGACGCAACAGCTTGAACTGAACGGCGGCAGGGCCTTCCGCGCCCCAACCGGTGGCTGCCGGAAAGGAATATCTTCGATGCAGTGCGTTTATTTCGGAAGAGCGTGACAGTCTAAACGTTGTATATTCGGTGGGGGTAGTTACATGCATCGCATTGGCCCGCTTCCGGCAGCGCGCTGAACTTGGGTTTGATGGCCACTTTTTCATTTAGTCCAAGTCGGCTGCGACACGACAGATGCACTTGGACGGACCAATCAGCAATCATCCGGTAGGACGTTTTTTCATGGATCTCGGCGATCTTCTGGCGCAGGACGGCATCATTCCCGCCCTTAAGGCCACATGTAAGAAGCAGGCCCTGCAGGAACTCGCGCAACGCGCATCCGACCGTACCGGCATCGAAGCCCGCGAAATCTTTGACACCCTGCTACAGCGCGAGCGTCTCGGCTCTACCGGCTTGGGACGCGGCATCGCAATCCCGCACGTCAAGATCAAGGCGTTGAAGTCGATAGTCTGCCTGTTCGCCAGGTTGGAGACGCCGATCGACTTCGATAGTGCCGATGGAGAGCCGGTCGAGTTCATCTTCCTGCTGCTGGCGCCGGAGCATGCCAGCGGCGATCACCTGAAAGCCCTTGCCCGCATTTCGCGGCTCGTGCGCGAGCCGGCCATGGTTGAAAGGCTGAGATCCGCCCCGGACCTCGCAAGCCTTCGGCATCTTCTGTGCTCACCGGTTACGTCGCACGCCGCTTGAGCTTCGTACGCAACAGCGGCTAGCCGACAACAGCGAGCGCGCCCAGGCCCAGTCCGCCGATGATTATGCGCCACCAGCCGAAGTAGGTGAGCCCGTTGCGGCTGATGAAGTCCAGCACGTGCCTCACGACGAAGACGGCGGTAATGAAGGCTGTAATGAATCCAAGCGCGATCCCCGCGACGTCGCCGGTGTCGAGAACCGACCAGTTCTTGTACAGATCATACGCAAATGCGCCGGCCATAGTCGGCATTGCGAGAAAGAACGAGAACTCTGCGGCCGAGCGCTTGTCAGCCCCGAGCAGCACCGCGCCGATGATCGTGGAACCGGAGCGCGAAACACCGGGCACCAGCGCCAGCATCTGGCAAAGTCCAATCTTGAAGGACATCGTCGGCGGGAAGTCGGTCACCTCGGTATAGTGCGGCTTGGGAGCCCATCCGTCGATCACAAGAAGCACGATGCCGCCCAGGATGAGCGTCACGCAGATCAAGGCGGGGCTTTCAAAGAGCACACCCTTGATGAAACCGTGCAACGCCGCGCCTGCTACTGCGGCCGGTAGGAAAGCGAGAAGAACGCCGAGGACGAAACTGCGCGCACGTGGTTCCGTCGGCAACGATGTTGCGATGTTCCAGAGTTTGGCGAAATAGACGCTCACGATCGCCATAATGGCGCCGAGCTGTATCAAAACCTCGAAAGTCTTACCCGGCGAATGGAACCCCAGGAAATGCCCCGCAAGCAGGATGTGTCCGGTCGATGACACGGGAATGAACTCGGTCAGTCCCTCCAGGAACCCGAGAAACACCACTTGCCAGGTCTGCATGCCCTCCACCCCGATTGCAGTGTACTCAAGCCCAGCGTCTCTCTCGATGGATACACGATGAGTGTGGCGCAGAATGGGACCCTGATGTACCAACTCCCGGTTCAATGATCTTATTCGTCCGTCAGCACAATGGCCGATTGTATCGCCCGGGACCTATGGCATGTTCACGCTTACGCATTTCCGCATATGCCCCCATTCCCGCGCGATTCGTCTTGTTCTGGGCGAGCTTGGTATTGACCATGAACTGGAAGAAGAACGGCCGTGGGAATGGCGCCGCGAATTCCTGGCGCTGAACCCTGCGGGTGAGTTGCCTGTGCTGACGGCGGACGAAATCGTCATCTGCGGTGCGAGCGTGATTGCCGAATATCTCGCGGAGACCGCAGTCAGGGATGACGACGCGGGCCAAAGCCGGACCGAACTCCTGCCGGGAGACGCGACCGCGCGGGCCGAAGTGCGCAGGCTCACCCAATGGTTCCTCGGCAAATTCGATCGCGAGGTGTCGCGTGAACTGCTGACGGAGAAGGTCTACGGGACATTGCAGCCGGGAAGCGGCCACGCGCCGGATGCCGCCGTGTTGCGGGCCGTGCGATCAAACCTGCGCTATCACATGAGCTACATTAACCATCTCGCCAACGAGCGCCGCTGGCTTGCCGGAGAGGACCTGAGTTTTGCCGATTTCGCCGCCGCCGCGCACCTTTCGGCCGTCGACTATCTGGCCGAGATACCGTGGGAAAACTATCCGGTCGCGAAGTCCTGGTATATGCGGATGAAGTCACGGCCAGCGATGAGGCCGCTGCTGGCGGACAAGTTGGCCGGAATAGCACCCGCGTCTTGGTATGCCGAACTCGATTTCTAGAAACCTGACCGAAATCGAATACGCCACGTGACGGAACACCTCAAGCAAAGCTTGGTCCGAACGGCCCGTGACATGGGCTTTGACGCAGTGCGAATCACCGTGCCGGGCTCAATCGGCGCTGCAGCCGCTCGGCTTGACGCGTTCCTCGCCGCGGGCCGTCATGGCGGCATGCACTGGCTGGAGACGCACGCAGCGCGCCGGCGCGATCCCAGTCAGCTTTGGCCGAACGTTCGATCGATTGTGATGCTCGGCGTCAGCTATGCGCCCGATCGCGACCCCATGCTGGCGCTCGGGCAATCCGGTCGTGGCGTCATCTCTGTCTATGCCAAGGGCAGCGACTATCACGACGTAATCAAGTCAGACCTGAAAAAGCTGGCGGGCTGGCTCGCCGACCGCTCAGGCGCGGAGGTCAAGGTTTTCGTCGATACCGCGCCGCTGATGGAAAAACCGCTCGCCGCGGCGGCCGGTATCGGCTGGCAAGGCAAGCATACCAATCTCGTCTCGCGCGAGCACGGCTCATGGTTGTTCCTTGGCGCCATCCTCACCACCGCCGATCTTCCTGCCGACGACGCCGAGGCCGATCACTGTGGCTCGTGCCGGCGCTGCATCGACGTGTGTCCGACCGATGCCTTCCCGGAGCCCTACCAGTTGGACGCTCGACGCTGCATCGCCTACCTGACTATCGAGCATAAAGGGCACATCGCACCTGAGTTCCGAGCACCGATGGGCAATCGCATCTTCGGCTGCGACGACTGCCTCGCGGTGTGCCCGTGGAACAAGTTTGCGGAGAGCGCACGCGACATGCGTTGTGCCAGTCGCGCCGACAGCGAAAATCCCCCGCTGGCACTACTGCTGACCCTCGACGATGCCGCATTTCGCGAGCGATTCCGTGGAACGCCGGTGAAACGAACAGGCCGCGACCGTTTCCTGCGCAATGTTCTGATCGCGACAGGAAACTCAGCCGATACATCGTTTCTCCCAGCCGTTCGAAATCTGCTATCGGATGACTCTCCGCTGGTCAGGGCCATGGCGGTCTGGGCGGTGTGCCGTCTGGATAGCGGTGCATCGCTCGCCGCGACGCGCGAATCGCATCTTGAGATTGAGCACGACCCCGAGGTGCGACAGGAATGGACGATTGGAGCCCACGCGTGAAACATCTCCTATGCTTCGGTTTCGGCTACAGCGCTTCGGCGCTAGCGCGCCGAATAGCGGCCGACGGCTGGAAGATAACGGGCACTTCGACCTCGGCTGGCGGAGCGGCGCGTATCCGCGCAACCGGTGCAGACGGCATCGTTTTCGATGGCACACGGCCGAGCGACGATGTCCGCGCCGCCATTCGAGCGGCAAGCCACGTCGTCGTGTCGGTGCCACCCGGATCCGGGGGCGACCCGGTGTTAACCCACTACGCGGAGACCATCGTAGACGCGAGTGGACTGCGTTGGATCGGTTATCTCTCAACCGTTGGTGTCTACGGCGATGCGAAGGGCGGCTGGGTCGACGAAGATAGCCCTTTGGCCCCGACTTCGCCGCGATCCGTCCAACGAATGCAGGCCGAGAAAGCCTGGATCGAGCTTGGTCGGCTCGGCGAAAAGCCGGTCGCCGTGTTTCGACTATCGGGCATATACGGTCCCGGGCGCAGCGCGATCGACAATCTCAAGGAAGGAACCGCACGGCGGATCATAAAGCCGGGGCAAGTGTTCAACCGCATCCACGTCGACGATATCGCCGCCACGCTGCTGGCGGCCATCGCCCATCCCGACGCAGGTGGGATTTTCAACGTCACCGACGACGAACCGGCCCCGCCGCAGGACGTGATCGCCTTCGCCGCGAGGCTCCTTGGTGTCCCCCTGCCGCCGGAGATTGCCTATCAAGATGCAGAGCTATCACCCATGGCCCGCAGCTTTTATTCCGACAACAAGCGCGTGAACAATACCCGCATCAAGTCGGATATTGGCGTGCGCCTTGCCTATCCGACTTTTAGGGAAGGCATCGCAGCGATCGCGGCATCTTCCACCTGACCCATCGCGCGTTCAGCTCTCGTTCAACATCGAACCTGTTTGTTGCCAGAATTGACGCGGATGATGTGTCCGCAATGTCCGGCGTCTGAAAGTTGCTAAGTCAATCGAGAGACTGGTGTCATGTCGCGCTTCACCCCGGCTGCTCGTGCCGTGTTCGCCGTGCTGGCTGTGTCAACTCTGAACCTTCCCGCAATGGCGGCGGAGGATCGCGCCGCGACGGCGCATAACATCGCCGACAAGTTCTCCTCCGCGATGGACAAGAAACCCGCCGATACGGCAGCCCCCAAGGCGGATCCGGCGACCGCTGAGGCGGAACGCATCCGTCGCGACGCCGAAGCTGCGCAACTCGAAGAGCGGATGAAGTCGGAGAAGGCCGAAATACTCGAACGAGCGCGTCTCGAAGCGACTGAACGCCAGGCCGAAGACGATCGCCGCAAAGCCGACGCGGATGCCGCATCTGCCGCCGGAGAGGCAAACCGCACCGCCACCGCCGAAAAGGCCGCCTTTGAGGAGCGCGCCCGTCAGGCCGCCGAAGCCGCAAACGAACAAGAAACCGCGCGCCTAAAGGATGAAGCGCGGCGCGCAATGGAGGCCGAACGAGAGGCGGAGGCCGAACGCCTGTCTGAAAAGCTCCGCAAAGTCCGTAAAGCGCGCGAAGCCGCGCAAAAGCCATCCGGTCCAGTTACGGCGGTTCCCGAAGTGCGCATGTCGCTCGGGGCCGCACCTGCCTCACTTGGCGAGCCGCCGTCATTCATACCGTCAACGGGCGAAGCAAACGATCAGCGTGTCACGGTTCTGCTGGTCATGGAACCGGGCGATCGCGGCATCCGCCGGTTCGAGAAAACGGCCGACCCGATACTCTGCTCTGGCAATACCTGTTTTGTGGGTACGGGAAGCGACAGACCCGCCAAGGCGATGCCTCTCGCCAAGGCACTTGGCGCCGGCAACACGCTCGGCAAGCGCGCGTGGTCATGCCGTCATTCGCTCACCTGCATCTTCCGCGAGATCGAGTTCGATGGCCCGTCCGTCCCCATCCAGCCCGTTGACCTTCGCATCCTGCGTCACGACAGGCGCGCCGTCAGTGCGGTGAGCGTCGATAAAACCTGCGGAGTGTTCGCCGGACAGCTCGCCTGCGGCAAGACTGTGAGTGCCGCTGGTTACAGAGCCTGGATCGTACCGGAGGCTATCGCCCGAGAAGTCGGGCCCCAGCGCCTGGAAGCGGCACTCGCCGCCGGCTTGAAAGACGCTCGAGCCGCTTCACTGAGAACGGCGGACTGACGAACCTGGCGCTGCGATCGTGTCTATGGCGCCGTAAAGCAGTTCCAGATCCTGCGGTCGTGAAAGGCGATGTTCTCCGTCGGTTATCTCGATCATGCTAACCGAGTCACCAGTCAGGATCTTCATGAGTTCCCGCGAATGCGCGGCCGGCACCGCCTCGTCCTTTAGTCCTTGAAGTATCGATACCGGCCGACCCGGATCGAACGGCGTGCGGCCGAGGAGATGATTTCGCCCTTCTTCGATCAGCGCCCGTGTGATGGGGTACGGGTCACCGAATTCGGACGGCCGCATGTAAACGCCATTTTCCATAAGCTGAAGCCGCGCCGGCTCAGTGAACTGGCGCCACATCAACTCCTCCGTCATGTCCCAGGCGGGAGCGATCAACACGAGCCCGGCGATGCGCGCGGCCTCTTTTGGTTGCTTCGACATCATGCGCTTCAGCAACATCAGCGCGATATGGCCGCCCATGCTGGAGCCGATGATGATCTGTGGACCTGACGTCACGCGGGTGAATACCGCCTCCGCTTCTTCGAGCCACATGCCGATCGTGCATTTTTCAAAAGCAACGTCGGACAGCCCATGGCCGGAATAGTCGAAGCGCGTCATGCCGAAACCGCGTTCGGCCGCGAATTCGGCGATCGCCGACGCCTTGGCGCTCGCCATGTCCGAACGGAAGCCGGACAGCCAGATCAATCCGGCCGCATCCATGCTGTCGGCTGGCGCCGCGACATACGCGATGCGCCGCTGCAGATCAGCGGAACCAAATGTCAAGAATTGCGGTTCGACCTGGGTCATCCTATGAGACTTGTCCCTATACCGGAGCCTGTATCCGTGGCCGCCGAGCGACCCACCATATTGCAGATCATTCCTGAACTCGATGCCGGCGGCGCAGAGCTGTCGACGATCGAGATCGCGAGCGCCATTGTCGCCGCCGGCGGCCGCGCCATCGTGCTCTCGGAAGGGGGGCGGCTGGCACCGCGACTTACCGCTGCCGGGGCCGAATTCATTCCCTTTCCTGCCGCCAGCAAAAACCCGGCGGTGATCCTCGCAAACGCCGTCCGCATCGGCCGCCTGATCCATGACGAGAAAGTCGATCTCGTTCATGCGCGCAGCCGGGCGCCTGCCTGGAGCGCGCTCCGCGCGAGCCGCAGAACAGGCGTTCCCTTCGTTACGACATATCACGGCGCTTACAGCGAAAACGGCCGCCTGAAGAAACTGTACAACAGCGTGATGGCGCGAGGCGACATCGTCATCGCCAACTCCGCCTTCACCGCAAACCTTATTGCAGAACGTTATGCGACACCACGCGATCGCATCGAAATCATTCATCGCGGGGTCGATGGCGCGGTGTTCGATCCCGCAGCAATCGCACCGGAGCGGCTGGCCAAAGTCGCGCGGACCTGGAATACCAGACCCGGCGACCGCATCGTGCTGCAAGCAGCGCGGCTTACCGCCTGGAAGGGTCAGACCTCGTTGATCGACGCCGCCGCACTGTTGCGTCAGCGCGGATATCTGGAAGATGTAAAGGTTGTTCTCGCTGGCGATCCGCAAGGCCGCGACGGCTACGCGGAGCACCTCCGGCAGCGGATCGCCAAACATGGTCTCGGTGGCCAGGTCATCATCGCCGGCCACGTCGATGACATGCCGGCCGCCTATGCACTGGCCAGGGTCGCGGTCGTCGCGTCGAGTGAGCCGGAGGCCTTCGGCCGCACTGCGACGGAAGCACAGGTCATGGGCTGTCCGGTGATTGCGACCAGGATTGGCGCTCCCCCCGAAACGGTTCTGGCGGCGCCGATGGTCGCCGCGGATCAGGCGACCGGCTGGCTGGTGCCGCCGTCCGATCCGTCTGACTTGGCGGACGCGCTTGGCCAGGCGCTGGCCCTCACCTCGCCGCAGCGGGCCGCCATGTGCGCCCGCGCCCGGCGCCATGTGATGGAGAATTTCACCCTCGACACCATGCGGGCACGAACTTTGGCCGTTTACGATAGATTGCTTGGAACCGGACTCGCCGCCGCGTTCGAAGCAACAAAAGCCAATTGATTATGGGCATTTGAGTTGCATACGCTCGGCATTGCTTGACTTGCAACTCTTTCCCCACAATTGTCACTCTGCTATGAAAACGGGCGTTGCCGAGGCATCGATGACGCCCGATTAGTTATTGCGCAGAACCACATCTGAAGCTGCATAAGGAGTTTGAACATTCGAAAGCCCACCCGCGCCGCGCCCGAACGCGAGCAATCCGGCCCAAGGATCAATGAAGCCATCCGGGCCCGCGAAGTCCGACTGATCGACGAAACCGGTCAAAATATCGGTGTCATTCCCAAGCTTGAGGCCATGACACGGGCGCTCGAAGCCGGTCTCGACCTCGTTGAGGTTTCGCCCGACGCCGAGCCTCCGGTCTGCAAGATCCTGGACTTCGGAAAGTACAAGTACCAGGAGCAGAAAAAGGCCGCAGAGGCCCGCAAGCACCAGAAAATCGTCGAGATCAAAGAGATCAAGATGCGTCCGGGCATCGACGATCATGACTATGACGTCAAGATGAAGGCCATTCGCCGGTTTTTCGAGGAAGGCGATAAGGTCAAGATCACCCTGCGCTTCCGTGGCCGCGAGATGGCCCATCAGCATCTGGGAATGGACGTGCTGCGTCGTGTGAAGGCGGACACGGAGCAGATCTCCAAGGTCGAATCCGAACCGCGATTCGAAGGCCGCCAGATGGTCATGGTTCTTGCGCCCAAGTAAGCCCGCTTGATCGGGACGAGCCCGAGGACGCCAGCGCAAACTGGGCGTCCTTGTCGTTTTGAGGCCGGGTCATGTCGGTATTGGACTCGACGCAAGTCCGGGTTCGGCTAGACTTGTTCCATGCCGTCCATCCGCCAACTCCTCGTCGCCAACCGATCCGAGATCGCAATCCGCGTATTTCGCGCGGCGACCGAACTCGACATCGAAACCGTGGCCATCTACGCGGAGGAGGACAAGCTCTCGCTCCACCGCTTTAAGGCAGACGAAGCCTACATCGTTGGCCGCGGACCCCACCTCGAACGTCCGATGGGTCCGCTTGAATCCTATCTGTCGATTCCCGAAATCATTCGCGTAGCCAAGTTGGCGCGGGCCGACGCCATTCATCCGGGGTACGGATTTCTATCTGAAAGTCCCGAGCTTGCCGAAGCCTGCGCTAAAGCTGGCGTGATCTTCATTGGGCCCGATCCAAAGACCCTGCGCACACTCGGCAACAAGGTCGACGCACGCAACCTCGCCAGCTCGATCGGCGTGCCCGTCATGCCTGCGACCGACCCGCTGCCGACCGTTCCTGACACCATCTTGGCTGCCGCAGCAAAGATTGGCTACCCTTTGATGCTGAAAGCGTCGTGGGGCGGCGGCGGACGCGGCATGCGCCCGATCCTGGACGAGAAAACGCTGATCGACAGCGTCGCTGCGGCGCGGCGCGAGGCCGGCGCTGCATTCGGGAAGGATGAAGTCTATCTGGAAAAGCTGGTACAGCGGGCGCGCCATGTCGAGGTGCAGATCCTCGGTGACCGGCACGGCAACATCGTTCATCTGTTCGAGCGCGATTGCACCATCCAGCGGCGGAACCAAAAGGTCATTGAACGGGCGCCGGCTCCTTATCTCGATGACGATCAGCGCAGAGAGATTTGCGATGCCGCGCTGAAGATCGGCAAGGCAACAGATTACTGTGGGGCCGGCACCGTCGAGTTCCTCATGGACGCGGACACGAACGCGTTCTACTTCATCGAGGTCAACCCGCGTATCCAGGTCGAGCACACCGTCACCGAGGTCGTGACCGGGCTCGATATCGTCAAGGCGCAGATCCGGATTGCCGAAGGTGCCCACATCGGCAGGCTCGATGAAACCGGTATTCCGGCGCAGACGAACATTCGCCTGAACGGCCACGCCCTTCAGTGCCGTATCACGACGGAAAACCCCGAAAACAACTTCATGCCGGACTATGGCCGCATCACTGCCTATCGCGGCGCCATGGGCTTTGGCATTCGCATCGACGGCGGCACCGCCTATTCCGGGGCCGTCGTCACGCGCTTCTACGATCCGCTTCTGGAAAAAGTCACCGCCTGGGCGCCTACGGCGATCGAGGCCATCGACCGGATGGACCGCGCGATCCGCGAGTACCGCATTCGCGGCGTAGCGACGAACCTACCTTTCCTGGAAGCCGTGCTGGCCCATCCCCGCTTCCGCCGCAACGCCGCCACGACACGCTTCATCGACGAGAGCCCCGAACTATTTGCCTTCACCAAACGCCGCGACCGGGCAACGAAGCTGCTCGCCTGGATCGCGGACGTCACCGTCAACGGCCATCCCGAGACAAAGGGCCGTCTGCTGCCCCGCGCCGGCGCGCCCGTGCCTATTCCGCCGGTATTCAGAGAGGACGCAGAGGCCGGCAGCCGCCAGATTCTCGCCAAGCTCGGCCCGGAAAAATTTGCACGTTGGATGAAGGAGCAAAAGCGCATTCTCGTAACCGATACGACGATGCGCGATGCGCACCAGTCGCTGTTGGCGACACGGTTTCGCAGCCATGACATTGTTGCCGTGGCGGAAGCCTACAGTCGTGGGCTGCCGCAGATGTTTTCTCTCGAATGCTGGGGTGGCGCGACCTTCGATGTCGCCATGCGCTTTCTGACGGAAGATCCGTGGGACCGGCTCGCCGCCATTCGCGAGAAGGTGCCCAACATCCTGACACAGATGCTGATCCGCGGGGCCAATGGAGTTGGTTACACCAACTATCCGGACAATGCCGTCCGCTTCTTCGTGCAGCAGGCCGCCAATGGCGGTATTGACCTGTTTCGCGTTTTTGACTGCCTCAACTGGGTCGAACAGATGCGCGTCTCGATCGACGCTGTTCTGGAGTCCGGAAAACTGTGCGAAGGCGCCTTGTGCTACACTGGTGACATCCTGGATCCCGCGCGGCCGAAGTTCGATCTCGCCTACTATGTCTCGCTGGCAAAGGAGATCGAGAAGACTGGCGCGCATGTCCTAGGCGTGAAGGACATGGCCGGCCTGCTAAAGCCGGCTGCGGCGCGCGTCCTGTTCAAGGCGCTGCGCGAGGCCGTTGACCTTCCGATCCACTTCCATACGCACGACACCTCCGGGATCGCAGCCGCCACGGTGCTGGCGGCAATCGACGCGGGCGTCGATGCCGTCGATGCCGCCATCGATTCCATGTCCGGCACCACGTCGCAGCCGTGCCTTGGCTCGATCGTCGAGGCCTTGCGCAACACCGATAAAGACACCGGCCTTTCGCCCGAAGCGATACGGCGCATCTCATTCTACTGGGAAGCCGTGCGCGACCAGTACGCGGCATTCGAATCCGATCTGACGAGTGGCGCCTCCGAGGTTTACCTGCACGAAATGCCGGGCGGCCAATTTACCAACCTGAAAGAACAGGCCCGCTCGATCGGCCTCGAAGGACGCTGGCACGAAGTCGCCCGCGCTTATCGCGAGGCGAACGATATGTTCGGCGATATCGTGAAGGTCACGCCGTCATCGAAGGTGGTCGGCGATATGGCGCTGATGATGGTGAGCCAGGGCATCACAGCAACCGACGTGCTCGATCCGGATAAGGACGTTGCTTTCCCCGCCTCCGTCGTCGAGATGCTGCGCGGCGATCTCGGCCAACCTTTCGGAGGCTGGCCGGAAATCATCCAACTCAAGGCATTGGGGGACAATAATCCCATCACCGTACGGCCCGGCTCGCTGCTGCCGCCGGCCGATTTCGACGCCATACGGGCCGAAGCAGAGAAGAAATGCGGCCGCAAGCTCGATGATGACGAGCTCGCCAGCTATGTCATGTATCCGAAGATCTTCACTGAATTCATCGCCATGGCTCGAAAGTACGGCCCCGTCTCCGTGCTGCCAACCCGCGTGTTCTTCTACGGCATGCATCCCGGTGACGAGATCTCCGTCGATCTCGAAGTCGGCAAGACTCTCGTCATCCTATTGCAGACCATCGGTGACGTGGACGACGAAGGCCAGGTGAAGGTGTTCTTCGAACTGAATGGCCAGCCGCGAGCCATCCGCGTCCCCAATCGCGCGGCGGCTGCGAAGGTGATCGCGCGCCGCAAGGCCGAGGAAGGCAACGAGGCTCACTTGGCCGCGCCCTTCCCCGGTACCGTCTCTTCCGTCGCCGTGAAGGAGGGTGCGCGCGTGAAGGCCGGCGATGTTGTGATGACACTGGAGGCCATGAAGATGGAGACGGCCTTGCGTGCTCCGCGCCCCGGCGTTGTCGGAGAGCTTCTCGTCCATCCCGGCAACATGGTCGACGCCAAGGATCTCCTGGCGGTGATCGAAGGCTAACGGAACCGCGCAGCTCTGCCCAACTTCTGCGCACCCGGCATAATCGGACAGCACGCACCGACATCTCCACACTCGACAGGCCTATGAATCAAGGCTTCCACGTGTGGCACACGGCGTGCGAAGCCAACTTCCATAATGCCACTAGGTGTGCAGTCCCACGGCGTGGTGGAATCAGTTTAGCTCGACTCTCCCACCATCTATCCGATCGCCGACGTGCTGGCCGACCCCGTTCGCCTCAACAGCAATCTCGGCACCTACACCAATTTCGTGAACCTGATGGACCTGTCGGCGCTGGCCGTACCGGCGGGCTTTCGTCCCAATGGCCTTCCGTTCGGTGTGACGGTCGTAGGCCACGCGTTCGATGATGCGTTCCTGGCGCGCGTCGGTGATGGTTTGCATCGTCTGCTCTCCGACGCGCAGCTTGGTGAAACGACGACGCTCGCGTCGACCTCACCGCTGACGCCCCAGGCTGCCGCCGCGTCGACGGTCAAGGCAGCCGTCGGCGGCGCGCATCTCACGGGGCAGCCTCTCCACGGCCAGCTTATCGAGCGCAAGTCCAAGCTCGTTTCGACCGCGCGGACGGCTCCTGGATACAGCTTCTACGCGCTCCACGGCACGGTGCCGCTGAAGCCCGGACTCGTGTTCGACGGCAAGGGAGCAGGCGGCATCGAGGTCGAGGTGTGGGAGATGGACTTCGACGGGTTCGGCTCGTTCGTCAGCCTCATCCCCGCGCCGCTCGGCATCGGCACCGTGACCCTAGAAGACGGCTCCAGCGTTAAATGCTTCCTGTGCGAGTTGCTCGCCATCGCGGGCGCCGAAGACGTTACCGCCTTCGGCGGATGGCGCAAGTGGCTGGCGCAGCGGAAGGGGTAACCCGCAGCCCGTCCGTCAATTCGACGTTCATGCGAAGTATGGCTCCTCCATGACGGCCAGAACCCAGACAAACTTCAGCCGGAGACAACTTGATGCCTCGCAGCGGCATCGCGGTTGACACAGAGAGTCAATGCGTTTGCTGCAACGCCGCACTGGCGCTCCCGACCTTGGCGGGCGCGCGCCGACCTCCCGTGTCGCAATTGGATAAATTCATGTCACGTCCGTCCGGATGCCGCGCGCCTTCCTTCGCTAGGTAAGAACGTGCCATAACGAGCGCGTTGAGGCGCTGCCGCTCCACCCCCTTTGCCGAGGATGTCTTGCGATGAAGGAGTACTCGCTCTGGTCGCTCTTCCGCCAGGGATTGCGGCATAATGAGGGGTGGGACCCAGCGTGGCGCAGCCCCGAGCCGAAGTCATCCTACGACGCCGTCATCGTCGGCGCGGGCGGGCACGGACTTGCCACCGCCTACTACCTCGCCAAGGAGCACGGCGTCCGCAACATCGCCGTGATCGAGAAGGGCTATCTCGGCGGCGGCAACACGGCTCGCAACACCACCATCGTCCGCTCGAACTACCTGTGGGACGAGGCGGCCATGCTCTACGAGCATTCGCTGAAATTGTGGGAAGGCCTGACCGAAGACTTGAATTTCAACGTCATGTTCAGCCAGCGCGGCGTCTTCAACCTCGGCCATACGCTGCAGGACATGCGCGACATCGAGCGCCGCGTGAACGCCAACAACCTCAACGGCATCGACGCGCTGGTGCTCGACGCCGCCGAGGTCAAGCGCCGCATTCCGCTGATTAATACGTCGAAGGCGGCGCGTTATCCGATCCTCGGCGCGAGCTTCCAGCCCCGCGCCGGCGTTGCCCGTCATGACGCGGTCGCCTGGGGCTTCGCCCGGGCCGCCAGCAAGTACAGCGTCGACATCATAGAGAACTGCGAAGTCACGGGCATGGACATTTCCAACGGCCGTATCGGTGGTCTCCAGACTGCCCGCGGCTATATCAAGACGGACAAAGTCGGCTGCGTGGCGGCCGGCCATTCCTCGGTCGTCGCCAAGATGGCCGGCATCCGCTTGCCGATCGAAAGCCATCCGCTGCAGGCGTTCGTGTCCGAATCCCTGAAGCCAGTGCTCGATACCGTCGTCATGTCGAACGCAGTGCACGGCTACGTCAGCCAGTCCGACAAGGGCGAACTCGTCATCGGCGCGGGCATCGATCACTACAATAGCTACAGCCAGCGAGGCAGCCCGCACATCATCGAACATACGGCCTCCGCCATTATCGAGCTTTTCCCGATGTTCTCGCGCGTGCGCATGAACCGTCAGTGGGGCGGCATCGTCGACACGACGCCGGATGCCTGCCCGATCATCAGCAAGACACCGGTCAAGGGCCTCTATTTCAATTGCGGTTGGGGAACGGGCGGGTTCAAGGCGACGCCGGGCTCGGGCAACGTCTTCGCCCACACGATCGCGCACGACGCGCCGCATCCGCTCAACACCGCCTTCGACATCGGCCGCTTCACCACCGGTCACCTCATTGACGAGCACGGCGCCGCCGGCGTGGCGCACTAGGACCAAGTAGGGAATTTCGCAAAAATGTTCGTCCTGACATGCCCGCATTGCCGGGAAAAGCGCGAGGAAGAGGAGTTCGCCTACTCAGGCGAGGCTTTCATCATTCGCCCGACCGAACCCGATACGGTCGATGATGCGACCTGGGGCGATTATCTATTCATGCGCAAGAACCCGAAGGGCTGGCATTGGGAGATGTGGTCTCACGCCACCGGCTGCCGCAAGTTCTTCGTCGTCAAGCGCCACACGGCGACCCACGCCATCGAGGGTGCATGGACGCTGGTTGACGCGCGCAAACGCTACGACGCGGAAGGAGGCGGGGCATGACGACGAGCTTCCGCCATCGCGCACCGCATGTGCGCGTCGATTTTTCGAAGCCCCTGCGCTTCAGCTTCGATGGCCAAAGCTATGAAGGTTTCGCGGGCGATACGCTCGCGTCCGCACTGCTCACCTACGACCGGCGCATGATGGCGCGCAGCTTCAAATATGGCCGCCCGCGCGGCATCGTCGGTGCGGGTCCGGAGGAGCCGAACGCGCTGGTGCAGGTCGAAACCGGTGCGCTCACCATTCCCAATCTCAAGGCGACGCAGGTCGAATTGTATGACGGTCTGCAAGCGCGCCGAACGACGGGTTCGCCAACGCTCGAATTCGATCTGAAGAGCTTTGGCGGCCGGTTTGCCCGCTTCATGGCCGCCGGCTTTTACTACAAGACATTCCAGTCACGGCGTCTATGGCCGATGTTTGAGCACGCAATACGCAAGGCGGCCGGTTACGGTGATGCGCCACGCGATCCCGACCCTGAAACCTACGATCATCAGAACCATCACACCGAGGTGCTCGTTGTCGGCGGCGGCGCGTGCGGCCTGCTGGCAGCGTTACTGGCGGGACGAGCCGGTCTGAAGGTCATGCTGCTCGATGAGCAGAACGAGCCCGGCGGCTGGCTTCTGTCGTCGCCGCACTCCGTCATCGGCGGCAAGCCCGCGGGAGTGTGGCTGACGAACATCCTCGGTGAACTGGCGAGCCTGCCGAACGTGCAGGTGTTGACTCGCACCGGCGCCTTCGCCCTGCACGATATGAATATGGTCCAAGCCGCTCAGTCCTTGCAGGATCATCTGCCTCCGGCAGAGCGCACGGCGGGTGTGCCGCGACAGCGTTTGCACCGGATACGAGCCACACGCGTCGTGCTCGCCACCGGCGCCATCGAGCGGCCACTCGTATTCGGCGGCAACGACGTGCCGGGCGTCATGACCGCGTCCGCGCTGACGACGTATGTCAATCGCTACGGCGTCGCATGCGGGCGCAATGTCTTGCTGCTGACCAGCAACGATCACGTCTATCAGGGCGCGTGCGACCTCGCCTTAGCGGGCTGTAACGTCACCGTTGCCGACACCCGCTCGGCCGTGAACCCCGCCTGGCGGTCGCGCGCGGAAAGGGCCGGGGTTAATATCCTGGCCGGATGTGGCATTGCTTCCACAAGCGGCGGGCGCGCCATTGAGGGCGCTCAACTCGTTAAACTCGATGCCGATCGCAATACCGTCATCAGCGACGGACCTTACCTGCACTGCGATGTTCTGGGCTCGTCAGGCGGCCTGTCGCCGACGGTCCACCTGTTCTGCCACGACGGCGGCCGTCCGACGTGGGACGACGCACGGCTGGCGTTCGTCGTACCGGCCACGGGCCGCGCTTCGGCCGGCGTTTATTGCGTTGGCGCCGTCACTGGCGAATTCGGCCTTTCGGCAGCCCTCGGACAGACACGCCGAACGGTTGGCGAACTTGTCGAAAGCGCCGGAAAGAAAGCCGACACGGGCGCTCTCAACCTTGCCACCGAGGAACCGCAGGACGCACCCGCGCGCCGTATCTTCCGGATTCCCGACGGCAAGCCAGAAGGGTACGGCAAGAAAGCCTTCGTCGACTACCAGAACGATGTCGCCGCATCTGACATTCATCTTGCCGTGCGCGAGAACTACCGTTCGATCGAACACATCAAGCGCTACACGGCGCTTGGCTTCGGCACCGACCAGGGCAAGCTGTCGAACGTCAACGGCTTCGCGATCGCAGCCGACGTGCTGGGCAAATCTATTCCGGAAGTCGGCACCACGACATATCGGCCTGCCTACTCGCCGGTGACATTCGGAACGATGGCTGGGCCACATGCTGACGACATGTTCGAGCCGCGCCGCTACACGGCGATGCACGAAGCCCACGTCGTGCGCGGCGCGGAGTTCGAGCTGGTTGGACAATGGCTGCGGCCGTGGTACTTCCCCAAGCCCGATGAGGATATCCACGCCGCCGTGCGTCGCGAATGCCTTGCTGCGCGTCGTGGCGTCGCGATGATGGACGCCTCGACGCTCGGAAAAATCGACATTCGCGGCAAGGACGTGCGTGAGTTCCTCAATCGCGTCTATGCCAACGCCTGGACGCAACTGGCGCCCGGCAAGTGCCGCTACGGACTGATGCTCGACGAGAACGGAATGGTGACCGACGACGGCGTCACGTCGTGCGTCGCGGACGACCACTTCCTGATGACGACGACCACTGGCGGCGCCGCGCGCGTGATGAACTGGCTCGAACTGTGGCATCAGACCGAATGGCCCCTTCTCGACGTCTACATGACGTCGGTCACGGACCATTGGGCCACGGCCGCAGTCGTCGGCCCCAAGAGTCGCGATGTTGTCGCCAAGGTCTGCAAGGATATCGACCTTTCTCCGTCGGCGTTCAAATTCATGGACTGGCGTGAAGGTACGGTGTCGGGCGTTCCCGCGCGCGTCTTCCGCATCAGCTTCTCCGGCGAACTGGCGTTCGAGGTGAATGTCGACGCAAGCTACGGTCACCATGTATGGGAAGCGCTGATGGAGGCGGGCGCGGAGTTCGACATAACGCCATACGGCACCGAGACGATGCATGTTCTAAGAGCCGAGAAGGGCTTCATCATCGTCGGCCAGGACACCGACGGATCCATGACCCCATTCGATCTCGACATGGCCTGGGCCGTCAGCGTGAAGAAGCCGTTCAGCTTCATCGGCAAGCGGTCGTTCAAACGCAGCGACACGGCCCGCACTGATCGTAAGCAACTCGTCGGACTGATGACGGACGATCCCGAGACCGTCCTGCCCGAAGGCGCGCAGATTATCGAAAGCGCCAACACCAGGCCGCCCGTTCCGATGCTTGGCCACGTCACCTCCAGCTATTATAGTGCGGAACTCAGCCGCTCGATTGCACTCGCCGTCGTGCGCGACGGCATTGCGCGGCGTAGCGAGGACGGCGTAAACTTGGGCCGCGACAAGCTCTATGCCTTTGCACGCGGCAAGACCTACGCCGTCAAGGTCGTCTCTCCCGTGTTCCTCGATCCGCAAGGAGCGCGCCAGAATGTCTGATCCAGCAACAAAAGCGGAAATGCGCTCGCCGCTCCATTCATTCGGTCTGGCAGCCGCGGCCAAACCCGTCGATGACAGATGCGGCGTCTGGGCCGACGAACTGCGTCTCGCAGGTATCATCAGTCTGCGCGGCGAGGTCGCTAACAGCGCATTCGCGACGGCAGCTGCCAAGGCGCTCGGGACTTCGCTGCCCACCCAGCCGTGCACCTTCACTGAGGTGGGCGATATTCGCATCTACTGGCTGTCGCCGGATGAATGGATGATTGCTCTGCCGAGAGCGCGCCGCGATGCGATGCTCGCCGCCCTCAAGGCCGCGTTGGTCGGCATCCGCAGCCAGGTCGTCGACAACTCCGGCGGCTACACGGAAGTCGCCATCCTCGGACGCGATGCCGAGGCGGTGATGTCCCACTGCACTGTCTATGATCTTCATGCACTTACGGCGGGCCGCGTCGTCGGAACGACATTCGGCAAGGCATCCGCCTTCATGCGCCGCGACGGGGACGGCTTTCGCATTATTATACGCCGCAGCTTCGCCGATTACATCTGGCGCTTCCTGGTGCGCGCCGCCAAACCTTACGGATTCGGAGTCGCGAAATTGGGCACAGGCGCCTCGCAAGCTCGGGGGGCTGCATGAACTACAGCGTATTCGAGGTGTTTCGAATTGGCGTCGGACCTTCGAGTTCGCATACCGTCGGCCCAATGACGGCGACGGGCACTTTCATCACGGCATTGAAGCGCCGCGGCGGTTTCGACCGCACCGAACGCGTAGTCGCACGGCTTTACGGCTCGCTCGCATTGACCGGCGTCGGGCATGGCACCGACTTCGCCGTCATCGCCGGCCTTCTTGGCGAAAGCCCTGAAGATATCGACCCTATGACAGGCCGCGATCAGGTGGATGCGGTCAAGCAGAACCGCAAGCTGTCGCTCGACGGCACGCGCGAGATCGCGTTCAACCCGGAAACGGACCTGCTCATGTGCAAGTCCGAGTTTTTGCCGGAACATCCCAACGGCATGCTGCTCGAGGCCTTCGATGATGCGGGCGCTCTGATCTACTCCAACAGCTACTTTTCGATCGGCGGCGGTGCCGTGCTCGACCGTGACGAAATCAGCTCCAGTCATCTGGGAAGCTCCGGCGATATTCCGCATCGACCGGTCCGTTTTCCCTTCGACACGGCAGCCGAACTGCTGGCGCAATGCGATACCGAAAATCTGTCGATCGCCGCTCTCGTCTGGCAGAATGAACTCGCCTATCAAGGCGAGAACGCGACCCGCGCCAAGCTCATGAAGACGTGGGACGTGATGCGGGAATGCCTGGAGCGCGGACTTGCCACAGAAGGCATTTTACCCGGCGGTCTCAAGGTCAAGCGCCGCGCGCCGTCGCTTTACCGGCAGGCCACCGACGCCAAGGGGAAGTTGACGGGTGACTTCAAGGCGATGGATGTCGTCAGCGCCTTCGCCATCGCGGTCAACGAAGAAAATGCAGCGGGCGGGCGTGTCGTAACTGCGCCGACCAACGGATCGGCCGGCGTCATTCCGGCTGTGCTCAACTATTTCACCCGCTACGTCGACAAAAACTCCGATCCTGCAAAGCAGCAGGAAAATGTCATGAAGTTCCTGCTCACGGCCGCGGGCATCGGCATGCTCTATAAAAAGAACGCCTCGATTTCCGCCGCGGAAATGGGCTGCCAGGGAGAGATCGGCGTGTCCTGTTCGATGGCTGCATCCGGGCTCGCTGCAGTGATGGGCGCAACCAACGCCCAGATCGAAAACGCTGCCGAGATCGGCATGGAGCACAATCTCGGCATGACGTGCGATCCGATCGGCGGACTTGTGCAGGTCCCTTGCATCGAGCGCAACAGTATGGGCGCGCTGAAGGCGATCAACGCCGCGCGCCTCGCCATGATGGATAATGGAAGCCATCTCGTTTCGCTCGACGCGGTCATCGAGACGATGCGCCAGACGGGCCAGGACATGCAGTCCAAGTACAAGGAAACCTCGCTCGGCGGACTGGCCGTGACGGTGGTCTATTGCTGAAGCATTCTTCTGTCAGGATCGGGCGATGCGCTACCCGAATGTTTTCTCGCCGCTGAAACTCAACCGGCTCTTGCTGCCGAATCGCATCTATTCCACCGCCCACGCGGAAGTCTACGCAGAGCCGGGTGGTATACCGGGCGATCGCTACATCCGCTACTATGAGGAGAAGGCCAAGGGTGGCCTTGGCATGGCCATCTGTGGCGGTTCTAGCCCCGTATCGATCGACGTGCCGCAGGGTGCGTGGCGACCCGTCAACCTGACGACGGACAAGGTCATCGAACCTATGTCGCGGCTCGCCGAGGCCGTGCACCGCCACGGCATGAAGATCATGATCCAGGCGACCCACATGGGCCGCCGGTCGGCCTGGGCCGGCGATCCCTGGCCGCATCTCGTCTCCCCCAGCGGCGTGCGCGAACAGGTGCATCGCGGCAATGCCAAGGTCATTGAGATCGAGGACATCTGCCGCATCGTCGGTGATTTCGCCAAGGCAGTGAAGCGTGTCCAGTCTTCAGGCTTCGACGGCGTGGAAGTTTCCGCCGCGCACCAGCATCTGATCGATCAGTTCTGGTCGCCGCGAACCAATAAGCGAACCGACGAGTATGGCGGCAGCCTGGAAAATCGCATGCGCTTCGGCATCGAAGTGTTAACGGCTATCCGCGAGGCGGTGGGCCGGGATTTCTGCGTCGGCATCCGCATGTGCGCCGACGAGTTCCATGACGATGGTCTGGAGCCGGGCGTATTGCGTGAGATCGCGCAGGCCATGTCGGAAACGGGCCTCATAGATTTCATCAGCATCATCGGATCGGGCGCCGACACCCACAACAAGATCGCCAACTGCATGCCGCCGATGGCGCTGCCGCCCGAGCCGTTCGTGCAACTCGCCGCCGGCATCAAGGCCGTATCGAAGGTGCCGGTGCTGCATGCCCAGGGCATACGCGACATTTCGCAGGCCGAGCGGATTCTGGCCAATGGCCTTGTTGACATGGTCGGCATGACGCGCGCGCACCTCGCCGATCCACACATGATGAACAAGGTGCGCGAGGGGCGTGAAGATCAGGTCCGCCAGTGCGTCGGCGCCAATCACTGCATCGACCGACAATACCTCGGGCAGGACGTGCTGTGCGTGCAGAACGCTGCCACGTCGCGCGAAGCGACCATGCCGCACATCATCAAGCCGACCACTGGAAGCAAACGCCGTGTCGTCGTGGTTGGGGCAGGGCCTGCAGGTTTGGAGGCCGCCCGCGTCTCGCGATCACGCGGGCACGATGTGATCCTCTACGAGATAGCCGATCGCGTCGGCGGCCAGGTCAATCTCGCCGCCAAGGCGCCTCAGCGCGAGCAGATGGCCGGCATCATCCGGTGGTTCGATATGGAAACGAAGCGGCTCGGCGTCGAGCGCCGCTTCGGCGCCGCCGCAACGGCTGAGATGATCAACGCCGATAGGCCGGATATTGTCGTGCTCGCGACCGGCGGCACCAGCCACGCCGACGAGGTGGCGGCATGGGGTGTCAAGGATGGGCTCGCCGTAAGTGCCTGGGACATTCTGTCGGAAAAGGTGGCGCCGGCAGAAACCGTGCTCGTCTATGACGGCATCAGCACGCACGCGGGCTTCGGCACGGCCGACTTCTTGGCGAGCCGGGGCAGCGCCGTGGAGATCGTCACGCCCGATGTCAAGATCGCCGACGATGTCGGTGGCACGACGTTTCCGATCTTCTACCGGCGGCTTTACTCGCAGGCCATCATTCCCACGCCCAACTACTGGCTCGACCGCGTCTATGCCGAGGGCAACAAGAAGATCGCCGTGCTGCGCAACGAGTATTCCGAGCAAATCGAGGAGCGTGTCGTCGACCAGGTCGTGATCGAGAACGGCTCAGCACCCAACACAGAGCTCTACTGGAGCTTGAAGGATGGCTCGCTCAATCGCGGCCAGATCGATCTCGAGACACTTTATGCGGGACTAGCCCAGCCGGCGCTCGAGCGGGAAACAGGCGATGGCCGCTATCTGCTGTTCCGCGTCGGCGACTGCGTATCGATGCACAACATCCACGGCGCAATCTACGACAGTCTGCGCCTGTGCAAGGACTTCTGACGAATGGCCCTCGCTCAGACCATCACCGTGCTGTTCTGGACCGCAGCTGCAATGCTGGCGTTTGGTATCGCTTGCCGTGCGCGACTTTGGGCCAACGGACGGAGCGCCGCCGTCGATTGGACCGGCCTGTTCGCGGTTCCGAAACGTTACTTCGTAGATCTCCATCACGTCGTATCGCGTGATCCCTACATCGCGCGCACCCACATCGCGGTTGCAGGTGGCGCGATCGCCGTGCTTGTGCTCGTCGCGATCAACTATGGGTTGGCCCTGTACCGGCCTGGTCTCGATCGCGCCATCGCCGCCGCCGCCGCGGTGATGTTCGTAGGCGCTGGCTTCATCTGGCTCAGGCGCCGGGACACGCCATCGCGCCTGTCGCTGGGGGCGTGGAGCCGTCTGCCCTATACGCTCGCTGCATTCGCGCTCGGACTTCTGTTGCTGATCTCGGTTCCGCACAACACGATTTCAGCTGGCATTGCGCTCGCCGCGCTCAGTCTGTTGCTCGTCGGCGCGGCCGAGCTTGTGCTGGGCATCGGTTTGGGCGGACCGATGAAGCATGCCGTGGCGGGGCTCGTTCATCTTGCCTTTCATCCGAGACCCGAGCGCTTCCAAGGCGTGCGCTCGACGGCTCTGCGTACACTGTCGCTCGATGCGTGCGATTACGGCGTCGAAAAACCCTCTGATTTCCGCTGGAACCAGCTGGTGGGCTTCGATGCCTGTGTTCAATGCGGCAAGTGCGAGGTCGCCTGTCCCGCGTTTGCCGCAGGGCAACCGCTCAATCCGAAGAAGTTGATCCAGGATCTCGTCGCCGGAGTTTCGAGCGAAAGCGACAGCGCATACGCGGGGAGCCCATATCCAGGGATTCCTGTCGGCCGGCATCACGGGGCACCCGGTCAGCCGATCGTGCCGGCGTTGATCGAGGCCGAGACGCTTTGGTCCTGCACCACATGCCGCGCATGCGTCGAGGAATGTCCCATGCTGATCGAGCATGTCGACGCCATCGTCGGCCTGCGCCGCAGCCTCAACCTGACGCGGGGCGATGCCCCAGGCAAGGCCGCCGCGACACTTGCCAATCTTCGACAGACCGATACGCAGGGCGGTACTGCCGCAGAGGCGCGCTATGCCTGGGCCATTGATCTTGGAGTCCGGGTCGCAGAGCCCGGTCATCCGGTCGATGTCCTCTTGTTCGCGGGAGACGGCGCATTCGACATGCGCTATCAGCGAACGCTGCGCGCGCTCGTCAAAGTGCTGAAGGCCGCTGGCGTCGACTTCGCGGTTCTCGGAGAGAAGGAGCGCGACACGGGGGATACGGCGCGGCGTCTCGGCGACGAAGCCACGTTTCAGAAGCTGGCGCGTACCAACATTGCAACACTGGCGGATCTGGATTTCAAACGCATAATCACCCCGGACCCGCACGCCTTGCATAGTTTGAAGAACGAGTACCGCGATCTCGGCGGCACCTACGACGTCATGCACCACACCACCTTCTTGGGCCTGCTCGTGCGCGATGGACACCTGCGGTTGCGCCCGTCGCAAGAGACGCGGCGTCTAACGTATCACGATCCTTGCTATCTCGGCCGCTACAACGGCGAATTCGATGCCCCGCGCGCACTTCTGAAGGAACTCAGCCTGGAGTTTGCGGAAATGCAGCGGTCGGGGCGAACCGCGCGCTGCTGCGGTGGCGGGGGCGGCGCACCGCTCACCGACATTCCTGGAAAGCAGCGCATTCCGGATATGCGGATGGGTGATGTCAGAGCGACGGGCGCCGAAATCGTTGCCGTCGCGTGTCCGCAATGCACCGCTATGCTGGAAGGCGTCGCGGGCGACAGGGCCGAAGTGCTGGACATCGCCGAGATCGTCGCAGCAGCCCTGGAGGATGCACCATGACAAAGTCATTCCGCAGATCTCCGCAGCGGCCTGCCTCATGTACGCCAGACGGTGTGCGCCGAATCGTCCTGCGACCGCGGGCAACGGCTGAAGCGACGGCATCGGCGCAAAAGCCGCGGCGCAAGATGAAGCCACCGCGAGACTGGCTGATGGCGATCATAAGGCCGGACCGCGAGCAGCTGGACGAACCAGCCCGTCAGGTGATCGCGGCGGCTGCAATTCTCGCCGATGAAAGCACCGGCGTTGTCGTAGGCGTTCTGGGACCGATCACCGAAAGCCTCGCCAGCGAAGGCGCCGATCTTGTCGCCATCTACGATGACCTCGATGGAAGCCGCTATGACCCGCAACGCGAAGTGGCAGCCGTTCGGGCGCTCATGTCAGCCTATCCGTCGAAGCACGTCTTTCTGGCAGATGATGCGCGCACCGGCGATCTCGGCCGCCGACTGATTGCATCGCTCAGCGTCGATGGCGCGGCGAACGTCGTGGAAGTGGATGGGGTCCACGTCTCGACGCGTTGGAATGGCCTGTCCGGCCCGCTCGCACACCGCGCGTTGCCGCAAATCGTGCTCCTTCAATCCGGCACCGTTGATAGCGAGCTTCCGTTTCGCGGCACGGGCCGTCGCCTGAGCGCGGATGCGCTGCCGTCGTTCTCCATTGCACCCCCCGTCTGCCGTGATCTGGGCATCGAGACCCCGCCCGCCTCTGCGCTGGCGCTCGAAGACGCGGACCTCGTCGTCTCGGCCGGTTATGGCGTCACCAATACGGGAACGATTGATACGCTTGCGGAGAAACTTGGCGCGGCGGTTGGCGCAAGCCGTGTCGCGGTGGACGAAGGCAAATACCCGCGCGACCGGCAGATCGGCGCCACGGGCAAGACGATTTCGGCCAGCGGCTACATAGCAATCGGCATCTCGGGAGCCGTGCAGCACTTGCAGGGTATCAAGGACTGCCGGCACGTCATCGCCATCAACAAGGATGCTGGCGCACCGATCGTGAAGCGCGCCGATCTCACCCTGATTGGCGACGCCGAAGACATCATGCAGGCGCTCATCACCCGGATCGGACAGGCCCGCGCGCAGCGGGAGATTGCGGGGTCGGAATGACAAAGCCGCTTTCCATCGCCGTTCTCGTCTCGGCAGGCCGCAACCCGGTCTCAAGCCGGCCGCGGGCGTGCAACGGGGACGCCGTCGCCTTGGCGATCGGGCAGGCGCTGTGCCCGGGACATGTCCGGGTCCTTCACGCTGGGAGCACGGGTGAGCCGGCTTTGCAGGACTATCTAGCGCTCGGCGCCGGCCACATAGGCGTCGTCCAGGTACCAACGGGGGGCGACGTCACTCCGGCTCTGTGCGCCGTGCTGTCATCGGTCGACCTCGTACTAACGGGAACCTGCGCAGAGACAGGCGCCGGCAGCGGACTGCTACCGTATCTCATCGGCGCCGCGCTCGACCGACCTGTGATCGAGAACGCGCTCTCCCTGCAACTTGCCGACGGTGGTTTGCACGTCCGCCAATTCCTGCCCCAGGGCAAGCGCCGGACCATCGTCGCGCCGGTTCCCGCCATTGTCGCGGTCCATTCTTCAGCGCCAGCCTCGTTTGGCTATGCCTATGCGCGCCAGCGGTCCGGCGTAATCGAGGAGTTGCGGGTTGATGTTGCGAGCGGTGGCAAGTCAGCCGAGCCCTGGACCGTCGAACCCGAGCCGCGCTTACCGCAGCGGTTGAAAGCGGATTCCGGGGCCGACGGCCATACCCGCATGCTGTCCTATATCGAAAGTCCGGCCAAAGCCGGCGTTGTCGCTTTTGAGGGCACGAGCGTCGATAAAGCACAAGTTTTGCTCAGCTACCTGCGAGATCATCGACTGGTTGATTTCTAAGCCCCCGGCAAGGGAGGAACACATGCAGATTTCAAACGAACTGAAGGCCATGATCCTGCGCCGCAAACCAGGATTCAGCCTTGAGGCGCCGTTCTACCAGACCAAGGAAGTCTTCGACCTCGACATGCAGGCCATCTTCGGCCGGCATTGGATTTATGCCGGAACGGATGCCGACATCCGTGAGCCCGGCGACTACTTCACAGTCCCCGTCGGGCCAGCATCAATTGTTGTCGTCCGCGATGACGACATGTCGATCCGCGCATTCCATAATGTCTGCCGCCATCGCGGCGCGCGGCTTTGCGAAGGTCTGCACGGCAGCGTCGGCAACATCGTCTGTCCTTATCACCAGTGGACCTACGATCTGACCGGCAAACTGATCCATACCGAGCACATGGGTCACGAGTTCGATCGCAGCCAGTACAGCCTGAAGCCTGTCCACGTCGGAAACATTGCCGGGCTGCTGTTCGTCTGCCTCGCCGAAAATCCGCCGAACGACTTTGAAGAGATGCGTCGCGAGATGGAGCCCTACATTCTCCCGCACCGTATCGCGGACTGCAAAATCGCATTTGAGGAAGATCTCATCGAGAACGGCAACTGGAAGTTCACGATGGAGAACAACCGGGAGTGCTATCATTGTAAGGCGAACCATCCCGAACTGACGGTCTCACTCTATGAATTCGGCTTTGGCTATCAGCCGTCGCCCGAGAACGAGAGCGAGGTGCAGGCGTTCCGCGACTTGATCGAGAAAGAGCACGCCCGCTGGGAATCGTGCGGCCTGCCGTCGGCGGAGCGTGAGTTCCTCGATACGCGCGTCACCGCATATCGCACGCAGCGACTGCCTCTCGACAAGGCGGGTGAAAGCCAGACCATGACGAGCCAGGTCGCCTGCCAGAAGCTGCTCGGCGATCTGACGCAGCGCAATCTCGGCGGTCTGTCGTTCTGGACGCAGCCGAATTCCTGGCATCACTTCATGTCGGATCACATCGTGACATTCAGCGTCCTGCCGATCGATCCTGGGCACACGCTTCTGCGGACACGCTGGCTCGTACATAAGGATGCTGTCGAAGGACGCGACTACGATGCCGCGGATCTCAGTTCCGTCTGGCGCGCCACCAACAAGCAGGATGGCGCTCTCGTGGAGCTGACGCATATCGGCTCACAGAACGCAGCGTACCAGCAAGGGCCCTACTCGCCCTACACCGAGGAATTGGTCGAGAAATTCATGTCCTGGTACGTCCAGCGCCTGCGCGCTGAGACCGGCCTTAGCGCCGGCGCGAGCGTCAGCTCCCTTGCCGCGAACGGTTGAGTAACAATGGTTGATCAGGACAAGCACGGCCGGCTCGCACCGTATCTGTGGGACGCCGTGCCGTCCGGATGGGATTCCGACGCGGACGGCACGCTCATCTGCTGCCACGTCCGCAGAGAAACGAATGACGTCAAAAGCTTCCTGTTCAAGCCACGTGTGCCCGCGCTATTCCGCTTCAGGCCCGGCCAGTTCATCACGCTCGAACTCGAGATCAACGGCGAGCCAGTCAACCGCTGCTATACGATTTCGTCCGCGCCGACACGGCCCGACACGCTCTCGATCACCGTGAAGCGCCACCCCGGCGGCAAGGTGTCGAACTGGCTGCACGACACCGTCGGGCCGGGCGTCGAGATCAAGGCGCTAGGACCTTCCGGCGATTTCAGCTGCACGCATCATCCCGCCGACAAGTATCTGTTCCTGTCGGGGGGGTCGGGCGTCACGCCGCTGATGTCGATGGCGCGGACGCATTACGATCTCGGCGAGGATAGGGACATCGTCTTCGTCCACAGCGCGCGAACGCCGACTGATATCATCTTCCGAAACGAACTGGCTGCCATGACGGCAGGCATGGCGCACTTCAAGACCGCCTTCGTCTGCGAAAAGCCGGGTGACGATCCCTGGAACAGTCCGACAGGCTTTCTCGATCTTCAAATGTTGCGGGCTGCCGCACGCGACTTTGCGCAACGCGAAATCTACTGCTGCGGCCCGGCGCCGTACATGTCGGCCGTTCGCGGAATCCTGAAGGGGATCGGGTTCGACATGGCGCACTACCACGAGGAAAGCTTCACATTCGGTGATCAGGTTGCACCGGCCGCCGAGGCGCCGGCCCCGGTGACCAGTTCCTCTGCTGCAGGCCATTTCAAAGTCGAGTTCACCAGATCTGGCCGGACCGTCGACTGCAGTCCGGACCAGTTCATACTGGACGCAGCCAAGGCGGCCGGCATGCGCCTGCCATTTTCCTGTTCGAAGGGTATGTGCGGAACCTGCAAGACCAAGAAAGTGTCAGGCCAGGTCGTCATGAGCCATCAGGGTGGCATCCGACAGCGCGAAATCGACGCCGGCATGATCCTGCCGTGCTGCTCCAAGCCTTTGAGCAACGTGGTCCTCGAGCGGTGACTGCGAACCGATGACGAAATAAGCCGGTGATCATGCCTACTCGTGGACCAGATCACCGGTCTTTCTTGATCGGACCTGCGTCGTCCTGGACTGAGCGGTTGCGGCCCCGTCAGCCGCGCGATCGATTTCGAACGATCAACGGCATCTGATCGGTCTCGCTCACGCCGAAATCGCTGCGGCCATCGGCAACCTGCTGACGACCTTCATCGAGACTCCACCAGCGATCGCCGGGGGCCGGAGTTCTGAGCAGCCGGCGATGCCGGTATGCTCGGCGAACGCGGCGAAGTCTGCTGGGCGGGAGCGGTCTTGGCTGCGATCGGGGACCCACCAAACCAGGCGTCGATCAGATCGAGTTCATCAGCGGAAAGGTTGAGACCCTGGCTGCGGCAGCGCGCGATGACAAAGTTGCGGAAGCGGCTCGCAAAAAGACTTGCGGAAGCGCCCTGTTCGAACCACGGATCGCTTTCGCTCACCACTTCGAGAATGAAGCGGATGTCGTCACGGCGAACTTCGACCCCAAGCTCCAAGGCGCGTTGTGCAATGTTGACCAGCGTCTGCGAGCCGGAAAGGTTGTTGGCATTGATCTCCTGAGCCATCACTTCGAAAATCGCGCGGTACTCGGGTGGGGACAGCGGCGGAGCCTGGCAGGCCTCGTGGATGCGCGTGATCGAGGTCTGAATTGCCGAAGCACCGGGATTGGTACGTGCCGGAGCCGGTGGAGCGGCCTTCGGCTGAGCCGCGGCAGCAGGTTGCTGCGCGGGAGGCGGAGGCGCTTGCCGGACAGGCGCGGACGCCGCCGGCGGTTCGTAGGCGGCCAGTGCAGCCGGCTGGTATGGGAGTGGCGGGGTGCCGAAGTTGACCTGCGGCTGGGCGGGCCTTTGACCAGGGGCGGGCTCATAGCGGGCGGCAGTCGGAGCCGGCTCGAAGCGCGCCGGAGGAGGTGTTGGTGCTGCGATCTGGGGCCGCTCTGCTTCGAACTCGTGCCGTGACAATTGAGGCGTGGGAGCCGGGGGAAGATTGGTGCGAACTTCAGGCTTACTGGCCGGCGGCGCGGCGATCTGCCAACTCGCATCGAACACGTAATAGGGAGGCTGATCCGACAGACGGATACCCTCCGGAAGTCCCTTCAAGAGCAGGTCGCGGAAACCGCCGGCGCCGCCCCATGACGATCCGACGGTCTTGTCATGACCAAGCGATCGAATGGCGCGGTCAGCCAAAGCCTCGAGCGGCACGGGTTGGCCCGCGGAACGCACGAGGGAGACGACCTCTGCAAGGATGCCGCGTCGCATCGTCTCGATCTGCGCCGAGCTCGGCAGCGCGGGCTGGCTCGTCAGAGTATTGGAAGCATCCTGAGTGGCGTCGAGGCTGCCCTCCATCAGCAGAGTGAGTAGATCGCTCTCGCGGATTTCGCCATCGCTGATCGCCGTGTAGGGCTGTGCCGTGTGGTCGTTTGCATACACGATCGTGCGACGGGCATGGGCGCGCAGGCGATGCAGCAGAGGGGTGAAGTCCGCATCGCCGGACATGATGATGAATTCGTTGAAGTACGTGTCATGACCGAGGTAGTCGCGGATATCCATCACCATGCGGATATCGGCGGAGTTTTTTAGCTGCGCCGTCAGCGGCGGACAGTCGATCACCTCAAAGCCCGAGCGAAGGAAGTGGTGACGGACGAACGGGAAGGAGTTCATGTCCGTCGAGTTGTCGGAGGAGTTGCGGCGCGGCACGGGGTTGCCATAGCAGCGGTTCATCACAATACGGCGCTGGCCGCTGAACTCCATGCCGTTCGTCGACGTGATCAAACTGCCGTTCTCGATGGCGCGCAGCCACAGGGCCGAGTCCTTGGCGAAGCGCTTGGCAGCCTCGTCGCTTTTTCTCTTCAACGACAGGTAGATGTTGTCGTAGTCGACGAACACAGTGCTCAGCACTGGCCCATTTGACGGAACCATCATAAGCGGCGACCCCCGAGAAGCCCAATTCGTGAATTGCAAGCACTGTTTATGAGTCGGGTTGGACCGGCAAGCGCGCCGGGGGCTCACTTAACAAGGCTGTAAAAATAAGTCGCCATATCAGAATGTTGCGCGGTCCTGGTAAAGCTAGAAACTCGTGGAAAAGTCTATCCTCCTCTCGTGGCGGGGCGCCGCAAGGCGGGTAATTTGGGCAATCACATGAAGGGTGGCGTGGCGTCCGCCGGCGCCACCTCGAAGCCGGCAAAGGAAAATCCAGGTGCGACGGTGCAGCCGACCAATGTCCAGTCTCCCAGACTACGGGCCTGCTGCCAGTACCCCGACGGGACTACGGCCTGTGGACGCGCTCCGTCGGCGAGGTCGGGACCCAGACGAATAGTCCGGGGTCCTGACTTGGGGGCGGCAAGCCCCAGTTCGAGCGGGGCACCGGCATGCCAGTGCCAGACCTCGACCGCATCGACACGGTGCCAACGCGACACCTGTCCCGCCTTCAGCAGAAAATAGATGGCGGTCGATGCCGCTCTCGACCCGTCCGGCTGGATGTCGCGAAACGTCTCTTTGAAGTATCCGCCTTCGGGATGCGGTTCGAGGCCGAGGATGGCAATCACGGCCTCCGCGTCAAGACCACATGCGATATCGCTCATGTTGCCTTGTTCTTTCGGGCGCGTATCTCGCCGAACACGCGCCAATCGGCCGACGCCTGCATCCCAAGTTTGGCCCGTATCGATACAATCTGAGGGCGCAGGAAGACGTTGGTCTCGAGTTCGAGAGCAAGCGGCGTTGGCAGCGTAGGTCGGCCTTCGGCGCGCAGCTTTTCGACCTCCTCGTTGCGCCGCTTCAGCATTGGATTGTCGGGTTCGATGGTCATGCCAAAGCGTGCATTGGCCAGCGTGTACTCGTGACCGCAATACAGCATGGTGTCGGGCGGAAGCGAGCGGATCTTGTCCAGCGACGCCCACATCATCTCGTAATTGCCTTCCAGCACGCGGCCGCACCCCATCGCAAAAAGCGTGTCGCCGACGAAGGCCATCTTTGCCGATGGAATCCAGTAACTGATGTGGCCGAGCGTGTGTCCGGGGGTGTCGAGCACAGCGATGGAGTAATTGCCCAGCATGACCGTATCACCCTCACTGACCGCGCGATCGAGACCGGGAATGCGGGAGGAACTCGGCGCGGGGGCCAACAATCGTACAGCCGGTTTTGGCCTTCAGCGCAAGGCATCCGCCGGTATGGTCGGCATGGTGGTGGGTGACGAGTATGTGCGTCAGTTTCCAGCCGCGCGAGTCGAGTTCCCGCTGGATGGTTGCGGCGTCGGCCGCATCAACGGATGCCGTCGACTGGCTTGCAGGATCGTGGATCAAGACCCCGTAATTGTCTTTCAATACAATGAATTGCTGAACGTCCAAGCTCTGCATCTGGGGGCCGTGATCATACCTGTAAATGGATCGCACCGAACGGTAGCTGGCATGACTTGCCAATTCAATGCCGTACAGGCCACAACCACAGGATCGAGCCGCAAGGCCGGACAATGAGAAAGACACGCCACGCATGCAGCCGGACGTTGCCGAACTGCGCGACTTTTACAAGACGCTTCTTGGGCGCGTCATGCGACGGGCGGTTTCGAACCAGATCCGCGCGCTATGGCCGGTGGCCCGGGAACGTACCATCGTGGGATTGGGCTTCGCGTCCCCCTATCTGGGCGCTTATCGCGGCGGCGCCGATCGTCTCATCCTCCTCATGCCGGCAAGCCAGGGAGCGCTCGTGTGGCCTCCCGGATGCAGGACCCACGTGACGCTTGTCGAAGAAGACGCACTGCCGCTGCCCGACAACTCGATCGACTTGCTCCTTCTTGTGCACGGCCTCGAAGTCGTCGACCGGCCGGCTCCGATGCTGCGTGAGATCTGGCGCGTACTGGTGCCGGAAGGCCGGCTGCTGCTGGTGGTACCGAACCGGCGCGGCGTATGGGCCCGTCTCGACAGTACGCCACTGGGCCACGGCAGACCCTACAGCCGCTCGCAGTTGGAAGCCCTGCTGCGGCAAGCGTTGTTCACGCCGTCCCGGTGGTCGACCGCACTGCATTTTCCGCCGTTCCTGCCGCGGTTCCTGCTGCGGGCGGCGACCAAATGGGAAAAAATCGGCGCGCGTCTGTGGCCTGCGTTCTGCGGCGTCATCATCGTCGAAGCGCGCAAGGAGATCATCGCGCCCCTCGGCAAAAGAGCGGCGGCCCGCGTGCTGCGCGAATTCGTCGGCGCCCGCCGTGACCACGTTCCCCAGTAGAAAATTCGCACGAGAACTCAGCGGCCGCCGTTCAGGCGCAACTTGAAGACGGCCTTCTCGCCAAGAACATTTTGCAGCGAGAGCGACTTCTTGATCGCCAATCTCTGGCCTGAGCTGTTGAAGGCGACGGCGTCTTCGACTTCCGCGCCGACGAGCTTCACGAGATCTACGAAATCCTTGATCGTGCAAAGGTGTGCGTCCGCAGTCTGGTACCATGGCTCGGGCAGGTTCTCGGTCATGGGCATGCGGCCGGTCAACAGAAGCTGCGAACGGATCTTCCAGTGACCAAAGTTGGGAAACGACACGATCGCATGGCGGCCAATGCGAAGCAGGTTCTCCAGTACGACTTTGGGATGTCGCGTTGCCTGAATGGTGAGCGATAGAATTGCGTAGTCGAAGGCCCGATCGGGATAATCGGGGAGGTCTCGATCGGCATCGCCCATGATGACCGATAGGCCGCCGGTCACGCACGCCTTAACGCGCTCCGGGCTGATCTCGATGCCGCGCCCGTCGACGGCCTTCGTTTCAGCCAGCAGGTGAAGCAGGGCGCCGTCACCGCAGCCGACGTCCAAAACACGCGAGCCTGGCGCCACCATTTCGGCAATCAATAGATGGTCGGCTCTCGGGGCCGCCGCCGGAGGAGACGTGTCCAGACTCACGCAATGCCCTCCCGCGGAACCAATCCACGCTTCACCGCAGCTGCATTGAGGAACCCGCGCACGGTGGAAAAGAACTCCGGCTCGTCCAGCAGAAACGCATCGTGGCCTTTGTCGCTTTCGATCTCGACGAACGAGACGTTGGCGGCGACTGCGTTAAGGGCCTTCACGATCGCCTTGCTATCCCGCGTCGGGTAAAGCCAGTCACTCGTGAATGCGACGACGCAGAACTGCGTTTTCGTACCCTGAAAGGCATTCGCCAGCTTGCCTCCGTATTCGGCTTCGAGATCGAAGTAATCCATCGCGCGGGTTATGTAGAGGTAGCTGTTGGCATCGAACCGGTCGACGAAGGTCGAGCCCTGATGGCGCAGATAGCTTTCGATCTTAAAGTCGGCATCGAAGGAGAAGGAGTGGACCTTTCGATCCTGCAACCCGCGGCCGAACTTGTCCTGCAGAGTCTTTTCCGAGAGATAGGTGATATGTGCCGCCATGCGCGCAACCGACAATCCGCGCGCCGGGCGCGTGCCGTGCGCCAGATAGTTGCCTTCACGCCAGTCTGGGTCGGCCATGACCGCCTGCCGGCCAACCTCGTGGAACGCGATGTTCTGTGCCGTGTGCCAGGGCGCGGCGGCGATCGGCATGGCCGTATAGACGCGATCCTTGAGGCGGGCCGCCCATTCGAGCACCTGCATGCCGCCCATGGACCCACCGATAACGGAGAACAGCTGAGCGATGCCAAGATGGTCGATGAGGCGGACTTGCGCCGCCACCATGTCGCGAATGGTTATCACGGGAAAGTCGAGACCATAGGGTGCGCCTGTCTTCGGGTTCATCGAAGTCGGCCCGGTGGACCCCATGCAGCCGCCGAGAATGTTCGGGCAGATGAGGAAGAAGCGATCCGTATCGACCGGTTTGCCGGGCCCGACCAACGTCGACCACCAACCGGGCTTGCCTGTGACCGGATGCTCATTGGCGACATGCTGGTCGCCCGTCAGCGCATGGCATATCAGTATGGCATTCGACTTGTCGGCATTGAGTGCGCCGTAAGTTTGATAGGCGACAGTGAAAGGCGCCAGATCCTGCTGGCAGTCGAGGCGCAACGGAGCCATTTCCGGAAACGTCACGAGCAGGCTGGATGGATGGATTACTTGGGACAAGCGCGGGTCGGCTGTCGTTGGTCCGGCCCGGGTATCGTCTTTGGTTGTCACCGATGCCGTCATGCTGCGCATACTCCAAACCCGGTCGAGCAGACCATGGCGGACTTCGACGATCCCGGCCGCTGATGCCGGGCCAACCGATGTTCGGATGCGCACGGCCTTTTTAGCGAGTTGTTTAACGTGGCTGCAAGCCGGCCGGCCAAATCACCACGGACGTAGGCATATCGGAGAGCAACTTGCGCCGTCAAGCATGCTCGGCCGGTCCATGCGAGCAAATGCGCCTTTTACTCGGCTTGCGTGTCGTTTATCACTGGCGCGCTCCAAACTGGCGAACGTCATTTTCCGAAAGATATCATTGCTCATGACCCCGCCCGCCCCTCGACCCAAGCCTGGTATCCTGGAGATTGACGCCTATGTGCCGGGCGAAAGCAGCGTGCCGGGCGGAATGAAGCCGATTAAACTGTCGTCCAACGAGACGCCGCTTGGGCCGAGCGCCAAGGCCATAGAGGCCTATGCCGCGGCGGCACGTCACCTGGAGCGTTATCCCGACGGACAGGCAACGGCCCTGCGCCATGCGATCGGCCGTCGGTATGGTCTCGATCCGGAGCGCATCGTTTGCGGCTCGGGCTCGGATGAAGTGCTGAGCATGATCGCGCACGCCTACCTTGGGCCGGGCGATGAGGGACTCTATACGGAACACGGCTTTCTCGTTTATCGCATTGCAATTCTTACGAACAGCGCAACGCCGGTGGTGGCGTCCGAGAGAAATTTCACGGCGGATATTGACGCCCTTCTGTCGAAGGTGACTCCGTGCACCAAGGTCGTCTTTCTCGCCAATCCCAACAACCCGACCGGCACTTACGTGCCGATCAGCGAGGTGCGCCGCCTGCGCGAGGGGCTGCCGTCGAACGTCATTCTCGTCCTGGATGCGGCCTATGCCGAGTACGTGCGGCGCAATGACTACGAAGCTGGCATCGAGTTGGTTGAGACGACGAATAATACGGTCATGACGCGCACCTTTTCGAAGATCTTCGGGCTTGCCGCCTTGCGCATAGGCTGGGCCTATTGTCCGCCCGATATCGCCGCCACGCTGAACCGCATCCGCGGGCCGTTCAACATGTCGTCGCCCTCGATCGCCGCGGGTGCAGCCGCCATGGACGATGCGGCGCACATCGACGCTGCCGTCATCCACAATGAGCATTGGCTCGGCTATCTAACTCGCGAGATTGAGACGCTCGGGCTCACCGTCACGCCGAGCGTCGCGAACTTCCTTCTGGTCCACTTCCCCGAAGCAGGCTCCAAGACGGCCGGCACATGCGACGTGTTCCTCAAATCGCGCGGCATCATTGTGCGCCGCGTTGCCGGATATGGACTGCCGAACTGCCTGAGGATCACGGTCGGCACGGAACAGGAAAATCGCTCGGTTGTCTCGGCGCTGGCCGAGTTCGTGGGGGCCCGCGCGTGACCTCAGCACCTCAAAAGCCCATGTTCGATCGCATCGCCCTGATCGGCATCGGCCTCATCGGCTCTTCGATCAGCCATGCCTGCCGCCGCGCCGGCCTTGCCCGGACGATCGTGGGATCGGCGCGCACCGCCGCGACCGTAAATACAGCGAAGCGGCTCGGGCTGATCGATGCGGGATATGCCGCAGTACGCGAGGCAGCCCACGGCGCCGACCTCGTCATCCTGTGCGTGCCGGTCGGCATATGCGGCGCCGTTGCGCGCGAGATCGCGCCGATCCTGCGGCCGGGCGCCATCGTCACCGATGTCGGTTCGGTGAAAGCGGCGATCGTGCGCGATATGGCGCCTCACATTCCCAAGGACGTGCATTTCGTCGCCGGCCATCCTATCGCCGGCACCGAGCAATCGGGGCCTGAATCGGGTTTCGCGGAACTGTTCGACGGGCGGTGGTGCATCCTGACGCCGGAACCGGATTGCGACACCGCTGCGGTGGAGAAGCTGAAAGCATTCTGGATCGCGCTCGGGTCCAGGGTCGAGATCATGTCGGCCGAACACCACGATATGGTCCTCGCCATCACCAGCCACCTTCCTCACCTTATCGCCTACAACATCGTCAACACGGCAGCACACCTCGAACGGGTCACAGACAGCGAGGTGATTAAATTTTCAGCCGGTGGCTTTCGTGACTTCACACGCATCGCGGCGTCCGATCCGACCATGTGGCGCGACGTGTTCCTCAACAACAGGGACGCCGTGCTCGAAATGCTCGGGCGCTTTTCGGAAGATCTATCCGAATTGCAGCGCGCAATCCGTTTCGGCGACGGCGACACACTATTCCGTTTGTTCTCTGACGCCCGCACGATCCGGCGCGGGGTGATCCTGGCGGGACAGGATACCGCGGCCCCGGATTTCGGCCGCGTTGCCTCGAAACCTTCGATCGCGAAGCCCGTTCCGTGAACTGGTGATGCGATGTCGGTCAGCGGCGAGGATCTCTGGGTTTTCGCGTACGGCTCGCTGATGTGGCATCCCGGGTTCGCCTGCGCGGAATCCGTGGCGGCCTGCCTGCCGGGATACTCTCGCGAGTTCTGCATCTACTCGGTCTACTATCGCGGCACGCTCTCCCGCCCCGGGCTGGTGCTGGGATTGGCGCGCGGCGGGGCATGCGAGGGCGTGGCCCTTCGTGTCGCCCCTGCCGATGCCGAGCGCACGCGCGCATACCTGCGCAAGCGGGAACTCATCTATGGCGTCTATCGAGAAGCCAGCGTGCAAGTCGGCCTTCACGACGGGCGCGAGATCACCGCTATCGCCTACGTGGCCGAGGTGCGTCATCCCTGCTACGCCGGCGTTCTGCCGCTGGCACGGCAAGCCCAAGTCATTCGAGGCGCTGAAGGGCGTACCGGAACCAACCTGGACTACGTGCGCAACACCGTGCGCCACCTGCGGGCCGCCGGCATCCACCAGCCCAGGATCGAACGGCTCGTCACCGTGATCGGAGCGGCAGCCATGTGGGACGAGGACCGGAATGGTCTCGTTCGCCACCCGGCCATGGTTGCTAGGATGAGATCATGGCGCGGCCTCACTTCGAACACTGGCCGACGCCTCAGCCGGATCGAGGTTGCCCGGTTTACGTTCCGCCGGCCGATATGACCGAAGGCGCACGAGGCTCCGGCGGCGCTTAGGGTAACCGGACGCTGCCTCCATCAGTGCTGCGATGCGCTGACCAGGCTGTCAGCGTCCTGACCGCTGCGCAGATCGAACTCGACGAGCTGGCTGAGCTTGGCGTTGCTGGCCAGCAGGTGCACATGGACCTCATTAGCGCCAAGTTCCGCGCCACGACGACGGATCTCTGCAAGATTGAGCGAAGGTGCGGCTTCGATGGCGCGACCAATCGATAGGACCGTGCGCTGTCCAGCGCCATCACGATGAACAAGAATGTAATTGCCGGCCGGCAGCGCCGGGCATTCGACGAGGCTGTAGACCGTGTGGACATAGCGGCGGCCGGAAGCCCCCGTCCAGAAGTGGAACCGCTCCGCAAGTTCTGCGGCGCCCGGCATCTCCGCAGCACCACCCGAGGGTAGGGACCTCGAGGCCCGAATCTCTGCCAGCTGAATCACACGTGCAGCCATGTCGTCGCTTCCCTGTCCGGTCTCGACCGGTGTATTACGCATCACGATCTGGTGACTACTATCCGCGAAATTTCTAGCTGAAATATGGCTCCATCTCAGTGACTTTGCGGCAAGGTGAACACCGGATTGAGGCACGTCCAACCTTCGCACACACCCCCCGAAAGCCATGGGCCCTGCAACACTCCGTCCGAGCCGGCGGGCGAGCCGCGCCAGCCGTGACAAGGGCCGGCGCACGCCACAATCTGGTTCAAGGGCCTGCACCCTGGAGATGTTGCTGGCTGTCATCCGCATCGCGAAAACCCGCATTCCTGACATATCCAGCAACCCTCCTGCTTGACGAAGCTTGCCGACGCGCATCGCGGACAGCTGCGACCCCGACCGGCGATCTGGCGCTTGGGCGGCCGCGGCGGCACGTCCTCTGGCAGTAATTCCGGCCCGTCGGCGGCGGCGGGCTTACCTTCCGGCACAGCCAGACCCTCACGCGGCGCCAGGAAGCCGATGCGCACCATGTGCCTTTCGATGATCTCGCCGATAGCCGCGAGCAAGCTCGGCACATAGCGCCCGTCCATGAACCGTCCGCCCTGCGGATCGAATACGGCCTTAAGTTCCTCGGCGACGAACGACACGTCGCCGCCGCGCCGGAACACCGCGCTAATCATGCGAGTCAGCGCGACCGTCCAGGCGTAATGCTCGAGATTGCGCGTATTGATGAAGATCTCGAACGGGCGACGGCGGCCGTCGCGCTCGATGTCATTAATCGTGACATAGATCGCGTGGTCGCTCTCGGGCCATTTCAGTTTGTAGGTATAGCCCGCGAGCGCAGAATCACGCTCCAGCGGCGCCGACATGTAGACGATGTCCCCGAGCCGGCTGGACACGGGACCGCCAGACGACGGCGCAGAAACCGCAGCTGCCTCGAGCCGACGCTGGCCCACGACACCGGCGGCCTCATCTGGCGCGGCGGGTTCGGGCTGCGCCGCAGATGCCGATTGCAGAACGGCCCCAGTGACCGGGTTGGGACGATAAGCCGCGCAGCCCTTGAGGCCGAGATCGAAGGCAGATTGATAGATGGCGCGGAAATCCTCAAAGCCGATTGCCTCGGGACAGTTGATCGTCTTGGAGATGGCGCTGTCCACGTACGGCTGAAGGGCTGCCTGCATGACGAGATGGTCGTGAGGCCGCAGATTCGCGACCGTCACGAACACGTCGGTCAACGGCGCGCCGGGCGCCGTTCGCTTGTAGAGCGCGTGGGCATAATCCTCGACCACTTCCTCGTGCGCCGTGCCGTCAGGCTGCAGGACGCGCCGACGGGCGATGAAGTCGAACACAGGTTCGACGCCGCTCGACACATTGCCGGCAAAGAGGGAAATCGTGCCGGTCGGTGCAATGGACGTGAGGCAGCCGTTGCGGATGCCGTGCTTGGCGATCGCCCGACGGACGTCGGGGCCCAGCAAAGCCACGTTGGGAGAGGCCAGGAACTTCGCCTCGTCGTAGAGCGGGAAGGCTCCTTTTTCCTTGGCAAGCTCGGCGCTTGCGAGATAGGCGGCCGTCTGGATCGCCGACATCCACGTGCCCGCCAGCGCGGCGGCCTCGGCAGAACCGTAGCGGACCCCGAGCATGATCAGCGCATCGGCGAGTCCGGTCAGGCCAAGGCCGATGCGGCGCTTGGACTTCGCTTCGTGCCGTTGGGCGGGCAACGGGTAATTCGAGATGTCGATCACATTGTCGAGAAACCGCACCGCAACGCGAACGCGGTGCTCGAGTTTGCGGAGGTCGAGCCGCGCGGAGGCGGAGAACGGCCATTCGATGAATTGCGTGAGATTGATCGAGCCGAGCAGACACGCTCCGTATTCCGGCAAGGGCTGCTCCCCGCAAGGATTGGTGGCCCTGATTTCCTCGCAGTATGCCAAGTTGTTGCGCCGGTTGATCCGGTCGATGAAGATGACGCCGGGCTCCGCGTAGTCATAAGCTGCCCGCATGATACGATCCCATAAGGCGCGCGCTGCGACCGTACGGTACGTCTTGCCGTCGAACACCAGCGGCCACATTGTGCCGGCCTGCACGGCATCCATGAAGGCATCCGTCACCAGAACCGACAGGTTGAAATTTCTCAGCCGCGCGGAATCGGCCTTCACGTCGATGAAGGCCTCGATGTCGGGATGATCGCAACGCATCGTCGCCATCATGGCGCCACGCCGGGCGCCCGCCGACATGATGGTGCGGCACATAGAGTTCCACACGTCCATGAAACTGACAGGACCAGAGGCTTCCGCGCCAATGCTGCGCACCAGCGCACCCTTGGGGCGCAGCGTCGAGAAGTCATGGCCGATGCCGCCGCCCTGCTGCATGGTCAGGGCAGCTTCCTGCACGTTCTCGAAGATGGACCCCAGATCATCCTCGATTCGGCCCATTACGAAACAGTTAAACAGAGTGACGCTGCGCCCCGTCCCGGCGCCGGCCAGAATACGGCCGGCGGGTAGAAAGCCGAAATCGCAAATAGCATCGTGGAAGCTCGCGGCCCACGCCTTCCGGCCGAGCTGACTGCCCTTTTCTGAAACCGCCCCAGCCTTCGCGACGCGCCAGAAGGTAGCGTCCAGACTGTCATCTACCGGCGCGCCGCCGGGCACCCGCAACCGATACTTGCGGTTCCAGATTTCCTCGGCGATGTCAGCGAAAAAAGCTGGAGTTTCGCGCACGGCCAAACCTGCGATGGAAGAAGCTGAAAATGTAACTCAGTTTTGTAAAACGTAGCGTCGCAGGACTGAAAAGTCAATAAATGTTCTTCTTATGTTTTTATTTTGTTCGAGGTGTGCAAAGCCGAGCCAGCGGGGGGTAATCTTTAGCCTCGGCGATTAGGCGGCCACAGGCAGCCTCAAGCCGGGTTTCGAGAACATCGCGCATTTCCTTCCGGGGTAAGCCGGGGGGTATCGGATCGAGGAACTCGACGACGATCGTGCCTGGATAGCGGATCAGCTGGCGACGAGGCCAGTAGAGGCCGGAGTTGAGCGCCAAGGGCACGCAGGGGACACCGAGGCCGTCGTAAAGGGCGAGATAGCCGGGCTTATAGTCCGGCGGTGCTCCCGGCGCGGTGCGGGTCCCCTCCGGAAAGATGATGATCTGGCGGCCATCGGCGACCCGCAGTCTGGCATCGCGAACCATGCTTTTCAGAGCCGATGCCGCCTTGTCGCGCTTGACCAGGATATGTTCGAACTTGACGCAAAACCACCCGTAGAGAGGGATCAGGCGCAGTTCTTCCTTCAGCACGATCGCCGGATCGTCGAATAGGGGAATCAACGCAAACGTGTCCCAGGCCGACTGGTGCTTTGCGACAACGAGGCAGGCTCCGGGCGGCACTTTCTCGCGTCCTCGGACTTCCATCCGCGTGCCGGCGATAACTTTGAGAAGCCAGGTACAAACGACTGCGTGTGCCTTCAGGCCAGCCATGGCCCACGATCGCGGCGCCAACAGCAGCCACGAGCCGAGCAGGAGAAAGAGTGCCGTCGTCACATAGAACGCAGCGGCATAGAGGAGAGATCGAAACATCGGAACTCTTCGAGCGGGATCAGATCTTCGGCGGTTTCTCGGCGGGAACTTCAGCCATCGAGCTGGACTCGAACGGCTGGGAGATGCGCGCCAGCGCCAGCTTGGCCGCTGCCGGCAGAAACTTCAAATATTCCGAAACCATATTGCGGGTCACGGCCACATCGAGCCACCAGGGCTTGGACCGCACGGTGGCGGACAGCACCGGATGGGCAACCAACCGTGTCGACGGCAACATGCGTCCGAACTCGGCAAGGCTTCGTGGCATGTGGTAGGCCGACGTCACGACGATGAGGCTGGAATACCCTCTGGTCCTTGCCCATTTGCTGGCTTGGACAGCATTGCCGACAGTATCGCTGGCGACATAGTCGAGATCGACACAACAGTTGAAGGTCGCCTTGTCGAGCCCCGAGAGCCGCTGCACGTCCTCGCGGGGCGTCTGGGGATTCACGCCGGAGATGAGCATTCGCCCGGCCCGCTGTTCACGCAGTAGTCTGGCGCCTTCGACGATACGCATCTGGCCGCCGGTGAGCACGACGATGCCCTCCGCCTCGGGAGTTTTCGCAGCCGGAGCCCGCATAACGTAGGCGGCGAACACGACGAAGCCGAACGCGAACAGCCAGATTGCCGCGGCTGCCGTTCCGAGAGTAGCTCGCTTCAGAGGTCCCATGCCCGCACCATAGCGCCAGTTTGACCGCAACTTACACCGGTCGTCCGGTGAACCCCAAGATACCCGATTTGGCGGCCGCGTGGACTGCAGCAGCGCGGGCAACTGGACCGAGCCTGAGCGCCTCTGGCGCGGTTCAGTGCTTGTGGTTGAGTATCCGGAACACACCGAGACGCGAGGTCAGCATGCACAAAGCGGCAATCACGCACACCACGATTCCGAGCAGAACGTAACCTGCAAGATCCAGCGAACCCGATCCGATCAGCCGGTTCATTTCGGTCAGCGTCATCGCGCCGCCGCCGAGCAGCTCCATCGCGCCCGGCATCAACAAGAAGACCAGCATGGCGCATGTGGCACCCACCAGTCCCGCCCTGATGCCGAGCCTCAGGAAATGCTTCTCGAACTCGCGCGCGATAAAGCGGTCGGTGGCGCCGACGAAGTGGAGCACTTCGACGATCTCACGATTTGAAGCCATCGAACTCTTGGTTGCCGAGACGATGATGGCCATCGTCGCCGATGCAACGAGAAGCAGGATCGCCAGTCCGCCCAGCGCGAACGATCGTGTAACGGTACGGATCTGCTGCTGCCAGCGCCTGTGATCGTCCAAGCTGACGCCAGCGAACTTCTCGGCCAGCGACCGGCGCACGGCATCCAGATCGGGGGAGACGAGCGATCGAGCTCGATGGCGATCAATCGCGGCACCGGCAGCGACTTCAGCGCATCGGATGTTCCAAGCCACGGCTCGAGGAGCCCCGTCGCAACTTCGAGACTGAGTGGGCGCGCCCGGGCAATGCCATGCTGCTGGGCCAGATAGCCCGCAACGTCCTGAACGAACTTACCGGTTTCGACACCATCCTTGGGCTCGACCTGTACGGTGACCTCGCTGGCGATATCCTTGAGCCAGGCTTCGGCCGACTGATTGATCATGTAGACAGCACCCGCCGTCAGGCAAGCGAGGAAGCACATGATGGTGATGACCAGTGTCAGCGAACGGCCGGTGACGGAGCCAGCCGGAACGATCGGAGCCTTGATCTGCTCGCGACCCTTTCGGTTGGACCGCGCGGGCGCCACGATCTCGGGACGCTGGTCCGCCCGCAGGTGCGGCAGAGCGGATGACGCTACCGCGGGGGAGCTTGCATAGGTGCTCTCGTAGGCTACCGCGTAGGGATCGCCCGGAGCACCCTGGACAGGCCCGGTCACCACCTCTTCGGCGGTATCGTATTGCGGCTCGTTGTACCTGGGCGCGCCGACGTAGCGGCTACCCGGCTTTTCATACGATCCGGACATTGCCCTCGTACAGCTCCAGCCGCGGCGCCTTGAACTGCCGCATCAGTTGATGATCGTGGGTGGCGATGAGCACCGAAGTGCCGAGCCTATTCAATTCGATGAAGAGCCGCAGCAGGCGGCGGGCCATCTGCGGGTCGACGTTTCCCGTTGGCTCATCGGCCAGCAGCAACTCGGGCTTGCCGATGACCGCCCGTGCGATCGCCGCACGCTGCTTCTCACCACCCGACAGGATCGAAGGATAGGCGTGCATGCGGTCACCCAAACCGACCCACTGCAGAAGATCAGTGACGTCTTCGCGGTAGTCGTCGATCTTCTTGCCGACGACCCGCAGTGGCAACGCCACGTTTTCCCATGTCGTCAAGTGGTCCAGAAGACGGAAATCTTGAAACACAATGCCGATGCGCCGTCGCAACTGCGAGCGCTTGGCTGGGCTGACCCGGCTCACATCCTGGTTGAACATCTCGATCTGCCCCCTGGTCGGATGGATCGACATGAACAATAGTCGCAATAACGACGTCTTACCCGCGCCCGAGGGACCGGTCAGAAAGTGAAAGGACCCAGGCCTGAGGTGGAAATTGATCTCGGACAGGGTGTCGGGGCCATTATCGTACTGCAGAGCCACATTAGAAAGTCGAATCACGGGTGTCCGCCATCATCAGTGCCACAGTGTCAGTGCCATAGTGATCGTGCGTCGCTCGCCTTATATCCCCAATCCACGGCAAAACTCCATCGGCTAGGAATATGGCGGGTTCGTGTGCAACATCCCAGACGTGGCCGGACACCGAGGCGGCCGACCGGATGGCGGACTAGCCAGGACAACAACGGGATCGTCAAAATCATGGGGCAGGAAACGAGTTCCACTACCGTCACCGGCATCGACGTCATTTATCCGCCCGAGCGCATTGCTGAACGCATGGAAGAGATGGCCGCCGAGATCAAAGCGCTCGGCCTGGACCAGATTCTGGTGGTGGCGGTGTTGAAGGGCAGTTTCGTTTTCGCGGCCGACCTGATCCGCGCCCTGCACCGGGCGGGCCTAGCCCCCGAAGTCGATTTCCTGACGCTGTCCAGTTACAAGAAGAGCCGGATCTCGTCTGGGCGTGTCGAGATCCTCCGCGACATGGACCTTTCCGTTGACGGCCGCAACATCCTGCTCGTCGATGACGTCCTCGATTCAGGCCGAACGCTGGCGTTCGCGAAGGATCTGCTGGCCGCTCGCGGCGCCCGCCGGGTTGTGACCTGCGTTCTTCTCGACAAGGCTGTCCAGCGTGCCGTCGCCGTCAGGGCCGACATCGCCGCATTCCCATGCCCCGACGAATTCGTCGTCGGCTACGGTATGGATGTCGCCCACCGGTATCGCGAGCTGCCGTTCGTCGGCCGCCTTGTCAACGACTAGTCATCGCAACGCCGGGGAGGCCTCGGACATGGCACGGATTGTTCTCGCGGAAGACGACCGGGCGACGCGCGATCTCGTCAAACGGGCACTCGAGCAGGACGGACACGAGGTGTTCGTGACGCAAGATGGGCAGGAAGCGCTCGAGCATTTCGGGACAGCGAAGCAGCGGCCAGACATTCTGGTGTCGGACGTCCACATGCCGGGTCTCGACGGCTTTTCGCTTGCACGGCGCGCCATCGAGGCAGTACCAACCTTGAGCATTCTACTGATGTCTGGCTTCCCAGAAGAACTCGAACGCGCCAAGGGCATTAACGCGCAACGGGTCGGCGTTCTGTCGAAACCGTTCTCGCTGGAGCAAATCCGCGCGGCGGTACGCCAGTTGATCGCTTGAAGCGTTACTCCGCGACCGTCGCCTTCATCGCCGCCCGCACACGCTCGCCGGCCGGCAGCCCCTTGGCGTAGCGGCTCTCGATATATTCCTCGACGATCTCCTTGAACTCGTCCGAAATGCGCTGCCCCCGCAGCGTCAGCGCTTTCTTGCCGTCGATGAAGATCGGCGCAGCCGGCGCCTCACCGGTGCCAGGCAACGAAATGCCAATATCGGCGTGCCTGGATTCCCCGGGCCCGTTCACGATGCAGCCCATGACCGCCAGATTGAGCGTCTCAACGCCAGGATAGCGAGTCTTCCACTCAGGCATGCGGTCACGGATCATGTTCTGGACGTCGCGGGCGAGTTCCTGGAACGTCGTCGACGTGGTGCGGCCACATCCGGGGCAGGCGGCCACAACCGGCACGAACGAACGCAGGCCCATCGTCTGCAGCAGTTCCTGCGCGGCGCGGACCTCGATGGTGCGATCGCCACCCGGTTCCGGCGTCAGCGAGAAGCGGATCGTATCGCCGATGCCCTTCTGCAACAGGATGCCCATAGCCGCCGACGAGGCGACGATGCCCTTGGAGCCCATGCCCGCTTCGGTCAGCCCGAGGTGCAAGGCATAACTGCAGCGATCGGCCAGCATGACGTAGCAGGCGACGAGATCCTGAACCGACGACACCTTGGCGGAAATGATGATCTTGTCGACGCCAAGCCCCAGTTGCTCGGCGCGGGCCGCCGACATCAGACCGGACTGCACCATGGCCTCATGCATGACGGCGCGGGCACCGAGCGGTTCGGCGGATTTGGCATTCTCGTCCATCAGGTGAGTGAGAAGCTCCTGGTCGAGCGAGCCCCAGTTGACGCCGATGCGCACCGGCTTGTTCCACTTCATCGCCATCTCGATGATGGACGAAAACTGCCTGTCGCGCTTGTCCTTGAAGCCGACGTTGCCGGGATTGATGCGGTACTTGTCAAGCGCTTCCGCGCACGCCGGATGATCGGCGAGCAACTTATGGCCGATGTAGTGGAAATCGCCGACGAGAGGCACCTCCACGCCGCGCTTTAGCAGGCCGTCACGGATCTGGGGCACGGCCTTCGCCGCTTCGTCGCGGTCAACGGTGATGCGCACGATTTCGGAACCGGCGCGAGCCAGCGCCGCGACTTGCGCGATCGTACTATCGACGTCGGCCGTGTCGGTGTTCGTCATCGACTGGACGACAACGGGATGCTTGCCGCCGACGGTGATGCCGCCGACCTTGACCTGGACCGAGATCCGTCTGGGTGAGATGGAAGACATGCCGCTGTCGAGCCTTTTTCGAATTCCGCGAACCGCAGCCACTAGTTACTGCATGCTTTGCCCGCACGCCAGAGCGCGCGAGCCGGAAATCGGACGCCAAGGTGGACTCGGCATGTCCATTCGCGCACAAAAGATAGGCCCCGGGATCACGGGGCCTATCCCTTAGGCTGCATTCCTGAGGATGTCTTCGGCTTTGCAAAGCCCGCTGATCGCGAATTTCCATCAGAAGTTCCCGGTTCAGAAGCTCCATCTCGCGCAGACGCTCCTGCATCTCGTCGATGGTGCGATTGCCGGTGTTCTGAAGAAGAAAAACCATCAGGAACGTGCAGATCGTGGTGCCCGTATTGATGACGAGCTGCCACGTATCGGAGTATTGAAAGAATGGCCCGGAGACAGCCCAAACGATCACGAGCATGGTCGCGAACATGAATGCGTAGGGGCTGCCGAGATTGACGGAAATCCACTCGGACAGGATTTCAAAACGGTTCGTGATGAACTTTTTCATTGTGCTCTCCTTGCGACCAGCCGCCCGAGGTGCTGATGCAGGAGAGCCGAGCGATCAGCCTGCTGCGCCAGCCTTTGACGGCATGTCCTGTCTACTGTCGCTTGACATGGGGTTGGGTTCCGTTGTGGCGCCGACCCGGCTGGTTCGGCATCTCTTCTCTAAGCTTACTCTCTAAGCTTACGGAGACCTGGATTCAAGACCGGCGGCACTTACGGATCGGTATACTTCCTGCACGTCCGATGGACTCGAGAGGATGTTTACTAGCTCTTCAAACTACGCGCAGACGTCACAAGCGACAGCGTCGCAATCACCGTCATTACAAGAACGATGGAAGGTCCGCCGGGGGCATCGAAGTTGGCCGATAGCCCGAGCCCGCCAAGGACGCCGATAATTCCGACCAGCGCGGCGATCGCCACCATGCGCTCGGGTGTGCTGGCCAGCGGCCGGGCAGCGACCGCAGGCACAACCAGGAAGGCAATTGCGAGCAGCGCGCCGACGATCTTCATGGCAACCGCGATGGTCAGCGCAAGTAGTACGATGAAGCCGGCCCGGGCCGCGCCGGCCGGCACGCCTTCCGCGATCGCCAGTTCTTCATGGATCGACAGTCTGAGTAGCGGCTGCCACAGCCACCACATTACACCGAGCACAACGGCGCCGCCGCCGAAGATCCAGTAGAGATCCTGACCGGCAATGGCGAACACGTCGCCGAACAGATAGCCCATCAGATCGACCGAAGGTCCGCGCAACAGCGACGTGGCTATGACGCCGAGCGCCAGCGTCCCATGATGCGTCAATCCAAGAATTGAATCGAGCGGTAGAACCTTCTGGCGCCCGATGAGAATGAGCAGCCCAGCGACCGTCATGGTCGTGACGATGACGCTGGCGGTGAGGTCGGAATGCAGCATCAGTCCGATTGCCACCCCGACGAGGCTCGACTGGGCGACAGTCTCGCCGAAGTACGACATGCGGCTCCAAACAACGACGCAGCCGAGCGGCGCGGCAACGATGGCCAGAACCAGACCGGCGACAAGGGCATTCACGAGGAATGGCTCAATCACGTCCGATCTCCGTTTGGCGACACGGGCAACGTCTCGCCGCCAAGATCATGCCGGTGATCGTGATGGTGCCGGTAGATGGCGAAGGCGCGTGCGGTTGCGGCTCCGAATAGGCGTACGTACTCGGGATGCTGGGCCACCGTTTCCGGCACGCCCGAGCAGCAGACATGACGGTTGAGGCAGATGACGCGGTCGCTCGACGCCATGACAACGTGCAGGTCGTGCGACACGAGCAACACGCCGAGACCTCGCGTCTCACGAAGGCCGCCGATCAAGGTGTAAAGCTCCGCCTCGCCCGTGTAGTCGACGCCGCGCACGGGTTCATCCAGCACCAGAAGTTTCGGATCGGCAAGTAGCGCGCGCGCCAGTACGACGCGCTGGAATTCACCGCCCGACAACTGGCTGAGCTGCTGAGACCGCACGCGAGCCGCGCCGACTTCGCGCAACACAGCGTCGATGCGATCACCGCCCGCGGTGCGGCCAAGTGACAGGAACCGCTCGACGGTCATGGGCATGGTGCGATCGAGATCGAAACGCTGTGGCACGTATCCGATGCTGAGATCGGGCGCACGCCACACGCTGCCGGCATCCGGGGCTTCGAGGCCCAGCAGAACGCGCACCAGCGTCGTCTTGCCCGAACCGTTAGGGCCGATCAGAGTGACGATTTCACCGGGTCGAATATCCACGTCGACGGATTCAAGGATCGGCCGGCTATTGCGCGAAAAACATAACGCCCTCGCGCTGATCAGTGACGACGAATCGGGCGGCATCGCATGGCTGCAACCAGATCCATGAACATGATCGCGCGCAACTGGGCCCGGAGCCGGGCCATGATGATGGTCGTGCGCGCAACCACACGCCGACTCGGCGGGCGCGACATCCCTGGCCGGATCTGATTTGGTCATGACTATAGAAGTCCTGGGCCATCAATTCACCGGAGTGCGAAGCCGTCAGCTCTCCTTGCCGACGCAGCGCGGGCATAAACCCGAAACTTCGACGAACTTCACCCGCGGCGCGAACTTCGCCCCACGCGCGGCTTCGCCGATGAGATCGAAAATGTGCTGACCGTCGACTTCGCCGACCGCCCCGCAGGATTCGCACGACAGAAAAAGCGGACGGCGGCCCTTCGTATGGTCGGTTCTGCGGCAGGCAAAGAACGCATTCTTGCTCTCCAGCCGGTGAATGACGCCGGCTTCGAGGAGCGCATCGATCGCCCGGTAAATGGAAATTGGAGCCACGCGGGTGCCCTTCTCGGCGAGCCTTGATAGGATCTCATAGGCGCCGATCGAGGCGTAAGTCGCGGCAATCTCTTCGAACACCATCTGGCGGAGCTTGGTGAAGCGGATGTTCTTCTCCGCGAAAATCTTCGCGGCGCGCTCCACGGTCTGCGCCAGCCGCTTGGCCGTCTGCTGATCGGGGGCCGGGAACGGCGTTCTGGCGAAGACCTCGGGCATATCAGGGGTTTGATGGGCCATGCGGACCTGCTTTGCGAAACAAGAGAGGCACGAACAGGGACTGACATTCCCACCTTGGCAGCCGTGGGAAAGTCCCTCAGCTGCTACGTTACGATATCACAGTTAGCCGAGGCTGCGGGTTTGGCAATGAGAACAAAACGTGATTCCAAAATCACGAGCGATGTGCCAAAGTGGACGCGCTGCTGGCTAGGGTAGCGCTCTAAAGCGCTGAGATGACGGGTGAAGAAGTTTTAATTCCGCAAGGCGGAGCGCTGCCGCAATTCGGCCCCGAAAAAAGCAGGCCCTTAACGTCAATCAGGTTTAGAGGTTTTGATTGAATGGCGGCGGCTGTCCGCGCTTCAATATAGTCGAGTTGTGAACGCAAGACGCGCATGCCGAAGGAGGGCTCAAAGGATGGGCTGGGATCTCAAAGCGACTGCAGATTCAGCTATTGCGGCGCTGGCGAGTGGCGCGCAATTGCCGACGGATGCCGCATCGGTTCAGGCTTGGGCCAGCACGATCTTCATCGGCGTCGCCATTCTGCTCGCACTCGGAGGCCTCTACAGGCTCGCCCCTCGCCTGTGGAAAGGGCTGGAGGAGGTGTTGTTCTCCAACTGGCGCCTGGCCCTTCTCGGCGCGACCGGGGTCGTTTTGTCCCTCGCCTCAGGCTGGACCACCTGGGACGGCATGCGCAATTTCACGAACGAGCCGCTGCTGTCGGGCATGATCACGTTCGGAATCCAGGGCATTATGCTCATTATTGCCTGGCTGATCGGCGAAAGTTTCGCGACCGGCATGAGCCAACAGCCTGCCGGCGCGCCGCGCAGCGCGCTCAACAAGGGCTTCACGGCGATTGCGGGCCCGATCATCGGTATTCCCCTGTTCATAGCGCTTGCCGTCTTGTTCATGCAGTCGACGGGGGAGATCGACGTGCGGTCGGCATCGTCCGAAACATTCGATTGGCAGCTTTTCAGCGACAAGATCCTGATCGTCGTCGTGGAACTCCTACTCGGCTTGCTCGTGGCGCTCTATTCCGCCAGCGACCTGATCCGGCCGTATCTGCAATCCTCCCGCGTCATCATTAAGAACGCCGTGCTGTGGGTCATGTTTCTCGCGTGCATGGCGACGTCAGTGTTCTTTTCCTTCGACAGCTTGTTCTCCGCGATCTTTCCGCAGAGCGAACGCGTGCGCGCCTCGGAGTTGCGAGCTCAAAACCAGGTCGCCGGCATGGTTGCCGACATCGGCTCGACCATCGAGAAGCGGCGGCTCGCAGCTGTCGAAGACCTGTTCCGAAGCGACGGCTGGGCAAGGTACGACGCCGACCTCGAGAAGCTCGCCACGGCCTCGCGCGGCGCGGAAGGTGAGATCGAGCGCTACTACGTGCAGCAAATGGAACAGCGCCGCCAGGCCATCGCCGAGCAGCAGGAGCGTGCGGCATCCGCCCAGGGCGGTCAGGCGGGTCTTTCGAGCCGGAAAGTCACTCTGACGGACGAGCTATCGCGCATCGAGGCCGAGCGTCCCGGTCTGGCGGCGGATCTCGCGCAAAAGAAAAGCGACCTCGACCAGCGTGCCCGCGAAGTCGAACTCCAAGCGCGTCGAAGCCATGGCCGAACAGAAAGGTGTCGAAGGCACTCTGAAGGAAGGCCGCGGCCCGATCTATCGCCAGCGCATGGGCGAACTTGGCAAGCTGCAGGACTATTACAAGATTGGCGAGACGCGCGTGAAGGACGCGCAGAAGCAACTCGACGACGTCAACACGACGATCGACCAGATCAAACGTGAACTTGCCGAGATCGATGGCAGCCTCGCCAAACTGCAAGGCGAAGCCGACACCGCTCAGCAGCGCATCGCTGCGGCGTCGACGGGGTCCCTGGAAAACTCGGGAATGAAGATAGATCCTTCCCGCGTGCTGCCCGCGTTCGAAACGGCGCGCGCGGAATTCCGCGAGCAGCCGACGGTGGAGCGGTTGAGTGCCGTGCAGCAGCAGTGCACGCAGTTGCTGAATGCCATGACGTCCACGCCGACGACGAAGGAACGTGTGTCGGGCATAGGCTGCGAGCCCAAGCAGGCAGCCGATGCCGCGGGCGCGTTGTTCGCCCTCAATGCCGGATCGAAGGCGTTCGCCACGAACTGCGCAGGAGGCGACAAGATCGGCCAGTACAAATCGGCCGACGACCTGTTCGGATTTGCGCACAAGTGCCTCGGTGACTCAGGCCTTGCCTCGAAGGACACCGATGAGCTGCGCACAAAGATCAACTTCGTCGAACTCAATCGCGATGACAAAGCCCACCGCTTCGTCGTCACATGGAACGCCTTCAACGACGGCAACCGGCTGGCTTATCTAGCACTCGCCATCGCGGTGGCCATCGACAGTCTGATCTTCATGTCAGGTCTGTTCGCGGCCAATGCCGTGCGCTCGCCGCTGTCCGATGTGCCGACGATGAAGGCCCGCTCGGCTCAGCAGCTAGAAGCTATCATCGAAAACTCGCTGCTGCCCGACAAGTTCGAGAACGCAGGCCTCGTTCTCAACGCGTTGCGACCGATCACGAACGTCTCAGGATTTACGTCGGAAGTCAGACCCGAAAGGCTCGATGCGCACACCGCCGATCGGGTCATGCGCGTGTTGAATGCGGGCTCCACCATCCACGCCGTCGAATATGACGAGACCAGCAACCGCTACCTCGTGCGCGCGGAACTATTCGAGTTCCTGTCGACCGTATCGAAGAAAGCCTTCGACGAAGACAAGGACAAGAAGCATCTGGCGCGCCTGGAAGCGGCCATCGCCGAGGCACTCGTGCCCGATCCCTATCGAAGCTCCGCGATCGCGCTAGACGTGATGCACCCCATCCCGAAGGTCGAGGGCGGCTACACGGCCGAGGTTCTGATCAGCGAGATCGAGAAGGATCGTCCGCAACGTCTTCCCATAGTCCGCAGGGTGCTGAACGCCGGCGCGGCGCTCGGCATGATCACCACAGACACGCGCGACAAGCGGCATTACCTGATCCATGCCGACGTGGTACGTGCGCTGGCATCAATCAACGCGCGCAGCCAGTATGGCCAGCGGACGGTTATGCAGCAGCAGAACATTCAGCCGATCAACCTGACGCCCATGACTCAGGTCGAACAGGAGCCTGCTCCGCGCCAGATCACGCGGCATGCTGAAGCACCGCCTTCTATGCCGGATGAGCCCCGGGCGCTCACGCCCATCGATGCCGATCGTTTGGCTGTCCACTACCTCGACGAACTGCTTGCCCCGATCGGCTTGACGGGCAATGCCTTGCTTGAGCCGTTGCAGAACGACGACATCCGCTCGGCGGCCGAGGATTCCTGGAACACGCTTTACCAGAACGGCTACAAGAATCCGCGACTAGGCGAATTCCTGCGGAACGAGCAGCGCAAGCACGAGGCACGCATTGATCAGGCCTACCGGAGCCTGAGGCCCGGAGCGGCAGACGATCCTCGCAAGCTGCAGGTTCTCGACCGGGAGCGTGCGCGCATCAATGAGGCTCAGCCGATGCTGATGTTGCATCCCGATGTCGGTCTCATCAACGACCTGATTGCCCAACTCGAGTATGCGGCGGGCCCGGACGAGGACCGCGACTGGAGTGAGCAGGATCTGCTGAATCGCCTGCGCGATATTCAGAGCGACATGCGCCGTCTGAACTTCAATGACCCAAGCTCATGGCGCCGTATCGAGGATGCGCTTCTGGCCTCTACCGACATGCCGCAGATGATGCGCGGCACGCGCCGAGGGCCTAACTCCGCGTAAAGCGAGAGTTTGCGGCGGCTGGCTATCAGCCCGTGAATGACACCACGGTCTGACGCTGCAGGCCAAGGCCTTCGATGGTCAGCTCCATAACGTCGCCGGCCTTCAGGTACTGCGGCGGCTTCATGCCAGAACCTACGCCGGGCGGTGTTCCCGTCGTCACCACGTCGCCCGGCTCCAGCACGCAGAACTGCGTGATATAGGCTACGAGGTAGGGCACCGAGAAGATCATGGTCGAAGTCGAGCCCTTCTGGCGCGTCTCGCCGTTGACCTTAAGCTCCATGGACAGATGGTGGGGATTCTTGATCTCGTCCGTGGTGACGAGCCAGGGTCCAAGCGGCCCGAACGTCTCGCACGCCTTGCCCTTCACCCATTGGCCGTTGCGCTTCATCTGGAAGCGGCGCTCGGACACGTCATTGCAGATGCAGTAGCCGGCCACGTAGTCCATCGCATCTTTCTCCTCGACATAGCGTGCACGCTTGCCGATGACGAAGGCGATCTCCAGCTCCCAGTCCATACGATCGGCACCCTTGGGATAGATGACGTCGTCGAAGGGGCCGGAAACGGTATTGCCGAGCTTATTGAACAGGATCGGTTCGGTGGGGATTTCCTGTCCGGTTTCCTTGGCATGGTCGGCATAGTTGAGCCCGACGGCGATAAAGCTCCACGGCCGCGACACCGGAGCGCCGATCCGCGCGCCAGCCGGGGCAAGAGGCAGGCTCGCGGGGTCGATGGCGCGCAGCCGGGCGAGGCTTTCGGGAGCCAGCGCGGCGCCGTTGATGTCTGGTACATGCGCCGACAGATCTCGGATCTGCCCAGCAGGATCGACGAGCCCGGGCTTCTCGGAAGCCAAAGCGCCAAATCGAACGAGTTTCATTGTTATTGTCTCCGCGCTCATATGACCGTTGTGCACGGACCGCTTGGTACAAGGTGCACCGGCAAAATCAAGTCAGAAGCAGGCCCGGAGCTATAGCGATCGAATCTGGCCGTCACCGCGCACGACGTACTTGAAGCTCGTCAGCTGCTCCACCCCGACCGGCCCGCGCGCATGGAGCTTTCCAGTTGCAATACCGATTTCCGAGCCGAAGCCAAATTCCCCGCCATCGGCGAACTGCGTCGATGCGTTGTGGAGCACGATGGCGGAATCGACCTCGCGCAGGAATCGCGCCGCCGTTGCCTCATCGGCTGTGACGATGGCGTCGGTGTGCTGGGAGCCAAACCGCGCGATATGCGCGATCGCTTCGCCGACACCGTCGACAACTTTCACCGCGATGATCGCATCGAGGAACTCGTATCCGTAATCGTCCACATCGGCGGCCTTCACCCGGGGATCGGCTTTCTGCGTGGCCGCGTCGCCGCGCACCTCGCAACCGGCATCGATCAGGGCTACGACAAGCGCTTTCAACATATCCGTGCCGGCTGCCTTATCGACCAGCATGCATTCCGTTGCGCCGCACACACCTGTGCGCCGCAGCTTGGCGTTGAGAACGATGCGGCGCGCCATGTTGAGGTCAGCGGCGCGATCGACATAGGTATGGCAGATGCCTTCCAGATGCGCGAACACCGGAACGCGCGCCTCATTCTGCACGCGCTCGACGAGACTTCTGCCGCCGCGCGGCACAAGCACGTCGACGTTGCCGTCCAGTCCGCGCAGCATTTCTCCGACCGCATCGCGGTTCGTCGTCGTGACGTACTGTATTACGGCTTGAGGCAGGTCCGCCTGGGCAAGGCCCTTCTCGAGACAGGCATGAATGGCGAGAGAGGAGTGGTGGCTTTCCGAACCTCCCCGCAGAATCGACGCGTTGCCAGCCTTGAGGCTCAATGCGCCCGCGTCCGCCGTTACGTTCGGGCGGCTTTCATAAATGATGCCGATGACGCCGATGGGCACGCGCACGCGCTCGAAATGCAAACCGTTCGGGCGGCGCCATTCGGCGAGCACGGTACCGACCGGATCAGGCAGCGCCGCGACATCCTCGAGCCCTTTGGCGATTGCCTCGACCCGCTTGGCATCGAGCATCAGCCGATCGATGAAAGCCGTCGGCCGTCCGGCTTCGCGCGCGGAGGCGAGATCCTTCGCATTGGCGGCGATGATGCAAGTTTGCGCTGACCGCAGATGCCTTGCCGAAGCCAGCAGCGCGGTATCTTTCTGATCGGCTGGCGCCAAAGCCAGTACGCGCGACGCGGCGCGTGCGGCCTCACCGAGGCCCTGCATCAGCGCAACCGTTTCTGCGTCGATCTTATCCAACCGGGTCACGGCATCACTTCCTGCTAAGGGCCATGTCGTCGCGATGGACCAGTTCGGGCGTACCTTCATAGCCAAGGAGTCGGGCAATATCGCCGGACTTGTGCCCGATGATAAGCTCGGCTTCGGGACGGGTATACGCTGACAGTCCGCGACCGAGTTCGCGTCCGTCGGCGGCGCGGATGATGACGGCATCGCCCCGATCAAAAGTGCCTTCGACACGGCGCACACCGGCCGGCAATAGACTTTTGCCCGAGATCAGCGCTTTCTCGGCGCCGGCATCGATATGGACGGTTCCGCGCGGCTCGAGCTGCCCTGCGATCCAGCGCTTCTTTGCCGTAACGGGATCGGAGTTCGCCAAGAACCACGTCACCTTCGAGCCGTCGCTGATGGCTCGCAGCGGATGCATCACCTTGCCGGTGGTGATCACCATGTTGATTCCGGCGGCGAGCGCGATCTTGCCTGCTTCGATCTTGGTTTTCATGCCGCCTTTGGACAATTCGGTGCCCGCGTCGCCGGCCATGGCTTCGATCTCGGCGGTGATGTCAGTTACGAGCGGAATGTGCTTCGCATTCGCACTGCTACCCGGCGGGGCGGTATAGAGACCATCGATATCGGACAACAGCACGAGACAATCGGCCGACACCATCGAGGCGACACGCGCGCTGAGTCGGTCGTTGTCGCCATACTTGATCTCGGCGGTGGCGACGGTGTCGTTCTCATTGACGACGGGAATAGCCTTCAGCTCGAGAAGGGTCTCGATGGTGTGCCGGGCGTTGAGATACCGGCGGCGCTCTTCCGTATCGCCAAGCGTCAGAAGGATTTGCGCGGCCGTCAGCCCGTGGCTTGCAGCAAGCTCCTGGTAGGCGTGCGCCAGTCCGATTTGCCCGACTGCTGCCGCCGCCTGGCTCTGCTCGAGCTCGAGCGCGCCCTTCGGCAGACCGAGCTTGTGCCGCCCTAAAGCGATCGAGCCCGACGACACGAGCACCAAATCCTTGCCGGCCTTTGCGAGCGCGGCGACGTCGTCCATCAGGGAGGCGAGCCAATCGGCCTTCAACAGACCCGTGGTGCGATCGGCAAGCAGCGCCGACCCGATCTTGACCACGACCCGACGCGCCTTCGTCCACTCCGGACGCACGGCGTTTTCTGGTGACGATTTCTGTTTCGCGGGTGTCATTGGAAGGGCCGGAATAGAGCAGATCGGACGCAGGCAATACGCCTCAACCCGTGCGCGGCGCAAGCAGGATTATGGCGGCGCCCGCAAGACAGATGGCGGCGCCGGTGAGATCATAACGGTCCGGCCGCAGGCCCTCCACCTGCCACAGCCAGACCAGTGAAGCTGCGATGTAGACACCGCCGTAGGCTGCATAAGCCCGGCCAGCCGCCTCGCTGTCGATGAGGGTCAGGAGATAGGCGAACGCGGCGAGTGAGGCCATGCCGGGGACGACGAGCCAGGCGCTCTTTCCGAGCCGCAGCCAAGCCCAGAACGAGAAACATCCGCCGATCTCGGCCAATGCAGCAGCAGCGTAAATCGCGAACGACTTCATGGCTTGGCGCCTTTCCCGGATGTCTTGGACGGCTTCTGGGCAGATGGGCGATAGCCCGCTATCAATGCGGCAAGCGCGGCTTCGAAGACATCCTTGGAATCGATCGACGTTATGACGGGTAATAGGCGGCGCAACTCGGACAGCTCCGGTGATTTCCTGATGTGCTCCAGCGTCTGTCTGTCGGGACGGCCGACGACACCGCCGATCTCGCCCGCGCACAAGCCTAGTATGGCTGCATAAAACCCGCATTCCGCGATGGGGATCTGCGTGTCCGCCAGACCCGCATCGGCGAAGGCGCGGTAGCAATCCTGGGCGACCGCGAGATCCTTCGGCCCCGCGGTCCAGTAACGCAGGAGCAGCGGAAAGCCATTCGGGTAGCGACGCGCCAGGCCGCGGTATTGACGCGCAACACCGACCAACCGCTGATCCCATGACAATTTGGCATCGGGCCGCACGATGTCGCTATGCAGACGGTCCGCGACCGCGCGCTCCAGCCCTTCTTTGGACTTGAAGTGATAGATGAGTGCCGAGGGATCGCAACCGATGGCGCGGGCAGCGCACCTCACGGTGAACCCATCAAGCCCGGCGCGCTCTATTTCGCCGAGTGAGGCCTCGACAAGCTCGTCCCGCTCCAGGCCGCGTTTTCCGCGGGGATGTTTTTTCAGCGGCGCCCTGGTTTTGGAACTTGCCTGCATCGAGGTTCCGGGCTACGTCATTTCAACAATGTTGAATACAGGCGATAGGCGATGACCGCAAGCACAGAAATCGTGATGACGCCGGCTGAGCGTTACCGCAGTCTCGCCGCCGTCATCATCGCTTCGTTCGGGGTCGGCATTTCGTTCGGTATGGGCTATCCGCTGGCCGCCCTTACGTTCGAGGCGTGGGGCGAGCCAAAATGGCTGATCGGCCTAGTCGGCGCGGCGCCTTCGGTCGCCATCCTCGTGCTGTTTCCGCTGCTGCCGTACCTCATCGCCAAAGTCCGCCCGATCAACGCGATGATTATCGGCTGCCTGATGTCGGCATTCGGCTACGCGGGACTGTACTTCGTACAGGACGCCTGGACGTGGATCTTCCTTCGCTTCCTGATGGGCATCGGCCTCGCGCTCCCCTGGCTCATCAGCGAGACATGGATCAACATGGTTGCCGAAGATCGCAACCGAACGCGTATTATTTCATTCTACATCATCGCCTACTTCTCCGGCTTCGCGGTCGGACCATCTCTGCTCGATGCAGTCGGGACAGCCGGTCCTTCTCCATTCGTGGTCGGCGTTCTGGGGTCGGTTCTCACGATCATTCCGGTCTGGCTTGCCAGAAGCCGTGCCCCGGACTTCTCCTCGGAATCGACCTCCGGCGTGTTCGCGGCCATGAAGCTTTCACCCGTCGGCATGGCGGGCGGATTCCTCGGCGGATTTCTGGAGACCGCCCACTTCGCCCTTCTCGCCAACGTCGCGCTCGAGTCTGGAGTTGGCGAAGAAACCGCCCTTCGTCTGCTGACGATTCTTCTCGTCGGCGGCCTCGCCCCGCAATTGATCCTCGGCATGGTGGGGGACGTCGTGCCCCGGCGCACCGTGATCATCGGCATCGGCATTGTCTTCCTGATCGCGTCGGTGCTCCTGCCGCTCTACATTTCGATACCGTGGTGGGGGCCGGTCGTCGTGTTCCTGATAGGCGGGTCCGTCATGGGGTTTTACACACTCGCGCTCGCCATAATCGGTGAAGAATTGCCACCGCGCGATCTTGCGCCCGGCAACGCGGCATTCATCATGATGTACACGATCGGCGGAAATCTTGGGGCCGTTGATCGGTGGCGCGGCGATGACCCAATTCCCGGTCTATGGCTTCCTGGCCACCGTCTGGATCACCGGGCTGCTCGGCCTTATGTACATCGTGCTGCGCAAGCGCGGGCCATCACGCACCTGACACGTCGGCGCTTCGGTCAGGAGTTCTGGTTGCGACGCGATCTCCACCACGCGGTGATCCGCTGCCTGAGCAAGCGCACACGCGGAACGTCGTATGACAGGACCATGATGCCGAGTGGAACCATCCAGAATCCCAGCACCGGAAGGAACCCGAGAAATCCAAACATGATGAGGAGCACGCCAATGAGAATGCGCGCCGGCGCCCACTCGGGCAACGTATAGCTCCAGAATCCGAGTCTAATCGTTCGGGGCATCGGTCGACCTTTCATATCCTGCAGCCGGTATGTCGTACTAAACCGTCTCCCGTTGAAGGGAGTGGTCGGAGAAAATCGATCTGCGTCCGGTCCACTTACGGCTGGAACTCGGCGTCGAGCGCCTTAAGCAGGCGGGCATCGCGTCCGTAGACGTCGCGGTAAAAGTAGGTTCCGCCGACGGGCGACGGATCGACCGTCCAGTACAACAGCAGCACGGGAAGCGGTACGTGCAGCGCAATGCCCTGAAGCTTGCCGGTCGCGACCGTGGCATCGATTTTCTTCCGGTCCCAGCTGAGCCTGTCGCCTAGAATCAACTCTGCGAGCTTCAGCGGATCTTCGACCCGGATGCAGCCGTGGCTGAAGGTGCGATCCGCTTTGTCGAACAATTGCCGTCCCGGCGTGTCGTGCAGGTAGACAGAGTGCTTGTTGGGAAACAGGAACTTTACAAGGCCCAGCGCATTACGCATTCCGGGTCGCTGCACAACGCCGTAGGGAAATGTTTCCTTCGTGTACTGGTTGAAATCGACATCCCCGACTGGCCGGCCTGAGCCGTCCGTCAGGTAATAGTTGTTGGCTGCGAGATAGCCGGGATTGACCGATGCCTTGTTAAAAATTTCGTTGCGCACGATGCTGCGCGGCACGGTCCAGTCCGGATTGAACACGACGGTCTTCATCGCCTCCGTGAAAATAGGCGTCTTGTTGTAGGACTGCCCGACAATGACGCGGGTCGACCAGACCTTCTCACCTTTGAGGAAGAGGTGAAGGTAGTAGCCGGCGACATTCACGACCACCATGTCGGGCTGCGTCGTACGAAGCAGCCAACGCGCGCGCTCGAGATTGACTCGGATCTGATCCGTCCTTTCCGCAGCCGTCACGTTGAGTGCGGCAACCGTGCCTGGTCCCAGAATGCCATCCGCCTCGATGCCATGAGACATCTGAAAACGCTTCACCCCGGCGCTCAGGGCTTCATCGAAGACATCGGCCTTCTCATCAGCAACGGTCTCGTATTCTCCCGTGACGAGCAGACGCGCACGCACGGTCGCCACCCGGGCATCCGTCTGCCCAGGCTTCAAAGTAGGACCGGCGGCGATCTGCGGCCAGCCACCTGACAGCTGGTATTGCGTGTACTGCTGCATAAGCGCCTTCAGCTCGGTGTAGAGCGGGTGCTGCAGACGCGCTTTCTCGATGAGAGCGTTCACGTCTTTGGCCTGGAGTGCTGCGGCGATCACGTTCGCCGGATCCTCGGCAAGCATCGGACGCGCATAGTTCCAGTTCGGATCGACGCCGTTGGGTTTCACCTTGCCGAAGTAGAGCTGGTACAGCAGCCGTGTCAGAGCATCGCTCAGGAGCAGGTCGCGATCGACCGGGTTGGCCGCAGGCGTGCCTGGAGCTGCCTGCGCCTTTACGTAATCGGCGTGGAAGTCAGAGGGCACCAGCCCGTCTTCCCAGCTGCGCGCCACAGCCTCCGACAGTACGGCGACCATCGCGGAATCGGACCACGCGAGTTTGTAGCCGAGCGCCGCGTAGAGCTTCGGCAAAAACTCCGGCGCGGCGATTTTTTTGCCGCCGATGACTCTGGATTTAGGATCGGCGAGCGCTGTCAGGCGCGCCCGAAGCTCGGCGGTTACAGTCTGGTTTTCGGCGACAACCGGTTGAAATCCCGACGCGGCGAACAGAGCTAGGAACGCAATCAACGCCCGCGCCATGGCGGCGGTTATCGCATTGACACAAGCCATAAAGAATCCCCCGCGCAATCGAAGTCCTAATTGAAAATCATGGCCGCCACGCCTCTCTAGGTTCCGGGTTTTCGGCTTCGTCGCGCGCATCCGCCTTGCCGATCTCCTTGGTCAACCCGAACAGAGCCTCCTTCATGCCGAGGCCAGATACGGCGGAAATGACAATCGGCTTCTTCTTCGCGGCCTTTTTAAGAGCTTCCGACTTTTCCGCAAGGATGTCGTCGGTCAGCGCATCGCACTTCGACAGTGCGACGATCTCCTCTTTCTTCGCCAGCTCGGGGCTGTAGGCATTGAGCTCGCCACGCACCGTCTGGTAGGCGCCAGCCACGTCGTCCTGCGTCGCATCGACGAGATGAAGCAGAACGCGGCAACGCTCTACATGACCAAGGAAACGATCTCCAAGACCCGCACCTTCGTGCGCACCTTCGATGAGTCCGGGGATGTCCGCGAGCACGAAATCGACCGAACCGGCACGCACAACGCCCAAATTGGGATGCAGCGTGGTGAAAGGATAGTCGGCAATCTTCGGCTTCGCCGCGGAAACCGCCGCCAGAAAGGTCGACTTGCCAGCGTTAGGCAACCCCACCAGTCCTGCGTCGGCGATAAGCTTCAGGCGCAGCCATATGGTCAGCTCCTCACCGGGAAGTCCGGGATTTGCGTGGCGCGGGGCCTGATTGGTCGCGCTCTTGAAGTGCGCATTGCCGAAGCCGCCATTTCCGCCTTTGGCGATACGAACGCGATCGCCAACCTTGGTCAGATCGGCAAGCACCGTTTCCTCGTCCTCGGTCAGCACTTCGGTCCCAGGCGGAACCCTGATGATCATGTCATGGCCATTGGCGCCGGCACGGTTCTGCCCCATGCCATTGGCGCCGCGTTCAGCCTTGAAGTGCTGCTGGTAGCGATAGTCGATGAGCGTGTTGAGATTGGGCGAGCATTCGATCAACACATCGCCGCCGCGGCCGCCGTCACCCCCGTCGGGCCCGCCGAACTCGATAAACTTTTCGCGCCTGAAACCGATGCATCCATCGCCGCCATCACCGGCCTTCACGTAGATCTTCGCAAGGTCGAGAAACTTCATGCGGCCCGTCTCCAGAATATCGCGGATACCGGGCGCTTCATTTCATAGCGCAGCGTGTCCACTTCGCAGCCGCGCGCCTCACAATAGGCGCGGGCCGGCCCGATGAGTCGGAAGCCGAGCTTTTCGATGACCCTCTTCGAACCAGGATTGTCGACCAGATGGCAGCATGACAGCCGCACCAGCCGCCCACTGGTGAAGCAATACCGCACGATGCCTTGCGCAGCCTCGGTGGCGAAGCCTTGGCCCCACCACGGCTTGCCGATCCAGTATCCGATCTCAGCGGTGCCTTTGTCATGGGGCGTGTAGCCGACGAGGCCAATCAACTCGCCGCGGTAGTCGATGCCGCGCACCACCTCGTCCGGTTCGAGGCCGCTGACCCATTGATGCGCCATCGCCTCGGTGTAGGGATAGGGAATGCGCGCCGTCATGCGCGCAATGTCCCAGTCGCCGGCCAGTACGGCGATGCGCTGGGCGTCGATATCGACGAGTGGGCGCAAATGCAGCCGTTTGGTACGCATGAAACCTCACGAAGCCGATGCCGGATTGATGTTAGCTTGTATCGACCGCGAAAGACAAAGGGGAGATGGCGACCCATCTCCCCTGACCAAAATGCGGGATTCTGATGCCGACCGGGCGTGCGTTTACTCGGCAGCCCCGGCCTTGGCCGGCAGCACGGAAATGTAGACGCGGCCGTTGCGCTTCGTCTTGAAGTCGACGGTGCCCTCGGTCACGGCGAAGATCGTGTGATCGGTGCCCATGCCGACATTGGCGCCGGGGTGCCATTTCGTACCGCGCTGGCGGCACAGGATGTTCCCGGGGATGACGTGCTCGCCGCCGTACTTCTTGATGCCAAGGCGCTTGCTCTCGGAATCGCGGCCGTTACGCGTCGAGCCGCCTGCTTTCTTTTGTGCCATCGTGGGTGTCCTCGTTGCGGGGCGGCTGCCTTCAGGCGCCGCATGAATTCAGCCTGTGATGCCGGTGATGCGCACGGTCGTCAGATCCTGACGGTGGCCCTTCTTGCGGCGCGAGTTCTTACGGCGACGCTTCTTGAAAGCGATGAGCTTGGGACCGCGCGTCTGCTCTACGAGTTCAGCCGTGACCTTGGCGCCGGAGACGACGGGCTTGCCGACCTTGACGTTGGCGCCTTCGCCGACCATCAGCACTTCTGTGAATTCGATGGTCTTGCCGGCGTCGCCTTCCAGCTTCTCGATGGTGACGACGTCGTCCTTGGAAACGCGGTACTGCTTGCCGCCTGTCTTGATGACAGCGTACATGATTGCCTCTTTTTCTCGCGCATCTGTGGCGCGGTTTGGGTCTCGATCGCGCCCTGTGGCGCCACGAATTAACGCGGACTTTCAATGGGTTGGCGTAAGCCAGCCAGAGCCTCGGGCAGCGCTGTTGCCGCGGTCACTTCAAAAAAGCGGTCCGCGATGAGGCGGTTTATCAGGGCAACGGCGGGCAAAGTCAACGGGGACGGGCGAAATTCGACCTCTGTCCGGCCCGCGGCAATCCCTATATCACTTCATCTCTTCATACGTACGGCTAAGCCAGTTGCGGGTGCGACCCGGCTTCCGTCCAAAGCGAGAGCGATCAGGCATGCCGCAGACGGCGTCACTCCCCGTTCGGGACGACATACCAGTGCTGGACTGCGGCACGGACTTCCCGATGGCAACGCTGCTCGCTTTCGAGGACCGTGCGCACGCGTTGCTCGACCTTGCAACCGATCGCATACCGGCGGTAGCCCTGCGGCAGCTCGACAGTGTTTCCCTTCGATGGCTGCTCAAGTGGCAGAACGCCCACCTGCCTGAGATCGAGGCTATTGCCGTCAGGCTGAAGCGGCCGGGCGCATACTTTTTCTCCGTCAATTACGAATGGGGATGCACGTGCCGCGTTGCGCCGTCGCCCGACCGAAAGAGCGCCCGCCTCGTCCGAGTGCTCGACTGGAAGACGCCGGGCCTGGGACGCCACATCGTCGCCGCGCGCGTCGCCGCTCCCGCCGGCCGCTACGTCGCGCTGACTTGGCCCGGCTATACTGGCGTTCTGACTGCGGTAGCCCCCGGGCGCTTCAGCGGCGCACTTAATCAGGCACCGATGCGCAAAGCTTCCGGCTTCTTTTATGTCGACTGGGCGGCCAACCGCCGCCGTGTCTGGACCATGCCGCACCCGACGCCGGCACATTTGCTGCGCAGAGTATTTGATGCGGCATGCAGTTTCGCGGACGCCCGCGCCATGCTGATCGAACGGCCGATTTCAACGCCTGGCATTTATTCGCTGGCGGGACTGCGCCCCGACGAACTTACCGTGATCGAGCGAAGCGAAACGGAGGCGCGTGTCCACGACGGCGATGGCGTGGCCGCCAACCACTGGAACGCGGCCGGCTGGACCGGCCATGCGCGCGGCTTCGATAGCGCGGGGCGCGCAAGGCAAATGCGAGCCGTGGCGCCGGAGTTCGATGCCTCGTTTTCCTGGCTCAAGTCCCCGATCCTGAACCCCAACACCAGAAATCGCCATGGTGTCGGATGCCGCCTTAGGGCGTCTGGTTGCGCAAGGCTTCGAAAACCAGACCGCTGTGACCGCGCCACTGTCGTTGGAGGGGGAAGCCGCCTGATCGGCCCCCGCTTCATACGCCCTTATTCACGTGAAACAGCTAACGTCTTCTTGAACAGTCTACGGTGAAACACCCACCATCGTCCGGAGGGCGACGCGCCGTACGAGTTCCGATCGCTCTTGACGCCGGCCACGATTGCACTCCGTAACCCCACATCACACACGATGCGCCGGTGATGAATGACGCCGTTCGACTGCATCACGTTGTAGATAGTGATGTTGGCGATGCCGCCCTTGTCATCCTTGATGACGATGTTGATGGGTCCGTTCATCATCGCGGTCAAGCTCGGCATCGCATGAGGCCACGCCGTCGCGATGTCCCGCGATGTCGGAGTTACGCCAACGCTATTGAGGAGTTCCGCGCTGTTTCATTCCATATTTTTCATATCGAGTGATCTGTTTTGCGGTCGGCGTCGTCTTACCGCCGCATTGATCGAATCCCAGTTTTGATGGGCTACTTGCGACGTGTGCGGGGGGCCGCTCCGTGCCGCGAGTTCGCCGTTGCCGTTATCAGTTGCCGTGACCCGGTAGTGCGCGCTCTTTCGTGTTAAAATTCGGCAATTCACGCATGTCCAGCGTCGGCGCGCGCGGACCTTCGTACGGCGGGGCACTAACGCCGTCGAAAGTCGGCGGCACGGGCGGCAGACTGAACTGCCCATCGCTCGAGAGCGTGACACTTGGCGAAACAGGGGCCCGTTGCTCTATGCCCGGCTGCGTGGAAGACTGTGGCTTCGGTTTGTGTTTCATGACTAGCGACGGCACCAACAGTACCATTGCCACCATCGCCAGCTGGATGCCGACATAGGGCACCGCGCCCCAGTAGATCTGGGAGGTCGTCACGGGATCGGCCATGCGGCCCGTCACCTTGTCGGCATAAGGTTCCTTTGGCGCTACCGATCGCAGATAGAACAGCGCGAACCCGAACGGGGGATGCATGAAGCTTGTCTGCATGTTGACGGCAAGCAGAACGCCGAACCAGATGATGAAGGGCGACACGTCGGCGACCATCTCGCGCATGACGCCGCTTTGATCCTTGGCCATGATGACCGTGTAACCGAGCGCCTTCGCCATCTCGATGGCTTCAGGCGCGACGCGGAAGATCGCCTCGGCGGCCGGCTTCAGCAGCGGCACGATGATGAAGGCGAGCTCGAAGAAGTCGAGAAAGAAGGCGAGCATGAATACGAGCGCCATGACGGCGACAATAAAGCCGTACATGCCGCCAGGCAGCGCCGTCAGCAGGTGCTCGACCCAAATGTGCCCGTTCACGCCGTAGAATGTCAGCGAGAAGATGCGCGCCCCGATCAGGATGAACATGACAAATGCGGACAACTTCGCCGTCGCCTCGGCGGCCGAGCGGACGATGGCAATGCTGAAGCGCGCCGGATTGTTGTCTGAGTAACGCTTGGCGGCTGCCAGAAGCATCGCGCCGACCGCACCCATGGCTCCGCCTTCCGTCGGCGTTGCAATGCCGATCAGGATCGTGCCAAGCACGAGGAAAATCAGCAGTAGCGGCGGAACCATGACGAACGTGACGCGCTCAGCCAACGGCGACAACGCACTACGCCCCGTAATCCATTTGAACAGCCGGTCGACGAGCGCAATCGCGAGAGCGAACGAGATCGCGAACGCGGATTGGAGAATGAACAGGCTGGTGTCAGTGTAGTGCGATCCCTTCATGGCCCACCAGCCGAACGTTGCGGCGGCGGCCGTCAGCACCCATAGCGAGGGCAATCCGCGCGAACCGTCGAGCTTGCGGTGGCCGATTTCATGGTCAGGCAGTCCCGGCGCGGCATCCGGTTTGATAATGGTCACGATGAATACGTAAAACGCATAGGACGCGGCGAGCAGAAGGCCCGGCATGAGAGCGCCCTTGTACATGTCGTCGACCGACTTGCCGAGCTGATCGGCCAGGACGATCAGCACCAGGGACGGGGGAATGATCTGCGCCAGTGTGCCCGATGCCGCGATGGTGCCCGATGCCAGCCGCCTGTCATAGCCGTAGCGCATCATGATGGGCAGCGAGATGAGACCCATCGAGATGACAGACGCCGCGACAACGCCGGTCGTGGCCGCCAGGAGCGCTCCCACGAAGATCACCGCATAGGCGAGGCCGCCGCGGAATTTGCCGAATAGCTGCCCGATGGTTTCGAGTAGATCCTCGGCCATGCTGGAACGCTCGAGGATAAGCCCCATGAGAGTGAAGAATGGGATCGCCAGCAGCGTGTCGTTCCGCATCACCTCATAGATCCGGCCCGGCATCGAGTTCAGCAGCGGCCACGACAGATTGATCATACCGTCGGAGTAGGGCGCGAGTTCCACGCCGATGACGAAGAAGACGAGCCCGACCGCGCCGAGCGAAAAGGCGACGGGATAGCCGACAAGCAGGAACGCGACCAGCGCGGCAAACATCATCGGCGCAAGGTTCTGTGCGATGAAAGCGACCATAGTCACAATAGCCCTGTTGCGGCCGTGCCGTTTATGGAATGGAAAGCAGCAAGCTCACGACGATGACGATGAAGATGATTGGCCGCCGCGCTCCTGAGCGGAATCCATGACCGTCTGGCGGTATCCGTGCCCTGCGCCGCTCTCGGAAAGATCGCCGCGCATGATGGCCACCCGCTTGATCAGCTCGGAGACCCCCTGCACCAGCAGAAGCGAGAACGCGATCGGGATCAGCATCTTGATCGGCCACTGCGGCAACCCGCCGGCGTCCTTGGATTGCTCATTCTGGAAAAACGAGACGGTCGCGTAATGCGACGATGTCCAGATGATCATCAGCACCATGGGCACCAGAAAAAACACGTGTCCGACGACTTCGAGGATGTCGCGTGTTCTTTTTGAGAAGGTATGATTGAGCACATCCACGCGCACGTGCCCGTTGTCGCGAAGCGTCCAGGGCGCGGCGAGCAGGAACACCAGTGCGAATATCCACCACTGGATTTCCAGCCAGGCGTTCGAACTGACGTCGAAAAGCTTGCGTACTATGGCATTGCCGGAACTGACTACGACGACGGCCACGACCAGCCACGAAACGGATCGCCCGATCCATCCGTTGAAGCGATCGATCGCACGCGAAAGGTCAAGCAAAGATTTCATTGCACCCCCCCGCCCCTTACCGTATCCGGCGAAGCAGGTTCCTTGTAGCGGTCCGCCTATGCGACTTCCAGCCTCTCGCCGCTATCGACAGGGCTGGTTCTCGCACGGCGCACCCCCAGGACCCCTAGGGCGGCGCCTGGACAGACTCCATATATGATGTAAGCGACCAGCCCGGTGAGCCGGGCTCAGTCAGGAGGCAAGCGGGATGGCGGTAGACAAGAAGACGGTTCTCGATGCGTTGAGCCGGATCAAGGGTCCGAATCTCGACGGGAACATCGTCGCCTTGAGGCTCGTATCGGAGATCCTGATCAAGGACGATATAGTTTACTTCTCAATCACGGTCCCGCCGGATCGTGCCGCGGAACTCGAGCCGCTGCGGCAGGCGGCTCAAAAGGTCGTCTCCGCGTTACCCGGCGTCGCAGGCGCGACCGTCGTATTGACCGCCGACGTGTCCGGCGCGCAGCGCGCAGCCAAGCCGCCTCCCGGCGGCAACGTCGTCGAGCACCCGCGGGTCACGGCGGCGCGCGCCAACGGCGGAGCCGGTGTCGGCGCCGTGGGTCGCAGCGCGCCTCCCCGCGGGCCGCAGGCATCCGGCATGCGTCCAGCCCAGGGTATTCCCGGCATCAAGCATCTGATTGCGGTGGCGTCCGGCAAAGGCGGCGTCGGCAAGTCGACAGTGGCGGTTAATCTCGCACTGGCCTTCCAGGCGATCGGGTTGAAGGCCGGCGTCCTCGACGCCGATATCTACGGTCCATCGCAGCCGAGGCTGCTGGGCCTGTCGGGCCGGCCCAGCACGGGTACTGGCAATAAGATCGTCGCGATGGAGGCGCATGGCATCAAGGCCATGTCCATGGGTTTCATGGTCGACGAAGGCACGCCCATCGTCTGGCGCGGCCCGATGGTCGTGCAGGCACTCAATCAGATGATGCGGGAGGTGCTGTGGGGCGACCTCGACGTTCTTGTCATCGACATGCCTCCCGGTACCGGCGACGTGCAGCTGACCATGGCCCAGCAAGTGCCGCTGTCCGGCGCCGTGATCGTGTCGACGCCGCAAGACCTCGCGCTGATCGACGCCCGCAAGGGCATCGGCATGTTCAAGCGGGTCAACATCCCGATCCTCGGCATTGTCGAGAACATGAGCTACTTCCTGTGCCCTAAGTGCGGCGAGCGCTCGGACATTTTCGGCCACGGCGGCGCCAAGGCAGAAGCCAACAAGCTGAAGGTTCCGTTCCTCGGCGAGGTGCCCCTGCACATGGACATCCGCACGACGTCCGACGAGGGCCGCCCGATCACAGCTAGCGACCCCGTCAGCATCTACGCAACGATCTTCAAGGAGATCGCGACCGGAGCCTGGGCCGAACTGCAGAACGTGCTCGGCATGGGTATCAAGCCGCCCGAGCTGGAAGTCAGTCCGGAACGTGACAGCCTGGGCGTCGTGTTCGCCACCCGCGACGTTTATGAGCTGTCGGCGGAGTTCCTGCGCGTGATGAGTTCATCAGCCGAAGTGCAGGGACATTCCAAGGAGCAGCGTGTGACGGTGCCAAACAAGCGCAGCGTGAAGATCAAGGAGCTGCGTCCCGTCGGCAATTATGCCGTTCGCATCGTTTTCGACGATGGCCACGATACCGGACTCTTCAACTGGACCTACCTGCACATGCTCGGCATGCAGAAAGACAAGAAATGGAAGGAATATCTGGCGGAACTGGAAGCCAAAGGATTGGACCGCGGATGACGGCGAAAAAAACGGGCCGCATCCCGAGGATACAGCCCATTCTGATATGTTATTGTACCTTCGATCGGGGGCGATTGGACTCAGGCTGCGCGAGCCTTCGCCGTCTTCGTAACCGGCCGAACGGCCCGCTGGAACTTGGCGACTGGAACCGGCGACGCCTTCTTGAAGCGCGCCCCGTCATTGCCATCGCGGCGACGCCTGATGATGACTTCGCGAGCGCCGAACGCATCGACAAGCGCTGTCATGGCGATTTCGGGACGGATGCCACAGCCGGTGAAGTCCACCGCCGCATAACCGGTCTCGAGCCACGCCTCGATCACGGCCTGACCGTTGACGAGCGTAGCGATGCCCTTCACGCAGCCGTTGGGCTGAGCGCGGCGGACATCTATCTGGATGACGTCGCTGCGAGCAAAGTCCAGTGCGGCCTTCAGCGCGCGCTCGACCGACTTGACCGAAAGAAGCTGTTTGGCACCGACAAGGTCGATGACGAGGTGCTGACCGGTCGTCCGGACGAACGAATCGCGAAAAGCGCCGTTGTCGTGATCCTCATGCGCAGAGCGCAATTCACGCGCAGTGTCTTCCTCTTGGGCGGGGCTTGAACGAGTTAAGTCCATCCCCAATTGGAAGAGGGTGTCATTAAAGGCCATATGACCCTCCCCAACCAGCAGATAGATTCAACCCATCCGCTCCTTACCTTCGGGGTGTGGGGATCAAGTCCTTGACCTTAGGGGCAGGTGGACGAACGGAGAAGCGTGCATATGAGACCAACGGCCCCCCTACGCAAGAACAATTTGCCCCCTATGCCAAGATTTTTTTCACAACACTTCATAAGGCTTTAACGCGACTCAGCGGGGTTCGAATTTCGCTTCGGCAGTGGTGACGCTACGGTCGGCATCGCAGAAATAGCGCATCGCGATTCGTTGTCTGCGGTTTGGCCTTGATTGTCGACGCGACGACCGCCGCACAGCCGCGGCGTCATCAGCATCCGACGGTATCGTTCCCGGCTGTTGTGTCGGCTGCGCGCCGTCGATTTCGGCCAGCCATTGTCCCGTTCGGCCGAAGTCAGGATCCGCGATGAACCGGGCGCTCCGCGCAAAGCCTTCAGCGGTCGCGACCGCGCGGGCGGCCAACTTACGGAAGGCCGGCACATCGAAGTACGCCGAGTGAAGCAGTTCTTTTCAGGAGAAGTAGTTCGTCAGGACGCTTTGCGCCGAACTTGAGCCGGAGACGGCCGTCAGCTGGCCGATAGCGCGGCGAAACTTCGAGATCGAGCGGCTGGCTTCCGCCATGGCTCTAAAGACGGAAGCCGGAGGAGTTATGACAGACAGAAATCGATCGAACTGTGCCTGGCGCGCTTAACGCCAGCGCATCACCGCGGCTGGCTTTCACTCAATTTCTTGCCGCCGCCGCATTAGGTTTTTGGGGTGCTGCTGGGGCAGCCGGAAGATCTTGACTGCAACCAATAGACGAAACATGAATCGCACGGTTTATTTAGTATTTTTGCTAGCTATAACATATAATTATCTAGAAAATTCCTTACAAGACACCGAGATAATTGCGTCAAGAGCGCGCCATTCGAGTCTCATGTTCAACCTATAGATGAATTAGCCTAGCGAAACCACCGCTCGGTGACAGCTAATCCGTATACTGATCGTTTTTTCCGTCTGAGCGGTTGCCGATCCGCCGAACCCAGGCCCTCGCGATCCCAGTGGTTGCGCCGGGTGACACTCTGGAAATTGGCGGTCATCGAATCCGTTTGGAATCGACTCCCCCGAGGTGTCGCAAACCTGCGGCCGGCGCTTGGCCGGATCTCGAAGGCCGCCGCGTCGCCTGTGAAGTCCATGGGCCGGGACCAGTGCGACCGCGCTCTCGGGGTGTGCAGCGTCGTTGGCCCGGATATCAACGAGGCCATGTTCCGCACCGGCTTCGCCTGGACTTTCGTAAAGTACTCAAACAGTTACGTGCAGGTCGAGGCTCAGGCGCCCAACGCTGGCGCGGGCAACTGGCAGGGCGAGGCCGAACCCGCATGGGTATTTCGCGAGAAGCGCCGGCAGACGGCTGAAATAGCCAAGCCTGCCGGCTGTGCCATCAAGGGCAACAACGGCGAATTCTATCATGGTACGCTAAAGAGCCGGTGGCGTCGCGATAAGTTGACTCATGACGTGAACCCAGACCCGCGCTCTTCATTGACATGAGGCTCGATTACAAAGACTCTGGTCAATCGTTACCGGCTGAGCCGGTTGGTTGCCCACGGAGATCAATACGTGCGCCCACGCAGCTTCACAGGCCTCGCGACGGTTGTCCTGCTCGCAGCATCCGCCAGCCCCACGTTGGCCGGCTCAACGTGGGACGGCATCCGTTCCGAAGTCTATGGCACGCGCGCCATCCTGAGCGGCGACGGGGTGATCGCACTCTATGCCCCTTACCGTCCCGACAACGTTCGTTCCGCACCGCTCAAGGCTGAGGTGAAGTTGCCGGTCGGCAGTGCCATTCGCTCGATCAGCTTCATCGTCGATGAGAACCCGTCTCCTATCGCTGCCGTTTTCAAGCTCGGCGGGGAGCGCAATCATGCCGCTATTACGACCTACATCCGCCTCAACCAGCAGTCCGATGTTCATGTCGTGGTGGAAAGCGCCGACGGCGAACTTTACGCCGCTGAACGGCTGGTGAAGTTTGCGGGCGGTCAAGCCTCGTGCTCGGCCCCGCCGATGGGCGATCCCGCCGAGATCGCAGCCAACATGGGCCGGATGACGTTCGCGCTGACGGGCCAAATAGCCGTCGCATCGCATGCCGACCAGATGGCGAGGTTCGAGCTGAACCACCCCAATCACACCGGCATGGTGCTGGACCCGACCACGCTGCTTTATGTGCCGCTGCTCATGGTGGACCGCGTCGTCGCCCGGCAGGGGGACGAGACGATCTTCGAACTGACCGGCTCGATCACATTGGCCCAGAACCCGAAGATCGAGTTCGACTACGTCACCAACGGCGCCACTGAAATGTCCGTGACGGCCAGCGACACGAGCGGCGCCAGCTGGACGCGGAGCTTCGCGATCGGTCCGGCCAGTTGACCTTCTCGCGCATCGGCCAGTCGCAAGAAAAATGGCGCCCCGCGGCCCGTGGTAGCGCCATTTCCATGTCGTCGGCTTGGCCGGTAACCGTCAGGCCGCCAAGGCGCTGCCGCTGGTGAGCTTTAAGCTGACTTCCTCGATCTCGGCGAGATAGTCGGTCCATTCCTGCTTGTCTTCCGCGCTCTGCGCGGCGTCAGCGATGGATTCCTTCAGGTCAGCGGTAGCCACGCCAAGCGCGTAGATCAGCGTTTCGATGTCAATATCCGTCAACTCGATCTTCGGCATGCCGTCAGTCTCCAAATTGGGGAAGTGAGGGCGGGACGCCAGTCGCGCACGATGGCCGTCCGCATTGCTGGATGCGACGCAAAGCACATATCGAATCATACCGTGACTCGCATGGCACATGATCGGCAAAATGCCCGGCTCGCTGAAAAAATGTTTCAGCTTACCGGCTAACGGCACAAAACCACTCCCCGGTCAGTGCCTGGGATCGCGGCTGCGCCAATAGATGTCCAGGTCGTCTTCGATGTTGCCGGCGGCCATGCGCCAATCTCCCGGAGCGTGCGGATAGCCGTTGGCGCCGACGGCGGTCGGGCTTTCCGGCAGGGCGTTATCTATGGCCGGAGGGTGCGGCTCGCGCGGTAACGGAAACGCACACAGCCGGGACGCCAGCATCTGCAGCTCACCCAGGATTGCGCCGCGGCGCGCCTCGTGCTCGGCTGTAAGACTTCGAACTTCCGACAGCAGCTTCTGATCAACGTGGACCAGCGCCTCTCCGAGCGCCTTCAACAAGGCCTGCTCGTTGTGGGCATTCTCCGTCAGACGGATGCGCATTTCTTCGATTTGAAGATGCAGTTTAGACATGGTGGCTCCCCTCGGTCGCGCAAACGAATCACTGCCGAAAAGAATTGCGATGTTTCGCGCCTGAAATGCGGTCGCAATTGGCAATCGGAAAATCAAAAAAACTGCTGTGTCGATGGAATAAAATTCGCTGGCCCAGCCGCAGCCCGCGTCAGTGCGCAGCCTCCCAGTTGTCGGCTGCCTTTGCATCGACGTGGATCGGAACGGACAACTTGACTGCGGGTTCGGCAGCGCCTTCCATGACGGTTCTTACGGTCGCGATGGTTGCGTCGGCATCCGCTGCTGCGACTTCAAAGATGAGTTCGTCGTGAACCTGCAGCAGCATGCGGGCAGACGGCAGATTCACGCTGGCGAGCGCGGCCGGCATCCGGATCATGGCCCTCCGGATGATGTCGGCAGCCGATCCCTGGATCGGCGCGTTGATGGCTGCGCGCTCCAGAAAGCCGCGCATCGACGGATTCTTGGTGTTGATCTCAGGATAGTGGATGCGCCGCCCGAAGATCGTCTCGACATATCCGTTCTCGTGCGCGGTCTTTTTCGTTACTTCCATGTAGTCCCTGATGCCCGGGAAACGCTCGAAGTAGGTCTTGATATACGCGCCGGCTTCTTCGCGGCTGATGCCAAGCTGGTTGGCCAAGCCAAAGGCCGAGATGCCGTAGATGATGCCGAAGTTGATCGCCTTGGCGCGACGGCGGACCTCACTCGTCATATCCGTCAGCGGCACGCTGAACATCTCCGACGCCGTCATCGCGTGAATGTCCAGTCCCTGCGCGAACGCCTTCTTCAACTGCGGAATGTCCGCGATGTGGGCGAGTACGCGCAACTCGATCTGGCTGTAGTCCGCGGAGACGAGCTTCATGCCGTGGTCAGCGATGAATGCCGTTCGGATCTCGCGGCCTTCCTTGGTTCGAATTGGAATATTCTGCAGATTGGGGTCGGATGAGGCGAGCCGCCCGGTTGTCGTGGCAGCCAGAGCGTAGCTGGTATGAATTCGCCCCGTCGACGCGTCGATGTAGCCTGGCAGCGCATCCGTATAGGTGGATCTGAGCTTCGTCAGCTGCCGCCATTCGAGCATCGTGTTGATCAGACGACGAGCATCGTCGGGCAACTCCTCATTGGCGGCGAGATCGTCGAGCAACCCGGCGCGGGTTTCCCATTGGCCGGTCTTGGTCTTCTTGCCGCCGGGCAGCTTCAGGCGGTCGAACAGGATTTCCCCAAGCTGCTTGGGACTGCCGAGGTTGAACTTGTGGCCGACAAGCTCGAAGACCTGCTCTTCGAGCCGCGCAATCCCCTGAGCGAACTTCGATGACAGGCGATGAAGAATGTCGCGATCGACGACGATACCGGCCTGCTCCATTTCGACGATTACAGGCAGCAGCGGCCGCTCCAGCGTCTCGTAAACCGTCGTCATGCGCTCCGACACCAGACGCGGCTTCAGCTTGAGCCACAGCCGCAGCGTCACGTCCGCGTCCTCCGCGGCATACTCGGTCGCCTTGTCGATCGGCACACCTGCGAATGTCTTGTCCGCCTTTTTAGTGCCCGTCGCATGCTCGATGACATGATCGAAGGATATGCATGTGTGGTTGAGATGGCGTTCGGCGAGATCGTCCATCCCGTGTCCGCCTCGACCCGCATCGAGCGCATAGGAAATCAGCATGGTATCGTCCACGGCATTGATGGCAATGCCATACCGCGCAAGGACAAGGGTATCGTACTTGATGTTTTGTCCGATCTTCAGAACGGCTCTGTCCTCGAGCAACGGCTTCAGGACGCCGATGGCGACGCGGCTGTCCATCTGGCCTGAAATCAGGCCACCTCCTCCGAACAGATCGCCTCTTCCGCCAGTATGCGCGAGCGGCACGTAGCACGCCGTTCCCGGCGCGATGGCCATTGAAAACCCGACGAGATCGGCCTGCATGGCGTCGAGCCCCGTTGTCTCCGTATCGAAAGCGAAGCGACCGGCCTCCCGGCACGCCGTGATCCACGACTGCAACTTCTCGATGGTTCGGATAGTCTCGTACTTGGACCGGTCGAACGGCAGCGCGACGATTTTATGCGAGATGATCGCAGCGCCGGCAGCGGCCGTCCCGGCGCCGGCCCGAGTATGGGCATCGGCCGACTGTTTCGGCTCCACAGCGGGAGCGCGCAGGGAAGCGCCAACGGATTTCTCCAGCGGCGCCGGCGCATCCACGCCAAGCCTTTCGGCGATGCGCCGGGTGAGGGTATTGAATTCCATCTCCCGCAGAAACCCGAGCAGCGCTTGCGGATCGGGGTCGCGTACACCGCAAGCGTCGATGGAGACGGATTCGGGAACGTCGTCCTTAAGGCGCACGAGCTCGCGGGAAATCCGGGCCTGATCGGCGAACTCGATGAGCTTTTCGCGACGCTTGGGCTGCTTGATGTCGCTAGCGCGGAAAAGCAGCGTGTCGAGATCGCCGTATTCAGCAATGAGTTCCGCAGCGGTCTTAATGCCAATGCCCGGTACGCCGGGGATGTTGTCGACTGAGTCTCCGGCCAGGGACTGCACGTCAATCACCTTTTCGGGCGGCACCCCGAACTTCTCGATCACTTCCTCGCGGCCGATCTTCTTGTTCTTCATGCCGTCCAGCATGATAACGCCGGGACGCACGAGCTGCATCAGGTCCTTGTCGGAAGAGACGATGGTTACGTCGCCGCCACGCGCAACGACGTCCTTGGCGTAGGAGGCGATGAGATCGTCGGCCTCATAACCGTCCTGCTCGATACAGGCAACATTGAACGCCTTCACGGCTTCGCGGATGAGCGGGAACTGCGGCACCAGTTCCTCAGGCGGCGGCGGCCTGTTCGCCTTGTACTTGTCGTAGATCTGATTTCGGAATGTTTCGCGGCCGGCGTCGAAAATGATGGCAATGTGCGTCGGCGCTTCCGAAAGCTTGGACTCGGCCATCAACTTCCACAACATGGCGCAGAAGCCGTGGACGGCGCCCACGGGCAGTCCATCGGACGGCCGCGTCAAAGGCGGTAAGGCATGGAAGGCGCGGAAGATATAACCCGATCCGTCGATAAGGTAGACATGGCTACCCTTGACGATCGGCGTGGCATCGCCCGCGGGCACAGTGTACCCGCGGGGCGACGTGTTTGTAGAAGCAGCTTTTGTCATAGCGCCGGACTATAGGCGGTATCGCGCGGCTGGTCAGCCGGTTGCGAACAGCCCGTCAGCGCGATCCTTCAGCGCTGTCAGGCAGCCGCTTTCGTCATGTGGCCCGTGCCGATGATCCGGTGAAGACCGGCCTCGAACTCCTGCCGCTGTGAGGCCGTCAGCGGTTTCACCAATGCGACATCGGCTTCACGAGCCGCTCGGGCGGCCTTCTCCAGCGCCTGGCGGCCCTGTTCGGTGAGACGAACGGCATACATGCGCGCATCCTGGCGGGTGCGGCGGCGGCTCAACAAGCCGCGCGACACCAGACGCCGGACGATGTCGGCGAGTGTCGAGCGATCGATGCCGGATTGCTCGCAAATCGTCGTCTGGCTTGGCTCATCGCTATCGGCTACGATTGCCAGCACGATGTACTGCCGCGCGGTGATATCGCTGCTTCCGAGCGACTTGCTAAACATTTCTTCTGCTTGCTGCCCCGCGCGATGCAGCAGATGAATGATGCTCGCAGAAGCACCATGCGAACGAACTTTCTTCATGGATCAGAATCCCCAGACAGGTTGTTTTTGAGTTATGTTCGGCCGCGGACGAATGACAGCCGCGCCGGCGTCTAGAACCGTACACATAATATCTGATCTGAAGTTCCGCTTGACCTACGGTGTAGAAGAATTGACCGATGGTGCACCATTCTCATTTTTTATTGAGTAGGCTGCATATGCGTACAGAGCCAAGCGGGTGATAGCGGAGAGTTTCGTGCAAGAGGTCTTGGTCAAAGCCTCAGTTCTTGAAGGTTTCGAGCGGTTCCTCAACGCCCGGGGCGTTGCGCTTGGTCCAATCATCACGTCTGCGGGTCTCGATGGCATCGATTTCTCCGATCCTGATATCGAAGTCCGGCTCGACGCCGTGAACAGCGTCCTGGAAATGTCAGCACAGGAAGCCAACGACCCGTGCCTTGGCTTGCATTGGGCGGAAGAATATCCGGCCGGCAGCAGCGGCATTCTCGGCTACCTGCTGATGCACGCCGGATCCATTCGTCAGGCGCTTCGGTCCATCACCCGCTACCTGTCCTTGTTCCTCCATCCTGCTGAAGTTGAGCTGCAGGAGACCAAGGATCAGGCGTCGCTGCGGTGGCTTCCGCAGACCGATCCATCATCCGGACCATCAATTCACTATTCGCTGTTTTCGGTTGCCGTGACGGTGCTCCGATTGAGGTCGATTGCAGGACCCCAGTGGAACCCGCTCCTCATTGAGTTCCCGCATCGCGCTCCGCCGTGCAAGGCCGATATGGCCCGCGTCCTGGGACCCCATATTGAATTCAACCAGCCTGGCTACGCCATCATTGTGGACGGCGGCAGCCTCGATCGTCGACAAGAGAATTCGGATCCGCGCCTGTTCGACCTCATCAAGAACCTTGGTGAGCGGATGCTGGCCGACCGTCCGAACATAGATGACATCGTTGCGATATCCCGCAAAGCCATCATAAGCAAACTCTCCGACGGTAGGGCCACCCTGGAGAATGTCGCCGAGGATATCGGGCTATCGACGCGCGTCCTGCAAACCCAACTCGCGGATCACGGCACCACGTTCGAACACTTACTTCAAGAGACGCGCAAGGAGCTCGCCATTTCCTATCTCCGCGACAGCGATCTGCCGCTCACGGACATCGCCTTCCTTCTGGGTTTCTCCGAACCGTCGGCTTTCACCCGCGCCGCCCAGCGCTGGTTTCAGGAGCCGCCGCGGGCCCACCGCCAGACGCTGCGGGCGTCGGCCGGGTTGCGGAGCGGATTATCGAACTGATCGCGCCTACGAGGGTTTGCGGTGGCGGCCTGAATAGAGTATCAGGACGTTTCGCGCCGATCTCGGTCAGCACCCGTAGCTCAGCTGGATAGAGCGTTGGATTCCGAATCCAAAGGTCACAGGTTCGAATCCTGTCGGGTGCGCCATCTGCTTAGAAAACTGCGAACCGCCGATGGAGCATCGGCACGGGGCATAACAACTTGGCCTGGAATATCATTGCACCCGTAATTCCTGATTACCCCATCGTCGACAACGACCTTGTAGATAACCGAGCCGCAGCAGGCTGCTGGAAAGTTAATCTCGCCGGTGGTCATGCGTTATCGCTTTTTCGCGTGGATCAAACCCGGCAATCATGAATAAAACGATTGAATGCGAAACATCTCTTTGAAGACGAAATCAGTGCCTGCGGGTTCACGACCACATCAATACGAATGATCCGACCGCAACGATGGTGATGATCGCCGAGACAATCCAGTGTTTTGCCGTCCACGCATGCATCGACTCGAATCCTCACTGCAACCGGCTCACGATTGGCGGCTTCTATGTGCCGTCTGCGATAGCTTTCTGCGCCAACAAGCCCCGACGCATGTCTGGTCAAGCATACTGGGCACGCTCTTCCCAGGGAGGTCGGTCGCCCACGCATTCCCTACCGCATTTTCGATTTCAGCTTGATGGTTTCACCGTCTACTGCAAACGCGCCATAGCCGTGATGATGGATCGTCCTCGGCTTTCGTTGTTTAGGGTCACTCCATGCCTTCAGCACCTCGAGGACAAAAAGATTAAACATGTTTACGAGCCGCGTGTCGATGACCTTGCATTCCAGATTGGCAAAACACTCAGCCACAAGGGGTGGCGAGACGCGCTCGGCCCGGACTGGCGTCAACCCGATGGCGCTGAATTTATCGACATCGCGTCCGGAGCAATTGCCGACAGCGACGACTTTCGGTGCCAGTTCGAGGGCTGGAACGGCGATCACGCAGTTCTTTGTTGCGCGCAGCGCTTCGAAGCTATGATTTGATGCGCTCACGACGCAAGCCACCATGGGGGGTTCGAACTCGACCATCATGTGCCAAGACATGGTCATCAGGTTGTGCCGACCCTTGTGGGCGGTGGCGAGCAACACCACCGGCCCAGGTTCGATAACCTGGTAAACCTTGGAAAGAGACATCTCCTTCAGCATGACGACACCCCGGCCCTTGTTTAGATAACGTGAGCAGGCTCAGTTCGTCCCCTGCATAGGTGTCAAAGTTCGCCGCGATCGCCTCCGCGGATCAGCGAATGCATTCCGCCAGTTGCTCCTCCTCGTCCAGACGATCGATTTCTATTCCCTTGAAATCGCCGCGAGAGACGACGCCCCAGATCCGGCCATCTTCGACGACTGGGACATGACGAAAGCCCCCATCGCTCATCATCCGCAAAGCATCGATGGAACGATGATCGGGCGTAACAGTCATGGGTTTCGGGGTCATTGCCTTGTCAAGCGTAGTCTCAGACGCATCCTTGCCTTGCGCGAGAATACGGACTGCATCGCGTCCGGTAAAGATGCCCGTCAGCCGCTGACGATCGTCGACCACCAGAACAGAACCTTTTCGCTGCTCCCACATCGAGTTGCAGGCACGCTGCACCGTCTCGCCTTTCGACATCACAAGCGGCTTCTGGTCCTTGACGATGAAAGCGAGCTTGCGATCGGTCATGGCGCCTCCCTCTCCTCGGCAGTTTTCTGTCCTTACTTGATCCGGTGTCCGGAGCCGGGATCGCTCAGCGTTAGACCCGGCGACGTGGCGTCGGCATGATCCGATTTGCGGGACGCTGCCGAGAGCGCCAAGCAGTGATCGAATATATCGACGGGTTCGATCTCCGTCCGTGGATACGAAGTTAGGTAATTACCTCCCCTATCTCAAGGGGTGCCTTGATGCAGCGCAAGAGTTGATCCTCCGAACATGTGTAATTTTTGATCGGTTCTTTCGTCGGCGCAACTCCTTACCCCTCCGACCAGGAACGACTGTAAACGCACACACGATGGAGAAAGCTGCGATGGCAATTAAGGCCACCGAGATTGAAGAGCATGCTCGACGACTTTGGGAAACGAGCGGTGCCAAAGCGATTGCGGAAGCCGCTCAGAAGGCCCGGTCGTTTAAAGAATTGGGCGATAAGGACCAGGCGAAGACATGGCGTCGCATAGAGGCCGCGCTGGTCCAGATGAGTGGACCGCGCGAAAGTTGATCGATGGCCCGACACCTCGTTCAATTGGCCAGCGACAACGGGTTCGCGTGAGGTTTTTCGAGGCCGATATGCCGCCAAGCAACGTCGTAGACTACGTCCTCGACAAGATGAATTGGATGCGAGAACGGCGCATCTGGCCGAACGGCCTACGCTATCTTTGGACTGACGCATTCGGCGTTATCCTTCTCGTATCGCTCTACGCTTGGTGAAAGAACGTTCCTTTATCGGGCGGAGTGGTTTGTTGGCGAGGTAAACCGCGTGCTCTGACGCGAGCGCGGCATTCGAATCGGCCAAGACCCGGAGTTCGGTGGATCCGACGCTCAATTTTCAAGAACAGGTAAAGGCTCCGAGATCCGGATTTGGATCTCAGAGCCCTACATTAGGATCTCCAGCGTTTGACGAGTTCGGCTCGGTCAGCGCGATCGATTTGCTGCAGCTAGCCAGCAGAGCCCGGATCTCGCTTCGGTGCGAGGTCCGAAATGACAGCTAGAAGGGCCATCGTCTCCAACTCGCTATTGATCCTCGTGTTGCCCTCTCAACCATCGGTACTTCCGAATGACACTTCTTGATCACGATCGAGAGCACGCACTACTGAAAGCGCCGGCACACAGCTATATAAATTTGCGATGTCAAGATCGTCCCCGCGATCGTGCTTTCCAAAGTTGCGCCGCACATTTACGCGTGGGCAGCCGTGCTCGCGCTCGGGCACGAGCTCTCGAACGGTCCCTCGGCAAATCGGAACACTTGCCCCACTCGAGCACATTGCCGCTGTGGCCCCTTCAGCCACATGCCTCTTCGATCGACTGCACGTCAAAACTTCAAAGTCTATATGACCGACAAGGAAATACGTGTTCATCTGCGCAACGGACTGATCGGGGAGACGAGTTTCAGGGCCCTGGACATACGTGAGCTGGAGAATGGCAGTTGGCACTTGATGCGCGGTGCGCTCGATAAGCCGCTCGGGTGCATCGACATCGAGGTGGGGGATGGAGTTGTGATCCTCAATGGGCGCGTTCCGGGTCTTACGTCAAAGTGGCTCGCAGGCGTCATTGCCTGGTGGGTCCCGGGGGTGCGCTATCGTCAACGGCATCGAAGTCGATCCGCCTGAAGTTGATAGCCAAGAACCTATTGCAGAAGCGGTTCGCGCTGTTCTCGACAGGGACCAACTCCTGAACGCAAGCCAGATCAACATCGGTGTGCGCAAGACGCTCGTTCGACTGACCGGTCTCGTCCCGAATGAGACGGAGCATCCTGACGACTAGAGTGAAGGTTTGCGCCGATTCCCCTCCCCGGAGCAACCAATGGCTCATACGGCGCGTGGGCGCTGCAGTGAGATCCCTTGTCACTCAACGCAGCTCGTAAAAATTCACTTACACGCGCGGCGTTCGCTGCACGTCATATCCCGTCAGACCTTGAACAATATATGTTTCGTTGGGATACCTGAGCAGCAGCATGGCCAAGCGGTTGTCATTTGTGCTGGTGAAATCTCGCAACCTGCCGCCCGGACTTCAACAATGGCTCGATACCAATCTTCTGAGTCTCAGGCTCGGCTTTCAAGTCCTGCAAATCCGCTGCTGGTGTTGTCGTCAGCTCAACATTGGGATGGCCGTTCAGCCGGTAAGCCGTCTACACATGGCGCTGATGGCCTAGATCCATGTCCTGGCGCCCGACGACGACCGTCAACCCGCTCCGGGAACGCGGCAACGAGGTCGCGGTGGCGGATATGCTGCCGTTCGCGCCCATCCGGCGAGTGATTTGGATGACAGGGTTCGCAGCCGACAACCCGCTTTCGGCGGACATCGCATTCATCGATGCGCTGACCGGTTGAGCGGGCTCTTCTCCACACCGTCCTCGAACAGCCATCGCGAGAGCGCGGCACCGGCAAGTGCTCCCACACATTGGAACACGATGAACGCAGCGACGTCTCCCGGCGCGATACCCGCGAACGTATCCGACAGACTGCGCGCGATCGTCACCGCCGGATTGGCGAACGACGTGGAAGCCGTGAACCAATAAGCCGAAGTTATGTAGAGGCCGACGGCGACGGGTACGGACGCGGGGCTGAACCGGACGGTTCCCAGTATCGTCACCAGAAGGCCGAACGCAGCCACGAATTCCGCAAACCATTGCGCGACGCCGGTTCGGGTCGTGCCGGAGATCTGCAACAAGGGCAGGTCGAACATGCCATGCGCGACCAGTGTTCCGACACATCCGCCAAAAATCTGCGCAGCGACGTAGCCAACCGCCAGGGCAGCCGGAAGTTCGCGTCGAAGCGCCACCACCAACGTGACTGCCGGATTGAAATGCGCGCCGGATACCGGCCCCAGTATTGTGATGAGTACGTAGAGGATCGCCCCAGTCGGAATCGTATTGCAGAGAAGTGCCACGGCATTGTTTCCGCCGGCGAGTTTCGCCGCCATGATGCCGGAGCCGACCACCGCCGTAACAAGCAGGCCGGTTCCGAACGCCTCGGACATGAGGCGGCGCGCCGTAGTCATCGCCATGTGGAATCCCCTGTCGACCTAGCAGCAGGAACTGCCGCTGCCCGCCGCCGTATCGCTTGCGAACGGCTGGTTCGTTCCGCAACCGGCATAGATGCCGTAATGGGTCTTGAAATCGCCGATGAACTCGAAGTACGGGCTGAAGCGCGTTTCGGCCAGCATGCGCCAGGTATTGCCGCACACACCGAACACCTTGCCGCGCTCGATATAGTGATGATCGTCGAGCTCGAACGCATGCGTCTGGCCTGGCACCCCACCTTTGTAAATCACCGCCTGGCCATAGTCCTCGCACGCTGACTCGAGGCCATCGAGCTTAAACAAGCGGTAAGTGGCCGAATAGAAACGCGCCGTTCCAAGCTTGGCTTTCAGTGTGTCGCTGGTGATCTCAAGGGGACGGCTGGCGACGAGTTGCGGGTCGAGGAAGCCCGCCCCTTTTGCGATACCGAGGAAGTCGTTCCAGTAGAGAGCGCCACCGAGGCACTCGCCGTATAGCTCCGGATCGTGTGTTACAGACTGCGGCAAGCGCCGGTCGCAATAGACATCTGAGAAGTAGAACTCGCCACCCGGCTTCAGCAGCTCATGCACGCCCCCCAAGACTGCGGGCTTGTCGAAAGCCAGATTTACGACGCAGTTCGAGACGATAACGTCGAAGCTCGATGGCTCCAGACCGATTTCACCGAGACGCTCGATATAACCTTCGAGGAAGCGAACGTTTGGCTTCCCATATCCGAATTTTTCCGTATGCCAATCGATGAGAGAACGCGCCGTGGCGAGCTGTTCGTCGGTCATGTCGATTCCGACTATCTCGCCCGATGGACCGGCGAGTTGCGCAAGAATGTAGACGTCGTGACCGGAACCCGAACCGAGATCCATGACACGGCGTCCTTTCAGTGACGGCGGCGCAACCACGCCACAACCGTAATACTTGGCCTTGACCTCCGGATGGACGTTGGACAGCAGAGGAGCGATGTGAGGCGGAGGAGCGCCCGGGGTGCAGCAGGCATTGGTCTTGAGGTCGGCATTGGTCTTGAGTGTCTTGCCGTAGTAATCCTTGACTACGTCGTGATCCATCTGGCCGTCCCTTCACTCTTGAGCGTAGTTCGGATAAATCGCCTCGGATGCGATCTTTATCAGATACGGATTATGCGCTCTAGAGTTTCATGGGTTTATGGTACTTTTGAAGGTTTGTCGTCGGCCCTCCAAACGGCTCGCTTTTATATAGTGCAGCAGGAGATTCGGTGTTTCGTCCAATGCCAGCATCCTTCCATGGCACCGGAGCCAGCGAAGGCGAACCGAGCGCGGAGAGACGTCGGGGCGATTTACCGGTATCGGCCCCCTCGGTGCAGATGGCGCAATATAAAAAAACGGCCCGGAGATCCGGGCCGCCTTTCACGATTTATGTCTGCCTGTCTCAGCCGCGGCGCGGTCCGCGGCGCTCGCCTCCGCGGCCGCCCTCACGGTCGCGGCGCGGCGGGCGCTCGGCGCTGAATACCTCCTCGGGCTCGCCCGACTCACGCGGGATTTCCTGGCCGGTCGTCTGATCGACGATCTTCATCGACAGACGCACCTTCCCGCGATCATCGAAGCCAAGCAGCTTGACGTAGACTTCCTGACCTTCCTTCACCACCTCGCCGACCGTTTCAGGGCGACCATTGGTGAGCTGCGAGATGTGTACGAGGCCATCCTTGGCACCGAAGAAGTTCACGAACGCGCCGAAGTCCATGATCTTGACGACTTTACCCTTGTAGACCTGACCGACCTCGGGCTCCGACGTGATGCCGCGAATTCGCGCAAGGGCCTTCTCGATCGACTTGCGGTTTGCCGACGCGATCTTGATCGTGCCGTCGTCCTCGATGTCGATCTTGGCGCCGCTCTCCGCGACGATCTCGCGGATGACCGAGCCGCCCGAACCGATCACTTCACGGATCTTGTCGGTGGGAATCTTGATGGTTTCGATGCGCGGAGCATGCTCACCGAGTTCCATGCGCGCACCGGTGAGCGCCTTCGACATCTCGTTAAGAATATGTAGGCGGCCTTTGTTGGCCTGATCCAGCGCGACACGCATGATCTCCTCGGTGATGCCGGTGATCTTGATGTCCATCTGGAGCGCAGTGACGCCCCTCGTCGTGCCAGCGACCTTAAAGTCCATGTCACCCAGGTGGTCCTCGTCACCGAGAATGTCCGACAGGACGGCGAAGTCGTTGCCTTCCTTGATCAGACCCATGGCAATCCCGGCCACGGGGCTCTTCAACGGTACGCCTGCGTCCATCAGAGCCAGCGAAGTGCCGCACACGGTCGCCATCGATGACGAGCCGTTGCTTTCCGTGATTTCCGACACCACGCGCAGCGTATAGGGGAACTCTTCCGCCGACGGCAGCAGCGGACGCACGGCGCGCCATGCCAGCTTGCCGTGACCGATCTCACGACGGCCGGGCGATCCCATGCGACCGGTCTCACCGACCGAATAGGGAGGGAAGTTGTAATGCAGAAGGAAGCGCTCTTTCTTTGTGCCTTCCAGGCTGTCGACGTACTGCTCATCCTCGCCGGTGCCCAGCGTTGCGACGACAAGGGCCTGCGTCTCGCCACGAGTAAACAGCGCCGAGCCATGCGTGCGCGGCAGGACGTGAACTTCGGACAGTATCGGACGCACCGTCTTCAGGTCGCGACCATCGATGCGCTGTCTCGTCTTCACGACCGTACCGCGCATGATTTCCATTTCGACGGCCTTGAAGGCATCGCCAAGCAGAACCTTGGCGCCTGGATCATTTTCCGGCAGCGTGACGGCAGCCATAACGGCTGCCTTCGCCTCGGCGACGAGGTCGTTGCGCTTGTGCTTCTCGGGCGTCGAGAACGCCGTCCTCAGAATCGCCTCCGCGATCTTCCTGACCTCGGCCGTGTACTTGTCCTTATCGGGGAGCGTGACGTCCCACGCGTCCTTGGCAGCGGTTTCAGCGAGCTTGACGATCGCCTGAATGACCGGCTGGAAATGCTTGTGCCCGAACATGACAGCTTCGAGCATCTGCTGCTCTGGAAGCTCCTTTGCTTCGGACTCGACCATCATCACTGCGTCATGCGTGCCGGCGACGACGAGATCGAGGCTCGAGTCCTTCATCTCGTCGATCATCGGGTTCAACACGAATTCGCCGCCAATCACGCCAACGCGCGCCGCACCGATCGGGCCGAGGAACGGCAGACCCGAGAGCGTGAGAGCAGCCGATGCCGCGACCATTGCTAGAATATCGGGGTCGTTTTCCTGATCATGCGACAGCACGGTCACGACAACCTGCACTTCATTCTTGAAACCTTCGACAAACAGCGGACGGATCGGACGGTCGATGAGCCGTGACGTCAGCGTTTCCTTCTCAGTCGGACGCCCCTCGCGCTTGAAGTAGCCGCCGGGGATTTTACCGGCCGCATAGGTGCGTTCCTGGTAGTTCACTGTCAGCGGGAAAAAGTCGATGCCAGGCTTGACACTCTTGGCTCCCACAACGGTCGCAAGCACGCTGGTCTCGCCGTACTCGGCATAGACGGCGGCGTCTGCTTGGCGGGCCATATGGCCGACTTCGAGCTTGAGCTTGCGCCCGCCCCACTCAATCTCCACGCGATGAATATCGAACATGTCTATCGTCTTTCTTTCTCGGTCTATCTTTGTCTATGTTTTGCGAGACGGTCTGTAGCACGATCAAGGGGAAAAAGGGGACCGGCCTCGCAACTGCATGCGAAGCAGATCCCCTTGATGTTCACTCTGCGATCGGACCGGCATGCGGCAGCTGCCGGCGGCGGCTCAAGCTCATGGGCGAGGCGATCAGCGGCGGATGCCAAGCTTCTCGATGATGCCCTGATAGCGCTTGTCATCCTTGCGCTTGACGTAATCAAGGAGCTGACGCCGCTGGCTCACCATCTTGAGCAGTCCGCGCCGCGAATGGTTGTCCTTCTTGTGAACCTTGAAGTGGTCGGTCAATTCATTGATCCGGTGCGTCAACACCGCGATCTGGACTTCTGGCGAGCCGGTATCGTTCAATTTGATGGCGCTGGCCTTGATAACAGCCGTCTTGGCCGCCTTGCGTTGCGGTGCAACTTCCGACATCGGGTGCTCCTTTCAGTAGGGAGTTGAGGGCCTTGGGCCCCAGGAACGGCCACAGCCAGGATGTCGTCCAGCCGGGTCGCAGTAAACCGCCAAATGTGAGACCATCCGATCGGAAGGCGGGTTATACACTAAGCCTTCGGCAAGGCGAGGGTTTTCTTGAACGCCGTGCTGACATAGCGCAACTCGATCAAGCGGCAAGTTAACCCTTGAGAAAGGGTGCCTTTACTGCCCGTCCACGAAGCGCTCATAGACGATGAACCCGGTGTTCTTCGCCACCTGATCGTAAAGCCCGCGGCCCGCGGCATTGGTCTTGTGCGTCAGCCAATAGACCTGGCCGGCGCCGGCGGCATCCGCCGCCGCATAGACCGCCGCGACAAGCCCGCGCGCGACCCCCGAACGCCGCTCCGCCGGATCGACATACAGATCCTGGAGATAGCAGGTGTCGTCGACGCGCCATGTCGAGCGATGCAGGATGAAGTGCGTCAACCCCACAATTCGCTGACCGCGAAACGCACCCAGTCCGTGAATCGGCTCGCCAGAATCGTGGATGCGCCGCCATGTTGCCTCGGTCACAACGGGGCTGAGCGCAACGCCGTAGAAGCGCTGATAGCCGGTCCACAGATCGAGCCACCCGGCCCTGTCGGTTTCGGCAAGCGAACGCAGATCGAGATACATTCGGAAATCCTCCGCGCTCAGCCCAAGTTAAAGACGCGGGTCGGGTGAAGCGCGCCTTTTTCGACCTCGCCAAGCGCCACGATGCGTCCCTTGCAGGTCGCATATATTGGTCCGGAAAGGATCGGCGCGTCACGGCCGCGGATAAGTACGGAGCGGCCAAGCGTCAGGTTGGCGGCATCCGTCTGCGATACGACGAGTTCGGGCACGGCATCGAGGGCAGCTTCGACGGGCAGCAGGAATTGCCCGATGTCCGGTCCGTTGGCGGGGTCGGCCGCTTCGCGCAGTTCATCAAGGCTTACCGCGTCGGCTTCCATGAACGGGCCGACGCGCGTGCGCCGCAATTGAACCACATGGCCGAAACACCCCAGCGTCCGTCCCATGTCCCGCGCCAGCGCGCGCACGTAGGTTCCCTTGCCGCATTCGGCTTCGAACACCGCCGTCCGCGGGTCAGGCGTCTCGACGAGTTCAAGACGATCGACGACCACGGTGCGCGGTTCGAGTTCAACGGTCTCGCCGTCGCGGGCAAGTTCGTACGCCCGTTGGCCATCGACCTTGATGGCCGAGTATTGCGGCGGGGTTTGCTGAATTTCCCCTGTGAAGCGAGTCAGCAATTGGCGGATATCAGCCGCCGAAGGCGCTTGATCGCTCGTCTTGACGACTTCGCCTGCGGTGTCATCGGTTGTGGTTTCGGCACCCCAGCGAACCGTGAAGCGATAGGCCTTCTGCCCGTCGAATGCGAAGGGGACCGTCTTGGTTGCCTCGCCGAACGCAAGCGGCAACACGCCGGTGGCGAGCGGGTCTAACGTGCCAGCATGACCCGCCTTCTGCGCATCGTAGATGCGTTTGACGGCACTAAGCGCCTGAGTAGAGGTTATCCCGACGGCCTTGTCGAGCACGACCCAGCCGTGCACGGCCTGGCCTTTTTTCTTGCGGGACATGTTGCCTATTTCTTTTCCACGTCGCGGCGGACCTTGTCGCTATGCAGTAGCGCGTCGATGCGGTTTACCTCGCCGAACGTGTCGTCGAGGCGGAAGCAGATCTCGGGCGCGTACTTGAGGTTCACGGCGTGGGCCACCTGTGCGCGTATGTATTTCTTGTTGCGTTCGAGCGCCGCGATCACGGCCTCCGTATCCTTGCCGCCGAGCGGCATTACATAGGCGGTCGCGAGCTTCAAGTCGGGTGAGAGCCTGACTTCCGGCACCGTGACGACATGGGATGCCAGGACGTCGTCGTGGATCTCGCCTCGCGTCAGCATTTCGGCAAGCTGGTGCCTGATCAATTCAGCCACGCGCAGCATGCGTTGCGACGGTGGCTTGCTGGAGGATTTTTTTCTGGTCATTGCTCAACTCGCGGCTCGGACCGCGCGGCCTGTATGCGTATGACTGTGAGTGAAGCGCCGGGTCCGCGAGCGCGGAACCGGCGCAATGTGGCTAGAAGGACATTCCGCCGGTCAGGGCATCAAAGGGTCCGCGTCACCGTCTCGACCGTGAAGCACTCGATCACGTCGCCCTCGCGAATGTCCTGATAGTTCGCGAACGACATGCCGCACTCCTGGCCAGCTGGCACTTCCTTTACGTCGTCCTTGAAGCGCTTAAGGATCGACAACGTGCCTTCGTGAATCACGACGTTGTCCCGGATGAGCCGCACCTTACCGCCGCGCTGCACCTTGCCTTCGACGACACGGCAACCGGCAACCTTGCCGACCTTCGTGATGTTGAAGACTTGCAGGATCTCTGCGTTGCCAAGGAAGATTTCGCGGATGGTCGGCGCCAGCAGGCCGGACATGGCCGCTTTCACGTCGTCCACCAGATCGTAGATGATGTTGTAGTAGCGGATCTCGATGCCCTGGGCGTCGGCTGCCCGCTTCGCCTGCTCGTTCGCGCGCACGTTGAAGCCGACGATGACAGCCTTCGACGCCGAGGCGAGTGCGACGTCGGACTCGGTGATACCGCCGACAGCTGAATGCACGATGCGCGCTTCAACTTCGTCCGTCGCAAGCTTCTTCAAGGCGCCCATGATGGCTTCAACAGAACCCTGCACGTCGCCTTTGATGAGAAGGTTGAACTCCTTCTTCCCGGCTTCCTTGAGCTGTTGCATCATCTGCTCGAGCGTGCTCTTGGAGCCCGCGGCACCCAGCGTCTCGCGGCGCTTGCGGATACGGTAGTCGGTCAATTCGCGGGCGCGCGCTTCGTTTTCGACGACGGCGATCTGGTCACCGGCCTCTGGCGCGCTGTCGAAGCCCAGAACTTCAACGGGCACCGACGGCCCAGCCGTCGCAGTGTTATGCCCGTGATCGTCGATGAGGGCGCGCACGCGCCCCCAGGCCGTGCCGGCTACAACGATGTCTCCGACGTGGAGCGTGCCGCGCTGAACGAGCACTGTGCCGACGGGACCGCGTCCGCGCTCCAGCTTGGCCTCGATGACGATGCCTTCAGCAGAGCGATTGGGGTTGGCGCGCAGGTCGAGGATTTCCGCCTGAAGGTGGATTGCCTCTAGCAGCTTGTCGAGGTTCGTCCGCTTCAGCGCCGAGACCGGCACTTCGAGCGTATCGCCGCCCATGCTTTCGACGACGATTTCGTGCTGCAGCAGATCGGTCCTCACCCGACTGGGATCGGCGGCAGGCTTGTCGATCTTATTGATGGCAACGATGATTGGAACGCCGGCGGCCTTAGCGTGATTGATAGCCTCCACCGTCTGCGGCATGACACCGTCGTCGGCAGCAACAACCAAAACCACGATATCCGTCACCTTTGCACCGCGGGCGCGCATGGCCGTGAACGCGGCGTGGCCCGGTGTGTCGATGAACGTCACCTTGTCGCCCAAAGGCGTTGTCACCTGGTAGGCGCCGATATGCTGGGTGATGCCGCCGGCCTCGCCCGAGACGACGTTGGTCTGGCGGATTGCATCGAGCAGCGACGTCTTTCCATGGTCGACGTGACCCATGATGGTGACGACCGGCGCACGCGGTTCGCGGACGTCGTCGACGTCCTTGTCGCCCACGAATCCGATTTCGACGTCGGCTTCCGACACGCGCTTGGGCGTATGGCCGAAGTCCTGCACGATGAGTTCGGCGGTATCGGCGTCGATCACATCTGTGATCTTATGCATCTCGCCTTCCTTCATCAGGAACTTGATGACATCGACAGCCCGTTCGGTCATGCGGTTGGCGAGTTCCTGGATCGTGATGGCTTCCGGAATAACGACTTCACGCACGATCTTGTCTCTCGGCTGCTGGATGCCCATGGCCTTGAGCTTCTCGCGTTCGCGCTTGCGCTTGAGCGAGGCCAGCGAGCGTTCCCGCTGCTGCTGATCGAAGGCGTTATTGATGGTGAGCTTGATGCGCTCGCGCTGCTGTTCCACCGGAGCCTTGACGGGCTGGCGTACGATCTTGCCGCCGCGCTTGATAATGCGCGTCTCTTCATCTTCCGCCACCTCGGTGACGGGAGCACGGGGGCGTCCTTCGCCGCGTACCTCTTTGCCCCTAGGCGGCTCGATTGCGGGAGCGCCGTGATCGACGGCTGCCGCCGGACGGGCGACCGGAATATCGATCGGCTTCGGTCGGCCGCCTTCGCGCGGCATGTAGGCCGTGTTGAAGCTCTGTTGCGGTCTCAGGCGGGCGGGACCTGCTCCGAGTCCTGTGCGCGGCCGCTCTTCCGCCGCGGGTGCGCGTGCCGTCACCGTCGGTGCTGGAGTTGCAGCCGGTGCCGCAGCCGCAGTCTTCTGCGGTGTCGCGGGTTGAGCAGTAACAGCTGCTGCGGGAGCGGGCGGTTGCCCTACTACAGCCAAAGGAGCCGGTTCGGCCACCGCACGCGCTGCGACGGCTTCCGTATCGATCCGCGCCTGCTCGACCTGTTGGGCTTCTTCGACGACCGCCTGCTTACGCGCCTCCGCGAGGGCGCGCGAACGTGCGTCGCGTTCCTCGGGCCGCAGCATGTCCGTGCGCGCCTGATCCGCGCTACGCGGCGGTGCCTTCGGAGCGGGAGCGCGCGTTTCGACACGCGGCGCTGCCTGTGCGGCGGAGACTGGTGCGGGCGCTTCACTCTCGGTGCCGCCTGGTCCGGTCAGTTTGCGAGTCTTGCGCTTTTCGACGACTACCGACTTCGACCTGCCGTGGCTAAAATTCTGCCGCACATGGCCGGACTCGACTGTGCGCTGCAAAGACAAGGGCTTGCGAACGCCCGCCCCACCCTGCGCCGATGCGCCGGGAGCTGTTGTCTTGCCTGCAGAATCCTTGGTTTCCGTCATGCGATTTCCGTTCAACCTTCTGAATTGACTGGCAATTGAGCATTGCCCAATGAAGCTGCACGAAACCGGTAGCGCAAAAGGCGCTCGGTCTCCGTCAGAAACTTCTCCGCAGCTCCGCCGTGTTTGAGGGCAGCATGTACCACATTTGCCCTGCCCATGGCCAAGCTGATTTCTTCGATGGAAAATGCAGTTACGATACGTGCCGCGCGTCCCGCCTCACGCCGTATAGCCTGGAACTTTCGGTCGAGCTTTTCCTGCCCTCCCGCCGCCGCGTCCGACCCGTGCACCAGCACCGCCACATCGTTCTTCTCGACCATCGCTTCGATCTGGGCAAAGCCGAACGTCGCAAGGCCGGCCTTGTTGGTCAGAGACAGGCCCTCCAGAGCCCGCCGGGCAAGCAGCACGTCGACCCAATCGGCGAGATCCTCACGCACGGTAACGGGCCGCTTCAGGCTGCGGGCGAAGGCCTTCGACTTCACCGCCGCAGCGACCGTCTCCTTGTCAGCCGATATCCACACGCCCCGCCCTGGAAGACGCCGTGCAATATCAGGGACGATCGCGCCCTCTGGCGAGACAACGAAGCGGATCAGGTCGTCGGCATCGTGCTCCCGGCGAGTCGCCGCGCACAGACGCAGGACGCCGCAAGGCGCCCTCTCGGCGTCGTCACGATGCGAACCTCGACGCGCTCTGTCCAAACCTCGTGATCCTCTTTGTCACGACCCCTAGCCCGACTGGCCGGGTTCGCCCGCGTCCTCGGACGCGGTCTCTTCGTTTTCCGATTCGGCGGGGGCGAGATCCGCCTCGCTGATCCATCCGGCCAGCACACGTGCCGACATGATCATATCCTCGGCTTCCTTGCGACCGATCTCGAAGCCGTCGAGCACGCCCTTGTGGCGGACGGGCTCGGCGTCCTTTTCCTTCTTGCGCTCCGTCCAGCCTATGAGGTCGTCGGTGGCGCAGTCGGCGAGATCCTCGAGCGTCTTGATGCCATTTTCGCCGAACGCGACCAGCATCGCCATGGTGACACCCTCGACGCGGCTGAGTTCGTCGGACACGCCGAGTTCCCGCCGCTTGGCGTCGCGCTCGCTTTCCTGACGTTCCAGGTATTCCCTGGCGCGCGTCTGGATTTCGCTGGCTGTATTCTCGTCGAAGCCTTCAATGTGCGCGACTTCCGCCAAATCGACATAGGCCACTTCTTCCACGGTCGCGAAGCCTTCCGTGACCAGCAGTTGCGCGATCACCTCGTCGACGTCGAGAGCATCCATGAAGACCTGGCTCCGCTCCGCGAATTCCTTCTGACGACGCTCGCTTTCTTCCTGCTCGGTCAGGATGTCGATGTCCCAACCGGTCAGCTGCGACGCCAGCCGCACGTTCTGGCCGCGACGGCCGATGGCGAGCGACAGCTGGCTTTCGGGAACCACAACCTCGATGCGGTTGCTATCTTCATCGAGGACAACTTTCGATACTTCCGCCGGTGCCAATGCGTTGACAATGAAGCTCGCCGCGTCAGGGTTCCATTGAATGATGTCAACCTTTTCGCCCTGAAGCTCATTGACGACAGCCTGGACGCGCGCGCCGCGCATGCCAACGCAGGCGCCGACGGGATCGATCGAGGAGTCCTTCGAGATCACAGCGATCTTGGCGCGCGAACCGGGATCACGGGCGACCGATTTGATTTCGACGACGCCGTCATAGATTTCGGGCACTTCCTGTGCGAACAGCTTCGACATGAACTCGGGCCGCGCGCGTGACAGGAAGATCTGCGGGCCGCGCTGCTCACGGCGCACGTCATAGATATAGGCGCGGACGCGATCGCCGTACTTGACGTTCTCGCGCGGGATCATCTCGTCGCGTCGGATGATGCCCTCGGCGCGGCCTAGATCTACGATCACGTTGCCGTATTCGGCGCGCTTGACGGCGCCGTTGACGATCTCGCCAATGCGATCCTTGTATTCGCTAAATTGACGGTCGCGCTCTGCTTCGCGCACCTGCTGCACGATAACCTGTTTCGCGTTCTGCGCCGCGACGCGACCGAACTCGAGAGGCGGAAGGGATTCGGCGATGAGGTCGCCGAGCTTGGCTTCCGGATTGCGCCGCTGCGCGTCCGCAAGTCGGATCTGCGTCGACTCGTTCTCGACGTCCTCGACCACGGCCAGCACCCGCGACAGTCGAGTTTCGCCTGTCTTGGGGTCGATTTCGCAACGAATGTCGTTCTCTGCGCCATAGCGCGATTTTGCGGCCTTCTGGATAGCGTTTTCCATGGCTTGGATGACGATCTTGCGATCGATCGATTTCTCGCGCGCGACCGCATCCGCGATCTGCAGCAGTTCGAGCCTGTTGGCACTAACGCCAGCGACGCCGACCATCTTCAGTTTTCCTCCACTTCGAAATCGTCGGGTTCCGCACCGTCGGCAAAACCCGTCCTGCCCTGTTTCTTTGCGCGCGTCAGCGCCTCACGTATCAAATCGTCTGTCAGCACCAGGCGGGCTTCGCTAACGAGGCCCACCGGAAATCCCAGCGTCGCGCGGCCAACCTGATCGAGGTCGACTAGCATGCGCACCTCGCCGCCTTCGTATCCTTCCAGCCGCCCCTTGAAACGCTTGCGGCCGTCGACCGGCTCCTTCAATTCGACCTTGGCTTCGTAGCCGGCCCAGTCTTCGAAATCGGAGGGCCGCACCAGTGGGCGGTCGATGCCGGGGGAAGAGATTTCCAGCCGGTAGGCTTCAGCGACAACGTCATTCGCATCGAGAAGCGGCGAGACCTGGCGGGAGATCGCTTCGCAGTCATCGATCGAGATCGAGCCATCCGGCCGCTCGGCCATGATCTGGACGGTCGCACCTTCCCGGCCCGATACTTGAACACGCACCAGGCGAAAGCCCAGGCTCGTCAGCACAGGTTCCACAAGCTCGGCTACCTGAGCGGCCAAACCGGTTTCCCGGATGAAGCGGTCGGCAGAAACGCCGTCCCTATTCGATTGCATTTCCAGTTTTTTCCGCGCAATCACGAATAAGCGGCACGTCACCAAAACAAAAAGAGCGGACCCTTGCGGGCCCACTCTCAAGAGTTGAGATGATCATGAGCGAAGGAAATGTACGTCACGGGTGCCACGCTTGGCAAGCGCGATCTCGCAGAAAATTCCCTCACATGCGCAAAAACGTGAAAAAGTAGCGCTGACGGCCTTCCCGGACCGCCTTCAATTCATAGCGCGTTTCCGGCCAATCCAGCCTGCGATTGCGCCAGTCTTCCGGGGAAGGCGCGGGCCAATCGAACTCGGGGCTCTTCGCAATTGCGAACAGGGCGGTCCGCGCATAGTCGCCGATATCGGTCGCCAATCTAAGTTCCGCTCCCGAGCGCATGACGCGCGCCAGGTCATGCAATAGAGCTTGCGAGAAAAGCCGGCGCTTCGCGTGCCGCTTCTTTGGCCAGGGATCGGGGAACAGGATGAAGGCGCGGCCTATGGTGGCATCCGGCAGCCATCTCAGCAATGGACGGACATCATCCGCGAGCACGCGCACATTCGGAAGCTTGCCGTCGTGGATCGCCGTCAGAACCTTGACGACACCGTCCTCGAATGGCTCGCACCCGATGAAGCCGACATCGGGATGCCGTCGAGCTTGCCACAAAAGGTGCTCCCCACCGCCAAATCCGATTTCGAGCCAGATATCCCGCACGGCTTCGCCCGACGGCATACCCGGTACCGGCTCGGCCTGTGTGGGAAACAACCGGGACACGGGGGAGGAGGTATCCGCCGAAAGATCGACGGCCACCAGCGGCAGAACATCCGCCATGATCTGTGCCTGTCGGGCACTGGGCTTGCGCGCTCGCTTGCGCCCGTAGCTGCGCAAATCGTGCGAATCGCGATCGTCGCGGTGTTCGGTGGTCATTCTCGGGCGCTCGATATGCGCTTTGCGTAAATGAACGCTGCCGCAGAAAAATCCGCGACCGCGCTATATCACATCGGGATGCGTCAGGACTAGACGGAGGCCTTGATCTTCTCGGCCAGATCGACCCGTTCCCACGAGAAGCCGCCGTCGGCGTCGGGCTTGCGGCCGAAATGGCCGTAGGCCGACGTTCGCGCATAGATCGGCTTGTTGAGGTCTAGCTGCTTGCGAATGCCGTGCGGCGTCAGGTCCATGACGTTGGAAAGAGCCGCTTCGATCTTCGCCTCATCGAATTTGCCGGTGCCGTGCGTATCGACATAGATTGACAGGGGTTTGGCGACGCCGATGGCGTAGGCGAGCTGGATCGTGCAGCGGTCGGCGATGCCGGACGCCACCACGTTCTTGGCCAGATAACGCGCTGCATATGCCGCCGAGCGGTCGACCTTGGTCGGGTCCTTGCCCGAAAAAGCGCCGCCGCCGTGTGGCGCGGCACCGCCGTAGGTGTCGACGATGATCTTGCGGCCGGTCAGTCCGCAATCGCCATCTGGACCGCCGATAAAAAACTTGCCGGTCGGGTTGATATGCCAGGCCGTTTCCTTTGTGATCCAGCCACCGGGAATTGCCTTGCGCACGAATGGCTCGACGATGTCACGCACCTGACTGGACGATAGATCTTCAACGATGTGCTGGTGGGATACGACGATCGCCGTCACGCCAACAGGCTTGCCATCTTCGTAGCGAACGGTCACCTGGCACTTGGAGTTGGGGCCGAGCTGGGCCGCCGCGCCCTGCTTTGCCTTGCGCGCATGCGCCAAGTCTTCGAGGATTTTGTGGCTGTAGTAGATCGGCGCCGGCATCAGTTCGGGCGTTTCGCGGCAGGCATATCCGAACATGATGCCCTGGTCACCGGCGCCTTCTTCGGCATTGGTCGGCTGCCTGGCATCGACGCCGGCGGCGATATCGGCCGACTGCCCATGCAACAGAACTTCGATATTGCAGTTGGCCCAATGGAAGCCGTCCTGCTCGTAGCCGATGTCCTTGATTGCCTTGCGGGCAATGTCCTGGATCATGGCGACGGTCACGGATTTCGGCGTGTTGCTGTACTCGCCTGCGATAACGACCCGCTGCGTGGTCGCCAATGTTTCGCACGCCGCGCGGATCGCCCAAGGGTCAAGCTTTGCCGCAAGGCTTTCGCGGTAGAACGCGTCCACCACTTCGTCGGAAATGCGATCACAGACCTTGTCGGGATGTCCCTCGGAAACAGATTCGCTCGTGAAGAGGTAAGATTTGCGTGCCACCACGATCCCCATGTCTTCGACGCCGTTCGGCGCGCTGAAAGCCGACGGTTTCTTGCAGTCTTTACAAGGCCGGTCAAGCGCGGCAGACCCGCACGCACACTGGCCGCGGAGTGCCACACGGCGTCGCCGAGAAAGGCCGAAGGGCTAGTCGTGATCGCCCGCAAGGGAACGCACGAGCTCGATAATGGCGCGGCGCACACGCGGATCAGTTACCTTTACGAAGGCTTTGTTCAATTCCAATCCGTCACGACTGGACAGGAAATCGATGACGAAGCTTTCCGCCGGTTGTTCGGAAAAACCCACCATGGGGGCCGAACCGACGGTGCCCGAAGGGATCTCGTCATAGAAGAACTGGACCGGAACGCCCAGAATGTGCGCGAGATCGAAAAGCCGGCTCGCTCCGATGCGATTAACGCCCTTTTCGTACTTCTGAACCTGCTGGAATGTCAGGCCTAATTGCTCGCCCAGGCGTTCCTGGCTCATGCCAAGCAACATGCGGCGCAACCGCACCCTCCCGCCGACGTGGGCGTCAATCGGATTTGGACGGCGCGAATTCGATCGCTCGTCCGTTTCTACAAGATCTTCTTCGTGTTCTGCGGACATCACGTCACCGAATTGAACTGTCTTGGCAGACATACATCAACTATGAAAACTCCACGGAAAATAATTCGCCTTCACCGGCACTTGTCGTTTCTGCTTGAATGTTGCCGTCACCTGAACCCGCACCACAACCTAACGGTTGGAGTTGAGCCATTCGAGCCCGTCGTGCGTTCGCGCAGGCCGCAAGGGCAGTATCATGGTCTGCTGGCGGGTCGCAGCCAAAAAGCTAGCACAAAGAAGCATATGGCGTTCAAGAAAAACACCACGTCGCCGAGCTGGCTGTAAACCGTCGGCTCGCGGGCCGCAGGCAGCCCGGTGTCAATCACCCCGCGGATATTGAGGTCCAGGCTGTCGAGCAAGCGGCCTTCAGCATCAATGACCGCGGAGATGCCGTTGTTTGCGGCTCGAATAAGGGGAACACCTTCCTCGACGGCGCGCACCCGCGCCTGATGCAGGTGCTGGCGGGGGCCGGTCGTATTGCCGAACCAGCCGTCGTTCGTGACATTGATCAGAACACCGGGCCGAGCGGCCCCCTGCACCACGGCTGCCGGGAAGATCGCTTCATAGCAAATGAGGCCGATGACCGGAGGCAACCCGCCGATGGTCAGAAGCGGGCGCGGCTGCTCGCCGGTGGAAAAGCCGCCACGCTGGCGGGTCAACTGCTGCAGGCCAATCGCTTCCAGCGTCGGCTGAAAGGGCAGGTACTCCCCAAACGGCACCAGATGAATCTTGTCGTAGACGGCCGCGAGCCCGCCGCCGGGGCCGAATACCATCAGGCTGTTATAGGCGCGCCGATCGCCGTCCGCGGCCGCGCCGGGCGTGGCGCCGTCTTGCTTGGCCGCCGCAACCCGCAAGCCACCCGCGATCAGGTACGACCCAGCCGGCAGAAGCCCGCCGATGGCTTCGAGGGCCTCGGGATGCTCGAGCGGCCGAAACGGCATTGCGGCTTCCGGCCAGACGACATGCGTGATACCCGCCATATCGTCTTTCGCACCGGCAGCGTTCTGCCGCGACAGGCCGAGATGCAACCGGAAGAACTCGCCCTGCTTCTCGGGTATCCACTTCTCGCGTTGCGGAACGCTCGGCTGCACGATGCGCAGGCGCACGCCGTCCAACATCGGCGCCCGTCCTGAGGCAATGACCAACAACCCGTAGCTCGACAGAATGAGCAGAATTGTCCCGGATATGCCCCAGCCGCGCAATCCGGCAATCGCCCGTTGCCGGCCGGGCGGCGCGTCGTTCGCCATGACAGCCGGGGCGCAGAATACGACGACGGCCCACAATGTCAGCCCATAGATGCCCAGGATCGCCGCGGGCTGCATCGTGATGAGGGAATAGGTGAGCGAATAGCCGAGCACGTTCCACGGAAAACCCGTAAGCACATGTCCGCGCAGCCACTCAGCGGCACCAAAGGCGACGGCGAGAACCAGAATACGCGCACCGCCCGGCGACCACATCATGCGAGCGCCGGCGGCTGCAGCGCCGCAAAATAGGGCAAGGCCGGCCGGCAGCAGAGTTATTGCAAACGGCAACAGCCACGCAAACTTGTCAGCTTCGACAAGGAACGCCTCGCCGATCCAGAACAGGCCGGCGAAGAAGTAACCAAAGCCGAACCACCAGCCGTCGACAAAGGCACGCCTGATGGCGCCCGGCACGAACCCCGCCCCCTTTTTCGCGTTCGCTTCACCAACGCCGTCGCCGTCGATGAGCCACACGAGAACGGGCAGCGTGATGAACAGAACCGGCCATGCGAAGACTGGGGCGAAAGCCGCAACCGACACCAGACCCGCGACGAACGCCACGGCTCGGCGCCGCCAGCCCTGCACGTGCGCCAGCCATTGGCGGGCCTCACCGAGGCGGTCGCGGCCAGCCTTCAACGGCGCCAGCCCGTGTCTTTCCTGCATTGAATTCATGCGGCGTTAGCCCTCGGCCGAACTCGACTCCGGCGTGGCGGCGCCGGCGGCGCGCGGCCGATGGATTTTGAGGCGCTTCACCCGCCGTGGATCGGCGTCGAGAATTTCGAATTCCACGCCCGACACATGTCGCACGAGTTCGCCGCGCGCCGGAACGCGGCCGACGATCGCAAAGACAAGGCCAGCCAGCGTGTCGATGTCTTCTTCCTCTTCAGACGTCAGGAGCTTCATGGAAAAGCGCTCCTCGAGCTCCTTCACCGGCGTCCGGCCTGAAGCGACGAGGCCGAGATTGGGATCTTCAACGATGTGCGCGGGATCGGCCTCGTCGTGCTCATCTTCGATCTGTCCGACGATTTGTTCGACGAGATCCTCGATCGTCACGAGCCCATCCGTTCCGCCGTACTCATCGACGACAAGCGCCATGTGGTTACGCGTCGTCTGCATGCGAATAAAAAGATTCATCGCCGGCATCGACGGCGGCACATAGAGGATGGGTTTCCTGATCTTCGCTGCCGCAATCGGCCGCGAAAGATCGATGCGATTGAGATCGGGCTGCTTCGTAGCCAAGTCCTCAACAGCGACTTCCGCCGACGACTGCTGACGCGGAGTGAGGCGCTTGGTCGGTTCGATTGGAGCGCGCCCGGCGGCCTCGGCCGAAAGCCAGCGGAACAGGTCCTTGATATGGATCATGCCGCGAGGATCATCGAGCGTCTCATGGAAAACTGGGATGCGGGAGACGCCCGACTCCTCGAACAGCTTGACCAATTCGTGAATCGGCTCGTCTTCTTCGACGGCGATGATATCGGCGCGCGGCACCATGATGTCGTCGACGCGCTGCGCGCCGAACCGCAGCAGGCGCAGCAGCATCTCGCGCTCTTCGGCAGAGAACGCATCGCCGACCTTGGTTTCCTGCCGCAAAGCTTCCTCGAGCGTATCGCGGATCGTCTGGGGACCCTGCATGCCGAGTGCGCTGCGCAAGCTCGCCAGCCAGCCGTGCTGGCTCGATGCCTTGCCTTCGTCCGAACTACCCGCTGAGATCGACTTGTCGCTTGTCGCGTCCGTGCTCATGGTCTATTGGCCGTTTGCTTGGACAAACGGCGGCTCCCTTCCGGTTCCGCCTCATCGCCCGCGAGTTCAAGCCCCTCATAGGGGTTTGCCACGCCGATGCCCGCGAGGATCTCCACCTCCAGCGCTTCCATGCGCCGCGCGTCTTGATCCGTCTCGTGATCGTAGCCAAGCAGATGCAGAAGTCCATGCACGGTGAGATGCTGCAGATGTCGGCCAACTTCGATGCCTTGGACTTCAGCCTCGCGCACGAGGGTTTCGAGGGCCACAATCACATCACCAAGGGGCCGCGGTCCGCCCTCAGTCACGAAAACGCCGGATGGAAAAGACAGCACATTCGTCGGCTTATCCTTGTGGCGGTAGTTGTTGTTCAGCCGCTGAACGGCGTTGTCGTCGCTCAGCGCGATGCAAGCTTCGGAATGCGGTTCCGAAGCAAATGCGGCATGCTTGCCGACGGCCGCTGCTGCTGTCTCGACCAGCGCAACGACGCCGGGGATCGAGTTCCAATCGCCAGCGTCCTCCACGATCTCGAACGACAGCCAAGCCTGATGTGGCGGAATGACCCGCGCGCCCGGTCGGCTGGTGGAAGTGTCGGGCATTACGACTTCTTGCCTTCGGCATTGTCGTAGGCGTTGACGATTTTCGCAACGAGATCACGCCGCACCACGTCGGCGCCCGTGAAGCGCACCGCGGAAATTCCCTGTACGTCGGCCAGCAGCCCCACCGCTTCGTCGAGCCCTGATTTGATGCCGGGCGGAAGGTCGATCTGCGACGGGTCGCCGGTGACAACCATCTTCGAGTTCTCGCCGAGCCGCGTGAGGAACATCTTCATCTGCATGGTGGTCGTGTTCTGCGCTTCATCGAGAATGACGAAGGCGTTGGCCAGTGTGCGTCCGCGCATAAAGGCCAGCGGCGCGATTTCGATGACGCCAAGTTCGAGATCGCGCTCCACCTTCTCGGGCGGCAGCACATCATCGAGTGCATCGTAGAGCGGACGCAGATACGGATCGACCTTCTCGCGCATGTCTCCGGGAAGAAAGCCGAGCCGCTCGCCAGCTTCGACGGCCGGCCGGGACAGAATGATACGCTCGACGACGCCGCGTTCGAGGCATTGGGCGGCATAAGCGACCGCGAGGTACGTCTTGCCGGTGCCCGCAGGGCCGACGCCGAACACCAGATCGTTCTTTTCCAGTGCGCGAATGTACGTGCTTTGCGCCAGTGTGCGCGCCTTGACGACGCGGCGCCGCGTGGCGATCTGCGCCTGACCGTCGGCGGGAGGATTTTCCTGGCGCGCATGGCGGATCAGCCCATCGAAATCACCCGGGCCAATGTGCTCACCCTTCTCCGCGCGCTTGTACAAGCTCTCCAGAACCTCCTTGGCGACATCGCATCCTGTTTGCGGGCCGTTCAGTATCACCACGTTGCCGTGGGCGTGCGCGTCGATGCCGAGGCGGTCTTCGATTAGCGCCAGGTGGGTGTCGAATTCTCCCAGCACACGCGTCAACGCACGATTATCTTCGAAGGAAACGACGACCCGCTTGTTTGGATCCTGTGACTTGGGTGATCGGCCGCTACCAGCCACCGATGGTCCGCGAATTCCTGTCAACAAGGGTCTCCAATGGCTGGAGTTCAAGGCGATTCGGCGTCTGGCGCCGCGCACCATCATAGGGGCAACGCGACACGAATCAAATCGTGCCCCTGCGCATGGTCCACCACTAACTCATAGTTATGCCGCCTGTATGACGCCGGACAGGCTGTTGGCGCCGACGGAAGCGATCTCGACGGCGCGGATATGGCCCAAAAGATCCGGTTCCGCGTCGGCGTGGACCAGCTGAAGATAGGGAGAGCGGCCGACTAGCTGCCCCGGATTGCGGCCCTGTTTCTCGAACAAAACCGGGAATGTCTTGCCGACACAGGCGACGTTGAAGTCGCGCTGCTGTCTTTCGAGGAGATTCTGCAGTCTGTTCAATCGTTCGCTTTTCACAGATTCCGGCACATGCCCGTCCATGTTGGCGGCGGGCGTGCCGGGGCGGGGGCTGTACTTGAACGAGAATGCCTGGGCGAAGCGCACCGAGCGAACTAGATCCAGCGTGGCTTCGAATTCTCCGTCGGTTTCACCTGGAAATCCGACGATGATGTCGGTCGACAGCGCCAGGTCGGGCCGCGCCTTCCTCAGACGCGCGATGATGTCGACGTACTCGGCGACCGTATGCTTGCGATTCATCGCCGCCAGAATCCGATCGGCGCCCGACTGCACTGGCAGATGCAGATACGGCATCAGTTTTGGCTCATCTTGATGAGCCGCAATGAGATCGTTCGCCATGTCGCGGAGATGGCTGGTCATGTAGCGCAGCCGCTTGAGACCTTCGATGCGCGCCAGCCGCCGGATCAGAGCAGCGAGTGAAACCGGACGGCCGGCGTCGTCAGCACCATGAAACGCATTCACGTTCTGGCCGAGCAATGTGATCTCCCGCACGCCGTTGGCAACGAGCCGGCGCGCCTCCGTGTCGAGATCGGCGACAGGGCGGGAGTATTCCGAACCGCGGGTGTAGGGAACGACGCAGAACGTGCAGAACTTGTCGCAACCTTCCTGAACGGTCAGGAACGCCGTCGCGCTGCGCTGGGTGCGCTCAAGCGGAAGAAACTCGAATTTGTTTTCTTCGGGAAATGCCGTTTCGACGATGCTTACGGTTTCGGCACGCGCCCGCGCAATGAGTTCGGGCAGGCGATGATAGCTCTGTGGCCCGACGATCAGATCGACAGTGGGAGCGCGCCGCGCGATCTCTTCACCTTCGGCCTGGGCAACGCATCCGGCAACCGTGATGATCGTTTCCTTGCCGGATCGCTCGCGATCCGCCTTCACCTGGCGCAGACGGCCAAGATCGGAGTAGACCTTTTCGACGGCCTTTTCGCGGATATGGCACGTATTCAGAATAATCAGGTCGGCGTCGTCGGGCACTGCCGTCTCGCGATAGCCATCGCGGGCGAGCGCCTCAGCCATGCGCTCGCTGTCGTAGACGTTCATCTGACAGCCGAACGTTTTGACGAATACTTTGCGGGTGTCATCCATGCGACGCCTCGTACGGCCCATTACGGGCCCTGAGATCATAGATTTATTCGCGTTCTGATCCCGTTAACGCTATGCCGGCGCGGAAACAGAGTGACTATAGCCACGCCCGCCACCTGTCACAATTGTTGCATTGCAGCATCCCTCAGCCGCTTTGTCCACCCCCCGGACAGCCGACTCTGCGAATAACTGTCCTACCGCCACGCAGAATTCGCCGGGACAGGCAGGGAACCGGAGCCGCGGCTTCGGGCCGGCGCTATGACCTTCAGTGCCTCATGCTCCGGACGCCCGCGCAAGATTCTGACAACAGCTTCGCGCACGGCTGTCTCGCTGCGTTCGGCGAGGTCCTTGCGGCAGGTGTAGCTTTCCAGCGACACAGGCGGACCGACGCGCACCATCACGTCCAGAGGCCCCGCTTTCAGCAGCCGCCAAGCGTGGCTCTGCATGTCCATGTCGCCATACCAGCCGATCAGAGGCCTGTCCGCCCGGCCGAGCGGCACCCCGTGCAGCCGCGTATAGACGATTGATACGGTCTGCACGACAACTCCGGACGCGACGCTGGCGACCGCCCGCGACGGCTTAACTGCCGCGAACAGCGACGTCTTGAACGGCAGGACGCGGTTGCCGTCGCTGGAGGTTCCCTCCGCGAACAGAACGATGGCATCGCCCTTCGCCAGCCTGTCGCCGATCTCGTTCGCCGTTTCACCGGCCGATGTGCGCCGCTGGCGGTCGACGAAAACCGTCCGCTGCAGCCGCGCGAGCTGCGCAACGAAGGGCCAGCCGCCAACTTCCTTTTTGGCTACGAAGGACACGGGCGCCACGGCGGAGAGCACCGGGATGTCGAGCCACGAGGTATGATTGGCGACGAGAAGCACCGGCTGACCGGACGCAACGCCACCCTCCAGGGTTAGCCGGATGCCAAGTAATCGGCAGACGCGGCGATGATACCAATGGGGGAAGCGGCGCGCGGCCGGGGGAGACACTTTCAGCAGCGCGGCTTGGACCGGCATCAGCGGCACCGTCAGGGCGAAAAACCGCGCGAGCACCGTGACCGCCCTCAGCGAGCCTGTCTCCGCAATGCTCGATGTTGCTGACGGCAGTGTCACGGAGCTGGTTTCTTCTTTGCGATCGGCACGCCGTAAAGCTCGAAGTCGATGACCTACGAGACGATAGCCGTGGCGGCGCGCGATCTCCTCCTGCAATTTCTCGATTTCCTCGTTTCGGAACTCGATAACGCGACCGGTCGACGTGTCGATCAGATGGTCGTGATGGCCGCGCGCCGCCTCCTCATAGCGGCCGCGGCCATGGCCGAAATCGTGTCGCTCGACGATGCCTTTCGTCTCGAACAGCTTCACCGTCCTGTACACCGTCGAAAGCGATATCTGGCTGTCGAGCGCATTGGCGCGGCGGTAGACCTCCTCGACGTCGGGATGGTCGTGCGCATCGGCAAGCACGCGCGCGATGACGCGGCGCTGGCCGGTCATCCGAAGACCATGCTCAGCGCACAGCCGTTCGATCCGTGTATAGGTCTTTTCTTGCAATGCGGACATCACCACGCCCGATCCGGCTCATCTTCCGTCGTCGGTTATATGGCATCGGGGGTCTTGTCATCAAAGTGTATGCGCCGGGCCAATCAATTGAACCGCTCGTGGGTCGGCAGGCCTAGAGTTGAAGCGCCATCACCAGCGCATCGGCCGCCTCGCCGCTACTGCGCTGGTAGTAGGAACGGCGGCGACCCGCCTCGCTGAATCCGAGCTTTCCGTAAAGCCCGATCGCAGCGGCATTATCTTCCGCGACCTCAAGGAAAAGACGTCTGGCTTCAGCACGCGAAACGGCGCGCGCCAGACCCTCGACAAGGCGCTGGCCGAGGCCAAGGCGCTGCCAGCCAGGCGCGACGCCAATGGATAGAATCTCAGCCTCGTCGGCAGCCAATTGGCCAAGAATGAAGCCGACCGGCGCCCTGGGTTCTCCAGCCATCGCAACGAACGCGGTCGATGCCGGATGGTCAAGCAGGCGGCGGGCGGCCTCTGCGTTCCAGGCAGGGTCGAACAACGCCCCATGCAGAGCAGCAATCTCATCGGCCCGCTCCACGCCGGCCCACAGAAGACTGACGTACTTGGGATCGAATGTGGTGGGACCAGCCGTCATGACGCGACACGCTGCAACAACGCTGCGGTCTGCGGCTTGGCGTCAGGCGGCCGCAGATAGAGAGGCCGGACCGGCTCGGCATCGGCATCGCGACGCATTGCGATCTGGGCGAGAATGGCGGCGCGCGGCTCGAGCTGGGCGGAAAAAACAAACAGCGGTGCCGAACGAGCGTTCACTAGCGCCGCGACCCGTTCGGCGCCCGATCCGACAATCGTGCAAGCGGCGTCGGGCAGCAGGGATGCCGCTTCGGAATGCGTCATCAGTGCCGGAACCGAGGATTGCTTCCTCTCGCTCAACGACACGATCTGCGCGTAAACCTGATTGTTGCGGGCCTCAATGGCGACCAGCACTTCCGGCGGAGAGGTATCACCTTCTAAGACTGCGAAGGTTTCCGCGATGACTTCGAGGGTGGTCACGCCGATCACGGGAAGCGACGTGGAGGCAGCAAGCGCACGCGCGGCGGCAACGCCAATGCGGGTGCCGGTAAAGGAACCGGGGCCGACCGTAACGGCGATACGATCGAGGTCGGAAAAGGCAAGGCCCGCTTCCACCATCACCGCAGAGATTATCGGAATAAGACGCTCCGCATGACCGGACTGACGCAGCTCGAAGTGTTCGAAACACGCATCACAGGCGCTTCGCAGGACCGCCGCCGAACAGGCGCCATAGCAGGTATCGAAAGCCAGGATGTTCATGGAAGAGAAGCGTACACGCCCAGCGTGACGGAACGCCAGCACCTATTTGCGGAAATACTGCCTCGCGCCACACGATGCTGATAAACTCGTTAGCTGCAAAACGTGGAGACCCGGAGTTAAGCCCAGCGGGATCGCCGTAGCGCAAATTGAACAGTAAGTTCGACTTCACCTCGGTGCCGGCGAAGAATGTCGCATCGACGCCGGCGTTGTCGAAGCCCGACATCGGACCGCAATCGGGTCCCAGTGCCCGGGCCGCGAGAATGAAATAAACGCCCTGCATGGAGCCGTTACGGAAGGCGCTGAGGCCGGCAAACGGCTTGTTGCCGGCGAACCAGCTCTTCGCGTCGACGTACAGAGCTTGGGCAGGTAGTCGTAGAACGTCTGGTCATGGGCGATGATCGCGGTCACGGGAGCGGCCGTCGTTTTTTCGAAGTTGCCTTCCATCAGGAAGGGCTTGAGCTTGGCTTTCGCTTCAGCCGACTTCACGAACACGATGCAGGCGGGCGACGAGTTGGCGCTGGTCGGCGCCCACTTCATCAGGTCGGTAATCTCGCGTAACTCGCGTAACGGACTATCGGGCACGTCCTTCGTCTGCCAGGCGTTATACGGGCGGGCGTCGAGAAAAAGTTGGCGCATCGCCGCTGCGCCGATGGCGGTGGTCATCGGCATCTTTTGGAGAAAGTTGCAGATACGCTTACGTGCGCCAACCGGCGAGCGGATGCATAATCCGGCTCGCGCTGTGCCTCAGACGCCGACTGCTTGAACTTCCTGCACATCCGGACAGAAGTGCTTCAGGAGGTTCTCGATGCCATGCCGCAGGGTCGCTGTCGAACTCGGGCAGCCCGAACATGCGCCGCGCATCTTGAGGTAGACGATGCCGTCGCGAAAACCGGAAAACGTGATGTCCCCGCCATCCTGCGCAACGGCTGGCCGCACGCGCGTTTCGAGCAATTCCTTGATGGTGGCGACGGTTTCCTCGTCGGCCGGATCGTAGGTTCCAACCGACTCATCGTTGGCGCCGTCCGCTCCCGCGACCGCTTCACCCGACATGTAGTGGTCCATGATGGCGCCGAGAACCATCGGCCGCAGATGCTGCCATTCGCTATCGGCCTTGGTCACGGAGATGAAATCGGACCCGAGGAAAACGCCGGTGACGCCCTCGATTTCGAACAGCCGCTGGGCGAGAGGCGAATTGGTCGCTTCCTGCTTCGAACGGAAGTCTGCGGTTCCGCTCGGAAGGACGGGCTTGCCGGGGATGAACTTCAATGTCACCGGGTTGGGTGTGGCTTCGGTCTGAATAAACATGCCGCGTACTCCGCAGCTGACGCAGGCAGTTAAGCCGCACAGTCAGCCAATTTAGAATTATTCCAGCAACAATATAGTGGAACGGTCCGCCAACGTCGAGGGCTGGAGTCGGATTTTCCCGGCCGGTGTCAAGCGAGCGCCAGAATATCTTCCAGCACCAGATTACCGGGCACGATTGTGATCGGGATCGGGAACGTCCCGGCGGCCTTGCCGGCCGCTAGGGTGGAAACCAGCGGGCCGGGGCCTTTGACGTCGGTCGAAGCGCCCAGCACCAGGATCGCCACATCCTCGTCTTCATCGATCATCCGGACGATCTCCTCAGCCTTGTTCCCTTCCCTGATCGCCTCATCGACCTGAATGTTCTCGAAGCCGACCAGATGCAGCTTACGCCGGAAAAGACGGAAGAGGGCCCGCGCCTTGTTGGTTTCCTCCTCGAGCTGCACCTGACGCACACCCATCCAGTGCTGGAATTCCTGCGGCTCGATGACATAGAGCATCAGGAGCACGCCTGAGGAATGCAGGATGCGGCTCGCGGCATAATACAAGGCGCTCTCGACTTCCTGGCTCTCGTCTACGACGAGCAGGAATTTCCGCGCATGTCCGGTTTCAAAGGAGCGGCGTTTCTTGATCGTTGGCATGGGGCTGATGCTGCCACGGCGTACGGGCGGGGACAATGGGCGCGAGGCTAGGCAGGCTGGCCACTTCTTCAATTCCTCGGCAAGCAGACGCGGCGCGCTCACCAATAGAGCCTCGACATTCGTTTATGTTATGCAACTCTGAGGTCAATCTACTGCGAATTGTATGGACCAATATGACCCATTCGATCGACTTCGGGTTCAAGGCGTGCTGAAGAAAGATGCGATATAAGGCCCGCGGGGCTCAGCTGGGATCCACGAATATACTTTCTTGCGCGTCGAAATGGATCTGTGCTGTGATGATTTAATACCTTGCCGGAGCGGACGATGCGGTGTCTTTTTGTCGCCGACCTGCACTATTCCCTCCCGCAATTTGACTGGCTATTGCGGTCGGCGTCCCGATACGACGTCGTCGTATTGGCGGGGGACGCGCTGGATGTCGGTTCTCCTGTCGACTTCAGAGCGCAGACCCTTGTGGTCCGGAAATATCTCCAACGCATCGCAGGCGTGACGCGGCTCATCATATGCTCAGGCAATCATGACCTCGATTCACAGGGCGAGGCTGGCGAGAAGATGCCACGCTGGATCGAGGATATACGCGCACTCCACATAGCCACTGACGGCGACAGTCTAATCGTCGACGATACCCTATTCACGATTTGCCCATGGTGGGACGGACCAGTTGTCCGCGCGGGTCTGATTGCGCAGCTCGAAGCATGTGCACGACGGCGGAAGGGATTACGCTGGATCTGGATCCACCACGCGCCGCCACTTAATTCGCCTACGAGTTGGTCAGGTAGCAGGTCTGTTGGAGACGTTGACCTTGAGCAGTGGATAGGTCAATACAGCCCTGACATAGTAGTCTGTGGCCACATCCACCAATCGCCATTTGTGAAAAACGGCTCGTGGGCAGACCGAATAGGCGACACATGGGTATTTAACGCCGGCCATCAGTTCGGGGTACCACCCGCCTATATCGTACTCGAAACCAACGTCAGGGAAGCGGTTTGGATCTCAGCCATGGGTGTGCAGACGGTTCGACTTGACGCCCCCTTACAGCGCCCTATCCAGTCGGCGATGGCGATCCCGGAATGGGTTGAATCCATGACATCAACTGTCGAATCTGGGTGTCGCGACACCGTAAGCTCATAACGGTGCTGGCCGTAGACCAGAAGCGAACACCCGCTCCGGTATCAAGTGGCTCATACGTGTCCGGGATCGCGTTCAGACCCGGGGCGGAAATCCCGTTCTTGTTCGTGTAGCAGCGTTTCCAGCACTTCGCCTACCATCTCCAAGTGGTCTCCGTAGCCAGCGAATTGACGCCTCAGGTCGACGAGATAGGTCGTTGCCGCGTTAAGGCGATTCGCCAGCAGGCGCGCCAGAAGCCATGAAAGGTCGGGATGGCCAGTGAAAAAAGCTACTCCATCCTCGATGACGTGGACCTGAGCGTCACCCAACGCCCGGACTGTAGCTGTGTGCGTGCCACCCAGCAGGATCGACATTTCGCCGACCATTGAACCCCGCTCATCGAGAACGGCAACTTGGATGTCGCCGCGAAGCACCTCAATACGGCCCTGCGCGAGCACGTAGACGCGTCCAGTCTTTTGGCCCTCCCTCAGGAGGACCGTTCCCCCGGGCACGTACTGCACTGGAATGTTGCAGCATTGGTTTAGGATGGCTTGCATCAGCATGTCATTGCCTTTCCCTGGCAAGTTCGCACCGGCGGATTTAGCCCTACTCCCGGTAAGCCTCGGCGGCCTTTGTGCCATAGCCCGGTTCCCGTGCCCAGTCGAACGACGCAAAAGGAATTTTAGCTGTGGCAACGCTGCGCCGGGAATCCGGAATCCAGCATTGCTAAGTATGTTCGTTGCCATGAATGCTGGTCTGACGACTCGCCGAAGAGTGTAACTCGTCGCTGCCGACCAACGACTTTTCTAATGCCGCTGCAGGGCAGGTTGCCGTCCGCTTTTTTTCCTTTGCTCCTTGCGAATTTGCCGCCCGCCCCGCCCCGAGTGTTGGGTCACTGTGTCAACAAACAGCGAGCGGCGGGTTCTGCGGTGGTGATCGTGCTTGTTCACTGTTATGTCGCGCAGCCAAACCTGCTACCTGCCACTTACTGTCCAGTATTCGGTCGCAACAGCCCGACGATATCCTTGACCTCATTCATGACGGGCGTGGCGATGGCACGGGCGCGGGCGGAACCGTCCGCCAGCACGGAGTCGATATAGTCCGTGTTCGCCAACAGCCGTTTTGTCTCCGCACCGATGCGACCGAGCTTTTCGGTCGCCACCTCCGCGAGCGCCTTCTTGAAGGCCGAAAACTGTTGTCCGCCGAACTCACCCAGCACCTGTTCCACGGTGCGCTCCGCGAGAGCCGCGTAGATGCCGACGAGGTTCTCGGCTTCGGGGCGGCCTTCAAACCCTTTGAGCTCGGGTGGAATCGGCTCCGGATCAGTCTTCGCCTTCTGGATCTTGCGAGCCACCAAGTCGGCATCGTCGGTGAGATTGATGCGCGACAGGTCCGACGGATCCGATTTCGACATCTTTTTCGTGCCGTCGCGCAGGCTCATGACGCGCGTCGCCGGGCCGGTGATCACGGGATCGGGCTGGGGGAAGAAGAACTCCGTTTGCGTAGCCTGCCGTTTCGATGTCCTTGCGATAATCGTTGTTGAACTTCTGCGCGATATCACGGGCTAGTTCGAGATGCTGCTTCTGGTCATCTCCGACCGGAACGTGGGTCGCACGATAAACCAGAATGTCGGCTGCCATCAGGTTCGGGTAGGCGTAAAGGCCAACAGATGCGCGCTCCTTATCCTTGCCGGCCTTTTCTTTGAACTGCGTCATGCGGTCGAGCCAGCCGAGCCGCGCAACGCAGTTGAACACCCAGGCCAGTTCCGCGTGCTCCGGCACTTGGCTCTGGTTGAAGAGAATGCTCCTCTTGGGATCGAGCCCCGCTGCGATATAGGCCGCCGTCACCTGCCGGATGGAGGCGCGCAGTTCCGCCGGGTCCTGCCAAACGGTAATGGCGTGCAGATCGACCACGCAGTATATGCACTGCATCGTCTCCTGCATCCGGATCCAATTCACCATGGCCCCTAGATAATTGCCCAGGTGCAGGCTACCGGTCGGCTGCATGCCGGAGAACACGCGCGTGGTGATTGTCATTGCTCGATTGATCCATGGGAACCGCCGGGCGTTATGGCGTGGCGGTCCGATCTGCGCAAGCCCAAGACAGGGGCCTGCGTGACCGGTCATTTACGGCGGAATGCTGCCCTGAGCTGGCCGAGACGCACAGCGCCCGTAAGCTGCGTCATCACAAAGTAGGCGACCGAGCCGCCGGTGATCAGCACACCCAGAGCCGAGAAGCGAACCGCCGCGCCATTGGCCTGCGCCAGCCACGGCTCCAGATAGTTGGCTCCGGCAAAAAGCGCTGCGCCCATCAACAGACTTGCCAAAATGATCCTCGGCAGGGCGTGATGCAAGCGGGCGTCCCCCTCGAAATGACCGTGGCTCTTCAAAGCCCCCCAAAGCAGCAGCGCGTTGATCCATCCGCCGATGCTGGTGGCGACGGCGATACCCAGATGCGGCATCCAGCCGAGATACCGGAATAGGAAGAACAATATGATCGAACCTAGCGTATTCGCCGTGAGGCTCCACACGGCGAACCGCATCGGGGTCTTGGTATCCTGACGCGCGAAGAACGCTGGCGAGAACACCTTGATCAGTACGAAGGCGGGCAGGCCGAGTGCAAAGATGCGAAGGGCCTCGGCCGTATAGGGCGTGTCCTGTGCCGTGTAAGCGCCGCGCTCAAACAACACGCGAACGATCTCCGTTGGGATCACAGCTAGCGCCACGGACGCCGGCACCGTCAGCAGCATGGCGAACTCCAGCGACCGGTTCTGGCTATCCATAACGGCCGTATGGTTGCCGGCACGCAGATGGCGGGAAACATCCGGCAGCAAGACAACGCCGATAGCGATGCCGACAATGGCGAGCGGCAGTTCATAGATGCGGTCGGCATAATACAGATGCGAAACAGCGCCATCCTGGAGGGAAGCAATCATGGTTCCGATCAGTATGTTGACCTGCGTCACACCGCCGGCAATCACGCCGGGAACGCCAAGCGCGACAAGCGTTTTCATGTCTGGCGACCAGCGCGGCCGCGTTAGCTTCAGCCAGAAGTCGCATCGGCGCACACCCCACAGAAGGTGGGCCAACTGCAACAAGCCGGCGACGAACACGCCCCAGGCCTGCATGATGCCGGCCTCCGGTTCGTTGCGATATCCAAGCCACAGCGACAGCAGCATCGCCGCTGTTAGCGTGAGATTGAGGACGATGGAAACCGACGAACTTTCGACGAACCGGCCGAAAGTGTTCAGTACGCCCGAAAGCAGAGCGACGAGCGACATGCTCAGCAGGTAGGGGAAGGTGATCTGCGTCAACACCACCGCTAGATCAAACTTTTCCGGCATCACGGCGAAGCCCGGCGCCAGTATGTACATCAACCACGGCATGGCGATCATGCACACGGCCGAGATCAGAAATCAGAACGAAGGTCAAACCGGACAGCGCCTCGCTGGCGAACTGGCGAGCCGCTTCCTTGCCATCGCCCTCGAGCTTGGCCGCGAACAGCGGGATGAAGGCCGAATTGAATGCACCCTCGCCGAACAGTCGCCGAAACAGGTTGGGGAATCGGAAAGCGACATAGAAGGCGTCGGCAACCGGCCCGGTCCCCAGAACTGCCGCAGCCAGAATATCGCGCACGAAGCCCAACACGCGACTCAGCAGCGTGAGGCCTCCGACAGTGGCGAATGAACGATAAAGTTTCATCGGCTCGGAGCCCTCCCGGTCTTTGCAGGCATCGGCAAGGCATCCCCGGCTGCCGTAGCTACTTCATCCGTTCGGTGTTGCGCTGGAACCTGCCGCCAGCAGGGCTCCGGCCAGCACCGCCGACAGGCGCTCGCGGATCTTTGACTGCCGCGCATCGCTGTCGATCTTCTTGCCGGTAAGATCCGTCACGTAGAAAACGTCGACGGCCTTCTCACCGAAGGTCGTGATGTGGGCGGATGCGATGTCGAGCGACAGATCCGACAACGTGCTGGTCAGATCGTACAGCAGCCCGGTTCGATCGCGGCCCGAAACCTCGACCACCGTGAAGGCATCCGACAGCGCATTATTGACGATGACTTCAGGCTCGACAGTGAAGGCATTGATCTGCGCCAGCAAGGTCTTCCTTTTGGCGAGCAAGGTCGAAAGCTGGACTTCGCCTTTCAAGATGCGTTCGATCGTCTCGCCGATCCGCCGCATCCGGCGCAGTTCGTCATCGTCTTCGGCAAATTCCCGCTGCAGAACGAACGTATCGAGGGCAAAGCCGTCGCGCGTCGTGGTGATGTGGGCTCCGGCGATATTGGCGCCGTTGGCAGCGCAGGCGCCCGCGAATAGCGACAGCAGCCGGGCATGGTTCGGGCAGAACACCGTGAGATCGGTCGAATCCGTAAACTTATCGGTCGAGTAGACCGTCGCCAGCGTCCGACCTTCAATCTGCGCGCGCCGCACGAGGCGGGCATGTTCCTCCTGTTTCTTCAGATCGATACGCAGCCAGTAGTCTGGGAAATGGCGCCCGATGTACTTCTCGATCTCGTCGCTGCTCCAATCGTGAAGAACCTGGCCCAACGCATTCTGGGCTTCCAGCACGAGTTGCCGGCGCTCGGTCTGTGTGTGTCCTCCGGCGACGATCGGCTCTGACTCGTGATAGAGCGACCGCAGGAGCTGCCCCTTCCAGCCGTTCCACACGCCGGGACCGACTGCGCGAATGTCGGCTACGGTCAGAAGTGTCAGCAGCTTCAAACGCTCCGGACTTCTGGACGATGTTGGCGAAGTCGCGCACCGTCTTTGGGTCGGTGATGTCGCGGCTCTGGGCGATGTTGCTCATCGTCAGATGCTGCTCGATAAGCCAGACGACAGTATCGGTTTCAGCGGCGGTCAAGCCCAGCCTCGGCGCCAGTTCGCGCGCAGTCCGGGCACCGACGATCGAATGATGCTCATTGCGGCCCTTGCCGACGTCATGGAGAAATGCGGCGACATAGAGAGCGCGACGGTTCTGTATCGTCTTGACGAGTTCGCTCGACAGCGGCAGCTCTGTGAGCGCGGTGCCGTGCTCGATGTCGGCGAGACATCCAACCGTGCGGATCAGGTGCTCATCCACCGTGTAGTGGTGGTACATGTTGAACTGCATCATCGCCACGATCTTACCGAAGGCGGGGATAAAGCGGCCAAGCACGCCGGAATCGTTCATGCTGCGAAGCGTTGCCGCGGGGTCTTCGCGGCCGGTCAGGAGTTCCAGGAAGATCCGGTTGGCCTCGGGATTGTTTCGCAGATTGTCGTCGACGAGCCGGTGCGACTGACGCAGCAACCGGATCGCATCGGGATGCAGGCGCGCCTTGGTCGCGTTCGCCAGCGCGAACAAACGAATGAGGTTCACGGGATCGCGCTTGAACACATCGCGATCCGCGACGCTCAAACGATCGTTCTCGATACGGAAGTCGGTTTTCTGGCGGATCTGGCGACGCATCCTCCATGTTGTCGGACTGAGTAGGTCCAGTCCAGGCACGCTCTTGTGCTGCTGCATTTCCAGCGTGCCGCACAGGATCGCCGTGAGATCGCCGACGTCTTTGGTCACCAGGAAGTAATGCTTCATGAAGCGTTCGACCGCACGCAAGCCCGACTGGCTGCGATAGCCGAATCGCTCTGCCAATTGCGGCTGGAGATCGAACGCCAGCCGCTCCTCGGCCCGACCTGTCATGAAATGCAGCAGGCACCGCACGCTCCACAGGAAATCCTCGCACCGGCGGAATGTCTGCACCTCTTCAGCGGTGAAGATCCCCAGTTCGGCAGTTTGCGGACCGACTTCGTGGCCGAACAGATACTTCGACAGCCAGTGCAGCGTATGCAAATCACGCAGGCCGCCCTTGCCGTCCTTGACGTTGGGCTGGACCTTGTAGCGCGTCTCGCCCGATCGCTTGAGGCGCTCATCGCGTTCGGCCATCTTGGCGTCGATGAAAGCGCGCGCCGTTCCCGCCATGACTTCCTTCCGCAGGCGATCGGAGAGTTCCGCGTACAATTGCGCGTCACCGTGCACGAGCCAGATATCGAGCAGCGCCGTGCGGATCGTGAAATCGGCTTGCGCCATTTTCAGGCACTGATCGACCGTGCGCGTGGCATGGCCGACTTTGAAGCCCAGATCCCACAGCATGTAGAGCATGTACTCGGCGACGCTCTCGCCCCACGGCGTCTGCTTATAGGGAAGCAGAAACAGGATATCGATGTCCGATCCCGGTGCCAGAAGACCGCGTCCATATCCGCCGGTGGCCACGATAGTCATCCGTTCGGCATCAGACGGATTGGTCGCGCGGTAGACGTGCGCGGCCGTGTAGTCATAAAGCAGGGCAATCAACTCGTCCTGAAAGCGGGCGAGGCCGTGGGCGCACTTGCGGCCTTTGCGATCGGCTTCGAGACCGGCGCGCGCTTCGGCGCGAGCGTTCTTGACCAGTGCCTTGACCCGCTCGATGACCGCCGGCCGAGCCTCCGTCGCGCTGCCATGCGCGTTGAACAGCGCCGTCAGCTCGTAGCGCAGTGCCTTCGGATCGAAGTAGGGGGCAACGCCGAAGCTCGATGTATCCATGTCTAGATCTGGTTCAGATTTGTAATGTGCACCGCAGATCCGCGAAACCGCACCCTGCGGCCCCCGAATCTTTCACCTATCAGGGCCGCTCTTTAGCACGGGCCGCCTCTTTCAACCGATAAAGTACTTCGAGCGCCAACTTGGGCGACAATTCGTCGGGATTGATCGCAGACAGCGCCACTTCGACCGGCGATGGACCGGCGGTCTCCGCCAGCCCGCTGGGTCTCCGTGCCGCAAACAGCGGCAAATCATCGAGCGGCGCCACCGCGCCGGAAGCCTTGCGGTCGCTTTTTTCGAGCAGCGTCAGAACCTCCCGCGCGCGCGCGATGACAGCCGCCGGCAGCCCGGCGAGCTTGGCGACCTGGATGCCGTAGGACCGATCCGCCGCGCCCGCCTTCACTTTGTGCAGAAACACAATGTCGTCGCGCCATTCCTTGACGTCCATCGTCACATTGCCGATGTCGGCGAGGCGGCCGGCAAGCGCGGTCATTTCGTGATAGTGCGTTGCAAACAGCGCGCGGCAACAGCTGACGTCGTGGAGGTACTCCACGGTCGCCCATGCAATCGACAGCCCGTCGAAGGTCGCCGTACCGCGCCCGATCTCATCCAGAATGACAAGCGAACGGTCGGTTGCCTGATTGAGGATGCCGGCCGTTTCGACCATCTCCACCATGAACGTGGAGCGGCCGCGTGCGAGATCATCGGACGCTCCGACACGCGAGAACAGCCGGTCGACGATGCCAATGTGCGCGGAGCGGGCCGGCACGAATGCGCCCATTTGCGCCATCACGACGATCAGGGCGTTCTGGCGCAGGAAAGTCGACTTGCCCGCCATGTTCGGCCCCGTTACGAGCCAGATGCGGGCGTCCGTAAGATCATCGGATCCGGGAGCCGACCCTTCGCGCCCGAGCAGGCAGTCGTTCTCGATGAAGGGCCCGACCCTCGCCTGCCTCAGCGCCTGTTCCACCACCGGGTGGCGGCCGCCGCGAATGGCGAACGACTGATCCGTCGAGATGTCCGGACGAACGTAATTTTCCTCCTCTGCAAGCTCCGCAAGCGCGGCGGTGTGATCGAGATCGGCCAGCGCTGCCGCGACGGCCGACAACGCCTGCTCGTTCGCGGCAACGTCCGCGGCAAGAGCGGTGAACACCTCGTGCTCGATGGCAAGCGCCCGTTCGCCGGCCAATGCGATTCGACCCTCGATGTCGCCAAGCTCAAACGTGGTGAAGCGCACGGCGTTGGCCATAGTCTGACGATGGCGAAAGGTTTCGGAAAGCGGCGGCGACAGAAGCGGCTTCGCGTTCTGCTGGGTTACCTCGATGAAGTAGCCTAAAATATTGTTGTGTCTGATCTTGAGCGTCTTGACGCCCGTGTCCGCAATATAGCCGGCCTCGAGCGAGGCGATAACCTTGCGACTATCTTCCTTCAGCTGAACGGCTTCGTCCAACTCACGGCGATAACCGCCACGAACAAACCCGCCGTCTCGCGTCAAGTGCGGAGGATCTTCGACGAGCGAGGCCGAGAGCGACGCCCCAAGCCTGGCATCGGCGGCAACCAGTGCGTCGCGCATGCGCGCAAGCTCGTTCGGCAGCGCGACCGCCGACGCGGCGTCTTGCCGTCTGTCGTCGTGCTTCTTCGCGTTTCGAGGCTCGCCATCCAGTGCTGCTTCGCCCAGCATGCGCGCGCAAGCCTGGGCAGCGGCAACGCCGTCCCGAACGGCCGCAAGGTCACGCGGACCGCCGCGCCCGAAGGCAAGACGAGACACCGCGCGCGCGATGTCGGGGGCACCCTTCAACACTGCACGTACATCGGTACGCAAGCGTTCGTCGGCGACGAGATGCGCGACGGAGTCGAGCCGCGCGTTGATGGCGTCAACGTCCCGCATGGGGCTCGCCAGCCGCGCGGCAAGCTCGCGGGCGCCGGCGCCGGTCACGGTGCGGTCGATTGCCGCCAGCAGGCTGCCATCTTTAGCGCCCGACGACGAACGCGTAAGCTCGAAGACTCGATCGGCTCGCCGCGTCGATCAAGAGCACGGATTGCGATCCGGTGCGCTTGGGCGGCCGCACAACGGGCTTGCGGCCGATCTGCGTCAGTTCGACGTAACGCAGGAGCGCGCCGATGGCAGCCAGTTCCGAGCGCGAGAATGTGCCGAAGCCACCCAGTTCCTGAACGCCGAGCCGGGCTTTCAGCCCGCGTGCTCCCGACATACTGTCGAACGACGCCGACGGCACCGGCGTGACGGCCGCACCCGCTACGGAAATCCAGCGCCGCAGTCTTTCGTCCGCGAACAGGCCTTCGCCGAGGATGACTTCTCCCGGAGCGAGACGAATGAGTTCGCCTGCAAGGTCGACCCCGGCAATCTCGCCGACCTCGAACTCACCGGTCGAGATATCGAGGGATGCCGCCGCCAAGACTGCGGGGGTGCCGATGACGCTCCCCTCCGCTGATGCATCGGGCTGGCGAAATAATGCCGTCAGATAATTGCGCGCCTTGGCTTCGAGCAGCGTCTCCTCGGTCAGCGTGCCTGGCGTGACAAGACGAACGACGTCGCGGTGCACAACGGCCTTCGACCCGCGCTTACGGGCTTCGGCCGGGTCTTCAAGCTGCTCGCAGACAGCGACCCGATAGCCGCGCTTAATGAGCTTCTGCAAGTAGTCGTCGGCGCGGTGGATCGGCACGCCGCACATCGGGATGTCCTGAGCAAGGTGTTTGCCGCGTTTGGTCAGAACAATTCCGAGCGCCGCGGACACGACAATGGCATCGTCGAAGAACAACTCGTAGAAGTCGCCCATCCGGTACCAGAGAATGCTGTCAGGATTGGCGGCCTTTATCTCCAGAAACTGCGCCATCGACGGAGTGGCCTCGACGGGCGCCACGCCGGTTGCGGCCGACGCAGATGCTGGCTCGGCTGGATCGTTATTAGCCGGATCACCTGAAGGAAGAAGCTCCCCATCGTCCGCGCCACCCTGTTTTCGCCGTGCCGTCATCGCCGGTCCTTGACCATGCTCGCCTCGACCCCAGCGACACGCATAGCGCGTTCAGCCCGCCAAGCAAAATCGCACACGTGGGTTCTAAAGTGGCAATTGGCCCCTGTTGAGAATTCCCGACACGGGTTCTACGGTGCCCCATCGCAAAAGCGCCGCGAAGGCTGTTCTTACGTCTCGCATCCTCTCCGACCGGAACATTCATGGCCCATAAGAACCAGCCGGCCCGCATCACGGCCCAGGAAGCGCTTCAGTTTCACGCCCAAGGCAAACCTGGCAAGCTCGAAATCACTCCGACCAAGCCGCTGGCCACCCAGCGCGACCTGTCGCTCGCCTATTCGCCTGGCGTCGCCGTTCCGGTCGAGGCGATCGCCGAGAACCCCGCACTCGCCTACGACTACACCAACAAAGGCAACCTCGTTGCTGTGGTGTCGAACGGCACGGCGATCCTTGGTCTCGGCAATCTAGGAGCGCTGGCGTCGAAGCCGGTGATGGAAGGCAAGGGCGCGCTGTTCAAACGTTTCGCCGACATCGACGCCATGGATCTGCTCGTCGACACCGAGGACGTGGACGCTTTCATCAATTGCGTCCGCTACCTCGGGCCATCGTTCGGCGGCATCAATCTCGAGGACATTAAGGCTCCGGACTGTTTCATCATCGAAGAGAAGCTGAAGGAGCTGCTCGATATCCCGGTGTTCCATGACGACCAGCACGGCACCGCCATCATCGCCGCCGCCGGTCTCGTCAACGCCCTCGAACTGACCGGGCGGTCGATCGAAAATTTCAAGCTCGTCGTCAACGGCGCAGGAGCGGCCGGCATAGCCTGCCTGGAACTGCTCGGCGCCATGGGCATGCCGCGCAAGAACGTGATCTTCTGCGATACGAAGGGTGTCATCTATCAGGGCCGCAAGGACGGCATGAACCAATGGAAATCGGCCTACGCCTCCAAGACCAAGGCGCGCACACTTGCCGAAGCCCTCGAAGGAGCCGACGCCTTCTTCGGATTGTCGGCCAAGGGCGCGATGAGCAAGGCCATGGTTGCCTCGATGGCAGACAAGCCGATCATCTTCGCCATGGCCAATCCCGATCCCGAGATCACGCCGGAAGACGTGGCAAGCGTGCGTTCCGACGCCATCGTCGCCACTGGCCGGTCCGACTACCCCAACCAGGTCAACAATGTCCTGGGCTTCCCCTTCATCTTCCGTGGCGCACTCGACGTGCAGGCGCGCACCATCAACGAGGAAATGAAGATTGCAGCGGTGAAAGCGCTGGCTGCACTTGCTCGCGCCGAAGTACCCGATCAGGTCGCGGCAGCCTTCCACGGGCGGCGGCCGGCTTTCGGACCCGAATACATCATTCCGGCGCCATTCGATCCACGCCTGATCACGCATGTGCCGGCGGCGGTGGCCAAAGCCGCCATGGACACCGGGGTCGCGCGGCGTCCGATTGTTGACATGGATGCCTACATCGGACGACTGAAGGGCCGGCTTGATCCGGTGGCCGGCTGGCTGCAGGCGACCTTCGAAGACGTGCGCGCCAACCCGAAGCGAGTGATCTTCGCGGAAGGCGAAGACCCGGCAGTGATCCGCGCCGCCAATACCTACCTCGCGCAAGGCTTCGGAAAGCCAATTCTTGTCGGGTCCAAGGACGTCATCCAGAGCGGTTTCAAAATGCTCGGCATCTCGATGCGCGAAGAGTTCCAGATCCTCGACACGCGCACCGCGCCCTACGGCGACGAGTTCACCGGATTCCTTTACGCGCGACTGCAACGGCGCGGCTACCTGAAGCGCGACTGCGAACGCCTGGTGCGCAACGAGCGCAATATCTTCGCCGCACTGATGGTGGTGCACGGCCATGCCGATGCGATGGTCTCGGGCGCGACTCGCAACTGGACCAGCGTGCATCAGGATGTGCGCCGTGTGATGGACGCCAAGCCTGGACGCACGCTGATCGGCGTGTCGCTTGCCTTGTGCCGCGGGCGCGCGGTTCTCATCGCCGATACCAGCGTGCATGACATGCCGACCGCGGAAGAGCTCGCTAGTATCGCGATCGAGGCGGCGCGGGCGGCCCGCAACTTCGGCCTCACCCCGCGAGTAGCCCTCCTCGCCTACTCGACGTTCGGGCAGCCGCGCGGCGAGCGCTCGGATCAGGTTCGCGAAGCCGTCAAGATCCTCGATCAGCGCAACGTCGATTTCGAGTACGACGGCGACATGGCCGCCGACGTGGCGCTCAATCCAGATCTGATGAAGCTCTATCCCTTCTGCCGGCTGACTGACACCGCGAATGTGCTCGTCATGCCGGCCTTTCACGCCGCATCGATCTCCACGAAGATGCTGAAGGAACTCGGCGGCGCGATGGTGATCGGTCCGCTGCTCGTGGGGCTGGAACACTCCGTGCAGATTTGCACGCTCGGCGCCACTGACGCCGACATCGTCAACATCGCCGCGCTGGCTGCATACGACCTCGGTGATTGATGACTGAGGATAATGCCGGGCGAAACAGTTTCATGGCGGACTTTGCCCGGCTCACCTCAAACTGCGATCTTGCCGCCGCCTTGGCGCGTGATTGCCACGATGCTCGGGCGCGGCGGTTCGTCGTCCTTGAAATCAGGCCACCAAGTCGTTGGATTTTCGAATGTCGCGGGCTTGTTCTTGTCTTCGGATTCCCCGGGATGCTGCACGGATAGAAAAAGCGTTTCGAGGTCGGGCGTGAACCACGGCCCGCACATCTCCGCACCGGCCGGGCAGCGGAAGAACAGCTTGGACGTGCCGCGACGCTCGCCTTCCGTTTCCATCGACCACAAGCCGTCTCCACGACCGGTCGCCACGGGCGAATTGCCATCCGTCGCGATCCATAGCCGGCCCTCGGTATCCACCACGCAATTGTCGGGCATGCCGAACCACCCGTCTTTCGACGTTGCTGCATTGAACGTCGCGCCGACCGCGGCAATCGCGGGATCGCCACATCGAACAAGAATATCCCACGCGAACTTCGGCGAGGCGTGATCCATATCCTCGGGCCTTAGTTCGATGATGTGCCCGAACTTGTTCTCGGGTCGCGGATTTGCCGCGTCAACGCCAAGCCGGCCGCTGTCCTCGCGTTTGGCGTTGTTGGTAAGCATGACATAGACCTTACCGGTTCTGGCACTGACCTCGATATCCTCTGGTCGGTCCATCTTGGTCGCGCCGAGATCATCCGCCGCGAGCCGCGCATGGATCAGGATCTCGCCCTGATCCTTGAACCGCGCGAGCTTGGGATTGCCAGCGACGAGCGGCAACCATTTCCCGGTGCCGTCGGCATCGAAGCGCGCTACCCAAAGCGTGCCCTTCTCGAGAAGGTCTTTGTTGGCCGCCCTGTCCGTGACGTCGATCGCCGCTTCGGTGACGAACTTGTAGATATAGTCGAAGCGCTGATCATCGCCCTGATAGACGACGAAGCGGCCGTCGGCATTGACGACGTTGCCGGCGCCCTCGTGCTTGAAGCGGCCCATCGCGGTGCGTTTGACGGGAACGGACGAGGGATCGAGCGGATCGATCTCCACGACCCATCCGAAACGGTTGCATTCGAATGGCTCCTTGCCCAAATCGAAGCGGTCGTGAAACCGGCCCCACGGATAATACTGCTCGGGTATTCCGTAGCGCGTCAGTGCAGCCGAGTAGCGGCTCGCGTCTGCCGCTACCTTGTTCCAGAAATAGTAATTTACGTTTTCCTCGCATGTCAGCCACGTCCCCCAAGGCGTCACGCCGCCTGCGCAGTTGTTGAGCATGCCGTGCACGCTCGTTCCGCTGGGATCAGCCGCCGTCTTCATCAGCTCATGACCGGCTGCTGGGCCCGAAATCGCTATTTCTGTTTCGGCCGTAATGCGGCGTGAATACTTTGAATCCGGGACGACCGCCCACTTGCCGTTATCGCGCTTCACTTCGATGATGCTGCCACCATGCGCCTGCATAGATGCGTCGACGAGCTCTCGTGGCATGTTGCGCACCGCGTCCTCCCGCGACGTCCCGGCGGCAAGCCCGGGGTACATAAGCTCGTCGTTCGTATACTCGTGATTGACGACGAAGAGGCCATGATCGGAACGGCCATCGAGCGGGATGTATCCGATGAAGTCGTTGTTGTAGCCGAACTGGCGTGCCTGCGCCTCGGCCGAGGGCTTTGCCGGGTCGAACTCGGACGCGCCGGCGAGCACCTTGTCGCCCCAACGGATAAGAACTTCGGCGTCATAGCCGTCGGCAACATGGTGCGTCTCGTCGGCGCCGGCCGGCAGCTCTTTGAAGTTGAAGATGCCAGGCGCGGATGCCGGCTCACCAGCATGGGCGCGGCCGGCAGCGGCGAGCGCAAGAGGCGACACCGACGCACCGATGACTGTGACAGCGAGAGCACCGCGCAGCACGTCGCGGCGCGACAGACGCTCCGCAATGACATCGCCGAGCGATGCATTAACAGAGGGATTTGCGCTTTGATCTTCGCCGGCATCCATCGGTGGCCAATTGTGATGGTCAGCAACTGACATCAACGAACTCCGAAAACCATTACTTCCTGGGAGGCTAGGCTAGCCGGGTTCTGCTTCGCGACTGTGACACGTCGATTCGTGAGGACCTTGCCGACCGTCGGCTGCGCATGGTTTCTTCTTCGAAAATGCGGCGCATGCAATTGACCTGAAATTCCAGACGAATTGGGGGAGCACTTTTTCGGCCTTGCGTAAGGTATACGCGCGTTAATCAGAGAACGTTATTAACGAGCAAAAACGGTGAGCACCGTGGAGAGGCTTCTTTAAGCCTTGGAGAACCTGGAGGGCTACCGTTTCGCCTGCGAGGTGCCCGGCCGCATCATCATCGAACGGCCGACCACGTAAGGGGCCATTGGCACGTCGAGCAGCGCTGCTATCGTTCGATTCCGTCAGGAGACAACGCCCCCACCGACAAGGCAGCCGACATCGACGGCGCTGTTCGTCATACGCTGCTGGTCATCTCGAACCACTAAAATCAATTTCGCCGCTTGCGAGCCGCCGGTAGAGGAAGAATGCCAATTCCTTCCTCGATCAGCTCGCGCGCTTCTCCCCTCGTCGCTTCGCCGTAGATGGGACGATCGGGTGCTTCCTCGTAATGCACGCGTCGTGCTTCTTCCGCGAAGTCGGGACCGACATAATCCGCCGTCCCCTCGATACGCTCGCGCAATGCCGCCATCAGGTCGGCGACTTGTCGGCGATCGACCTCCTGCTGCGACGGTTCCAGACTGCGCAACGAGACGTTGGGGGCCATGACCGCCTTGGAAACTTCAGCCGATCCGCAGGTTGGGCAACGCACCTGCCCCTCCTCGACTTGGTGGTCGAATGCCGCGATGCTCTGGAACCATCCTTCGAATGCGTGGCCATTGGCGCACGACAGGCTGTACTTGATCATGACACCGGCTCCGTGTGTACAACGGCGGTCGCGCGCTGGACCTCGAACGTCCGGTCGTGCCGAAGCGAAGGTACCCTCGTTCGCGCCTCGTCGATCGCACCGACATCGATATCGGCGAAAATGACACCGGGCTCGATGCCGCCTTCGGCTATGATCTGGCCCCATGGCGAAACGACGAGGCTGTGCCCGTAGGTATCGCGGCCATGCTCGTGGTGCCCACCCTGCGCGGCAGCAAGGATATAGCACTGCGTTTCTATCGCACGGGCGCGCAACAACGTGTGCCAGTGCGCCTCGCCCGTCACACGCGTGAACGCGGCCGGCACCGCAATGAAGCCTGCGCCTGCGTGCGCCAAAGCCCTGAACAGATGCGGGAAGCGAAGATCGTAGCAAATCGTCAATCCGAGCGGACCCCAGGGCAGATCAACGACGACCGCATGGCGGCCGGCTTCGTAGTTGTTGCTCTCTCGATAACTCTCGCCGCCCGGCAGATCGACGTCGAACATGTGAATCTTGTCGTAACGCGCCGTGATCGCGCCCGAGGGGGAGATCACGAACGAGCGGTTGGCGATCTTGCCGCTGTCTGCAAGCACGGCCATCGAGCCGATGTGCAGCCAGATCTCGAGTTCGACTGCCAGTTCGCAGAACGTCGTGAGTGCGGGGGTAGCTGCTTCCGGACCGATGCTCGCAAACAGGCGCTTGCGATCGAGTTCCATCAGCGTGGTGACTTCCGGCGTCTGGACATACTGTGCGCCACCGCCGGCCGCCTGCCGGATGAGTTCGCACGCCGCCGCTACATTACGCGCCACGTCCCTTCCCGAGCACATCTGCACGATCCCGGCGCGAAATGCCTTATGAGCCTCGGTCGTCTGCATGCCGGGGAACGCTCCGTGTTGGTGATCACGTGGTGAGAAGTTCGTCGAGTTTGCCTGCGCGGTCGAGACAATAGAGGTCGTCGCAGCCTCCAACATGAATCTGGCCGATCCAGATTTGCGGCACGGTCGAGCGGCCGGCCTTGGCCGACATCTCGGCTCTCAGCTCGGCCTGTCCCGTCACGTCGATCTCGACATAGCCTATGCCCTTGGTGCGCAGTAGCTGTTTTGCCATATGGCAATATGGGCAGAGCGATGCGGTGTATATGGTGACTTTATGCATTTCGTCGGCATCCCACGAGCCGGGTGATCCGATTTGCGAATCTAATCGCCGGCAGCTCCCTTCGCTAGATCCTTCACGTCCCAGGCAGGTTTTTCGCTCGTTGCCGTCACATCCCATCCACGCCAGGCTCCTGGCCCGTGACCAGTGCCAGTGCCAGTGCCAGCAGGTCGATCCTGGCGGCTCCGGTGCGCCGCAACGCCGCAGCTTATGCCCCGGCCGTGGCACCCGTGGTCACGACATCATCGACATCGACGGGCACCAGATTTTTACCATCGATCACCTCGGGGGGAGGCCGGCTCCACTGCGAAAGCTCCCCGGACGTTCTTGGCCCGCTGCAGGCGGGGCAATCCCACTTGGCCGGTCGTCGCTGGGGTTCTCACAAGAACCTGTGGTTCATAACGCAGCCGGGCCAACCGGGCGACCCCCCTGGCGAGCAACGCGGCCTGATTGTACCTCGCACAGCGGAGGCCGGATGAAGTTGATGCGCGCCCAGCAGGCGAGGCATAGCGCATCGTGCACGGCGAGCGGCTACTGGCACCCGAGTGACAACGGCGGCACTAGGACGTCGGCGACCGCGCCGAGGGCCTTGCCAGCGGCCCGACGCACGGGTGTGAAAACCCGCGTCACCCTGGCGCGCAATCTGTTGCCAGATGCTTCCGGACCCGCCATGAGTGCCTCCGATGCTGCTAGCCCGATGGCACTCGGCTTGGCGAGCGAAGTTGTCTTGATCCGATCAATCTGAGTTCAGAGCGCATCCGGTGTCCCCACCGCCGATCATTTTTGACGAACAGCTTCTGCGCGACCGAAAGCGCCGCGCCGCGCCCGGATGCCTTGACCACGATTTTCTACTGAAGCGCGTCGCCGACGACCTTCTCGAACGCTTATCCATCGTACGCCGTGCATTTCCTCTGGCCGCCGACATCGGCGCCTACCATGGAGTGCTCGGAAACCGGTTGAAGGGAACCTCAGGCATCGAACAGGTCCTGTTCACCGAAACCAGCCCGGACCTGGTGGCGCGGTGCGAGGGACTTCGCATCGTGGCAGACCCGCAGGCGCTGCCGTTTGCCGCCCACGCGCTCGATCTCGCCGTCTCAGGTCTCAGCCTACAGCTGGTCAACGATCTCCCGGGCACGTTGCTGCAGATCCGCCGTGCGCTGAAGCCGGACGGCCTGTTCCTTGCCGCCGTGCTCGGCGGCCGCGCCCTGTTCGAGCTGCGGGACGCCTGGTTGTCGGCGGAAGCGGAAATCTACCGGGCCGCGTCGCCGCGCGTTGCTCCGTTCGCCGACGTCCGCGATCTGGGCGGACTACTGCAACGGGCCGGCTTCGCCCTGCCAGTGGTCGATTCCGAAACGGTGGAGGTAACGTATGCCACGCCGCTGGACCTAATGCGCGAGATAAAGGCCATGGGCATGAGCAACCCGCTCGCCGAACGGCGCCGGATACCAGTCACGCGGACGCTGCTTTTGCGCGCCGCCGAAATCTACGCTGATCGATACAGCCGGCCCGGCGGGCGCATAACGGCGACCTTCGAGATTTTGACTATGACGGCGTGGGCCCCGCACGACTCCCAGCAAAAGCCTCTCCGGCCCGGGTCGGCCGGCGCGCGTCTCGCGGACGCCCTCGGTGTAACGGAAAATCCATTGCCCCGCGGCGATGCGAAGTAAGCGCACGCACCAACGGCAGCGAACGGCTGGTCATTCGCTCATGATGCGCTAGTGTCGCGCCAACTCGGGGGCGGGCAAATGTTTGGAGAACGGGAGGAGCGTCCATGACGTCAGAAGCGGAACTGCAGGTTGCCGCGATCGAAAGCGACCCGGTGTTCCAGAACCTGGTCGCGAGGCGGTCGCGGCTCGCATGGATCCTGTCGGCGCTGATGCTCGTCATCTACTTCGGATTCATTCTGCTCGTCGCGTTCGCGCCGCAGGTCCTTGGCACGCCGCTCGGCAAAAGCGTCATGACGCTCGGCATTCCCATTGGCATCTTCGTTATCGTCTCCGCGTTCCTCCTCACCGCGCATTACGTGCTGCAGGCAAATACCGAATTCGACGACCTGACATCGAAGATCGTCGAAAGGGCCAAGAGATGAGCGTTGCCGCACCGCTGCGATCGCTCGTCGCATGGGCCTTGATTGCCGCAACTGGAAGCATGGCGCTCGCAGCAGGCCCGATCGAAGGAGGAACGAAGCAGTCTCTGAACATCGAGGCCATCGGCATGTTCCTCTCGTTCGTTGTGGCGACGCTCGTCATAACCAAATGGGCGGCCGGGCGAACGAAATCGGCAGCCGATTTCTATGCGGCGGGCGGCGGCATCACTGGCTTCCAGAACGGTCTTGCCATCGCCGGCGATTACATGTCGGCAGCCTCGTTTCTCGGCATTTCTGGACTGGTGTTCGCGTCCGGATTCGATGGGCTGATTTACTCAGTGGGGTTCCTGGTCGGCTGGCCGATCGTCATGTTCCTGCTCGCGGAGCAACTGCGCAATCTCGGCCAATACACATTCGCCGATGTCGCCGCATTCCGCCTGGAGCCGCGCCCGATTCGCATTCTGTCGGCCACAGGTACGCTGGCCGTCGTGGCGTTCTATCTGATCGCGCAGATGGTGGGGGCGGGCAAGCTGATCGAACTGCTGTTCGGTCTCGACTACCTTTATGCCGTGATCCTCGTCGGACTCCTGATGATCATCTACGTTGCCTTCGGCGGCATGGTGGCGACGACCTGGGTACAGATCATCAAGGCGTGCCTGCTGCTCGGCGGCGCGACGTTCATGGCGGCGATGGTGCTTGCGCATTTCAATTTTTCCCCCGAGTCGATGTTCAAGGCCGCGACCGAAGTGCACCCCGGCGGAACCTCCATCATGGCGCCCGGGAAGCTTGTTTCCGATCCCGTCTCAGCGATCTCGCTCGGCATCGCGCTGATGTTCGGCACAGCCGGCCTGCCGCACATCCTCATGCGCTTCTTCACCGTGCCGGACGCAAAGTCCGCGCGCACGTCCGTGCTCTATGCGACCGGCCTCATCGGCTACTTCTACATTCTCACCTTCATCATCGGCTTTGGCGCCATCACGCTGCTGATGACCGATTCGTCGTTCTACGTTCCGGCAGCAGACGGCACGATCGACAAAGTTGCGGGGCTTGCCGGTGGAACCAACATGGCCGCCGTACATATCGCCAAGGCGGTCGGCGGGTCGATCTTCCTTGGCTTCATCTCGGCCGTCGCCTTTGCGACCATCCTTGCCGTCGTCGCCGGATTGACACTCGCCGGCGCCTCCGCGGTGAGCCACGATCTCTACGCCAGCGTGATCGCCAAGGGGCGTGCGTCCGAAGCCACCGAAGTCGGGCTTTCGAAGGTGGCGGCCGTCGTGATCGGCATCGTTGCCATCCTGCTGGGATACTTCTTCGAGAAGCAGAATGTGGCCTTCATGGTGGGGCTCGCGTTCGCGGTTGCGGCGAGCTGCAATTTCCCGGTTCTTCTGATGACGATTTCGTGGGGCGGCACCACCACGCGCGGCGCATTCTGGGGAGGGCTCGCAGGTCTGCTGGCGGCCGTCGCCATGGTCGTCATGAGCCCGGCGGTGTGGGTCAAGACCTTCGGCTTCGCCCATGCGGTGTTCCCTTATGACAACCCCGCGCTGTTCTCGATGCCGCTCGCATTCCTCCTGATCTGGCTCATTTCGAAACTCGACGGCAGCGAACGGGCCCAGCAGGAGCGCGCCGCCTTTGCCGCCCAATTCGTGCGATCCCAGACCGGCATCGGCTCGGTGGCCGGAAAAGGCCACTAGGCCTGCTAGACTTCGAACGGAAGCGGGCAAAGGGCGTGGCGTTGGCGCGCAATCAAGCATTCCTCATCGCCCGGCTGACAGGCGCGGCAAACGTCGGGACGAAGATCGTAGATGGTGCAGGTGGCGTGGCGGCCGACTTCGCCGGCAAGCGCCAGACACCGGTCGCCGGCGCAGGCCATACCGGAGAGATCCGGCCGCACGAACTTCCCCGGTATCCGGTCCAGCGCGGAATCGTCTTCGGTGGAAAAACGCGGCCATTCCGCCGAATAGCTACAACACGCTCCGCAGCTTTGGCACACCGCCGACATGGCGGCGACGCGCTGATCTTCGGATTGGCCCGCGATGCTCATGAAGCTACCCCAGACGATCGCACAGATGGGGAATAAGCGGTAGATCGGCCGGCGGCATCGGATAGTCGGTCAGACGCTGCGCACGCACCCATGCGATCTGCTGGCCCTCTCGCGGCGTCACGACACCGTCCCACGTGCTGCACAGGAACAACGGCATCAGCAGGTGGAACGTCTCGTAGCTGTGGCTGGCGAACGTCAACGGCGAAACACACGACAGACAGACGTCGATCGACAGTTCTTCATACAGCTCGCGAATGAGCGCGGCTTCCGGCGTTTCTCCGGGATGCACCTTACCTCCCGGAAACTCCCATAAGCCTGTCATGTGCTTGCCCTCGGGCCTTTGCGCAATAAGAACGCGATTGTCCCGGTCGATCAATGCCGCGGCAACGACAAGAATGACGGGCTTGGCGTTCGGCGGGTTCGTCATGCCAATGGCATGGCCGAGACATCGACGACCGCCGCGTTGCGGCGTAACAGGTAGACCGCCTCTCTCAGAGACTTCAGCCCACGGTTACGTAAGTGCGGATTGACTCCGATCACCTCGCGATCCTCCAGGCAGTCGACCGAGAACCAAGTCTTGAAGATCGACCGGACCTGCGACGCGGGGATGGCGAAAGGCGGACCTTCCAGCTGTGAGGGATCGAAATCGAGGGCCACGAGCAGCACCGGGACATCGCCAGGGGTCAATTCAGCGAGCTTGGCGGCGTAGCGCGCCTGCAGACGACGAGGCATGGCGACGAGCGCGGCGCGATCATAGACTGCCGTGATGCGCCGCGTGGCCTGCGGCGGCATGGCGAAATAGTCTCCGCACCAGAGTTCGTAGGGGCCCGCACGATTGACGCGGAACGCACCAGCGGTCGCGGTCGCGGGGCGACGGCTGCGTTCATCGAAAAACTCCGCAACCGCAAGGTCCGACAGCTCGACACCGACGACGGTCGAGCCCTGATCGGCCAGCCAGACCATGTCGAGGCTCTTGCCGCACATGGGTACGAAGACGCGTGACCCCTCATGCAGTGCTAGGGCGTCGGCATACTGCGTCAGCGCTTCCTGCACGGTCGGCTGATGGAAGCCGATATCGTGACGATGCCAGCGATCCAGCCAAAACCCAGGATCCATGTTCGGCCTCCTAGCTGCGGTAGTCTGCGTTGATCGAGACGTAGTCGTGGGTCAGATCACACGTCCATACGGTTGCCGACGCCTTGCCGACGCCGACGTCGATGCGGATGGTGATTTCGGCGTTCTTCATGTATTCTGCGACGGTCGGCTCATCGTATTCAGGAGCCCGCTCGCCGTCCCGGGCGACGCAGTACTCGCCGAACCATATGGAGAGCCGGTCACGATCGGCTGCCTCGCCCGATTTCCCAACCGCCATCACCACGCGGCCCCAGTTGGGATCCTCCCCGGCGATCGCCGTCTTCAGGATCGGGGAATTGGCGCATGACAGGGCAATCCTGCGGGCCGCCGCCTTGGTCTCGGCGCCCTCCACTTCGAAGGTGACGAACTTGGACAGGCCCTCGCCGTCCTTGGCGACCTGAATCGCGAGTTCGCGCATAACGTCGTGAAGCGCGGCGGAGAAGCCCTTAAGCTTCTTTGCTCCAGGCTTCTCGATCCGCCGCTGCCCGCGCGCCTCCGCAGCGCCCGTCGCGAACAACAGGCATGTGTCGCTGGTCGACGTATCGCCGTCGACCGTCATGCAGTTGAAAGTCGTCGCGACATGTTCGGACAGCATGTCTTGAAGCGCGTCGGGGCTGACGGCGGCATCGGTGAACATGAAGCACAGCATGGTCGCCATGTCGGGTGCGATCATGCCGGCTCCCTTGCAGAAGCCCTGGATCGTCACATCCGTATCGCCGATCATCGCCTTGCGGGTGGCGAGCTTGGGATAGGTGTCCGTCGTCGAGAATCGCGCGGGCGGCGTCCTCGAATGCATCGGGCCGCGCGGTTTTGGCGAGGTCTTCCAGAAGATGCGCGAACTTGCCCGCGTCCATGGGTTCGCCGATCACGCCTGTCGAAGCGACGAAGACCTCGTTGGCGTCGCAATCGACAGCCTTGCGGGCGTATTCGATCGTCATATCGACGGCGTCACGACCCTTCTTGCCGGTGAAGGCGTTGGAGTTGCCGGAGTTGACGACCAGAATTCGCGCGCGGCCTTTCTTGAGGCTCTTGCGGCACCACAACACGGGCGCCGATGACGTCTTCGACTGGGTCAGCACACCGGCGACAGCCGTGCCTTCGGCGAGAACGGCGACCATCAGATCGGTGCGGTTCTGGTAGCGGATGCCGGCCTCGGCGGTTGCGAACCGGACGCCTTCGAGCGACTCGAGGCGCGGCAGGGACGACGGAGCAAAAAGAGAGACGCTGACGACCTTACCCATTTCGGGGACCTCTCCTCTCAATTGACGTTCAGGCCCCCACAAAAACGATCAGGCCGCTCTTTTCAAGCGGCCCAACAGCATTTCAGGCAATCCGCCGCCCTTACTTCTTTTCTTCCTCGGCGTTGATGGCCTTCTGCGCGTCGGCCTTACCCAGTTCCGACTTCATCTTTTCCTCAAGCGCCTTCTGCTGGGCGGCGGCGTTCTTGACCTCGTCCTCGGCCTGCTTCTTGATGTCGACGTCGACGTAGACGATCTGTGCTTTGCCGCGAAGATCCTTGGTCACGTCCTGAGCCTTGGATTGGGCGATGGAGCCGACGAGGTGTTCCTTGACCTCTTCATAGGTCGGCAAGGGCTTCGTCCGCTTGTCTTCGACTTTAATCACATGCCAGCCGAACTGGCTCTGAACCGGGGCCGAAACTTCGCCTTTGGCGAGCGCGAAGGCCGCCTGTTCGAATTGCGGCACCATCTGGCCCTTGCTGAAGTAGCCGAGCATTCCGCCGTCTTCCTTGGAACCGGCGTCACCGGAGTTCTCCTTGGCAAGTTGGGCAAAATCCGCGCCAGCCTTGGCCTTGTCGCTCAGTTCCTTTGCCTTTTCTTCCGACGAGACGAGAATGTGGCGTGCCTGAACCTCTTCTTCGGGCTTCACCATCTTGACCTTGTCGGCGTAGATGCTGCGCGCCAGTTCATCGGACACGCTGCCCTTGACCGCCTTCTCGTAATAGATGTCGCGCAGCGCCCGCTGACGGAAGTAGGCGATCCGGCGGTCGAAGTCGGGGCCTGAAGCAAGGCTGGCGGCTTCGGCCGCTTCCGCGAAAAGCTGGTTCTCGATCATGTACTCGACCAGGACGCGGCGGCGCTGCGACGGCAGCAACTGGGCCAGTCCGCCGCCGATCTCGGCCTCGGCGAGTGTCAGGTCGGATTCGACGATGTTCTTACCGTTCACTGTCGCAATCACCTTTTCTTCGGCGGCGGCGAACGGAGCCCCCAGAGCGGCGAATGCGGCAAACGTAACGGCCGCGATGGCCGGGAACTGGCGAAGGCGCTTCACAGGCTAATCTCCTTGAGATCTGAAAACAGTGAGTATTTGGAGACGGCAGCCCGCCCCCGCACGCTGCGCTCCGGCAGGTTTGGACTGCATAGAACAACCAGGCGATCACTGCCAAGTTAAGAATTGGAGACGTTGCCTCGCCAAGCGGCCGTCGAAGCGGCAATGCGCCTTGAGACGCGTTGACAATTATGGTGCGGCCTCCTTATCTCCGCTGATCTTTGATGCGATCCGGGGCGCGCCCTGCAACGGTCGACGGTGGCCATGGCTTCATCCCAGGATCTCCACCAGCGGCCCAGTTGGCGCGCCGGGCCCCGCATCGACCGCGCGACGGCCGCGCAGTATCTTCTTCCCGATGACAAGCGGCGCCGGCCGGTTTGAACGAACTAAAGGAACGATCGCATGCTTTCCATCGGCTCGCTTGCGGCCAAGATCTTCGGCACTTCCCACGACCGCCGTGTGAAGAGCTTGCGGCCCAAAGTCGAAGCAATCAACGCGCTGGAGAAAGAGGTCTCCGGGCTCTCGGACGATGCTTTGCGGGCGCGAACAGCCGAGTTCCGCCGCAAATTGGAATCCGGTGCGAGCCTCGACGATCTTCTGGTGCCGGCGTTCGCCACCGTGCGCGAGGGCGCGAAGCGGACGCTCGGACAGCGCCACTTCGACGTGCAGCTCATCGGCGGCATGGTGCTTCACGGCGGCGACATCGCTGAAATGAAGACCGGCGAAGGCAAGACGCTGGTCGCAACGCTGGCGGTCTATTTGAACGCGCTCGCCGGCCGTGGGGTCCACGTCGTCACCGTCAACGACTACCTCGCTAAGCGCGACGCCGAATGGATGGGTCAGATCTACCGCTTCCTCGGCCTGACGGTCGGCTGCATCGTGCACGGCCTCGACGACGCCCAGCGCAAGGCCGCCTACGACTGCGACGTGACCTACGCCACCAACAACGAACTGGGCTTCGACTACCTGCGCGACAACATGAAGATGCGCAAGGACGACATGGTCCAGCGCGAACATGCCTTCGCCATCGTCGACGAAGTCGACAGCATCCTGATCGACGAGGCGCGCACGCCGCTGATCATTTCGGGTCCGGTCGAGGATCGCGCCGAGCTTTACATTGCAGTTGACGGCAAGATCAAACAGCTGGTCGCCGAGCACGAAGTTATCGAGCGCGAACTGAAGAAGGCTCACGCCGGCAGCCCCGAGGCGCTCAAGGAAGCCCTCAAGATCGATGGCCTTTTCGAACTCGACGAGAAGCAGCGTCAGGTGGCTTTGAATGAAGCCGGCAACGAACGCATGGAAGTGCTGCTGACTGAGGCCGGTATCCTGAAGGGCTCCCTGTACGACATCGAGAACGTCACGATCGTTCACCACGTCAATCAGGCCTTGAAGGCCCACAAGCTTTTCCAGCGGGACAAGGATTACATCGTCAAATCCAGCGAGGTCATCATCATAGATGAGTTCACCGGCCGCATGATGCCGGGCCGACGCTATTCGGAGGGCCTGCATCAGGCGCTCGAGGCGAAGGAGCATGCCGAGATCCAGCCCGAGAACCAGACGCTCGCGTCGATTACATTCCAGAACTACTTCCGCCTTTACGAGAAGCTCGCCGGCATGACGGGCACGGCTTCCACTGAGGCCAACGAGTTCGGCGACATCTACGGCCTGCAGGTTATCGAGATTCCGACCAACCTCCCGGTATCGCGCGCCGACGAAGACGACGAGATCTACCGCACGCAGAAGGAAAAGCTGGCAGCAATCGTCGCCACCATCGCGGACGCCTACCGGCGCGGCCAGCCGATCCTCGTTGGCACCACGTCGATAGAAAAGTCGGAGACGCTGTCGGAACTGCTCAAGGACCGCAGATACATCAGCGACCTCGGCCGCTCGATGCTGGACCAGGCCGCCAAGATCAAGGACGGCAAGGATACTGAGCTCAAGAACTATCTGACCGATATGGGCGGCTATCTGTCGGGACTGGCGAGCCAGAAAGGCGACGGCCATCCGATCGTTCACCAGGTGCTGAACGCACGCTTCCATGAACAGGAAGCCCAGATCGTAGCGCAGGCCGGCGTGCCCGGCGGCGTCACGATCGCGACGAACATGGCAGGCCGCGGCACCGATATTCAGCTCGGTGGTAACGCCGAGTACCGCCTCAAGGATTGGATTTCCGAAGAGACAACGGCGAGGCGCGCACCGGATGCCGCAGCCATCGCCAGCAAGCGCGCGGAGATCGACGCCGATATAGCGGTCAAGAAGGCCAAGGCGCTCGACGCCGGCGGACTCTATGTGATCGGCACGGAACGACACGAAAGCCGGCGCATCGATAATCAGCTTCGTGGCCGCTCGGGCCGTCAGGGCGACCCGGGCCGGTCGAAGTTCTTCCTCGCGCTCGACGACGACCTAATGCGCATCTTCGGTTCCGACAAGATGGACGGCATCCTGAAGACGCTCGGCCTGCAAGAAGGCGAGGCCATTACGCATCCGTGGATGAACAAGTCGCTCGAAATGGCGCAGAAGAAGGTCGAGGCGCGCAACTTCGACATCCGCAAGCAGATCCTGAAGTACGACGACGTCATGAACGACCAGCGCAAGGTCATCTTCGACCAGCGGATCGGCATCATGGCGGAAGACGATGTTTCCGAAACCGTGACGGAACTGCGCCATCAGGTCGTGCAGGATCTCGTGACGCGCTTCATCCCGGAGAAGGCGTATGCCGAGCAGTGGGATACCAAGTCGCTGAAGGAGTCGATGAACGGCATCTTCGGGCTCGATCTGCCGGTTGAAGAATGGGCGCAGGAAGAAGGCATCGCAAACGAAGAATTGCTGGAGCGCCTGACGAAAGCCATCGACGAAAGAGCCGCGCGAGAAGGAGCAGGAACTCGGCACCGAGCTATATCGCCAGATCGAGAAGGAGGTGCTCCTGCGCACGCTCGATCTGCTGTGGCGCGAACACATCGTGACGCTCGACCACCTTCGGCAGGTGATCGGATTCCGCGCCTACGGACAGCGCGATCCGCTCAACGAATACAAGTCAGAAGCCTTCGTGCTGTTCGAAAGTATGCTGGCGCGCCTGCGCGAGGCGACGACGGGCCAGCTGATGCACGTCGAGCTGATGCCGGCCGAGCAGCAGCCGATGCTGCAACCGGTCGAACTGCCGCCGATGGAGGCTCATCACATCGACCCGACCACGGGTCGGGACGAGATGGCAACGGATCTGCCGCCCGAACTCGCCGAGGAACTGCGCATGGCCGACCGCGCCATAGCTGCCCGCGGGCGCGGCGTCAGGCCCGACCCAGCGCCCGAAAAGCGCGCACCTTTGCAGACACGCAAATCAGACGCCGCCTTCGATCCGGCAGAGCCTGCGACATGGGGCAAGGTTTCGCGAAATGCCGCGTGCCCCTGTGGCTCCGGAAAGAAGTACAAGCAGTGCCACGGCAAGCTCGACTGACCAGCCGGCAATCGCGCGCTGACGATGCGACTGTTTTCGACCGGAAATCATCCCGCCACTAGTGACGGAGGTGGTGCCGGCAAATTATCGAGCTCACGCCTTCTTGTCGGATGAAGCCGCTTTGCCGCCTGCAGCGAGGCGGTCCGACAGCGCCAGCAGAACGCTCGACACGACGAATACGACGTGGATGACGACGAGCCAGAAGATCGAGCGCTCGACATCAAGCGTCACCGTCTTCATGCTCATGAACTGCTTCAGGAGATGAATGGCGGAAATCGCCACGATCGACGACAGTAATTTCAATTTGAGAGCCGAGAAGTCGATCGTGCCCATCCACTCCGGCCAGTCCTTGTGGCTGGTGTGGTCGATCTTGGACACGAAGTTCTCATAGCCCGAAAAAATTACGATAATCAGCAGCGATCCCATCAGCGACAGATCTACCAGCGTCAGCACGCCGAGAATGACATCCGGCTCCGACAGAGAAAACGCGTGCGTGGCCAGATGAATGAATTCATCGATGAACTTGATCAGAATAATGATGATCGCGAAAGACAGACCGACATAGAACGGCGCGAGCAGCCAGCGGCTCCAGAACACCAAGGTCTCGAGCCAGTGCTCCAGTTTTTGCATCAAATTCCTCATCCTACTGAACGAAGTGCGCCGAGGTTTGCTGTATGACATGTGCACGGACAACGTCGCAAGCAGGGTGGCCGCCGATTGGCCTTTCGCAAAAAAACTGTCTAACCTGGACAATTGAAGGTGTGCGGCGGAACGCGCCACCGCCTCAAATGTCGTCCGTCCAATGCTTTTCGAGGTTTCGCCGCCGTGACCAATGTATCGACGCGCCTTCTCTTCTTCGCCGGTTCGGCCAGAGCTGCCTCCCACAACAAACGGCTGGCGAGACTTGGCGCCATGATCGCGGAGGCCAACGGCATCCCGTCCACCTTCGCCGACCTCGGCGATTATCCGATGCCACTCTACGATGCCGATCTGCAAGAGAGTGAGGGTATTCCCGAAAATGCCAAGAAGCTCGAGGCACTGATGAAGGTGCACACAGGCATTTTCATGGCCTGCCCCGAATACAATGCGTCGATCACCCCACTGCTGAAAAACAGCCTCGACTGGATCAGCCGCATTCGCGACCCCGAGCCACTCCACGTTTTCAAGACCCGGGTGTTCGCGCTTGGCTCGTCGTCTCCCGGCGGAATGGGCGGACTGCGCGGCCTCAATACAGCCCGCACGGTGCTAGAACTCGGCCTCGGAGCACTGGTCCTACCGGACCAATTCGCCGTGCCGCGCGCGTCGGAAGCCTATGACGAACATGGGCATTTAAAAAATAAAGACAGTCAGGAACAGTTCAAGCTGCTGATCCAGAAACTTGCCCGCGCCGCTCACGTGCTGCATGGGTAGGGCTCGACAGGCGGTGGCGCAAGGCCGTCGTCCCAACACTTGAAGTCCCTCATGATAGACCCATGACCCACACCACCGCCAAGGACCGCCTCATCGTCGCCCTCGACATGCCGACCGTAGAGGAAGCGCGCGTGCTCGTCTCCAAGCTGGGAGACAGCGTCTCCTTCTACAAAGTGGGTCTGGAACTTCTGTTCGCGGGCGGGCTCGATCTGGCGCGCAATCTTCGCCACCAGGGCAAGCGCGTCTTCCTCGACTTGAAGCTGCTGGATATCGGCAACACGGTCGAGCGAGCCGTCGCCAATGCACGCGAACTCGGTGTCAACTTCCTCACCGTGCACGGCCATGACCTGAAGACCATGCGCGCGGCGGTGTCGGGACGAGCTTCAAGCAACCTCAAGCTCCTCGCCGTAACAGTTATGACGAACCTCACCGATGACGATCTGCGCCAGCAGGGCTGCCACATGACGCCAGCCGACCTCGTGCTGCATCGTGCACGCATGGCCCATGAATCTGGTTTTGACGGCGTGATCGCGTCCGGCCAGGAGGCCCAGCGCATCCGTGAGGCGACGGGCCCGGGCTTTCTCATCGTGACGCCCGGCATCCGCCTGCCCGGCGGCACCACCGATGATCAAGAGCGCGTCATGACTCCTGACCGCGCCATCGCTTCGGGCGCGGATCACATCGTCGTCGGACGTCCCATCACGCAGGCCGACGATCCGGTGGCGATAGCCGAGACCTTCGTTCACCACATTCGAGAGGCCCATGCCGCGGCCTCGCGTGTCCCGCACTAAATTGTCCTGACAACAAGAAGAGGAACGTCATGCCGAGGGGCTATGTGATCGCTCACGCCACCGTCACCGATCCCGAGAAGTGGGGCCAGTACGTCGCCAAGTCGAAAATCGCGCTCGACAAGTTCGAGGGCAAGCCGATCGTGCGCGGAGGTAAGTGCCAGATCATGGAAGGCAACGGCGTGCAACGTAACGTCGTGCTCGAGTTCCCGAGCTATGAGCACGCTCTCAGATACGCGACCAGCCCCGAGTACGCCGAGGCCAAGGCGCTGCGTGCCGGCGCCGGCACGATCGACATCACCATCGTCGAAGGCGTTTGACCAAACCTTGTCCTCTCTCCGTCACTTCTTCGGATGAGTTGAGGGCCGTGAGAACCAGATGCCGCATACACCCACCAGCGACGGCAGACCAGCATGGCGCGCAACGGTGCTGGCGCTGTTTCCGGAAGTGTTCCCGGGACCTCTCGGCGTCTCGCTCGTGGGGCAGGCACTGGAGGCGGGCATCTGGACGATGGAAACGGTCCAGATCCGCGATTTCGGCTTGGGCCGTCATCGGCAGGTCGACGATACGCCGGCGGGCGGTGGCGCGGGTATGGTGCTGCGCGCCGACGTGCTGGCTGCGGCAATCGATCATGCGCGGTTGAGCGAACCCAGCGCGCCTCTCGTCTACCTGTCGCCGCGCGGCATACCCTTCACCCAGGCTATGGCCGACGACCTGGCCGCCGGCCCGGGTGTCATGCTGCTGGCGGGGCGCTTCGAGGGGATCGATGAACGCATTATCGAGGCGCGCGCCATCCGCGAGGTCTCGATCGGCGACTACGTGTTGTCCGGCGGGGAGCTGCCAGCGATGGTGCTGCTCGATGCCTGCATCCGCCTTTTGCCGGGAGTCCTCGGCGGCGCGGAGAGCTTGGCGCATGAAAGCTTCGAGGACGGCCTGCTCGAGTATCCGCAGTACACGAAGCCACGCGAGTGGGAAGGCCGCGCCATACCCGACGTGCTGGTGTCTGGCGACCACAAAAAGGTCGCCGAATGGCGCCAAGCTGAAGCGGAGCGCATCACGCGCGATCGGCGGCCGGATCTGCTGAAGGATCGCCGGCGCTAACGCCTCCCCCGTCGCGGCGGCGCCTCAATGCAGGGCCAGCATGACCCTCGACAGTTGCACGCCTTTCGGACTATAAGGCGCCCAATGAATTCCCCTCGAAGGGTTGCCCACCAAGGGCCGCACGAGCCGCGGCAGGCCGGTCTATTTGATCAGCTCGCGGCTCCTCTGCACTGAAAAATAAGCAAAAAGGAACGAAAATGAACATTATTCAGCAGCTCGAGCGCGAGCAGATGGACGCCATTCTGGCAAAGCGCGGCGTCCCCGTGTTTCAGCCCGGCGATACAGTCAAAGTGATGGTCAAGGTCGTCGAGACGGCCGACGTCGACCCCAAGGACAAGAAAAAGAAGGCGGCTGTCGCCAAGGCGCCGACCGAGCGCCTTCAGGCCTACGAGGGCATGGTGATCGCACGTTCCGGCGCGGGTCTCAACGAGACATTCACGGTCCGCAAGATTTCATACGGCGAAGGCGTTGAGCGCGTGTTCCCCATCTACTCGCCCTATATCGCCGAAATCGAGGTTCTGCGCCGCGGCAAGGTCCGCCGCGCAAAGCTGTATTATCTGCGCGGTCTGCGCGGCAAGGCCGCCCGCATCTTCGAACGCACCGATGCGCGCGCCCGCAAACTCAACGCCGCCTGGAAGGGCTTCAAGAAGCAGAAGGGCGAGGCCGACGATCTGCTGCAGATCAAGGGCATCGACGCGGATATGTTCTCGCGCCTGAAGCAGATTAACTGCACGAAGTACGAGCAGATCGCCAACTTCTCCGACGATGACATCGCCAACGTCGAAGGCGCTCTCAACCTCGACGGCCGCATCGAGCAGGACGACTGGATCGGCCAAGCCCGCGCTCTTCTCACGGCTGCTGAAGCCCCGGCCGAGGAAGAAGCCAAGAGCTGAGCTGGCACGGCACGGTTTAGCCCATCGCGAAGGCGGCTCCGAAAGGTTGCCGCCTTTGCTGTTTCGATGGTCTACGCACTCGGCGGATCGGCTTGTATTGCAAGGAAGCCGTCTTTATCTAAACTGCTTCTATCGTCATCATTCGTACCGGCGGGTTCATGTCCAACGTAGAAGCCACGCGCGTTGCCGATCGCGAAGGCACGATCAAGCTGCACGGCCCCGAAGCCTTCGCTGGAATGCGCAAGGCAGGGCGTCTTGCGGCCGAGGCGCTCGATATGCTCGTGCCCCTTGTGAAGCCCGGTGTCACGACAGTGGAACTCGACCGGCGCATGTTCGAATTCGCGCTCGACAACGCGGCGCTGCCGGCTACGCTCAACTATCGCGGCTTCGCCCACTCGATCTGCACCTCGATCAACCACGTGGTCTGCCACGGCATCCCATCACCAAAGCCCCTGCGCGATGGCGACATCGTCAACATCGACGTGACATTGATTGTCGACGGCTGGCATGGCGACACAAGCCGCATGTTCATTGCCGGCCAGGTGCCGCGGCGCGCCGAACGGCTCATCGAAGTCACGTTCGAGGCTATGCATCGTGGCATCGCGGCGGTGAAGCCTGGCGCCACGACGGGCCACATCGGTGCAGCGATCCAGACCTACGCCGAGGCGGAGCGCTGCAGCGTGGTGCGCGACTTTTGCGGCCACGGTCTCGGCCGCGTGTTCCACGACCGTCCGAACATCCTGCACTATGGCGAAGAGGGCGAAGGCGTCATTTTGCGGCCAGGTATGTTCTTTACGATTGAACCGATGATCAACCTCGGCAAGGCCGCCGTTAAGGTCCTACCTGACGGCTGGACTGCCGTGACGCGCGACCGGGAATTGTCGGCCCAGTTCGAGCATACGGTTGGCGTCACTGAAACCGGTTGCGAGGTCTTCACCTATTCGCCCGCCGGTCTCCACTACCCACCTTACGCCACCGTCGCTTGAGACGAAGGCCGCGCCGATGCCAAAGGACGGCAAAGACGGCGACGACGGTCTTTCGGCACAAACAGGAATGTTCGCAGCCCCAGCGGCACCGCTCCACAGCAGTCCTTGCCACTGGCTGAAGGCGCTGCGGTTGTTCTAAGGAGCTCTTACCAGCGGGGAATCCCGAAACGATAAGTAATGCCAACGGCGCCGAAGAACTGGTTTTCAGTTTCGACGATCGGGCTATCGGCGGCATCGCCGATCAGGTGCGAATAGCCCGCCGCGAGCTTCAGGCTCCAGGCATCGGCGATCGGCACATCGGTGCCGATGTTGAAGTGGACGTCCTTAATGCCAGGGTCAGCCGTGTAAACCGGTAACCCCGCGGTCGACTGGCTTGCCTGTTCCGGCGAGATCGAAAAGTATGTCGACATATAGTTTTCGCTGGCGTATGTGGCGCCCAGCACGGCGACTACCGGCAGTTGCGGAGTGACACTAAAGCGGGCCTCACTGCCGAAGCGGACCAGGCTGCCGGTATCGTCGCCCGTGACTTGCTGATGATACGAAATGAACGGCTTCAGGATGCCAAACTGGTAGGCCGCATAACCACCGAGGACCAGTCCACCATCGATGTCACCGAGGCCGTGCAAAAGGTCTGCATCCAACTCGTCGCGATCGAACCGCCAGCCAGCAAGCGGACCAGCCTGGAAGCGGGTCAGGTTCAGAAGCCGGTATCTCAGGTCGTCGGATCCGCGGAACTGGATATTGCCCTCTTCCGCGCCAGGAGCGGCCCAGGGGGCCACGATCGGCACAGCGAAGACCTCGTATTCGTTCGAGCCTTCGTACTTCGGCACAACGATCACCATGCCGCCAGCTTGCACTTCATACGTGTTCGGCGCGCCGTCACCTGCCGCAGCCACGGAATGATCGAGCGCCAGTGCGGCGACAGCCCAAGCTAGCGTCTCACTCTTTCGTTTCATACATTTTTTGCCCACAATCACTACGAGTGCATCAGCCAGTAGCTATAATGTACGGATATCTACGCGAGCCACATGAAGATTCCTATCTCGTCGCAGGGCCATTGGAGGGGGTGTTGTATGCCGACAACACTTCCTCACTGCGGACCGGCCCGCCAGCCTCGCAACAGGGCCTCGCAGTTTGCACCTACAGAGATTATATCGAGTGTCGAACTCGGCGGGCTGATCCCGCCGCTCCTCAAGGAATCTCCGATCATGAGCACCGCCAAACACGCCCGGGTTCTGATTCTAGGTTCAGGCCCCGCGGGCTACACGGCCGCGATTTACGCCGCGCGCGCCATGTTGAAGCCTCTCCTCATCCAAGGCGTTCAGCCCGGCGGGCAACTGACCATCACGACGGACGTCGAGAACTATCCGGGCTTTGCCGATGTGATCCAGGGCCCCTGGCTCATGGAACAGATGCGCATGCAGGCCGAGCACGTCGGCACCGAGATCGTCATGGACCACATCTCGAAGGTCGATCTCAAGAAGCGGCCGATTCGGCTCGAGGGCGACTCGGGCGACGCCTATACTTGCGATACGCTCATTATCTGCACTGGCGCGCAGGCGCGCTGGCTCGGCATCCCGTCCGAAGAAACCTTCAAGGGCTTCGGCGTTTCGGCGTGCGCGACGTGCGACGGATTCTTCTACAAGGGCAAGGAAGTCGTCGTTTTGGGCGGTGGCAACACGGCTGTCGAGGAAGCCATGTTCCTGACCAACTTCGCCAAGCGCGTGACGGTCATCCACCGTCGCGATCATTTCCGGGCCGAAAAAATCCTGCAGGAGCGGCTGTTCAAGAACCCCAAGATCGAGGTGGTCTGGGATTCGGCGATCGAGGAGATCACCGGCACGGCGGACCCGAAGTCCGTCACCGGCGTTCGCATCAAGAACGTCAAGACTGGCAAGGTCATGGAGCGAGCAGCAGACGGCGTGTTCGTTGCCATCGGTCATGCGCCGGCGACCTCGCTATTCAAGGACCAACTCGAAATGACGGCGTCCGGCTATCTCATCACGAAGCCCGATTCGAGCGCGACCTCCATTCCCGGCGTTTACGCAGCCGGCGACGTCAAGGACGAGGTCTTCCGCCAAGCCGTCACAGCGGCTGGTACGGGCTGCATGGCGGCCCTGGAAGCGGAACGCTATCTGGCCGCGCGTGAAGCCCACGCGGCGGCGGCCGAGTAACGGACACCTGCATCGCCTTCAAAGCAAAAGGGCCGGACCATGAAGGTCCGGCCCTTTGCCGTATCTGCCCTTTGCACGGTCGATCAGATCGATTCTTTCAGTTCCTTGGCGGCGCGGAAGGCGACCTTCTTGGACGCCTTGATCTTGATCGCTTCGCCGGTTGCCGGGTTGCGGCCCATGCGCGCCGGGCGCTTGCGCACCTGCAGGATGCCGAGGCCGCCAAGACGCAGACGATCACCCTTCTTGAGGTGCTTGGTAATCATGGTGACCATCTCTTCGAGCATGGCCTGCGTCTGTTTCTTGGGCAGTTCGTGGGATTCGGCAAGTGCGGCGCCGATATGCTTCAAGGTAACGGTATCGGCTTTTGCGGCCGGAGCTTTCGCTGCTGGTTTTGTTGCTGGTTTTGCTGCCATTTGAAAGTTCCCTCAGGAGAATCAGAAGACGCGCGGATAATACATCAACACTCAAGAAATCACGCTAGATTGCCGTAAAACTTGAGTTTTTCCGGCCTGCCCTTGAATTTCAGACACGCTTGCACGCGCAACGGCCAAGCCCGATCACTGAGTTAGCGCTCGAAAAAGCCTTATGCAATGGGCTTAAACAGCTTCCCTGTGCGCGTTTAGGCCCGGAAAATCGATGTATCCGTGCAGTCCTGACGCATAAAAAGTGCTTGAATCGGGCGTGTTCAAGGGGGCGTCCTCGGCGAATCGTAAGGCCAGATCGTGGTTGGTGATGAACAGCTAACCGACCGCGACGGCGTCCGCTTTACCGCTGCCGAGCACTTCCTGCGCTCGCCGCTTCGTAAATTTCTCGTTGGCAATGTAGGCGCTTCAGCGCCGGACCGATGCAATCGGGGCCAAGGGCCACTCGCGCGCAGATAAAAGCAATGCGGCGTTTTCTGTTCGGCGACGTAGCGGAACGTGCCAAGGCGGTCGCTATCGCCCATGTCGTGCGAATCGGCACGCGGTGCCACATGCAGACCGACCCGGCCCGGACCCCACGCATCGAGCGCCTCCAGCAACAGCCGCGCGCGGTTTCTATCGGTCCGCCGTATTCATCCGAGGTCGTGTTGGTGCTGTCTTGGAGAAACTGGTCGAGAAGATAACTGTCGGCGCCATGAATCTCGACGCCATCGAAACCGGCGCGCTTCGCATTCTGCGCACCACGCGCGTAGTCGGCGATGATGCCTGGGATCTCGGCCAGCGCCATCGCACGAGGCTGACGTGGCCCTTGGGAGCGATGGCGCTCGGCGCCACCGGCAGTTTGCCATCCAGATAAAGTGGATCGGAGACGCGGCCGACATGCCAAAGCTGAAACAGCATACGGCCGCCGGCTGAATGCACGGCATCCGTGATGCGACGCCAGCCCGCCACCTGCTCCTCAGACCAGATGCCCGGCGTATCGGAATAGCCAACACCCATCGGCGACACCGACGTTGCTTCCAAAGGGATGAGGCCAGCGGAGAGTTGGCACTTGGCCGATTGCGTCAGGGCGCCGCGACCAAGCGCCCAGCTGTTGACCCCAGCAGACATTTGTCAGTATGCATCGTCGGCACATTTTTACATTTCGTTTACCATCAGCGCGGAACTGTCAATTCCGACTTCGGACGCTGTGATTCGAGATATGCCGCAGGCCAACTCATCAAGTTCTGGACGCCTTGGCCTCGCGAGCGGGCTTGCGAGTGCTGAACTTGAAGATGTCGCCGTCCGCTGGTTATCCCATCTTGAACTCGAGCGCGGCTCGTCTCCACAGACGCTGACCTCCTACACTCGCGATATTCGGCAATTTTTGGAGTTTCTGGCAGAGTCCTCGGGCCATCCGCCGACACTCGACGACATGGCGGCCTTGGACATCAAGAGCATTCGCCGGTTCATGGCGGCCCGTCGCAGACAAGGTCTGGCGGGGCGCTCGGTCGCGCGCACCATGTCTGCGCTACGCACGTTCTTTCGCTGGCTCGAAACCGAAGATGTGATGCGCAATCGCGCCGTGTACCAGGTGGCGATGCCCAAGGTTCCGCACGGGGTACCCAAGCCCTTGACGGTGGAGAAGACGGCAGCATTGGTCGATGGCGGCATGCCCGCAGAACTGGACTGGATCGCAGCGCGCGACACCGCCGTTTTGTTGTTGCTCTACGGATGCGGTCTGCGAATCTCCGAAGCGCTCGCGATCACGCTCCGCAATGCCCCCGTCGAAGGACGCGACGTGCTGCGCATAACTGGCAAAGGCGGCAAGGAGCGCATGGTGCCTGTGCTGGCGATCACACAACGTGCGGTGTCGCGCTATATCGAGCTTTGCATCCACCCTCTTGACCCCACCGAACCGATTTTCAGAGGCGCCAAGGGCGGCCCGCTCTCGCCCCGTGTCATTCAGTTGGCCGTAGAACGACGGAGAGCGGGACTTGGTCTGCCGGAAACGGCGACGCCGCATGCGCTTCGGCATTCGTTCGCGACGCATCTGCTGTCATCTGGAGCCGACCTTCGGCAGATCCAGGAACTTCTGGGGCATGCCTCGCTCTCGACGACGCAGATCTATACGGAAGTCGATCGCGAACGGCTGCTTAAGGTCTATGATGCCGCCCATCCGCGGGGGCTGGATCAGCGTAACTGACGCGACAAAGAGGTTTCGCCGACCCCAGCACGCCGACGCATCAACGAGGCTCGACAGGCTTTCATGACGCTGCGCATCGACTTCGCCCTGATCGTGGCAACTGCGGCCCTTCTGGGCAGTGGGCCGCTTGGCGCCCAGATGTCGTTCGGGCTTCCCGAGAGCGGCGAGACGATACCCGCCGAGTGCGGCGGCCGTAACATGATGGACGAACTCGCCCAGGCAGATCCCGAGCGCCACGCCGCCATCCTTCTTGAAGCCAAACGGACGCCCAACAGCGGCCAAGTGTTCTGGAAGGTCGAGAAGCAAGCTCTGGCGCCGTCCTATCTGTTCGGAACGGTGCATGTGTCCGACCCGCGCGTCACCAGATTGCCGGACGCCGTGCTTGCGGCGCTGACCGGTGCCAAGGCCGTTCTGCTTGAAGTCGCGGATCTATCGCCTGATGCCTCTGCGGCCGCCCTCGGCGACGCGCGGCGCTACGGCATATTCATGGACGGCCGGAGTCTCAACAATCTGCTTTCAGAGGAAGACTTCGCCACCGCCGTTTATGGTCTGAGACACGCGGGTATTCCGCCTAACCTGACGCGAACCCTACGGCCGTGGATGGCAACGCTTCTTCTGGCAGGATCGGACTGCGAGCGGGACAGAACGCGGCAAGGCATGCCCGTGCTCGACATGAAAATCGCTGCGGAGGCGAAGGCAAGGGGCATCGCCCTGCACAGTTTGGAGACGATCGGCGGACAACTCGCGACTTTAGCGTCAATTCCGGAGGACCAGCAGCTTGGGATGCTGCGGGCCACATTGAAGTACGCTGATCGCAACGATGACCTGATGGAGACGATCATCCAGCTGTATCTGAGACGGCAAACGGCGGTGACGCTGCCGTTCCAGATTGCGATGGCGAAGGACGCCGGCGTCGAGGCCGGAGCCTTCGCCCAATTCGAAAGCGAAATTGTCGTGCGGCGGAATCACGCCATGGCGCAAGCGACTGCGCCGTTCCTCGATAACGGCGGCGCTTTCATTGCAGTTGGAGCCTTGCATCTCAGCGGTGCCGAGGGGCTCGTCGCCTTGTTTCAAAAACAGGGTTTCAACGTCACTGCCGCCGAGTGAACCGTTGCTAGAACCGGGATGCGGCCGCCGCGCCGACACCAGCGGCCGAGGCCGTCAGTAACGTGCCCCAGGCCATATCGATCAAGGCGATCTTCAGCGGATACGCCTTGATCACTGCAAGGCAAGTCAGGTCATAGGTGGCGTAGGCGAAAAAGCCGAACAGCGCGCCCAGAACAACGGCACGGCGAAGGCCTCCTTCCGCGAGAGCGGGCTGAATCGCGAAAATGACGACACCGACGATAAACAGCACATAGAACGCCGTCGCCGCCGTCATGTTGAATTGAGGAGCAATGAGATTGCCCATTTCGCGACGATAGAGGTCGTACGCGACGAAGCCGAGCCACACCAGATCGAGGACAAGAAAGGTGGCAGCTGCACCAAGATAGCCCACAATGAGCTGCATCGTTTGCTCCTGTCCGCCAGCTGAGTTTGTACGATGTCGCCCGCGGTACCGATCAGCCGCGCACGCTATATATGAATTGGGCGCTTGGCGACTGAAAGCGCAGCCTCTTTCACGGCTTCCGTCAACGTTGGGTGGGCATGGCAGGTGCGTGCTAGATCCTCCGCCGAGCCCCCGAACTCCATGAGAACCGCAGCTTCCGCGATAATCTCGCCGGCATGCGGCCCAATGATGTGGACGCCGAGCACGCGGTCCGTTTCGCCGTGAGCCAGCACTTTGACAAACCCATCCGTAGTCTTGTTCACCTTGGCGCGCCCGTTGGCTGTGAACGGGAATTTTCCGCTCGTGTAGGGAATACCGGCTGCCTTCAGTTCCTCTTCCGTCTGGCCTACGCTCGCCACCTCCGGCGCCGTATAGACGACGTTTGGGATGACGCCGTAGTTCACGTGACCGGCCTGGCCGGCGATAATTTCGGCCACCGCGATCCCTTCATCCTCGGCTTTGTGCGCCAGCATCGGCCCCGCGATCACATCGCCGATGGCGTAGATGCCGGGAACATTGGTTTGATAATGCGCATCGACCGTGATTTGTCCCTTGGCGTCCGCAGCGACGCCGGCTTCCTTGAGGCCAAGCCCTTGCGTGAATGGCACCCGGCCGACCGCCACGAGCACCACATCGGCGGCTAGCTTTTCCGCTTCGCCCCCCGCGGCCGGCTCCAGCGTTACGGCAAGTTCCTTGCCCGACCTGGCGACCGACGTCACCTTGGAGGTGAGCCGGAACTCCATGCCCTGCTTCTGGAGTATGCGCTGGAACGACTTCGCGACGTCCCCGTCCATACCAGGAAGAATGCGATCGAGGTATTCGACGACCGTGACCGCCGAACCGATCCTTCTCCAGACGGAGCCGAGTTCGAGGCCTATAACGCCGGCACCGATGACCAGCAGCCGCTTCGGCACACGTTCCAGCGTGAGCGCTCCGGTCGAACTGACGATGCGCTGTTCGTCGATCTCAATGCCGGGAAGCGGGACGACGGTCGAACCCGTGGCAATGACAATGGACCGCGCTTCGAAAACGACCCGATCGCCCTCCACCGGCGTCACCTCGACTTTGCCCGGACCGACGATGCGGCCGGTGCCGTGATACGTGTCGATCTTATTTTTCTTCAGCAAATAGCCGACGCCGTCGACGTTGCCCTTAACGCCCTCATCCTTGAAGGCCTGCATGCGCGCGAGATCCAGCTTCGGCGCAACGTCGATGCCCATGGCGGCAAAGCCGTGCGCGGCTTCATCATACAGTTCCGAGGTATGCAACAGCGCCTTTGAAGGAATGCAACCGACGTTAAGACAGGTACCTCCATGCGTCGCACGCTTTTCGACCACGGCCACCTTCAAGCCGAGTTGGGCCGCACGGATCGCGCAGACATAGCCGCCGGGTCCCGTGCCGATCACGATCAGATCATGCATGGTCGTTCCTCATGGTTATGACGTGGCGGCCCCACCGGACCGGATGCGGGCAGATACTGGGAAGAGTGGCTGAGCCCAGCCCCAGCCAGGCCGCGAGCGGGACTGCGCCAGTCGAAGGGCAGGGAACGACAATGCCCCAGGCTAATCCGCGCAGCTTCTTCTCGAACGCGGCCCCGCGCTGGAGGTAGATCAAGAACCCTGCAAAATAGACGAGACAATCGGGTACCTTCATCCATTCGGACCACACCAGTCCAGCAGTTCGGTAGACGGATCGATTGGCGTGCCCGAATACGACCAGGGCAATACCAATATGGCTTTGGCATAGTCCAGCCGTGCCAGGCGGGTCTTGCTGCCCGGTTGATCCGGCATCGGCATTCGTTGGCATCCCCTAAAGCGCCACCCGCGACGCCAAACCTAAAGCTCGAGAATGAACCGCTGCGGATCCTCCAGGCATTCCTTCACGCGCACCAAGAAGGACACAGCCTGCTTGCCGTCAACGATACGGTGATCGTAGCTCAAGGCTAGGTACATCATCGGTCGGGCAACGATCTGCCCGTTGCGAACCACGGGCCGCTCCTCAATGCGGTGCATCCCGAGAATTCCCGATTGGGGCGCGTTCAGAATAGGCGTCGACAGCATGGACCCATAGACGCCACCGTTCGATATCGTAAACGTGCCACCCTGTAGGTCCTCGATGCCGAGTTTACCGTCGCGGGCCCGCCTTCCGAATTCGGCGATCGCCATTTCCATGTCGGCAATGCTCATGTGATCGGCTTCGCGAAGGACCGGCACCACGAGGCCGCGGTCGGAGCCAACGGCAACGCCGATGTGGTAGTAATTCTTGTAGATGATGTCGTCGCCGTCGATCTCGGCGTTCACCGCCGGGGTTTCCTTCAAGGCTTGCACGCATGCCTTGACAAAGAAGCTCATGAAGCCAAGCTTGGCCCCATACCGCTTTTCGAATAGGTCCTTGTATTGCGAGCGCATCGCTATGACCGCGCTCATGTCTACATCGTTGAACGTGGTGAGGATGGCGGCGGTGTTCTGTGCATCCTTGAGCCGCCGCGCGATGGTCCGGCGCAGGCGTGTCATGGTCTGCCGTTCTTCACGTGGCAAATCCGCGACAGGCGAGGGCGCCCGCGTCTGTAGAACTGGAACCTGGGGCGCGGGAGCCGTCTTCTGCCGCACGGCGGTGGTGACGGCCTTGGAAGGCGCGGCCGGGGCAGGTACGGCAGCAATGGAAGCAGCGGCAGCCTCAGCGTCGTGTTTAAGGATCTGGCCGCGCTTGCCTGTACCCGCGACCTCTGCCACGTCTAGGCCAGCCTCGGCGATCACCTTGCGGGCGGCGGGACTTGGCGGCATTGCCGGTTCGGCGGCAGCCTGGGCAGCGGGCTTGGCCGATGGTTTGACAGCCTCGCTCCTTGCCGGTGCTGGCGGCGCGGCGGTAACAGGAGCAAGAGCGGCGGCGCTGCTGGCCTTACCTGGTTCGTTCAACGCACCCAGCACCGCGCCGATGGCGACGGTCTTTCCCTGAGCCACGACGATATCGGCCAGCACGCCGGTGGCGGGCGCCGGCACCTCGACGGTCACTTTATCCGTTTCGAGCTCGACCAGCGGCTCATCGGCTTTCACCGAGTCGCCGGGCTTCTTGAACCACCTGCCGACCGTCGCCTCCGAAATGGACTCGCCCAGTGTCGGCACGCGTATCTCAATCGTCATAGGTTCCTCTCGCAGCTCAATCGGTATCGGCGTTGCCCCGCGCGTGTTGCTCAGGTCGTCATGGTCAAAGCCTCGGTGACGAGAGCCTTTTGTTCCTGGGCGTGCTTGCTTGCCAGGCCGGTGGCGGTGGATGCGGACGCCGGTCGACCGGCATAGCGCGCGCGCTTCACGGCACCAGCCGAGTGCATCAGGACCCACTCGAGGTTCGGCTCGATGAAGCTCCAAGCGCCCATGTTCTTGGGCTCTTCTTGGCACCAGATCACGTCGGCGCTGGGGAACCGCCCGAGTTCGTTGATCAGCGCCCGTGCCGGGAAGGGATACAACTGCTCCACCCGCAGCAGATAGATGTCGTCGATCCCGGCGGCCTCGCGCGCGTCGAGCAGGTCATAGTAGACCTTGCCCGTGCACATCACGACGCGGCGGATCTTGGCGTCCGGCGTCAGTTTGGTGGGCCCGCCGGGTCCCGACTGAGCGTCGTCCCACAACAAGCGGTGGAAGCCCGTCCCGGCGCCCATTTCATCGAGGCGCGAGACAACACGCTTGTGACGCAGGAGTGACTTAGGCGTCATCAGGATCAGCGGCTTGCGCACCTTGCGATGCAGCTGACGCCGCAGGATGTGGAAGTAATTGGCGGGCGTTGTGCAATTGGCAACCTGCCAGTTGTCTTCCGCGCACAATTGCAGGAAGCGCTCCAGGCGTGCCGACGAATGCTCGGGACCCTGGCCTTCGTAACCATGCGGCAGCAGGCAGACGAGCCCCGACATGCGCAGCCACTTCCGCTCGCCCGACGATATGAACTGGTCGAACACCACCTGAGCGCCGTTGGCGAAATCCCCGAACTGGGCTTCCCACAGTACGAGCGCGTTCGGCTCGGCCAGAGAGTAGCCATACTCGAAACCGAGGACGGCTTCTTCCGACAGCATCGAGTTAATGACCTCGAACCGCGCCTGATCGGGTGCAAGATGCATCAGCGGCTTGTAGCGGCGCTCCGTCTCCTGATCTACCAGTACGGAATGACGTTGAGAGAACGTGCCGCGCTCACTGTCCTGACCGGAGAGGCGCACAGGAAAGCCCTCACGCACCAAGGTGCCGAAGGCGAGGTGTTCCGCCAGCGCCCAATCGATGCCTTCTCCGCTCTCGATAGCCTGCCGCCTGCGTTCGAGAAGCTTGGCGATCGTCTTGTGGGCATTGAAATCAGTCGAAATCGATGTGAACCGGCGGCCGATTTTCTTCAGCATATCGACCGCGACGCCCGTATCGCCCCGCCGAACGTCGTCTTCTACCACGCCCAGACCCGCCCAACGGCCGTCAAGCCAGTCGGCCTTGTTCGGCTTATAGGCGTCGGCCGCTGCCATTTCCGCGTCAAGGCGCGCCCGGAACCGCTCGCGCATCGCGTCGGCTTCCTCGACCGGAATCACGCCTTCGTCTGCCAAGCGGTTGGCATAGAGCGTTGTCACGGTCGCGTGCAACCTGATCTTCTTGTACATCAGCGGCTGCGTGAACAGCGGTTCGTCGGTTTCATTGTGGCCGAAGCGGCGATAGCAGAACATGTCGATGACAACCGGCTTCTGAAACTTCTGCCGGAACTCGGTCGCGACCTTGGCGACGTAGACCACGGCCTCGGGGTCATCGCCATTCACATGAAAAATTGGGGCTTCGATCATGCGCGCCACGTCGGAGCAGTAGGGCGATGAGCGCGAGTAGCGAGGCGCCGTCGTGAAGCCGATCTGATTGTTGATGATGAAGTGGATCGAGCCGCCCGTGCGGTGTCCCTTCAGACCCGACAGTCCGAAGCACTCGGCCACGACACCTTGCCCTGCGAACGCGGCGTCACCGTGGATCAGAAGTGGCAACACAGGTGTGCGGTCGGACGGGTCGCACCGGAGCTGATCCTGCTTGGCGCGCACCTTGCCGAGCACCACCGGATCGACAATTTCCAGATGCGAGGGGTTGGCGGTTAACGACAGGTGGACGTTGTTGCCGTCGAAGGCGCGATCGGACGAAGCGCCAAGGTGATACTTGACGTCGCCTGAGCCTTCGACGTCGTCGGGCTTCCACGAACCGCCCTTGAACTCGTTGAACAAGGCGCGGAATGGCTTGCTCATGACGTTGCCGAGCACATTGAGACGGCCGCGGTGGGCCATGCCCATCACGATTTCCTTGATGCCGAGCTGGCCACCCCTCTTGATGATCTGCTCCAGCGCAGGGATCATGGCCTCGGCACCGTCGAGCCCGAAGCGCTTGGTGCCGGTGTACTTGACGTCGCAGAACCTCTCGAACTGCTCGGCTTCAATGAGCTTGTTCAGGATCGCGCGCTTGCCTTCCATCGTGAAGCGGGAGGCGCGATCGTCATTTTCGACACGCTGCTGCAGCCAGGACTTCTCGGCCGGCGAGGAAATGTGCATGAACTGGATGCCGATGGTGCGGCAGTAGGTTCGATGCAGGAGCTTCAGGATCTGCCGGACGGTCGCCGTCTCGCGCCCGAGATACCGGTCGATAAAAATTGGCCGGTCGAGGTCGGCTTCCGTGAAGCCGTAGGTCTCGGGCCGCAGTTCCTTGTGAACGTTGCGGTCGGCGATATCCAGCGGATCGAGGTGGGCGGCCAGATGGCCCATCACGCGATAGGAGCGGATGAGCATGATAGCGCGGATACTGTCCTGGATGGCGCGCAGCGAGGCAGCCGGCGACAGTTCGAACCCGCTGAGCTGAGCGCGCTCGAGCAGCTTGTCGCGAAGACCTTTCTCCTCGGCGCCGTAATTGCCGGTGAGCGCCGCGAGCAGGTCGCCATTTTCCTGCGACGACACGGCGGCGTCGGGCAGAGCCCACGACGGGCCATCGGCCAGCGTGGACGTCTGCGGCCGTCCGCGATCGCGCTGCTCTCGCAGGCTTTCGAAGAACAGCCGCCACTCGTTAGACACGGAGCCGGGATTTTTCTCGTATTGCGCCTGCATCTCTTCGACGTAGGGCGCACTGAGGCTATTCAAAAAAGACGTATTGAGAAACTGCTCGTTCAGCGCTTGGCGCGACATGCGTGGTCCCTTTTCGCGTGAGACTCAGCCTCACTCGTTGACGAGGTTTGCCTTGCATTCCCGCAGACCGGAGCGTCGCTCGCCCTTCTTGAGACTGCGTACTTACATCAGTTGCTCTTCAATACGCCGCGCAGCGTCGTGCCCAACGCTGCGGGGCTCTCTGCCATCGCAATCCCTGCGGACTGCATAGCGGCGATCTTGTCCTCGGCGCGGCCCTTGCCGCCCGAAATAATTGCTCCCGCATGGCCCATGCGCCGACCTGGAGGGGCCGATGCGCCGGCAATAAAACCCGCCATCGGCTTTTTGCGGCCCTTGGCGGCTTCCCGCTTGATGAATTCGGCGGCCTCTTCTTCCGCCGACCCGCCGATCTCACCGATCATGATGATCGACTTGGTCTCGGGGTCGGAAAGGAACAAGCCCAGCATATCAATAAATTCGGTACCCTTGACCGGATCGCCACCGATACCCACTGCCGTCGTCTGGCCAAGTCCAGCGTCCGTGGTCTGCTTGACGGCCTCGTAAGTCAGAGTACCCGATCGCGAAACGATCCCGACCGAACCCTTCGAGAAGATGTTGCCCGGCATGATGCCGATCTTACATTGATCGGGGGACAGGACGCCGGGGCAGTTCGGCCCGATGAGGCGAGACTTGCAGCCCTGCAAAGCGCGCTTGACGCGGATCATGTCCATCACCGGGATGCCCTCGGTGATGCAAACGATCAGCGGGATCTCGGCGTCGATCGCTTCCAGGATCGCATCGGCCGCGAACGGCGGCGGCACGTATATGGCGGAGGCGTTGGCGCCGGTCGCGTTCTTCGCTTCGAGCACGGTGTCGAACAGCGGCACATCGGCAAGCTCGGGATCGGCATGCCTGCCGCCGCCCTTGCCGGGCGTGACGCCACCCGCGATGCGGGTGCCGTAGGCCTTGGCCTGCTTCGTGTGAAAGGTACCCTGGCTTCCGGTAAGCCCCTGGCAGATGGTGATCGTGCTCTTGTCGACAAGAATGGCCATTCGGCGCGCGCCCCGCGTTATGCGTGTTGCACTAGTAGCTTGAATATTGCAGTGCAGCAAGATCGACGATGGTGTTAGAATTGAAGCGCGGGCCTGCGTCGTTCGCCGTAAGAACGCGATTATTCCCAAGTTTTTATCGATACTTACGCCGCCGCCTTCACGGCCGCTGTGATTTTTTTCGCTGCATCCGCAAGATCGTCGGCCGGGGTGATCTTCAGACCCGACTTGGCCATGATCTCCTTGCCGAGTTCGACGTTGGTGCCCTCCAGGCGAACGACGAGCGGCACGGTGATCGCCATCTCCCGGGCCGCAGCGATCACGCCTTCGGCGATAATGTCACAGCGCATGATGCCGCCGAAGATGTTGACCAGGATGCCCTTCACCGCCGGATCGGCGAGAATGATGTTGAAGGCGGCTTGTACCTTTTCCTTCGACGCGCCGCCGCCGACGTCCAGGAAGTTCGCCGGCTCCGCGCCATAGAGCTTGATGATGTCCATCGTCGCCATGGCGAGGCCCGCGCCGTTGACGAGGCAACCGATGTTGCCGTCCAGCTTGACAAATGCCAGATCGAATTTCGACGCTTCGATCTCGGTCGGATCCTCTTCGCCTTCGTCGCGCAGCGCGACGATTTCGGGATGCCGGTAGAGCGCGTTGCTGTCGAAGTTCATCTTGCCGTCGAGACAGACGAGTTGGTTGTCCTTGGTAACGACGAGAGGGTTGATCTCGAGCAGGCTCATGTCCTTTTCGACGACCATGCGATAGAGGCTTGCAACCATCTCGCCGCACTGCTTGGCGAGATCGCCCTTGAGGCCTAGCGCAAACGCGACCTTGCGGCCGTGGAACGGCTGGAACCCGGTCGCCGGATCGATCGAGATCGTGAAGATCTTCTCGGGCGTGTCGTGCGCCACCTTCTCGATATCCATGCCGCCTTCGGTCGAGGCGATGAAGGCGACTCGCGAGGTGGCGCGGTCGACAAGTGCGGAAAGATAGAGTTCGCTGGCGATGGCAGAGCCGTCCTCGACGTAGAGGCGGCGCACGACGCGGCCGGCATCGCCGGTCTGAATGGTAACGAGCGTAGCGCCCAGCATCTGCTCGGCGAACGCCTTCACTTCATCGAGCGACTTGGCCAGCCGCACGCCGCCCTTTTCGCTGGCGCTTTTTTCTTTGAATTGTCCCTTGCCGCGGCCACCTGCGTGGATCTGCGCCTTCACCACCCAGACCGGCCCTGGCAACTTCTTCGCGGCGGCCATGGCGTCCTCGACGGAGAAGGCCGGATAGCCGACGGCAGTCGCGATTCCGTATTGCCGATAGAGTTCCTTGGCCTGATACTCGTGAATGTTCATGATTGACCTCGAAGAAATTACAAAGACGCGCGGTGCTGCCTATGGCGATGCGCGGCGAGGGAAAGACCTCAAGCTTTGAGCTGCGGATTGATGGCCGTGCACGCGTCGACAAGGCTTTTGACGAACTCAACCGATTTCATCAGCATGTTGCGTTCAGGACCGTTCAGGTCGATCTCGACGATGCGTTCGATGCCATCGGCGCCGATGACCACCGGCACGCCAACATAAAGACCCTTCACACCGTATTCGCCGTTGAGATAGGCCGCAGCCGGCAACACGCGCTTCTTATCCTTGAGGAAGCTCTCCGCCATCGCGATCGCGGAAGATGCAGGCGCGTAGTAGGCCGAGCCTGTCTTCAGCAGCGCGACGATCTCGCCACCGCCCTTGCGCGTCCGCTCTACGATCTGGTCCAGCCGGTCCTGGCGAATCCAGCCCATCTTCACCAAATCCGGAAGCGGGATGCCGCCCACCGTCGAGTAGCGCACGAGCGGTACCATGTCATCGCCATGGCCACCGAGCACGAAGGCTGAGACGTCCTCGACGGAAACCTTGAACTCATCGGCGAGGAAATGGCGGAAGCGGGCCGTGTCCAGCACGCCGGCCATGCCGCACACCATGTTGCGGGGCAGCCCAGACGATTTCTGCAACGCCCATACCATCGCGTCGAGCGGGTTGGTGATGACGATGACGAAGGCGTTCGGCGCGTACTTTTTGATGCCGGCGCCGACCTGCTCCATGACCTTGAGATTGGTGCCGATAAGGTCGTCGCGGCTCATTCCCGGCTTGCGCGGTACGCCGGCCGTCACGATGCAGACGCTTGCGCCTTCGATGTCGGCATAGGCATTGGTGCCCGTGAGCGTGCAGTCGAACCCTTCCACGGCTCCGGATTGCGCCAGATCGAGCGCCTTGCCCTGGGGCATACCTTCCGCGATGTCGAACAAGACGACGTCGCCCAGTTCCTTCAGTCCGACTAGATGGGCGAGCGTGCCGCCGATCATTCCGCCGCCGATCAAGGCGATTTTCGTCCGCGCCATGCCACTCAATCTCCCTGAATAATGACGAACGCCTGATTTCCGCAGGCGCGAATGAATGGGTCGCTAGGTAAGCCGAAACAGAAGTCGGCTCAAGCCCCGCTCGGGTCAATTGAACCAAAGGTCCAAGGTGGCCTGCTTGCCGCGCCGGTCATTTAGGCCTTGTCGGTCGGGAAAGTGTGAGCCAGTCCAACGTTATCGGACGAATTCGGCGCTCGGCGGGAAAGGTAGGCCTCGCTGCGCATTTCCATGAGACGCGACACCGTGCGCTCGAACTGTGCCGCGCCGTCCCCGGCGGGATAGAGGTCTTGTGGCTCCGCCTCGGCCGAGGCGATCAGACAGACGCGCTGATCGTAAAGGGCATCTATCAGCATGATCAGCCGCCGGGCCTCGTTACGCCGGTCTGGCGTGAGCTTCGGTATTCCTTCGATCAGCACGGTATTGAAGGCATGCGCGATGTGCAGATAATCGTTGCCGCCAAGGGGCTTACCGCAGACGTCATCGAACATAAAACGGGCGACGCCCATCGATGCCAGTGGAACATGAACCTGCCTTCCGAGGACCTCGATCGACATTGAGGCAGCCGGGTGACGGCCCGTGAGCCGGTCCCAATGCTGGTCGAGTTCGCGCTCAGCCCATGCATCGGCGGGACAAAAGTAGAGTTGCCGCCCGGCAAGTTTGTCGAGACGGAAATCCTTCGCCGATCGCAGCTCCAGCTCGTCGACCGACTTCTGCAGAAGTTCGATGAAGGGCAGGAATAGCGGCCGGTTCAGACCATTCCAGTAGAGACGGTCCAGCGCCGCATTGGACGTCGCCACGATGACGACACCACGTTCCAAGATGCCCCGGAACAATCGACCGAGGATCATGGCGTCGGCGATGTCGTTGACCTGGAGCTCGTCGAAGCACAGCAGTTGCGCCTGCGCTGCGATTTCTCCCGCGACGAACGGGATCGGATCGCCATCGGTGGTAGCGCGTCCGCGTGCGATGCGCTCGTGCGTTTCGGCCATGAATTCGTGGAAATGCAGCCGCCGCTTGGGCGTAAAGGCGACGTTCTCGAAGAACAGATCCATCAGCATGGTCTTGCCGCGGCCGACGGCGCCCTGAAGATAAAGACCGCGTGGCGCCGACTGCGCCCGGTTGCGCCAGAAAGTTGAAAACATCGAGACGCGCGATGACGACTGGCGCGACTCCAGTTCCACCGCAAGACGATCAAGCCGCGCCGCCGCTTCCGCCTGCGCGCTATCGGCCTCGAGCTCGCTGCCCACGATACGAGCCTCGTAAGCCAACCACACCTTACCCCCCATCACCGACCTCGAAACGTCCTGCAACCGTCCAAAACCGACCATACACGAGCGGCGCCGGCTCTATCGCGACCCGACTCGCCGGCCACCTTGGTCACCAATTTATCGCACCGCAACAACAAGTTCCCGCCTTTGCTTAACGAATATATCAATTTTTCTTATGTATTAGACACTTGACCTTCATTTTGTGCGTCGCAATATGGTCTTTGTCGGCCACTAGGTTTGGCTGTTCGCGCCGTTAGGTGCGGTACAGCCGGATCGTGTCCGGTGTTCCAGTGACGGAGGTGTACACCATGACCATCCACCGCAACTGGGGAGGAAGCATACGAAAACTGTGGCCAACGGAATCCGATAAATTCCGCGACCACCTACTACGTCTCGACAAGCACAGCCGCCGCATGCGTTTCGCGCACGGAGTCTCTGACGGTTTCATCGAAGATTATGCCGCTCAGATGGGAGATCGCGGAGCGATCACCTACGCCTTGATCGATGACGCAGACCATGTCCGTGCCTCAGCGGAGTTGAAGAAGCTCGGCGATACATGGGGACGGGATGCCGAGGCGGCATTTTCCGTCGAAACCGGATTTCAGGATCGCGGCATCGGCACGGAACTGATGGGACTCATTATTCGCGCGGCGCGAAATCGCGGTGTGCAGCAGCTCTATCTCAGTTGCCTCGCAGAGAATGAGAAGATGCAGGCCATCGCCAGAAAGTACGAGGCCGAGTTGCGTTTCGAATACGACGAAGTCATCGGCGAGATCGTGCCGCAGGAGGCCAACTACTTCTCCATCATCGCGGAGGCCGTCGAAGACCGCACACAATTCATGATGGCCGTTTTCGACCTGCAATCACGATTGGTGAAAGCCGCATAACGAGTTTCATTTGCGCGAATCTCGATACTCATATGCGCGAAACTCGGCATCGAATTCATCCCAATTGGACATTGGATGAGGCAATTCAATTGAACGCATTTATCGCATGAACGATCTAGAGATCTCGAAATGCTCAAAAAATGAGGACTTCACGCAACAGTTTTGGGGCAATAGGCAGAAAATTTTCCCCAGAATCCATTTTCCCTGTCAACAAAATGCGCGAACTTGCGCATGATTTTTTTTGTTCGAGCTGATTCGAACATTTAGAGGGAGAGAGAATTATGGCTAAGGCAGTGAAGAAGGCAGCGAAGAAGGCTCCGGCTAAGAAGGCCGCAGCAAAGAAGCCCGCAAAGAAGGTTGCCGCAAAGAAGAAGAAGGCTGCTTAAAGCAGCTTTCCCCGTCGCGCCTCGTCCCCGGTTGGGCACCGGTGGCTCGGCAGGCGAACTTCGAAAAGCTATTCCACTATATAAGGCCGGGGTTGCGCGACGCGCCCCCGGCCTTCTTATTTGCCGGTTGGGTATGCCGCCATTTTGCGGATTTGGCGGAGCCGCATATCAGCAGTCAAATGACTAGAAGCCGATGAGCTTCATGCCTGGCCACGCCGCCATAAAGAACGGCAGGGAATTAACCGATGCACGAGGGCTCGCCGGCCAGAACTGCGTGGCGGCAAAACCGCTGCCATTATGATAGCTGGAGTAAACCGGTTTGAATGCCTCCGATGCCGTTTCCATCGCATCGATCACGGCGACATTGGCCTGGGCTGTCGGCCAGGCAACGCTGCGGGGAACGCCATAGGCAATCATACCATACGCAAAGGGCCATGTTGCGGGCACGGCGGACATCGGCATCATCGCCAACCACGCAGCCATCGGATTCCAGGCTGTGGGTGCTACCGGCGCAGCGGTCGGCCATGCGGCCCAACCGAAATCGGGCGTCGAGGCCACACTCGTGTCATTTTCCGGTTCGGCACGGAACCAAGACCGCGGCATGCTTCGATTACCGCGGTAGGCGGTTCTCGGAGGCTGAGATGGCCGGTACCAGGACTCCGCGCTTTCGGCTTGCCGTGCAGGCCCCGCGGCCCGAGCCTGCGCCAGCCAGAAATCCATGACCTGCTGGGATGTCACGGCGTAAGCTGCGAGCATGGCGTTGGCATAGCCAAAACTTGCATCCGCACAACTGTTGACGAAGCGAAGCTGCTGCCGGTTGTCGAGCATGGCGCCAACTCCTTCCCAAAAAAAGCGCTTCTCAAAGCGCACCGGTTGTGGGCCCACTAGCCACGAGACCACCGGTTTGTGCGCCGCAGCAAATTAAACCACAGGCGTTAACAAAGCAACTCGGTTAAACGTCAAATCCGCTCAGGCGGCGTCGTCAGCGGCCCGTTCGTCGGTCCCGGCGCGGCGTCCAGAAACCAACCAGTAAACAAGACCGGCCCCGAACCCGGTGGTCAGGAAAGCCTTCAATGCGTAGTCGTTTACGATTGTAACCGGCCCATTTTCGCTGGCGTACTGTGCAGCAAATCCACACAGCGCTATGACCATACCGCCCAGCGCATAATACAGCCAGCCTCGCAGCCGCAGCCATTCGCCGATGGCCGTGACGAGGAGTGCGAAGGGTAATGCGAAGGTCGCGGAATGGGTCGCGGCGAGAAGAGCCAAAACCCCGACGCCGCCAAGGCGCTCAGCGCGATCGGCGGCGGGAACGGCATAGAGATCGGCCGGTGTGACGACGAAAAGAACCTGTACCAGACCTGCGACCAGCAAAGCGAAGATCAGGCCAGCCAGCACTCGAAGCATTCCGCGTGTTGCGCCCATGTCCTGCCTCCTTGCCATACCAACCAAAGGTCGCGGCCAACTTAGCTGACGTGCAACCCGGTCATGCGCCGCGCCCGGCTATCACCCAATAGATCAGGCCGCTCAGAAATCCAGCCGTGGCAAACACCTGCCAAACGGCTTCCGGGGGCAGACCGCCGATGTCCTGCCCATTACCGAACCGCGCCAAGAGCGGCACAGCCGCCAACGCTGCCCCGCCGCCGATCATATAGTAGAGCCAGGACCGGATGCCACCGACTTCGCCGATGACCACAACGGCGATCGCTGGCAGGACCGTCGCCGATGACACAAGCCGTGCGCCCTGCGAGATGATTTCCATCCAGCCTTCGACCGCCTCAACGTTGGCTTCGCGGCCGTGCATGACATGGGTGACTTTTTCCAGCCCCAGTGTGGCGATCACGATGATCGCGCATGCTGCCGACACGAGGCACCCGAGCGGTACGAGAAACAATCGCAGCAGAGCGCGTCCAACCATCGCCGCTCAACCGTCCTGCGCCATGTCCGTGGCCGACATTGGCCGCTCGCTCGCCCGCAACCGCAGGCTTTCGGATTTCAGCTGCCCGCACGCAGCAAGGATGTCGCGCCCGCGCGGCGTGCGCACGGGACTGGCGTAACCTGCCTTGTTGACGATATCAGCAAAGCGCTCGATCTGCTCCCAGTCGGAGCATTCGTACGAGGATCCAGGCCACGGATTGAAGGGAATGAGATTGATCTTCGACGGGACCCCGGCCAGCAGCCGTACAAGCGCGCGGGCTTCTGCAAGGCTATCGTTGATGCCCTTCAGCATGACGTATTCGAAGGTGATGCGGCGGGCATTGGAGACGCCGGGATAAGTAAGGCAGGCTTCGAGCAGATCGGCGATCGGATACTTGCGATTGATCGGCACGAGTTCGTCGCGCAGGTCATCGCGCACAGCGTGCAACGAGATGGCGAGCATGGTGCCGGACTCTTCGCCCCAGCGCGCGATTTCCGGCACGACTCCCGAGGTCGAAAGGGTAATCCGCCGCTTGGAAACGGATAGACCTTCGCCATCGGAGGCAATCTCCATCGCCTCCTTGACGTTGTCGAAGTTATAGAGCGGCTCGCCCATACCCATCAGAACGATGTTGGTGGTCTTGCGCTCACCCAACGGCAGCAGGCGGTCGTCGCCGGGCGGCGACATGCCGGGCCAGTCGCCGATCCGGTCGCGCGCCAGAAGGATCTGTCCGGCAATTTCAGCCGCTTCCAGATTGCGGACCAGTTTTTGCGTGCCTGTGTGGCAGAACGTGCATGTCAGCGTGCAGCCGACCTGGCTCGAAATGCACAGCGTCCCGCGATCGGATTCGGGAATGTAGACGGTTTCGATTTCAGGGGCCCGCGCCTCGTATCCGCGTTTTTGCAGGCGCAGCAGCCACTTGCGTGTTCCGTCGATCGAGACCTGCTCTGTCACGATTTCGGGGCGATGCAGCGTGTAGCGATCGGCCAGCGCCTGGCGGAGATCCTTCGACACGTCCGTCATGTCGTCGAACGAACGCACCCCGCTGACATAGATCCAGCGCCACAACTGATTGACGCGCATCCGCAAGTTCTTGTTCGGGACGCCGGTTGCTTCCAGCGCAGCGGACAATTTTGCGCGACTTAATCCGGCCAAAGACTTTTTGTCGGGTCCAGCTGGTAGACCGGTCCTTTCGTCGGGCGCTGTCTTAGTCTCTTCGAGCATCATGGCGTTCGGCTCAAAACCTTATTTTCATTGATCTTTTTACCGCAGCGCGGAAGCTTTCGATAATCCGGTGTCGAACCTTCGGCGGCATCGGATAGGATGCCGCGCAAATTCAATTGTCACGATCTAGCATTCGTGAAGAACAGCGGCATCATTGAACATAAGGCTCGGTCGCCTTCTACACCAATGCTTCAGGTGGATAACTATTCCTTTTTCGATCACGACAAGGCCGCCCCACCATGGCGCAATGGATCAACGTCGTCGAGCTTCGGGGCAGAGATCGCCACGACATCGGCTACCTCATTCTCTCTTTGCTGTGTGAGCTGTGATGGGGCCTGAGGCCTATGGGCGCTGAGTATCACCGTCTGGCCCCTGCATCGCCCACCCACGTTGAACGCCAGCGAACGAGGTGTCCGGCGAATGGCCGGCTAGCCTGGGGTCATGTCACGGGGACGCTTTCTACGGGCACGCCTGCGCCACGTCGACCCCTATTTCGAGAAAAAGCTTTTGACCAAGCCAATAAAGCCATCGCTGGTGCTACCGGCGGCTCGCCGGCTCCGAGGTCCACCGGCCAGTTGCTCCGGCAGCAGACCATTCAACCCCTCGGCTTGCGACAGCAAGCCGCCGGCGCGGTCCACGATTTCGTTGAGTCGAACATTGGTATTGTCCCAATTCTTGCGTTCGCGGGGCACTGGCGGTTCCCAGTCCATGTCGCGCTCATGCACAGGAGATAGGCGCCGCGATGTGCCTTTCAAGCGTATATGCCAACTGATCGGAGATACCGTTCAAAGACGAGATGACGGCCGCTACCTCAGAGAATGAATTTCGACAAATCGGTGTTCTTGGCGAGAGCGCCGATGCGCGTCGTTACGAAGGCGGCATCGATTGTTACCGTATCTCCGTTGCGATCGGAGGCTTCGAACGAGATTTCGTCGAGCACACGCTCCATGACCGTCTGCAAGCGCCGCGCGCCGATGTTCTCTACCGTCGAATTGACGAGAACCGCCGCGTCCGCAAGTGCGTCGATGGCGTCTTCGGTGAAGACCAGGGTAAGGCCTTCCGTCGCCATCAGCGCCACGTACTGCTTGATGAGGCTGACCTGAGGCTCCGTCAAGATGCGGCGGAATTCCTCTCGCGTCAGCGCCTTTAACTCGACGCGAATCGGCAGGCGACCCTGAAGCTCGGGCAGAAGATCCGAGGGCTTGGCGACGTGGAATGCGCCGGATGCGATGAACAGCACATGGTCCGTCTTCACCGGACCGTGCTTGGTGGAAACGGTCGTGCCTTCGATGAGAGGCAGCAGATCACGCTGCACGCCCTCGCGGCTGACGTCGGCGCCGGCCTTGCCGGCATCGCTGCGCGAACAGATCTTGTCGATTTCGTCGAGGAAAACGATGCCGTTGTTCTCGACCGCGCGGATCGCTTCCGTCGTGATCTGATCGGAGTCGATGAGCTTGTCGCTTTCCTCCGCGATCAGGATCTCATGACTCTCCTTGACCGTGACGCGGCGCGGCTTGGAACGTCCGCCCATCGCCTTCTGCAGCATCTCCCCGATGTTGATCGGGCCCGGCGCGCCGCCCGACATCCCGGATAGATCGAACATCGGCATGCCGACCGAGGTATCCGACACGACAATATCAATCTCCTTGTCGTTGAGTTCGTTGCTGCGCAGGCGCTTGCGGAAGCTCTCACGCGTGGCCGGCGATGAGGCCGGCCCGACGAGTGAATCGAGCACGCGTTCTTCCGCCGCCTTTTCGGCCCGCACGCGCACCTCACGGCGCTTGGCCTCGCGAATGAGCGCCACGCCGACTTCGACCAGATCACGGATGATGCTGTCGACGTCGCGGCCAACGTAACCCACTTCGGTAAACTTGGTCGCTTCGACCTTCAGGAAGGGCGCTCCGGCGAGCTTCGCCAGGCGGCGCGAAATCTCCGTCTTACCGACCCCCGTCGGCCCGATCATCAGAATGTTCTTCGGCAGCACTTCCTCGCGAAGCTCGCCCGTCAACTGCTGGCGGCGCCAGCGATTGCGCAAGGCGATCGCGACCGCGCGCTTGGCGTCGTCCTGACCCACGATGTACCGGTCGAGCTCTGAAACAATTTCACGTGGAGAGAAGATGGTCATGGTGTCAACTTTTCGAGGTAGGGACGCAGAGACGTTTTGCCGATTGCCACGAGCAGCGTGGCCCGCAGCTGATGCCAGAAGACGCCGAGCACAAGCACGAAGATGTCGACGGCCGCCAGCGTTAACACCCAAAAAAGTCTGTCGCGCCGCCCTGCGGGCCGATGATGCGGTAGATGGCCGTTCCCAGATACAGGGGCGACGACACAAGCAGCGCGCTCTTCCTCGCGATTCGTACTGAGCGGACCATACTCCTCGGCACGACGGGCCGCCGCGAATGCTGTCAGCCTATCGGCCTGCGCCACATCAAGCACGCCGGCTTCGACAGCAAGTTTCAGCTCGTCCTTGATCGGCATGCCCGCTTCCCGGTTACGGCGGCGTCCAGCCTCACTCGCCAACTGTCTCCAGGACGAGGTTCGCGTTGGTGTAAACGCAGATGTCCGCCGCAATCGCCATGGCGCGCCGCGCGATATCCTCCGCGCTCAACGGCTGATCAATGAGCGCGCGGGCAGCGGCCAGCGCGAACATGCCGCCCGAGCCGATGCCCATGACGTGATGCTCGGGCTCCAATACGTCGCCGGTTCCCGTCAAGACGAGAGTTCGCGCCGGCGTCAGCCACGATCATCATGGCTTCCAACCGGCGCAGGTAGCGATCCGTCCGCCAGTCCTTGGCCAACTCCACGCAGGCGCGGGTGAGCTGGCCCGGATACTGCTCGAGCTTGGCTTCCAGCCGTTCGAACAGTGTGAAAGCGTCCGCCGTCGCCCCTGCGAATCCGCCGATGACATCGCCTCGGCCGAGCCTGCGCACCTTCTTCGCGTTGGACTTGATGACCGTCTGCCCGAGGCTGACTTGGCCGTCGCCGGCAATGACGACCTTGCCTGCCTTTCGAACGGTCAGAATCGTGGTTCCGTGCCAGGATGGGGCGGCGGTTGGATGAGACGCATCCGAATTCATCATGTGGCTTCCGGTTCGAGTGGCAGCGGCGCTCTGGAACTCATGGATTTAAGCTGATAAACGCTGGGGTCCAGCGAAGCAACAAGAGGCGCGGGTCCGTTCGGCGGTCTCGCGGGAGCGGACGTGAAGCGGCAAGCATCGATCTCTCGCAGAACCAAGGAAACTGAGATCGTCGCCTCGGTTGATCTCGACGGCACCGGCGCGTGCGAGGTCTCGACCGGCATCGGCTTCCTAGATCACATGCTGGAGCAACTTGCCCGTCATTCGCTGATCGACATCAAGCTAGCCGCCAAAGGCGACCTGCACATCGATTTTCACCATACGACGGAAGACTCCGGCATCGTCTTCGGCCAGGCTTTCGCAAAGGCGCTCGGCGACAAGCAGGGCATCGGCCGTTACGCGGACGTCCATCTGCCGATGGACGAGACGCTGACCCGCGTCGCCATCGACGTCTCGGGGCGACCGTACCTCATCTGGAAGGTCAACTTCTCGCGTCCCAAAATCGGCGAGATGGATACGGAACTGTTCCGCGAATGGTTCCAGGCGTTCGCCCAGAACGCCGGGATCACCGTACACATCGAGAACCTTTACGGCGAGAACAACCATCACATCGCCGAAACGTGTTTCAAGGGTCTGGCCCGAGCTTTGCGTCTGGCAGTTGCTATAGATCCCCGCCAGGCCGGCCGTGTGCCATCGACCAAAGGAACATTAACTGTATGATTGGGCTGTTCCTCCAGGCTAAGGAAAACGCACGCTTGGAAATCTTCACGATCCACGAACCGCCGAACGCGGCTGCCGATCGCCTCGATCGCGCTGAATCGCTGGTGTTCGTACGCGATGGCGCTTCCTGGTCTGCGGTGCTGTTCGGTCCGCTGTGGCTAATGGGCAAAGGCGCCTGGATCGGTCTGGTGCTCTACGTTGCAGCGGCAGCGGTTCTATTCGGCATGGTCCATGTTTCGGGCGCGGCGCCGGCATGGTTCGCGGTGGCGATACTCGGCCTTAATCTTTTGACCGCACTCGAACATTCGACCGTGCAGCGATGGGTACTCGAGCGGCGGGGCTGGCGCGAGATCGGCACCGTCATCGGCCGCAGCCAGACGGAGTGCGAAAGGCGATTCTTTGACAACTGGTTGCCGACGCAGCCGGTCATTTCGAAAAATGACCCGCATTCGCAGGGCACGCTGTCGGCCGTCGCGGGTTCGGCCGAACGACTGGTACCCCTGTTCGGACGAGGCTGGCGGGCCGTTTTCGGCTCAGAGGCCTGACGCCTCGTGGCCGAACGCACCGTCATCATCGACTACGGCTCGGGCAACCTTCATTCAGCCGCCAAGGCGTTCGAAAGGGCCGCGCGTGATGGCGGTTCGAATGCGACGATTGCCGTCTCCGCAAATCCCGCCGATGTGATGGCGGCCGACCGAGTGGTGCTACCGGGTGTCGGGGCTTTCGCCGACTGCAAGCGCGGTCTGCTGGCCGTGCCGGGCCTTGCAGAGGCTCTGCATGAGTGTGTCCAAATCAAGGGACGGCCATTCCTGGGGATCTGTGTCGGGATGCAGCTGATGGCTGAACGAGGCCTCGAGTTCGGGACCACTCAGGGCCTCGGCTGGATCGCCGGAGAAGTGCACCCGATCACGCCGTCCGATACCACTCTCAAAATCCCGCACATGGGCTGGAATACGTTAACGGCCTTGCAGCCACATGAGCTTCTCGACGGCATCGCCATTGGACCCGGCGGCCTGCACGCCTACTTCGTCCACTCGTACCATCTGGTCGCGCGCGACCGGGATGTCGTCGTTGCAGAAACCGACTACGGCGGCCCGATTACGGCGATCGTTGCCAAGGGGACCGTCGCGGGCACGCAGTTCCATCCCGAAAAGAGCCAGACGCTCGGCCTAAAACTGCTGGCGAACTTCCTTCGGTGGCGTCCTTAATCGGCTAGTGCGCGGCCGGCTGCTCAATGTCAGTTTTCGACCGAACTAGGCCGCCGCAATGACGACGGGCCAGAACCTTGCGGCCCTAGCCCGTCAATCGATGCCCAAAGTGCTGGAGTTGCTTGTCAGCCGGTGAGGGCGAACGGGAGCTCGGGCTCGTCGGTAACCGACTGCGGCACCGGCATGGGGAAAGCGATGACGTTGGCGTGGTCGGCGACGTCGATACCGGCGCGACGCTGACGGAACCAGCGCAGCGAGGTGTTGGTCATGACCGCGTCGTCCTTGACGGACTGGATCAGGAGACCGTCGTCGCTGTCGATGAAGCGCGACAGCCAAGATTCGATTGCAACTTCGTTTTCGTCCGTGCGCACGTACCACGTCTGTTCGAGCGGCCGCGCCCAGCTCTGTCCTAGGCTCATGATGGCCTGGGCGACGACGTGCTTGGTGAGATGGGGCTTGGCGAGGTCGTATGAAATCAGAAACGTGCGCATCGGGGATCTCCTGGGCTCGGGAGGTGGCATTGTACGCGGCACTGGGGGACGGGGGTATCGCCGTGAACGTAGAGAGAACATGGGCCGAGTTCGCGGGCTTAGTCCAGTGAAAGTTCTTATTTTGTTCTTATTAGTAACGCAGAAAAAAATTAGCCCATTAAAACAACGGGTTGCCCGCGTTGCATGGATCAAAAGGTGGCGGTCGGGAAATTAACCTCGATGAGGTCGTCAGTCGAATAAGGCCAGCTGATCGGGGTGCTGCGTCCGCAGTGGAATGCGCCGGTGCGGCCCGAGATCGACGCGATCGCACAACGTCGGAAATCTCGCGCTGAAAACTTCGAGTGCTGTCGCACGGCTGCCGGGAAAACGCGTCTCTTCCCAGATCTCGTAGATACGGCGCGGGTCGCAACAGTAGCGTTGAATGAGATCCTTGCGCCTGACGCGCAGCCATCGGGCGATCCAGATGTCGATGGCGTCGCACTCCGTCAGCGGGGCATGGGTGACGGCGGGCGGCGGCGATGATACGAACGCGAAGGCCATGGCAGGATAACCTGAACACTTGACGGTTGGCGTCAAAGGCGATTGATGCCCTTCAACAAAAGCAAAGTTATGGCCGCGCTGCAAAATGGCGAGCGAGACCCCTTGATCCTGTTCCCCGCCATCGACCTCAAGGACGGCCAGTGCGTGCGTCTAAAGCTCGGCGAGATGAGCCAGGCGACCGTGTTCAACGACGATCCCGCCGCCCAGGCGCGTACGTTCGAGCGGCAGGGCTTCAACTATCTCCACATCGTCGACCTGAACGGAGCATTCGCCGGCAAGCCCGTCAATGGCGCCGCAGTCGAATCCATTCTCAAGACCGTGCGCATGCGCGTGCAGCTCGGCGGCGGCATCCGCGATATCCCCACGATCGAAGCCTGGCTCAATAAGGGAATCCGCCGGGTCATACTCGGCACAAGCGCCGTGCGCGACCCTACACTGGTCAAGCAAGCCTGCCGCATGTTCCCCGGCCGCGTTGCCGTCGGCATCGACGCGAAGGACGGCAAAGTCGCGGTCGAAGGCTGGGCGGAAACGTCGGAGCTGACGGCGATCGACCTCGCCCGCCGGTTCGAAGATGCAGGCGTCGCCGCGATCGTCTACACCGATATCGAGCGCGACGGTGTGCTGAAGGGTTTGAACTTGCCCGCGACGGCAGAACTGGCCCAAGCAACCAGCATCCCCGTCATCGCCTCCGGGGGGCTTGCGTCGATTAACGATGTGAAGGCCCTGCTACGGCCAGAGTACGCAATGCTCGAGGGCGCGATTACCGGCCGCGCGCTTTACGATGGCCGGATCGACCCCTCGGCAGCGCTGGCGCTGCTGGCGGCGGGGCGCTGACTGGCCATGGAAAGCCGCGCGATTGATACGCGTCAACGCGGCACCCGACAGAACCCCGCAAAGCTTAGTCATGGTTCGCCCTATCGGACACTAGGTGGACGGCAAGTGGAGGGGTCATGCGGAGACGCTATCTGACACGGACGACGGCAGTCTTTATGGCTGCATCCCTCGCATTCGCGGGCTCCTGTCTCGCGCAGGAAGTGCCGCCTCTGCCCCAGGTGCCGGCCCAGAAGCGTCCGCCCGATCCGGTACGAGGCCGCGAGATCGCAGAGAAGCTGTGCACGAACTGCCACGTCGTCGTGCCCGGCGGCGTTGTTACCAGCAACCCCGCGTCGAGTTTCCCCGTCATCGCCGCGCGGCCCGGCCAGACGCCGGAAAAGATCGCGGGGTCGATCGTTGTCCCGCATCCTCAGATGCCCAACATCGCACTGACCATCGCCGAGATCCGCGATGTCGTCGCCTACATCTCCTCGCTGGGACCGAAGCAGACCGGAACCCCGGCGCCGTGACGCTCAGACAGCCTGACCCGCGCACCAGCCGCTAGACCAAGCCCACTGAAAGTTATAGCCGCCGAGCCAGCCGGCCACGTCGACGGCTTCGCCAATCACATAGAGGCCCGGCACGTTGCGCGCCTCCATCGTCTTCGAGGACAATTCGCACGTGTCGACCCCGCCGACCGTGACTTCGGCCTTGGCATATCCTTCCGTTTGTTCGGGGCGGATGCACCAAGCCTGGAGGCTCTGCGAAAAGGCCGCAAGCACCCGGTCGGGGATATTGGCCATTTCCACTTGCGGCAGATGCGCGGCTGCCAGCGCCTGCGCCAGCCTCGCCGGAATCAATTCCGCAAGGATGGTGTGGGGTGCGGCGCGCGGGCGGCTGCGCTTGCGATCCCCGAGAGCAGCCGCGGCGTCGACGCCGGGCAGCAGATCGAGCGTGACCGCCTCGCCGCTTCGCCAGTAGGAGGAGATCTGCAGGATCGCGGGGCCCGACAGCCCCCTGTGGGTGAACAGGATGTTCTCACGAAAGCTTGTCCTGCCAAGAGACGTCACCGCTTCGAGCGAGACTCCTGCCAGCGAGGGATTGAAGGCGGCGGTCCTAGCGCCGAGACGCAGCGGCACAAGTCCGGGCAAGGTTTCGGTAACACGCAGGCCGAACTGGCGGGCGAGTTCGTGGCTGAAGCCGGTCGCGCCCATCTTTGGAATCGATAGCCCACCGGTTGCCAGCACCAGGGCTGGCGCCGTGAAGCAGCCGCCCGTCGTTTCGACGCGGAAAACATCCGGTCGCGCAACCTCGGTGACACGCGTTGCGAGCTTCAAGTCCACCTGCCCGGCTGCGCATTCAGCCAGCAGCATGGCGACTATGGCTCGCGCAGAGCCATCGCAGAACAGTTGCCCCAGCGTCTTTTCATGGAAGGCGATGCCGTGCCTCCGCACCAGTGCGATGAAGTCGCCTTGAGTATAGCGCCGCAGGGCCGATGTGCAGAAATGCGGATTGCCCGAGACAAAGCGATCGGGCGCGACGCGGAGATTGGTGAAGTTGCAGCGCCCACCGCCGGAAATGAGGATCTTGGCTCCGGCGGCGCCCATGTGTTCCAGCAACAGCACTTTGCGGCCGCGCTGTCCCGCCGTGAGGGCGCACATCAGGCCCGCGGCCCCGGCTCCCAGAACGATCACGTCATAACACCTCCCGGACGTCATGGCGCGCGGCCGGGGCGAATTCGCGCCGACCCGATCAGCGCCTCTTTCTGAGAACGCGACAGGCGCTTAAGGCGAGCTTCCGCCTTGAGGGCTTCTGACTGCGAGGCAAACCCGGCCTCGTAGACCAGAGTGACGGGCCGCCGCGCCGAGGTGTAGCGCGCGCCCCGGCCCTTGGCCTTGCCGGTCAAGGCTTCGCCGCTTGCCGCCTGCGCGCGAGTTAGGCCGTTGTGCTCGAGTAGCCGGCGCTGCACATCCGTCGCGATGCCCGTGTAATACGTGCCATCCGCGCACCTCAGAATATAGAGCGAGTAAGCCATGCACGCTTTCCGAGGCGTCCGAGTGTTAGTTACCGTGACCATCCCTCGCATCATTCGCGCCTTGCCGCATCCGTTTGTGTGGCGGCACTTGCCCGTGCGCTGCCGCCCTGCTACGCGGCAGCAATGACACTGAAGACCCGCATCATACCCTGCCTCGACGTCAAGGACGGCCGCGTCGTCAAGGGCGTCAATTTCGTCGACCTCATCGATGCCGGTGACCCGGTCGAAGCGGCGGCCGCCTATGACGCGGCCGGCGCCGACGAACTCTGCTTCCTCGATATCACGGCGAGCCACGAGAACCGCGACACGATTTTCCATATCGTGGAGCGCACCGCGGAGCGCTGCTTCATGCCGCTGACGGTCGGTGGCGGCGTGCGAACACTCGACGATATCCGCAAACTGCTTGAGGCGGGCGCCGACAAGGTTTCGATCAATACCGCTGCCGTGTTCAACCGGCAGTTCGTGAAGGAAGCGTCGGAGAAGTTCGGCGCGCAATGCATCGTCGTCGCCATCGACGCCAAGAAGGTGTCACAGCCCGGCGAGCCGGGGCGCTGGGAGATCTTCACTCACGGCGGCCGAAAGCCGACTGGCATCGACGCGATTGCCTACGCCAAGGAGGTCGTAGTGCTCGGTGCCGGCGAAATCCTTCTGACATCCATGGACCGCGACGGGACCAAGACTGGTTTCGACATCGACCTGACGCGGGCCATCTCCGATGCGGTCGGCGTACCCGTCATTGCATCGGGCGGCGTCGGCAACCTCGACCATCTGGTCGATGGCGTGAAGCAGGGTCATGCGAGCGCGGTACTTGCCGCGTCGATCTTCCATTTCGGCACCTACAAGATTGGCGAGGCGAAAGCGCACATGGCCGCAGCCGGCATTCCGGTCCGGCAAACGGCATAGGCACAATCCAGCGAAAGACTATCCGTTTACGTTTATGTGACCACCGGGGCCTTTTTAGGACTTTCCGGCGTTCCCAAATGCGCTGGGCAGTCAATTCAAACACGGAGCTTTCCGCAGATGATCAAGTAAGTTCTCGCCCCGCTTGCAGTCCTGGCACTCGGCGTGTCACCGGTTTCCACCAATACGCCGGCAGCGCGCCTACGACGGCCACGTGTGCGCCCGTCACCACCGAGCAGGTTGCGGCCCTCTTCGATCGCTGGAAAGCCGCGGCTGCCACGAAGAAAGCTGAAGCGGTTGGCGCTCCAATGCTCCCGATGCAATCCTGCTGGCCACCATGCAGAACAAGTCGGCCACCAACACCGAGGAAATCACCGAATTCAAAGCTCCTGAAGAAGGAGCCGACCGCCGAATCGCGCAACATCAGGATCGGCTGCAACAAGGCTATCGACCTCGGCATGTAGACATTCGCCCTGAAGGGCGACGACAGCAAGTCGGTCCAGATTCCGGCGCTCTACAGCTTCGTTTATGAACTGCGTGGCGATCAGTGGCTCATCTCGCACCATCACTCCTCGATGATGCCCGTGAAGACCGCCAACTGATCCCCAGAATTTGAATTTGAACTTATACGGTCGGTCTGCGGGCCGCCCGCTCATTTGCGTGTCAGGGCTTCACATCCGCGCCGTTGGCAAGGCGGTTGTCCCGCCACGCGTTCGACCCGTCAGGGCCCGGTCCCCAGTACGCGATCGGCCCGAAATGACCCGACTTCGGCCAATGGTCCTGTCCAAAGATGTTTCCCGAAACGGTGACGCCGCGCGATCCCGGCCCGCCATGCCCGTTGCCATTGGCGCCGCCGTAGATCACCCACCCGCCGCCCGCGAGGAGGTTGTCGCGAATGGTGATGTTATTGCCCTGGACGTAGATGCAACTTGTCTGCGAATTGGGATTTTCGATGCGATTGCGACCGATTTCGATACGCGTGGCCTGAGGTGCGATCTGGATGGCGTCGTTGTGATCGCCGGGGTAGGTGGAAAGGCTGTCGATGAGATTTTCCGTAATTGCCGCCCCGGCAGCATCGGCGTGAATGGCATCGCTCGCATCGCGGATTATGCTGCGATGTACCACGGCATTGTCGCCGCGCAGCAGGAGCGCGGTACCGACGCGGTGTGTCGATTCGATCTCCGACCAGAGTAAATAGAACCCACCGGCGCCCGGCCGGGTGTGCACGGCCCAATGGCTGTCTTCCGTCAGCTGAAACCGCACGCCGCGCAGCACCACGGGTTCGACGGAATAAATGTCGAGAGCTCCAGTGAACTCCGCGCCCTCGATCAGGAGATGGGGACCCCCCACCCTAAAGCCATCGTAGACGGCCGGGCCAGAGACCACCTTGGCGAATGGATAGGCGACCCCGGATTTGATGACGGCGCCGACATGCCGTTCCAACTGACCGTAGCCCGCAGCCCGCGGACCAACCACGGCCTGTGAAATCTGACGACCGTGCGCGATTAACGCCGGCTCTTTCGCAGGTACACCCTCCGAGCCCGCATGAGCAGGGACGACGCCGGCAAGGATCGCGGCCGTGGCCATGATTGCGCGCCAGTTCTTCACACCGTCTTCTCCTTGAACTGGCAGAGATCGCGAATGGGACAGCGCGGGCACTCCGGCTTACGCGCCTTGCACAGGTAGCGTCCGTGGAGAATGAGCCAATGATGCGCATGCAGCGCGTAGGCAGGCGGAATGACCTTCAGCAAGTCGGCTTCGACGGCAAGCGGTGTCTTTCCCTTCGACAAGCCGATCCGGTTGGTGACGCGAAATACATGCGTGTCGACCGCCATCGTCGGTTCGCCGAAGGCCATATTCATGACCACGTTCGCCGTCTTGCGGCCAACGCCGGGCAATGCTTCCAGTGAGTTGCGATCGCGGGGGACCTCGCCGCCATGCTCCGCGATCAGCCGCTCCGACAGCAGCATCACATTCTTGGCCTTGGTGCGGAACAGACCGATCGTTTTAACGTAATCCCGCACCTTTTCCTCTCCGAGCGCGACCATCTTGGCGGGCGTATCGGCGACCTTGAACAGTGAACGGGTCGCCTTGTTGACGCCGGCGTCCGTCGCTTGCGCGGACAGGACGACGGCGACAAGGAGGGTATACGGATTGACGTGCTCCAATTCGCCCTTGGGCTCGGGCTCGATAGCGGCGAACCGGCGGAAGATCTCCCCGATCTCGTCCGCCGTAAGCTTCCGCGCACGGCCCGCCGGACGCGGCCTGGCAACAACCTTGGAAGGCTGATCGCAGAGGGCGCCGATCGGCTGCCGGATGGATGATGGCTTGGTAATTCTGGATGCTTTTGGGGACTTCATCTTGACACTGCTTGAGGTTAGGCTTCCCACATGACTGACAACAGCCCCTCTCCACAAGAGGATCGCGCGTTCCGCGCTGTTCTGCATCCTCATCGGTCGCTATCACCCCGGGGTTTCATCGTCCTGATGTGCTTCGTCGGTCTGATCAGCTTCATTGCGGGGGCCGCCTTCCTTATGATGGGCGCCTGGCCGGTGTTCGGCTTCTTCGGGCTCGATGTCCTCGCGATCTACGTCGCCTTCAAGCTCAGCTACAGGTCGGGCCGCAGCTACGAGGTCGTCGAGGTTACGCCGCAGCTTCTGAAAATCACGCAGGTCGAGCCCTCGGGGGCGAGCCGCAGCTTCGATTTCAATCCTTACTGGGTCCGCGTGCTGTTCTCAGAGTTCCCCGACGGGCGGGCGAACTTGCGGCTCGCCTTGCACGGCCGCGAGTTCGAGTTTGCCCGCTGCCTCAATCCGGAGGAAAAGAAGGACTTTGCCGCCGCTCTGGAAAGCGCGCTACGCTCCGCCCGGCAGTCGATCCAGGTTTAGACGGCAAGCGACCCGCGTTTGCCCCGACTTACGGCGGAGGCGTCAATGCAGGAGCAGGACTATTCATTCGATTTCGATTTGCTTGCGCGGCACGGCATCGACCTTCACCGCTTCAGCGCCGGCGAGAAAATCTTCCTGGAGGGCGATCCGGGCAGCACCATGTATATCGTGCGGTCCGGCAAGGTCCACATCATCACCTATGGCAGCGTGCTCGAGAATGTCGGACCGGGCGGCATTTTCGGTGAGATCGCCATCATAGACGAAGAGCCGCGTAGCGCCGCCGCAATGGCCGCCGAGGACACGGAAGTCGCCTCAATCGACAAGACTAAATTCCTCGACCTCGTTCGCGAGCAGCCGGAGTTCGCCTTGCTCATCATGTGCACATTGGCCCGGCGCGTTCGTCGAATGAACGAAAATCTCTAGCAACCAGGGCATGGACCACTAAACGGACTCGCCGCGCAACAGACGCGGCAACTGACCCGCCCGGCCCGCCGCTTCCGTAACGAACAACTTCTTCAACTCGGGGATGCGGTCGACAACACCGAGCCCTGCATCGCGCGCGGCACGCAGCAATGTGCTGTCGTTTGAGAACAACCGGTTCAACCCATCGAACGTGGCGGCGGAGAGCGTCGAATCGAAGCGCCGCCAGCGCTGGTAGCGGGCGAGCGCCTCGGCACCGCCGACGTCGAAGCCGATGCGCGCAGCATCCGCAATCACTTCGACGAGCGCGGCCGCGTCGCGCAGGGCAAGGTTCAGGCCCTGGCCCGCGATGGGGTGGACGCCGTGGGCTGCGTCCCCGATGACAGCGAACCGTGGCGCAACGTAACTGCGTGCCAGATGCATTTCCAACGGCCAGGATTGGCGCGGGCCGACCAGCGTTATGGCGCCAAGACGGCCGCCGATGCGGCGGTCGACCTCGGCTAGGAACGCGGCGTCGTCGAGCGACAGTATGCGCTGCGCCTCGGCTTTTTCCTCCGTCCAGGTGATGCAGGAGCGATTTCCCGTCAGAGGCAGGATGGCGAACGGACCTGCGGGCAGAAAATGCTGAACGGCACGGCCCTCATGGGGCGCCTCATGCGCGGAAGTCGTAATGATGCCGGTCTGCCCATATTGCCATCCAATGATCTTTATGCCGGCTATGTCGCGCAACGCCGACTTGCGGCCTTCGGCGGCGATCAGAAGGGAACACGACATGCGGCGTCCGTCGTCTAGCGTGACGACGACGCCGTGATCCTCGCAGACATAAGACTGGACCGCAGCGGGTGCCATCAACGCCGTGCCTTGATCGGCGAGGACCGATTGATAAAGCGCCTCCGACACTTCGGAGGCCGGCACGATGTAGGTCGCAGGCTCGCCGTGCTCGAGCGTGTTGTCATAACTGACGAGAACCGGGCGAACCCCCGCGTCGAGACGCGAATTGGTAATTTCGATGGCCGTCACCGGCTGCGCGACGGCGTCAACCTTGTCCCAGACGCCGAGAACGCCAAGCATGCTGCGGGAGGCTACCGACAGGGCGAAGGCTCGCGCATCGGGGGGGGTGGAGCCCGCGCTGCGCGCGGCCTTGTCGATAATAGCGACGCTCAAATCCCCGCCCGATGCCTGAGCGAGCGCGCGCGCGAAGGCGAGGCCGGCAAAACTCGCGCCTGAAACTATGACGTCAAATCGCTGCATCGCGGCCAAACAAGTCCTTCAATCATAAGCTTCGGTCGGCTTGACAGCCCGTGCGGGCTCGGGTCCCTTGGTCGTGCCGACTTCGATACCATCAACTGCGGGGGTTACTCCATGGCAACCGGCGCGGCTGGCCCGACGAGGGCGCTGGAGGCTCTGCTCGACACCCTCAACCTCGAGCCATTGGAGCAGAACCTTTTCCGCGGCAGCAGTCCGTCGGACGCCTGGCAGCGCGTATTCGGCGGACAGGTGCTGGGACAGGCGCTCGTCGCGGCCGTGCGAACGGTCGAAGAGCCCCGCCCGGTACATTCGCTGCATGCCTACTTCCTGCTCGGCGGCGACCCCACGGTGCCGATCATCTACGAGGTGGAGCATACCCGCGACGGTGGCAGCTTTTCCACGCGGCGCGTCAAGGCGATCCAGCACGGCCGCATTATCTTCACGATGAGCGCATCGTTCCACAGACAGGAGACCAGCTACGAACACCAGTTCCCGATACCGCGGGTGCCGCCTCCCGAGAGCCTGCCGAGCGCGACGGAACTCATGTCCAAGTTCATCGACAAGCTGCCCGACAACATTCAGAGCTACTGGCGCCGCGAACACCCCGTCGAGTTGCGGCCGGTGAATTTCGCCCGTTATCTGAGCCGCGAATCCGGCGATCCGGTACAGCACATCTGGATGCGGGCCAACGGCCCGTTGCCGGACTATCCCAACATCCACCAGTGCATTCTCGCCTACGCTTCGGACTTCACGCTGCTCGATACCGCTCTCATCGCGCACGGCAAGCTGCTCTTCGACAGCGACATCCAGCTTGCGAGCCTCGACCATGCCCTTTGGTTCCACCGTCCGTTTGCCGCCGACGAGTGGCTTCTCTACGCGCAGGACAGCCCGAGCGGACACGGCGCTCGCGGCTTTTGCCGCGGCAGCGTCTTTACCCGCGACGGGGTACTGGTCGCCTCCGTCGCCCAGGAAGGACTGATCCGGCAACGGGACACCGCCTTCGTGCTCAAATAATAGGCATTTCTTTCGCTTTGCACATAATGTGGCCTCGTTTTAAGCACCGGATCGGAGTGCTGTTGCCAACATGTCCTGAAACCCCGCGCGATTTCAATCGCCTAGGGCATTACTTCGAAACTGGCACACGTCTTGACTCCTTAACGCGTCGGCCACGGGTTCCAGCCGGATCTCGGGCGGGTCGCATAGCGCCGCGGCAATTGCCGTCGCGGCCGTGAAAAAAGGAAGCGAAGAGGGGTGCTCGTATGAAGTTGATCACTGCAGTCATCAAGCCATTCAAGCTGGAGGAGGTGCGTTCCGCGCTAACCGATCTCGGGCTTCAGGGCATGACGGTCACCGAAGTCAAAGGCTACGGCCGCCAGAAGGGCCATACGGAAATATACCGCGGCGCCGAATACGCCGTCAGCTTCCTGCCGAAAGTCAAGATCGAAGTCGTCGTGCCCTCCGCGGCCGTCGACAAAGTCATCGACGCAATCACGAGCACCGCCAAGACCGGCCAGATCGGCGACGGAAAGATCTTCGTGTCATCCATTGAGAACACGGTCCGAATCCGTACCGGTGAGTTCGACGACGAGGCGCTGTGAGCGATGACCAGCATCAGACATCAAGATACGCAATGGGAGTAGCGGATATGACCTTCAGACTACTTAAGACACAGGCGGGCGCTTTGGGAGCTGCGGCGACGCTGGCTATGCTCGCGGCTCCTGCGCTGGCCGCCGACGCACCGCCGGTTCCCAACAAGGGCGATACGGCCTTCATGATGATCTGCTCGGTTCTGGTTCTGTTGATGACAGTACCGGGCCTTGCCCTGTTCTACGGCGGCCTCGTTCGCACCAAGAATATGCTGTCGATGTGCATGCATGTGTTCGCGACGCTGTGCCTCGTCGCCATAATCTGGGTGACCTACGGCTACTCCATGGCGTTCACCAATGGTGGCGCCATCAACGACTTCGTCGGTGGCTTCTCCAAGGTCTTCCTGCATGGTGTCGACTTAACGACGGTCGCGGCGACGTTCTCGAACGGCGTCTATATTCCCGAGTTCGTCTACATCGCCTTCCAGATGACCTTCGCCTGCATCACGCCGGCCCTGATCCTCGGCGCCGTCGCCGAGCGCATCAAGTTCTCGGCGGTGCTGCTGTTCATGGCGCTTTGGGTGACCTTCATCTATTTTCCCATCGCGCACATGGTGTGGTACTGGGGCGGCCCGGATGCGTTCGGCAATGCGGCCAAGGCCGTTGCTGCAGCGGCTGAAGGCGAAGCCAAGGTCGCGGCCCAGGCGGCTCTCGACGGCGTGCTCGTCGACGCCGGCAAAGTCTTCCAGTGGGGCGCTCTCGACTTCGCTGGCGGCACCGTCGTTCACATTAACGCCGGCATTGCCGGCTTCGTCGGTTGCCTCATCCTCGGCAAGCGCGTCGGCTACCCAAAGGAAGCCATGCCTCCGCACTCGCTCGTGATGTGCATGATCGGCGCCGCCCTTCTCTGGGTCGGCTGGTTCGGCTTCAACGTCGGCTCAAACCTCGAAGCCAACGCCTTCGCCACTCAGGTCATGATGAACACGTTCCTCGCCACGGCCGCAGCTGGGCTGTCGTGGATGATCGTCGAGTGGTTGGCAAAGGGTAAGCCGTCGCTGCTCGGTCTCGTTTCCGGCGTCGTCGCCGGTCTCGTCGCCATCACGCCGGCCTGCGGCTTCTCGGGCATTATGGGCGCGATCGTCCTTGGCCTGGTGGTCTCGGTCGTCTGCTTCATCTTCTGCTCGAGCATCAAGCACGCATTCGGGTACGACGACAGCCTCGACGTCTTTGGTATCCACTGCATCGGCGGCATCATCGGTGCTCTGGCAACCGGAATCCTGGTCAATCCTGATCTCGGCGGCGCGGGCATCCCCGACTACCTGTCGAAGCCCGGCGAGCTTGCCGTCGGCGCCTACGACATGGTGTTCCAGGTGACGGCTCAGGCCAAGGCTGTCGGCCTCACGCTGGCATGGTCCGGCATCGGTTCGGCGATCCTGTTCTTCATCGTCAACCTGCTGGTCGGGCTGCGTCCGTCCGAAGAGAAGGAGCGCGAAGGCCTCGACATCACGGATCACGGTGAGCGGGCCTACAACTACTAAGTTTCGACCGGTATCGCGTTTTCGCGGCGCCGATTACACGACTTTCTCCCGAGCACGCGGTTCCCCTAGACGTGCTCACAAACTGGCCCGGGTCCAAGGCGGACCCGGGCCTTTTTATTTATCCAATGCTGGTTGCTTCAGGCGATGACCCGCACGCAATCGCCCGGTCGCAGTAGGCCCGCGACGCGCCGCAGTTCCTGCGAGGAGAGGGCGATGCAGCCTTCGGTCGGCGCATAACCGGGCCTCGCCACGTGCATGAAGATGGCGCTGCCGCGCCCGCGCCTTCGCGGCACGTCGTTGTAGCCGAGCACGATGACCAGATCATATAGTCGGTCGGCGCGCCACATGCGCTCGGCGCTCGCGGGATAGGGATGGCGGACGAAACGATTGTAGTTTCGGTCCGCTGCCTCGTCGCACCAGCCGCTGTCCGGCTTCAAGCGGCCCGACGCGAGAGCCGTGCGGGGCCTCGGCACCCGATCGGGTCGATAGAAGACCTGCCGGACCGGATGAACTCCCGCGGGCGTTGCTCCGTCGCCCTCCCGCTTCAGAGTTTGGATGCCATCCCGCCCGAGCACGCAACGCATGACCTTGACGCCGATCTTGAGCAGTCCCTCGGTCCGCCGTCCGGGCGCTGCTCTCACGAACAGTTGACGTTTGGGACGAGTTTCTCATCATTCTCCTGCGGCGGCGGCCATGCCATCCCTCCCTGCCCCGCCCGGCGGGCCGGCCCACCCCCATCATGACCAAACAAGAAACGACCCGCAAATCGCGATTACCCCCGGAGCTTCTACCCATGAGCACGACCCGCAAGATTCTCCTGGTCGACGACGATGAGGACCTGCGCGACTCCCTCAAAGATCAGCTGTCATTGATCGAGGAATTCGACGTGCACGAGGCCAACACGGCAGGCGAAGGGGATGGAACGGGCAAAAACCGGCGGCTACGACCTGGTCGTGTTCGACGTCGGCTTGCCGGACATGGACGGCCGCGAAGCCGTCAAGCAGTTGCGCAAGTCCGGCTTCAAGAGCCCGATCATCATGCTGACGGCGAATGTCACCGACGCCGACCAGATCCTCGGCCTCGATGCCGGCGCCAACGACTATGTCGCCAAACCGTTCAAGTTCGCCGTCCTGTTGGCCCGTATTCGCGCCCAGCTCCGCCAGCATGAGCAAAGCGAGGACGCCATCTTCTCGATCGGACAGTACACATTCAAACCCGCGTCGAAGCTGCTGATCGACGACAAGGGCGGCAAGGTGCGCCTTACGGAAAAAGAGACGTCGATTTTGAAGTATTTGTATCGCTCCGGCGAGAAGGTCGTGCCGCGCGATACGCTGCTGCTTGAGGTCTGGGGCTACAATGCCGGCGTGACCACCCATACCCTCGAAACGCATATCTACCGTCTTCGCCAGAAGATCGAAAAAGACCCGTCGAATGCAGAGATTCTGGTGACCGAAGCGGGCGGCTACAAGCTCGTTCCCTGAACCGTAAATCGCCCGCCAACAGACTATCCCCAGCCCGCGCACAGCCCCCTGGACCACGCAAGGCGAATCAGCCGAGCTTGCCCACGTCCGGCAGGCGGTGAGCTCTAGTGATGCTCCGCCGCCGGTTGCGCCGTTTAATGGTGATATTTCGCAGGGTAGGGGCCACTCACGTCATGGCTATAGATGCGCTCGTCAAACCATTCCTCACTCTCGATCTGTTTCGCGGGCTCAAGCCACTGCAAATTACCGAGATCGTGCGGCGTGCGGACCGGATCGTCTATCGACCCGGTGACGTCATCATTCGCGAGAACGAGGAAGGCGACGCCGCAATCGTTCTTGTGGCTGGCGATGCCGTGAAGCTTTCGGGCCGTTTCAATGACCCTGCCGAGGCATTGCCGGCAGGCACGCTGCTGGGCGAAATGGCCATGCTCATCCAAACGCAGCATTCGACGACCGTCGTCGCACGCAGTTCGGTTCGCGCCCTTCGCATCGCGCGCAGCGAGTTGCACCACCTCATGGTGGATGATCCCAAGATTGCCGATCATTTTGTGCAGAAGATTTCAGCGCGATTGAGTGCAGTCGCCGAGGAGCTGCGGGCCATCGACCGTTCGGTGGCGTCCAGAACTGGTCCCGTTGCACAGTTCGTGACGGCTGCACCACCTTCGGCAGTCCTGCCGGCGCTGCATTGACCAGACGTCTATCTGGCGCGCTGCCACTCCGTCAGCGCCGCTTGACGATACGCGTGTCCTCAAAGAATCGCGCCCAACCCCGGGGGGCGGGGCTGGGCGCTTCAGCGCTCTCGCGCAAGACGCTGGGAGGGAAGCCAGCGTCCCGGAAGCATCGTCGGGTAGACGGGGGGGAGCTACCGATTGAGTGATGCCTCCGACTACCGTTTAAATAATCCTAAGGAAGGGTGTTTCAATAGGGGGGGACACGGCTGATCACGAAAATTTTACCTGTTGCCCTCGATTTCCCCCAACTCCCTTGTTGCCCTGGTGCGACTACGTCACATCCGAACACTGGCCACAACATTGCAGGATCGGGTAACTTACTGACAAGGCTGTATTTTCATGGGTGAAACTTGTTCAGTCCAACGGCCTGGATCTTGAAGAGTTCGGCGCCGACATCCTGACCTTTGACGGATTCCGAGATCTCTACTCGGGTCTCGAGACCCTGTGCGTCGGTCGTCACCCACTCCTTCAGGTCCGTTTCCGGCCTGGTCGACAGAAACAGCCTGATGCGGCCGGGGGTATCGGGGCTCTTGTCCTGCAGCGCCACGACGATCATGTCCTCGCCTTCCTGGACTTCCATGATCTTGGCATCGCGAATGAGATCGACATCCTTGCGCAACAATAATCGGAACGGGGTCTGATCGAGTGCCACGCGGTCCTCGTTGTTCAGATCGAGATCCTAAATCGCCAGGTATTCGCCGTCGGAAATGATGATCTGCTTGGAAGGCAGCGAGTAGTCGAACCGGAATTTGCCTGGCTTCTTGACGAAGAACTTCCCCTTCATGCGCTTTTTGTCGGCGGTGGTCTGGACGAACGCCCCCTTCAACGTCGTCAGGGCATTGAAGTACTCGTTGACCTTCTTGACCACTTCCGTCTGCTTTTCATCGAGCGTCAGTCCCGAGGTGCTGTTTGGCGCGACTTCGGCGCTCCAGCCCGAACCAACGGCTTCAGCGCCGGCAGGCGTTTGTGCCTCAGCTGGCTTTGGCGGCTCTGCAGTCTTCTGCTGCTCTTCCGCCGTCGCCGCGCCGATCGCGGTCCCCACCACGATGAATGCCGCCGCCAGCTTCGTCGTAAACCGATTTCCCATGCGCCCCCAGCCCCTATCTCAGCGAGCTTCGAACATTCGTTTTCGCTTATACCGCCGGACTGTCGCCAAGAATGCGACCAGATGTGGGCATTCGGCCCGTTGCGAGCCCAAGGCGCACTGGTGAGCGCAATAGGGCCGACAACGGGAGCCCCCCGCGAGACGGCTTAGGCGGCGTTTGAGCCGCTCGCAAGAATATCCCTTTTGCCGACAGCGTTGGCGGGGCCAATGAGACCTTCCCGCTCCATGCGCTCGATCAAATCGGCCGCCTTGTTGTAGCCGATGGATAGACGACGCTGGACATAGCTCGTCGACGCCTTCCGGTCCCGCAGCACGACGGCGACGGCCCGGTCATAGAGATCTTCTTCGCTCCCTGCCCGCTGCGGACCTGTAGCCGGATTGGCGCCGGCGGACGCCACCGCATCCGCAATGCCGTCGATGTAGCGCGGCTCGCCCTGCTCACGCAGCGCCTGCGCGATACTCTCGACCTCTTCGTCGGAAACGAACGGTCCGTGCACGCGTACGGTCTGGCCGGAGCCCGAGGCGTACAGCATGTCACCCTGCCCCAGCAGCTGTTCTGCGCCTTGATCGTTGAGGATCGTGCGGCTGTCGATCTTCGAGGTAACCTTGAATGAGATACGGGTGGGGAAGTTGGCCTTGATCGTGCCGGTGATGATGTCCACCGACGGGCGCTGTGTTGCCATGATGAGGTGAATGCCGGCGGCTCGCGCCATCTGCGCCAGCCGCTGCACGGCCTGTTCGATTTCCTTGCCAGCGACGATCATGAGATCCGCGAACTCGTCGACGACGACAACTATGTATGGCATGGGCTCCATATGAAGCGCCTGCTGTTCGTAGATCGCCTGGCCGCTATGCTGATCGAACCCCGTCTGGACCGTGCGCGTCATCATCTCGCCGCGCTTGCGGGCGTTCTGCACACGGTTGTTGAAGACGTCGATATTGCGCACCGACAGCTGAGACATGCGCTTGTAGCGTTCTTCCATCTCCGCCACGACCCAGTTGAGGGCGGCGACGGCCTTCTGTGGTTCCGTGATGACCGGCGTCAACAGATGCGGAATGCCGTTGTACACGGACAGCTCCAGCATCTTCGGATCGATCATGACGAACCGACATGTCTCTGGTGAGTGCCTATAGATCAGCGACAGGATCATGGCGTTCACGCCAACGGATTTGCCAGATCCAGTCGTGCCGGCGACGAGCAGATGCGGCATGCGCGCCAGATCGGCGACCACGGGCTCTCCGCCGATAGATTTTCCAATTGCCATCGGCAGCGCTGCACTGCCGGCGCGGAAGGCTTCCGTTTCCAGCAACTCGCGCAGCAGAACAGGTTCGCGGCGCACGTTGGGCAACTCGATACCGATGGCATTTCGACCGGGGACGACTGCGGCACGCACGCTCGTGGCACTCATTTCGCGAGCGATATCGTCAGCGAGCGCAATGACCCGTGACGACTTGGTGCCGCGCGCCGGCTCGAACTCGAAAAGTGTCACAACCGGGCCGGGTTTGATGTCGCGCACTTCGCCCTTCACGCCGAAATTCGCCAGCACGTCTTCGAGCAGCCGCGCGTTGCCGCGCAACGCCGTCTGCGTGAATTCGGGACTCGGCTTGGCCGCAGCCGGCCGCTTCAAAAGATTGAGCGAGGGGCGGCGATAGCCAGTCTCCAGCGACTTCGGCCTCATGCCCAATATCGGTCTGGGCTTTAATTCCAGCGTTGGTTCAGGCGCGGTCTTCGCGACGGCGCACTCCGGGGCGAACCGTTTCGCCAGATCCTTCGCGCCCAAGTCGTCGCCGACCGGCTCCCTGGGTCCGGGGCGCGGCCCTCTCAATTCATCGAACAGTCCAAGTTGAGCCGCTGCGTCGTGGGCCGCGGGCTCGATCGCCAGAGTCGCACCGACGACCTGCCCGCGACTTTCCTTGACTGGCTCGGCGCTCGACGCTGACAAGCGGTCCGTAAGCCGCGACAGCAAGTTGCGGTCTCGGATCGGTTCGCGCTGTTCGTCATCATCGGAGGTGCCTGAACGGGTTATGCCCGTACTACGCGAACCCCGGACAAACTGGTCTTCCTTCATTGTCTCGTGCCAAGACTCGCTTCTGCTGTGCCAGGACAGTGGACCGCGCAAGGAGAACCAGACCTGGCGCAACTCGATGCCGATGCTATTGCTCGTCGTGGAGATCGCGCACAGCGCGAACAGCACGCCGGCGGCAAGAAAACTGCGATCGGGGTTAATGATGGAGAAAACGTCCGAACCGGCATTGATGAGAAGGTCGCCGAGAATCCCGCCGTAGCCATGATGCAGTGGCCAAGCATCACTCACGGGCAACGCGGAAAAAGCGGCTGCCGCCATCAGCACGGAGATGGGGAACAACGTGACTTTCGTCCGAAATCCGATGACCCGTTCAGCGAACAGCAGTTCGAGCCCCCAGAACATCGGCGCGAGAACGACGACGACCGCCGCGAAACCCAGCATCTGAAGCAAGAGATCGGACGTGATGGCGCCAGCCGATCCCAACAGATTGTGGACTTGCCCGCCCGTCGCATGGGTCATGCTTGGGTCGGCGACGTTCCAGGATATGAGCGAAAACCACAAGGCAACGACGGCGGTCAGCACGGCCACGCCGGTCATGCGGCCAAGATGGCCGATCAGGCGCGCTTCCAACTGCTCGGGAAGCAAGCGCTGTCTGTCATACGCTCCACTGCCAAAACTCATCGGCTCGAACAACTCTTACGCGGTTACCTGGACGATGCGTTCGAGTGCCTGCCGGACGATTGCAGGATCCTGCACCAGGGCGACGCGCACGAAGCTATCGCCTGGGTTGGAGCCGTCGCGCCCGGCTTGCGCCAGAAATGCACCGGGAATTACCTTGACTGCGAAGGATTTCCATAAGGTTACTGCAGCCTGAACCCCGCCGCCGATTTGGCTCATATCGAGCCACAGGCAAAAACCACCGGCCGGGCGTCGATAGCCGAGGCGATCACCGAGAACCTCGTCAGCGATTGCGAATTTCTCTCGATATACGGCGCGTGCCATCTCGACATGAGCCTCGTCGGACCAAGCCGCGGCGGAGGCGTACTGCACGGGTCCGGGCACCTGCGGCGCGCACAGATTGCGGATTTCCGCGTAGGTATCGATGAAGCCGACTTCGCCGACACAGAAGGCGGAGCGAAGCCCCGGCAAGTTGGACCGCTTCGACAAAGAATTGAACACGACGAGATTGGCGAAACGCTCAGGCGTCGCGGCTGCCACCGCGAGGCCGCCGAGCGGCGGTTGGCCGGTGTAGATCTCCGAGTAGCACTCATCCAGAAACAGCAGGAAATCATAACGTCGGGCGAGGTCTAAAGCCTTTAGCAGGTAATCGCGGCCGGCGACCACTCCCTGTGGATTTGCCGGCGAACAGATGAAAAGCGCGGCGAGGCGATCGAGGAGCCCCCGATCGGCCTCCAGATCTTCGAGGTCGGGAAGGAAGCCGGTCGTAGCCGTCGCGTTGAGAAACACGGGTTCAGCCCCCACGGCGAGGGCGCCAGCGAGATAGGCCGAGTAATGCGGATTGCACATCGCGATGGCTGGACGGCTGGACAGGCGCTTCCTCCCGACTGCCGGTACGCATGCGAGAAAGAGGCCTTCGCGCGACCCGTTCAACGGCAGGATCTCACGATCCTGATCAACTGCACCCCGAAGGTCATATCGCCGTGACAGCCATGCGGCTATCGCGCCCATGAGTTCCGGGGTGCCCCTGATCGGCGGATACTTTCCATACAGCGCCGCCGCCTCTGTCAACCGGCCCAGTACGAAATCCGGCATCGCCCCGCGCGGCTCTCCGATGGTCAGTTCGATCGGGCTGAACGGTCCCGGTGCAACCCCATCCAGGAGGCGCCGAAGCTGGGTGAACGGTGACAGGATGGAACTGTCCGCAAGAGAGGCTTGGCTCCAGATCCGGGCAGGTTGGCGGGCGGCGGGCGGCGGCATGCGGGTTTCCAGGGCGACTTCAAGCAAGTGGCTTACTTGGAATCGGACAGAAGCGTCCACAGCCGCGCCGGGGCACGTCCTCAACCATGTACACTCCATGCGGTACCGTTGGCGCGCTTAGCCATGGTGGCAGACTTTTGCAATGCAACGGGAAAAAGTGCCAGTCCGCCAATTCGGGCCGCAACGACAGGGCGCCAACCGGGAGTCCGTACACACAGGAATGATGCGGAATATCTTTTCTAAGACAGTGATCTAAGTCCGTTTGATCTAAATCAGCGTCAACATGGCATATGCCTGATTTAGATGCAGGTGTTGTTAGCGGATGCAAATTTGGGCGATTAATAGGTTGTCAATAAAATTTGTCGACGGAGGGTTTCGCTAGCGGCTCCAAGGTGCTAAATTGCCACATGAGTTTTTTGTAGAAGCTTTTTCAACGTAAGAGTTCTGCGTCATGGTCCATTTACATGCGGTCGATCTAACCCCTGAGATCATCACGCCGGCCCCTGAGCGAATTGCCCCTATCGGCCCCCTCCCTGACGACCGGCCAATTCAGTACCTTTCTCCACACGAAATCCTGTTCGACGAGAACGATCCCAAGACCCACCTTCTGATGGTCGAGAGCGGCGTTATCTGCATCTCGTCGACTAAGGTCGACGGCAGCCGCGAAATCATTGAACTCGTGTTTCCCGGTAACGTGATCGGCCTGGGTTTCCTCAAGCATCACATTCATCGCGCCGTTGCCGTGGTCGAAGCGTCGGTCAGCTATTGGCCCCACAGCTCATTCGATCTTCTGACCGAGCATTTACCCAGCACGCATGAGCGGCACGCGCTCGCGACGGAGCGGGAGTTCGCGCACCGCCGCAAACTCATTCTGGGGGGGCGCTCTCTCGACCCCGTCAAGCGTCTGGCATCATTCCTGTTGGTCATTTCCAGCCTCAACGAGGTGGAGGGCCGGGATCCGCATCTGATCATTGAGTCGCCTCCGTCAGGCGTCGTCGCTGGTTATCTGAAGCTGGACATGGACACTCTAAGCGACGCGCTGGCGGAACTGGGCCGCCGCAATCTCATCGCGTTCGCGCCTCCGCAGGGCGTGCGCCTGCTCGATATCGACGGTCTACGCGAACTCGCCGACGGCGAAAGCGAAGTGTCGGATGCTTACGATACGGCAGACCTCCAAACCGCATAGGGACGTGCCAGCATGCGCGCGTATCACCTGTTCGCGGCCATTGCCGCAGCCGTTATGGTCTGCCTGTCCGTCGGCCCGGCCTCGGCGCAAAGCCTTGGACTGTGGGGCGGCTGGGATGAGGGCGGACACAGCTGGCAGGGCTCCGCTTCCGGCGCGCGGCCGCAGCAGCCGACGTACTCCATGTTCGATCCATTCGAAACGCCGGCATTTCCGGCGATCATGGATGGCGGCGGGCAGCCCCAGATCTCGCCACGCATTCCCCACGTGGTAGCGTTCCCCAACACGGAAGCGCCGCGCACGATCGTCATAGATACGGCAGCGCGCCGACTTTACCTAACGCTCAACAACGAAGAAGCGTTCGAGTACATGATATCCGTCGGCCGCGAAGGCTTCACCTGGACGGGCACCGAGAAGATCAGTCGCATAGCCGATTGGCCCGACTGGCACCCGCCTGTCGAAATGCGTGCGCGCGACCCCAAGTTGCCGGAGAAAATGACGGGCGGGATCCGCAATCCGTTGGGCGCTGTGGCGATGTTCCTGGGCAATTCGCTGTATCGCATCCACGGCACCAACGACCCCAAGACCATCGGTATCGCGGCGTCATCCGGCTGCTTCCGGATGATGAACGAAGACGCCGTGCATCTGGCGAGCCTGGTCCAGGTCGGCACTATCGTGAAGGTCCTGCCGCACCTGCCCGAAACACAGGAAGCGGCGCGTCCCACATGGCCCGCTTCGGCTCGCGGGCTTGGCACTATCGAACGCGACGGCGGCTGATCAGCGGGCGCGGCGCGAGCAACTTGCTCCAAATCCGATGCCGAAGCTACATTCGGCCCATACGAACATCTTCTTCAGGTTGGCACCGATCTTGTGAATGACGAAGTCAGCGCCCAACCGCTCCTCGTCTGAGGTCAGGCGCAACCCGGTGACTGATTTCAACGCACCATAGACCAGTCCTCCCGTAGCCAAGCCGAAGAGCGCGCCGAGAAGGCTGCCCGCGAGTTGCGATTGAAACGTCACGCCGCCAAGACCACCAAGTTACTTGAGACCGAAGATCCCGCAGGCCACGCCGCCCCACAGTCCGCATAAACCGTGCAAGGACCAGACCCCCAAGACGTCGTCGATTTCCCAAACCTTCGTGAAAACCTGGAAGATCTGCACGAACAGCGAACCCGCGACGGCTCCGGTAGCGAGGGCGCCGACCGGATGCATCAAGTCGGATCCTGCGCAAACTGCGACCAGTCCGGCGAGAGCACCGTTGTGTACGAAGCCAGGGTCGTTTCGACCCACGAACAGGCCTGCCAGAATGTCACCGCACATCGCCATCAGAGAATTCACGGCAACGAGACCCGAAACACCCTTGAGACTTTGCGCGCTCATCACGTTGAAGCCGAACCAGCCGATGCACAGCAGCCACGACCCTATTGCCAACCAAGGAATTGAGGACGGCGGCACGCCGATCGGACGCCTCTTGTCGTAACGCCCGGCACGAGCGCCGAGAAGAACGACAGCCGCCAGTAGTCGTGCACCACGACAGAGCCAGCGAAATCATGGAAATCCGCTCCAAGCAGGCCTTTGAAGAGGCCATCCTGCAGGCCGAAATTCCAATTCCACACCGTGCCCTCGAGCAACGGATAGGCGACGCCCACCAGCACGGCTGTTGCCACACACTGCGGTCCAAACTTCGCGCGCTCTGCGATACCGCTCGAAACGATGGCGGGGATAGCGGCGGCGAATGTGCAGAGGAAGAAGAATTTGACGAGGCTCACGCCCTGCTGACCAAAGCCTTCCGCGCCGCCTGATATCGCGCCGGCCCCAGCCAGGAAGCTGACGCCATAGGCCACCCAATACCCGATGAAGAAATAGCTCACCGTCGAAATCGCGAAATCGACGAGGATCTTTGCGAGTGCATTGGCCTGGCTCTTGTGGCGGAGAGTGCCGATCTCGAGAAACTCGAAACCGCCGTGCACGGCGAAAACGAGCATCGCGCCTACAAGCAGAAAAAAGACGTCCGAACTCTGCTGGAGCCGCCGTCCCCCTTGCTGCGGGATTGCCTTGTTGGCAGAAGCCGAAACTTTTGGCACTGCGCACGTCGGCCAAACTCAAGGCGCTGACTAATCAGCGCGTGCGACGTGGATTCATGTAGAGATCGGCTTCCTGCCGCTCGATCTTCGCTTTGATGCGCCCAGCCTTCACATCCCTGTAGAGCTGCTTCATGTGCCGACGGCTGTCCGCGTTGAACACCAGCATGCCGGCAAACATTTTCATTACCGTAAGCAGCCGCTTGTCGGCATGGCCCTTCTTGACCTTGCCGTGCCACTTGCCGCCGATGGTGAACACCTTGCCGTCCAGTATGCCGACTTTGTTTCCGCTCTGATCGTAGAGCACGTAGTCGCCGCCGAGATCGATCAGGCGGCGCTTCAACCGGTAGAACTCGGGCTGATGGTCATTGATCAGAAAGAACGAGAAGTTCTCCGGCATCAACGGCCACTTGTTAGCCGAACGCTCGACATAGATCAGGAAGTTGTCGTCGTCGGTATTGATCGAATAGCAGGTGACCGGCAGGCCGCGCGCGCCGATTGTCATCTGCAGCGAGCGTCCGATCATGAGATCCATCGTGGCACGCCAGTTTACGGTCTCGTTGAACAGCTTGAACACGAGACGCTTGTCCATGCCCTTGGCGTCCTTCCAGAGTTCCTCGCGGTAGCCGAGCACTCCGGTGCGTTCGCCGTTCTCGATGACCTCGGCGAAAATATCCATGTCGGTGGTAAACTGTCGCGACTTCGCCTTGTTGCGCGAGCGCTTATAGATGCCGAACTCGATGTTGTTGAAGGGCGTGATCCAGACATCCACCGTGAAGCGGTGCCAGCCATCCTTATCGGCCGTTGGGGCGCGATTGGAGCCGGGCGCCACGGCCTTTTCCGCCAGTTCTTCACGCGCCGCATCCGCAGCGGCTCCGCCACCAGGTAGGTCGGCCGTCCTCATAGCGCGTGTGGTCATCGACTTGTCTCCTGCTCGGTGCGCGAATCATGAATGAGCTGAAATCGTACCATCCGGCTCGCGGCCACTCAGCGACAGCGGCAAAATGGACTTTGGAAAACTTCCATGAATGACGACGGCGGCTTATCCGCCCAGAACCGGGAATGTCGCGGCGAGGGCCCAGGCGAAAGCAATGGCATTGGCGATCGCGGCAACGAACGGATGCCCGGTGCGGCGATAAACCCACGAACTGAACAGGCCGTAGACGAGAAAGAAAATCAGGATCACCGGAACGATAATCGCAAGAAAGAACAGTTTCTCGAGGTTCAGCGCCACGGCGACGGCGAGCGAGACCAGGAACAGCGCTTTGGTGGCGGCATAGGCGCCGTGCCGCGCATGCTGGCCACGCGTCAGCCACTCGTCTGTCAGGAAATACGGCAGCATCCCCGCCAGCATGGCGAAGAACAACGGAACCCGCCCGGCCACGGGCGTGAATGACGTGACGTAGTGGTCGATCGGATAGCCGATGACAGCAACGCTGTAGAACGCGACTGCCAGTACCGACAAAGCGAGAAGGCCCATGTTCGAAGGGCCTCTCCTGGGTGACCAGTTGCCGGCAAACCAAAGACCCGCCGCCGTCAGCAGTCCATATAGCGCGAAGTGGATCGCTAGATAATCGCCGACCAGGATCGGCAGGAAGTCGGTCGGCGCTTTCCAAAGCAACAATGGCGTTAGGATCGCCGGCGCGGCACCGATCGCCAGAAGTCTACACCACGGCTCGTCGCCACCCCGCGCCGGGTCCGCGACACTCGGAAGAACGGCCGATAACGGCCGCGCCAGGGCAATCAGACCAAAGAGCACGAGACCGATCGCCCACCCCCGCGTATCGAGAAATCGTTTCGGCAGTGCGCCGGCGGCCGGGCGCGCGAACGCTTGATCGAGCCAGTCCAGAGCTTCCGCGAGGCTGTCGTGGCTAAAAAGCACGCTGACGTGTTCGACGCCGCGTGCACGCACGAACCGGCGCGCCGTACCATCTTCGAAGCGGCCGTAAGTGACGCCGTCGCTCGGTCTCTCGCCCGATACCATGGCGACGACACGACGGCCTTCGTTCTGCATAGCGGCTGGCTCGAGAGCGCCGACGATGACCAGCAGGTTGCGAGGACTTTCACGGGTGACCACCGGCGAAAACATCGACACGGCAACCGTTGCCTTCACGTTGGGTTCGGCCTGCGCCGCGCGCACCACAATGTCGGAGGCCATCGAATGACCAAGTAGCGCCAGCCCTCCGCCGGCGCCCGGCAGGCTGCGTGCGTAAGTCATGACCTTGGCGGTCTGGTCGACCAGAGCCCGCGTGGCTCCGCTTTCCTCCGTGATGTTGCCGCTCAAGGGCTCAGGGTTGCGGCCGTGACCCAGAAAGTCGAACGTGACCGCAATGTAGCCGTTGCGCGAGAGAGTCACCGCGAGCGGCTGCATCAGCTGTTGCGATCCCGCGAACCCGTGCGCGATGACAACCACGGGGGCGTCGACCGCATCGGCCTTTTTGAAAACCGTGACCGGTGTCGACCCGGCATACGCGCTGATGACCGACAGGCCGGAGGTCGCGGAGGAAAGCCGCCACCATCCGAGCGCGATCATCGCAACACAAACGGCCACTAACAGCGCGGAGCGAATGCTGGCCGCCTGCATTGGCTAGCCTCGCCCGCCGAAGATCGCACTGCCGACGCGCACATAGGTGGCTCCGAACTGCACCGCGGTCTCGAAATCGGAACTCATGCCCATACTGAGTTCGGCAAGCCCAAGTTCGCGAGCGAGCTTGGCCAGGAAAGCGAAATGCACGGGTGGCTCATCTTCCACCGGAGGAATGCACATCAGCCCGGCAATGGCGAGTTTCAGGTCGTCGCGGCACATGGCGACGAACGCGGCGGCGTCACGCGGCATCACGCCGGCCTTCTGCTGTTCCTCGCCGGTGTTGACTTGAATGAAGAGCTTCACGACCTTGCCTTGGCGCGCCATTTCCTCGGCGATGGCCTTGGCGATCTTCGGCCGGTCGACCGTTTGGATGCAGTCGAACAGCGCCACCGCTTCCTTCGTCTTGTTGGACTGCAGCGGCCCGATGAGATGCAGATCGATATCCGCAAACCGCTCCTTCAGTCCCGGCCATTTCGATTGCGCTTCCTGAACGCGGTTTTCGCCGAATGTTCTGTGGCCAGCTTCGAGAACGGGCAGAATGGCCTCAGCTCCGAACGTCTTCGACACCGCGATGAGGTGCACCGCTGCCGGATCGCAGCCGGCTTCGCGCGCCGCTGCCGCGATACGTTGCTGGATCTCGCGCAGATTGGCCACGCTGATAGGTGTCGTTGGTTCGGTCACGGCCTGCCTCGCGGTGATGGCTTCGCCGCCTCATATGGCGCAAAACGATGCTCGTCGCTCGACAGCAGATCGAGATACTTGCGATGGATGAACACCTTATCGCGCCAGACTTTCTCTTCGGTCAAGACGCCGATCTCGACCAGTTCTTTCAGATGGAGGGATACCGTCTTGCGCGTGCCCAGACCGTGCGCAGTCAGGTTTTCTATACGGCAATAGGGCTGGGTAAAGATGAGTTCGACAAGCTCGCGGGAGTAAAGCCGCGGCTTTACGGCCCGCACGAACTCCGATGTGTGAGCCATAAGTTTGCGGACAGCGTCGACCTTCCGGTTTGTCCAGCGGGCCGTTTGCTCCACCGCCGTCAACATGTAGAGCACCCATGCCTCCCATTCGCCATCCCGGGTCACGCGCGCGAGGCTCGCGTAGTAATCAAGCCGCGTCTTGAGGATGTGCCGGCTGAGATACAGGGTCGGCTTGTCGAGCAAGCCTACTTGGATGAGAAACAACAGATTGAGGATGCGGCCGGTTCGTCCGTTGCCGTCGCCGTACGGGTGGATGGCTTCGAACTGATAGTGCTGCACGGCCATTCGGATCAGCGGATCGACATCGCTCTCGGCATTGACGTAGCGCTCCCAGTTGCCGAGTAGTTCCCGGATCAAATTTGCGCCCTCGGGCGGTGTATAGACAACGTCTCCAGTAATCCCGTTGCGCAGAGTCGTGCCGGGTGTCGCGCGGATGTCGAGATCGGTGCCCGTGATCATGCGGCAGGTCTCTACCGCAAGCCGGCTGGTCAGTGGCCGTTCTGCCAGCGTTTGAAATCCCTGATGAAGCGCCGTCCGGTATCTGAGGGCCTCTTTCGCCGCCGGGTCCGTCGACGGGCCATCATTGCCGAGACTTGCTTCCCGGAACAACGAGTCGTTGGTGGTGACGATGTTCTCGATCTCGGATGAGGCGCGTGCCTCGAGCGTGGGGATCGCATTGATGAGTACGGACTGGTCCGGCAGAAGCTGGCCCGCAACCCGCAGCTCTGCAAGTTCGGTGCGAGCGGCCACGCATCGCTTCAGGACAGCTTTGGTTTCGAGCTCGGCTTTGGGCGGCAGCGGCGGCAAAGCGTTATAGGGCCGCGCCGGATCATAGACCGCCTTTCGGGATTTGCTGCTTTTTATCATTGTTTCATGCGTAATTTTTGATTTTTTCTGGATGTGATATCCAACTCGTATCCTGATATTACACATGATCGCGCCGTCATACGTAAAAAATATCGTTATTTGCACATGATGTGACGGTCACGGGTCGTCACGACCGGCGACAGGAATATCATGAGTAAAATATATATAATATTGCATATGAATATCGCCTCCCCCTCCCCGCCGCCCGGCCGCACCCCGCCTTGACCCTTAACGGCCTTTCAGGCTCTGTACCTGCGAATCCGGCCACGCCTTTCCACGAGCTCTGAAACGCCCCATGTCCACCGAGAGATACAACGCTCCCGCGCGCGAGAAACATTGGCAGCAAGCCTGGGAGACGGCGGACCTTTTTGCGGCCCGTAACGGCGATGCCCGCCCCAAGTGCTATGTGCTTGAAATGTTTCCGTATCCTTCCGGACGTATCCACATGGGGCATGTGCGCAATTACGCCATGGGAGACGTAGTCGCCCGCTACAAGCGCGCCCGCGGCTTCAACGTGCTGCATCCCATGGGCTGGGATGCTTTCGGCATGCCCGCGGAAAACGCTGCCATCGAGCGCAAGACCCACCCCGGCACCTGGACCTGCGCTAACATCGAGACGATGAAGGGCCAGCTGAAGTCGATGGGCCTGTCGCTCGACTGGTCGCGAGAGATCGCAACCTGCAGCCCGGACTACTACCGGCACCAACAGAAGATATTCCTCGACCTACTGAAGAACGGCCTCGCCTACCGCAAATCCTCCAAGGTCAACTGGGATCCGGTCGACCACACGGTGCTGGCCAACGAACAGGTCATCGACGGCCGAGGCTGGCGCTCGGGCGCCGTCGTCGAGACCCGCGAACTGACGCAGTGGTTTTTCAAGATCACCGCCTATTCGGAGGAATTGCTGGAGGCGTTGGGCACGCTCGACAAGTGGCCAGAGAAGGTGCGCCTGATGCAGGCGAACTGGATTGGGCGCTCCGAAGGCATGCTTGTCCGCTGGGCACTCGACGCGCCGACTGCGCCGAAGGGTCACGACGACATCGAAATCTACACCACGCGGCCCGATACGCTGTTTGGTGCCTCGTTCATGGCGATCGCACCCGATCATCCGCTGGCCAAGGCAGCCGCGGAGAATAATTCCGACCTCGCTGCCTTCTGCGATGAGTGCCGCCGCATGGGCACCTCCGTGGCCGACGTCGAATCCGCGGAGAAAAAAGGCTTCGACACCGGCGTTCGCGCCATCCACCCCTTCGACAAGAATTGGCTTGTACCCGTGTACGTCGCCAACTTCATTCTGATGGACTACGGCACGGGCGCTATTTTCGGCTGCCCTTCGGGCGACCAGCGTGACCTCGATTTCGCCCGCAAATACGGCCTGCCGGTCACTCCGGTCATCCTGCCGCCCGGCGCCGACGCCGCCACCTTCACGGTCGGCAAGGACGCCTTCGACGGCGACGGCACAATGATCAACTCGCAATTCCTAGACGGGCTGTCCACGGCGGCCGCATTCGACGAAGTGGCGAGACGCCTGGGGCAGACCCCGCTCGGGAATGCGCCGGCCGGCCAGCGCAAGGTCAACTATCGCCTTCGAGACTGGGGCATCTCGCGTCAGCGCTATTGGGGTTGCCCTATCCCCGTCATCCACTGCAAGAACTGCGGCGTGGTGCCGGTTCCAGAGAAGGATCTTCCGGTTAAGCTTCCCGACGACGCCACCTTCGACCAGCCCGGCAACCCGCTCGACCGGCACCCGACGTGGAAGGACTGCACATGCCCATCGTGCGGCAAGCCTGCGCGGCGTGAAACCGACACTATGGATACCTTCGTCGACAGCTCGTGGTACTACACGCGCTTCACCAATCCGAAGTCCGCAATGCCCGTTGACGCGGAGGCTGCCAATTACTGGCTCCCGGTCGATCAATACATCGGCGGCATCGAACACGCGATTTTGCACCTGCTCTATTCGCGCTTTTTCTATCGCGCCATGAGCGACAGCGGGCATGGCACCAAGACCCTGCGCGAGCCGTTCGGCGCGCTTTTCACGCAAGGTATGGTGACCCACGAGACCTACAAGTCCGAAGCGGGTGCGTGGCTGTTGCCGTCGGAGGTTCGTTTCGAGGGCGAGGGCGAGGCCCGCACCGCCGTCGAGACCGCAACCGGCAAGCTGGTCACGATCGGCTCCATCGAGAAGATGTCGAAGTCGAAGAAGAACCTCGTCGATCCCGACGACATTATAGCTCATTGGGGTGCGGACTGCGCGCGCTGGTTCATGCTCTCGGACAGCCCGCCGGAGCGCGACGTCATCTGGACGGAAGCCGGCGTACAGGGTTCCGGCCGCTTTATCCAGCGCGTGTGGCGGCTGATCGATGACATCGCCGACCGGGGCACACGCCCGGGTGCGCCCCCGCCGACCAGTTTCAGCGAGGAAGCGGTCGAGCTTCGCCGCGCGGCTCACCAGGCGCTCGACGCCGTTGCCCGCAACATCGAAGGATTGAGATTCAACGTCGCCGTCGCGCAAATCTACGAGTTCACGAATGCGCTGTCTGGAGCATTACCAAAGTCTTGCAAAGGTCTCGATTGGGCCCAACGCGAGGCCGGCGAGTTTCTCGTACAGATGATTGGTCCAATGATGCCGCATCTGGCCGAGGAATGCTGGGCGCGGCTCGGATACAACACCATGCTCACCAATCAGTCCTGGCCGGCGACTGACCCGGCCTTGCTCGTTGACGATCGCGTGACCATTGCCGTACAGGTCAACGGTAAGCGGAAGGATGAACTTGTCATCGCCCGAACTGCCTCAAACGAAGAGATCGAGGCGCAGGCCTTGAAGCTCGAAAGCGTCATTCGTGCGCTGGAAGGCCGCCCTGCGAAGAAGATCATCGTCGTGCCGCAAAGGATCGTGAATGTCGTTGCCTGAGGCGCGTATGGCCATGGGTGAAAGCAACGGACAGACGGAGACGGGCGGAACCCTTTCCCGCCGCGCCCTTTTGCGTGCTTTCACGGCTGCGATCGCCACGGCGCCACTGCTGGCTGCCTGCGGTGAAAGCGGCTTCCGGCCCCTTTACGGCACGGCAAGCGTCGGCGGCGGCAACGTCGAGCAGAAGCTGGCGCAGGTCGATATCTCGACCATTCCAGGCCGCGTCGGACAGGTTCTGCGCAACGAACTGATCTATCAATCGACTGGCGGCGGAGAGCGGCCGACGGAGCCGACGTACCGGCTTGAGATCGCGCTGCGAGAAACGGTAACCTCGACGCTGGTTCAGACCGATGGCGACGCGCGCAGCCAGATCTACAATCTCGATGCCTCTTTCCAACTCGTTCGACTGTCGGACAAGACAGTGGTGTTGAAGGGCAAGAGTTACGGTCGAGCCGGTTTCGAACGCTTTACGTCTATTTTCTCGAACGTGCGCGCCCGCGAGGATGCCGAAAATCGCGCCGCTCGCACGATCGGCGAGGAGATGAAGACGCGCGTCGCGTCGTTCCTCGCCTCGGCCGCCTGACGCAAGATGGTGGCCGTCAAAGCGCATCAGGCGAACCAGTTCCTCAAATCACCCGATCCCAGCCTGCACGCCTTCCTGTTTTTTGGCACCGATACCGGGCTTGTCGGCGAGCGTGCCGCCATGCTCGCCCGCAAGTGCGCGGACAGCGACAATCCTCCTAGCGAAATCCTCCGTTTCGACGACGCGGACCTTGAGGAAGATAATTCGCGCCTCGCAGTCGAATTGCAGACCATGCCGATGTTCGGCGGCCGCAAGATCATCCGCGCCACCACTGGCCGGCGCATCAACGCCCTGCTGTTGAAGCCGCTCATTACCGAGGGCCAGATCGCTGGAATCCTCATTGTCGAAGCCGGCAACTTGAAGCCAGACGACAGCCTGCGGGCGCTGTTCGAGAAATTGCCGACAACGGCCGCCATCGGCTGCTACCCCGACGACGCGCAGGATCTCTCTGGCGTGGTCAATGAAATCCTTTCCGCCGCACGCATGACCATTTCGCCGGTCGCTCAGCAATTGCTTGTTGCGAAGTTGGGCGCGGATCGAGCCTTGTCGCGCGGCGAAATCGAGAAACTGGTGCTGTATTCACAGGGCAAGTCGGCCATCGACGAAGACGACGTCGAAGCCATCGTCGGCGACGCGTCCGAACTGACAATCGATCGGGTGGCGCTGGCGGCCGCCAGCGGCGACAGCGCCCGGTCGATCAACGAATTCGCTCGTGCCGTCGCCTCTGGTGAGAACCCGCAACTGGTGATCGTCGCCCTTCATCGGCATTTCCAGCGCCTGCACCGCGTTCGCGCCGGCATGGATGCCGGTCGTTCCCTCGACGACGGTCTGCGAACAATCAGGCCGCCGCTGAACTTCAAACAGAAAGATGCTTTTGCCGCCCAGTGCCGGATGTGGAGCACGGAGCGGCTGTCGCGGGCGATCTCGGGCATCGCTGCTGGCGCCAAAGCCGCCCGCACGGCCGGCGCCCTGGAAACGTCGATTGCGGAACGGCTGCTGCTGAGCGTTGCGCGGCTGGCCCGGGATAGCCGGCAACCAGCTGGCGCGCGCTGAAACGCCTTGGCCCGCAGGGCTGTGTGAACTTGCCCGGCCCGGTTACCTCCCTATAGTGCGGCGGTCTTGAAACAGGGGGCCCCGCGTGACCGAGATCCAACATGACGTCGTTGCCATCGGCAACGCCATCGTCGACATCATTGGCCGTTGCGACGAGGCGTTTCTGACGCGGCATGGCGCAACCAAAGGCCATATGCGGCTCGTCGATGCGAACACAATCTCGGCGATCTACGGCGATATGGGCCCGGCCACCGAAATCTCGGGCGGATCGGCCGCCAATACCATGGTCGGCCTTGCGTCGTTCGGCGGCCGCGCCGCCTTTATCGGCAAAGTTTCCGAAGACGAGTTCGGACGCATTTTCAGCCACGACATCGGCGCGGCGGGCGTGACGTTCACGGCCAAGCCTGTGGCCGCTCAAACTCCGACCAGCCGCTCCCTGATCCTCGTCACCCCCGACGGCGAGCGGACCATGAATACATTCCTCGGCAGCAGCACCGACCTAGACGACGGAGAGGTAGATCCGGCTCTCATCCGCTCGTCCGCCATCGTGTATCTGGAGGGCTACCTGTTCGATCGGCCCGACGCGAAGTCCGCCTTCCGCCAGGCCGCAGGGCACGCCGCCAGGGCCGGCCGCCGGACGGCGCTGACGCTGTCGGATTCATTCTGCGTCGACCGTCACCGCATCGAGTTTCTCGATCTTATCCGGTCGGGCGTCGATATTCTCTTCGCCAACGAAAGCGAGATCACCTCACTCTACGAAACCACGAGCTTCGACGACGCTGCTCGTCGGGCTGCAGCCGACACCCGGCTAGTCGTGCTGACCCGCAGCGGCAAGGGATCCGTCATTTTTGCCGACGGACAGGTACACGCGATTCCTGTCGCTCCGGTCTCGCACGTCGTCGACACGACCGGCGCCGGCGATCTCTACGCCGCGGGCTTCCTGTATGGTCTGGCGTGCGGACTTTCCCTCGATATCGCCGGTCACCTCGGCAGTCTGGCGGCAGCCGAAATCATCGGTCATATCGGTGCCCGTCCAGAGACAAATCTCGGCGAATTGGCAAAAGCACGTGGCCTTATTTCTTAGTGCAAATGCAGTTGAGCGGAATTACTCATTAAACGCCTATCACGGCGTGTTGTATGCAAATCGCCCCTAATTAGTAACATCACATACAATTCGAGGGTGCTTTTTCGCAACAGAAACCGATGGTTCAAAAATTTTGTTAATCTCCGCGTAATTATCGTCCTTGGCGCAGCGCAGCAAAATACACATCATCCTGAACATGCGAATCGCGTCAACAAAGGGAACGACAATGTCCCAAGAAAAATCCGTCCGAGGACGGCCTAAAGGCAGCGGCCTCGTGGATGGCTTTCATTTGAAAGCCATTGCGGAATTGATTTCCGCAGATCCGCGCCTTAGGCCCACGACTGCCATTCGTAATCTCGGAATAACCGATCCGTCCGCTGTTCGCCGACTGCGCGACAAGTTCAAAAGCATGCAGATGGATTTGATCGGTGAGGAGAGCGCTACCGCGGCCGTCAGGCAGCCGACCGTCAGTCAGACCGGCGCCCGCACGGTCGCTCTCCACGGATCGCGCACGCCGCGTCGCACTTCTTCGCCGCAAGAGGCTCCTCCGGCCGCCAGCAAGTCAAGCAAGCCGAAGATCGCGATCGCGGAGGTACAAACGGCCGTCGAAGCGGCGGGGCCCAGCCCCGACAAGGCTGGCAATCCGCTTGCCATGTTCTATTGTGCATGTGGGTTCGGCCTACAGGCCATGACCGCGTTGCTGGACGTTCAGCTTGCCGTCGTGAAGCACACTATGTGCTCCCCGGTCGCCAAGGCTGCCATCCGCAATCAACTGTGGTTGACCGAGTTTGCCGTTGCGTCGGTTGCGTGCGGTGCCGCTCACCGGAAGTCGTTACACTGAAAATCTAGCCTCTAGCCTCTAGCCTCATAGGCGAAATCTCGGCCGCTCCCCATGCGGCCGTTTTTCGTTTCCGACCATGGTTCATTGCCCGCTGCGTCACACCTTGCGCAGCATTACCGACTCGACACGGTGATTAGCGATCTTGCGAAGAATGAGCCGTGCGCGCTGTCGCGTCGGAAGAATGTTTTCCTCGAGATTCTCTGAGATTGATCGAACGCCAGAGTTCGAGCGCGCGCACTCGCGCTTCGTTCGGCGCCAAGTTGGCATAGCGGTGGAAGTAAGCCGCCGGATCCCGAAACGCCGTGCTGCGCAAGCGCATGAAGCGCTCAAGATACCAATCCTGAATAACGCCGGGATCGGCGTCGATATAGATCGAGAAATCAAAGAAGTCGGATACGAACGGAATAGCCCCTCCGCCTTTCGGCAAAATGGCCGGCTGCAGCACGTTCAGGCCTTCCACAATGAGAATGTCCGGGCGCTCTACGACGGTCTTCTGCCCCGCTAGAATGTCGTAATGGAAATGCGAATACACCGGCGCTTCGATTTTTTCTTTTCCGGATTTTACATCGCCGAGAAACGTGAGCAGCTGGCCCGTATTGAAGCTCTCCGGAAATCCCTTTCGGCTCATCAGTCCGAGGCTTTCGAGATCCTTGTTCGACAATAGAAAACCGTCGGTCGTGATGAGATCGACGCGTGGATGATCGGGCCAGCGCGCCAGCAGCGCCTTCAAAACGCGCGCTGTCGTGCTTTTGCCGACAGCAACCGACCCGGCGACGCCGATGATGAAAGGCACCTTGCTGTCGGTTCGGCCGAGAAAGATCGACGTCACGGCGTGGAGCTTTTGCGATGCTGCGACGTAAAGATTTAGGAGACGCGACAGCGGAAGATAAATCTCCTCGACGTCTCCGACCGACAACTCTTCGATGATGCCGGACAACTGCTCCAGTTCCTCCGGGCGAAGAGTCATCGGCGTATCCGCCCTCAGACGGGCCCAGTCGGAGCGGGTAAACACGCGGTACGGCGACGACAGGACGTCGGCGTCATCGACAGCGGCCTGACCGCGACGCGGCTGCTTTCTAATCGATTTCGACCTTTGGGACTTTGTGCTCATGCTGCTACGGCGTGCCGCCTCGTGTCGCCTTCTCCGCAAGTCCGGAGACGCCCTCGCGCCCTTCCAGAACGGCCAGGACATCGGCAAAATCGACGCCGCGGCATTCGAGCAGCACCAGCAGGTGATAGATCAGATCCGCCGCTTCGGCCGTCAGGGCCTCATCGCTCTGGGAAACGGCCGCAATGGCGGTTTCGACGGCTTCCTCGCCGAGCTTCTTGGCGCAACGCTGCGGACCACCATCAAGAAGATCGCGGGTATAGGACTTGGCCGCACTGTCGGCGCGGCGGGCGCGGATCGTCGCCGCTAGCCTCAGAATTGTGTCGTTGCTCATAATCCAAGAACCTCGCAGGCCGCCAAGTCCGCGCCGCGCCAATGCAGCACGCAGGCCCCAGCCGTCAAGACAATGCTTGAGCGAGGTGAACACGGCGCAAACGTCGGTAGGTTGTCTCGTATCAGGGCTGCAGTTGGTCGTTCGACCAGTCGCACCCATTGCAGATCCGCGGTATTGTAGGAGAATTCGAATTGCGGGCCTAGAAGCGCGATATGCCGGTATTCAAGTTCATCGAACCCAAGGGACTCCCATGTCCATTTCATTCGCCCAGATCGTGGTCTGGATCATTGTAGGGCTCCTAAGCGGAAGTCTTATAGGACTGATAGTCAAACGTGAGCGCAAGGGCTTCGGCATGGCAGCCAATCTTGCGCTTGGCCTTGCCGGAGCACTGGTCGGCGGCATGGTCTTCCGCCTGTTCGGTCTGTTTCCGGAACTCGACAATATTTCGATCTCGCTTCGCGACATCACGGCGGCGGTGTTCGGCGCGCTACTGGTCCTCGCCGCCCTCTGGATATGGCAGCGAAACCGGCCTCCGACCTGAGGAGGGGGCAGGCGGGCGGGCTACCAGGGCGTGGCTATTGACCGGGATAGCCGTTCAGCCTCATGCGGATGTATTCCAGCTGGTCGAAATTGCCGTACTTGATGATCAGGTGGCCACTCTCGCCGGAACCGCGCTTGATCTCGACCTTGAGCCCGAGGATATCGGCCAGTTCCTTTTCGAACGCCTTGGTGTCGGGATCTTTCTCGCGCACCTTTCGCCCCGAAGCGCCGGCCTCACCGATCGGTCCGCCCTGAACCAGCGCTTCGACCTCGCGCACATTGAGATCGCGGGCAATGATATCACGAGCCATAGCTTCGGCATCGTCGCGGCCAACAAGGGCGCGCGCATGACCGGCCGTCAGCGCGCCCTGCTGCACGAATTCCTGCACCGACTGCGGTAGCTTGAGAAGTCGCATGGTGTTGGCGATATGGCTGCGGCTCTTGCCGATGATTTCGGAGACCTGCTCCTGGCTGTAATCGAAGCGCTCGATCAGTTCCCGGTATCCCGACGCTTCTTCGATCGCATTGAGGTCGGCGCGCTGGACGTTCTCTATGATCGCGAGTTCCAGAACTTCCTTGTCGGTGAGATCGCGGACGATAACCGAAACATTATGCAGACCGGCCCGCTGCGCGGCGCGCCAGCGTCGCTCGCCGGCGACGATCTCGAACATGCCGATCTGGTCGGGATCGGGGCGCACGATGATCGGCTGCACAAGGCCCTTGGTCCGGATCGACTCGGTCAACTCAGCCAGTTCTTCCTCGCGGAAGTCCTTGCGCGGATTGAAGCGCCCACCTCGCAGCTGCTCGATCGGCAGCAGGCGCTGTTCGCCCTCGGCCGGCAACCGCGGCAGTGCTGCGGGAACCTCACCGATGAGCGAGGCTAGGCCCCGTCCGAGGCGGCTCTTCTGCAGTGGCACGTTCATGGCTGTGGCGACCCCTTGTCAGTCGTCGTTGAAGTCTCTGGTTTGGAACTCAAGCAGCCTTGGTCTGCCGCTCACGCTCGATGATCTCCGTGGCGAGACGGATGTAAGCTTGGCTGCCGGCGCAGTCGTAATCGTACAGCAGGATCGGCTTGCCGTGCGAAGGCGCCTCCGCCACCCGCGTATTCCTGGGAATAACGGACTCGTAGACCTTCGGCCCGAAGAAGGCCCGCACGTTCTCCGCCACTTCGCGCGAGAGCGACGTGCGGGCATCGTGCATGGTGAGCACCACGCCCTGGATCTCGAGACGCGGATTGAGCGTCGACCGGACCTGATCGATCGTCTCTTTCAGCTGCGAGATGCCTTCCAGGGCGAAGAACTCGCACTGCACCGGAACCAGCACGGCGTGAGCCGCCGACAGCGCGTTGAGCGTCAGGAGATTGAGCGACGGCGGGCAATCGATCAGGACATAGCTGAAGGCCTGTTCGGCCGGCCGCGCGCGCATATGTGCAACTAGGGCGGCGGCTGCATCACGCAGTTTAAATAGCCGGTTGGGATCGGCGCCAAGTGAACCTTCGACGCCGACGAGATCGGAATTCGCCGGCACGACGAGGAGGCCCGGCACGGCGGTCGGTACAGCCACTTCGAGCAGGCTCGCCGCGCCGACAAGGACGTCGAACGTGGTTCGGGCGCGAGCCTCGGGCGCGACGCCAAGTCCGGTCGACGCATTACCCTGCGGATCGAGGTCGACGACCAGAACCTTCTCCCCGATCGCCGCCAGTGCGGTGCCGAGATTGATGGTTGTCGTCGTCTTGCCGACGCCGCCCTTCTGGTTGGCGACGGCCAGGATCCGCAGGCCCTGGGGTGAAGAATTTAGGCCGTTCACGGGGCTACTCCTCCGTTCTGGCGGAAAAACCACGCACTATGGCTACGTGCCCCTCGGGCTCGATCAGGTTGGGCCGCAGCTCCAGAGAAAATCTCCAGTGCTGCCGCGCTTCGCTGGCCTCGCGTTCGCAGCCCCGGCCTTTCAAGAATAGCCCGACGGTGGACGGCGACCAGTAGGGTCGCACTAGGTCGAGAAGCCTTGTCAGCGGGGCCAAAGCACGCGCCGTAATCACGTCTGCATGACCAACCTTAGTGTAAGTTGAAGCAATTTCTGTCCGTGTCGACAGGATGTCCACAGCAACGCCAGTGCGCCGCGCCACTTCCGCCAGGAACGCAGCCTTGCGACTGTCGCTTTCGATCAGCGTCATCCGGCCGGGACTTCCCTCCACCAACATTATGGCCAGCACGAGCCCGGGGAAACCACCCCCGGAGCCAACGTCGACCCATTTGCCGGCATTGGGTGGGGCAAAATTGAGAAGCTGGGCGGAATCGGCAAAGTGCCGGTGCCAGACGGCATCGAGCGTACTCGGCGCCACCAACTGCACGGCCTTTTGCCACTGCCTGAGCAGAGCTTCGTAAGTCCTTAGCCGTTCAATCGTTTCACGTGAAACGCTAAAGGCGGTCTGAAACGCCTCGGGGCTGTCGATCAGGACCCGGCCCCGTTCCGCCGTCATGCCGACTTCCGGTGCCCGGCCTTCTTCAGGGCGACCAGCAGGAGGGTGATCGCCGCCGGTGTCATGCCGTCGATGCGGCTCGCCTGTGCGATGCTGGAGGGGCGATGCGCCAACAGCTTCTGGCGGACCTCGTTCGAAAAACTGGGCACCGAAGCGAAGTTGAAATCCGCCGGGATTCGCACCGCCTCGTCCCGGCGCAGCGCTTCAACGTCAAGATCCTGCCGGCGCAGGTAGGCGGCGTACTTCGCGTCAATCTCGAGCTGACCGGCGATACGCTGTGGCACCCGGTCGAGTTCCGGCCAAATGGCAGCAAGCACCGACCAGCCGATATCCTGGAAAGCCAGCAACTCGAACGCAGACCGGCGCCGGCCGTCGCGGTTGATGCCAAGTCCGTGCCTGTGCGCCTCGTTAGGCGTTAGCGTCAGGGCATCGAGCCTACGGCGGCCATCCGCCAGCGCCTCGGCCTTGATGCGATAGTGCTGTGAGCGGTCCTTGCTGACGGCGCCCAGGGTCTGCCCCACCGGCGTGAGGCGCTGATCCGCATTGTCGGCCCGCAGCTTCAGGCGGTACTCGGCGCGGGACGTGAACATGCGATACGGCTCACTGACGCCCCGGGTCACGAGGTCGTCGATCATCACGCCGAGATAGGCGTCGGAACGCGAGACGATGAAATCCCGACCACGTCCGGCGGCAGCCAGAACCGCGTTTATACCGGCCATGATGCCTTGGGCTGCCGCCTCCTCATACCCCGTGGTGCCGTTGACCTGCCCAGCCAAGAACAGGCCCGGCAGCGTCTTGACTTCGAGCGTCGGCAGCAGCGACCGGGGATCGACATAGTCGTACTCGATGGCGTAACCGGGCCTGCGGACGACGACCTGCTCCAGCCCCGGTATCGTCTTTAGGAAGGCCTCCTGAACATCGGCCGGAAGTGAGGTTGAAACCCCGTTTGGATAGATTGTGTCGTCGTCCAGCCCCTCAGGCTCAAGGAAGATCTGGTGGGAGGTCCGATCGGCAAAGCGCACGACCTTGTCTTCGATCGACGGGCAATAGCGCGGACCGACGCCGATGATCTGCCCCGAATACATCGGCGACCGGCTCAGGTTCGCCCGGATGATCCCATGCGTCGCCTCTGTGGTGGAGGTGACCGCGCAGGTAATTTGGCGGATCGTGATCTGGTCGGTCAGGAACGACAACGGTACGGGCTCGTCATCTGCCGGCTGCTGTTCCAGTTGCTCCCAGGCTATCGACCGGCGGCAGAGCCGGGCCGGTGTTCCGGTCTTGAGCCGCCCCATGGGCAGACCCAACCCGTAGAGCCGCTCGGACAGCTTGAGCGCCGGGGCCTCGCCCGCCCGGCCCGCCGGGATGCGCGTTTCGCCCATATGTATGACGCCGTTGAGGAACGTGCCGGTGGTCAGCACGACGGCCCCGGCCCGAAGGGTTCGGCCGTCGCCGGTCATGACGCCCGTCACGACTTCATCGGCCACGACCAGATCCTCGACACCCCCTTCGACGATTTCCAGCCCGAGGGTGGCGCGTATCATGTCCTGAATGGCTCGGCGGTAGAGCTTCCGGTCGGCCTGCGTGCGCGGCCCTTGGACGGCTGGCCCCTTGGAACGGTTCAGCAGCCGGAACTGGATACCTGCCGCATCGGCGGCGCGGCCGATCAGACCATCCAGCGCATCGACCTCGCGAACCAGGTGCCCCTTGCCCAGGCCTCCGATCGCCGGGTTGCAGGACATTTCGCCGACGGTCGCGAATCGATGCGTCACGAGTGCCGCGCGCGCGCCCATCCGGGCAGCGACGGCGGCAGCTTCAGTGCCCGCGTGGCCGCCCCCAACGACGATGATGTCGAACTGATTTTGCATTCGCGTCTCGGCTCATTGCTCGCCCGTGCCGCACACTATGGGAAGCTGCGACGGGGGTCAAAAGCCATTGACGGTCGCGGGCAAGGGTTTCACGTGAAACGTGCGATTTGGACTATTTGCCAATGCAGAACCGGGAAAAAACCCGGTCTAAAACGTCTTCCACATCGACCCGGCCTGTTATCCGGCCGAGCGCATGGGCGGCCCGCCGAAGGTCTTCGGCGCGAAGTTCGGTCGCAGTGGCTTCCCCGGCGAGGAATTGGCCGAGGCTCTCAACGGCCGATTCGAGGTTTTGACGATGCCGGGTTTGGGTCAGCGCCGGACTCGAGCCGCCGCTGATGTGGGTCTTGGCAGCGTCGGCGATATCCCGCACGAGCCTGTCCAATCCAGCACCAGTCACCGTCGAAATGGCGACCACCGGATCTGCTTTTGGGTCCAGGTCGGACTTCGTCCTAACGATCCTGTATAGGCCCGCCGCGATAGCTTCGGGCAGCTTGTCGCTGCCGGAAGCCGACAGCCAGAGGACCAGGTTGGCTTCCCCTGCCGCGGCGAGGCTGCGTCGGATGCCCTCGCGCTCGACCTCGTTGGAGGCGTCCCGCAAGCCTGCAGTATCCGACACGATGACGGGATAACCACCAAGGTCCAGTCGCACTTCGACGACATCTCGCGTGGTCCCAGCTTCCGACGAGACGATCGCCGCGTCGCGCCGGGCGAGAGCGTTCAACAGACTCGACTTGCCGGCATTCGGCGGGCCAAGGATCGCCACCCGGAAACCTTCGCGCAGAATTTCACCCCGGTGGTTGTCGTCGAGATGAAACGTCATTTCGGCCAGAAGCGGCTCCGCGCGATGTCGGGCCATGTCGAAGGCCGAGGCCGATACGTCGGGTTCGTCGGAAAAATCAATACCGGCCTCGACCAGCGCGGCAATCTCGATCAACCGGTGGCGCCAGCCGTCGTAGACCTTTGACAATGCCCCCGTCGCTTGAGACAGCGCCTGTCGGCGCTGCGCTTCCGTTTCCGCGTCGATGAGATCCGCCAGGCCCTCGGCCTCCGCAAGGTCGATCTTCCCATTCTCGAAGGCGCGGCGGGCGAATTCGCCGGGTTCCGCCAACCGGCAGTCCGGAACCCGGCCCAACGCCTCGATGACAGCAGCGACCACAGCCCGCCCGCCGTGTACCTGAAATTCGGCGACATCGTCGCCCGTCTCGGTTCGGGGTGCCGCGAAAAACAGTACCACAGCCTCATCGAGCAAAGCGCCCGTCTGCGGATCGACAAGCCGCCGGAACCCGACACAGCGATCGGGCAATTCAGGTGGCGCCATTCGCACCAGAACGGCCCGGACGGACGGCCCCGAAATGCGGATGACAGCCACCCCGGCCCGCCCGGCGCCCGACGACAGGGCAAAGATCGTTGCTTCTTTTGAGCTGATCATGCCGCAGGGCCGTACGGTCGGTCCACTTGGAAAGCAATAGGAAAGAATGCAACTTTCCACGCCCGGAACAGTTAACCATGGCGCGATTTTGCCGCCCAGCCGGGCTGACCGAAGTCAATTCCGACTAAACCAATCCTTGATAATTTTGCTACACGCGATTGTTATAGTCCGCAGTTCAGGTTTGGAAGTTGCCATGCGTCGACTGGTTCAGTTCGCCTACGTGCCGTTTATGCTGCTTGGCCTCAACGGCGCCGCATACTTCGTGGTCACCCGGGGACATTCGCCGTTGTGGCTTGCCCCGATACTGGTGGCAGCTTTCGTTTTGGCGCATGCCGCTGAACACATCTTGCCCTGGTATCAGGAATGGAACGATCCACACGAAGACGAAAAAACGAACCTGGCTCACACGCTGGTTTATGAAGCGTCGAATATCAGCGGCATCCTGATGATCCCGTTGATCGTGTGGTTGTTTCCGTTCGAGGGGATTTGGCCGAAGCATTGGCCGGTTTGGGCGCAATTGCTGCTGGCGATCGGGATCGCCGACTTCGTCTTCACGTTGGTGCACTTCTTCAGTCATCGCTGGCCGATACTGTGGCGGCTGCACGCCGTGCACCACGGTGTCGGCCGGCTCTACAGCTTCAACGGGCTTGTTCGGCATCCGCTGCATCAGAGCCTCGACATGATCCTTGGCACGGCGCCGCTGGTCATCCTAGGCATGCCGGTCAACGTCGCAGTGCTACTCGGCTTTGCGATCTCGGTTCAATTGATCGTGCAGCATTCGAACGTCGCCTACGCCCTTGGGCCTTTGAGGAACCAACTATCGATCGGGCAGATCCATCACTTGCATCACGTCAATTGGGGTAAGGAGGGTGATTGCAACTTCGGTCTCTTCTTCACGCTGTGGGACCAGCTGCTTGGCACGTTCCAGGCGCAGCCGTCGCGTCCCATAAAGGCTTCCGACATGGGGATCGACGAGGTGCCGGATTTTCCAAAGGAATACATCGCCCAGATCCTATTCCCGTTCATCTATACGCCGGGGCAAGGTGCGCCCGAGCTACTCAAGCCTCATAAGGACTTCGAATCGAGAGAAGGCTGGCGGCGGACAGTTCCACCCTGCAGAGTGATGCAGGTTTGACATGAAAAAGGGCCGCTTCGAGCGGCCCTTTTCTTTATGTATTCATCGACTGGAAAAACTCGCCGTTTGTCTTGGTCGACTTTAGCTTGTCGATTAAGAACTCGATCGCGTCCATGGTGCCCATCGGGTTCAGGATGCGGCGCAGGACATAGACCTTCTTGAGCTGATCCTTCGGAACCAGCAGGTCCTCCTTGCGGGTGCCCGAGCGCGACACGTCGATGGCTGGGAACACGCGCTTGTCGGAGACCTTGCGGTCGAGAATGATTTCCGAGTTACCTGTGCCTTTGAATTCTTCGAAGATGACTTCGTCCATGCGCGATCCGGTATCGACAAGCGCCGTAGCGATGATCGTCAGTGAGCCACCTTCTTCAATGTTGCGAGCCGCGCCGAAAAACCGCTTGGGCCGCTGCAGCGCATTCGAATCGACACCACCCGTTAGCACCTTGCCGGAAGATGGTACGACGGTGTTATAGGCACGACCCAGACGCGTGATCGAGTCAAGAAGGATCACCACGTCGCGCTTGTGTTCAACAAGACGTTTGGCCTTTTCAATAACCATCTCAGATACTTGAACGTGCCGTGACGGTGGCTCGTCGAAGGTCGAGGAGATCACCTCGCCCTTCACCGAACGCTGCATGTCGGTGACTTCCTCGGGCCGCTCGTCGATCAGAAGGACAATGAGGTAGCATTCCGGATGATTGGTTGTGATGGAGTGGGCGATGTTCTGCAGTAGAACCGTCTTGCCGGTGCGCGGTGGCGCGACGATGAGGGCGCGCTGGCCCTTTCCGAGCGGAACGACGACGTCGATGACGCGAGGGGAAATGTCCTTGATGGTTGGATCTTCGATTTCCATTTTCAGCCACTGGGTCGGGTACAGCGGTGTCAGGTTGTCGAAGTTGATCTTGTGCTTGGTTGCCTCAGGATCTTCGAAGTTGATCTTGTTGACTTTGAGCAGAGCGAAATAGCGCTCGCCGTCCTTGGGTCCGCGAATCTCGCCTTCGACCGTATCGCCCGTGCGAAGCGCGAAGCGGCGGATCTGGGAAGGCGAGACGTAGATGTCGTCGGGACCTGGTAGATAATTCGCATCAGGCGAGCGCAGGAATCCGAAGCCGTCCTGCAATACCTCGACGACGCCGATGCCGATGATGTCGATTTCCTTGGCGGCAAGCTGCTTCAGTGTGGCGAACATCAGCTCCTGCTTGCGCATCGTGCTGGCATTCTCGACGCCAACTTCTTCCGCGAAGCTCAAGAGCTCCGTCGGTGTTTTCAGTTTAAGCTCCTCGAGCTTTTTTTCCTTCATGGAAGGCTCCAACGATAGTGCCAGCACAAGGCGAGGGGAGAGGGCTGGGCCACGACTTAGGGTGGGGAGGGTCCAAGCGCGGTTGAAGGGCCGCGTTGTACGGACTGCCGCGCCAATGATGGAGGGCGTCTTGCAGCCGCTTGCACCGCCGGAGAGACGGTGAGTCGAAAACGACTTGCGACGTATAGCAGACACGCCCTGCAAATGACAAGCGGACCATCACCTAATAACCGGCGTTAAAATGGCTTCACGATCACCAGGATGACAATCGCGATCATCAAAACCGTCGGAACCTCGTTGACAATGCGCCAGTGGCGGGGGGGAAGTACGTTCGCGTCAGCCGCGAATTTGCGGACCGCACCGGCCAAGTATCCGTGAGCTCCGCTCAACACAATCACTAACGCAAGTTTGGCGTGAAACCAACCCGACGACAGCCATCCGCCGTGCCAGGCGAGCCACAAGCCAACGACCCATGACACCAACATCGCCGGGGTCATGATAATCTTCAGCAAGCGCTGTTCCATGGTCTTGAACGTCTCTGACTGCGGCGAACCCTTGGGCGCGTCGCAGTGGTAGATGAACAGACGTGGCAGATACAACAGGCCGGCCATCCACGAAATGATCGCGACGACATGGATCGCCTTAATCCAAAGGTAGCCGGCCGCGCCGAAAACATAGGCGATCGCTACCATGATGACGACGATCGCGAGAATTGCAACACCCGCCTTCTTTCCGGCGTCGGAGCCCTGAGACCTGGAATTCTGTGTTGAACGGGTGTCCATTGGTGATCAGCCCACGTGCGCTGACGATCGGATGAGACTCATCAGTCGAGCCACGTTGTCGGGCGGTGTTTCGGGAACGATGCCGTGGCCAAGGTTGAAAACGAAGGGCCGGTCACCGAGTGTTTCGATGATCTGGCGCACGCGCCGATCCATCGCCTCTCCCCCGGCAACGAGCAACAGCGGATCGATGTTGCCCTGAACGACTTTACCTGTGTTCTGCAAGGCCAGCATCTGGGCAAGCGGAACGGCCGTATCGCAACTGATGCCGTCAACACCCGTCAATTCGACGAAGCGGGCCGCGAGACCGCACGTACCGCGGGGAAAACCAATGATCGGAACGCTGGGATGACGCACCTTCAAGGCGGCGACGATTTTGGCCGTCGGGACGATCACCCACTTCTCGAATTCGCATTCCGGCAGACTGCCCGCCCAGCTGTCGAAAATCTGCAGCACGTTTGCGCCGGCGCGGACCTGTCCATCGAGATAGGCAACTGATGTCTCGACAAGAATGTCGATCAACTTGGAGAAACCCTCGGGATCGCGATAGGCCCACTGACGCGCGTGCGCCTGATCGGACGAACCTTCACCACCGACCATATAGGTCGCCACAGTCCAGGGAGCGCCGCAGAATCCGATCAGCGCGGTGTCCGTGGGAAGATCCTGGCGCAGGCGTTGGACGGTTTCATAGACAAGTGAAAACTTGGTGGTGGTTGCCGCAGGATCCAGCCGCGATAATCCCTCGACGTGGCGGATCGGATCGAGCTTGGGGCCTTCGCCTTCCAGAAACCTGACCTCCTGTCCGAGCGCATCGGGAACGACCAGAATATCCGAAAATAGGATCGAGGCATCGAAGCCGTAACGGCGGATGGGCTGGAGCGTGACTTCGGCGGCCAGAGCCGGGGAATAGCACAGCTTGAGAAAGCTTCCGGCCTGCGCCCGGGTGGCGCGGTACTCGGGGAGATAGCGTCCGGCCTGACGCATCAGCCAGACCGGCGGTGGGGAGACAGCTTCGCCAGCGAAAGGTTTAAGAAATCTGTAGCCAGCCGCCAAGCTCGTTCCCCCCAAGGCAGATTTTGTTATCGGACCTAACTTCACTATCTCAAGACAGATTCTGTCTTTTATTGTTATGATTCTTACTTGGTCGAATTTCGGTAATTCTTTCTTGTCCCCGGGTCGTGCCAGGGTTCCGCAACTTGTCCCGGACGACTTCCAACCTCTCGTATCGGGAGACTCCGAACCACACAAGGGCTGTGGAGTTCGAAAGAGAGTCAGAGGCTTGTGGCCGCTAGCGTAAACACAACCTTTGGGGACGATATGTGTGTAACCTGCTGGGGCTTCTGATCAAGTCGTGGACCGCCGGACTTCCCGCTCGAGACGACATTTTTTCTCCCTGCGGGCTCGAATGTGGGTATGAGCGTGGACAAGCGGGCAGCGGAACTCGAGACAGCTCGCGATCGAAGCCGCCTGCTTGGGATAACCCGGACTTTCATCCACAGATGACCAACACCCTTCCGAGCTACTACCACCTGCATCTGGTGTCGGATTCGACGGGCGATACATTGACGGCGATCGCCAAGGCTGCCGCGGTTCAATACGCGCAATTGCGGCCGATCGAGCATATGCATCCGCTGGTACGGACGGCGCGCCAATTAAAGCGTGTGCTGCAAGAGATCGAGCAGGCGCCCGGCATCGTTCTCTATACGGTCGTCAATCACGAATTGAAAAAAGGCATCGAAGCGCGATGCCGGGAACTGAAGGTGCCGTGTCACGCGGTACTGCAGCCGGTCATGCAGGTGTTCGAATCTTATCTCGGGACGCCGCAAACTCCCACCGTCGCCGGGCAGCACGTGCTCGACGCTGAATACTTCAAGCGGATCGATGCCCTCAACTTCACCATGGCGCACGACGACGGCCGCCTTCCCGAGGATCTCAGCCGCGCCGACATCGTCCTTCTGGGCATTTCACGCACATCCAAAACACCAACGGGAATCTATCTGGCCCAACGCGGCTACAAGACGACCAATCTACCGCTGGTGCCATCGCTGCCCTTGCCCGATTCGCTGACCGAAGCGCACACTGCTTTCGTCGTCTGCCTGATCGCCAGTCCGGATCGGATTGCCGAAGTCAGGCGTAATCGTGCCGCGATGTTGGGGGATCGCAATCTGGAAGACTACGTAGACCGGGCGCACATCGTTGAGGAAATCGCTTACTCCCGCCGCATCTGCACCAAGAACAACTGGCCGATCATCGACGTAACGCGGCGCTCCGTGGAAGAAACGGCCGCTACCATCATCCGACTGATGCACGATCGCAAGGCCGGCATTTCCGAGAACGGAGACTCCGCCGATGGCGCGTGAGCGTACGCCATTGACGCTCGTTCTGGCGTCCGGCAGTGCGACGCGACGGTCGATGTTGTCTTCGGCGGGGCTGACATTCGAGGTCATACCGGCCGATGTCGACGAAGCGAAACTGCGCGATGGTCGCAAGCAGGCCGAGGCCGGCGTCACAGCAATGGAATTGGCCACAACTCTCGCCCGCGCCAAAGCCGAAGCGGTCAGTCGTGCGCGGCCCGATGCTTTGGTCATCGGCTCGGATCAGCTACTCGAACTCGACGGCCGAATTTTCGAAAAGCCTACCGATGTGGCGGCAGCCCGGAAGGCCCTCGCCGATCTGCGTGGAAAAACCCACACGCTCCACTCGGCTGCTGCGCTTGCAACCAACGGACTAACTGGATGGGTCGCGATGCAGACCACACGGATGACCATGCGTGACTTCTCGGAAGATTTTCTCGACACGTATCTGTCCCGCTGCGGTTCTGAAATCCTTTCGAGCGTCGGCGCCTACCAAATTGAGGGGCCTGGCGTGCAGTTGTTCGACCAGGTCGAGGGAGATTATTTTAATGTGCTGGGTCTACCGTTACTTCCATTGCTGAAGGAGTTGCGTGCGCGTGGAGTGCTGATGCCATGAGGCGCGCCTGTGTGATCGGTTGGCCTATCGAGCATTCACGCTCGCCGCTCATCCACAGCTATTGGCTGAAGCGCTACGGCATCGACGGTGTGTACACGAAGGAGGCCGTCCGGCCCGAGAAGATCGAGCAGTTCCTGCGGCTACTTGCGACCAATGGATATGCCGGCTGCAACGTGACGGTGCCGCACAAGGAAGCCGCATTCCGCGTCGCCGACATCAAGGATGCTACCGCGATCGCAGTCGGTGCCGCCAACACAATCTGGCTCGAAGGACCACGCATCTGCGCCGCGAACACCGACACGTATGGATACATGGCCTATCTCGATGCCAGTGCTCCGGACTGGCAAAGGCAGCGCCGAGCGGTCAGCGTTCTGGGAGCGGGCGGCGCCGCACGGGCCGTCGTGTATGGATTTTTGAGCCACCACATCGGCGAGGTCCGTGTTTTCAATCGGTCGCGCGAGCGCGCTGACGATCTGGCGCGGCACTTCGGTCCGCGCGTCAAGGCGCACGATTGGGACGAGCGTGACGAACTGTCTTCGGACGCTTGCGTCATCGTCAACACCACCACGCTCGGCATGAACGGAACAGCGTCGCCCGGCATGGATTTCACGAAGCTAGATGCCAACACCGTCGTATCGGATATCGTGTACGTGCCGCTCGAAACCGGGTTCATCCGCGCCGCCAAGGCAGCTGGTTTGCGAACGGTCGACGGTCTCGGCATGCTGCTGCATCAGGCCGTGCCCGGCTTTGAAAAATGGTTCGGCGTCAGGCCAGAAGTGACGTCTGAACTTTACGAACGGATCGCCGCCGACATTCCGAGGTCTTGATGCTGATTATCGGTCTGACGGGATCCATCGGAATGGGCAAGTCCACAGCTGCTGGCCAGTTCAAGGCCCGCGGCATAGCAGTGTTCGATGCCGACGCGGAAGTCCACCGGCTCTATCAGGGCGAAGTGGTGAACCCGATCGACACGGCGTTTCCCGGTACTGTCCGCGATGGACAGGTCGATCGCCAGCTTCTTACCAAAGCTCTCCTTGAACGCCCCGATGGGTTCGCCCGGCTCGAGGCGATTGTGCATCCGCTGATTCGTGCGAAAGAACGAGAGTTCCTTGTCGAGCAAGCCACCAAGGGTGGGGAGATCGCCGTTCTTGAGATCCCGTTGCTGATGGAAACAGGCATTGACGAGATGGTCGACGCCGTGGTCGTCGTCAGCGCGGGAGAAGCTACACAAAAACAACGTGTCCTTGCTCGCCCCGGCATGACGTCCAACAAACTCGATGTCATTCTTGCGCGCCAATTGCGTGATTTGGAAAAGTGCGCGCGAGCCGACTACGTTGTGGATACGAGCGGATCTCCGCAGGACTGTGCGCGTGCCATCGATATGGTGATCGAAGATGTGTCGCGCCGTCAGCCTGAAGCCTTTGCACGATATTGGTCGACCGGTTGACGTTTGCGACTTGAGCCGGGGGACTAGCAACGATGCTGCGCGAGATTGTTCTCGATACCGAGACGACCGGCCTTGATCCCAAGAAGGGCGATCGCCTTGTCGAAGTGGGATGTGTGGAACTCGTCAACCGCATCCCGACCAGCCGGGAGTTCCATCGCTTCATCAATCCGCTGCGCGACGTGCCAGCAGAGGCCCAGGCGATCCACGGAATCTCGACCGACTTTCTCAGGGACAAGCCTGTGTTCGCGGCAATCGCCGCTGAATTCATCGACTTCATCGCTAGCGATACACTGGTCATTCACAACGCGGCGTTCGACATCTCTTTTCTGAATTTCGAACTTGGCCTCGTCTCCATGCCGGTGATCGGAATGGATCGCGTCATCGACACTTTGCAGCTTGCGCGCCGCAAGCATCCGGCCGGTCCAAATACACTCGATGGGCTGTGTAAGCGCTACGGCATCGACAATACCCAACGCACGAAGCATGGCGCAATCGTCGACTCGCTGCTGTTGGCCGAAGTTTACGTCGAGTTGCTGGGCGAACGGCAGGCCACGTTGGGTCTCGCTACGGCGGCGGCGAGCGCGCAGCGCCTCATCAATCAGGCTGCCCGGCGGGCGGGAGCACCCAAGCGCCCCGTGCCTTTGCCGTCACCGATCACGGACGAGGCCGACGCCGCGCATCGCAGATTCGTGGAGACCCTTGGGGCCAAGGCCGTGTGGCGGCGGTATCTCGGCACCACCGATGCGACGTGACGTTTTGAGGGCTTAAGGCCGACTCACTGCTTCGGGGCGTTCTGCGCCAGTTCCTGCTGGCGGCGCACGTAGAGGCCAGCGAAATCGATGGGGTCGAGAAGGAGTGGGGGAAATCCGCCTTCCCTTGTGATGTCGGCTGCGAGACGGCGCAGGAATGGAAACACGAGTGTCGGGCAATTGATCAACAGAAACGGTTCCAGCGCCTGTTCGGGAATGTTCTGCAAGCGAAACAGGCCTGCGTAGACGATTTCCAGAACATAGATCTTGCCGGTGCTGCTGTCTGCATTGGCACTGAAATTGATGGCACTCTCGTAGACGTCCGTGCCGACGCGCTTGGCACCGACGTTGACTTCGACTTTCAGGTTCGGCGTCTCGCCGGGAGAGCCGATCGGCTTGCCGACATTGGGATTTTCGAACGACAGGTCCTTGATGTACTGACCGAGCACCTGGGCCTGGATCGCCGGCAGAGCCCCCGCAGCGGCTGCCAAGTCTGAGTTCTGGTCGGCTTTGCTTGTCATGGGCGGACTTTCGAGGTGAACCGCGAGGCAGGAATCGCCCGCGGCTGAGTAATTCGCGGGTCGCTACCATGGCCCCAGGGTCGCCGCAACGTCCGCGTCGGGAAGTGGGGCGCCGTCGCCCTCTACGGCAGCTTGTCCCGGTCATCGTCCAATCGCTCGTACTCGCCCTCGATGACGGTCGGACGGGAATTTGTATCCAGCCGTCCCGCGCGGCCGCTTCGGCCAGGCCAGGTGCGCGTCCTCGTCTCCCGCGTGACCTCGGTGCTGATGATGGTAAATCGACTGAGGGCGTACCGCCGCAACGCTTGGCGCACGACCGGGATCAGCATGAGAAAGCCCAGCGTATCGGCAATCAGGCCGGGCGTGAGCAGTAGAATGCCGGCGAACATGATCGTGGCGCCGTCAATCACCGGTGCGATCGGCGGGCGGCCTTCCTGCATCTCGTTGATCATCCTCGACATGGCGGTCATACCCTGCCGGCGGATCACAGCCCCTCCGGCGACGCCGGTGATGATGATCCATGCAATTGTTGGCCACACGCCGATGATTTGCCCAAGTTTGATCAGAAGAGACAACTCTAGCAGCGGGATGGCTATCAGGACGACGGGAAGGATGAGGCGCATGTGCTGGACTGAGAGCTTTCAGCCGAGCCCGAGCGCTCGACCGCCTTCACGTCAAAAATGGTTCACTAAGGTTGGCATCCAGCTTAGACTGGCCTATTCTGAAATGCGAGACTACTCAGGATGTTGGTCGCCGCATTCGAGCTGTTGCCCTGGCATGAGGGCTGACCTTCGGCCGGCACGCATTAGACATCGCATGCGTATAAGCGCGATTGGGATTCACCCGGGAAAGCTGCCGTATCATGACTGGCACCAGTGGCACGATCGACGTTTTCACCCTGATAGCGCTCATCGTGGCGGTTATCGCCATTTTGAAGCTGCGCAGCGTCCTCGGTCGGCGCTCGGACGATGACGACGCGCGCCTCGAGAAGAAATCGCGGGAAGTCGAAATGCAGCGCAAGGCTGGTGCGGCCGGACAGCAGAACTTGTCCGACAAGGTCGTGACGCTACCCCGGCGTGAGCGCGAGGACGCGCCTGCGGCGTCCGTCGCGACGGCTTCGGCCGGTGAGGTCGAAGCGCGGCTGCGGACGTTCGCCAATGGCGACGAAAGCATAGCCAGGGGCCTGATGGAAATCACAAGGACCGACCCCGCTTTCGACCCGGAACACTTTGTGCGCGGGGCGCGGCAGGCCTATGAAATGATCGTCACCGCCTTCGCGGAAGGCAATCGCAAGATGCTGAAGGATCTTCTCAGCAAGGACGTGTATGAAGGGTTCGTCGCATCGATCGCGGAACGCGAGGCTCGCGGCGAGCAGATCGACCAGAGCTTCGTCGGCATCAACAAGGCCGACATCTACGAGGCCGAAGTCAAGGGCGGACTGGCCAACGTCACCGTGCGGTTTGTGAGCCAGTTGATCACCGCAACCCGCGACAAGGCCGGCATCGTTGTTTCGGGCGATCCAAGCCGCGTCAAGGATGTCACCGATATCTGGACGTTCAGCCGGGATATCTCGACAGTCAGGGCACGGCAGAATCCGAACTGGAAGCTGATCGCCACACAGGCCCCCAACTAGCTACTAAGGGAGCGCCGCGCGGCGACGTCTTATGATCGCACAGAGTGTCGCCTTCGAGGTGGTCGGCTACGATCGTCTGGATGGCTGGGCCGCCGATGATCACGGCGCGGCTTTCGAAGCCTTCATACGCTCGTGCAAACCTGTCCTCAAGAACGCGGAACAACCCGGTGACGGACCGAATCGCGCTGTCTCTCTTGCGCTATTGGCCGCCTGCCAGGCGGGTCTGGAACTCGCCGCGACCCGTCCATCGGCTGCCGATGCCAGACGCTTTTTCGAAACCAACTTCACGCCTCACTGCGTCGTGCACGGGTCGGCTGCGGGTCTGCTGACCGGATACTACGAACCGCTAATCGAGGGATCGCGGACGCGAACGGCACGCTTTGGCGTGCCAGTCCTACGGCGCCCGGCTGACCTCGTCAATCTCGTCGCCGAGTCGCAGCGCGGGGCGATGGCTCACCAGCTTACCCATGCGCGCAAGTCGGGCAATGGCATCGAGCCTTATGCTACTCGGGAGGAGATCGAGCACGGCGCGCTCGAAGGCCAGGGATTGGAGCTGGTCTGGCTGGAAGATCCGGTCGATGCTTTTTTTCTGCACGTCCAGGGGTCCGGTCAGATCCGCCTGCCCGACGGCGAGCTGATCCGAATCACCTATGACGGCAAGAACGGCCACCCCTATTCGTCGGTCGGCCGCTGGATGATCGACACTGGGCAGTTTCCGTTCGAGCAGATGTCACTGCAAGCCATGAAGGTCTGGCTGCGCGCCGATCGCGAACGCGGCAAAGCTGCCATGCGCATCAACCGCTCGTACGTGTTCTTCCGAGAGTTGTCGGGCAGCGAGGGGCAAAGCGCGCTGGGCGTGCTCGAAATTCCGTTGACCCCGGGCCGCAGTCTGGCGGTGGACACAGCCTTCCACGTCATTGGCACGCCGGTGTTCGTCTCCGCGCCGTCTCTGACGCACGCCAACGGCGGCGTTGGCGGCTATCACCGGCTCATGGTCGCTCAGGATGTGGGATCGGCTATCCGAGGACCGGAACGCGGGGACCTTTACTTCGGCTCGGGCGATGCCGCGGGCCAGCTTGCCGGGGTGACCAAACATGAAGGAAAATTCGTCGTGCTCCTGCCATCGGCAGCAGGGCCCACTTCGTCATGAAGAAGCCACACCGACCTCCGGCGGCCGTCGCTGACGAAGCCGATGACGACGATGCACTGTGGCGCGATACGGCCAAATCTCTTGAACCGTTGCGCCGCGCCAAGGGCCGCGTCCACCCCGCGGTTTCCAACACGCCCGTCGCCGTACCCACGCCTGAACGCATGCCGGAAGGTTCCCAGCCGAATAAGGCGGTGGTCCAAAGAGATGTATCCGCGCCTGCGCGCGCCGCGTCCCCGCTTGCCGACTTCGATCGCAAGAAGGCGCGCAAGCTTCGGGGCGGCCGTGAGGACATCGACGCCTCCATCGATCTTCACGGCATGCGCCAGGACGAGGCGCATGTGGCTCTGCGCCGCTTTCTGACGTCGTCCTTTGCTAAGGGTCGACGCAACATCCTGGTCATCACCGGCAAGGGCGGGCCTCGCAAACCGGCTGAGGACGACTCGACGATTTACGGCGCGCGCGAGACTGGGGTCCTTCGCCGCAACGTGCCGCGCTGGCTGGCCGAGCCGGAGCTACGCGCGATCGTCGTCAGCTATACGGAAGCGGCGGTGCAGCACGGTGGCCAGGGCGCACTCTACGTCCATTTGCGGCGCAACCACTTGAACGCATGATCCCAGGGCTCGATAACCGCCTCGGCGCTTAAGGATCCGCCCCGCGCCCGAACTTGATCCATTGGCGGCTCGGCCCCGCAGGTGCCGGCGCGCCAGCTGTCGCTCTCTAGCTGCACGTCGACGCGAGCGCCTTCAGCGCCTGACTGATGCCGTTCAAAGAGTATGAATCGGTGGTGGCAGTGCCGCGTTCCGATGTGCCCTTCACCACCATCGTCGAGCCCTTTTTCATGGCCTCGAGGAGTTTCAGTTCCTGCGTCGTGTCCTCAACGTAAGCGCGCTCCTTCTTGGCAAAGAGTTGGAAAACATCACTTTCAACGCTCACGGATACGTTGGATCCTGCCTTTAACAGATACCCGACCGTGACACTAATCTCCGAACGGATGCCGTCCTTGGGCCAGGCCGAGACATAGAAAAGCACGGTCGCGCGGCTCGCGCCCGGCGGCTGCTTCTCGGATGGCGCGGCGGCGACGAAGCACATCTTCTGCCCGGCGGCATCCGTCGTGTAGAGCTTCCAGTTGCCAAAGGTCCCCGTCACGGCCGCCTTGCCGTCCTGGGCGTTGGACGCAGGCACTCCGCACAGCAGGACGAGGGCTGCGGCCAAAGCACCGCAGGAGTTGAATGTCGAAGTCATCTGCATCGTCGCCAACCAATCGATCTCGCGGGTAACATCGGATTGCAGAAGCCCCCTCGAACTATCCCCGCCTCCGGTGAGCAAGCTCTCCGTGTACGTGACGCGCCAACGTTTCCCGCGGCCCTCCTTCGGTCAGCGGACGCTCCGCGAAGCGAGCCAGGCTCTTGACGCGATCGTACATAACGATAGCACCTGCCATTGCTACGTTGACGCAGAAAGTGGTCGGGATCTTGACGACGTGATCGCAGCGTCCGAGCAAGGCACCCGATAGAGACCCGCGCTCCGGACCCAGCACATAGGCGGCGCGCAGCGGGTGGCAGAAGCTCGGCAGATCGATCGCTTCGTCGATAAGCTCGACGCCCACCAGTTTGCATCCTTGCGGCAGAGCCATGTCCGCCAGCGTCGGCCAATTGTAATGCGGCAGGTGCCATTGGCCCTTGGATGTATCAGCACGCGCCTCGAGCGCCTGGTATGTCGCTCCGACGGTGAATGTGAAGCTTGCTCCGAACCCATGCGCCGACCGCATCAGATTGCCGAGATTGAGGGATTTGGACATCCGTTCGGCGCCGATGGCGAAGTAGCCGCGTGCCCTGGGTGGCCACGGCTCGGTCAAGGCAGCGGCCGGATTGTTGGATTCGATGGTCATGGCTCCGCAGCGTCCTCGGACAAGCCGTGTTCAACATGCCGCAATCACAAGCATTGCCGCGCGATGCCGTATTTTGGCACTTTGCCGGCTCCGCGCGATAGGGGAGGTGTCACATGAAAGCGGCTCTATGCAAGAGCCTCGATGGTCCGGCCGGCGTTCATGTGGTCGATGTCGAGGAGCCTCAGGCTGGGCACGGCGAGCTCGTCGTGCGCGTCGAAGCGGCCGCACTGAACTTTTTCGACACGCTCATCACGAGGGGCAAGTACCAGCATAAACCCGTTCTGCCGTTTTCGCCTTCGGGCGAAGTCGCCGGCCTCGTCGCCGGCCTCGGCCCCGGTGTCGAAGGGTTCAACGTCGGCGATCGGGTGGCGCTCTATCTCGGTTGGGGCGGGGCGCGCGAGAAGGTTGTCGCTCCCGCATCGCAGGCCGTTCCGATTCCGGACGCTGTGGCCAGCGGCGTCGCGGCCGGGATCAGCATCACCTACGGTACGGCCATACACGGTCTGAAAGACCGCGGCCGCCTGAATCCGGGTGAAACGGTCGCGGTGCTCGGTGCGGCGGGCGGCTCCGGGCTTGCAGCCATCGAAATGGCCAAGCTGATGGGCGCTCATGTCGTCGCTGTCGCATCATCGCCAGCGAAACTCGCGATCTGCCGTGCCCACGGCGCCGATCAGCTCATCGACTACAGCTTCGGCGATTTGAAGCAGCAACTGCGTGACGCCACCGAAGGTCGGGGTATCGATGTTGTCTATGATTGTGTGGGGGGCGACTATTCGGAACCGGCGCTGCGGGCGTTGGCCTGGGGCGGCCGGCATCTTGTCATCGGGTTTGCCGCCGGAGAGATTCCGAAGATCCCGCTAAACCTGCTTCTGGTCAAAGGCATCGACATTGTCGGTGTGTTCTGGGGGGAGTCGGTGAAGCGCGATCCTGCCGCTCACCGGACCAACTTGAGCTGGGTGCTCGACGAGATCGCGGCGGGCCGCCTTAACCCCCGGGTCCACGGCATGTTTCCACTGACGGAAATTCGCGAAGCCATCGGCGTGCTCGATCGCCGCGAGGCAACCGGCAAGGTTATCCTCGACCTCACCCGAGTATGACGGACCCAACTACGACAGAAGCCGCGGTTAACCGCGCGCGTATGAACAGAAACCTAACGCGTGGGCTGCTTGTTCGTATCCGTTGATTTTTTATAGCGCTGGTTGGCAACGGCGCCAAAGCGCAACGGAAAGTTTGCGGTTCTGCGCCAAAGTCGCCGGTAGGGGTAGGGGAAGACTGCGCACCTTAAAAACGTGCGCGCAGGTCCACCTTGTATCGACGTCTTTGTAGTGCGTGGCGTAATGGTGGTGGTTGATTCCCGGTGGTTGTGCGCCGTCGTTGTGCTGGCAGGCTTCGGTCTGGCGGCCGCGCCCGCATCGGCCCAATCGTTCTGGCAGCAGCTGTTTGGCGGCTTTGGCGCGCCCGCGGAGCCGGCGTCGAAGGAAACACCTGCCCGCAAGAACATCCAGAAGCTGACCTCTTATGGCGATAGCAGCTGGCACCCGGGCTACGATGAAGTTTCGAACCAGCCGGCTTATGGCGGAAGCTATCGGACCTTGTGCGTGCGCACGTGTGACGGCTTCTACTGGCCCGTAAGTGCATCGGTCTCGACCCACTGGTTCGAGCGCGATGTGAAAGTATGCGAATCGAGCTGCGCCGGCGAGGCGAAGCTGTTCTACATGCCAATGACCAGCGACGACGTGAAGAACATGTCGGACCTCAACGGCCGCACCTACAGCAGCTTCCAGAATGCGTTTGTCTATCGCAAGACGCTGATCAAGGGGTGCGGCTGCAAGGCCGCGCCATGGTCGCAAGCGGAAGCCAATCGCCATCTCCGGTATGCCGCCGAGGCGGCAGAGCGTCACGCCGAAACCATTGCCAGTGCGGCGGCACTCGATCGCAAGGTGGCCGAGGCGCTCGTTTTCCAGCCGGACCTCGATACGGTCGCTGACGCGGACGGCAATACTCCCAATGAAAAAACAATCATAAGTCTTGCGGCGCTCGCGGGACCGGACGCCGCGCTGGCGGCTGACGCGGCGTTGCTGGAAAGCACGCTCATGCCATCTGGCGATCGTTTCGCAATGGCCCAGCCGGACGCCTCCGAAGTCGCAGCTCAGTTCAAAGGCACGCCGAAGAAGCGAAAGCCATGGCGGCAAACCGGGTTGAAAGCAAAGCGCGTCAAAACGGCGAGCGCCGGTAATCCGTTCGCCTGGCTGTTTGGTAACTGATCTAAACGAAGTCCGGCTCACGCCCATTCGACATCGCCGATACCTTCGGGCGGCGCGCCACGAAGCGGAAAGCTGTCTTCGATAACGTAGGGCCCGCCGCCGATGTGCGGCCGCGACGAAAACAGCACGAAACGTTCCACCATGAACGGGTGCGTGCGGAACGCTCCCAGCCTCTCCAGAAGCCGGGCCACTTCGCCGGGTTGTGTGTGGCGCAGCCTCGCGATGGTGACGTGGGGCTTATAGGCTCGGCCTTCCGGCGCGAGACCCGCCGCCCTTGCCGCGCGTTCGTTGGCGCGGGCCAGCGCCATCAAGGGCCCGCTTACCTCGACGCCTGCCCACAAGACCTGCGGGTCGTTGCCGCCGTACACGCCGAGACCCGACAGCCGCAACTCGAATACGTCGAGGTCGATGGCGGCAAGTCCATCCGCGAATTCGTGCGCGGCGCGCTTTTCGATATCACCAACGAACCGCAGCGTCAGATGCAGGTTCTCCGGCTCGATCCATCTGGCGCCTGCTAAGGGAGTGTGCAAACGCCGGATCGCGTCGCGCGCATGTTCGGGCAGTTCGAGTCCGGAAAACAGACGGGGCATGTGCGGCGGTCCCCTCGAGTCATGATTTCGAAGCGGTGCTGGAACGGCGCGCCGTGGCCTTCTCGATCAGACTTTCGACGCTCGGCAGCATCCGCTCGACGATCTTGGCAACGCCTTGGGTGTTGGGATGCATGCCATCGGACAGGTTGAGATCGGCCTGCATCGCGATACCTTCGAGAAAGAACGGATACAGAATAAGCCCGTTGCGCGTTGCGAGATCGGCATACATGCCGTCGAACTCCGCCTGGTACTCCGGACCCCAGTTGCGCGGAGCCTTCATGCCGGCCAGCAAAACTTCGATGTTGCGGGCCTTGAGCTTGCCGATGATGGCTTCCAATGCGGCCTTCGCGATGGCCGGGTCGATGCCGCGCAGGGCGTCGTTGGCGCCGAGTTCGAGAATGACGCCGTCGGTTCCATCCGGCACCGCCCAGTCGAACCTTTCAAGTGCGGTGCCTGTCGTGTCGCCGGATACTCCGGCGTTGACAACGTCGACAGCGTGACCGCGCGCGGCGAGCACTTTGGCGAGTTGAGCGGGAAACGAGTCGGAAGGCGGCAGCATGTATCCGGCCGTCAAGCTGTCGCCGAAGGCGACGATGCGAACTGGGTTCGCCGTCGGTGATGCCGCCGCAGGCTCTGTTGCCGCAGCCGTGAGGGTGCTCATCACAAGGGCATTGACGGCGAAAACGAACATCCCCACTTGCCTCAGGGCGCACGCATGAACGGCAGATCGCTGTCGTGTCATCATCTTTCCGCCTCATGCCCATCCATTCTACAATCCACACGTAGAAACTAGGCTAGCCCGAGGCAAGAACCAATTGACAGCGTGGCTGGAGGCTTCGCACCCGTGATAAAGCCAATCATCGAGCTCGAAGACGTTCGTCTCACGCTAACGAGCCGGGCCGGGCCAGTCGATATACTGCGCGGCGTCAGCCTGGAGGTTACGCCGGGACAGTCGGTTGCCGTCGTCGGTCCGTCGGGTTCGGGCAAGACCTCGCTGCTGATGATCCTGGCTGGTCTTGAACGTCCGACACGGGGTCGCGTCGCCATCGCAGGCCACGATTTTTCGTCCCTCGGCGAAGACCAGTTGGCGCTCGTACGCGGCGCGGAAATCGGCATCGTGTTCCAGTCCTTCCATCTCGTGCCCACCATGACGGCGCTGGAGAACGCCGCGTTACCGCTCGAATTCGCCGGGAACAGGGATGCAGCGGCGATTGCGCGAGACCAACTGGGCGAAGTCGGTCTGGCACATCGCCTCGATCACTTTCCAGCTCAACTTTCGGGCGGCGAACAGCAACGGGTCGCGATCGCGCGAGCCTTAAGCGTCAACCCGAAACTGATCCTTGCCGACGAACCGACAGGTAATCTCGACGGCAAGACCGGCCGCTCCGTTATCGATCTTCTGTTCGGCATGCAGCGTAAGCGGCAATCGACGTTGGTTCTCGTCACCCACGATGAGCGGCTCGCCGCCGAGTGCGACCGCACGATCCGAATGGCGGATGGGCTCATTCTGTCCGACCAGAAAGCGAAGGCTGCGTGACGATCAGCGCCACAACTCCGGTTGATGTCGCCCGGCCGGCGCAACGGTCCGGGATCGGTTTTGCCCGGCTCCTTGCGCTGGCAATGCGCGAGCTGCGCTCGGGTATCGGCGGGTTCTATGTCTTCATCGCCTGCGTTGCTCTGGGCGTCATGGTCATCACGGGGGTCGGCGCCCTATCCGATGCGATGCGCGCCGGCTTCGAACGGCAGGGAGAAAAAATACTGGGCGGCGACGTGACGTTCGCTCGCACCCATACACGCGCCACCGAAACCGAGCGCGCGTGGTTTGACTCCCAAGGCTCCGTCAGCGAGACCGCAACACTGCGCGCCATGGGGCGGCGTCTCGATGGCGAGGACCAGGGGGTGATCGAGCTGAAGGGGGTCGATAAGGCTTATCCGCTCGTCGGCGAGGTTGCGCTTGCGGATGGATCCAGCTTTGCCGAGGCAATCCATGGCGGACCCTTTGCCGTCGCCGACCCGGTTCTACTCGAGCGTCTGAAACTGGAGCCGGGCGACAGCATGCGCATCGGCGAGAAGGAAATCGTCGTCAAGGGCATTCTGAAGTCGGAGCCTGACGGCCTCGCGGATCGCTTGACCTATGGGCCCAGGGTATTCGTCTCGACGGAAACGCTGATGCAGACCGGTTTGGTTCAGCCGGGCACGTTGCTGCGGTGGCGTTATGCCGAGAAGCTCAGCGCGACTCAGGGTGATGACCGGAAGGCCCTCGTTACCTTCCGCGACACCGCGAAGAAAGCCCTTCCAAATGCGGGATTCACTGTCGCCGACCGCCGTGATCCTTCGCCGCAAGTGACACGCACGCTGGACCGCTTGCGGCAGTTCCTGACGTTGCTGGGTTTGACGGCGCTTCTCGTCGGCGGCGTCGGCGTGGCCAATGCCGTCGCGACGTTCATCGATCGTCGGCGCAAGGTAATCGCCACGATGAAGAGTCTCGGCGCGACCAGTCAAACGGTGTTCGGCATCTTCCTAATCCAGGTGATGGCTATGGCGGGCCTGGGCGTCGCCGTTGGGCTCGCTTCGGGATTTTTTCTACCTTCCGTTTTGACTGCCGGCTTGGGCGATACCTTGCCGATCCTGCCGGAGTTCACGATCACTTGGCGCAGCGTGGCGACGGCCATCGCTTATGGGTTCCTCGTCTCCCTGTTGTTCGCGCTGTGGCCGCTGGGCCGGGCCGAGCAGATCACGGCCAGCATGTTGTTTCGCGACGAGGTCGCCCCCCAACAGGTTCTGCCGCGCCGCCGCGTGCTCGTCGCTATGGCAGCCTGCGTCGCCGGCCTGCTTCTGGTGGCCGTTTTGTCGTCCGAAGCGCCGCGTATCGCATTTTATTTCTGCGCGGGTCTCACGATCGTGTTCGCGGTTTTCATCGGCCTCGGGTCCCTGATCGTGTGGGGCGCAGCACGCATCCGCCGGCCGCGCCGCCCCGAGCTGGCGCTTGCCATCGGCAATCTGGCGGCTCCGGGCGGGCTGACGCGCTCCGTCGTGCTGTCGCTCGGGTCGGGACTGTCACTACTGGTCGCGGTGGCGCTGACCGACAACTCGCTCGTCGACGAACTTACGAGCCGGATGCCCGACCAGTCGCCCAACTATTTCGTGCTCGATATTCCTAAAGCGAGTTACGCGGGGCTGAAGGATCTCGTCTTGCGCGAGGCGCCCGGTAGCCATCTCGAAGACGCACCCATGCTCCGGGGCCGCATAATCAGTCTGAAGGGGACGCCGGCCGAGCAGGTCAAGGCGCCGCCGGAAGCCCAGTGGGTTCTCAATGGCGATCGCGGCCTGACATTTTCGCAAACCGTCCCCGACGGCTCGAAAGTGGTGAAGGGCTCATGGTGGCCGGCGGATTATACGGGCGAGCCGCTGGTGTCGTTCGAGGCCGAGTTGGCTGAGAAACTCGGTGTTGGCATCGGCGACAGCGTGACCGTAAACGTGCTCGGCCGGAATCTGACTGCCCGCATCAGCAACCTTCGCGAGGTAAAGTGGGAAAGCCTGTCGCTGAACTTCGTCATGGTGTTCTCGCCGAATGCTTTGGCCGGAGCCCCTTACAATCTGCTCGCCACCATCACGATGACGAAGGGGGCAACCGTCGAAAGCGAGGCCCGCCTCGCGCGCGAACTGGGTAAGGCCTATCCGGCCGTTACGGCCATCCGCGTCAAGGACGCCATCGATGCCTTCAACGCCGTCTTCACCAAGGTGATGACGGCGGTGCGCGTTGCGGGCAGCGTCACGCTCGTCTCCGGTGCGCTGGTTCTCGCCGGAGCCCTGGCCACTGCCCAGAGGCGCCGCATCCTCGAGGCCGTTATTCTGAAAACCCTGGGCGCAACCCGCCGGAGGATTTTGGCGTCCCATTTTGCCGAGTATCTGCTGCTCGCCATTCTCACTGCGGCGTTGGCGGTCGTGCTGGGCTCGCTCGCTGCCTGGTTCGCGGTTTCACACGTAATGGAGCTTGATTTCGTGTTCTCCTGGAGCGCTGTTCTTTGGGCCCTGGGAGTGGCAACAGGCTTGGTCGCACTATTCGGCGGCATTGGAACTTGGGCCGTCCTCAGTGCACGCCCGGTTCCGTATCTGCGTTCTGAGTAAGGTCAAATATCGGAAAATACTATATTTTTTGGTCGTCCACCCCGTGTTTCGCTTATTGTCGGATTTCTGCCGAGGGTTCTTGAAAGTCCGATAGGCTTCACTCATATCTGATCGGCAGGCTCGGAGTTTGGCCTGAACACATTCATGGGGACTGGCAGATGGCACAGTTTGAAGACAGGTATGCGCGGCCCGGCACGGTAGCCCGCGAGGGTGCGCGGGTCGATGAAGGCCTGCGGTCGTACATGTTGGGCGTGTACAACTACATGGCAGCCGGCGTAGCGCTGACCGGCCTAACGGCCTACGTCACGTCCGCGCTCGCGATTGGTGATCGGGTCGGCGGCAAGCTTGCCCTCACGCCGTTCGGCGAGATGCTTTATCTATCTCCGCTGAAGTGGGTGGTGATGCTGGCTCCGCTGGCGTTCGTGATGTTCCTCTCGTTCCGCGTCTACAAGATGAGCGTCGGCGCCGCGCAGCTTTCGTTCTGGCTGTTCGCCGCAGTCATGGGCGTGTCGCTGTCGTCGATCTTTCTGGTCTTCACTGGCCAGTCCATCACGCAGGTGTTCTTTGTCACGGCCGGCGCGTTCGCCGGTTTGAGCCTGTTCGGCTACACGACGAAGAAGGATCTATCGGGATGGGGTTCGTTCCTCGTCATGGGCGTGATCGGCATCGTCATCGCCGCCCTGGTCAACATTTTCCTACAGTCGAGCGCACTGCAGTTCGCCATCTCGGTGATCGGCGTGTTGGTGTTCGCGGGCCTGACGGCTTACGACACGCAACAGATCAAGGATGGTTATTACGAGATTCGCGGCGACGCCATGGCGCTGGCAAAGGGTGCGATCATGGGTGCGTTGAGCTTGTACCTCGACTTCATCAATATGTTCACCTCGCTCCTGCAGCTGTTTGGGAACCGCGAGTAGGAATGACGTCGCGCCCGGTGGCGTGACGCAGAAAAGGGGCCCCGCTTCCAGCGGGGCCTTTTCATTTGCGGAGAAGCCATGCCAATTGATCGCCCACCGCCCCGATCGAAGCGTCTCCCATGCCCAATGATCCGTTCCTCCATATCCGAGCAGCTTGCCTCACAGATGTTCCCGCGATCACGGGAATTTATGTGCCGCATGCGTATGAGGGCACGGCGACGTTCGAGATCGCTCCGCCCGCGGAGGCCGAGATGCAACGGCGATTTCTCGCGATTATCGGTGCGGGGTTCCCCTATCTGGTCGCTGAAGCGAACGGCGCAGTGGTGGCGTTCGCCTACGCCAACAGCTTTCGCCCGCGTCCGGCATTCCGCTACACCGTCGAGGACTCGATCTATGTTGCTGCCGCCAGTCACAGCCGCGGCATCGGCTCGGCCCTGCTCGAACGGTTGTGCGTCGTGGCAGAGGCGCTCGGCTTCCGCCAGATGGTTGCCGTAATCGGCGACAGCTGCAATCAACGAGCTTCTATTCGCCTGCACGAGCGCGCCGGGTTTCGACGCTGCGGGCAAGTGGAGGGCGTGGGCTTCAAGATGGATCGCTGGCTCGACGTCGTTTTCATGCAGAGGGCGCTCGGTCCCGGCATAACGGAGCCGCCACGGGTTCAAACCTGAAGCATTAGGTCCATTCCACCAACCGCGGGCCTTTGTCGAGAACTGCGAGCACGCGGGCAAGGTCGTGGCCACGCTTCAGGATCTGGCCGGTCGCGGCGACAACGCTATAGGCGCCTTGCCTGCGCGCCAGACGCGGCACTTTTTCGATGTGGTACAAGGGATACTCGCTCGAGCGGCGAAAGATCGAGAAGACGGCGCGGTCGGAGTTGAGGTCGAGTGCGTAATCGCGCCACTCGCCGGCCGCTACCATGCGTCCATAAAGATCCATAATCGCATTCAGCTCGTGCCGGTTGAACGCGGTGACGGCGGAGGAGTCGCGTGCGTGGGGAGGTGGCTGTGGACGAGATGCGCGGAAACCCCCTGTCCGGGGGCGGAACGCTATGGGCTCCGATTCGCTCAATGGCGCCTCTCGCATGTCAGTCAGGATATGATCGCCCCGCCGCCGACAGATTTCAAGGCCCTCGACGCCATGCACGAAGCGCATGTTCTGGAAACAATCATCACGCCAGAGCCACAATCTCTGCGTGGGGCGGCCGCAATTAAGCAGGACACTCAGGCCCGGCCCGGTTCACAAAAAAGACTCTGGAAAGTTCAGCCCCCAAATCCCCTCCGAGCCTTCTCCCGTGGACTGGGCCACCTTTTTGTACTGTCCCCTCCCCGCCCGGCAGACCCGCGTGGCCACGAAATACCTCCGCATTGCCAAAATCGGGCCGCTGGCCGGTCCACGATCCGCCCAGAACAGCGCTCAGTATCGCAGTGTTGTCGAAAGCCCGGTCCCAGTGGACGCTTCCGATGATCAGCCCCCAGCCCTATGGGAGTTCCTGCGAAGGACCGGGCCGGCAACTCTCCCGAATGTGTTTTCTTGCCCTTCCTAGAAGGGTCGAGGGCCGGTTCCCACCGCCCTCGATCTTTGCGTGGCCCTCTGGTCGTGGGATAACGGGTCAACGATACCGGCACAGGAGTGGCTTGATGGCCAGGACGACGAACCAGACGACCGCATCGCGCAAGCGCAGCGCCGCCAACCCGTTGCTGTCGCCTTGGCGAACGCCGTTCGGTCTGCCGCCGTTCGACCGCGTCGAGCCTGCTCACTACGGTCCTGCCTTCGACAAGGCGTTTGCGCTCCACAACGCCGAGATCCGGAAGATCTCCGACAACTCCGTAAAGCCGACATTCGCAAACACCATCGTCGCGCTCGAAAAGAGCGGAGCGCTTCTTAACCGCGTCTGCGACCTGTTCTTCAACCAGTCGAGCGCGCATACCAACCCTGACCTGCAGGGTATCGAACGCGACATCGCGCCGAGGCTCGCCGACCATCAGTCAGCAATGTTGCTCGATGCAGGTCTGTTCCGGCGCATCGACGATCTCTGGCAGCGACGCGATAAACTGCGGCTCAATCCCGAACAGATGCGTCTGCTGGACCGCACCCGCACGGCCTTCGTTCGCGCGGGCGCCGAATTGAATGCCGAAGCGAAGACGCGGGTCGCCGACATCAATGGGCGGCTCGCCTCGCTGATCACGCAGTTCGGTCAGAACGTGCTCTCCGACGAGCAGGCCTGGCATATGATTCTCGATGGCGAAGCCGACCTCGCCGGCTTGCCGGCATCGGTGCGGGCCGCTGCATCCCGTGCTGCGGATGAGTTAGGCCAGCGGGGCAAGCACGCTATTACGTTAGCGCGCTCGAGCGTCGAAGCTTTCCTGCAGTTCTCCGACCGCAGGGACCTGCGCGAAGAGGCATTCAAGGCCTGGTTCAAGCGTGGCGAGAGCGGCGGTTCGACGGATAACCGCAGCATCGTCGCTGAAGTGATGTCTCTGCGAGCCGAGCTGGCCCGCCTGATGGGCTTTTCGTCCTTCGCCGACTACGCGCTGGAAGATACGATGGCCAAGACTCCCGACGCCGTCCGCGGTCTGCTGCGTCAGGTCTGGCAGGCCGCGTTGTCGCGCGCTGCCAGGGAACGCGACGCGCTGGCGGCGATCTCCCGAAAGGCGGGTGACAACTTCAAGATCGAAGCGTGGGACTGGCGCTATCTGGCGGAAAAGGAACGCAAGGCGCGTTACGATCTCGATGACAACGAAATCCGGCCGTATCTCCAGCTCGACAACATGATCGAGGCTGCGTTCGACACGGCCTCGCGGCTTTTCGGCCTGTCGTTTGTCGAAACCTCCGATGTGCCCCGGTATCACCCCGACGTCCGTGTCTGGGAGGTTCGCGACGTGGCGGGAGAACAGGTCGGAATTTTTCTCGGCGACTACTACGCGCGGCCGTCGAAGCGTTCCGGAGCGTGGATGTCGAGCTACCGCTCGCAGCATCGGCTCGGCGGCAATGTCCGTCCGATCATCGTCAACGTCATGAATTTTGCACGCGGTGCCGACGACGAACCGACGCTGCTCTCGTTCGACGATGCACGGACCCTGTTCCATGAGTTCGGGCACGGGCTGCATGGTTTGCTATCGGATGTGACCTATCCGTCCCTGTCCGGTACGAATGTACCGCGCGATTTCGTCGAGTTTCCGTCACAGCTGTACGAGCACTGGTTGTCGAGGCCCGAGGTCCTGAAGCGCTATGCCCTGCATCGCGAGAGCGCCAAGCCCATGCCCGACCACCTGATCGAGCGGCTGCAATCGGCGCGCACGTTCAACCAGGGCTTTCAGACGGTCGAATACACAGCGGCTGCGTTGATCGACATGGAGCTTCATGAGCTGTCCGATCCAGGCGCGCTGGATGTCAATAAGTTCGAAACGGAAACGCTCGCCCGTCTTGGCATGCCGAGTGAAATCGTCATGCGCCATCGCATTCCCCATTTCCAGCACATCATGGGCGGTTACGCCGCCGGCTACTACAGCTACCTGTGGTCGGAGGTCATGGATGCCGACGCCTTCTCAGCGTTCGAGGAATGCGGCGATGTGTTCGACGCGGATATTGCCGCGCGGCTCAAGCGCCATGTCTACGGTTCGGGCAATACGCGTGATCCGCTCGAGTCGTATGTGGCGTTTCGCGGCCGCGAGCCGCACATCGAGAGCTTGTTAAAAAAACGCGGCCTCGACGCCTGAGCGGGCCCGTGTCTACTGTCCCAGCCAGGCGGCTCCGACAATGCGCCCGAAATCACCTTCCTGGACCAGGACGACGCTGTTCTCGGTTTCGGGGAGGAGGACGGCCGTGCGCGCCAGACGCAGGACGGTCGGCTTGCCGGACCAGACGCCGACCGGCACGAGTTCCCGTACGATGTTGGCATAGGCCAGCGTCTTGCCGCCGTTCTCGCCGCGCTGGATCGTGACCTCACCCTTCTTCTGAATGACGCCGAGCCAGATCGTCGCTTCCTTCACTGTAGCGGCGGCGGCGTCGACGCTGCCCACATCGACAACGATGGTGTTCTTTTCGTGCCAGAAGCGAACCGGCACGCGGTACGTCTCGAATTCGGCGGCCGCCGTGTCGATTGCCTTGTCGATCTCACTGCGGCTCGAGCCGAGTGCCACATGGGCGCCGTTGACGACGACCTGCGGCGTGTACACCGGCCCGTTGCTCATGGCCCTGGCGTAGGCGCGCTGTCGCTCGGAGTTGCGGGGAGATGCGAACGTATCTCGCCAGCCGATGTAGTCCCAATAGTCGACCGGAAGCGACAGGGCCATGATGTTCGGCATATCGGCGTACGTCCTGAACAGGGCGTCGGCAGGCGGGCAAGACGAGCAGCCCTGGCTGGTGAACAGCTCGACGACGGCCTTCACTTCGCGGGGCGGATAGAATTCGGGCTGGTCAGGAGCCGTTTCCGCCGGGCCGGTAGGGAACAGTCCGATCAACACGACACACGCAGGCAGAATGCGACGAAAGAACATGGTTACTCCGACAGGACGCCACTCATATCGCGCAGTATCCCGGATCGATTAATAGCGTTCGAGTCACGAATGGGTGACAACCGATGTAGGCTCAACCGCGCTCAGTCCCATATACACGGGTGACGCCAAGCGGTTTCAATTGACCTACAAAAGAGACGGGCCGCGACGACCGTCGCGGCCCGCTGTCGTTCGTTCGGCCGGCCATCAAGCTGCGAGATTGCGCAGTACATAATGCAGAATCCCGCCGTTGCGGAAGTATTCGATCTCGTCCAGCGTATCGATGCGGCAGATGACCGGAACGGCCACCTTGTTGCGCTTCGTATCGGTGATCTCTGTGATCATGCGCTGGCGCGGCTTTACGGTTGCGAGTCCGCGGATCGTGACGGTCTCATCGCCTTTGAGGCCGATCGACTGCCAGCTAGTGCCCTCTTCGAACACGAAGGGCGCGATGCCCATGCCGACGAGGTTGGAGCGGTGGATGCGCTCGAACGACTGAGCGATGACGGCCTTCACGCCAAGAAGATTGGTGCCCTTCGCCGCCCAGTCGCGCGACGAGCCATTGCCGTATTCAATACCGGCGAAGACGACGAGCGGCACGCCCTCCGCCTCGTACTTCATGGCCGCGTCATAGATCGGCATCAGTTCTCCGGATGGATAGTGGACAGTGTAGCCGCCTTCCTTCACGGCGCCGCTGGCGTCCTTAGCCATGTGGTTCTTGATGCGGATGTTGGCAAACGTGCCGCGCATCATCACCTCATGGTTGCCGCGCCGCGTTCCGTACTGGTTGAAGTCGGCAGGTGCCACGCCGTTGTCGAGCAGGTACTTGCCGGCCGGGCTCGCCGCCTTGATGGAGCCGGCAGGCGAGATGTGGTCGGTCGTGATCTTGTCGCCGAACAGGCCGAGAATGCGCGCGCCGGAGATGTCGTTGATCGCAGTTGCGGTCTTCGAGATGTCGCGGAAATATGGCGGGTTTTGAACATACGTCGATGCCTGCTCCCACCCGTATGTCAGGCCCCCGCCGGTTTCGACCGCTTGCCAGTTGTCATCGCCTTTGAATACATCGGCGTAGCGCTGCTCGAACATGGACCGGGTGATGTTATCGGCGATGAACGACTGGATTTCCTTATTAGAAGGCCAGATGTCGCGAAGGTAGACGGGCTTACCATCCTTGCCGTCGCCGATTGGATCCTTGGCTAAATCCTTTTGCATCGAACCGGCCAGCGCGTAAGCGACGACGAGTGGCGGCGAAGCCAGATAGTTCGCCTGCACGTCAGGCGAGACGCGGCCTTCGAAGTTGCGGTTGCCGGACAGGACGGCCGCCGCGATCAGTCCATTGTCGTTGATCGTCTCGGAAATCTCGACCGGCAGCGGACCGGAGTTTCCGATGCAGGTGGTGCAACCGAAGCCGACGAGATTAAATCCCAGTGCGTCGAGAGATTTCTGGAGACCCGATTTTTCCAGGTAGGCCGCGACGACCTGCGATCCAGGCGCCAGCGACGTCTTCACCCACGGCTTGGTCTTCAAGCCTTTGGCCAGCGCGTTGCGTGCCAGCAGGCCGGCGCCGATCAGAACGCTGGGGTTGGAGGTATTGGTGCAGCTCGTGATGGCGGCGATTGCCACGTCGCCGTGGCCAAGGTCAAAGCGCGCGCCGGCGACGGGGTAGCGCTTGGCGGCTTCGCCGGGCTTCTTGTATTCGGTTTCGAGCGCGGTCAGGAATCCGCTCTTGGCGGCATCGAGGCTAACGCGGCCTTCCGGGCGCTTGGGTCCGGCAAGTGAGGGCACGACGCTGCCGAGGTCGAGTTCTAGGGAATCGGTGAAAACGGGGTCGGGTGACGCCTCGGCGCGGAACATGCCCTGTGCCTTGGCGAAGGCATCGACAAGCGCGATACGCTCCTTGGCGCGGCCGGAAAACTCCAGGTAGTTGAGAGTTTCCCGATCGATCGGAAAAAAGCCGCATGTCGCGCCGTACTCGGGCGCCATGTTGGCGATGGTGGCACGGTCGGCAAGAATCATGTTGTCGAGCCCGGGTCCAAAGAACTCGACGAACTTGTTTACCACGCCCTTCTTGCGAAGCATCTGCGTCACGGTCAGCACGAGATCGGTCGCCGTAACGCCTTCCTTCAGCTTGCCGATGATGTGGAAGCCGATCACCTCCGGAATCAGCATGGATTGCGGCTGACCGAGCATCGCGGCCTCAGCCTCAATGCCGCCGACGCCCCAGCCCAGCACCGCGAGGCCGTTGACCATGGTCGTATGGCTGTCCGTGCCAACGAGAGAGTCGGGATACGCAAGCGTGCTGCCGTCCGGCTGCTCGGTCGTCCATACCGTCTGAGCGAGATACTCCAGATTGACCTGATGGCAGATGCCGGTGCCGGGCGGCACGACGCGGAAATTCGCAAAGGCGCCCTGGCCCCACTTCAGGAACTTGTAGCGCTCACCGTTGCGCTCGTATTCCAGCTCGACGTTATGTTCGAGCGACTTAGGCGAGCCGAACTCGTCAACGATAACGGAATGGTCGATGACGAGATCGACTGGAACCAGCGGGTTGATCTTCTTGGGGTCGCCGCCGAGCGCCAGCATGCCGTCCCTCATGGCTGCAAGATCGACCACCGCAGGAACGCCAGTGAAATCCTGCATCAGCACGCGCGCCGGCCGAAAGCCGATTTCCTTGCCTGCTGAGCCCTTGTCAGTTATCCACTCCGACATGGCAACGATGTCGGCTTTGGTGACCGTTCGGCCGTCCTCATGCCGCAGCAGGTTCTCCAGCAGCACCTTCATGGAGAAGGGCAGCTGGGACACGCCCGCGAGACCGTTCTTCTCCGCCAGCGGCAGGGAAAAAAGCGTATAGGTCTTGCCGCCGGCCTGAAGCGTCGTGCGGCACTTGAAGCTGTCGAGGGAAACGGGGGCGGGAGACGTCGCGCTCAAGTTGGTCCTCCTTCGGGACGAATGTGCAAGCAAAGACCGCACGATCTCGCGGATGCGAGACGAGGCGCCGAATGCCGCGCCGCCGGAGCGCCGGCGGAAGGAATGCCCCTTTTTGCGCTAGCGAAAGGTAAAGCTCGCCCTTTATATAGGCCGCAGCGCCGCAGGACCAGCCGCTTCGCCGGTTGCATTTTTCGGTAACCGCCTCATTCTTGTGCACTGCAGGGGCTCCGTCCGGACATCGGCATTGGTCGAACTCGTCATTGAACATTTGGCCGTGGAGCGGGGATCGCGCACGATCCTCGACGATCTGTCCCTTCGGGCCGTCAGCGGCGATGCCGTATTGCTGACCGGGCCCAACGGATCGGGCAAGACGACGCTCATCCGAACGATCGCGGGATTTCTCTCCCCGGTATCAGGCTCGATCCGCCTCGTCGGCGGCGACGACGAGCGTGACCTCGCCGCACAGTGCCACTACGTCGGGCATCTGAACGGCATTAAGTCGAACCTGACAGTGGCTGAAAACCTGTCTTTCTGGGACAATTACCTGAGCGGCAAGTCGTCGTCGACCGACGGGATGGCCCCGGTCCTCGAACGGTTCGGCCTGGCGCCACTGGCCAACATTCCCACAGGCTATCTTTCCGCGGGCCAAAAGCGTCGCGCAGGTCTGGCCCGGCTGATGTTGGCAAAGCGTACGCTCTGGCTACTCGACGAGCCGACCGTCTCCCTAGATGCGGCATCGACGGCGCTTCTGGGGGAACTCGTCAACGAACACACAGGCGCCGGCGGCATCGTGATCGCAGCGACGCATCTGCGCCTTGGGCTCAGAAACCCTCTCACTTTGGCGCTCGGCGGCCCCTCAATCGCATTCTCGCCGGGAGAAAAAGCCGGCGGCGAGGCCCACTCATGAACGGGTTCATGACGCTGCTGCGGCGCGATCTCAAACTTGCCGTAAGGGAGGGCGGGGCCATCGGCACCGCGCTCGGCTTCTATCTGATCGTCGTCACGATGCTGCCGCTTGGCCTGGGTCCGGATCTGAAGCTCCTGTCCCGCATTGCACCCGGCGTGCTCTGGATCGCGCTGCTGCTGTCGGCGCTGCTGTCGCTGCCGCGAATTTTCGAAGGCGATCACGAGGATGGCTCGCTCGAAGTCATGACGACCGGCGCGCTGCCGCTGGAACTGGTCGCAGCGTCGAAGTCGCTCGCCCATTGGATTTCGACGGGCATACCGTTAGCCTTGCTGGCGCCCGTACTCGGCATTCTGTTGAACCTCGATATCGCCGCTTACCCGGTGCTGGTCGTGACCATGCTGGCGGGCACCCCCGCCATCAGTTTCCTGGGCTCGGTCGGCGCGGCGCTGACGTTGAGGACGAGGCGGGGCGGCCTGCTGCTGGCGCTCCTCGTTCTGCCGCTTTATGTGCCTACGCTGATCTTCGGCATCTCCGCCATCAGCGCGGCGACACTTGGCACCGGCGGACTTCAGCCATCTCTCCTGATCCTTACGGCAATCTCGACCACATCCCTTGTCATCGGTCCAATAGCTTCGGCGGCCGCGTTGAGAGTGCAGATGCAGTGACGCTACCTATGCCATCTTTATTGCACAGTTAGGCGTGAGCGATTAAGTCAGGACCATGCAGAACCAGTCACTGACACAGAAGCTGGCAAATCCCACCCGGTTCATGGATTTCTCCGGGCGCATCCTGCCGTGGCTGGCAGTCGCGGGGGTGGCCGTCATCGCCTATGCGATTTATCTGGCCTTCTTTGTCGCCCCTGAAGATTACCAACAGGGGCAGACGGTCAAGATCATGTACATCCACGTTCCCGCCGCTTGGCTCGCCATGTTTGGGTACGGTCTGATCGCGGTGTCGAGTTTCGGCCTGCTTGTTTTTCGCCATCCCCTCGCCGACGTGTCGGCCAAGGCCGCAGCCCCGATCGGCGCGGCCTTCACCTTCTTGGCCCTCGTCACCGGCTCGCTCTGGGGCAAGCCGATGTGGGGCACCTACTGGGTGTGGGACGCTCGGCTCACGTCCGTGCTGATCCTCTTCTTCCTTTATCTTGGCTTGATGGCTTTGCGCTCATCCGTCGAAGAAGAACAGCAGGCCGCCAAGCTGACCGCCGTGCTCGGCCTCGTCGGCGTGGCAATCCTGCCGGTGATCAAGTTCTCGGTCGACTGGTGGAATACTCTGCACCAGCCGGCGAGCGTGATGCGCATGGGCGGGCCCACGATCCATCCCGACCTGCTCTGGCCTCTTCTCTACAGCGCAATTGGCTTCACGCTGCTGTTCTTCGCCATGCATTTGAAGGGCATGCGCAACGAGATCCTGCGCCGGCGCATCAAGTCGCTGACCTTGAGCGAGGTCGAGCGTGCCCAATCCGGAACTAAGTCCAACGCCACGCCGGCGGCGGCGGAGTAGGTCCATGGATCTTGGACCGCACGCTGTCTTCATCTGGGCCTCGTACGTTATCTATTTCGCAGTCCTCGCTGCGCTCGCCGCGTGGCTCCTCGTGGAGGGCAGCCGGCTGAAACGGGCGCTCGCCGATCTCGAGGCACGCGGCGTCAAGCGGCGCTCGCAACGCGGATAGAGGCAAACCCATGCCCAGCTTTCACTACATCGGAAAGAAAGTCGACGGCGGCAAGCCGCGCGCCCGCAGCACCTTGGCGCCCTTCATGTTCTTCATCGCGCTGGCGGGCTTCTTCGCCGTGGCTCTGTTCTCGGGCGATCCCCATAAACTGCCGTCGGCGCTCATCGGGAAACAGGTTCCCACAGTAAATTTCGCTGCACTCGACGGGCTTGCGGATGCCAAGGGCCCAGTCGCCGGTTTCTCTGGCGCCGATTTGGCAAAAGGGCAGGTCACGGTCGTGAATTTTTGGGCGTCATGGTGTGCGCCCTGCGTCGAGGAACACCCGGTTTTAACCGAACTGGCGAAATTAGGCGGCGTGCCGGTCTTCGCTGTGAACTACAAGGACCAGCCCGAGAACTCGCTGCGGTTCCTTGGCCGATACGGCAATCCGTTCGCGCGCCTGGGCTCGGACCCTACTGGCCGCGGTGCCATCGAGTGGGGCGTCTACGGGATGCCTGAAACCTTCGTGGTCAACGGCAAGGGCGAGATCATCTACAAGCATGTGGGGCCGATGACGCCCGAAAGCGTCGCCACGAAGATCATGCCGGCGATCGAAAAGGCGAGATCAGTCGCGGCTCGCTGAAGGGTGGCGGCGTTAGCATCAGATCACAGCGGGTAGAACTCGCCGCGCGAGTGATTTCAGGATGGATAGGGTGCCCGTCGCGATATCGAAGTAAGCGCCGTGCAGGTTCAGTTTGCCTTTCTCCTCGAGCCGGGCAACGAACGGGAACGTGCGCAGATTCTTGATGGACGTCTTCACGCCTTCCCTCTCGAGCGCCTGCAGTTTTTCCGCATGCGACCTGAGCTGGGTCGCCGCCAGGACGCGCAAGCGCGCATCGTCCAGCATCGACATCCAGCGTGAGATAAACTGCGCTTCCGTCTGGATCGCGGCACTCTGGTCGAGGCAGGCCTTGACGCCGCCGCAGCCCGAGTGACCCATGATGACCAGGTGCTTGACGCGCAGGTTCATCACGGCGAACTCGATGGCGGTGCTGACGCCGTGATACCGGCCGGCGGTCTCGTACGGTGGCACCAGATTGGCGACGTTGCGCACGACGAACAGTTCACCGGGCATGGCGTTGAAGATGGTCTCAGGATCGACGCGGCTGTCGCAGCACGAGATCAGCATTACCTCTGGGTTCTGGCCGTACGTCGCCAGCTCCTCGTAATGGTCGGCATTCGGCACGAAATGGCGATGCCGGAAGCGACGGAAGCGGTCGACGAGGGTTTCGGGGAATGAGGACATGATCTCGCCGTGGTGCGGGCTGATGGGATCTATTACTACCCGCACTTATCGGCACATCGAAGCGATGTCGAGACCCATTTCCGCCTGCGGGCTCAGAATAGTTCGGGCCGCACGACCTGGACGTCGACAATAGGCTTGTCGCCGCGAGTTTAAGAATCGACCCCATCAAAAATCCCCCGGCTCAGCATAGGCCGCTAAACGGCGCGGTTTGCCTGTTTCGCAACGCGCGACAAAAGGACGTATCCGGCAATAGCCGACACCACTGATCCGCCGAGCACGCCCAGCCTCACCTGAGCGCCGTAGGCGGGATCGGGAAACGCCAAAGTGCCGATGAAGAGGCTCATCGTGAAGCCGATCCCGGCGAGTATTCCCACGCCGAGAAGCTGGACTCCTCTCACTCCGTCCGGCAGGCGGGCTACGCCAGCCGCAATCGCGAGCATGGAAAAAGTGAATATGCCCAAAGGCTTGCCGATGATGAGGCCGAGCGCGATGCCGAGCGGGATTGGCCCCATCGCCGTCTGCCACGTGACACCGGCAAGCGAGACGCCAGCGTTGGCGAAGGCGAACAGCGGCAGGACGGCAAAGGTGACCCACGGATGCAGACGCTCCTGAAGTTCTGTCGCGAGAGATCCTGATTCTTCGCGTTCGTTCAACGGTATGGCGAGCGCGGTGACGACACCGGCGAGCGTTGCGTGCACGCCGGATTTCAGGACGCATGCCCAGATGAAGATTCCTGCCAGCACGTAAGGTGCGACGGAGGTAACGCCACGCTGGTTCAGAATGGCCAGCACCACGATACCGGTGCCCGCGAGCATCAGCGCCGGCATGGAAAGACCGGCGGTATAGAACAGAGCGATGATGATGATAGCACCGAGGTCATCGATGATCGCCAGCGCCAGCAGAACGATCTTGAGCGCCGCGGGGACCCGCGAGCCCAGCAGAGCCATAACGCCGACGGCGAACGCGATATCGGTGGCCGAAGGAATGGCCCACCCGGCAATGGCCTGGGGATCGGTGTAGTTGAAGACCAGATAGATCAGTGCCGGTACGATCATGCCGCCGATAGCGGCGAACAGCGGCAAGGAGGCCTGCTTCAGTCTGGACAGCTCGCCGATCAGCAATTCCCGTTTGATCTCGAGGCCGACGAGAAAGAAGAAGATCGCCATAAGCCCGTCGTTGATCCAATGCAGAAGCGATTTTTCGAGCCAGATCGATCCGGCATGAAAGCCGACTTCCAGATGCAGGAGCTCTTCGCGGGCAGGGCCAATCGGCGAGTTTGCAAGCAGCAATGCAGTCACGGCCGCAGCGAACAGGACGATGCCGCCCGACGCCTCATGGTGATGAATGAAGGCGAGTGCGCCCTTGAGTTTGCCTTTCATTACGTCTCGACTTTGCCTGAGGGCGGAGTGCGGGAATGGGGTCGTCGGAAAATACTTTGACGGAGCGGTACTCCTAGCACTTCTGCCGTGACGGCTGTCACTCAGTTCTTGGCCGGCTGGCGCAGGTCGCTATCGGCGTAGAGGGCGTCGCATCGCAGCTCGTCGTGGCCGATGCTGGCGTCGACTACTCGGGCCACCGTCGATGTGGCTAGGCGCAGGGCACCCCTCCCGTCATGCCCATTGAGCAGCAGTCCGGTCAGCAATGCGGCGAACAGATCGCCGGTCCCGTGGGGTGCGGTGCACCGTCGCTTCGCATGTTCAGCCCGCACGCCGTGCGCTCCGACGAGGACATTCGCAATGAAGTCCGGCCGGCCGGCAATCGACGTCGCGCAAAGGAGAGGAAGTGCAAGCTTACCGGCTGCCGCTTCCACCGAAGTCATGTCGTTAACGGGGCAGCACGTGAGCCATTCGAGTTCGAACCGGTTCGGCGTCGCCAGATCGGCAAGGGGGAGGAGCCGGTCGCGGACGGCGTCGGCAGCCTCCATGTCGAGATAGCGGCCCTTGGGATCGTCCCCGATAACAGGGTCGCACACAATCATTGGGCGGGCCCCCTCGGTGCGGACGGTCTCGATAGCCTTGGCCGCCGCGAGCACGTGGTCGCGGCTCGGCAGGTAACCGGTCACAATCGCGTCGATGCCGCCAAGCCAGCCGTTGGCGCGAAGGGCGGAGAGCATATCCGTCAGTTTGTCCGGATCGACCGTCACGCCGTCAAAAGTCGGATGCCCGGGGTGATTGGAAAGGATCACGGTTGGCAGGGCGATCGTTTCGTGGCCCAGCGCTTGAAACGCCGGCACCATTGCCGACAACCCGATATGGCCGCGGGCCAGGAACGACGAGATGAGGAGGACGGTCGCCAATCTTGCTGCTCCAGGCCGCCGGCTGGCCCATGTCAGAATACGCCGTGCGCAGGAAACCTTGAACAAAACCCGCGTCCTTCGAAAGAGGGGTTTATTGCCGCCGTTACTCAGAATAGATATTGCGGCGCAGCAAAGATTCCGGGGTCCAAGCCATGCAAGTGAGACCGCGCCGAAGTGTTTTGTACATGCCCGGGGCCAATGCCCGGGCGCTTGAGAAAGCCAAGAACATTCTTGCCGATGCCGTCATCCTCGATCTGGAAGATTCTGTCGCGCCAGATGCCAAGCCCGCTGCACGCGAGCAGGTTTGCCATGCGGTCAAGGATGGTGGATATGGCCGCCGTGAACTGGTCATTCGGCCCAACGCTCTCGAAACCGCCTGGGGCACGGCGGATATCCTCGCCGCCGCCGCCGCCGCGCCCGATGCTATCCTGGTGCCGAAAGTGGCTCATCCCGGCGACATCATCAGCGCCGCGAAGATCCTGAAGTCGGTGCATGCACCCGAGAGGACTAAGCTCTGGGCCATGATGGAGACGCCGCAGGCCATCCTTAACGCGCGGGAGATTGCCGCCGTGGCGGCGGACCCCGAGAATCGGCTTGTGTGCCTCGTCATGGGCACCAACGATCTGCTGAAGGAGTCCCGCGCCCGCGCCATCGACAACCGCTTTGCCGTTGTGCCGTGGCTGGCCATGACGCTGGTGGCCGCCCGCGCCTACGGCCTCGATATCATCGACGGCGTCTACAATGACTTCAAGGACGAGGCCGGGTTCCGGACCGAATGCGAGCATGGCCGCACGCTGGGCATGGACGGCAAGACGCTGATCCATCCGTCGCAGGTGACGCCCTGCAACGAGATTTTCTCTCCTTCCGCCGAGGAAGTGGCATGGTCCCGCAAGATCATCGAAGCGTTCCAGAGGCCGGCGAACGAAAACAAAGGCGTCATCACGGTCGACGACAAGATGGTGGAACGGCTGCATCTGGTCATGGCGCGGCGGACGGTCGCGATTGCCAATGCCGTGACGGAAATCGAGGAGTGGTTCTAGTGATGGACTGCCGCCAGGTGACGGTCGGACCCCGAAGGACGAAGCTGTGATATCGACATCCGAGCGAATTCCGACTAATCGGCACGCCGCGATAATGCGCATGCGGCAAATTGAGAGTTCGATGGCAGCGATGACCAAGACCAAAACGAACCCGGGCAACTTCTTCGAGGATTACCGCTTCGGCCAGATCCTCAAGCATGCCACGCCGCGGACGATCACGGACGGTGACGCCGCCCTCTACATGAGCCTTTATGGTCCCCGCTTCGCCGTGCAGTCCTCCGATGCTTTCGCGCGCGCCATTGGGTATCCGCGCGCTCCAATCGACGACCTGCTGATGTTCCACGTCGTGTTCGGAAAGACCGTGCCCGACATCTCGCTCAATGCCATCGCCAATCTGGGTTATGCCAGCGGGCGATTCCTGAAGGCGGTCTATCCCGGCGACACGCTGTCCACGGTGTCGGAGGTCATCGGTCTCAAGGAGAATTCCAATCGCGACACCGGCACCGTCTACGTTCGCTCCACGGGTCGCAACCAGCAGGGCGTGGTCGTGCTGGAGTACACGCGTTGGGTTATGGTGCGCAAACGCGACAAGGCTGCGAAGGTCGCCGATCCGGTGGTGCCGAAGCTTGCCGACCGCATCGATCCTTCGGAGCTCGGCGTCGCGGTGCCGCCACTCGATGCCGCTGCCTACGACTACGAGCTGTCGGGGTCGCCCTACCGGTGGGCCGATTATGAAGTCGGTGAGCGCATCGACCACGTCGATGGCATGACGCTCGAAGAAGCAGAACATCAGATGGCGACGCGACTCTACCAGAACACGGCGAAAGTGCACTTCAATCGGCACACCGAGGCGAAGGGCCGGTTCGGCAAGCGCATTGTCTATGGAGGCGTCGTCATCTCGCTGGCGCGGGCGCTCTCATTCAACGGCCTGAACAACGCGTTCCATCTGGCAGCCATCAATGGCGGCCGCCATGTTGCGCCGTTGTTCGCCGGCGACACCGTGTATGCGTGGTCCGAGATACTCGAAAAGGCGGAGATACCCGGCAGAACGGACATCGGCGCTCTTCGTGTCCGCATGGTCGCCGTGAAGAACCAGGACTGCAGCACGTTCCCGCTGAAGAAACCCAATAGCGCGGACTACGCCGACGGCGTCATCCTCGACTTCGACATGTGGGTCGTGCTTCCGCGTTAGTCGCGCACCATCCGGCAAACAGCAGTTCTGTAGTTGTGCGCGCTCCTCGAATGAGCGCCGCGTTCAAAGTTGTGGGGACACGCGATCGTCCGTGTTGCTGATAATCCGATTCATCTTGTACACCGCGCCCGCCAAATGGATTGATGGAACTCGACGCAACTCTTTTGGTCTTGTACGCACTTTAGTACTCGTCCCTATCGATTAGGCTGTAAACGTCGCAATCCCCAGACGGCTGGAGTAGATGTCTTGGCGCGCAAAGTCGCCCGTGATTGGGGCCGGCCTGGCTGGTCTCGCGCGCGCTTCGCCAAGCTGAATGTTTCGTCGACGTCTTCGAGCAGGACCGCATCATCGGTGGCCGAATGGGTACCATGCGGCTTGGCATGGATACCTTCGATTACGGCGCACAGTATGTTTCGGGACAGACGCAAGGGTCAGAAACTACATCGACGAAGTGGTCGCCTCGGCTACGCCCAGCGCTGGAATCCACGCACAACCCTAAACGGTGCCGACTGTGGTGGGCAGTTGCATCCCTGGTATGTCGGGATGCCGGGCATGTCGTCGTTCCTGCGGCCGCTGAACGGGGATCTCTGGATCCACACCGGTCAGAAAGTCTACACCTTCGAGGGTCGTGACACGGGCTGATACATCTGGTTTTCGGATGAGACGCAAGTCGGGCCCTTCGCGGCCATTGCGGTCGCCGTGCCGGCACCGATTGCCCGGTTGCTGCTGGGTCGCATTCCAGAATTCACAGACGCGATCTCGCGCGTGCGCATGGCCCCGTGCTGGTCGATCATGGTTCAGCTTCGAAGCATCTGCCCGAACCGGATGTTTTCTCGGACATGAACGAAGTCACCTGTTGGCTGGCCCGGAACAACAGCAGGCCGGGGCGCCTGGACCGTGGCGAGACCGTCGTCATCCCTGCGTCTCCAACCTGGACCCGCACAACGGAAGACCTGGAGCCCGATCTCGTCGCAGAAGAGATCTGAAACGAGACGTGCCACCTGCTGAACCTGCCCCCGGTCAGACCGATCCGCGTGACAGCGCACCTCTGGCAGCATGGGCCTCCCTGTTTGCGACTGTGCAGATGGTCGGCGCGGCCGGAGACTGGCGTCTGGGGCGACTGGCGGAGCTCGCCTTCGAGAGCGGCCAGGGCTTGGCCCGCGCCATGATTTCCACCCTTAACTGACCCGGTCGGCCATCCAGCGCGGTTGCTATGTCGCCCATCGCGACCAAGTGTGGAATTGCGACTACGCGATCGTCTGTGTAAAAGGCGTTTCAATTCAACGTCGAAACGTTGTCCGCCAACGACGTCAACTGCGAGGGCAGATGCATGGTTGAGCCCAGGCCGGGCCTTAACACAGGTGTTGAGCGGCCGTTGTCGCCCCACCTTCAGGTCTATTCTCCCCTCGTGAATATGGTGATGTCGATCCTGCACCGGATGACAGGCGCCGCGCTCTACTTCGGCACGATCCTGCTGGCCTGGTGGCTGACGGCTGCTGCGGTGGGACCTGAATACTTCGCCTATGTCAGCGGGGTGTTCGGGACCCTGGCCGGGAAGGTTGTGCTGTTCGGATACACCTGGGCTCTCATCCATCATGCGGCCGGCGGCCTACGTCACTTCATCTGGGACAGCGGTCGCGGCTACGATCTTGCCACAATCGACAAACTGTCGTGGGGGACAGTGATCGTTTCGGTATTGCTGACGATCGCAGTGTGGGCTGCCGCGCTCGGCAGGGGAGGCTGATTGATGACCATGCGTAGCCCGCTCAAGAATGTTCGCCGGTTGGGCTCGGCCAAGGCAGGGACCGATCATTTCTTTAAGCAGCGCGTTACGGGGCTTTCGAACCTCGTTCTCTCGGTGTTTCTGGTCTGGCTGGTAGTCCGGCTGGCCGGGGCTGATCATGCAACCGTGAAGGCATGGCTCGGCAATCCGCTGATCGCCCTGCCGCTCCTGCTTCTGATTCTGAGCGGCACCATCCACATGCGGCTCGGCATGCAGACAATCATCGAGGACTACGTGCACGGCGAGGCCGCGAAGATCGCTCTGCTTGTCCTGAATACGTTCTTCGCAATCCTCATTGGCGCTGCATGCGCACTCGCCGTCATGAAGCTCAGTTTTGGAGGCGCTTGATCCATGGCGGGCAAGGCAAGCGGCTCCAGCAACGGCAGCAGCGGTCCGGCGCCATCAGTGGCAGGACGCGCATATCCGGTCTTCGATCACACCTACGACGTGGTCGTCGTGGGAGCCGGCGGCGCCGGGCTAAGAGCAACGCTGGGCTCGGCCGAAGCGGGACTCAAGACCGCCTGCATTACCAAAGTATTTCCGACGCGTTCGCACACCGTCGCGGCGCAAGGTGGCGTGGCAGCCTCACTCGGCAACATGGGCCCCGACAATTGGCGCTGGCACATGTATGACACCGTCAAGGGCGCCGATTGGCTCGGCGATCAGGACGCGATCGAGTATCTGTGCCGCAATGCGCCGGATGCCGTCTACGAACTCGAACACTATGGCGTTCCTTTCAGCCGCACGGAGAATGGCCGCATCTATCAGCGCCCATTCGGCGGAATGACGACGGAATTCGGAGAGGGCCCGCCCGCCCAACGCACCTGCGCGGCGGCCGACCGAACCGGTCACGCCATGCTGCACACACTCTACGGACAAAGCCTGCGGCACTCGGCCGAGTTCTTCATCGAGTACTTCGCCCTCGATCTCATCATGGATCAGGAAGGTGCGTGCCGCGGCGTCATCGCCATGCGTATCGAGGACGGCTCGATACACCGTTTCCGCGCCAAGCGGACCATTCTGGCGACCGGCGGCTATGGCCGCGCTTACTTCTCGGCGACGTCGGCCCACACCTGCACGGGTGACGGCAACGCTATGGTGCTGAGGGCGGGTCTGCCGTTACAGGATATGGAATTCGTTCAGTTCCATCCGACCGGCATCTACGGCGCGGGCGTTTTGATAACCGAAGGTGCACGCGGAGAAGGCGGCTATCTGACGAACTCGAAGGGCGAGAGGTTCATGGAGCGGTATGCGCCCCATGCCAAGGATCTTGCGTCACGAGACGTCGTATCTCGCTCGATGACGATAGAGATCCGTGAAGGCCGCGGCGTCGGCGCGGATGGCGACCACATCTATCTCCATCTCGATCATCTCGATCCGAACATCCTTGCCGAGCGGCTGCCGGGCATTACCGAAAACGCAAAGGTTTTCGCCGGAGTCGACCTGCGCCGCCAGCCGATCCCGGTCATACCCACAGTCCACTACAACATGGGCGGCATACCGACCAACTATCACGGCGAAGTCCTGACCCTGAAGGACGGCAATCCCAACCATGTGGTCCAGGGCCTGATGGCGATCGGAGAAGCGGCGTGCGTTTCTGTGCACGGCGCCAATCGTCTCGGCTCGAACTCGCTCATCGATCTCGTCGTGTTCGGACGAGCTGCAGCGCTGCGTTGCGGCGATACGGTGGAACCGCGCGCCAGCCAGCCCGACTTGCCAAGGGACGCCAGCGAGAGAGCGCTCGATCGCCTCGATCGCTATCGTCATGCAAAGGGATCGACGCCAACATCCGCGCTTCGGCTTCGCATGCAGAGGGTCATGCAGACAAACTGCGCCGTCTTCCGCGATGGCGACGTCCTCAAGGAGGGCATGGAGAAAATCCTCGCGATTTGGAAAGATACGGCGGATATCCGCGTCACCGACAGGTCCCTTGTCTGGAATTCAGACCTCATCGAAACGCTGGAGTACGACAACCTGATCTCGCAGGCGGCGACCACAGTGGTCGGCGCGGAGAACCGCAGGGAAAGCCGCGGCGCGCATGCGCGTGAGGATTTCCCCATGCGCGACGATGTCAACTGGATGAAGCACACGCTGGCGTTTGCCGACTACGCCCGGCAGACCGTGACGCTCGACACCCGGCCCGTCCATGCCCGCACGCTCACCAACGAAATCAAATACATCGAGCCCAAGGCCCGCGTGTACTGAACGCGCCTTGGACCTCGCCCCGGCCGTTGACCGGCTGCTTACTTGATGCGCGCGGTGAAGTGCTTGCGTACCGGCTTCCTGATGTCCCAGGTACCCTTGAAGGTGGGCTCGACCACGAACGCATCGCCCGCCTTGACTACAACCGTGTCGCCGTCCTCAGGCGTGATCGCGATTTCACCTTCCAGCAAATGGACGAACTCGAAGTTCGAATAGGTGGCGTGGAAGGTGCCCGGAGTCGCGGCCCAAACGCCTGAAATCATTGTGCCATCGGCTGTCGTATGCTTGACCCATGTCGTCATGGATGGCGAGCCCGATACAATTTTCCAGCCCGGCAGCAACCCGGTGATGGGGGCTGGGTCCTGCTCGAGAAGTCTGACGATCGTTGCGGTGGCCATAGTATCTCCTTACGCAGCTGACATGCCGATTCGGCGGGCATGGGTATCTGGAGCCTCACGGCCCAAAACCGCTGGTATGTGCTACCGCATCCCGAAGCCCGCGTCTTGACAGGTTTTTCAAGTGAACATTCCAGTGGGGTCGATCTCGGTGGCTCCCTGGGGAGCGCAAAAACCGAAAATGCGTGAACGCGCCCTCACTGTACGTCTACATCGAGGTGCTCGGCATCCGCGCGACGACGTGCTACCTCCAGGGCGACGCCTCGGAGCGCAAACTCATGCTCGGAGGCGCCCGCAAGGTCGAAAGCAAATTGGCCCCGTCCTATCGCACCTGTTGCCGGGTGGTACCTTCGTCGACATCGGCGCCAATTTCGGCCTGACCTTGCCGGCTGCGCTTCAACATCATTGCCACCGGCTACTCGAACGGGCTGGTCGCCAGAACGGCCATCGGCGCTGCCGACGGGACGGCCGAACTGCAGTTCGATCCCGGCCAGCTTGCTCAGGCGACACTTGCTGGAAGTGCAGGGTCGCACAGCATGACCGTCGCCTTCACGACGCTTCGGGCTCTGCTCGAGCAGAGCGGCATTTCAGGTATCCACGCCTTGAAAATCGACATCGAGGGCAACGAGGATCGGGTCCTCGTTCCATTTCTGACGGACTGTCCGCGATCGCTCCTGCCGCGCTTGGTCCAAACCGCGTGGCGGCATGCCTGGCAGCAGGACAGTCTTGGTGTCATGGCCCGCTTGGGGTACCAGACGACATGGCAGCCACGTGGCGCTAGTTCTGGCCGCACCGTGACGAAGCATAAGGACACAGCATTGGCGAAAGACCCGCGCAAACCCGCCGATTCCGCCGATGGCGACAGCCGGATTGCGCCCGATCCGTTCGCGGCCGTGCTGCCGGCGCTCGCCGCACTCGGGGCGATCTCCTCCATTGCAACCATCAACTGGGCGGCTCAGGAGAAAACCACGGAGCGGGCACGGCCCAAACGCAAGGCCGGAACGGCACTGCGAGAGCTGGAAACGTGCTGCCTTGGACTTTCTGAGATCTTTCGCCGGTTTCAGCGCAATCCCAAGCTTTACGCCGGCGAGGGTCCGCAGGGGTCGTCGCCGCTCAAGTTCGGGGTTCATGGACCCCGCATCGACGGCGAGACATGCCGTCTCTACCACCAACTCATGAACGACGTTGCCTCGATGCTGGTACTCGCGTCGCAAAACGCATTCGACGTGATGTGCGCGGTTGAGGATGGCGAGATCAGCGCGCCCGACGAACTGTTCTTTGGCTTTGGCGAATGCCAGGACCGGCTCAACAAGCTGATCCAGAACCGCGCCACACTGCGCATCTCCGTCGACAACGGTGCCGAAATTGCCGAACGTCTGACCAACCTGGTGCGGGAGATGAAGAAACACCGCGTCGAATAGGCTTTTTTCACTGTCTAAGGCAAAGAACCGCATCCAATCGGCGTCACCGGACGTTGACAGGACGTGGTGCCCGTTTCATGAGTGATTTAAATAAGTTGCGTGCGCCTCCGTTTGCCGCCGGAACGATGATCCTTCCAACTGAAGAGCGCGTGTCTTAATGGTTCAGCTGACCCTGCCGAAGAACTCCAAGATCCAGAAGGGCAAGACCTGGAACCAACCCGGTTCGCAAGGTAAGTGGCGGGAGCTCCAGATCTACCGCTGGAATCCGGATGACGGGCAAAACCCGCATACCGACAGCTATTGGATCAACGAAGCCCAGTGCGGGCCGATGGTTCTCGACGCCCTGTTGAAGATCAAGAACGAGATCGATCCCACCTTGACCTTCCGCCGCTCGTGCCGCGAAGGCATTTGCGGGTCCTGCTCGATGAACATCGACGGTACAAATACACTTGCGTGTCTCAAGGGCATGGACACCGTTTCGGGCCCGGTGAAGGTCTATCCTCTCCCGCACATGCAGGTCATCAAGGACCTCGTGCCGGACATGACCAACTTCTACGCGCAGCTCCGCTTGATCGAGCCGTGGCTGAAGACGGATACGCCGTCGCCGCCGCAGGAATGGAAGCAGAGCCGAGACGACCGCGAAAAACTCGACGGGCTTTACGAATGCATCCTGTGCGCCTGCTGCTCGTCATCCTGCCCCAGCTACTGGTGGAACTCCGATCGATATCTGGGTCCGGCAATTCTGCTGCAGGCTTATCGCTGGGTCATCGACAGCCGCGACGAGGCAACCGGCGATCGGCTCGATAATCTCGAAGACCCTTTCCGGCTTTACCGCTGCCATGCGATCATGAATTGTGCCAAAGCTTGCCCCAAGGGGCTCAGCCCCGCCAAGGCTATCGCGGAACTCAAGAAGCTTATGGTCGAGCGGCGCGTCTGAGGACAGCCCTGGTCGATCTTGACTAATTCACCGGCTGCTACGGCAATTCAGGTCGTGCCGGCGCTGTCGCCTTGACGGCATCAGCGGGCAGTGTCGAACCTTCGATCTTCACGGTTGTCGTCTGGGGCTCCTGCGTGCCGCCAGCGTCCTTCGCCTTGACCTCTGCCGACACTTTGTCCATCGCCATGGTTGCAGCTTTGTTGGGCTTCTCGTCGGCCTTGACCGCCTGCTTCGTGACGCAGCGCTCGGGGGCCACAGCTCCATCGGCTTGCTGGACGGAACCGATCCATGCGCACTGGGCGGCTTCGCGGCAAGAGGCCTCGAATTGACCCTCGCAAACCACTTTGCCAGGTTTGGCCGCGGCCTGCTTCTTGACCTTGGCCGCCGGCTCGACGGGTTTGCCAGAAGTCAGGATTGGTCCAGGGAAGGGTCGCGGCCGCCGGTTCGGCTGGCGGCCCGGGGTCGCCCGGCTGATAGCCGAAGGATCCGGTCGACAGGGTAAGCGCCAGGATTATCGCCGCAGCCACCAAACACAGGTGCTTCTCCACGAAAGACCTCCCCAGCCGTCGATTTTTGAAGTTTGTCAGGGACGGTGTGATCGCGAAGACGGCGAATTGATGATCCCGTTGAAACGTGTTTCCGGCAGCGTCGGCCCTTGATGCGCGGGGCTCTCCGCCTATAGTGCCGCGCGCCAAGCTATCTGCGCGCAAGTTCTGAGGAAAAGAAGCGAATGGCCAGCCAAACGAGCACGAGCCCCGCCAAAAAGGACATCAAGAAAGTCGTGCTCGCCTATTCGGGTGGCCTCGATACGTCGATCATCCTGAAGTGGTTGCAGGAAACCTATGCCTGCGAGGTCGTGACCTTCACCGCCGATCTCGGTCAAGGCGAGGAACTGGAGCCGGCACGCAAGAAAGCTGAACTGCTCGGCATCAAGAAAGAGAACATCTTCATCGAGGATCTGCGCGAGGAGTTCGTTCGCGACTATGTGTTTCCCATGTTCCGTGCTAACGCCATCTACGAGGGCGTTTACCTTCTCGGTACGTCCATCGCCCGCCCGCTGATCGCCAAGAAGCAGATCGAGATCGCAAGGAAGACCGGCGCGGATGCCGTCTGCCACGGCGCTACCGGCAAGGGTAACGATCAGGTGCGCTTCGAGCTTGGTTATTACGCGCTGGAGCCGGGAATCAAGATCATCGCGCCATGGCGCGAATGGACCTTCAAGGGTCGCGAAGATCTTTTGGAATTCGCCCGCAAGAACCAGATCCCGGTTGCCAAGGACAAGGAAGGCGAATCGCCGTTTTCCGTCGATGCCAACCTGCTGCACTCATCGTCCGAGGGCAAAGTTTTGGAAGATCCGGCCAAGAAGGCGCCAGAGATCGTCTATCAGCGCACGATCTCGCCGATGGCGGCACCCGACAAAGTGACCACTATCAGGATCGGATTTTCCAAGGGTGACGCCGTGTCGATCGACGGCAAGAAACTCTCGCCGGCCGCTTTGCTGAAATCTTTGAACGATCTTGGCCGCGATAACGGCATTGGCCGCATCGATCTGGTCGAGAACCGTTTCGTCGGCATGAAGTCGCGTGGCGTCTATGAAACCCCCGGTGGCACCATTCTTCTCGCTGCGCACAGGGCGATCGAAAGCATCACGCTTGACCGGGGCGCCGGCCATTTGAAGGACGAGCTGATGCCGCGCTATGCGGAGCTCATTTACAACGGCTTCTGGTTTTCACCCGAGCGCGAGATGCTACAGGCCCTGATCGACAAGAGCCAGGAGCACGTCGAAGGCGAGGTGACGCTGGAACTCTACAAGGGCAACGCAATCGTGATCGGCCGCGAAAGCAGCAAATCTCTATACGCACCAACGCTTGTCACGTTCGAGGACGACAAGGGCGCCTACGACCAGAAGGACGCTGAGGGCTTCATCAAGCTTAATGCGCTCCGCCTGAGGACGCTTGGGGTGCGGAACAGGAAGTGACCATCTCTCGCTCAATGGTGCTTTTCTGCAATGTTTTGAGTTAGGACCCGACGCAAAGTTGGTTCTCCCAGGCGTTTTTTGGGCCCAACGCGACCTTGACGCTGAGCAACCGCGCTCGGCTTGGTGTGGCGCTAATCCATCAGTTCGAGTAGATCCTCTATCACTTCTCGGCGTTCCTGATTTTCACGGGCGTCAAGATGTTCATCATGGCCAACCAGAAGCGGACATCGAGAACAACGCCATCCTGAAGTACATGCGCCATCACATGCGCATCACGAAGGATATCGACGGCCAGAATTTCTTCGTGAACAAACCAGATCCCAAAACCGGTCAGGTCGTGCGGTGGGCGACGCCGCTGTTCGTCGCGCTGGTTCTGATCGAGTTCGCCATCACTCGTGTTGGTCTATGTCGGTGCCAAGATCTTCCTGCAGCAGTTCGTCGGCAAGATCGATCCCGCCATCTGCCTAACGATCACGGTTGGCATCCTCGTCGGTGGCAGCCTGTTGTCGCTGTGGAAGATGCGCAACGATCCGCCCGAGACTAAGGCCGTGCTTGCAGAGTAAGCGAGGTCAGCTGGTTCGGACGGAACGCAAGAGGCGGGGCGTTGGATAGATCCGGCGCCTCGTTTTCATTTCAGGCGCGAGGGCGGTATGTGTAGATAGGCTCCGATCGTGCGGCCGCCCGTGCGCGTTCGACTTGGAGTGGCTGCTCGACGGCGGCGTAAGCTGCGTTGATGCGGCGGACCATCGCGGCCATGTATTCGCGCACCTCTTCAGGCAGATCAGCGTTGGCGTAACAGTCGGGATGATAGAGCTTGGCCATCCGGATGTAGGCCTGACGCACATCTTCCCATGGCGCCCCCTTTGGCAAGCCGAGCACGGCATAGGGCTCGAATCCGCCAACGTCCCGGCTGCGAGCGGCTAGGCCAGAGGCCGATGGAACAGACGTGATCTTGATCGACTTGAGTTGCGATTTGGCGAGCAGGATCCGATCCGATCCGTAGGGCTCGAATTCGATGAACGTCGCCGGACCGTTCAGGACGTCGACGAAGGACTTTGACGAGGATAGGATGACCCGGCCCTTGAGATACTCGCAGTCGGCGGTCGCGATCTCGACAGGAACCGATGTCTGCTGAGGGGTGGCGTTATCAATCCTGCTGCGTTCGAACATGGTCTGAATTCCGGAGTGTATCGTTATGGGACTTCGTTGAGCGTTTGCTCACCGTTGGCGTACCGTCCGCAAGGATCGTGCAAGCCGCCGAAACAGCAGGGGGAGCCCCCGCTATGGCGGCTCGAAGCTCGATGTGCTACCTCGGGCCGGAATATTGCGCTGCAGCAGGCATGCGCGCGACTTGAACCTTAAAGAGACCGGTATGGACCTCAGGAATATCGCGATTATCGCGCACGTCGACCATGGCAAGACGACTTTGGTGGATGAGCTGCTGAAGCAGTCCGGATCGTTTCGCGACAATCAGAAGGTTGCGGAGAGGGCCATGGATTCCAACGACTTGGAGCGTGAGCGCGGTATTACCATTCTGGCCAAGTGCACGTCCGTCGTGTGGAAGGATATCCGCATCAACATCGTCGACACCCCTGGCCATGCCGATTTTGGCGGCGAGGTGGAGCGGATTCTGAACATGGTGGACGGCGTTGTGGTGCTGGTCGACGCGTCCGAGGGACCGCTTCCCCAAACCAAGTTCGTCGTGTCCAAGGCCCTGAAGCGCGGCATTCGGCCGATCGTGGCCATCAACAAGATCGACCGCCCGGACGAACGTCATCTGGATGTGCTGAACGAGGTATTCGACCTTTTCGCCAACCTTGACGCTACTGACGAGCAGCTCGATTTCCCGGTGCTCTACGGGTCTGGCCGTAATGGCTGGATGGCACTTGATCCCGCCGGTCCGCGCGAGAGCCTGGCGCCAATGTTCGATCTGATCGTCAGTCACGTTCCCCCGCCCGCCGTCGATACCGGGCCGGCTCGAATGTTGGCGACGACGCTGGAGGCTGATCCTTTCCTCGGCCGCATCCTCACCGGCCGCATCACATCAGGCACGATCAAGCCGAACCAGCCGTTGAAGGCTCTCAACCGCGAAGGCAAGCTGGTCGAGACGTTCCGCGTCACGAAAGTGCTTGCGTTCCGTGGTCTCGAACGGGTGCCGGTCGAGGAAGCGAGCGCCGGCGAGATCGTCGCACTGGCCGGCATGAGCGACGCAACGGTCGCCGATACGCTGTGCGATCCCTCCGTGGAGGCCCCGCTGCCGGCGACTCCGGTCGATCCGCCGACGCTCTCGATGACGTTCCGCATCAACGACGGCCCGTTCGCAGGCCAGGAAGGCGACAAGGTTCAAAGCCGTGTCATTCGCGAGCGGCTGTTCAAGGAAGGCGAGCGCAACATCGCCATTCGCGTGGCGGTATCCGAGGAATCCGACGCTTTCGACGTATCGGGCCGCGGCGAACTTCAGCTGGCCATTCTGATCGAGAACATGCGGCGCGAAGGCTTCGAGCTGACCGTGTCGCGCCCCAAAGTCGTCATGAAGATCGACGAGACGACGGGGCAGAAGCTCGAACCGCTCGAGGAAGTGATCATCGACGTCGACGATGGCCACACCGGCATTGTCGTTCAGAAGCTGTCGGAACGTAAGGGCGAATTGTTCGAGATGCGCCCCTCGGGCGGCGGACGGACCCGCATGGTTTTCAATGTTCCGACCCGCAGTCTCCTCGGCTATCAGTCGGAATTGCTGTCGGATACGCGCGGCACCGCCGTCATGAACAAATTGTTCCACGCATATGCGCCCTACAAAGGCGAAATCGCCGGCCGCCACACCGGGGTTCTGATCTCCAACTCCGATGGCGAGGCTGCGGCCTATGCGATCTTCAACCTGCAGGACCGCGGGCCGTTCTTTATCAGTGCCCAGACGCGCGTTTACACCGGCATGATCGTTGGCGAGCACTCGCGCGAGAACGATCTCGAGGTCAACGTCGTCAAAGGCAAGAAGCTCACCAACGTGCGCGCATCCGGCAAGGATGATGCCGTACTGCTGACGACGCCGATCAAGATGACTCTGGAAAAGGCGATGTCCTACATCACCGATGAGGAGCTGGTCGAAATCACGCCGCAGTCGATCCGACTGCGCAAGCGCTGGCTCGATCCCAATGAGCGCAAGAAGCAGGAGCGCAAGCGCGAGGCCGAGCGTGAGACGAACGTCGCCTGACGCCTGCCGGAATTCTCGGCCGCTGCCTGCATCACATTGTTGCTACTGGGAAAAAATCCCATCGCCAGTGCCGCTGATTTCGTTCAGCGTCCGCACTAGCGCAATGCTCGTGCGTGACTACGTTTTCGACCAGATTGGGAACAGACAACATGAAGAGACTTGCTCTTACCACTGCCGTGCTGCTTCTGGCTTCGTCGGGAGCCATGGCCGACGATAAGCCGTCGGCCGACGAGGCAGCAAAGATCGCCGCAACGGCAAAGGCATGGGGTTGCGAAGGCGGTCAGGCCGAGAAGGAAGGCGAAGGCACCGGCGTGTTCGAGCTGAACGATGCAAAGTGCGCCGATGGCAACAACTACGACATCAAGCTCGACAAGACCTTCAAGGTGCATAGCATCACCGCTGATTGAGTTTTGCTTTACCTCGACGGCAGAATTGGCGGCGGTCCTGCCTGGCGGGGCCGCGGCTTTTTCCATCGGGCCAACCGTTTGCCATGTCAGTCGACTGAGTTCTGAAGTTTAAAGCCATCTCGAGTATTCCGTAATTCGTATTGGTGCTTAAGAACATGGCCGCCGGTTTGATCCAACTCCAGAATCCGGAATTCGCGGATCAGGTGGCGGGGTCTTACCGTGGCCTGCATGAGTTGTGATCACGCTCGGGCTCGCCGTTCCGTTCACGGAATTCGCACGTATCGGCTCCGCCGCCTTCCAGGATGCCGAGGTAGTCGCGTTCGTGCTTCTGACAGAGCTCGGCATCGCCGCCGGCATGATCTTCATCATGACGCTCCTCAATCCGGGCAAGACGATTGCCGCTGAGTTCCAACCCGCGACACGAAAGGTCGACTTGGTGCGATCGGTCGAGTTCGCTCACACTGTCTATACCGTGGTCCATGCCGTGCCGTTCAATCGCATCGCCCCCGCACGTATTGAGACGCACTACGACGACGACGGATATAAGACCTTGCGGCCTCTTTTGATCCGACGACCGCGCGAAGCGATCGAACTGCCGGCGGGAACGACGCCTGACGACGTGGCAGCCATCAACGCGATGCTGGGCCTCGCATAAGCTCGCCAGTTCTGATCACCTTTGACAGACCCAGGTCCACTGCCTAAGCACGGCGGACGGCCTTAACCGGGAATGCGCGTGTCCGAAGCCAACCCGCCATCTGCACCATCATCAGTATCGTCCCGGAAAGCTTGGCCTGCCGGCGTCACCGCGACGTCGGATTACGAGGCGGCGCTGGACTACCTGGGCGAGCCTGGAGGGCATCTGTTCGTCACTGGACGCGCGGGCACGGGCAAGTCCACACTCCTGCGCTGCCTGAAGGACATGATAACAGGCGATATGGCGGTGCTGGCTCCGACGGGGCTTGCCGCTGTCAATGTGGGCGGGCAAACCATTCATTCGTTCTTCGGATTGCCGCCACGGCTGATCAAGCCTGAGGACATCCGGCGCAGCCGCAATGGGCAGATCATGCGCCGACTGGAGCTTCTCGTCATCGACGAAATCTCGATGGTGCGCTCAGACCTCATGTGGGCAATCGACCAGTCGCTTCGCGTCAATCGCGGACGGCCACGCGAGCCGTTCGGCGGCGTGCGCCTCGTCATGTTCGGGGATTTGCATCAGCTTCCGCCCGTGGTGCAGGAAGCGGAGGTGGCGGAGCATCTCGAGTCGAGCTATGGCGGACCGTTCTTCTTTTCCGTCGGTGCGCTGCGCCAAGGCGCTGGCACAACGCTTCTGGAACTGGAGCAGGTGTTCCGGCAGCGCGACGAGCAACTGATACGCATCTTGAATATCGTGCGCGAAGGCGAGGTCACGCAGCAGGACCTCGAGCTTCTGAACGAGCGCGTCAATCCCGTGCGGACGCTCAGTGAAGGCGATCCATACGTGATCCTGACGCCGACCAACGCCGCCGCCCAGCGGATCAACATGGCCTACCTCGATGCGCTGGGCGGAACGCCGCGCATTTTCGAAGCCGGCGTGACGGGGGATTTCAATCCGGCCGCCCACCCGACCGATTCCACGCTGACGCTTAAACCCGGAGCTAAGGTCATCCTGCTGCGGAACGACCCGGACCGGCGCTGGGTCAACGGAACCGTCGCCCGCGTCTCGCGCCTGGACGAAAGGCAGGTCTGGGCCGAGGTCGATGGCAACGAGTACGAGTTGGAACCAGTCGCCTGGGAGCAACGGCGCTACGCCTTCGACAAGGCGCAGGACAAGATCGTCGAAACGGTCGTCGGTACCTTCAAGCAGTTTCCAGTGCGGCTCGCCTGGGCCCTGACCATCCACAAGGCTCAAGGCCTGACGTTGGACCGGGTCTACATCGATCTGGGCCGCGGAACATTCGCCCACGGGCAGGCCTATGTCGCTTTGTCGCGGTGCCGGACTTTGGAGGGTCTTGCACTCGCTCGTCCCCTTCGGCCGGCCGATATTCTGTTCGATCCGGTGGCCATGGGGTACCGCAATATTTTCTCGGCAATGTGACCGGCAGATACCAAACCGCTGAAATAATTGGCATTTCGCAGATGCGAGATGGGAGCCGGCGAATTGGCTCAGGCAAACCACCGGCGAAACCTCCGCGAACGCCTCTAAAATCAGGCTGACTGCCGGCGAAATGCGATGCGCTTACGTTCTATGTTGCAATGCACAACAGATGCGCTATATTGCATTGCATCAGTCGGGACGGGCTCCTCACCTTCCGCTGACCAACAGATTAGAGGACTGTGACGTAGCGCCGATGCCGGGGCACGTCACTGAAACGTAGTACAGCCAACCAACCCAATCGCAGGAGCCCCCAATGAACGACCAGTTTACCCGCCAGGCCCAGGAACTGTTCAGCGCCGCCAAGGATGCCCGCATCCCTGAGAATGTTCAGGCGATGGTTGAAGATGGCGTCACCAAGACGCGCGAGACCTACGAGAAGCTGAACGCAGTCTCCAAAGACGGCGTGAAGGTCATGGAAGATGTCATGCTCGCCACCCACGCTGGCGCCAAGACGATCAGCGAGAAGGTTCTTCGCAACACCGAAGTGAACACCGAAGCTCTTTTTGATGCCGCTCAGGCGATAGCTCGCGCCAAGACCCTCCCGGAAGTTCTGCGCCTCCAGACGAGCTTCCTGCAGCAGCAGTTCGCTGCCAGCACGGCTCAGTCGAAGGAGCTGTTCGAGTTGTCCACCAAGGTCGCTCAGCAAACGTTCCAGACGATGAATGCCGCTGCCACGAAGACCTTCGAGCAGATGAAGAAGGTTGGCTAAGCCGCCCGCACATAAAAGCCCGGAGCAGGATCTGCTCCGGGCTTTTCATTGCCGCAAACGGAATGGATTTAAAGAATACCAAGCGGAAAAGACGCTTGCCGCTGAAATCGTCAGTAAGACCCTGGCAAGTTCGGGAATTTACGCTAGTCTTGCGCCATGCTCGGGTCCAGTAACAGCGTCAAAGTACGGAATGCCAAAGTCGGCGACGCGAAAGCGCTTGCCGCCGTTTTCCGCGAGTCATGGCTTGGTGCTTACCTCGGCATCATCCCTCATCCGCATCTCGAAAACATGATCCGCCGGCGCAACGTCCGGGCCTGGGCCAGCTCCATGCGCGCAGGCGAGCCCGTTCTCGTGCTCGAATTTGAGGGAAACGTCGCCGGCTACGCAACCCTCGGCGCGTCGCGCAAGCGTGGACCGTATCAGGGCGAGATCTACGAGCTGTACCTTTCGCCCACCTACCAGGGGCTCGGGTTCGGCGAGTTGCTGTTCGAAGCCTGCCGCAACCGTCTCGACGAGCGCCGCCTGAAAGGCCTGGTTGTCTGGGCCCTGTCGGCCAACACGGCTGCGACCGACTTCTACTGGCGGCGCGGCGGCCGTCCGTTCGCCAAAACCTACGAGGCCATTGGCGGGGTGAAGCTCGAGAAGATCGCCTTCGGCTGGAGTTGAAGACCGGCAGGTAACCTTCCCGACGCCCCGACCGAAAAGGGGGGATGAATCGTTACCCACCCTGTGGCATTTGGAATGCGCCAAGGCCGCGGCCGTCTGGGTCCGCGAGCGTCAGCATACACAGGGAAGCCCATGCGCATCGAAGCCATTCCGGCGGGTGGCAATCCGCCCGAGGACATCAACGTAATCGTCGAAGTTCCGGTCGGCGGCGAGCCGATCAAGTACGAGATGGACAAGGCCTCCGGCACCCTGTTCGTCGATCGCTTCCTATACACACCGATGCGCTATCCGGGAAATTATGGCTTCGTTCCCCATACCTTGTCGGCGGACGGTGACCCGATCGACGTTCTCGTCTGCAACACGCGCGCGATATTCCCGGGTGCCGTCATCAATTGCCGTCCGATCGGTGTGCTGGTGATGGAGGATGACGGCGGCGGCGACGAGAAGATCCTGGCGGTGCCTTCGCTGAAACTCACCAAGCGCTACGGAAAAGTGGTGAATTACTCAGACCTCCCCCAGATCACGACCAGCCAGATCGAGCACTTCTTCGCCCACTACAAGGACCTGGAACCCAACAAGTGGGTCAAGATTCACCATTGGGGTAATGCCGACGAGGCGCGCCGGTTGATCGTCGAGGCCATGGATCGCGCTGCCGCAGCTGCGAAAGCTGGGGGACAGCCAAAGTCGTAGCTCCATCGGGACGCTTCCCGTCACCCTGTCGTGTTGCTATACCCCGCGCAAATCCGTTCGAAGGGGGATGCCTCGTGGAGGAATTGCGAATCGGAGTGATAGGAGCGGCGGGCCGCATGGGCCGTCAACTCCTGCGCGCGGTTCACGATCAGCCCGGGTGCCGGATCGCGGGCGGAATCGAGCCTGAAGGTTCCCCGATGGTTGGCAAGGATCTTGGAGAAATCGCCGGCACCGGCCCGGTTGGGGTCGAACTGACTTGCGATCCGCTCGACTTGTTCACCCGTGTCGACGCGGTACTTGATTTTACAGTTCCCGAGGCCACGGTTGAGTTCGCGGGTCTCGCGGCCAACGCCCGCATCGTCCACATCATCGGCACGACGGGGTTTACCGCAGCGGACGAAGCTGCCATTGCTGCCGCCGCCCGCCACGCCACCATCGTCAAGGCCGGCAACATGAGCCTGGGTGTCAACCTCCTGGCGGCCATTACGCGCAAGGTCGCTGCTGCGCTCGACGCGGAATTCGATATTGAGATCGTCGAGATGCACCACCGGCATAAAGTCGACGCCCCGTCAGGAACCGCGCTGATGCTGGGCGAGGCGGCCGCGGCCGGCCGTGGCGTTTCACTGTCTACCGCCAGCATCCGTGTTCGCGATGGCCATACGGGCGCCAGACGGCGCGGCGACATCGGCTTTGCGACCCTGAGGGGGGGAAGCGTTGTCGGGGATCACACTGTCATGTTTGCAGGAGAGGGTGAGCGGATAGAATTGACGCATAGGGCGGAAGATCGAGCCATCTTCGCCCGTGGCGCGGTAAAAGCCGCGCTATGGGCGCGCGGCAAGGGACCCGGCCTGTATGCAATGTCTAATGTCCTGGGCCTCTGATCGATGTCGACCGTGCAAAAGAGAACCGGGTCAGAAAAAACAATGACGAATACCCTCGTTCTCGTCAGACACGGCCAGAGCGAATGGAACCGCCTCAATCTCTTTACCGGCTGGCGTGATCCCGATCTCACCGAGAAAGGCGTGATCGAGGCCCGCTGGGCCGGTCGCGTATTGCGTAACGAGGCGATCCGAGTCGACGTCGCCTTCACCAGCAGCCTGAGACGTGCGCAGCGCACTCTCGACATTATCTTGGCTGAGGTCGACCAGCAGAACATTCCGATTCACCGCAGCAAGGCGCTTAACGAACGAGATTACGGACAGCTTTCGGGCCTCAACAAGGACGAGGCGAAGCAGCGCTTCGGCGAGGATCAGGTGATGTTGTGGCGGCGCAGCTACGATATTCCGCCGCCTGGCGGAGAAAGCCTGAAAGATACGGCTGCGCGCGTGCTGCCTTACTACAAGGCGCAGATCTGGCCGCAACTGGCCGCCGGCAAGGCGGTGATCGTCGCGGCCCACGGCAATTCGCTTCGCGCGCTGATTATGCACCTGGAAAATCTTACCGGCGAAGAGATCCTCAAGCGCGAACTGGCGACCGGCGCACCCATCGTCTACCGCATCACGTCGTCGGGAGAAATCGAGAGCCGAAAGGAACTCGTTGCATCCGAGGGTCGTGACAATGGCCTGGGATGAGCTGGAGCGGCTCGCCGAGAGTGACAACCGGCGCGACCGCGATCGCATGATCGGAATTTATATCGGCGTGCTTGCGGTCGTACTTGCCATTTGCAGCATGGGCGGCGGCAATGCCGCCAAAGACGCGATGCTGAAGAACATCGAGGCATCGAACACTTGGGCCTTCTTTCAGGCCAAGAATATGCGCCGGCAGGTCCTGCGCATGCGCATCGACGAACTCGAACTCCACGTGATCTCCGACCCGGCGCTGCCAGAGGCGGCGCGAAAAGCCATCACCGACAAGATCGCTGCGTACCGAAAACATGACGTGGCCCTGACGTCCGATCCTGATAACGAGCCGGACAAGCGTGAAGGGCTCGATCAACTTTTTTTGAAAGGCAAAGCGCTGGAAGCCGCACGCGATGTCGCCATTCGCCGGGACCCTTACTTCGACTATGGCCAGGCTTTTCTCCAGATCTCCATCGTCCTCGCCTCCGTGGCGCTGATTTCATCCGGCTCGGCGCTGCTGGTGGCCAGCGTAGGCCTCGGTCTGCTAGGCGCGTCCATGACGCTCAACGGCTTTACGCTGCTTTTCGCCATGCCGGGCATTGGCTGAAGTGATCGGAGCTACCGCAAGGTCAGCACGGCGCGCTATTCCTCCAGCACACCACCATAACGAACGATCTGCACGGTTGCGCCGTATATGCCGGCTGGCCATGAGCCCTGTGTCAGCTTTCTGCCGGCAAAAGTGACAAATGTCGCCTTGTTGCGGTCGAGCGGCTTGACGTCGTTGACGCCGTTGAATTTCGCCGGATCCGATAGGGCGATGCGCACGCTGTCGCCTTGGCGCAGGTTCATGAGACGGGCGATGAACACGAGCTGCGCGCTGCCGGCCCGTCGGGGGCGTAGCGAAGTCGCCGTACTCGGCCGGCAACGGCGTTGTCATCGACCACGGCGGCGGCTGGGAAACGCAGTATTGCCACATGCGCGCGGGCAGCCTGGCTGTGAAAACCGGTGATCAGGTCGCGGCCAGTCACGTGCTGGGCTCGGTCGGCTACTCCGGCATGGCCCACCTTCACTCGAAGTCCGCCGCGACGGCCGACCCATCGATCCGTTCACCGGTACGAAGCAGAACGCAGCCTGCATCGCAAGCACGGCGTCCACCAGCAGCTTATGGGCTATGCCGGCTGACAAGCCGGAATAAAAGGCGAAATCATCGCAACGGCATTCTCCGGCAGTGCCGCATTCGCGGCTTGCGACGCTGGTCGCGCCGCGCTCACGAACAAGAACGTCGGGCATGCCGTCGCGTACGCCCTTGATCGTACCGGCCGCAGTGGCCATCACGGCGATAGATTTCGCCTTCTCCTCGGTTGTAAGGGGCCGGATGTCGGTGCCCTTGTGGCCGTCATAGGTGGCGCCACCGCACGAAAAGTCACGAGCCGCCGGACCTAGGTCTGTGTCGACGTAGTTCTGGACGAAACAGGTCTTGCCCGGTTGGCACGCGATCGGCACAGCGAAACGGGGGCACCACCGTGTCCTCGACGAGCCCTGCGCCTGCGGCCCAGAGAGCCGGCCTTCAACAGCACTGCGGCTTTCCTTGTTTTGGGCATCGCCTGGTGTTCCCGTCGGCGACATTATTGCCCGCTCACTTGGCGCACTGACCCTTGCCGCCGCTCGGCGCTCACGTTAGTACGGCCCCGCGTCTTAAAAATGCCAATCACACGGAAAGCGCGATAAACCATGGTGACCTTTAAGCTGCTCCTGTTGCCCGGCGATGGCATCGGCGTCGAGACGATGGCCGAGGTCGAGCGCATTATCGCCTTCCTGGGTACTCACAGCAACGCCGCGAAGTTCGTCTGCGAAACCGACCTTGTCGGCGGCGCCGCCTATGACGCGCATGGCGTGGCTGTCACCGATGCGGCTGTCGCCAAGGCCAAGCAGGCCGATGCGGTGCTCTTTGGCGCAGTCGGTGGCCCCAAGTGGGACAAGGTTCACTACGCCGTCCGTCCCGAGGCCGGGCTTCTGCGCCTGCGCAAGGATCTCGGGCTGTTTGCCAATCTACGTCCCGCCATCTGCTATCCGGCGCTTGCCGATGCATCTTCCCTCAAGCGTGAACTGGTTGAGGGACTCGACATCATGATTGTGCGCGAGCTGACGGGCGGCGTCTACTTCGGCGAGCCCAAGGAAATCGTGACACTCGAGAACGGTGAGAAGCGTGCCGTCGACACTCAACTCTATACGACGCACGAGATCGAGCGCATCGCCAAGGTTGCTTTCGATCTTGCCCGCAAGCGGGGGAACAAGGTCCATTCCGCCGAAAAGCGCAACGTCATGAAAACCGGCGTGCTCTGGAATGAAGTCGTGACCGCGACGCACAAGTCTTATGCGCCCGACGTGACGCTCGAGCACATACTGGCGGACAACTGCGCGATGCAGCTCGTACGCAACCCCAAGCAGTTCGACGTCATCGTCACCGACAATCTTTTCGGCGACGTGCTGTCTGATGAGGCCGCGATGTGCACCGGTTCGCTCGGCATGTTGCCGTCGGCGTCGCTCGGCGAGCCGGATGGAGAGACGGGCAAGCGCATGGCTCTGTACGAGCCGGTGCACGGCTCGGCTCCCGACATCGCCGGCAAGGGATTGGCCAACCCCATCGCCACCATCGCCTCATTCGGCATGACGCTGCGCTACTCCTGCAACATGGGCAAGGAAGCCGATTTGGTCGATCGCGCCATCGCGGCCGTGCTCGATAACGGCCTGCGCACCGGCGACATCATGCAGCCGGGAATGACGAAGGTCGGAACGTCCGAGATGGGCAAGGCCATCGAGACGGAACTTCGCGCCCTGACAGCTTGAGCTTCACCAGCGAGGCGAATTAAGCGTCGCAGTTATTGTCCGCCCGCAGCGCCGAGAATTGCGGTCGGAACTTTCAGCAGGCTTTCTCCGACGTTTGTAACCGCCGTCACAACGCCCGACTGGGATTTCGCCTTGGCGTCCTTGGTCTGCAGACCGCTGCCGATCGCGGAGATCACGGCGCTAGATTTCGAATACTTGCTGTGATGGTTGCCGCCGCCATCGTCGACGTTAGTGAGATCGATCACGTTCAAATCATACTTCGTAGCCCCTTCGACGGCACGAGCGTCGGCTGCGGTTACGAGGCCGACGCGGTCGACGCCGCCAGCGAGAGCCGTCGACAAAGCTAGGGCCTTGTCGTCTCCCGAAACCAGAACGGTCATCGGTCTCGGCGTTTTGCCGATCACGTCGAGCTGAGTGCGGAAGACGTTGATGTCGAGATCGGGGGAGGCCAGAATGACGTCACCCAGCTTGCCGTTGAAGTCGAGATGCCCGTTCATTTTGGCTTGCCGCAGTGTTTCCACCGCCAGCCAGTTGCCCATGCTGTGTGCGAGAATGTTAACTTCACGAACTTCGCGAACGGCTGAAATCTCCAGTAGTGCTTGTTCGAAGTAGTCTCGCGAATAGGTGCTCGCCTCGCGGTCGGCGAGATATAGAGGCGCCTTGCCGAGCGACGGCCAAGCGAACAGCACAGCCGTCCCCTTGAACCCGGAGTCGTGCACGATCTGGGCGAGCCAGTAGACAGCCTCCTCGTACAGCGTGTTATAGCCGTGAACGAATACCAGAACGCTGCCGGCCTCCGGGCCCCCGTTTCGGGCGTGCTGCCGGATCTCGTTCAGGAATTGGCTGTTGTCGAGAAACTGCCGTTCGGTTGTGATGAAATGCCGAGACGGGTCCGGGGGTGTCGTGTCCGGCCACTCGATCTCACCGACAGTGTGGTGCGTCGGGATCGAGACAGTGAGATCGGCAAAGTTCAATTGTTTGGATCTTGCCGCCGTGAAGGCGTTGGGGTCGGTGGCGCTGCCCCGCTCCCGTGTCGTGGCGACGAGCAGATGCACCTTGCTTGTATACGAGGGCGCGCGCTCGACAGGCTCCAGCACCTCGCTGCCCGGCCGCGGCGAGCACGCCGCAAGCAAGACGGCAAAAATGGTAGCGGCGCAAAAATAAATGGCGCGCGTCAAGAAAAACTCTCCCAAATCAATCACAAGAGACCTACAGGAGCCTGCGTCCGGAAGTAATTCGCCAAGCTGGCCATTGGCATGTTGGCTCGTCGAAGTCGCTTTTGAGCAACACTTTAGGTCAGAACTTTGCCGGCACCTGATGCCGCGCCGGTCCATCAATCAGGATCTGTTCGGGCAGCCTCCACAGTTCAATGCGTTTGGTCAGATCTGCAAATGAACGGATCAAAGGCATGGGTGGAAAAACTTGCCTGCGCATCGCGCACTACGGGGTGGCGTTTGTCGGTATCGCGTTCAGCGGATACACTGCTGACTTGTCGGGCAGCTCCGGCATCTTCGTCAATCAGCAGTCGATTTTCGATACGGCCGCGAGCATTGCCGCGCTTCCGGAATTACCCGGTACCGCCCGGCGCACTACGATTACACAGCTGCGCCCTCGCGGCAGGTCAACGGCTGGTCGCTAATCCAAGCCCGGGCGGTCCAGTCGGGTTCGCCCGGCGACTTCAGCGCTTGGTCCTCCGTGCGGGCAATGAAGTAGAACTCGAAGCAGATGGCGCTGTCCTTACGCACGCGGTTGCATCCGCCGCTTGGGTCGTCGTTGAAACGAATGAGAAACTGCACGCAAATGTGACGGCTTCGTGCAGAGGATCCAATCGGACGGCAAAAGCGTTGCGACCGTACTTAGACGTCCAGGACATGAAATATCTCTAGCTTCCCTGCTGTTTTGAGGTGACCGGCATGGACTTACGCCTGGTGGAGGCGGTGTTGATCGTTTCTGCGCCGGACGACCAAAACAGGTCTCTGGACCGCCAGACGCTCTTGGTCGCGCCTCCCCGCCCCGGGGCTGGTAGCGCGCGATATCGTCGTGATCTGCGGCCGCGGGGCCTCCCGCGCGGGTCTCGTCGGCACGGACGGGGGCGCGAAGCTCTCGTCCGGCTCGCCAATTACCGTTCACCGGCTGCTTTCGACCCTTGACGGCGCCGGAAAGAGATGCGCGACCGGTCGTGACCCGCCTATCGGGTGAGGGCGGCCCCTTGTAAGGCCGCCCTGCCCCGCGTAATTGATCGCGCTTGAATGTGCTCCGGCACGCTTGGACCCGCCGGGTCCGATCGCCAGGGAAGGCTACCCATGGGTTTCAAAGTCGCAGTCGTCGGCGCTACGGGCAACGTGGGCCGCGAAATTCTCAATGTCCTCGCAGACCGCAAGTTCCCGGCGAGCGAAGTGTTCGCCATCGCATCGCGGCGCTCGGTCGGCACGGAAGTGTCTTTCGGGGAGAAAGTCCTGCGTTGCCAGGATCTGGAACAGTTCGATTTCTCAAAGGCCGATATCTGCCTGATGTCGGCCGGCTCGGCCGTGGCGAAGGAGTGGGCCCCGCGGATCGGCGCTAAGGGCTGCGTCGTGATCGATAACTCGTCGTGCTGGCGCTACGACCAGGACGTTCCGCTGATCGTGCCGGAAGTGAACGCGGACGCGATCGCGGGCTATACGAAGAAGAACATCATAGCCAATCCGAACTGCTCGACCGCGCAGATGGTGGTCGCTCTGAAGCCATTACACGACGCCGCCGTCATCATGCGCGTCGTTGTGTCGACCTATCAGTCGGTTTCCGGCGCCGGCAAGGATGCGATGGACGAGCTGTGGCAGCAGACGAAATCGAAGTACGTGCCCGGCACCGAGATCGAACCAAAGAAGTTCACCAAGGAAATCGCATTCAACTGCATTCCCCACATCGACGTCTTCATGGAAGACGGCTTCACAAAGGAAGAGTGGAAGATAATGGCGGAAACCAAGAAGATCCTGGATCCCAGGATCAAGCTGGTCGCCACCTGCGTCCGCGTGCCGGTGTTCGTCGGTCATTCCGAGTTCGGTCAATATCGAGTTCGAGCGGTCGATCTCGGCGGACGATGCCCGCGAGATTCTGCGGTCGGCGCCGGGAATTCTGGTCGTCGACAAGCGTGAGCCGGGCGGCTACGCGACGCCGATCGAAGCCGCGGGCGAATACGCGACGTTCGTGTCTCGGATCCGCGAGGACAACACGGTCGAAAATGGCCTTGCGCTGTGGATCGTGTCGGACAACCTGCTGAAGGGCGCAGCGCTCAATGCGGTCCAGATCGCCGAGGAACTGATCGAACGCAAGCTGCTGGCGGCTGCGTAACTGCAGCCGTCACTTGTGCGTGCGTTCGGTGGTCTGCATTCTTCCGAGCGCCTGCACGATCGTTCCTAGGTCCTGCATGAAGCGGTCGCGCTGGCTGGCCGGCAGGGCACTCAGGATGCGTTCATCGACCCGCTTGGCGACCGGATCTGCCGATTTGAGCGTGCGCCAGCCCTCCTCGGTCAGCTTGACAGCATAGGCGCGTGCGTCTTCCTTGGTGCGACGGCGGCTCAGGATGCCCTTTTTCAGCATGCGCCGGACGATGTCGGCGAGGGTCGACCGGTCGATCCCGGTCTTGTCGACGAGTTGCGTCTGGCTGAGACCCTCCTGCTGTGCCACGGTCGCCAGAACAGCATACTGGCGCGGGGTCAAATCCCCTCCACCCATCTCGAGCTGGAAGATATCCGCAGCACATTGGCCCGCTCGGTGGAGCTGGTGAATGGGCGAACGGTCAAGTCGGCTCTGCGGCGCGTCGCGAGACGTTTCTTTTGCCATTTTTATGTCCAAAATTATCGGGCAGGAGCCGGCGCGGACCTCCGCAGATTGCGGGGACCAGCTCTGCCTTACAACGAAAAAGTCACACTTTGTTTTGATGAAAATAAGAGATTTTTGATCGACGTCCACCAAAAAAAGTACCGACCACTTAATGAATCTTAAATAACCGTCCCTCTCTCTACTGCGTCGATACAGTTTAGTCTGAATATCCGCAAGAAGATCAATTTTGTCTTTAGACGTGCCTTTTTGCTGTTCAATAGCAGGGTGTTATCAGGTTGCTTCGTGCCGTTTAAGTAGTCCCAGTTGGGCGATTGCGAACGCCATTGTAAGTGGCATGATGCCGAACACCTTGAAGCTCACCCATGTGTCAGTTGAGCAGGTTCGCCAAACGATTTCATTGAGTGCTGCAAGAACGACGAAGAACGACGCCCAGCGAAACGTCAGCTTGCGCCAGCCCTCATCCGTCAGCCGGAACACGTCTCCGAACAGATACTTCAAGAGGACACGTCCCTTGATCAATCCGCCGAACAATATCGCGGCGAACAGAAGGTTGACGATCGTGGGTTTCAGCTTGATGAAGAGCTCGTCATGAAGCCACAACGTCAGGCCGCCGAAGGCGATGACGAAGAAGCCGGAGACGAGCGGCATTGTCGGTATCTTGCCGAACAGGGACCGCGAGGCGAGCAGCGACAGGACTGTTGCCCCCATGAAGCAGCCGGTGCCCCAGAAGATTGCCTTTTTCGGATCATCGAGGAAGCGCCCGGCCTGGGAATTGACCAGGAAAAAGACGACGAGCGGGCCGAGCTCCACCAGGAACTTCAACAACTGGCGGCTTTCCGACGAGTGCTGTCGGCTCTGTGTGTCGTCCGTCATTTGCAACTCGCTGTATTTAATGACTGGCCGTTGCCGGTTTCCGCAGCGTCACGACTATCGTGGAATGAGCACGGCTGGTCAAAACCGCTGTTTTTCGGCGCCGGCCGGTGGGCGGGACTGGGCTGATGACAGGCCTGCCGTTTCAGCCAGTGCCGGTATCGTACCGGCTTCAGCGGGATCGGCAATCCGGTGCCGCGCCATCCAGCGGGTCAGTAGCCAAGCATAGAAGCCGCTGAACGGCATAATTAAGAGCAGCTTGAAGGCGATCCAGATGTTGATGCCGCTGACTTGGTGACCGAGCACATCGTACATGACGGTATCTTTCCACGTCAGCCGGACCACCTCGTTCAGGACCGCCGTCAGGACAAAGAACCAGGCAAAGCTACGTGTGAAGGTATCCCAACCTTCCTCGGTATAGTGAAAGGTCTTTTCGAACACGTACTTGAAGAAGTTTCGCTTCAGCCAAAGCCCGAGGAACAGGAATGCAGCGAACATGGCATTGAAGATCGTGACCTTGATTTGGACCCACATGGGGTCGCCGGTCACGATGGTCAGAAGGCCGAACACTACGGTCACGCTTGAGGCGATCAATGGGAAGATCGGCGGCCGGCCGAACATGTAGAACATGGCGGCGATGGCCAGCACGGTCGTACCGATCAGGGCGTAGGTGCCGGCCGTTATGCCGAACATGGCATTGACGACGAACATCGTCACCAGCGGGCCGAACTCGCTGAGGATGTTGACCGTCTGCTCGGCGTTGAACGGGAAAAATCGCCTGCGAGCGCTCATGGTAACGACGGGACCTTCTCTTTGTGGCGTCACTGCGGCTCCGATCTACGGCTCGATTGCAAGACGTTATCGATTTTCAGGTCTGGGCGATCGCGCGGGCAAACTCGGCCGCCTTGAACGGCTGCAGGTCCTCGACGCTCTCGCCGACCCCGATGGCGTGAATGGGCAGGCCGTACTTGGCCGCTATGGCGACCAGAATGCCACCTCGCGCCGTGCCGTCGAGCTTCGTCATGACAAGACCGGTCACACCGGCTCGCTGGCCGAAAACCTCGACCTGCGACAAGGCGTTCTGACCGGTTGTGGCGTCGAGGACGAGAAGCACGTCATGCGGGGCGCTGGGGTCGATCTTGCGCAAAACCCGAACGACCTTCTCGAGTTCGTCCATCAGCGCCTGCTTGTTCTGCAGCCGGCCAGCCGTGTCCATCAGCAGTACGTCGAAGCCGCCGTCGCGGGCCTGGCGCACTGCGTCGTAGGCAAGGCCGGACGCATCCGCGCCGACGGCACTCGCCACGACGGGCGCGCCCGTGCGCTCGCCCCATATTTTCAACTGATCGATGGCGGCGGCGCGGAACGTGTCGCCGGCCGCCAGCATGACGTGCTTACCCTCGCCGATCATCCGGGCGGCAAGCTTTCCGATCGTCGTCGTCTTGCCGGTGCCATTGACGCCGACCACAAGAATGACGTGAGGCTTGTTGGCGGCGTCGACCGCGAGCGGGCGTGCGACCGGTTGCAGTACGCGGGTGACTTCGGCGGCGAGGACGGCGCGGACATCATCGACGGAAATGCCCTTTTCGAAACGGCCCTTGGCGATCTGATCGGTAATGCGGGCGGCGGTGTCGACGCCCAGATCCGCTTCGATGAGCAGGTCTTCCAGATCGTGGAGCGTGGCGCCGTCCAGTTTGCGCGTCATGAACAGCCCTGTGATACCCTCACTGAGCTTGGACGACGTGCGGGTAAGCCCGGCCGTCAGCCGTTGGAACCAGCCGCGCGACTTATCGGCCTTGGCAGGCTCCGGCCGAGGCGCATGGGCCTGTACGGTGTCTGCCGGTTGCGTGTCCGATTGCAGCGCGGCCGAATGCGCTGGCTCGGCAGAGCGGTTGCTTCCGGCCTGCGGCTGAGGTGCCAGCTCCGACTCGGATTTGCCGCCGAATAGCCGACCGAACATGCCTTTTGGTTTGGTCGATTCCGTCATGCCGTGATCTCGCCATGAAGCCGCCGGCCATCATGCAGGCGCGGATGAAATGCAACAATGCGCCCCGCGTCGACGGCTGGCCCGATTACCGCCTCGACGAACTGGGGTGTGCGGCCGGTCCCATTGCGTTCCACCAAGACTTCGGTCGGCGTTCTGCATACGCGATCGAGCAGCGCCGCATGGACCGAGCGGCCCTTTTCGCGCAGCCGGGAGGCGCGCTCCTTGATCACTGGGCCGGCAACTTGCGGCATGCGTGCTGCGGGCGTACCTGACCGCCGCGAGTAGGAAAACACATGCAGAAATGACAGACCGCAGGCCTCTGCCATCGACAACGTGTTTGCGAACATCTCTTCGTCCTCTGTCGGAAAGCCTGCGATCAGGTCGGCGCCGAAGACGATGTCTGGTCTCAGGCCGCGGACCGTCTTGCAGAACGCAATGGCGTCTTCTCGCGAATGGCGGCGCTTCATGCGCTTGAGGATCATGCTGTCTCCCGACTGCATCGATAAATGCAGGTGCGGCATGAGCCGCTCCTCCGCTGCAAGGCAATCGAGGAGATACCGGTCGACCTCGACCTGATCGATCGACGACAGCCGCAGCCGCTTCAGTTCGGGCACATGCCGCAAAACCTGGCGCACCAGCCTGCCGAGCGTCGGCTGGCCGGGAAGATCGCGTCCGTACGATGTGATGTCGACCCCCGTCAGAACCGCTTCCTTATGGCCGCTTTCGACGAGCGCCCGAATCCGCGCGACGACTTCTCCAGCAGGCACCGACCGCGACGGGCCCCGCGCAAACGGAATGATGCAGAACGTGCAGCGGTGATTGCAGCCGGTCTGTATCTGGACGTAGGCGCGCGTGCGGCTTGGAGCTGCGTCGGCCATGAAAGGCGCAGTGGCGGGCAAACTTGGGTCGTTGTCGCCGTTGTGGACGAAGTCCAGGAACGTTGCCGCTTTCAATTTGGCATCGTTGCTGACGACGAGGTCGACTTCGTCCATGCCCTCGAACTTTTCAGGCTGGAGCTCGGCGGCGCAACCGGTGACGATCAGCCTGGCTCCGGGACGTTCGCGGCGGAGCTTGCGGATGGTCTGGCGGGCTTGACTGACGGCCTCGTTAGTGACGGCGCAGGTATTGACAATGACGCAGTCGTTAAGGCCGGCACGAACGGCGTGGTTGCGCATAACGTCGGATTCGAAGGCATTTAGTCGGCAGCCCATTGTAATCACGGTCGGTCCGGACATGATCTTCTTTCGCAACCGAAACGTCGCGCGAGCGTTCTCCGCCGCTTTGCAGCGGCTCCGTGCCCTGATAGCGGGTAATCAGGCAGGTTGCTAGGCATTCGCCGGGGCGGTTTGGCCCAGTTGCCAGCTATCCTGATATTCGAGCTCGGCCGGCCCGGTCATAAGGATACGATTATCGGCTGTCCATTCAATGACAAGCGGCCCGCCGGGGAGCGTTACAGTGACTTTCCGGCCCGCCAGGTTCTTGCGCGCTGCGGCGACCGCGGTGGCGCAGGCGGCGGAACCGCACGCCTTGGTCAGACCCACGCCCCTTTCCCAGGTGCGGATGCGAATTGAGTCCCGCGACTGGACCTGCGCCAGCGTGATGTTGGCGCGCTCGGGGAACATCGGATGGTTTTCCAGCATTGGACCGCACCGGCCCAGATCCAGCGCATCCACGTCCTCAACCCAGAAGACGGCATGGGGATTGCCGACATTAACGACAGAGGGTGAATGCAGCACCGGATCGTCGATCGGGCCGATCTGGAGTTCGATGGCCCGAGTGTCGTGGAACGGTTCGGCCAGCGGGATCTCGTTCCAGCCGAACTTCGGCACGCCCATGTCGACGGTTATGTGCGCCGCATCCGCGACAGCGACGTCCAGGATACCGGCTGACGTTTCGAACTTCATTTCAGGCCGGCCCGTGCGCTGGGCTTCAACGAGCCCGACGCAGCGCATGCCGTTCCCGCATGCCCCGCTTTCCGATCCGTCGGTATTGTAGATGCGGACGAACGCCTCAGTTCCTTTCGTTCGGGCATTGTGCAGCACCATCATCTGATCGAAGGCCGAGCGCGATGATTGCGCCATGGCGCGAACGAGGCTGGCGCTCAAAGCCGTATTCGATCCGCGCAGGTCGACCACGACGATCTCGTTCCCGAGACCGTTCATTTTCAGGAAGGGGATGGATGGCGAACTGCTCATGCCGCCTTATATGGCGGGAGAGTGTGAAAAAGACAAACATGGCCCGGTCGCAGCGCTGGTTTGTCCGCCGCGACCTTGCATCGGCCGGCAAAACGCCTCTGTGACCCGCGCGACGTAAAAAATAGGAGCCGAAGCGGTATGATCGATCTGGCCAAAGCGTTGTGGGGGCTAACTCTATGCGCGGTGGAGTGCTGGCCGTCCTGGGCGGGTGCCGCCCAGACAAACGCTCCGGTGACAGCCATGCCCAGCTCGATCCAGACCCAGACGGTCGCTCGGGAGCTCGAAAACCCCTGGTCGCTCCAGTTTCTGCCCGACGGCCGATTGCTCGTCACGGAACGCCCTGGGCGGATGCGGATCGTGACCACGGACGGCAAGACCTCCGATCCCGTAGCGGGCGTGCCCGAGGTCGCAGCGTCGGGCCAGGGCGGCTTGCTGGACGTGGCTCTCGCGCCTGATTTTTCTCAGAGCGGAGAGATCTTCTTCTCGTTCTCCGAGCCGCGCGGAGAGTTGAACGGCACCTCGGTTGCGCGGGCACGCCTCGTGCTCGATGGCGATGCTGGCCGCCTCGAGAATGTGACTGTTATCTTCCGGCAGGAGCCCCCGATTGCTAGCACCTATCACTTCGGTTCGCGTATCGCCTTTGCCCGGGACGGTTCGCTGTTCCTTACGACCGGCGAGCGCAATGTCGCGCGCAAGGAAGCGCAGAACCCAGCCAATCATCTCGGCAAGGTCGTCCACGTCAACCGCGACGGTTCACCGGCGGCTGGCAATCCGCGTAAGGAGGGCTGGAACGATAAGGTCTGGTCGATCGGCCATCGCAATATCCAAGGGGCCGCGATCAACCCTGAAACCGGCGCCCTATGGACGTTGGAACACGGCGCGCGGGGTGGTGATGAACTCAATCATCCGGAAGCTGGCAAGAATTATGGCTGGCCGATCATATCCTACGGCGCGGAATACTCAGGTGCGAAGATCGGCGAAGGAACGGCCAAATCGGGCATGGAACAGCCAATCTACTATTGGGATCCGTCGATTGCGGTTTCAGGCCTCGCCTTCTACATGGCGGATTTATTTCCGCAGTGGAAGGGCAATCTCTTTGTCGGGGGCTTGAATGGCCGGCACATCGACCGGCTCGTCCTGGACGGTGATCAGGTCGTGGCGCACGAACAGCTTCTTTTGGATCTCAGAGAACGCATACGCGACGTGCGACAGGGTTTGGATGGCGCGCTCTGGGTCCTGACGGACGATGACGAAGACGGCAAGATTCTTCGAATCATTCCGGGAAGCTGATGCTCGATCAGCGGCGCATGCTCGGCGAGGACTGATCAACCTCCTTCTCCTTCGGCTTGTCGATCTGCAGCACCTGCACGGTCTCATTGCGGTCGATCTGGCAGTCGCCGTTTTTGTCGAGCATCTTGAACGCGACGTTCTGCTTGCCGGTAATTTCTTCTACGGTGACGCGGCCGTCGTTGTTGCCATCGTAGTAGCTGAGATCCGCGACCTCGAAGAGCCGGTCGGTCGCCGCCATCTTCTTGAATTCCTCGGCATCGAGTGTGCCGTCGCCGTTGGCGTCGGCTTCGTGAAGAGACGTCGTGGCGTATTGTTTCCACTCTTCGCAGCTGACCGAGCCGTTCTTGTCGAAATCCCAGGTCTGAGCGGCGCCGATGAACGTGCGGTCGATGCTAGAGGTCGAGCCAAAGGGCGACGAGTTGCCGAACATCGGGGTCGAGCTGCAGCCGCCGGCCAGCGCGGCCATGGCCAACACGGCCGCGAGTGCGCCATGCGCCAACACGCGGTCAGACTTCGTCAGCATCGTTTCTTCTCCGCCCCGTTCCCGGCTCAATCTTCGGCGTCACCATAGCGTTGCGCGCATCTTGGGCAATTGCGCGAAAACCTCACCTTGGAGTTGATAACGGCTAATTTCGGCGAAGTGAGGTGCGAGCCGGCTCAAGTCCAGATGGCGCCCTGTGCGGCCGAAGCGCCCCGTCTTGTTCGTCTGACTGGCTAGTTACGGTGCAGACGAGTTGACAGCTGGGCTGCGTTCGAACATGGTGCGTGCCTATCCGACGGCCCTGATCCCAGAGCCGCCGACCTGCACCGGCCGCACCGCGGCAAGAGGCAGGAGGTCAACATCCGACAGCGCGTAGCGCCATCGGGTGCTGTTTTCGTTTGCGCGGAAGTTTGAATGTTCCAAAGCCTATCCGACCGCCTGTCAGGCGTACTTGATAAACTTAAGGGCCGTGGCGCGCTGTCAGAAAGCGACGTCAACGATGCCATGCGCGAGGTGCGCCGCGCGCTGCTGGAGGCCGACGTCGCGCTCGAAGTGGTCAAGGACTTCATCGAGGCGGTGCGGGCGAAAGCTGTCGGCCAGAACGTCGTCAAGTCGGTGACGCCCGGCCAGATGGTTGTGAAAATCGTCAATGACGAACTCGTGCGTGTCCTCGGCTCGGATGCCGATCCGATCGATCTCAACGCGCCGCCACCGCTTGGCATCCTCATGGTTGGCCTGCAGGGTTCGGGCAAGACGACGACGACTGCCAAGATCGGTTATCGGCTGACGAACCGCGATCGCAAGAAAGTCCTGATGGCCTCGCTCGATACGCGGCGGCCCGCCGCGCAGGAGCAGTTGCGCGTGCTGGGCGAGCAGACTGGCGTCGCCACATTGCCGATCGTCGCCGGTCAGACGCCGATACAGATCGCGCGCCGCGCGGAGGAAGCTGCAAAACTCGGCGGCTACGATGTCGTGTTGTTCGATACCGCCGGCCGCATCACGCTCGACGACGAACTGATGAACGAGGCGGCACAGGTGAAAGCCGCGGTCAATCCGCACGAAGTGCTTCTCGTCGTCGACAGCCTCACTGGCCAGGACGCCGTCAACACGGCAAAAGCCTTCGACAGCCGTATCGGCATCACCGGCACGGTGTTGACGCGCGCCGACGGCGATGGCCGCGGCGGCGCGGCGCTTTCCATGCGCGCCATTACCGGCAAGCCGGTCAAGCTGCTCGGTGTCGGCGAAAAGTGGGACGCGCTTGAGGAGTTCGATCCCAAGCGCGTTGCCGGTCGCATTCTGGGCATGGGCGATATCGTCGGCCTCGTCGAAAAGGCTGCGCAGAACCTCGACTTCGAAAAGGCGAAGTCGATCGCCGAGAAGATGAAGAAGGGAATCTTCGATCTCGAAGATCTCGCCGAGCAGTTGAAGCAGATGGAAAAGCTGGGCGGTGCCGGTGGTCTGCTCGGCATGATGCCGGGCGTCGCTAAGCTGAAGTCACAGATCAACGAGGCCGGACTCAACAAGGACGTGAAGCGCCAGTGCGCCATCATCACATCGATGACGCCGAAGGAGCGCCGCAACCCGAAAGTGCTCGACGCCAAGCGCAAGCGCCGCATCGCTGCTGGCTCGGGCACCAAGGTCGAGGACATCAACAAGCTCCTCAAGATGCATCGCCAGATGGCCGACATGATGAAGGCGATGGGCCGCAATCCCGGCATGATGGCGCGCATGGCGGGCGCCATGGGCATCGGTCCTGGGGCGGGTGCTCCGAGCGAGGCGGAACTTGCGCGCATGCAGGACGAGTTGACGAAGCTTGATCCCAAAGCGCTGGAGCAGTTGCCCGAAGAATTGAAGAGCGCGCTTCCCAAGGGCCTGCCGGGTCTTGGCGGTGGCGCGATGCCAAAGGGTCTTCCAGGCCTGGGTGGTGGTCCGTTGCCGGGCCTCGGCGGGCAGATGTCGCGCTTTCCTGGAATGCCGGGGAAGAAAAAATGATCTTCGACTTTTCATCCGATCTTCTGCGCATCGCGCTGCCGTTCTCGACGCCGCTGATGGCCTTTGCGTCGGCGCTGTTCGGATTTCTCACGTGGCGATCGGAAGGCGGCCGCCGGCGGGCCGAGGCGCGCCGCGCACGGCTAGAGACCACGATCGACGATCCGTCCGAGCTGTTCACCGCGATCCCGCACGACAAGTCGCAACTACAACCGCGCCCGCAAGGTCGCGAAGGACTGCCTCGATCTGGGATGGAACAAGTTCAAGACCGAGACCGGAACCAAAAGTTGAGATCAACCGGAACGTAGGCTGGGCCGGGGGCGCGAACGCACCACGGCTCATTGACAACGAACTTAAAACATGGAGACGTGACGCACATGGCAGCAAAGATCAGACTTTCCCGCGGCGGCGCAAAGAAGCGCCCGTACTACTACATCGTCGTCGCGCACACGGCCTCGCCGCGCGATGGCCGCTACATCGAGCAGATCGGCACGTTCGATCCGATGCTGAAGAAGGACAATCCCGAGCGCGTCAAGCTCAACGCCGAACGCGCAGCGCATTGGCTGAAGGTCGGCGCCCAGCCGACGGACCGTGTCGCCCGCTTCCTCGATGCCGCAGGCCTCATGAAGCGTAAGCCGGTCAAGAGCATTGCCAAGGCTCTGCCGAAGAAGAAGGCACAGGAGCGCGCCGCCGCCGCTGCCGAGAAGGCTTCCAAGGCGGCTGAAGGCGAAGTCGCTGCTTAACGCGCTCACGCGGCTGGACGCCAGTAATGGTTGCATAGAGGGGCTTTCCGCCCCCTCTTGTCTTTTTGGAATAGAACGTGAATTGGCGGATTGCCAAATTGTGGGATTTCACTTGAACATACATTCGGTTCGACTTGGGGCAGGAATGTTCGAAGACGGCATCTGCCGTCTCACCTATGTTGGCCGGGATGCCGCGCCGCGCGACGACAACGATCACCTGGCCGGCCTGAGAGGCGGCCAGGTGATCGGCTACGATACGTGGGATTCAATCGTCACGGGGAACCACCAGCCGCTTCCAGGTCCGTATCCAGATCCCGCCTGATGGCGAACTCGTCACGGGATCTTCGGCTGGCGTCGACGGCGCCAGTGTCGATATCGTCTTCTTACTTGGCCTCGACGACCGCAGGGCTGCGCCATGCCGAGGCTCAAGGTCAGCCTGTCGAACTGCAACTCACCTATCTGGGACCGCTACCGAACTGACATGGCACGACCTCCGCGCCGCGTACTTCTAGGCCAATTCGGAGCCGCGCATGGCATTCGCGGCGATGTGAACGTGTGCACATTCACGGAAATGCCGGAAAACATCGCCTCCTATGGACCCCTTCAGGATGAGAGCGGCAAACGGACGTTCACGCTTCAGGCGGTCCGCGTCACTTCGAAAGGTCTCGTCGTCCGCGTCACCGGCGTGTCAGACCGGACCGCAGCCGAGAAACTCAACGGCGTGAAGCTTTATGTCGATAGAGACCGTCTGCCGGCGGCGACCGAGGGCGAATACTACCACGACGATCTGATCGGCCTGAAAGCCGTCAGCCCCGAAGGGTCGCTCGTCGGACGCATTCGGGGCGTTCACAATTTCGGAGCCGGCGATCTGATCGAGATCGCCGTTGAAGGTTCAAAGGCGACCGAGTTCATTCCGTTCAGTGATGCCTTCGTGCCGGAAGTCGATATCGAGCGCGGGCTCGCAGTCGTCATCATGCCAGCGTTGGTCGAAACGGACGAGAGCGGAACACCGGACGCGGATAACGACGGCGGCTGATCCGTGCCGCATCGTAGGCCTTACGGCTTCAGCAACTTGTCGAGAAGCTGCTTCGTCGTCGGCAGCAGCGATTGCGGCGGTTGCGAGGGTTGTAGCCGGAGCCTGGGAAGCGGGCGCGGCTTACTGCGGAGCGGCCGCCGGCGCCGCGTTCTGGCCGCCGCCGAGAATACCTTTCAAGAAATCCTTGGCGTCCTTGCCCTTGAACTGCTTCCCGATCTCCTTGACCTGATCGATGACCTTGTTCGGGTCACTCAGGATGCCCTTCAGATCGGGCGTGAATTTCGGCTTCTCCCACGACCCGTGAATGCGCAAGGGGACCTCAAGGCCCGACAGCCCCTGGTCGCCACCCTGGCCTGTGAGGTTTGCCACCACCTTCGGCTTCATCAGGTAGTCGATCTGGCGTTGGCCGATCGCAACCTTTCCTGTCCCCGTGACGCGAAGCAGAGGACTGACAAGCTGCAGGTCCTGGTTCAGCGCGACGCCATTCGCGATTGCCCAGGTCGACGACAGTTGACTGAAATCAGTCTTTTCGGTCGGCGCATCTTTCAAGGCGCCTAGATTGCCCGATCCGAGGGAGCGAATCATGCCAGGAATGTTAATCCCGACGATGGCGCCATCCGTGAAGGTCAGATCGGCCTTGCCGTTGAGCGTATCCATGATCTGTCGCTGGCTGGCACCCCGTCCCGCGACGGCGAGGTTGATCTTGCTCTTGCCGTCCAGCCAGTCGAGATCGGCGGCGTCCTTAAGAAACGTAAGCGCGCGCACGCCTTCGAACGCAAGATTGGCGCCGACGTTCGCCACTTTCGGCTGCGTACCGTCGATTGAAATGAATCCCTTGCCTTTGCCCTCATAGAGCTGGATGGAATTGAAGTTCGTCCGAAGGACGCTGTTTTTCAGTCCCACCGAGACTTGTGATTGCCCCATCTTGATCTCGTTATAGAGCAGGCGTCCGAGCGTGAGCTTGGCGTCGACGTCGAGCAGACCAAGGGCCGCAAAGTCAATCTGTTCTTCGCTCCATCCGCTTCGCTGTGTATAGCCGCGAACTTTCGCCGGAGTTGTCGATCCAGTAGTGCCGACTGCCGGCTTTTCGGCCGGGGCGTTGGGTGCGGTTACGCCTTTCGGCATGTATTTGTTGAGATCGAGGCCGGTGAGGTTGAGCGTCGTCTTGATGGCTGGCCGCGCACCGCTGCGATCGAGCGCGATATCGCCAGTCGCGGTATCGCCGTCGAGCGAGATCTTCGAAGCTGTCAGCGCGATGCGGCTCGCGCCGTAGTCAAGTTGGCCGGCCATATCGAGGGGACCGAACCCCCGGGCGGGCGGCAGATCCGAACCGAGCCATTTGGCCAGCGTGCGAACCGAAGCCGTCTTTGCGGCGATCACGCCCGTCGCGGCGATGGAATCCCCAACCGAAAGCGAGCCGCTATATGTGGCTGTCACGGGCCGTCCGGCAATCGAGGCGTCAATCTGAACCGGCTTCTCGTCGGCCAACTCCTTCAATGTCGCGAGATTGGCGTCGACGCTGATCGTTTCGCCGTTCCACACGAGGCTGCCCTTCGTCGTCAGCGGGCCGGATAGAGATGTCACGCCCGCGGTCACGTTCACCACCTTCAGTTGGTGTGCTGCTCCGCCTGTCGAATATCGCAGATCGCCTTTTGAAATGGCGATACTCGTGTCGCCCGCAAGCGTGTCGGCAATCTGGCGTTGACTTGCACCTTGGCCCGCCATGGCGATCTTTCCGCCGAGCGTAGCTGCTCCGTCGAGGTTGGCGACATCGAGCGCCTTGGCGAGTGGCACCAGCGAAACGCCGTCGAAGGCCACGTTGGCTCCCACAGCTGCCGTCGCAGAGGAGGCATCGATGGAAACAAAACCGCGGGCTCGCCCGCCATATGCAGCGACGTCTTCCAACGTTGTCTTCAAGACCTTGTTCGCAAGCTTCACGTTGAGCTTCACCCGATCGATCGCGAATTGCTGATACACGACGCGTCCGCTCTCGAGCGTGATGTCGGCGTCAGCGACGGCAAGCATGGAGAAATCGAGCGGTTCGTCGCTGAGGCCTGCCCGCTGCGTGAAGCCCTTCACCTGCGGCCCCGCGGCCGGCTGCGCCGGATCATTCAGCAGATCCTCGATGGATTTCGCAGGTGCGCTGGCCGGCGCGGCAGGCTGCGCCTCCGCAGCCGCGGTGAGATAGGTGTTGACGTTCAGTTCGCTGAGTTTGAGGTTTGCCTTGATGGCTGGCCGCGTGCCCGAGGTTTCGATAGCGGCCGTTCCCGCTGCTGTTGCACCGTCCAGCGTCGCGGTCAGGTCCGAGATGGTGTAGGCGGTGCCTGCGGCGCGCACGCGCCCCGCGATGTCGAACTTCCCAAAGCCCCGCGCCGGCGGGAGCGTCGCGCCGATCCATGCAGCCAAGTCGCGCAATGATGCCGTCTTGATGCCGGCGGCGCCTTCGGCTTGCAGCGCATCCTTGAATGAGACGGCGCCGTCGTAGCTGGCTGTCAGGGGCCGGCCGCGGACCTTCAGGACAATGTTTGAAGGCTGCTCTTCCAGAACCGACTTCAGCGATGTCAGCTGCCCGTCGACGTCGATCCGCTCGCCCCGCCACGTCAGGTTGCCTTTGGCATCGAGCGGTTTGCTGATCGCAGGCAGGCCGACCTGCAAATCGATGGCAGTCACCTGCTGCAACGCGCCGGTGCGGGCGTCCGCGTAATTCACAGTGCCGTTTTCGATGCGGACATCGCCGAGACTGAACTCCGCCAGTGCGGCGACCTTCGCGGCGGCCGTCGGCCCGGATACCGGCGCTGCGGCGGGAGCGGTCTGACCGGCGTCGATCGGCTGAGGTGAGGCGTCCGTTGCGGTCGGCGCAGGTGCCTGCGCCAGGCGAACCAGACGGGCCGGAATGCCTGACTGTCTGCCCGGTGGCGCGAAGTCCCACGACTTGCGGCCATCCATATCGACCTCGAGGTTGAACACCGGATGCTCCAGCGCAATACGGTCGACGGCGACTTCGCGCGACAGGAGCGGCAGAAGCTTGACGCTGACCACGAGGCTTTTCGTCGTCAGGAAGGGCTTGCCGGTCATGCCGGGCGGCGGCGACAGAAGTCACATCGCCCATCGACAGTCCGAGCGCCGGATAGATCGTGAACGACGTCGGTCCAGAGATGGTCAAATCGCGGCCCGTCTTTGCGCGGACCTGTGCCACCATCTGGTCGCGGATCAAGCCTGTCGTTGCAAACAAAAGCGCTGCAGCGCCGCCGGCCGCAATGCCCAGCAGCACAAGCAGCCCGATGAACAGTTTCTTGGTCAGGCCAGCGCCGTCACCTGGCGGCGGCGCAGCACGCCTTTGCGGCGGGGGATAGTAGTATCCCTCCTGTCCCGGCTGCGGCAGCGGCTGCATTGTGCTTTGCTGCGGGGGACGATTGGGATCCTGCCGGGGCGGGTAGACGTACGGCTGCTGGCCAGGCGGTGGCGCCGTGCGCTCCTCGCTTGGTCGGTATGATTCGAATTCTTGAGGCGGTGGCGGCGGGCCTGGCGGTTTGCGGGATGTCATATCGGCTCTTGAACCCATTGCGATCCGGCTCTGGTCGAGCCGGCACGCGGACGTGATGTGCCAGATCAATACTTGCGGAATATGGCGGGCCCCGGCAAGTCACCGCGCTGCATCAATAAAACTTTTTCCACGCAAACCGAGCATAAGCTTCTGTATTTACAGAGCTCGACGCCGCATTGGCCCGGTCAGCCGAACCTGCCGCCCTTCTGCATCACCTCGATCTTGTAGCCGTCCGGGTCCTCGATAAAAAAGAAACGGGCATACGGTTTGCCGTCGTGGGTCATCTCCTTGATGTCCTTCGGCATGTACCCGAGCGCCTTGATGCGCGCGTGTTCGGCGTTGAGATCATCGACGACAATTGCAAGATGGCCGTAGCCGCTGCCAAGGTCGTAACGCTCCGCGCGGCCCTTGTTGACGGTCAATTCGACCTCAAACGGGCTTGCCGGGCCGCTCAGGTAGATGAGCATGAAGTCCGGCCAGTCATAGCGCCCAGTCACCGAAAACCCGAAGCAGCGGCTGTAGAAATCGACCGAGCGAGCCTCGTCCAGCACTCGCACCATCACGTGAACCGTCTTGCCCATTTGTATCCTCAGCACTCAAAGTGGCCCGCGCCGCAGTCAACTCGCGGCCGCCTCCACGTTCGGAGAACGACGATAAGGAGCGATGTGTTTGCGTCAAGCAGAGCAGATGCCGACCGAGCCGGTTTTCTGGGCGGAAGGCTGTGACACGGCCGGGGAAAAGCGCCTTTGTGGCGATGTTTTCTGTGAATCCGCGATGGGCATTGGCGCCTCCGTCTGGCACGATTTCAGCGCTTTCTCGATTCGATTCATAGGGGCATAAAATGAAAAAGCTCAATATCACGCGTGCGCTCACCGCAGCCGTCGCCGTGGCGGGCCTCATGGCCGGCGCTGCATCGGCCGACGCCAAGACGTGCATGAAGAAGGGCGCCATTGGCGAGGCGGGGTCGGAGAAGGACGCGAAGTTCCAGGTCGACGAAGCCCTGTTGCAGGCTGTCGATTGGGGCGCCTGGGCATCCTGGATGGCGAACGGTTCGACGCCGGGCTATTCATTCGGCCCGCGTACGTACCGCTGCTCGCAGGGCGGTTCGTTCGGCTGGACGTGCCGCGGCCAGGCCACGATCTGCAAGCTCTAAGGGTTTCTCTATCGGTTTGATCGCGGCGATTGAAAATCGGCGGACAGTGAGGTCACCGTCCGCCATTTCATTTTCTCGCTCAGATCTCTAAAGCCACGGCCGAGACGTGCTGGCGGTTTTTTCGTAACTCGTGATCGCCTCCTCCTTCTGCATCGTCTGGCCGACGGCATCGAGGCCATTCAACAAGCAGTGTTTGCGGAACGGATCGATGTCGAACTTGATCACGCCGCCATCGGGTCCCCGGATTTCCTGCGCTTCCAGGTCGATCGTGATCGTCGCGTTCGAGCCGCGCTGCGCGTCGTCCATCAGTTTGTCGACATCCGACTGAGGCAATTTGATCGGCAGAATGCCGTTCTGGAAGCAGTTGTTGTAGAAGATGTCGGCAAAGTCCGGCGCGACAACGCAGCGAATGCCGAAATCCAAAAGAGCCCACGGCGCATGTTCGCGAGAGGAGCCGCAGCCGAAGTTCTCGCCCGTGACTATGATCGCCGCCTTGCGATAGGCGATCTTGTTGAGCATGAAATCGGGATTTTCCTTACCCGTCGCCGGATCATAGCGCATTTCGTAGAACAGCGACTTACCAAGCCCCGTGCGCTTGATCGTTTTGAGGAATTGCTTCGGGATGATCATGTCCGTGTCGATGTTGCGCAGCGGCAGCGGCGCGGCGACACCGGTTAACTTTGTGAATTTCTGCATGTGCTCTCCAGCGGGTACCCAGTGCCAGGCCCTAAGGCTGTCCGCCAAGGCGCGGAAGTAGCCCTGTGCCGTGACCAGGCGGTCGATGTAGGCTTGATCTGACGGCGCGGCGGCAGCGTCCAGCCGCACCGGCCCCAGTTGTTCGAGACGCCTTTTAACGCCAGCAAGCTTTCGTCCGTCAAGGTGGTGTTGAAGAGCGACGACAATTGTCTCAATGTAGCCGGCGACGCGGCCGAACTCGCGCCTCGCGTCCCCGCTGCGCAATCAAGTCACCACCGCTGGCCTGCAGGATGGCGAGCGCCTGCACCGCCCGCCTGAGGGTTGCGGCAACGTCGTGGGCGTATCGCGCCTTCCGCTCGCGGTGCGCCGCATACAGTCCGGATAGCGATCGACCAACGGTTGATGATCTCCGCCAGCGAGAGCAGACGCTTCGAATAGTCGGAAAGATGCATTGCCGGGTGTCGGAAGCGTAGGTCAGGCCGGAGCCAGGGGATAAGTTGGCGTCAGGCCGTCAGCGTATGCTCGGGTCGGCGTAGCACTGCCGCATGTAGGCGCAGCGATGCGAACCCGAGAAGTGCATCCCGTCACCTTTGGCCGGGGAGATGAACTTGCAGATTTCCTCGAGCCCCGCTTCGTCTAGCCACCCCTGGCGCCGGCCGCGCTGAACAGCGAAACAATCCGCCGTTTCCTCGTCGGGTCCGCGAAACTGATGGCCGCACTCGTGCGCATAGATCCAGAGTTTGACGGGCGTCGATACGCGATCGAGCAGTTTCGGGTTCAGGATCAGGAAGCCCGGATAGGCCGCGCCGTAATCGTCGAGCTGGTTATCGATCACGGTTGGACGCTGGCCACACAGCTGCTTCCTGCCGTCGAGCTTGAGTTCTCCTGGCGCGAGGCGTTGGGCATCACCGCCGACATGGCCCATATATTCATCAATCGTCGGCGGATCGTCCGCCAGCACAGTGCTGACCGAGACCGAACCCAGAACAAGCGCTGCGATCGGCGCGGCAAACCATCTGGCTAAAGACATGCTTAAACCCGGACTCCAGACTTCGTGTTGTATAGGAGAAAATACATTTGGATATTATCCCATCCATTGCTCAGCCTGCAAAGGCGCAACGACCAGGGGTTGCCCGGAAAGGCTTGACTGCTTGGTGAGCCATTCAAGAGGTCGCCTCCGCCTCGATATCCTCCATATCGGCATCGGAAAAGCCGAAATGATGACCGATCTCGTGAACGAGAACGTGGGTGATGATGTCCCCAAGAGTCTCCTCCTCATCCGCCCAATAATCGAGGATGGCACGTCTATACAGGAAAACCATGTCAGGTTCCCGCGGCACGTCGCTGACGCTTTTTTTGTCGAGGCTCGACCCCTGGTAAAGTCCCATCAGGTCGAAGGAGCTGTCGATCTCTAGTTCCTCAAGAACTTCGTCGATGGCGAAGTCTTCGACGCGGATGACCAGATCGCCGCACATCTGGCGAAATTCAGCTGGCAGCCGGTCCCAAGCTGCCGAGGCGAGAACCTCGAAGTCGGCCAGCGTCGGCGCTGTAACGCTTTTCCAGTCCGCACCTTCCGGCATTTTCATGATCCTGCTGTCGCCGCAGAGTTGGGCTGCGAGACATAGGCAGTTTGGGGTGATTTGGATAGGCCGCAGGCAGAACGGGAAAGCGACTAGCGTTGCCTGTCGATGAGTTTTCACCGTCCCACAGTACTTTTCTGCCACCTGCCGCCATGACCGGAATGAGCAAGCTACCGCCCGATCTGTCCGGAAAAGCTGGTGGCGCGGATGCGCGAGGACCATGCGGCTAACCATAACCCCAGGCAGACCGGCCATTCCGGTTGATGGCTGCCGGAGTTCGCGCTAAGCGGTGTCTACCGGGGTCCGGCGAATCTAGCCAGGTGATACATTGATCGTTGCTATCCCTTTTTCCCCGGGCCTTACGCTCCAGGCCGTTCGGTCGGATGCCGGCACCCAAGCCAATGTTTCGATCAGGCTTTTCACATTTGACGAGGCGCGTGACGATCTGTTTTCGCTGCGCTATCGCGCCTATCGGAAGGCTGGCTTGATCGGCGAAAATCCAGACAGGACTTACTCGGACTGTTTCGATGACCAGCCGTCAACGCTTCTGATCGGCGTCTACGCTGATGGCACCTGCGCGGGAACCTGCCGTCTATCGTTCGCTGGAGGGGGCAGTGAGACAGGATCGCTGCCGTCCGAAGGGACCTATCCCGAAGCGCGCGCGATCAGGGCCAAGTCAAACGGTCTTCTCGTCGAGTGCTCGCGGCTCGCGATCGATCCCGACATTTCCAACAACTCGTTCCGGACCACACTCTATGCGGTGCTCGTGCGGACCGCGATCCTAGCTGCGATGGCGGCAAGCGCCGACGTCGCATTCGTCACTGCACAGATGAAATGGCGCAAGTTCTACGAATATGTATGCGCCTTCAACGCGATCTCGGAGCCACGGCTCCACCCGCTGGGAGACGTACCCGTCGTTCTGTTCGCGCGCGAAATAGGTGACGCGGGCGCCAAGCGGGGCCGGCGCAATCCCTTCCTGCACATTCGTTCCGACGAGATCGCCGCACTACGTGCGCGATTGACGCCGGTCATGGCCGCCATGAAGATCGAGCTCGAGCAGTTCGAGATGAGCTGAGAGGTCTGCGGCTCCTGCTCACGCCTGCCAGGTCCTCACGTCCACAAAATGACCTTCGATCGCCGCTACTGCCGCCATGATCGGCGAGACGAGGTGCGTGCGGCCGCGATAGCCCTGTCGGCCTTCGAAGTTGCGGTTCGACGTGGATGCGCAGCGCTGACCTGGCTTCAACTGGTCCGGGTTCATGCCAAGGCACATCGAGCAGCCGGGCTCGCGCCACTGGAATCCTGCGGCCTTGAAGATCGTGTCGAGACCTTCGGCCTCCGCCTGCTGCTTTACCAAACCCGAACCCGGCACGATCATCGCGTAGTCGAGGCGTGAAGAGATCGTCTTTCCTTCGACCATTTTCGCCACGGCCCGGAGATCTTCGATGCGGCCGTTGGTGCACGAGCCGATCCAGACGACGTCGAGCGGGATGTCGGTCATCTTCGTGCCGGGCGTGAGGCCCATGTAGTCGAGAGCGCGGATCATCGAAGCGCGCTTGTTCTCATTGTCGATCGCGGCCGGATCGGGAACGGCTCCGGCTATCGACACGACGTCCTCGGGCGAGGTTCCCCACGACACGATCGGCGGCAGTTTGGCGGCGTCCAGATGGACGACGCGGTCGAAGTGGGCGCCTTCGTCCGTGTGCAGGGTTTCCCAGTACTTCATCGCCATGTCCCAGGCAGCGCCCTTCGGTGCCTTTGGGCGGCCCTTGATGAAGGCATACGTCTTCTCGTCGGGGGCGATCATGCCAGCGCGCGCGCCGCCTTCGATCGACATGTTGCAGACTGTCATGCGGCCTTCCATTGACAGTGCGAGGATAGCCTCGCCCGCGTACTCGATGACTGAGCCTGTGCCTCCGGCCGTGCCGATTTCTCCGATGATGGCGAGGATGATGTCCTTCGCTCCGACGCCATTCGGACTCGTGCCGTCGACGACGACACGCATGTTCTTGGCCTTCTTCTGAATAAGTGTCTGCGTCGCAAGGACGTGCTCGACTTCAGACGTGCCGATGCCGTGAGCCAGTGCGCCGAACGCGCCGTGCGTCGAGGTATGGCTATCGCCGCACACGATCGTGGTGCCGGGTAGCGTGAAGCCTTGCTCGGGGCCGACGACGTGGACGATGCCCTGGCGCTTATCGAGTTCATTGAAGTACTCGACGCCGAAGTCCTTTGCGTTCTTCGCCAAGGTTTCGACTTGTATGCGGCTTTCCTCATCATCGATGCCCTTGGAGCGGTCGGTCGTCGGCACGTTATGGTCGACGACCGCCAGCGTCTTTTCCGGAGCGCGCACCTTGCGTCCCATCAAGCGCAGGCCTTCGAAGGCCTGCGGGCTCGTCACCTCGTGCACGAGGTGACGGTCGATGTAGAGCAGGCACGTGCCGTCCGGCTGCTGGTCCACGATATGGTCGTCGAAAATCTTGTCGTAGAGCGTCTTGGACATGGGTTCCAAACGTCGGTTTGAGGATGCTGGTTGGCCCTTAAATAGCGATTTGCTGCGCGGGCCGCAAATTTGCTTCGGGCGCAAAAACCGCACTGCAAAAAAAAGCCGGGCACGAGGCCCGGCTTCTGAAGGTTCCATCCTAATCCGATGTCGACGTCCAGCCGGCGGTGGCAAACAGCCGTTCAGCCATCGATTCAGATTAGGGATGTCTACGGGCCTCGCCGTATCCGGATCACAAAGGATCACGGCGCCGTGAAACCGCGTGAAGATCTAATACTGTAGCTGTCGAGCCTTGGAAACGAGGAAATCGCGGAGAACCTGAACTTTTTTTGAGGATTTCAACTCTTCGGGGTAAACGAAAAGAATTGGCATCGACGGTTTCTCCACGTCTGATTTGGTCAGGACGTGAACCAGATCCGTCTCATCCTCGGTCAGATAGTCGGGGATCATGCCGATGCCGACGCCGGATAGAATGGCATACTTTATTGCAACGACGCTGTTTGCCCGAAAACTGGGCGTTCGGGGCTCTTTGCCGTCGCGTCCAGCCGATTCGAGCCAACGGATCGCTGGCAGATGTAAGCTAGGTTGGCCGCTGTAGGAGACGATTCGGTGGCCGCGATCCAGATCGCTCAGGGATTGGGGCGTGCCGAACCGGCGCGTGTACTGCGTCGACGCGAAAGCCCGCACCTTCGAGGTAAAAAGCGGCCTTCGGATTAGATCCGTCTGGTCGGGCTCCCGCGTCCAAATCGCCACGTCGGCCGCTCGCATTGCGATGTCGATCTGGCCGTCATCCAATATCAGGTCGACCCGGATCTCGGGGTATAGGTCCATGAACTCGCTGATGCGCTGAGACACCCAGACCGTTCCGAGCCCCACGGGCGCTGCGATCCTGAGGTCGCCGGAAGGCTTGGTTGCCGCGTCACTGAGAAGCGTTTCCGCCGTCTGAAGCTTGTTCATCACTTCAGCGACCGTGCGATACAGCAACTCGCCTTGTTCGGTCATCACCAGACCGCGCGCGTGGCGATGGAACAGGGAAACCTTGAGGTCTTTTTCGAGCGACGATACCTGTCGCGATACGGCCGACTGGCTCATATGCAAGGCGTCGCCGGCATGCGTGAAGCTACCGGCAGCCGCCGCAGCGTGGAAAATTCTAAGTTTGTCCCAGTCCATGGAAAATCCGTCGCGGTAGCAGCGTCAGCCGAAGTTTGCGACAATGTCGCACAACATCGCTCTGCCATAGCGCCTCAAGATGTCGGAACCTCGCCGGCAGGCAGCGGCACCTCGACACAGGCCCAGAGCCTTCAGCGTACTCAAAGTATCGACTGGCCGGTCTTCTTCCAGTCGGAAATGAAGGTCGCGAGGCCGAAGTCGGTCAGCGGATGCTTGACGAGCGCCTTGAGGATCGATGGCGGAACCGTTGCCACATCGGCGCCTATCATGGCCGCTTCCTTGACGTGATTGACCGTCCGGATCGATGCTGCAAGAATATCCGTCGAGAGATCCTGGTAGTTGTCATAGATTGTGCGGATCTCTCGGATCAGGTCCATGCCGTTGAGACCGATGTCGTCGAGACGGCCTATGAACGGCGATACGAACGTGGCGCCGGCTTTTGCCGCGAGAAGAGCCTGGTTGGCGGAAAAACATAGCGTGACGTTGACCAGCGTTCCCTCGGACGTCAGCGCTTTGCACGCCTTCAATCCATCCATGGTGAGAGGCACTTTGATGGTGACGTTCTTCGCGATCTTCCGAAGCACCTGGGCCTCCCTCATTATGCCCGCATAGTCGGTCGCGGCAACTTCTGCCGAAACGGGCCCCGGCACGACCGCGCAGATCTCCGCGACGATCTGCTTGAAGTCGCGACCGGCCTTGGCGATGAGCGATGGATTGGTGGTGACGCCGTCGAGCAGGCCGGTAGCCGCGAGCTCCTCGATTTCGGCCACGTCCGCTGTGTCGACGAAAAACTTCATCTCTCGAGGCTCCGATTTCTCATTTTTCACGAACAGGATTGTATATGGGCCGGGGGCAGGCAGCATGCGGCAGTTGGGGATTACCGCCGTTCGGCCCCTTCCCACAAGGGGCCTGTCGCGATGGATACGTTCGACGATGCCCTCGGTCTGCCACGGAAACGTCCTTAGTCTGGCAGCGCGTTCGCACTTTCAATAGCAAGGTTTCAATCCGTGCGGGATCATCTGGCAAGCCTGCTCGATCCGCTGGCTAACGGCGACGATGCCCGCAAGCGCGTGCCGGTGCTTCTCCCGGTCGCGCTTGACCAGACGTACGACTACGTCATGCCGGCCGACCTCACGGCGATGCCGGGGTCGTTCGTACTTGTGCCGTTCGGGGCCCAATCGCGGATCGGTATCGTCTGGGACGGGCCCGCCGGAGAGCCTTCCAAACCGATCGATCCAAGAAAGATGAAGGCCGTGTCGAGCGTGCTCGACGTGCCGCCGTTGCCAATTGCCTCGCTTCGCTTCGCCGAATGGATCGCTAAATACACCCTAGCCCCGCTCGGCATGGTGGTGCGCATGATGATGAGCGCTCCCGCCGCATTCGAACCGGCGCGGCCGCGCAGCGGAGTGCGCCTGGTGGAGGGGGCCTCGGAACCGCCCCGCATGACGCCGGCCCGATCGCGGGCGCTCGGCATCGCGGCGGACGGCCTGATCCGCGCCAAGTCGGCGCTTGCAGCAGAAGCGGGCTGCACCACTGGCGTGGTCGACGGGCTGGTCGCGTCAGGCGTTCTGGTCGAGGTCGCAATCCCAGATCGGCGCTGTGCCCGCCCCGATCCCTTGCATCGCGTCACGGAGTTCACGCAAGCCCAGAGCGAGGCTGTCGCGGCGCTCGTTTCGGGTGTCGATGGCGCGAAGTTCTCTGTCAGCCTGCTCGACGGCGTCACCGGATCGGGCAAGACGCAAGTGTATTTCGAGGCCGTCGCGCGGACACTCGCGAAGGGCCAGCAGGCGCTGATCCTGCTGCCCGAAATCGCTCTGACCAGCCAGTTCATGAGTCGCTTCGAAGGCCGCTTCGGTTGCATGCCAGTGGAATGGCATTCGGCCCTGTCGCCGCCTGAGCGCGGGCGAATCTGGAAGGCCGCGGCGTTGGGAGACGCGCGCGTCGTCGTTGGCGCCCGCTCGGCGCTGTTCCTGCCGTTCTCGGATCTTGGCCTGATCGTCGTCGACGAGGAGCACGATCCCGGGTTCAAGCAGGACGACCGCGTGCACTATCAGGGTCGCGACATGGCCGTGGTGCGCGGAAGCCTAGGCACGTTTCCGGTCATTCTCGCGTCGGCCACGCCCTCGATTGAAAGTCACGTCAACGCCCGCACGAGTCGCTATCGCCACGTTGTCCTGCCCGGCCGATACTCCGGCATGGAATTGCCCGAGATAACGGCGATCGACCTCCGCACCGCCCCGCCCGACAAGGGCAAGTGGCTGTCACCCGTGCTCGCCGATGCGCTCGCAATGACGATGGCGAAGGGGCAGCAGTCACTCTTGTTCCTGAACAGGAGAGGCTACGCGCCGCTGACGCTGTGCCGGGCCTGCGGCCATCGCTTCGAGTGCCCGCAGTGTACCGCCTGGCTCGTGGAGCACCGCTTCCGCAAACGGCTCAACTGTCACCACTGCGGCTTCTCGCTGCCGTTCCCCGAGCACTGCCCGAAGTGCGGCGAATCCGACAGCCTCGTCGCCTGCGGTCCCGGAGTCGAGCGCGTCGCGGAGGAAGTGATGGAGCGGTTCCCCGAGGCGAAAGTCGCGCTGTTGTCGTCGGATCTCATTCCCAGCCTGACCGAGATGCGCGAGATGATCGAAACCATCGAGCGCGGCGACACGCACATCATCATCGGCACGCAGATGGTGGCCAAGGGGCATCACTTTCCCCATCTCGCAACCGTCGGCATTGTCGACGGCGATCTCGGCCTTTCCATGGGCGCGGACCCACGCGCGGGCGAGCGCACCTTTCAGCTGCTACATCAGGTGACGGGACGCGCAGGGCGCACCTTCGCCCAGGGGCGCGGCTTCGTTCAGACGCACATGCCCGAACATCCCGTGATGCAGGCGATCATCTCGGGTAACCGCGAGGAATTTCTGGAGCGCGAGATCGTCATGCGGCAGCGGGGCATGCTGCCGCCTTTCGGCCGTCTCGCGGCGCTCGTGATCTCGGCGCGGGAGAGGGAGGTTGCAGAACGCTTCGCGCGCGAGGCAGCCCGCCGGGCACCGGCCGCCGAGCGCATCGAGGTGCTGGGTCCGGCCGAAGCGCCGATCTTCGTCGTGCGCGGGCGGCATCGCTGGCGGCTGCTCGTCAAGGCGCCGCGAGATGCGGATATTCAAGCCTACTTGCGCGAATGGCTTGCTGCACTGCCCGACGCGAAGGGCGACTTGCGCCTCAGCGTCGACGTCGATCCGTATAGTTTTTTGTGACGCGAGTAGGACCTTCTACCGCTCGAAAATAAGTTTTACAGTCTTCCTGCTAATTACGGCGCAGCTTGCATTGCGCACTGGCGCACTGCCGGAAACGACAAGCGACCGCACAGAGCCCCTCTTCAAGCTAACGGTTCCGCTGACGGGAAACACTTCATCCGGGCACCCGGCCTTGAACGTCGTCGCGGTACCGGTAATGGCCCCGCCTGCGCCCACCTTGCCGCGAAACAAAAGCGAGCCCGTCTTGGCGCCCTCGGTCGCAATCGCCTTGCGCGGTTTGGCATAGGAAATCGTAATGCCGCCGTCGCACTGTTCAAACAGCACCGTCGAGCCGTAATGCGTCATATCCTCGATCATGCACTCGCTGGCATATGCGGCCGGCGCCGCCGTAAGCCAGACACTGCACAGTCCCGCCGCCGCCGCTGCAATCCGGTAACTGCGTCCGGCGACACGGCTCCAAGTCCGATGATCGGTACATTGGCGGTTCTTGGTTCGCATGGTGAGGTTCCGGCGGGTCGATTTGTGGGGCAATGCCGTTTGCCGCCGTTCCGATTAGCATAAAAACGCCGGAATTGCCTTCGGGCAAGGTATTTCCGGATTTTGCCGAACCCAATAGCGCCTCCGGATCACTCCGAGCGGTGATGCGTCATTCCGGCCTGACAGGGACTGGTTGAAGGCCACGGAGGAGCGTGTTAGAGGAACGCAACTTTTACGCAGGGGGCGGCAGCGATCGAATTGGTCGCCGCACTTCTTCGCATTGCACATTATCCATCGGAAACGGGGCAGGCTCTAGCGGCGAACTGCTCCTATCCCTCTGAGCGCGAGAGCGTTTGACGTGGCAACAAACGAACCCATCATGGCGAGCGTAGCGGGGCGCTACGCGTCGGCACTGTTCGATCTGGCGAGCGAAGGCGGCCAAGTCGCGCAAGTGGAGAAAGATCTCGATACCTTCCAGAAGATATACGACGAAAGCGAAGACCTGAGACGTCTGGTCCGCAGCCCGGTCATTCCCTCCGAAGATCAGGGCAAGGCGATTGCCGCGGTGCTGGAAAAATCCAGGGTCGGCGCGACCACCCTGAACTTCTTCAAGGTGATCGCTCGCAACCGGCGTCTGTTCTCTGCGCCCGACATGGTGCGGGCCTATCGTTCGCTGGCCGCCAAGGCTCGTGGTGAAGTCACCGCCGAAGTCATATCGGCGGTCGCTTTGAGCGATGCCCACGTCGTCCAGCTGAAGGACACGCTCAAAGCTTGCGTCGGCAAGGACGTGTCGCTCGCGACCCGGGTCGATCCCTCGATCCTCGGCGGCCTGGTCGTCAAGATCGGCAGCCGCATGGTCGATAACTCGCTGAAGACCAAGCTCACCAATCTCAAGGTAACCCTCCGGGGTACCTCCTAAAACATTGAAACAGGCCCAGCTCGCATGACTGCGGCGCCGGGCTTTTCAATACCCACGAGCCGAAGCGGCGCCCGCGCCTTCCACAGCACGCTTCCAGACCGAAACGCAAATCGAACGAGAGACAAGAGGACAGTAATGGAAATCCGGGCCGCAGAGATCTCCTCGATCCTCAAGGAGCAGATCAAGAATTTCGGCAAGGAGGCGCAGGTCTCCGAGATTGGTCAGGTGCTATCGGTCGGTGACGGTATCGCACGCGTCTATGGCCTCGATAACGTCCAGGCCGGCGAAATGGTCGAGTTCCCCGGCGGCATTCGCGGCATGGCGCTGAACCTCGAAGCCGACAACGTCGGCGTCGTTATCTTCGGTGACGACCGCGGCATCAAGGAAGGCGATACCGTGAAGCGCACCGGCGCGATCGTCGAAGTGCCGGTCGGCAAGGGCCTGCTCGGCCGCGTCGTCGATGGCCTCGGCAATCCGATCGACGGCAAGGGTCCGATCAAGTCCGAAAAGCGTATGCGCGTCGACGTCAAGGCACCGGGCATCCTGCCGCGCAAGTCCGTGCACGAGCCGATGGCGACCGGCCTCAAGGCCATCGACGCCCTGATCCCGATCGGCCGTGGCCAGCGCGAACTTGTTATCGGCGACCGCCAGACCGGCAAGACGGCGGTCATTCTCGATACCTTCCTCAACCAGAAGCCAATCAACGCCGGCACGGACGAGGGCGCCAAGCTCTATTGCGTCTACGTCGCCGTGGGCCAGAAGCGCTCAACCGTCGCCCAGTTCGTCAAGATCCTCGAAGAGCGCGGCGCGCTGGAGTATTCGATCGTCGTCGCCGCGACGGCGTCCGATCCCGCACCCATGCAGTACCTTGCGCCGTTCACCGGCTGCACCATGGGCGAGTTCTTCCGCGACAACGGCATGCATGCCGTGATTGCATACGACGACTTGTCCAAGCAGGCCGTCGCTTACCGCCAGATGTCCCTTCTTCTGCGCCGCCCGCCGGGCCGCGAAGCCTATCCCGGCGATGTGTTCTATCTTCACTCTCGTCTGCTTGAGCGCGCCGCCAAGCTTGGCGATGCCGCCGGCAAGGGTTCGCTGACGGCGCTGCCGGTCATCGAGACACAGGCCAACGACGTCTCAGCCTACATTCCCACGAACGTGATTTCGATCACCGACGGCCAGATCTTCCTCGAGACCGAACTATTCTATCAGGGCATCCGCCCTGCCGTGAACGTCGGTCTGTCGGTGTCGCGCGTCGGCTCGTCGGCGCAGACCAAGGCGATGAAGCAGGTCGCCGGCAAGATCAAGGGTGAGCTTGCCCAGTACCGCGAAATGGCGGCGTTTGCCCAGTTCGGCTCCGATCTCGATGCGGCCACGCAGAAGCTTCTGGCGCGCGGCGGGCGTCTGACGGAACTGCTGAAGCAGCCGCAGTTCTCGCCACTGAAGATGGAAGAGCAGGTCGCGGTGATCTTTGCCGGCACGCGCGGCTATCTCGATCCGCTTCCCGTTTCGGCCGTCGGCAAGTTCGAACAGAACCTGCTCAGCGCACTGCGGGATGAAAAGTCGATCCTTTCGTCGGTGCAGACCGAGAAGGCCTTGTCGGGCGAAACGGAAAAGAAGCTCGTCGCCTTCCTCGACAAGTTCCTGAAGTCCTTCACGGCTTGATTGAGGCGACTGGCCAGCCTCGCCGGCCATCGCGATAGACTGAACCAGCGCCACTGGCGCGAATGAGGGAAGCAAGGCCGACATGCCGAGCTTAAAGGATCTTCGAAACCGCATCGCCTCGGTCAAGGCGACGCGCAAAATCACCAAGGCCATGCAGATGGTGGCGGCTGCGAAGCTACGCCGTGCGCAGGACGCCGCTACGGCTGCCCGTCCCTATGCCGAGCGTATGGACGCCATCCTTGGCAACGTCAATAAGCGCGCCGTGCGCGATAATGCGAGCCCGCTGCTGGTCGGAAACGGCAAGGAACAGATCCATCTGCTCGTTGTCATGACTGCGGAGCGTGGCCTGTGCGGCGGCTTCAATTCCAACATCTCGAAGCTGGCCCGTGCCGATGCCAACCGGCTGATCCTCGCCGGCAAGACCGTCAAGATAATGACTGTTGGCCGCAAGGGCGCCGACAACCTTCGCCGCGACCTCGGCAAGAATATTATCGAACGCATCGAGCTGAAGGGCGTCCGCAACGTCGGATATGACAACGCCGAAAGCATCGCCAAGAAGCTACTCGCGATGTACGAGGCGGGCGACTTCGACGTCGCCACCATCTACTTCGCCGAATTCAAGTCGGTGATCGCGCAGAAGCCGACCGCGCTGCAGATCATCCCGGCAAAGCTCCCCGAAGCCAAGGACGTCGATGACAAGGGCGGCGCCGAGTCAATCTACGAATACGAGCCGGGCGAGGAGGCCATCCTCGACTATCTGCTCAATCGAAACATCTCAACGCAGATCTTCCGTGGCCTTCTGGAGAATGCGGCATCCGAACAGGGCGCCCGCATGTCCGCGATGGACAGCGCGACGCGCAACGCCGGCGACATGATCAACAAGCTGACCATCAAGTACAATCGTCAGCGCCAGGCGAACATCACCAAGGAACTCATCGAGATCATCTCGGGCGCGGAAGCGCTCTGATCCATTACGCGAACGAGGAACGGGCAATGTCTAATAAGTTTGGCAAGATTTCGTCAGGTGAACGGTGCCGTCGTCGACGTGCAGTTCGGCTCGCACCTTCCGGCAATCCTGAACGCGCTCGAAACGATGAACCACGGCAATCGTCTCGTGCTCGAGGTCGCTCAGCATCTGGGCGAGAACACGGTCCGCACCATCGCGATGGATTCGACGGAAGGACTCGTGCGCGGCCAGGACGTCACGGATCTGGGTTCTCCCATCTCGGTGCCAGTGGGTGACGAGACGCTCGGCCGCATCATGAACGTAATCGGCGAACCGGTGGACGAAGCCGGCCCGATCAAGACCAATGCCACGCGCGCCATCCATCAGCCTTCGCCGACCTTCGCTGACCAGGCCGCCGAAGCACAGATCCTCGTTACCGGTATCAAGGTCGTCGACCTGCTCGCGCCCTACGCAAAGGGCGGCAAGATCGGATTGTTCGGCGGCGCCGGCGTCGGCAAGACGGTTCTCATCATGGAACTGATCAACAATGTCGCCAAGGCGCACGGTGGCTATTCTGTGTTTGCTGGTGTCGGCGAACGGACACGCGAGGGCAACGACCTCTATCACGAGATGATCGAATTGAACGTTAACCTCGATCCTAAGAAAAACAACGGATCGACCAAGGGCTCCAAGTGCGCCCTGGTGTATGGTCAGATGAACGAGCCGCCTGGGGCCCGCATGCGCGTCGCCCTGTCGGGATTGACCGTTGCCGAGCACTTCCGCGACCAGGGCCAGGACGTGCTGTTCTTCATCGACAACATCTTCCGCTTCACCCAGGCGGGTTCGGAGGTGTCGGCGCTTCTCGGCCGTATTCCTTCGGCGGTCGGTTATCAGCCGACGCTCGCGACCGATATGGGTGCCCTGCAGGAGCGCATCACCACCACCCAGAAGGGCTCGATTACCTCGGTGCAGGCGATCTACGTGCCGGCCGACGACTTGACCGACCCCGCTCCCGCAACGTCGTTCGCCCACTTGGACGCGACCACCGTTCTGTCGCGCTCGATCGCCGAAAAAGGAATCTATCCGGCCGTCGACCCACTCGACTCGACGTCGCGCATGCTTGATCCGCGCATCGTCGGCGAGGAGCACTATCAGGTCGCCCGCCGCGTCCAGGCGATCCTGCAGAAGTACAAGTCGCTGCAGGACATCATCGCCATTCTCGGTATGGACGAACTGTCCGAAGAGGACAAGATGACCGTGGCGCGCGCCCGCAAGATCGAGCGGTTCATGTCGCAGCCGTTCCACGTCGCTGAAGTCTTCACCGGTTCACCGGGCAAGCTCGTGTCGCTTGCGGACACGATCAAGGGCTTCAAGGGCCTTTGCGAAGGTGACTACGATCACCTGCCGGAGCCCGCTTTCTACATGGTCGGCTCCATCGAGGAAGCGATAGCAAAGGCCGAGCAACTCGCTGAAGCGGCGTGATCGGTGCTGAGCCTCGCGGGCGGAGCTATTGTAACGGGGGGTTGTTGATGGCGGCAGGCGGCGAGCAATTCGGTTCGTGCTGCGGTGAGTTGAAAGAGGTGATGAGCGGAGAGGAGTTCGAGCCGCTGATCACGGTCGGCGACGACAACGTGCTCTATATGTCGGTCGGGCTCGTCGAGCTCGAGGACGAGGAGCCCGGAATGGTCGACCACCCGCTTTTCTTCTGTCCGTTCTGCGGAGCGAAGCTGCAGACGGCGGAAGAGGTCCGCGGCAAGAGCGGCACCGGCGACGATATGAACTGACCTGTGCGACGGACGCGGGACTACCCGCAGTACATCGCGCAAGGCCTGAGAGCGTTAGACCTGAGGACACGACGTCATGGCGAGCACCTTCAAGTTCGAGCTGGTCAGCCCCGAGAAACTTCTCGTTTCGGGTGATGCCGAGCAGGTGGTTCTGCAGGGCACGGACGGCGACATGACCGTGTTCGCCGGGCACGCGCCGGTCATATCCACGCTGCGGCCGGGCTTACTCGACGTCGAGCTGGCCGGCGCGAAGACGCGCTTCTTCATCAAGGGCGGTTTTACCGAGATCGGTCCGGAACGCGTCACGGTTCTGGCTCAGAAGGCGATCGATGTCGCCGACCTCACCGGTTCGCGCATCAGCCACGAAGTCGAACTTGCCGAAGCCGAACTTGCCGAAGCCAAGGACGACAATGCGCGCCACTTCGCGCAGACGGTAATCGATCAGTTGAAGGGCTTCACGAGCAAGGCTGCCTGATAGGCGCTGTGCTCTGGCGTGGCCGCCAAGGTAAGGTAGAGCACCGCTTCCGGTTGCTACTCAGGCCGCGCGTAATCCTTGAAGGCCGTCACGATCTTCAGGTACATCGGGCGTTTGAAGTCGACGACCCGCTCGGGCAATTCATCGATATGGCGCCAGCGCCAGCGATCGAATTCCCTTTTTCCTCCGAGCGCGGAACCAAGATCGATTTCCGAATCGTCGCCGAGAAATCGCATCGCATACCATCGCTGCTTCTGGCCGCGATAGCGCCCCTTGAGCGCAATTCCAAGAAGCTCCTCGGGCAAATCGTACGACAACCAACCTGGGTGTTCGGCCAGCAGTTCGACGCTCTGGACCGAGGTTTCCTCGCGGAGTTCGCGATATGCCGCCACAAGCGGGTTCTCGTTCTTGTTGATGCCCCCTTGCGGCATCTGCCAGATGAAGGCGCGCGAATTGCTCGCCCACTTCGGTAGGCGCCGTCCCGTCCACACAAGGCCTTGGGAGTTAATCAGCATGATGCCGACACCCGCCCGGTACGGCAGGCGGAGTGGCTTAACTTCGGCAATCTTCTCCAAAGGCTTCATTGGCTTTTTGTCGATGGCAGAACTGGCACCGGATGATCCGCACGAATTCGAATCATCCACAAATAATAAGCCCGCAGAGTTATTTGTGCATGACTTCATTATGGGCAGGGCTAGCCCATTCAATGCTCAAGCGGCCGCGAGCTTCTAGCTAAGCAACTCTAGAACGGCTTCGCCAGCGTTCCGAGTTCCGCCAGAACCGTTTCGTAGACGGCCCGTTTGAATGGCACGATCACGTTCGGCAACATCACGGCCGGCATCCATTGCCAGGCTTCGAATTCGCGTTCGTGGCCGGACTGCGGATCGATGCTGATCTCGCTGTCGTGCCCCAGGAAACGCATGGCGAACCACTTCTGTTTCTGCCCGCGATAGCGTCCGCCCCACGCCTTGCCGATAAGCTCGGCCGGGAGATCGTAAAGAGCCCAGTCTGGGGTCTCGCCGATGATCTCGACCGACCGCATCGCCGTCTCTTCATAAAGCTCGCGCACGGCGGCGGTGCGAGGATCCTCGTTTTCGTCGATGCCCCCTTGCGGCATTTGCCACCAGTCGCCGCGCCCCTCGGCGTCGCGCGGGCTGTCGGCGCGTCGGCCAGCCCAGACGAGCCCTGAGCGGTTGATGACCATAAGTCCCACGCACGGGCGATAGGGCAGAGCCGCCTGGTTCGGCGTCAGCTTGTTGTCTTGCATGGGGGAACTCTCCGTGTTCGTCTCAAGGCTTCCTGAAAAAGACGAAGGGCGCCTGGTGAGGCGCCCTTGTCAATCGCGTCTGGCATCGGAATCCGATTAGTTCGGCGTACCGCTCTTCTCTGGCTCCGTGGGCGTGGCGGCCGGAGCATTCGCATCCGGCGTCGGCTTCTTGGCCATGGCCGCTTCGGTCGCGGTGCCGCGCAGGAAGTTCAGAGCGTACTGGAGCTGCGTATCCTTTTCCGGCTCCTTTGGAACATAGGCCGAGGATCCGCTCTCTTCTTTTACTTCTTTCGGCGGTTCGGTGGCAGCCTCGCCTTCCTTGGCGTCCTTGGCCGGCTCGGTCGCCGCGCTGCCGGGATTGCGCAGATGGCCTCTCAGGCTTGCCTCGCCACGCGGCTTCTCGCCGGCGAGCTTCGCCTTGAGGTCATCGGGCAGTTCCTGCTCTACGACGATGTCGGGATCGATGCCCTTGGCCTGGATCGACCGGTTGGACGGGGTATAGTAGCGCGCCGTCGTCAATCGGATCGCGCCGTTGGCCCCGAGCGGTATGATCGTCTGGACAGAGCCCTTGCCGAACGAGCGAGTGCCGATAATGGTGGCTCGCTTTTGATCCTGCAGGGCGCCGGCGACGATCTCGGACGCCGAGGCCGAGCCGCCGTTGATCAGTACCACGACCGGCTTGCCGTCGCTTGCCTCGCCGGGACGGGCATTGGCGCGTTGCGTTTCCTCGTTGTTGCGGCCCTTCGTGAACACGATGGCACCCTTGTCGAGGAAGTCATCGGAGACGGCGATGGCCTGATCCAGAAGGCCGCCAGGGTTGTTTCGCAGATCGATGATGTAGCCGCGCAGCTTGTCGCCGATCTGGGCTTTCAACACGCCCATTTCCTTGACGAGATTCGCGTGCGTCTGCTCGTTGAACGTCGACACCTTGATGTAAGCGATGTCGCCCTCGGCGCGCGCCTTGACCGGGTTGATGCGTATCACGTCGCGGGTGATCTTGACGTCGAAGGGATCGTCCTTGCCCTTGCGGACGACCGTTAGCGTGATCGGCGTGTTGACCGGACCGCGCATTTTGTCGACAGCCTGCTCGAGCGTCAGCCCGGTGATCTGTTCATTGTCGAGGTGGGTGATAAGGTCGTTGGCGAGAATGCCGGCCTTGGCGGCGGGCGTGTCGTCGATCGGCGACACCACCTTGATCACGCCGTTCTCCATAGTGACTTCTATGCCTAGGCCGCCGAATTCGCCGCGCGTCTGCACCTGCATGTCGCGGAAACTTTTAGGCGACATGTATGATGAGTGCGGGTCGAGGGCTGCTAGCATGCCGTTGATTGCCAACTCGATCAGCATCTGATCGTCAGGCTTCTCGACGTAGTCGGATCGGACGCGTTCGAACACGTCGCCGAACAAATCGAGTTGCCGGTAAAGTTCGGAGTTGGGCGATGGCGCCGAATTCGAGCGCGTGACACTGACGACAGTCGTCGCCCCCGCGAACACGATCATCATAAGCAGCGTCCAAAACGCCAGGTCGTTCTTGCGCATCATCCTTGTACCTTCTCGAGACTTTCGACCCACCAAGGGTCGGGATCGATCGGCTGGCCGTCTTTGTGGAACTCCACATAGAGGACCGGCGCGGTGGTTTGAGAGCCGTCTTGCTCCGCTTTGGGCACAGCGCTCATGGTGCCAACCGGCTCGGCTGCGAGGATGAACTGGCCAGGTTGCACATCGATCTGCGACATTCCCGCGACTAAAACATGATACCCGCCTCCGGCATTAATTATCAAGAGTTGCCCGTAACTTCTGAATTCGCGGGCGTAGACCACCCACCCATCACACGGCGAGACAACCTGAGCGTTTGCGCGGGTTTCAAGAACAATGCCCTTCGACGTGCTGCCGTATTGGGTTTTCTCTCCGAAAGATATAACGCGCCGTCCCTGCACTGGAAGTGGCAGCTTGGCCTTGGCAAGCTGGAACGGAATTGCGGGTTTGATTCGACCGGCGCTGCCCGGCATCAACGATAGCCGGCTCGGCGCCAGCTCGACGACAGCAGGTTTGGCAAGCTCAGCCTGCGGCGACAGGGCCGCCACTTCAGGTCCGGTTGCCGCCGCCGGCTTGCTAGCCGGAGAGGTTGTGGGCGGCGCGGTCTCATTCGCGCCGGGCCCGGCGGGAGAGGCACTAGAAGAAGGGGTAGCGCCGGCTTCCGCGGCGGCGACCTGGTGTTTTGCCTCTTCCTGGTAGGCTTGCAACCCTGCCGTGTTACGGGTCACGGCCTCGTCGAGCCTCGTGATCAACTCGCCGAGGTCGGCCGCGCTTTTGGAGATTTCCGCTGCCTCCTGGCGCACCTTCTGGAGTTCATCCTGCTTTGCCGTGACCGACTGGCGTCGTTCCTCGAGCAGTCCGGCGAGCCGAGTGCGCATATCGTTGAGCCTCGCATTCTCGGCCCTCTCCTTCTCGTTCTCCTGGCGGATGCTTGTCATCACCGTTTCGAGGTTGTCGAGGGTCTGCGCCAGCGCGAGTGCCTGCGTCCGCATGCCCGGGAACGCCGCCGACAACAGCATCGCGCTGCGCACCATGCCCAGTGCGTCCTCGCGTCGCGTAATCATGACAGGCGGCGGGTTGCGCCCCATACGCTGCAGGGCGGCGAGCAACTGCGCGATCTGGCCTTGCCGCTGGCTGAGCGAGCCGCGCACTAGCTTTTCCTGGGCTTCCAGTTCTCCGATGCGGCCCTCGATCTTGGTGAGCTTGGCCTCGCTTTTCTGAATCTCGGCTGCGGTTTCCAGCAGTCGCGCATTGAGCTTTTCGCGTTCGAGGTTCAGTTCGGCGACGTCCTTTTCAATTGTGCGCGCCTTTGTTTCGGTGGTTTGCAGTTCTATGCGACGCGCTTCGAGGGCTTTTCGGACTTCGTCAGCGGTCGGGGGAACCTTGCTGCCGATTGCGGGAGGCTGCTGGGCCTGGGCGACGCTGGCCCCGAGCACGATGCACGCCAGCAGGGCGTGGCCGGCTCTTCGCCACCACGCCGAGCACCACATTATCGTGCGCCGGGTCCTGACTGCCTGGTGCCACATACCACTCTTTCGTCGAACAGGTTCTGTCGTCGAACAGGTTCTGTCGTCGAACCATGACGCGCCGGAAAAGATACGCCGCAGCCGAGCGTCAGAATTAGGGCAATATTCTGCAAGACGCACTGTGCCGGATCGGACATTACCGGGCTGTTTACGTTAGTGGACGCGATCCGATGTACCGTTTCCGGTCTCGTGCATGCGCCATCATCGTCATCTCGCCGCACCTGAGAGCGACAGATGAAGTTTGCTCGTACCAAGCCGACCCTCTATCGTTGGCCGCAATTGGTCTCCGCCATGCCGGATTTAAGGTTTCAACGCAAATGGAAACACTCTTGTACCACATGACGACCATAGCGGTCGGAGTTGTGTTTCTGGTGCTGCTGCTTGGGCTGCGGTCCATGCTGAAAGGCGACAGCCCCAACACCAGCCAGAAGCTTATGCGCTGGCGCGTCGTGCTTCAGTTCGTGGCGATTGTGGTGATCATGGCGTTCGTGCTTATCAACAAGTTCCAGGGATGAGGCGTAACCGCTGAACCATGGTCAAACTCAACAAGATTTACACCAAAACCGGCGACGACGGCACCACGGGTCTCGGCACCGGCGAGCGGGTACCCAAGTTCTCCCTGCGCGTTGCCGCGTATGGCACAGTCGATGAGACCAACGCCCAGATCGGCATGGCGCGCCTGGAACTGGGAGGCGGCCATCACTGGCTCGACGAGAAGCTCAATCGCATCCAGAATGATCTTTTCGACCTTGGCGCCGACGTGTGTGTACCGGACCGCGGCGAGAAGCTGCCCTACGAACCGCTCCGCATAACGCAGTCTCAGGTTGATCGCCTCGAGGCCGAGATCGACGAATTGAATGCGGAGTTAAACCCGCTCAAATCCTTCATCCTGCCCGGAGGATCGCCGGCGGCAGTGGCGTTGCACGTCGCTCGTACGGTATGCCGCCGCGCCGAGCGCGAAATGGTGGAGCTTGCCGCCAGCCATAACGAACCGGTGAGTGAAGCGGCGCTCAGATACATCAACCGGTTGTCCGACTTCCTGTTCGTCGCCGGGCGCTACGTCAACGATCGTGGCCGCAGCGACGTACTGTGGGTGCCGGGGCAGAACCGGTAGAAACTGGCTGGTTGGGAGTGTGGCGTGTTCGTTCCGTTACATGACGATAATACGCTGAAAACGATCCGCTTTGCCTATGTGAACATCGCTATCATCGCGATCAACATTGCGGTGTTTTTGCTCGAATCCACCGGGCTCGGCGACGCGGTGATCGCGAGCTTTGCACTGATCCCGCAGGAGCTGTTCGCGGCTGACGTGGCGGGACCCGATGTGCTGCCGCCGCAAGGCTCGGTGGCGATACCAGAGAACCTGACCTTGTTATCTTACATGTTTTTCCATGGCGACGTTTTTCATCTGGCTGGCAATATGCTGTTTCTCTGGGTCTTCGGAGACAACGTCGAAGACGCCATGGGCCACGCGAAGTATCTGTTCTTCTACCTTGCGTGCGGTATCTTTGCCGGACTGGTGCATGCTGCGATGATTCCTGACTCGCCCAACCCGCTCATTGGCGCCAGCGGTGCCGTGGCCGGCGTGATCGCCGCCTACCTCATGCTGCATCCCCGCGTCAGGGTCTGGGTGCTTGCCTTGAAAGCCATTCCATTGCGGATCTCCGCAGCGCTGTGTCTGGGGTTGTGGATCGCGATCCAGATCGTCATGGTCGCCCTGCCACAGACAGGGCCGGTCGCTTGGTGGGCGCATATCGGTGGGCTGATCGCCGGGGCGCTGTTGGTTATCGTATTGCGGCGGCCGGGAGTTCCGCTATTTGACCGGAGGCTGAATATAGCGTGAGACGGGGACACCGGGGGACCCGGCTTTACCGGCCAGCAACCCAATCGATGTGCTGATTGACTTGAGTTCAGGCAGATCATAGGCTCTTTTGTGCAGGTGCGAAGACGCGCGACCCAGCCTTTCCTGAATGTCCCGCGCTCCGCCGCATCCTTAACCGGGACGCCGGCGCTCAAACCGGCAGGCCAGCCGATATTCGGGAGTTGGATCGCGTCCGCCGCAAGATCAAATTCATCACAGCCGAAGCAAAACACGGATTAAAAAGACTGCAGGCAACTGCTTAGGAGCCACTGGGGAATGAAAATACTCGTCGCGGTCAAACGCGTGGTCGACTACGCCGTCAAAATACGCGTCAAGGCCGATGGTTCCGGCATCGAACTGGCGAACGTGAAAATGTCGATGAACCCGTTCGACGAAATCGCCATCGAGGAAGCGGTGCGGCTGAAAGAAAAGGGCGGCGCCACCGAGGTCGTGGCTGTATCCATCGGGCCTGTGAAGGCGCAGGATACGCTACGCACCGCGCTCGCAATCGGCGCCGACCGAGCAATTCTCATCGAAACCCCGGAAGACGCAACCGTCGAGCCGCTCGCTGTCGCCAAGCTACTGAAGGCAGTCGTCGAGGCGGAAAAGCCGGAACTCGTTATACTCGGCAAGCAGGCGATCGACGACGACTGCAACCAGACCGGCCAGATGCTAGCCGCTCTTCTCGGCTGGCCGCAAGGCACCTTCGCTTCGAAGATTGTGCCGGAAGCAGGCTCTGTCAGCGTTACGCGTGAGGTCGATGGCGGCCTGGAGACAATCAAGCTCAAGTTGCCCGCAGTGATCACTACTGACCTTCGATTGAACGAGCCGCGCTATCCATCCCTGCCCAACATCATGAAGGCAAAGAAAAAACTCCTCGATGTCAAGAAGCCGGATGATTTCGCCGTCGATATCAAGCCGAGGCTTCAGAATTCTCAAGACCGCCGAGCCCAGCAAGCGCAAGGGCGGCGTAAGGGTCGCCGACGTGGCTGAACTGGTGAAGAAGCTCAAGACCGAGGCGGGGGTCCTTTGATGTCTGTGTTGCTGATTGCTGAACACTCTAACTCGACACTCGGCGGCGCGACAGCCAAGGCGCTCACGGCAGCGCTGGCGCTAGGCTGCGACGTCCACATTCTGATTGCCGGATATGACTGCGCCGGGGCCGCGCAGGCCGCCGCCAAACTCGGCGGGGTCGCCAAGGTTCTGGTCGCTGACGCACCGCAGTTGAAAAATGCCCTGGCCGAAGAAGTGGCTGCCGTGATCGTACCGCTGATGAGCGGCTATGACGCCGCCGTCGCGCCGGCCACGGCATCGGGAAAGAACGTGTTGCCGCGCGTCGCGGCGCTGCTCGACGTCATGCAGATCTCCGACATCACCAAGGTGCTGGCGCCTGACACGTTCGAGCGTCCCATCTATGCCGGCAACGCCATTCAAACGGTGAAATCGCCGGAGGCCAAGAAGGTTATCACCGTGCGCTCCGCGGCGTTCGCGGCAGCGCCCGAGGGCGGCAGCGCGGCGATCGAGACGATCAGCGTTCCGGCAGCCGTCGCCGTGTCCGCATTCGAGCATGCCGAATTGACTAAGTCGGATCGACCCGAGCTGACGGCAGCCCAAATCGTGGTGTCCGGCGGACGCGGCATGGGATCAGGCGAGAATTTCACGAAATACATCACGCCGCTTGCCGATCGTTTGGGTGCTGCAATGGGCGCTTCGCGCGCCGCCGTCGACGCGGGCTTCGTTCCAAACGACTGGCAGGTTGGACAGACCGGCAAGGTCGTTGCTCCGGAGCTTTACGTGGCGATCGGCATTTCAGGCGCCATCCAGCATCTGGCCGGCATGAAGGATTCCAAGGTCATCGTCGCTATCAACAAGGACGGGGAGGCGCCGATCTTCCAGGTGGCCGATTACGGTCTGGTAGCTGATCTGTTCGAGGCCCTGCCTGCTCTCGAAGCGGAATTGGCGAAGGCGGGCTAGTTGCTCTCGGGGTGTGCGGCTCACAGAAGGACGAGGGGACATGGACGTGGCGGTAAAAAGTTCAGCCAAGGCAAAAGCCGAGATCAAGCCTGCCGCGGCCATAAACACGGTGGGCATCATCGGTGCCGGACAGATGGGATCGGGCATCGCCCATGTCGTCGCGCTCGCGGGCTACGAGGTCCTGCTGAACGACGTCAAACCCGGTGCGGTCGAGCACGCGATCGAGCTGATAGCCGGTAACATGGGCCGGCAGGTCGAAAAAGGTTTCATCAAGGCTGCCGCAGTAGAGCCGGCGCTCAAGCGCATCAAGCCAGCAGCCTCAACCTCCGCATTTTCGCATAGCGATCTGGTCATCGAAGCGGCGACCGAGGACGAGGGCATTAAGCGACGTATTTTTTCCGAACTGTGTCAGCACCTGAAGCCCGACGCACTTGTCGCCACCAATACCTCCTCCATATCGATTACCCGGCTGGCCTCGACGACGGACAGGCCCGAGCAGTTTATCGGCATGCATTTCATGAACCCGGTTCCGCGCATGGAGCTGGTCGAGCTCATTCGCGGCATCGCGACGGAAGATGCGGTTTTCGCGACCGCCCGCCAGTTCGTCGAGAGCCTCGGCAAGGTCACGGCGGTTTCGGAGGATTTCCCGGCATTCATCGTCAACCGCATTCTGCTGCCGATGATCAACGAGGCGGTCTACACGCTGTACGAAGGTGTTGGCACCGTCGATGCCATCGACAAGGCGATGAAGCTCGGCGCGCATCATCCGATGGGTCCGCTCGAGCTTGCCGATTTCATCGGCCTCGATACGTGCCTGTCGGTCATGCAGGTGCTGTATGAAGGCCTGTCGGATTCGAAATACAGGCCTTGTCCACTGCTGGTGAAGTATGTCGAGGCAGGATGGCTCGGCCGCAAGACAAAGCGCGGCTTCTACGACTATCGCGGCGAAAAGCCCGTGCCCACGCGCTGATGAAAGGCGGTTGACGTTGTCCGGCCCGTGTTCGAGACAAGCACCTTCGGCCGCTCCGTCACTTTAAGGAGTGCTTGGACATGGCCGGAAGCGGCAAAGTGGCCGTCGTAACGGGCGCGGGCTCGGGGATCGGCCGCGCCGTGGCGCTAGCACTCCAGCGCGACGGTTACGGTGTTGTGCTTGCAGGTCGGCGCCAGGAGGAGTTGGACAGGTCCGCGTCGCTGGCCACGGCGGATGGCGGCCAGATGGTCCCCTTGGTCACCGACATCACCGATCCCGTCTCAGTCAATGCTCTTTTTGCCCGCACCAAGGATGCCTTCGGCCGGCTCGACGTGTTGTTCAACAACGCAGGGTCCGGCGCGCCTGCCGTCCCGATCGAAGACCTGACCTACGAACAATGGAAAGGCGTCATCGACGTCAACCTCAACGGCGCCTTCCTGTGCGCGCAGGCCGCCGTACGGCTGATGAAGTCGCAGGAATCCAAAGGGGGCCGGATCATCAACAACGGCTCCATTTCGGCCTATGTTCCCCGCCCCTTTTCCGCGCCCTACACGGCCTCCAAGCACGCCATTGCGGGCTTGACGAAGTCGATCGCGCTGGACGGCCGTGCCCACCGGATTGCGTGCTCCCAGATCGACATCGGTAATGCCGCGACGGAGTTGACAGAGCCCATGGCGGCGGGGATCCGCCAAGCCGATGGATCCATAACGCCGGAGCCGCGCATGGATCCGCAGCATGTCGCTGATGCCGTTTTGTACATGGCGAACCTCCCTCTCGAGGCGAATGTGTTGTTCATGACACTCAAGGCGACGGCCATGCCGTTCGAAGGCCGCGGCTGATCTGTTCGTGGCGCGACAAAGTGTGTAGTGTGCCCGCGCTGTAATTCAGACTTCACCTACCAATCGAGGTTGCCTATGTCTGCGACCGTTGTTGATCGCCTTACAGACGTTGTTTTTCTGAAGCGTCGCTTCGTCCCGCACCGTCTCGCGGCGGCGGCGGCAATGACCGCTTGCGCTGCCGGTCTGATGCTCACGCCATCGGTTCCGGCCGCGGCCGATCCGGTCAATCTTGAAGGAAGCTGGAGCGGCGGCGGCACCGTCACTTTCCCGGCAGGAGCAAAAGAGAATGCACGGTGCCGTGCGTCTTTCAAGAAGAAGACAGGTGCCACCTATTCAATCAACGCTCGCTGCGCGAGCGCTTCCGGCAAGGTCGAACAATCGGCGATCCTGACTCAGCTCAACGAGAACACGTTCTCGGGAAGCTTCTTCAATAACGAATACAAAGTCGACGGAACGATCAACGTCACGGTGAAGGGCAACGTCCAAAACGTATCGGTCGTCAGCCCGGCGGGTGCGTCGGCTTACTTCCGGATGTCGCGCTAACGGGCTTTAAGAATGCACGATGCCTCGAGAAATTCTCGGAGGTTTTCCGTGATGTGATGAATGTGCGGCGGCGGCCGGTGCCAGCGCCGCATTTCCTTTTGCACTGGATGATCCATGTAGCTCGATTTCACGAGAACGGTTGCCATGCCGAGAGCATGGGGCGCTTCCAAGTTGTGCGGCATGTCCTCGAACATGGCCGCCTCGGCGGGTGCGATCCCGTGACGGGCAACAACGCCTTCGAATGCAGCCGCCTCGGGCTTCGGGACATATCCGCAGGCAACGATGTCGGCGATGTCCTCGAACATATCCAGCACGCCCAGCTTCTCGGCGACGCGCTCCGCGTGGCGGCGTGAGCCGTTGGTGAAGATCAACCTTCGGCCAGGCAACTGGGCAATGGCGGCGCGCAATTCCGGGGCATGCGGAAGCACGGATAGGTCAATGTCGTGGACGTAGTCAAGGAATGGTTCCGGCAACATCTTGTGGACATGCATCAGGCCTGACAGCGTCGTGCCGAACTGCCGGTAGTAGGTTTTCTGAAGGTGGCGCGCGTATTCCGGCGGGACGCCGAGGAACTTCGCGATGTACTCGCCCATCCGCTGGTCGACTTCTGCAAACAGGTTGCACTCGGCAGGATAGAGCGTGTTGTCCAGATCGAAGATCCAGACACGCGTTGTCTCCAACCGGTTCGCGGCTTGGGAGTGCGGCAAGTCATCGCTCGGGGAGATTGACGCGCCGGCAGCGGCGGCTATATCAAATTGTTTGCTCATCGGACCTCGCCGCGGATGCTCCGCGCGGCTCCACTAAGCAGGGATAGACAGCACGAGCAAGCCGTGTGGCAAGCGGGCGTAACGGGGACGCGCGGCCTAAATTGCCTCGACCGCGCGCTTAAGTTTTTTGCCGACGAAGTGCGCTGCCTCCTTCAGGTGCGTTCATCGTCGACTGCAGGTCGATCTCGGTGATGATGCCGAATTCCTCGGCCTTCAGCGCGGCTATAGTGCGAACAAGGACATTGTTGAACGGGGCGGACAACGACTTATTGAAGTAGTACGCCATTGTATGCGTCTCCTATGTATCCGAGCCCTGCGAAGCTGGAACAACATCTATCGGATGGGGCGAGAGGGCCGATTGACCCCTGTCAATGCGGGATCTCCGCGTGCGATCATGCTTTCGGCGGGCTGCAGACATTCCGGCCCGTAGACCAACAAAGCATGAGGCCGATCATGAGCCGTCTCCGCGCGCATCCAGAAAACCATCTGGTCGAACGTATTGGTTGGCTCAGAGCCGCCGTGATGGGCGCCAATGATGGGATTGTCTCAACGGCGAGCCTGATCGTCGGCGTCGCGGCGGCCGCCTCCAAGCCGAGCGACGTCCTTGTTGCCGGTGTCGCCGGCCTTGTCGCCGGAGCGATGTCGATGGCCGCTGGGGAGTACGTGTCGGTGAGCTCCCAGTCTGATACCGAGCAGGCCGACCTCGCCCGGGAGCGAAAGGAGCTTGCTGATGACCCGGTGGCAGAGCGCGAGGAGCTGGCGCAAATCTACGTCAAGCGCGGCATCGAGGCGGGATTGGCGCGCCGCGTTGCCGATCAGCTGATGGCCAAAGACGCTCTGGGCGCCCACGCCCGCGACGAACTCGGGATTTCGGAGATTACGACGGCCCGTCCCGTTCAAGCCGCGCTGACATCGGCCGCAACTTTTGCCGCGGGCGCTGCGATGCCGCTTCTGATGGTGCTTATTGCGCCGGCGGACAAGCTCATACCGATCGTAACCGTTGCGTCGCTGGCGTTCCTCGCCTTGCTTGGCGCGCTTGGCGCCAAAACTGGCGGCGCTGACATCTCGAAGCCGACACTGCGCGTGACGTTCTGGGGCGCGCTCGCCATGGCGCTGACCGCAGGGATCGGCTCCGCCTTCGGTACGATGGTCTGAAATGCACAGCCATCGTAACGGGCGGCGCGACTTACATCCTTTTGACCTTGCCTTTTCGACGTCCAACCAGTGTTCCCGCGCCGTGGTCGGTCAGCAATTCGAGAAGCACTGAATGCGCCACCTTGCCGTTGATGATGACGACGGCCTCGACACCGGCTTCGACCACTTCGATGCAGCCTTCGATCTTCGGGATCATGCCGCCGGTAATCGTGCCGTCGCGGATCAGGTCGTTTGCCTGCTCCACCGACAGTTCCTCAATCAGCCTGCCGGACTTGTCGAGGACGCCTTCGACGTCCGTGAGCAGCAGCAGGCGCTTGGCCTTCATTCTGACTGCCAGCGCCGAGGCAAATGTGTCGGCGTTGATGTTGAGGGTTTCCCCTTCGCGGCTGACGCCAATCGGGGCGATAACCGGAATGAGGTCGGACTTTGAAATCACATCGACGATATGTGGGTTGACCTGCAGCGGATCGCCGACGAAACCGAGATCGACAGGGTGCATCACGTTGGTCTCGGGATCGGGCATCTCTGTGATGCGACGCGCGATCATCAGGTTAGCGTCCTTGCCGCTGATGCCGACGGCCTTGCCGCCCTGTCGGTTGATCGCGGATACGATCTCCTTGTTGATGGCGCCGGCGAGAACCATTTCGACGATCTCGACCGTCGCCTTGTCGGTAACCCGCAGCCCGTTCTTGAAGTCCGACTTGATGTCGAGCTTCTTAAGCATATTGGCGATTTGCGGCCCGCCGCCGTGGACGACGATCGGGTTCACGCCCGACTGCTTCAGGTAAACGATATCCTGGGCAAAGGCATCGGCCAGCGCCTGATCGCCCATGGCATGCCCCCCGAACTTGATGACGACGGTTTCCTCGTCGTAGCGCAGCATGTTCGGGAGCGCCTCCGCCAGGATACGCGCCTGTACATGCGCCGAGATCGGTTCCGCCTCAGCGGGTTTCGCGTCCGTGTCTTTTGCCATACGCCCTTGCCCGCCACGCTTGTCGAGCCAACCCCTTGAGGCGCAAGTCAACTTGCGGCCTACGGTAACAATTCGCAGCTCTTATATCGGCTCGCGGGTCCGGCTCAACGGAATTCCCTCACAATCGTAAGGCAAAGTTGTCAATCGCGGGTCTGGAGCGGTGGGCGTGACTTGCTCCGGAGCCAGGGATAGCGTCTTATTGAGGCGTCGAGAGGGATTCGTGGGCTGCCTGGCAGCCGGGCCCATTGAGTGTGGCGCAGCGAACCCTTCCGGTTCGTCCGGGGGGACAGCGGGAACAGAATGATCGCCGACGACTTGGGCCGCATTCCGATGTCGCCGTACCTGGTCGCGACGCTGAAGCGCGCGGCCGGATACGCGGAGGCGCAGTCGCATCTCGAAGTCACACTTGAACATCTGCTGCTGGCGCTGGCTGAAGACCCCGAGGCAACTGTGGTTCTGAAGTCGAGCGATGTCGACCTGGTGCAACTGGTCAGCGATGTGTCGGGCTATCTCGGCCGCATTGAAGAGCGCCAGGCGCCGGGTACTAACGGTCCGGTGATGATCTCGCAGGATCTGCGCCGCATTCTGGAGGCGGCCGCTGCCGCCGCCAGTCAAGGCCGGCGGCGTGAGATCAACGGCGCCATCGTGCTTGCCGCCATCGTCGGCGACGGCAAGAGCACCGCTGCCAACATCCTACGTACGCAGGGGCTGACGTTCGAACAGGCCATCCGCGCCTTGCAGAAATCGGTCAACACGCCACCTCCCCGGGCGCCCGAGCCACTGCCGTCTCCGCCGCCCGCATCCGAAGCGACCGACGGTATTCTCGCGGCGACCCGCGAACGCGTACAGTCGCGGACGGCGCCGCCCGGACCGACCGCCGCAGCACCTCAGGCTCCTCAGCCGTATCCCTCAACTCAAAGCCCCTCGCCGGGCGGCGAACCCGCGCCGCCAGCCCGTTCCACTGAAGAGTTTGTCGAAAGCATGCGGCGACAGGGTCCCCCGCCCGAGCGCACCGCGACGGTCGAGCCACAATGGCAACCGGCGTCGCTGCCGCCAGCAGGGCCGCCACCGGCCAAGCAGCCGCAGCCGCAAAGCTATACTTCTCCGCCGTCACCACCCCAGCCGCCGTCTCCGGCGGCACAGGCCGCGCCCGCTTCGGGCGCCGCAGGTATGCCTCCGCGCTGGGCGCCCCCGCAAGGTCCTTCCCAAGGAATGCAACCGCCACTTCAGTCGCGGCCTGCCGCGGCGGGGTCGACAGGTGCGCCGCGCATGCCTCCATTCGGGGCCGGCGCGCCGCCGCCGATGCCGTCTGCGTTTTCGCCTCAGCCGCCGGCGAGCCGTGGAGGACCCCAATCCGGTGCCGTTCCGCCTCCGTGGTCCGATGGCGCCGCTGCGCGACCCTCCCAGGCTCCGATCGCTCCGCTCGGCTCGCCGACGGAGCCTCGCCGCCGCCAGGGACTGCCGCAGACACCCGCCATGCGTATCGACAGCGGCCAGCTTGGCGAGAACATCCCACGGAAGATGCGCGTCGGGATCTCGATGGTCGTCGAAGCTCGGGTTGCGCGATCGGAGGTTAAAGCGATCGCCGAAGGCCTGCAGGGCAGCGGAGCCGTCTACCGTCACGAGATCATGGTGTCGAAAGCCATGTCCGTGCGTCTGCGCGCACCAGACGGTGGCTTTTGGATCGAGACGTCGTCGCCCGAGACGCAATGGATCGAAAACGTTCTTGGCCTCATGGCCGACGATTTCGCCAGTTGGCGCTGGACGGTCACGCCCCGCGAACGAGGCAAGAAGCGGCTCCAACTTGTGGTCTCGGCCCGTACGGTCGGAGCCGACGGCCTGACCGCTGAAACGGCGCTTCCCGATCAGGTGATCGACGTCAAGGTCGGCATCAACATCGGCCGGACGCTGGTGCGCTGGAGCGGCTGGCTGGCGGCGGCCGTGCTGGGCGGTCTCCTGGGGCACTTTGGCCAGGCGTTCTATGAGCCGGCGCAAGCCCTGTTCAGCAAGCTGATATCCGGTTAACGGAGCCGGATTTACACTGGTGTGGCCACGTGCCGGGGTTCATTGGAACTCGGAAATGCGACCGGGCCCTTGCCCGATGACCCGATCGCGGTGCAAAACGATCCCGTGCCAACCTCGGCCCACAATGCCGGAGACCCCGCTCAATGAATGTTCACGTTCCGCTGCACGCCACATCACGGCTGCGCCATGACTGGACCCGCGCCGAGGCGCAGGCGATCTACGACATGCCGTTCATGGATCTGCTGTTTCGGGCCCAGACCGTGCACAGGCAATCGTTCGACGCTAACAAGATTCAGATGAGCCGGCTGCTGTCGATCAAGACCGGCGGCTGCGCGGAGGATTGCGGCTACTGCAGCCAGTCAGCGCACCACGAGTTGGGACTCAAGGCTTCCAAGCTGATGGAGGTAGAACGGGTTCTCAACGAAGCGCGCAAGGCCAAGGAAGGCGGAGCGACCCGCTACTGCATGGGTGCTGCGTGGCGCTCGCCCAAGGCGCGCGATATGGATGCCGTAGTTGCCATGGTCGAAGGCGTAAAGGCGCTGGGCATGGAAACGTGCATGACGCTTGGCATGCTGTCGCACGAAAACACCATGCGCCTCAAGCACGCCGGCCTCGACTACTACAATCACAACATCGATACCTCCGAGCGATACTATTCCGAGGTTATCAAGACGCGCACCTTTGCCGACCGGCTTGATACGCTGGAGCGCGTACGCGAGGCCGGCATCAAGGTATGCTCGGGCGGCATCGTCGGCATGGGCGAGGAGGCGCAGGATCGCGTCGATATGCTGGTGACGCTCGCCAATCTGCCGGAGCACCCCGGAAGCGTGCCGATCAACTTGCTAGTTGCAATCCCCGGTACGCCACTCGAGAACGTTGGCAAGATCGACCCGATCGACTTCGTCCGCACCATCGCGACCGCGCGCATCATGATGCCGGATTCTTTCGTGCGCCTGTCCGCGGGGCGGACCGAAATGAGCGACGAGACGCAGGCGCTTTGCTTCTTCGCCGGCGCCAACTCGATCTTCTGCGGCGACACGTTGCTCACGGCTGACAATCCGGGCGAGGATAAGGACGCGGTTCTGTTCGCAAAACTGGGACTGGAGCCGTTGCAGTTGGATGCGGCGGGCGACGGCGCTGCGCGGGACGAGGCATGCCAGACAGCCACCAGCGCGCCCTGAAGGCGCTCGAGCGTCGGGGCAGGCTGAGGTGGCTCGCGCCTCGGTCTGGCGTTGATTTCTCATCGAACGATTATCTGGGACTTGGTGCGTCGACCGAGTTGCGCTCGGCGCTAACGGCGGCGCTGGAGCGGGGCGTCGCCGTGGGTGCCGGCGGGTCGAGGCTGCTGCGCGGCAACGACCCGGAGCACGAAGCGCTCGAAGTAGAGGCGGCTCAGTTTTTCGGCACCGAAAGCGCGCTATTCTTCGGTGGCGGTTTCGTCGCCAACTACGCCGTGTTCTCGACGCTGCCAGAGCGGGGCGACCTGATCGTGCATGACGAACTTGTTCACGCCAGCGCACACGACGGCATGCGCGCCAGCAAGGCGGATAAGAAAGCCGCGCGCCACAATGATCCACAGGCGTTCGACGATGCCATTGGCGCATGGCGCAGGGCGGGCGGCACCGGCCGGCCGTGGATCGCGGTCGAGAGCCTCTATTCGATGGAGGGTGATCGCGCACCGCTTGCGGATTTGTCGCAGATCTCGGACCGCCATGGCGCCATGCTCGTCGTCGACGAGGCTCATGCAACAGGCGTTTATGGCGAGGGTGGGCGCGGACTAGGGGCTGCCCTCGAAGGCAGCGGCAACGTTCTGTCCCTGCACACGTGCGGCAAGGCGCTCGGTCTGATGGGCGCGCTCGTCACCGGTCCTGCCGTTTTGCGCGATTTCCTCGTCAATCGCGGACGGCCCTTCATCTACGCCACCGCGCCATCGCCGCTGATCGCCGCCGGCGTCCGCGCGGCGCTGCGCCTGTCGGGCGAGACGGCCGAGCGGCGGGATGCGCTCTCCGCGTTGGTTCAGTTCGCTGGCCGCGAACTCGAGCGGCGCACGCAATACCAGGCCACAGGCACACAGATTCAGCCCATCGTCGTCGGATCCGACCAGCGCGCGACCGCGCTTGCCGAGGCGCTCCAGGCACGCGGTTTCGACGTGCGCGCGGTGCGTCCGCCGACGGTGCCCGACGGCACGGCGCGGCTGCGTATCTCTTTCACGCTCAACGCAACGCAGGTGGACGTCGATCTGCTGATCGACGCTCTGTCGCATGAACTGAACAGGATTGCTGCATGACACGGCGATTCGTAGTGACGGGAACCGATACCGGAATCGGCAAGACGGTTTTTTCCGCGGCGCTCACAGGCGTCCTCGACGGCTGTTACTGGAAACCGGTTCAGTCAGGTCTTATCGGCCCGACCGACTCCGAAGCCGTGGTGCAGCTTTCGGGTCTTCCTGCCGGCCGCATCCTGCCCGAAGCTTACAAACTCAATGCGCCGTTGTCGCCACACCGGGCGGCTGAACTCGATGGAGTCAGCATCGACGTGAGCCGGCTCGAGCCGCCTGACGTCGACAGGCCGCTCGTCATCGAAGGCGCCGGTGGACTTCTAGTGCCGATCAAGCGTGAGCTGCTTTATGCCGATGTCTTTGCCCGCTGGGAGCTGCCGGTCATCCTGTGTGCCCGCACGACGCTCGGCACAATCAATCACTCGCTGTTGTCGATCGAGTCCATGCGCTTGCGCGATATCAATATCCACGGCATCGCCTTCATCGGCTCGGAGAACGAAGACAGCGAGCGAACCATCTGCGAGATCGGTGGCGTGCGAATGCTCGGCCGCTTGCCGCATGTCAGTCCGCTCGACACGGCGGCTCTCGCCGCGGCCTTCGCGTCGCATTTCCGCCCGGAGGATTTCGCGTGACGCGCGGTCCTTCGCCGGTCTGGCATCCATTCACGCAACACGCGGTTGCCCCTTCGCCAATCATGGTTGCGCGCGCCGAGGGAGCGTATCTCGAAACCGCGGCGGGAGATCGCATTTTCGACGGCATCTCGTCGTGGTGGGTGGTGACGCACGGGCATCGCGAACCGCGCATCGTCGACGCTATCAAGGCTCAAACGGACCAGCTTGATCAGGTGATTTTTGCCGGCTTGACGCACGAGCCGGCCGAACGTCTAGCTTGTGGGTTGATTGAACTGGCGCCGAAGGGTCTGGCCCATGTGTTCTATTCCGACTCCGGCTCGACCGCCGTGGAAGTCGCGCTCAAGATGGCGCTTGGCTATTGGCACAACATCGGCGAGCCGCGTACGCGCATCATCGCCTTCGAGCACGCCTATCACGGTGATACAGTTGGTACGATGTCCGCAGGCGCGCGCGGCGTTTTCAACGCGGCCTACGAGCCGTTGCTGTTCGATGTGGTTCGCATCCCTTATCCGGCTCCCGGCCACGAGCGCGACACCCTCGATATTCTCGACGCCGTGTGCGGCGAAGAGCCAACCGCAGCGCTCATCGTGGAACCCCTGGTGCTTGGAGCGGGCGGGATGCTGGCCTACCCGGCGGCCGTGGTAGCCGAAATGAAGCGCATCTGCGAGCGCCATGGCGTGCTGTTCCTTGCGGACGAGGTCATGACCGGATGGGGTCGCACCGGAACACTGTTCGCCTGCGAGCAGGCCGGCATCACGCCCGACATCCTTTGCATGGCGAAGGGCATCACGGGCGGCGTCATACCCCTGGCCGCCACGCTGTGCACGCCGCCGATCTTCGATGCGCACTATTCGACGGATCGGTCGAAGACCTTGTTCCACTCGTCGAGCTACACGGCCAATCCGGTCGCATGCGCCGCCGCCGCCGCCAACGTCGACATCTGGCGAAATGATCCGGTTCGCCACCGCATCAAAAGCCTTGCATTGATACAGGCGGAGAGGCTGCAACCTTTCGTCGACGATGCCCGCTTCACGAGCGTTCGACAGGTCGGCACGATCACCGCCCTCGACCTCAAGGTTCGAGACGCCGGCTATCTTGCGGGGGTTGGGCCGAAGCTCTACGGCTTCTTCATGGATCGCGGTCTGCTGTTGCGTCCGCTTGGGAACACCATCTACGTGATGCCGCCGTACTGCACGACCGCATCCGATCTCGAACTCGGTCTATTTCGCTATCCGCGATGCCGCGGATGCTTTCGCCTGAAGGACATCAATGGGATCCTCGATCCTTTCGCTCGGTCACCATGCGCCGGCTCGCCGCGTCACGAGCGCGGAGCTGGAGGCGCGTCTGGGGCTTGAAGCCGGCTGGATTGAGCGGCGAACGGGCATTCGCGAGCGGCGTTATGCGGCTGAAGACGAGGCGCTGTCAGATATCGCGGTGAAGGCCGGCGAGATGGCTCTGTCGCGTGCCGGATTCGACCGCAGCCGTATCGGGCTTCTGGTACTCGCCACGTCGACGCCCGATCATCTGCTGCCGCCGAGCGCGCCGCTTGTCGCGCACAGGCTTGGTCTGAAAGTCGCAGGTGCGATCGACATGGCAGGTGCGTGCTCGGGATTCCTGCATGCGTTCACGTATGCCGATGCGTTTGTGCGCGCACATCGAACGCCGGTGCTGGTCATCGCCGCGAACATTCTCTCGCGCCGTACCAACCCGAACGACCGCACCAGCGTCATTCTGTTCGGTGACGCCGCAGGGGCCGTGCTCGTCGTTCCCACTGACCGGCCAAAGGCGGGCATTACGGGGGTGCATTTGGCGTCCGACGGCTCGGGCTACGACTTGATCAAGATCGACGCGGGCGGCAGCCGCAACCCGTTCGGCGAAGATACGGTTATCGCCGACACGCAGATGAAGGTGCGAGATGGCCGCGTGGTGTTTGCGAGAGCCACGGACCTCATGACCGCGTCATCCTTGAGCGCACTCGGCAAGGCGGGCATTGGTACAGCCGACGTGGCGCACTGGGTTGCACATCAAGCCAACAGCCGCATCATTGCAGCCGTTCAGCACAAGCTGGCGATCGACGGTGCGCGAACGCTGTCGTCCGTGGCGATGTACGGTAACAGCTCAGCGGCAACGATTCCCCTGACGTTGTCTCTGGCGCAGGCGGAGCGCACTTATGTACCGGGCGATCATGTTCTGATGTGCGCGGCAGGCGCGGGGTTGACGGGCGGCGCCCTCGTCTATCGGCTCTAGCGATCGTTGGTTTGCGCGGCGTTAATCCCCGGGCGCATTGCGTCCGGGGAGGCTGGTCAGCTCGAGATTAGGTGCGCCAGGGATGCGCCGGCAGATCGGAAACGCCGATAACCTTCACTCCGGCTGCCGCGACCGTGTGATCGTTCTCAACCGAACTTCCCGATACGCCGATGGCGCCGATCAGAACGCCTTCCTTGTCGACGATTGGCAGCCCGCCCGGGAATGTGATCAAGCCGTCGTTGGAATGCTCGATGCCGAACAGGGGGCCGCCGGGCTGAGAGAGCTTGCCGATCTGTCCCGTCGGCATGCCGAAGAACACAGCAGTCTTCGCCTTCTTAATGGCGATGTCGATTGATCCCACCCATGCGTCGTCCATGCGGTGGAAGGCCTTCAGGTTGGCGCCGGAATCGACGACCGCGATGCACATGTGGGTTTTCGTCTGTTCAGCTGACTTGCGCGCCGCCGCAATGATTTTTTGAGCATCTTCGATGGTCACATGCATAGCGCCGTGCTCCCTTGTCTTTCTTTTTGGAACACAACGGGTATCCGGCAGGCCCGCTGGCAAGTCAATTCGTCACTTGCGGGCATGGGAAACAAAAAAAGCCCCGGCGCAAGCCGGGGCTCAAGCGAGATACGGAGGGGTCGTGTTCACAAGGCGAATTGGTCAGGCCGCGCTCCGGATCGGCGCGGAGCACAGCGTGGTGGCGATCGCTTCGACCGCACGGCACCAGTCGGCGCAGTTCTCCTGCTCGGGCGTCAAGCCGAAGGCGCGCATGGCGTCGGCTGGATTGCCGCCGTCGCGGAAGAACCGCGCGCAGGACTGTCGGGCCACGCCGATGGCCTGATGCCACTGCAGGGGATTGATGTTTTCGGGGGTCATGGGGTCAACTCCTGTTGTCGGGGCTTCAGGATCGCTTACGGACGGCAGTTGGGTGTCCGGAGTAGGGCGGCAAGTGCGTCCAGCACACTGGTATCACAACGCGTAACCGGGTCATGTGATGCCTCGAGGGTTTGGCCGTCGCGGCGCTAAACGCACTTGCCTACTGTCACGAAGCAGCGGTCGCCGCCTCGAAATTCACGGATGGTCCCGGGCTTGCCGGCCTCGAGCGGAAGGGGTCCTGTTCAGCCTCAACGTTTACGGTTACTTTGCTCAATAGCGAGCCCATGATGTCGTGCAGCGGACGCTAGGTATTCGTTTCGACACTGCGCTCGGTAGTCATGGGACGCCTCGACTGGAACACAACGCATCGTGATACTAGCGCCGGATGCTGCTGACGCACCGGATGCCGATGGACTTTCGAAGAGCCGAACGAGCCGCTCGGTGATAGACGCGACTACTTTCAACCGAGCGGCTCGCCTCACATTTCCGAGCATGCGAGGGTGCATGCTCATGGCAGATGGGGCATACTCAGACGCAACGGGACGCAACTGACGCCTACAGGACGCAACAGGACTAGATACGCTACTCACACAAAACATGGTCGGCGGTACGGGGCGGGACGCAAAGTCGGCAGCGGTGGATCCTCTCGCCTGAATTCCGGCAGTACGCGACAATCGCAAACCTAAAATCTGCCTCGGCGACGGTGTGAAGGCTCTAGAGCCGTCCTGCCACACCAGTGTCTCCTCCACGCTACTCAACACTCAGAACTGGTCGTCAACTCGTAAGCGTGTCGCTCGGGTTCCCCGTGTGTTCCGCGCTTGGTGTGAATTAACTGCCACAGTCAGGCACAATAAAGGCGGACGGGAGACGTCTTGAAGGAATTTTGCTTGCAGTTTGTTCAGAAACCAAGAATTCGCGGCCTATCCGGCGTGCCGGATTTGCCTGCAAGACTGTGGATAACGGGCTCTCGCCTGAGCTTTAGATGGCCCGTTCCGAGGCGGAAATGGCGGCTCTCAACGAGAGAATAAACAGAACCACCGAAACGACGACATTCCATCCGGCAAACGACAGGCCAAAGAACCGCCACGCCGCTTGGTCGCAACGAACGACACGGGTCTGGCTCAAACCTTTGAGCAGATCGGCGGGATTGGTAGGCAGCTGTTGTGCCGTGGCGCAGGTGTCGGGACCCGGCCAGAAATGCCATTCGACGCCGGAGTGGTAGATGCCGAGCCCGGTATTAGCGAGGACCGTAAGCGCGACGAGCAGAAAAATGAATGTCGACAAACGGGGCATCTCGCCGACCGTCGCCATGGCGACGAACAGCAGGGGAATCGAAAAATAGTAGGCGTAGCGCTGTTCCAGGCAAAGCGGACAGGGCACGTAGCCGCCAAGGTACTCGAAGCCGAGCGCGGCAAGGATCACCGAAATCGCCAGAAAGAGAGCGATGCCGCCAAGCTGATAGGCGTCGTCACGTCCCCTCAGCGTCTTGAGATCCATCTTCATCCGTCTCCCGCCTGGGTCAGACCAGGAACTTGACCGCCAGGAACCCGCCGAGCAAAAGCACGACAAACGACGTGGTTACAAGCGTCAAACGCCTGTCGATGAAGTCCCGGATCGACTCGCCGAAGTAATACAGCAGGCCGGCGACCAGATAGAAGCGCATGGCTCGCGCCACCACGCTGGCCAACATGAACTCCGCGAAAGGCATGTTGGTCACGCCAGCGGCGATCGTGAGGACCTTATAAGGGAATGGCGTCATGCCCTTGATAATGAGAATCCAGACGCCCCATTCGTTGAACCATTGGGCAAAGTCGGAGAAGCTCGCGGCCTTGCCGTAAAAGTCCAGGATCGGCTGGCCGATGGCTTCAAAGAAATAGTGACCGATCGCATATCCGAATGCCCCGCCGATGACGGATGAGATGGTGGCGATGCTGGCATAGATCCAGGCCTTGGCGCGGTTTGCCAGCACCATCGGCACCAGCATCACATCCGGAGGGATGGGAAAGAACGAGCTTTCCACGAACGACACGGCGGCGAGCGCCTGTGGGGCGCGATCGCTCGCGGCCTTTTCCATGGTCCATTCGTAGATACTGCGCATCATCATGGGTGCTTAGACAGGTGGCAGACCACTGTCTATGCGGTACTTTGGGTTAAATCTGAGGCAACGCCGCCGGTAAAACTCCTCGAAAGACGCAGCACGATCTCGTTCAGAATGAAGCGGCCTTGGCCGATGGCGCGGATGCGGTTTCCCTCGATGGCCAGCAGGCCCAGCTCCTGGAGTTCTTCGATCGCTGTGCGGCTTGGCCGCGCGCCCGTCATGGATGCCAGCCGGACAAGATCAAGACCTTCTTCCAGCCTAAGGCCCATCAGCAGTATCTCGTCGGCCTGCTCTTCGTGCGAAAGCGGTGTTGTCTCGATCAATCCGTGGCCCCTCGCTTCGACGCTCTCCACCCATCGCTCGGGATTGCGCTCGGTCGACGTGGCCTGGCGGACGGCGCCGAGAGCCAGCCGTCCATGAGCCCCCGGCCCGATGCCGGCGTAAGCGCCATAGCGCCAGTAGAGCATGTTGTGACGGCTCTCTTCACCCGGACGCGCGTGATTGGAGATCTCATACGCTGGAAGACCGGCAGTCTCGGTCAATTCCTGAGTCGCCTGGTAGAGACTGAGGGCCGCGTCGGGATCGGGAATGACGAGCTTGCCGGTGGCATGGAGTGCAGCGAACGGGGTCTCGGGTTCGATGGTGAGCTGGTACAGCGACAGATGGTTGCCGGCCATGGTGAGCGCTTCGGCAAGTTCCGCGTACCATTGTGCTTCAGTCTGGCCAGGGCGCGCGTAGATGAGGTCGAACGTGGTGCGGTCGAACAGGCGTTGGGCAATGGCGATCGCCGCGCGGGCTTCCGCCACGGTGTGCAGCCGCCCGAGCTTGCGCAGGTCGGCTTCGTTCAGAGCCTGCACGCCGATCGACACGCGGTTGACACCGGCCGCGCGATAACCGGAGAACCGATCCGCCTCGACGCTGTTGGGATTAGCCTCGAGCGTGATCTCCGCGCCAGTATCCACGGGCCAGAGCGACGCGATGTGATCAAGGATGCCGGCAACCGTCTGTGGCTGCATCAACGACGGCGTGCCGCCGCCGAAGAATATCGACGATACGGCGACCGGGTCGCCGCCTCCAGACAGTTGAGCCACGTGATCGAGTTCACGCTTGTAGGCGGCAAGGTATCGCGCTTCGTCCCAACCGCCGTGTCGCACATGACTATTGAAATCGCAGTAGGGGCATTTCTGCGCGCAGAACGGCCAGTGGATATAGACGCCGAAGCTGTCGCTGGTCTGGGACACGAGTTTCCTATGACGCTTCGAGTTCGCCGGGTGCCTAGCCTGCGCGGCTAGCTGTGAGAAGCGCTTTTGCAATCGTGCGCCAGCGCGGTTCTTCCGGCTGCTCGGCGTTGCCGGCCCAAGCCATCATGGCATCGAGAAAGTGAGGCAACGTTGCGTTCTCCCACGCCTGGGGGTTGGCGTCGAGGTCGGCGCGGAGGTTTGCGATGAAGCTCGCCAGTTCTTCCCGGGTCGAAATGTTCGCTGCTGCCGCGCTAAGCCCAGTGGCGTCACGCACCGCATTTGGAGCAAGCGCCAACGCGCCCGCGTCTCCGAGGCATTCGCGACGGAACAGATCGAAGGCGCGCGTGCGATGGGAGATCGCATACTTCTGCGCCGGCTCCATCTCGCCGAAGGTCAATGTCTCGCCATCGGCAACGAACATCGGGTCGTAGCCGAAGCCGTTGCCCCCGCGCGGCGGCCAGACCAGGTGTCCGAACACCTTGCCTTCGAAAAAGCGATGCGTGCCATCGGGCCACGCGAGACACAGCACGGAAACGAAGTTGGCGCGCGGCCCGGGCGCCGCCCAACCGTGGCGCGTGGCGATCTCCTCGCCGACCTTGCGCATGGCAACGCCGAAATCCTTGGCCGGTCCCGCCCATCGCGCCGAGTAGATGCCGGGCGCGCCGCCCAGGATGTCGACTTCCAGCCCTGAATCGTCGGCGAGTGCGGGCAGGTCGGAGCCGCGCGCGGCGGCAGCGGCTTTCAGCAGCGCGTTGCCTTGAAACGACGGCTCAGTTTCGTCGGGTTCTTCCAGTCCCAGTTCACCCGCCGATACGGCGGCGAGGCCATAGGGCGCAATCAACTGATTGATCTCCCACACCTTGCCCTTGTTGTGGCTGGCGAAGACGAGTTTTTCGCCCGGCTGAAGTCGCATCATTCAGGTAGGCTCCAAATCCTGGGTTCGGCGAACTCGATGCAGTTGCCGGCTGGATCACGGAAGTAGATCGAGCGTCCGCCGCCCGGCCATTCGAAGTCGGCCTCGATCGCCACGCCATTGGCTTCGAGAAGGCGCCGCCAATCCCTGATCTGCCCGGCGGTTGCACGGAAGCAGACGTGGCCCGGCCCGACCGCGCCGTGGCGCGGCACCGGCAATGTCGCGTCGGGCGGCGGCGCAATGACCGTCGCGGCGGGATTGAACAGCAGGAACATCTGATCGCTCAATCGAAAGAAGATATGCCGGCCCGGCACCTTGGCTATCGGCTCGAGGCCGAGCGTATCCCTGTAGAAAGCCTCTGCCGCGCCGAGGTCGGCGGCATAGAGAATTGTTTCCAGGATCGCCGCTGGCTTCACGTTACGCCACCGTCAGCTTCTGCAGCGAGACGAGTTCGCCGATGCCTTTGCGCGCCAGGATCATGAGTTGATCGAAGCTCTCCTGACTGAAGGCGATCGTTTCAGCAGTTCCCTGCACCTCGACGATTCCGCCAGAGCCGGTCATGACGAAGTTGCTGTCGGCGTCGGCGGATGAAATCTTCCGCATAGTCGAGATCGAGCACGGCTGTACCCTTGTAGAGCCCGCACGACACGGCGGCGACATGGTCGCGGATGACGCCGTCCTTCACCATTTCCCTCATCTTCATCCATTGGATACAGTCGTGCAGCGCGATCCACGAGCCGGTGATGGCGGTTGTGCGCGTGCTGCCATCAGCCTGTATGACGTCGCAGTCGACAGAGATCTGGCGCTCGCCGAGCTTGTGCAGATCGATCACTGCGCGCAGCGCGCGGCCGATAAGACGCTGGATTTCCTGGGTGCGTCCGGAGGGGTGACCGACGGTCGACTCCCGCCGGGTCCGCTCCGTTGTGGCCCGCGGCAGCATGCCGTATTCAGCCGTGACCCAGCCGCGACCCTGCCCCTTGAGCCACGGTGGAACGCGCTCCTCAAGGCTCGCAGTGCACAGCACCTGTGTGTTGCCGAACTTAACCAGGCATGATCCTTCCGCGTGCATCGATACCGCGCGTTCGAAAGAGATACGGCGCAATTCGTCCGGCTTGCGTTTCGACGGCCGAATGGATGGGGTATCGGACAAGGTTTCGATTCTCCGGTTGGACACGCAGTCTTTGATGGCGCGGGACGGTAAGGGAGGAGCACATCCGGATCAACATCAAACGCGCCCTCTTGCCTCAGCCTGCCGTCCCGGTTGCGGACGTTTATCGGCCTGAGGGTGCTATTTGACGCCCGGCCCCGTGATTTCCTAGACTTCCTTGAAAAACTCGCGGCATGTGACGGAACCATGTCTGACGTCATCCCGGAAATCGCTAGGCTGAACGATCGTTCGCGCGCGATCCTCCGGCACATCGTTGAAGGTTATCTTGCTACAGGCGAGCCGGTCGGCTCGCGTAACCTGTCGCGCCTACTGCCGATGACGCTGTCGCCGGCCTCGATCCGCAACGTCATGTCGGATCTGGAGCAGGCCGGGCTCATCTACGCGCCTCATACTTCGGCGGGGCGCCTTCCGACACAGACCGGCTTGCGGCTGTTCGTCGACGGCTTGCTGCAGGTCGGCGATCTGACAGACGATGAGCGCCGTCAGATCGAAACGCAGATCGCGGTGCGCCAGACCAAGTCGATCGATCAGGTGCTCAGCGAAGCCGGGGAAATGATCTCCGGCCTGTCACATTGCGCCGGCGTCGTGCTAGCGGAGAAGCAGATCGCGCGCCTGCGTCAGATCGAGTTCGTACCGCTCAATTCGACAAGGGCCCTGGCGATCCTGGTTGGCGACGACGGCAATGTCGAAAACCGTGTTATCGCGTTGCCGCAGGGAATAACGCCCGCAGCCTTGATCGAGGCGACGAACTATCTGAACGCCCACATTCGCGGCCTCAGCATCGGGGAGGCGAAGACGCGAATCGAGACGGATCTGAACTCCGCCCGGGCCGAACTCGACGGGCTTACGCAAAAGGTCATTACGGCAGGGCTTGCTGAGTGGTCCGGTGCGGTCGACGATCGGAAGAGCCTTATTGTCCGTGGGCAGTCGAACCTGCTCAAGGATCTGACCGCAATCGAAGACCTTGAACGCATCCGGCAGCTGTTCGACGACCTCGAAACCAAGCGCGAACTGGTGCAGATCCTAGGTTCGGCGGAACGTGCCGTGGGCGTACGCATTTTCATCGGCTCGGAGAACAAGTTGTTTTCCCTGTCGGGCTCGTCGCTTATCGTCGCGCCATTCAACGACGAAAGCCGCAAAGTCGTCGGAGTTCTCGGCGTCATCGGCCCAACTCGCCTCAATTATGCGCGTATCATTCCGATGGTGGACTACACGGCGAAGCTCGTCAGTCGGGTCATCACTTGATTTTTGCGGGCCTGGGAGAGATATCGGGGCACACAACGGCCGGCTCGCGCCGCTTGAAGTGCGATCCCGCCGTCGATACGGAGTTAGCATGACCCACGACAACGACACGCCCGGCCCCGAGGTTAAGGCCGGACCGACGACCGCGGCAGGCGCCGAAGCTGCCGCGGAACAGGCCGCTGCCCCCGCCGGTGATGTAGCCGTCGGCGATGCCCAACTGAAAGACATCATCGGCGTCCTGCAGGGCGAGATCGACAAGCAGAAGGATCAGATCCTCCGGCTTCTGGCTGATATGGACAACCTTCGCCGCCGCTCCGAGCGCGAAAAGGAGGAGACGGCCAAGTTCGCCATCACCAAGTTCGCCCGGGATGTCGTTGGCGTTGCCGACAATTTCGAACGGGCAGTTGCCGCCGTGCCGCCTGGTGCGGCCGATCACGACGCCACCTTCGCGACCCTGCTCGAAGGGGTCTCAATGACGGAACGCGAGTTCATCAATGTGCTGGAACGACATGGCGTCAAACGCATCAACCCGCAGGGCGAAGCGTTTAATCCCCATCGCCACCAGGCAATGATGGAAGTAGAAGACGCTAGCGTACCGCCGGGAACCATCATGCAGGTATTCCAGTCGGGCTATGTGATCGAGGATCGCGTCATCCGTCCGGCTATGGTGGTCGTCGCAAAGGGGGGCCAGAGGGCCCCGAAGGCAGCCGCATCGGATGGCAATGGTGGGACCAATGGGGGCCCGCAAAATGGCTCGAACGGTACGTCTTCCGGTTAGCACGGGGTCGATCTGTTGCTGTGGGCCGAACCGGGGGATAAGGCTGGCCGCATGAACCGCCTCCGCGCCGACCTTCTCCTTATCTTCGCAGCCATCGATTGGGGCGTTCGAACCAGCCCGGGCGCGATGCCGGGAAGACTGCCTCGGCTGCCCGGGATCGGCGGCATGGTGTTCTTCGTCGCCGCATATCTTCGGCAGGCCGGCATCACGACGGCATCCGTCACCAACGCCGGGTTTCTCTCCGCGCTCTACGTCGTGTTCACAACGGTCGCGGCGTGGCTACTGACAAAGTCCAGGCGCGCTGTCTTTCCTGCCATCGCGCTGTCGTTCGGCGGCACATGGCTGCTCACCGGCGGCATGATTGGCGGGTTTCATGTCGGCGATGGATTGCTCGCCGCCTGCGCCGTGTTTTGGGCAGTTCACGTCGTCGTCACATCCCAGGCCAGCCAGAACAAGCGGCCGATCGCCTTTACGTGCCTGCAGTTCGTCGTGGTCGGCTCGATAGCGCTGACGGCCGCGGCGCTGTTCGAACGGCATACCTTGTCCGGCCTGTGGGCGGCTTTAGGCGCGATCGCCTACGTCGGCATCATGTCGAGCGCACTGATGTTCACGATCCTGGAGGTCGGCATGCGCCACACGCCGCCGGCCGAGGCCGCGATCCTGGTCAGTACGGAAGCCCTTTTCGCGGCAGCGGCGGGAGCGTTGTTGCTCGGTGAACGGCTGGGCATCGTGTCCTGGCTCGGCGCGGCGGTCATCAGGCCGGGGTGGCGATGGTTCAAGTTGTTCCTGTTATCAGCCGGCCTTCGTCACGCGCCGCAGAGTGAGATTGATCCGCCCTCCGTCCGGCAGAAGCGTCGAGGTTCCGGGTACCACCTTGTCGATGCCGTGATAGGCGAAACGCGCATTTCCGCCGAGCACGGCGACGTCGCCCGACTTGAGGGTCACGCGCACCTTGGGGTCGCCCCGCTTCGGGCCGCCGACATGGAACACCGCGTCGTCGCCGAGCGAGATCGACAGCACGGGTGCGTACGGCTCATGTTCGTCGGCATCACGATGGCTGCCCATCCTTGTACCCGGACCGTAGTAGTTGATGAGGCAAGCTTCGGGCGGCGCGGGAAACTCAGTATGTTCCCGCCACAGATCCAGAAGTGCCGCCGGCATCGGTGGCCACGGCTGGCCGGTATCGGGATGGTGCGCCTGATAACGGTAGCCGGCTTCGCGGTCCGATACCCAGCCAAGCGGCCCGCAGTTGCTCATGCGCACGGAAAACGGCTTGCCGGTCTTTGGCATGCGCGGCACGAACCATGGGGCCGCGGAGACAATGTGCAGCACATCAGCTAGCAAGCTGGCCTGAGACGGCCCATCCAGGGCCTGAACTGTGTGTTTAAAACCACTATCCGTCATGTGTTTGTTACGAGTTTCGCACTTTTTTAACCGAGAGGCAGCACAGCCGGTCCGACATTCCGGTCGTACCTTAGTCAAAATTGATCACGTGCCCGTGTTTGCCAGCCGTTGCGTGCGCAAACACGGACCCTATATAACCGTCCATCGTGCTTTCGACCTCATGGGGACCGCAGCCACGTCCAGACCTCCTAAACGAGGGGTGGTCGTGACTGGATGCCTGAGACTTCTCGGATCCAGGCGGTTCGCCGCAAAGAAAAGGATTACTTCTATGGCAAAAGTTATCGGTATCGACCTTGGAACCACGAACTCGTGCGTGGCCGTTATGGAAGGCGGAAAGCCGCGCGTTTTGGAAAACGCCGAAGGCATGAACACCACGCCTTCGATCGTCGCTTTCAGCGATGATGGCGAGCGCCTCGTCGGACTGCCAGCCAAGCGGCAGGCCGTTACCAATCCCACCAACACGCTTTTTGCCATCAAGCGCCTTATCGGTCGCCGCTTCGAAGATCCGATGGTCGAGAAGGACAAGAAACTCGTTCCCTACAACATCGTGCGGGGCCCGAGCGGCGACGCTTGGGTCGAAGCCAACGGCAAGCCCTACTCGCCCCAGCAGATCTCCGCCTTCATCCTTCAGAAGATGAAGGAAACCGCCGAAGCCAAGCTTGGCGAGGCCGTGACGCAGGCGGTCATCACCGTGCCGGCTTACTTCAACGACGCGCAGCGTCAGGCCACCAAGGATGCTGGAAAGATCGCGGGTCTCGAGGTTCTGCGCATCATCAACGAACCCACGGCAGCCGCGCTGGCGTATGGCCTCGACAAGAAGAAGGAGGCACGCACGATCGCCGTGTACGACCTTGGCGGCGGCACGTTCGATATCTCGATCCTGGAAATCGGCGACGGCGTCTTCGAGGTGAAGTCGACGAACGGTGACACGTTCCTGGGCGGCGAAGACTTCGACATGAAGCTCGTTGGCTATCTGGCGGACGAGTTCAAAAAGGCGAACGGCATCGACCTCAGGTCCGACAAACTTGCCCTTCAGCGCCTCAAGGAAGCTGCTGAAAAGGCCAAGATCGAGCTGTCGTCTTCAGCGCAGACCGAGATCAACCTGCCGTTCATCACCGCCGATCAGACCGGTCCCAAGCATCTGACGATGAAGATGACGCGCGCCAAGCTGGAAAGCCTGGTCGACGATCTCATCGAAAAGACCAAGGGTCCGTGCATCCAGGCCTTGAAGGACGCGGGCCTCAAGGCTGCCGAGGTCGACGAGGTTGTTCTCGTCGGCGGCATGACGCGCATGCCTAAGGTGCAGCAGATCGTCAAGGAACTGTTCGGCAAGGAGCCGCATAAGGGCGTCAATCCAGATGAAGTCGTCGCCGTCGGCGCGGCGATTTAGGGCGGCGTGCTGAAGGGCGAAGTCAAGGACGTCCTACTGCTCGACGTGACCCCGCTCTCGCTCGGCATCGAGACGCTGGGTGGCGTGTTCACGCGCCTCATCGAGCGCAACACTACCATCCCGACCAAGAAGAGCCAGGTGTTTTCTACGGCAGAGGATGGCCAGAGTGCGGTCACCATCCGCGTCAGCCAGGGCGAGCGCGAGCTCGCGGCCCACAACAAGCTGCTCGGTCAGTTCGACTTGGTCGGCATTCCACCCGCTCCACGTGGCGTGCCACAGGTCGAAGTGACCTTCGACATCGACGCCAACGGCATCGTGCACGTGTCGGCAAAGGACAAGGCGACGGGCAAGGAACAATCGGTGAGAATCCAGGCGTCTGGCGGTCTCTCCGACGCCGAGATCCAGCGCATGATCAAGGATGCCGAGGAGCATGCGGCGGACGACAAGAAGGAGCGCGAACTGGTCGAGGCTCGCAACCAGGCTGAGGCGCTTATTCACGGCACCGAGAAGCAGCTGACCGAGCATGCATCCAAGCCCGGTGTCGCCGCGGCGAAGGATGATATCGAGAAGGCTGTCGCTTCGGCGAAGGAAGCCTTGAAATCGGAAGACGCCGAGCAGATCAGGCAGGCGACCAATTCGCTCGCGCAGGTCGCCATGAAGATCGGCGAGGCGATCTACAGTTCGCAGCCCGGTGACGGCGAAGGTCCTGAGGGCGGCGCCGCTGGCTCGGATGAGAGCGGCGACAATGTCGTCGACGCCGATTTCGAAGAGGTCAAGGACGACAAGAAGAAGTCAGCCTGATGCGATGCAGCGGCACTCTAGCCCCGATGAGGTGCAAGAGTGCCCTTCCGCGCTTTTCGGCGCATAACCTCACAAGATTCCGAACCCCATGGCGAAGCGCGATTACTACGAGGTCCTCGGGGTCAGCCGCTCTGCCACCGAGCAGGATTTGAAGTCGGCGTTCCGTAAGCTCGCGAAAGAGCATCACCCCGACCGCAATCCCGACGATAAAAATGCGGAAAAGAATTTCAAGGAGCTGAACGAGGCCTACGAGGCCCTGAAGGACCCGCAGAAACGGGCGGCCTATGATCGCTTCGGACATGCCGCCTTCGACGGTATGGGTGGTGGGCGCGGTGGCACAGGCGGCTTCGGGCCGGACTTCGCATCCTCGATGTCCGATATCTTCGACGATCTATTCGGCGAGTTCATGGGCGGGCGCCGCGGCGGCGGCCCGGCGGGGCGCGGCCGCTCGGGACGTGAGCGTGGAGCCGACGTTCGCTACAATATGGAGATCTCGCTGGCGGAGGCTTTCTCCGGCAAGACGGCGCAGATCCGCGTGCCGACCAGCGTCACTTGCGAGACCTGCGCAGGTTCCGGTGCCAAGACCGGGACCAAGCCCGTGTCGTGCCCAACGTGCGGCGGTCAGGGCAAGGTGCGCGCCAGCCAGGGGTTTTTCACCATCGAACGCACGTGTCCGGCATGTCAGGGGCGCGGCGAGATCAACCCCGACCCTTGCACCGATTGCTCGGGTGCGGGCCGTGTCACCAAGGAACGTACGCTTTCCGTCAACATCCCGGCGGGCGTGGAAGACGGAACGCGCATACGGCTTGCAGGCGAGGGCGAAGCCGGTTTGCGTGGCGGCCCAGCGGGCGACCTCTACATCTTCCTGTCGATCAAACCGCATGAATTCTTCCAGCGCGACGGCGCAGACATTTTCTGCAAGGTGCCGATTTCCATGACGACGGCTGCGCTCGGCGGTCAGGTCGAGGTGCCGTCAGTCGACGGTATGTCGACCCGCGTCAAGATTCCGGAAGGCAGCGAGAACGGCCGGCAGTTCCGCTTGAAGGGCAAGGGCATGCCGGTGCTACGGTCGAGCGTCAGCGGCGACATGTACATCCAGGTGGAAGTCGAGACGCCAAAGAACCTCACGCGCCGCCAGCGCGAACTGCTCGACGAATTCGAAAAAGAAAGCCGCAAGGAAACTAGCCCGGAGAGCCACGGGTTCTTTGCGCGCATGAAGGATTTCTTCGAGGGCAAGGGAAGCTGACAGGCGGGGAGGTCCGCCGGTCGATTGACTATCAGCGATTGCCGGACATCATCGGTTGCGTGACGACAGGCCCGTTCCTCTCCGCTCGCGCCGGTCCTGCAAAGCGGCGTACTTACGACAGCTAGCGCGGGCCAAAGAGCACGGCACGTCCCTCCGCGTCCGTGCCTGACGCGTCGAGGCCGACACGGCGACCAGCTTCGGAACGAGCTCGTACTCCTGATCGGGACTGACGGTGTCCACGGACTGGCCCGGATCGTACTCGACGCTGGCCAAGATCGGTTGCACCTGCGGTTCCCGCCTGTTCGAGGCGTGCATCATCGTCAGAGGCGCCAGCTGTGGTGCCAACTGCGTTGACCGAACCTGTGACGATTGCTCCGGCAACTGCTCCTGCGGCGGTTTCGTCGGCGCCGTTGAATTCGATGGCTGGAGAGACGGTGGGTTGTTGGGATCCGCCTGCCGGGAGTTCGGCGCGGACTGTGCTTCGGGCTTCAGGGGAACAATCCACGCGGATTTGTCCGATGCCCTGATAGCTGCGGCCGTTTGGCCGCATACGGCTAAAGGGAGATCGTCTCCCGCCTCCGCGGGAAGTGAAACGTCGCGGACGTTGTAGCGGTCTTCGCAGACACTCACGCGCGGCGGCTGGCGCGTACGCTCGAAGCTGTCGTAGCCCTCCTTCAGGTTCGACCAGAAGCCGGCCCACTGGCTGTCCTTGTGGGACGCCAGGTTCTCGCCTGTCATCCGGAACGGAAACACGTGCACGGCCACATGGCGCTGTGCGCCGCGTAGAGCGGCTGCAACGAGACCATAGACTTCGGTGATAACGGGGTTCGTCATGGCGAAGCAGCCGACCGACGAGCAGCCGCCATGCACCAGGATATAGGACCCGTCACGCTGCAGCGCCTCATCGTAGGCGTTTGGAAACCCGAGATTCAGGGCTTTTTGCCAACGGCCCAGTCGGTGCAGTTGTCGCGAGGTGATCGTGTAGAACCCCTCAGGCGTCTGCTTGTCACCCTCGCGCAGTTTCGGACCGAGAGTTCCTGACCAATGACAGATCGGATACGTGGCGAAGTGCACGTAGGCGCCATTCTTCTGCACCCAGAGCTCGAGTTCCGAGTTGGCCTTGAAGATGCGAACGAAGACGGGCACGCCCGGTTTGACGCCGAGTTCGGCAAGACGCTCCTGCGTGCGGGAAACGTCGGGTGTGCCGGGCAATGGCAGTTTGCCGGCCGCAGCCGCCCGCTGGCGTTCGATGCGATCCGGGGCGACGTCGCGAAGTTCGATCGCAACGGCGAGAGCAGCGCCTGTCATGAACGCCGTCACGGCTGGCACCGCGCACAGCGCGGCTATCATCAACCCTGCGCGCGATCTCACCGATTGAAATCTCGTCACAGAACTCACTACCGCACCTAATGATTCACCGATACCGGGACCTCGACCGCTAACCTTTTACGGACCAAAGCATATGCTGATGCCCTGCGGAATGGAAATCTAGCACCCGGACCTCCGTCGTGAACAACTCAGTATCAATAAGGTTCATCACGTCGGGGGCGAATATGCCTGGACGTCCTGGCCGTTAACATTTGCAGCTGGCCCCTGGCGGCTGCCTGCAGCGCTGCAGTCGCTGGTGACGGGCGTGCTTCCATCGGAAACGCGACCGGCCGGTTCTGCTAAGTAGCGCTTTTCGCACACACTGATTTTCGGCGGCAGCAGGTTCGCCTCGAATTGGTCATATCCCGGCTTCAACGACCGCCAGAACGGAGCATGCACATGGTCCTTGTGCTGCTCCAGATTGGTTTCCGAGAGTCGGAACGGCAGGACCTGTATCTGGAAGCGGGGCTGGCCCTTGTCCAGCGCGGCGGTGGCGAGATCCCAGATCTCGGTGACGACGGGGTCGGTCATGGCGTAGCAGCCGACGGACGAGCAGCCGCCGTGGACCATCAGGAACGAGCCGGACCGCCCGTATGCGCGATCGAAGGCGTTGGGGAATCCGAGATTGAACGAGCGATGCCAGTGGCTGTTTGGATTGAGCGCCTTGGCGTCGATGGTATAGAAGCCCTCCGGCGCCTGCTTATCGCCGGTGGCGAACTTCGGACCGAGACCACCGGACCAGCGGCAGATCGGATACGTCGCGAAACGGTGGAAGCGTCCGTCGCGCATCATCCAGAGTTCCAGTTCGAACTCGCGTTTGAAGATACGCATGAAGACTGGCGCACCGCGCTTCAGCCCATGAGCTTCCAGCCGCGCATCGAGCTTCGTGAGATCAGGCGTGCCGTCGAGGGGGAGGCCGAGTGCGAAGCGGGCATAGCGCTCCGCCCGTTCGGCCTGGATGCGGCGGTGCTCGGCGTCAGACAGCGTCCACAGCCACGCGCCGGCCACGATAAACTGAACCAATAGCGCGAGGACAACAAGTGGGCGACGGCGGCGTCTACGCGATTTCGATGTGGCCTTGTTCACGATCGAGGCCCCGTCCCACTAAAGCGAAATACCACCCGCTCCTGCTGCCGAGCCTACTGGCCGCTGAAGCCGAGCGCCGACGCGCCGACCGGAAACGGATTGATGGCGCCCGTCGTCGTGGCGACATCGATCCCGGGATCAGCCACCGGCGTCGTGTCGAGAGCTGCAGCGCTTGCCACAGCTGCTGCGTCGCGCGTTCGCGGGCCAGGAACCGTAACACGCTCGTTTGCCATTTGTTGCTCGTAGGGCTGCGGCGCGAACGGCTGCAGCAGCGGACGCTGGAACTGCGGGCAGCGTCCGACGGGATCAACGCGAGTCGATGCCGGGATGACCACGTCGACGACGTAGCGGCGCTCGCACACCGCGATCTGCGGTGGTGTCCGATAGATCTCGAAGTAATCGTAGCCCTGCTTCAGCGTGGTCCAGAACGTGTACCAGCGATGCTTCCTGAAGCGGTCGAGCTTCTCGTTCGTCATGCGGAACGGGAAGGCATGCACCTGGAAGCTCTGCTGGCCGCCGCGGAAGGCTTCGCGGGCAAGGCCATAGATTTCCTCGGCCAGCGCGTCGGTCATGGCGTAGCAGCCGGCCGACTTACACTTGCCGTGCACCATGAGGAATTCGCCAGTGCGGTTGTTGGCACGGTCGTAGGCGTTGGGGAAGCCGATGTTGAACGCCAGGTAGTAATTGGAGTTCGGGTTCATCTGGTTCTGGGCGATCGTGTAGAAGCCTTCCGGCGCCTGCTTGTCGCCCTTGGCGATCTTGGGGCCGAGATCGCCGGACCAATTGCAGATCGGGTACGTCTTGAAGTGGTAGAAGCGGCCGTCGTCGCGGGCCTTCCACACTTCCAGTTCGGATTCTTCCTTGAAGATCCGGATAAAGATCGGGCTATGCGCTTGCATGCCGCGCTTGCCGAGAAGATCGAGCGTCTCCTTGGCGAGCGGCTGCTCGGCGGGGGGCAGTTCGGGGGCAGAGCCGCAGCCGGCGACGGCGCACGCCATGGTGAAGCCAAAAGCGGCGGCTCGCAGATGCGCGAACGGCTGGCCGGTCGGGATGATCATACGAATACGCAATTTCCTTGGCGCACGGCGATCACCATTGATGAGTGCCCGTTAACAACCGATTAAGGTTACGCAAATCCCCACTCCTGCATTTCTCCGCTCGTCGGGAAGCGGTGTCAATCAGGACACGTCCAGTAGGCGCGCTGATTGCGGCGGCCTTTGGGCGGCGAATCTAAAGCATAACCAACAGGTTGAGAATTACTGGGCGCTGTCGCCCTGGCGCTACAGGGTGCGGCCGATTTGCAGGAAACGGTCGTGCCGCTGCCGGCGTACGCGATCTGGCGTCATGCCGTCGAATTCCGACAGCGCCTTGTGGATCGCCTCGCCGACGGCCTGGATGATGCCGGCGCGATCGCGATGGGCGCCGCCGACCGGCTCGCGGATGATGCTGTCGATGACGCCGAATTGCTCCAGATCCTGCGCGGTGATCTTCATGTTGGTCGCCGCGTCGATGGCCTTGGTCGAATCGCGCCACAGGATCGAGGCGGCCGCTTCGGGCGAGGCGACCGTGTAGATCGCGTGCTCGAGCATCAGGATGCGGTTGGCCGATGCGATGGCGACCGCGCCGCCCGAGCCGCCCTCGCCGATTACGACCGACACGAGCGCCACGCCGAGCGCAAGGCAGCGGTCGGTCGAGCGGGCGATGGCTTCGGCCTGTCCGCGCTCCTCCGCGCCGATGCCGGGATAGGCGCCGGCCGTGTCGCACAGCGTGATGACGGCCATGCCGAACTTGTCGGCCATGTCCATCAACCGCACGGCCTTGCGGTAGCCCTCGGGTTTGGCCATGCCGAAGTTGTGGCGGATGCGACTTTCGGTATCCGATCCCTTTTCATGTCCCATGACGACGACGGAACGGCCGCGGAACTTGCCGATGCCGCCGACGATCGCCTCGTCCTCTGCGAAATAGCGATCGCCCGCGAGTGGCGTGAAATCCTCAATAAGCGCGTTGATGTAGTCGAGGCTGTGCGGCCTCTCGGGATGCCGTGCGACCTGCGTCTTCTGCCACGGCGTCAGCTTGGCGTAGGTATCGATCAGCGCGGCGCGTGCCTTCTGTTCAAGCTTCTTGATCTCGTCGGAGATGGAGACGGCCCTGTCAGGCGTGTCGAGCGTGCGCAGTTCCTGCACCTTGCCTTCGAGATCGGCGATGGCCTTCTCGAAATCGAGGTAGACGCGGACGGCGGCTTGGCGTTCGGCGGGTCGTTCCAAGGGTGTCACTCCTAGTTCATGCGACCGGGTCGTGAGGCGGCGGGCGGGCCGGCCCGGCACGATGTCGCGCGTCACAGAACCTAGCCCTGGGACTTATATGGGTTTGAAGCTTCGTTCGTGCCCCGGGGCGCTGCAAACGTCAATTCAGGCAAGACGTTGCCCCCCGACTTTCCTCCCTGTCAAGGCGGCGAACTGAACGGCGTGAATTCTTCTCTCCGCTCCGGTGCCCGCGGGTTAGTTGTGGCTACGCATGAACGTGGCCCCCGGCCGCGAGGCCTGACAGCAGTACGGGAAGCGGGTCGGCCGCTCCTTGCGAAGCCACCGACTGTAAATTTAGCGCTCCTGGACGCAACACCTGTTTCAGGCCGCCCGTAAGACTGAGCCGAAAGACCGCCCGCTGGCCACGGTCCAGAACCAGGTGGCCACAAAGGCCGCAACCATCGCGATGACGTCTCGGATGAAGATCACGGCGTTAGCGCCGCTCAGGAAAGCGAAATCAACTGGCCACCAACTAGACTCGCGATCCGCGGCTACTTTATCATCGGAAACACGTCCAACAGTTTGTCGGCCGGGTTCGAGATGCAGTGGTCCTTGATCTTGTCCGTCGCTTCCGTGAGAGCGGGAATGCTGATCGACGTGGCGCCAGCTTTGCCGCTGGCATAGCTGTGCATGAAGATCACGGTCGACTGCTCGTCTTCGCCGTTCATCTTCAGAAGGGCGCGGCAATCGAGATCGGGAAGCTCAATCTCGATCTTGTCGTAGGAGAGAACAGCCTGGCTCGAAAGGAGCGCCGCGACGAGAGAGATAGCAGCCAAAGTTTTCTTGTTCGACATTGTTACTTCCCGTTACGACGCATGCAGTCACGATAGGCTTCATCATAGATCGTGGAGCGCTGGACGGCGCGTTACGCCGCCGGCAATAGCTCCGATACCCGCTCCGCGGCCCGCTCCCTTACCGCCATCTATGATGCCGCCGACGATGGCACCGCTAAGCCCGCCGCGCGGCTCCCCCGATTGCGCCGCCGCGTGAGGCGCGCATCGAGTAGTCCTCGGCATAGCTCTCGCAGTAGGCGGATTGGGCAATGGCGACGGGCGAATGGGCGAGGCCGCCCGCCGAAATCGCGAGCGCGGCCAGCAAAGTGCGACACGGACTTGTCAAAGCGGTTCAAAGCGGTCCAATCCTTGTGCGGGGCGGCGACCAACTGGATGCGTCGAGCATGGAATGCCCGACGCTTGGCACTCTCGTAAAAGGCGGCGCTGGCACAATCACGGACCCGCTCTGGGTCCCCCGCTTTTTCGTCACGTCAGCTGGAACACGGTGACGCCTTGTCGCCCTTACTTGACGCACATCAAGGCGCGCGCGGCGCCGCGCGCATCGGTACAGGTGCGGCGTCACCCGATATGATGCCCGTTCTGCATTTCTTACTTCGCTGGTTTCTGTCGACGCGCGCTGCACATTTTTCGGCTGACTGCGTTGGACGTAGCGTCTTTCAAGGAAATCCCATTAGCGTGCCCGCACCCGTTGCCCATGCCGTTCAAATGCTTCAGGAATGGCTGAAGGAACTCAAACAGACTGGCGAGCTTGCTGATGAAGCGGCTGCCTATCGCGTGCTGCGAACGGTCCTGCACCAGTTGCGCGATCGCCTGACGCTGGAGGAGGAGGTCGATCTTGGGGCTCAACTGCCGCTGATCGTTCGGGGGTTGTATTTCGAGGGCTGGCGGTCGCATGCGGTGCAGCGCAAGGTCCGTTCGAAGACCACATTTCTCGATGAACTGAGCGAGAATCTGCTGCCTCACACTTATCCCGTCGAATGGGCCGTGCGCCGGGTGTTCTCGCTGCTGGCGCACCATTGCGATCCGGGCGAGATCGCCGATGTGATCGATCAGTTGCCAGCCGACTGCAAGGAGCTTTGGCCCAAGACAGCCCGCACGTTCCGCCAGAAGCCCAGATGACCCCGGCTAAGGAACACATCCCATGCATGTAAAGAACCCAGCCCGTTACCACACACCTGATGACGATCCCGAGCCCGGCACCCCGGGAACCGGCGAGGATCCCGAATGGCACGGTAGGGGCATATAAAGGGACGAAAAGACCGGCAAGCCGGTGGATGAGCCATGCGAACGGTGCGATGGGACAGGCATAATCGTCGAAGGCATCGGCTAGGCTATGATGGGTTCAGTGCGCCGTTGGCGCCGGGGGTGCCGCGAACTGCCGATAGAGCATCTGTGCCGCCTCGAGCAGTGCGGCATCAGCCTTCTGGCCGGGAAAATTCGTCGCAATGACGATACCGAAATCGTTCGCGGTATCGACGAGGATCGTCGCGAGGTTGAGCGAGTTTGATCCGTTGTGTGTCAGGATCTTTTGCGGCGTCCAGTCCATCTTCACCACACCCCAGCCGAATGCATACTCGCCTGTCGTTGGTGTGCCGGGCTTGGGGTTCTCGATCACCGGCGTCTTGACGGCAGCCCGATGTATCCGGCGTAGCGTATCTGGCTTCACAAGCGCGGGTTCACGCTTGCCCTCGCCCGCGTTCCAGCCAGCCCACGTTGCGAAATCGAGGATCGACATGTGCGCTATGCCAGCTGGCCCCATTACGAACGGCGCATCGGCGGCGGGCCCCCAAGGCATTGGCGTGATCTTGCCGTCGTCGCCAACGAGATGGCCGATTGCGGCATCTATCTTGCCGAACGTCGATTGCGGGCCGAGGCCCGCGGTCTTCAAACCGAGCGGTTCGAAGATTTGCTTTGTGATGAGCAGTTCCCACGTCTCGCCCCAGACCTTCTCGATCATGGCGCCGACGATCACGTAGCCGAAGTTCGCGTACTGGAACGGCGAGCCCTCCGGCACCTTCGGCTCATGCGTCTTACCCCAAGCGGCGATGAGGCGCCGGCGGTATTCGGTCAGTGTGTAATCGTAGGCGTCGGCGCTGACATATAGTTTGTACATCTCCTCCGTGTCCGTGGGGATGCCGCTCGAATGCGTCAGAAGCTGCTCCAGCGTGATGCCGGCGAACTTCGCATTGAGGCCCGGCATGTCCGGTCCGAGCACCTCGCCGATGGTCGAGGTCCAGGTGAGCTTGCCTTCGTCGACCATCATGCCGGCGAGCGTTGCCGTCATCGCCTTGGTGTCGGAGCCCAGATGGAAGCGATCGTCGATGCTGACCGGCATCGCAGCGCCGAGCATTCGGGTGCCGACGGCGCCCTGGGCAATGATCCGGCCGCCCTTGATCACGGCGGCCGCGAGCGCGGGCAGGTCGTATTTGGCTCGCAGGGTCTCGAGTTGACCCCCGAGGGGACCCTCTCCGGCTCTGACCGAGCCTGGCATCGTCAAGGGAAACACAGCCAAAAGCAGGCGAAGCAGATGACGCATGACGTCTCCGGATCAATGCTGATCATCCGATGTAGCGCAAGTGCCAGCCAGTCACATTAGGAATGCACGTCAGGAATGGTCATGCGACTGGTCGCTTGGTTACCGGCGCACCTTGACCGGGATCATCAGCAGCATCCCGACAATAAGGAATAGCGTGATCGCAGCCATGCCGAGCCGCTGGTCTCCTGTGGCCGTGGTCACGGTCGCGACGAGGGCGGGTGTGAGGAACGCCGTCACTTTTCCGGAGAAGGCGAACAGGTCGAAAAACTGCGTGATCTTGTCGGGCGGGGCTAGCGCCGCGCCGTAGCCCCACAGTGTCTATCCCGTCGCGGGGTCGCTCGCGATCGCGGGCGCGCGGGTGCCGCCGGGCAGGACCGAGCGTCACGACGTTGGCAGCGGCTGTCGGCATGGGGGATCCGCGGCGGTTACGGTGTCGGCCGTCGATAGCGCTATTCGATGATGATCAGATGATTGGGCAATTCGTCGACATCGATGGCGCCGGGCGGAAAATGCTTCGCCAACAGCGCGCCGATCTGTTCGACCGCGGCAACGAAGCCATCGCCTGGGCGACCGCGGCCGATTTCGGCGGTCAACCCGTCGACGATGCGCTGCCATGTTCCCTCGTCGACCTTTTTATCGATGCCGGAATCGACAAGGATTTCGGCGAAGCGTTCCGCCGCCGAGACGAAAATGAGCACGCCTGTGCGCCCCTTTGTCGTGTGGAGGTTCTGCGCCATGAACTGCTCGACCGCGCGGCGATGGGCGCTCGCGCGCTTCACCGAGCGTGGTACGAGCTGGTAGCGGGTGGGGCGCGGCAGGAACACCGCGAGCAGGGCGAAGAATGCGAACAGCTGGATGGCGTAGATCCACTGCACGCTGATCCAGGTGAAATAGATGAGCGGCCACGGCACGAGCAGCGCGAGGATCGACGCCCACAGGAACGGCGCGTAGAGATAGCTGGTCGAACTCGACCATCATCAGCGCGACGATCTCGCCGGAGGTTTGGCTCTCGGCAGCCGAGATGGCGTCGGTGACGCGCTTCTTTTCCAACTCCGAAATCAGAGGCATGGCATGCCCTTTGTCATGTTGGCCGTGCGCGTGAGCCGGCCGGGACAGAGTATCGAATTCATCGTCTCACCAATCTCCCGACGCGCCACCGCCGCCGAAGCCGCCACCGCCGCCCGACCAGCCGCCACCACCACCGCCGCCCCAGCTGCCGCCGCTCCAGTCGCCGGCGCCGCCTGGAATGATGACGATGCCGCCGTCGCGATAGCGCCTGCCGCGTCGGCCTGCACGGCCCATGTTATGCGGCATCTGCCGGGCATGCTGCGTCTGCACCCACGTGATGTAGAGGAAGATCCCGATCCAGATCGCCAAGATCAGAAGCGCCATGGCGTCGGGCCCCTGGCCCTCGCCCATCCCCTTGGCGCGCTGACGCACCGCTTCAGTGTCGCCGAGAACAACGTCCTTGATGTCGCGAACGCCTGCACGGATGCCGCCGGAGAAGTCTCCGCGCCGGAACGCAGGGAGCATTGCGTTCTGGATGATAAGGTTGCTCATCAGGTCGGTGAGTTGCGGCTCCAGCCCGCGTCCGACCTCGATGCGTACTTTGCGTTCGTTCGGCGCCACGATCAGGATGACGCCGTTGTCCTTGCCTTTCTGGCCGATTCCCCAGTACCTTCCGAGCCGCACGCCATAATCCTCGATGGCAAAGCCCTCGAGCGACGGCACCGTGACCACCGCGATCTGATCGGATGATTTCTGCTCCAGCGCCGCAAGCTCGGCCTCGATCGCGGCGCGGTCTTCCGGTGTCAGCAGGTTGGCGTTGTCGACGATGCGGCCGGTCAGCGCTGGAAAGTTCGGTTCGGCGGCGATCGCGTCGCCGCCGACAACAAGCGCCAGCAGCAGGCACCACAGCGCCAGCCGGCCCGCCAGATGAATGGCAGGCCGGAGGAATGGCGCGGCAGGGTTCGCAGGAACCATGGCCGTTCGCTTCCCTGGTTGACGGGCGATGCGTCTACTTCTTCTCGGTGCCGAACTCGACCTTGGGCGGCTTCATCTCCTCGGCGGGGATGTCGAACGTCGCCATCTCCTTCTTGTCCGGGTACATGAATGCCTTCCACCAGCGGCCGGGGATCGTGGTGATCTCGGTGTTGAACTGACGCACGGCCTGGATGTAGTCGCCGCGTGCCACGCTGATGCGGTTCTCGGTGCCCTCGATCTGGCTCTGCAGGGCGAGGAAGTTCTGGCCGGACTTGATGTCGGGGTAGCGCTCGACGACCAGCATCAGCTGGCGAAGCGCCCCGCCGAGCGAGTTTTGCGCGTCCTGGAATTTCTTCATCGCTTCGGGATTGGTCAGGATATCCGCCGGCACTTCGGTGCTGGTCGCCTTGGCGCGGGCTTCAATGACGTCGGTCAGAACCTTGCGCTCCTGATCGGCGAAGCCCTTGACGCTTTCGACCAGGTTGGGAATTAGATCGGCGCGGCGCTTGTATTGATTCAGGACCTCCGACCAGGCGGCCTTGGCGCTCTGTTCGTAGGTCGGAATGTTGTTGATGCCGCAACCGGCCAGAACCGTGCTGATCGTCAGCAGCCCAGCGATTGCCAGCCAGCGCGGCCGATGCAGCGATTTGGTGAAAGACATGAAAGAACGCGCCTCCTGTTGTCGAGGATTATGGGCAGTTCTTTAGCCGCTTTAAGCGGTGAATGCGAGAGTCTGCCGCGTACTTGGGCAGCGGCGGGACGGTAACCGTCATCACATCAGCCCGCTGCCGCGCCAATGGGATCAAGGCACGCGATCTGATCGCGCCGATGCCTCGACGATTGCCGGGACATGAAGCCGGCAGTTAACACTCGGAAATCGAAGGTAAACGGCGCCCTCGCCCGCTTTACCCTGAACTTATGATTCCTGGCAGCTGAGCGTTCGGCTGAGTTAGTCTGACACCAGATCTAGCTTCGCGAGATGACGATCGGAGGGAAGGTATGAGGGCGTTCGGCTGTACGGCGGTTCGCGCCGCATTTGTTTTTTGCGCCATCACCGGCGCGGCGACGTCGGCCACGGCCGGTGGGTGTCGCGGCGAGGCAGTCGCCTGCTACGAGAAGGTCCGCCTCCCCGATGTCTATAAAACGGTCGAACGGCCGGTCGTCGTGCGCCCCGGATACCGTGAAGTCGTCGATCTTCCGCCGTTGGTGATGTCGCGGCCGCAACGCGTCGACGTCATTCCGGGCCGGATCGATCGCCAGTACCTGCCGGCTGTCTACGCTCCGGTCATGCGGAGCGAGTTGGTCGCGCCCGCTCGCGTCACCTACGAGACGGCGCCTCGGGTCGTTCGCACTGTTCGCGAAGCCGTGGTGGTGCGGCCGGAAACCGCGCGCTGGGTTTACCGCCGCGACCGGTTCGGACGCGAAACGAAATGCCTGGTGAGAAGGCCCGCGACGACGCGCATCGTGACGCGGCAAGTGGTTGTTGCGCCCGCGACGCGTGTTGCCGTCATGTCGCCTGCCGTCTATCGTCACGCGCCGCAGATGGTCATGGTCAGCCCGTCGCGCGTGCGCAATATCGTGACGCCGCCCGTCGATGCCTGGGTCGATCGTCCGGTCGTGGTTCGACCGGCGGAACGGCACGTCATCGACAATCCGCCCGTGATCGGGGTCGAACGCCATCAGGTTCGCGTCCGCTCCGGCGGAACGGCGTGGGAACCCGTCGGAACGCGCTGGTAGACGGGCGATCGCAGCCATTCCGTTACTTTCCCGCATCCGTCCCCCCTCGCGCCGCGCTGTCCGGCGCCGGTGTTCAACAGGATGCCACATTCGCCGCGCACACCGGCACCTTGGGGAACAACGACAGCGTACCGGCCGAGGTGCACGGGGTAGGTTCGGAGACGGTGCCGGGCATGGGGGACGGCGGGCGCATGCCGAAGAATTCGATCGCGATCATGAACACCAAGGGGGGTGTCGGCAAGTCGACGCTGGTGCTTGCGCTGGCCGAGACCCTTGCCGCCTACCATGGCCGCAATGTCCTGGTCATCGACGCCGATTCTCAGGCCAGCGTGTCCAGTATGCTGACGACCGTGAACAGCCTTCACAAGCTGCAGAGCGAAGGGCTGACGCTCGTCGATTACCTTGTTGCCCGGGTGCTTCAGAACGCTCCTGCGGACTGGTCACGGTATGTTGTGCGCAACGTATCCGACGTGGAAGACGCACGCAGCGTCTACCTGTTTCCCTGCGACATGCAGCTAACGCTGTTTGAACGCGAGGTGTCGAAGGAGAGCCTGCACGGCAAGCTGCGTGCCGCGATCAGCCAGTTGTTGTCGGAGGTCCGCAGCGTCTTCGACGTCGTGCTGATCGATTGCCCGCCCGGCCTGTCCGTGTTGACCGAGAGCTGGTTGCGGGAGGCCGATTTTCACATTCAGCCGACCAAGGCTGATTACGTCTCCGTGTGCGGACTGGAGGTGTTCCGACGGTTCAGGGCGCTCAATCCGGAAATGGGTTTCGCGGAAAATCTAGGCGTACTCGTCAATATGAAAGAGGCAGGTTCTCCCGTCGAGGATGAGTATCACGCCTGGCTTACAGGCAATCCGGAAAACCGCTGCTTCGCCGCGACTCTGCCGCGGTCGAATGCGCTTCAGGACGCGGCGCGTTTCCGGCTGGAAGAGCGATCTTACATCGCCAAGTATCCCGGCCACGTTGGGGAAGCCGTGCGTCTGCTGACGGAGGAAGTGCTGGCGCGCGTTGAGCAAGGCGGGACCGTCGCCGCGCCGACGGCGGCTTGAGGCCGCCGCGCCCGCGCCGCCGATTGCGGCCCATAGGGCTCGTCGAGACAGACATTTGGAGGAAAATTGGAGCGGGCGAAGGGGATCGAACCCTCGACCCTCACGTTGGCAACGTGATGCTCTACCGCTGAGCTACACCCGCGTCCTTTAGTTCTCGCTTGATTAAACGATCTGCGACGTAGGCTCAAACACCCTGCCACAGAGTGCGCTGGACTAGCAGTGCCCGCCCGGTAGCGTCAATGAAAAAAGCTGGCCCGCTTGCGGCCGACCGACCCCGCGGGTTACGAAGCCAGGTCGCCGACAGGGAGGAACAGTAGGTGCAGGCAAGTTCAAACCCCGTCACCCGGATGCAGTTGTTCGGTCGGCTCGCCGAACTGGACATCAGTACCGAGACGGTCGACCACGGCGCAGTTTTTACGGTCGCGGAAAGTGCCGAACTCGAGCGCGCCCTTCCCGGCGGGCATACCAAGAACCTGTTCCTGAAGGACGCCAAGGACCGGCTTTACTTGGTCATCGCCCATGCCCATACAAAGGTCGATCTCAAGGCTTTGCCGACGGTGATTGGGGCGGCGCGGCTGAGCTTTGGAAACGGCGAACTGCTGCAGCTGAAACTCGGCGTCGCACCGGGCTCTGTCACGGCCTTCGCCGTGATCAACGATACCGCCGGTGACGTGAGCGTGGTGTTCGACGACGCACTATTGGCGTTCGACACGATCAACTGCCACCCGCTGGAGAACACCGCGACGACCAGCATTGCGCGCGATGATCTTTTGCGGTTCATTCGCGCGACGGGCCATGAGCCGCGGATCGTGAAATTGAGTTCCGGTGACACCATATAGACGAAGGTGGCGCCGCTGGCGGTCTGCGCCGGCCCGAATTTGCCGCCAGACACAGGCGGCCGGCCTAAAACGTCGTGACGGCGCAAGGAAAACGTAATGGATTTTGGAACTTTGAAAGGCGGGGCGACCCGCGGCGACGGCCCGGCGGACGTGGTCAAGGATACGACCACCACAGGATTTGCGAAGGACGTCATCGATGCATCGCGCGACGCCCTGGTTCTGGTAGATTTCTGGGCTTCGTGGTGCGGCCCCTGCAAGCAGCTCGCCCCTGTGCTGGAGAAGGTCGTCCGCAGCTACGGCGGTAAGGTCCGACTGGTCAAGCTCGACACCGACGCGCATCCTACCACTGCCGGTCAGCTCCGCATCCAGTCGCTGCCGACCGTCTATGCGTTTCGCGACGGCCGCCCGCTCGACGGTTTCATGGGCGTGCAGCCGGAGAGCGTGCTGCGTCAGTTCATTGACCGGCTTTTGGGCGAGGACGAGCAGGCTGATGTGGCGCAGCTTCTGGCAACTGCCAGCGATGCGCTGGCCGCAGGTGACCTGCAGGGCGCTGCTGAAGTCTATGCCGCCATACTTCAGGGAGATCAGCAGAACGTGGATGCGATCACCGGCCTGGCGCATTGCTATCTGAAAAGCGGCGATGCGGAGCGGGCCGAGCAGACGCTCGAACTCGTGCCGCCGGAAAAGCGCTCGATGCCCGCGGTGCAGACCGTGCGTTCCGCGATCGATCTGTCGAAGCTGGCTGCCGGCGACGATATGCGCGACGTCTTGATCGCGAGGATCGAGGCTAATCCCGGTGACCATGAAGCCCGGATCGAGCTGGCAATTGCGCTGGCGGCGCGCCGCCAGAATGAAGAGGCTTTGGACCACTTGCTGGCCAGCATCCGCCGCGAACGCAACTGGAACGACCAGGCAGCCCGCAAGCAGCTCGTCCAGCTATTCGACGTATGGGGTCCCAAGGACCCGCTCACCATCGATGGCCGCAAGAGGTTGTCATCGATCCTGTTCTCGTAGTGCGCTGAGGCGCGAAAGGATAACCGCGTTGGCCCTGATCGATCGCTACAGACGGCCATCCGACTTGCCGACGCGCATTCCGGTGTTTCCGCTTCGCGGCGCCATCCTGCTGCCGCGCACGACGCTGCCGCTCAACGTATTCGAGCCGCGCTATCTCGCCATGTTGGATGACGTGCTGGCCGGTCCGCGCATCATCGGCATCATCCAGCCGGCCGGCGCATCGGACATTTCGGCCTCCGAGAGCCCTACCGGCAAGAGCATCGCGTTGCGCAGGGTGGGGTGTGCGGGGCGCGTCACCTCATATCAGGAACTGGATGACGGGCGGCTGTCGATCGCCGTTACCGGTATCGTGCGATTCCAGTGCCTGGACGAAACCGCCAGCATCAAGCCCTACCGCACGATGAGCGTCAGCTATGACGACTACACGCGCGATCTAACGCCGGGCCTCGGCGAGGAACTGGTCGACCGCCGCAACCTGCTGCGCGTTCTCAAAGACTACATGGAAGGCCGCAATCTGAAGGCGGACTGGCCCTCTATTCAACGCGCATCCAGTGAAGCGCTTATCAATGCCCTTGCCGTCATGAGTCCTTATGGTCCGGAAGAGAAGCAGGCTCTGCTCGAAGCTGAGGACCTGAAAACCCGCGCCGAGGTATTGGTTGCATTGGCGGAAATGGAGATGGCGGCCAGCGGCGGCACCGGCGGCACCATCCAGTAACGGAGACAGCGATGTCCTCGCAGGGCGCGAGCGACGGCACGAGAAAGGAGCAACGGCGCGCGGACCCGAAGATGCTCGAGCTTCTGGTTTGCCCGTTGACCAAATCCGTTCTTCGCTATGATGACGCGGCGCAGGAATTGGTCAGCCGTCAGGCGGGGCTCGCCTATCCTATTCGCGATGGTGTGCCGCTGATGACTGAGGATGCAGCCCGCAAACTGGACGACACCGACCTCGAAGCCTGACCGGGCAATTTGGTAAATGGCACCCTCTTGCATTCAACACAATTTGTAATTCGTCCTCCCTCTGCCGAATTAACCAATTCTTTTCAGTGTTTATCAAGCGCGCCGTGGTTGGATCGCGTGTAGATTTTCATCCAGCTATTTTTTTAGGCGCCCTTGAACCAGCTCAATCGGCATACGCGCCCGGACCGGGGTCAGGAGTCTCGACCTGATGCTACCCGGATCTGGCCATCGGTGGTGCCCACTTTGGCGTTGGCGGCGTGCGTTCTGTGTCTTGCATCGGCCGCGGCCATGCTGCCGGGCGCGGAGGTAACGATTGCTCACGCGCTGGTCGCGATCGGCGGACTGTTCGCCCTGCTGTCGTTCTCGGTCGCCGGAGCGGTTGGCAGCGACCGCTTACCCCGCCACCCTAGCGAGAGCCACCGCCTACAGGGGGGCGGAACCAGCCTCAATCAGCGGATCGAGGAACTTCACGACCTGAAATGGCAGTTCTCGGAGAGTGAGACCCTGTTTCGCGGCCTTCTCGATGCCCAGGATGACCTGATTACGCGACGGTCCGAGGACGGCCGATTGACGTACGCGAACCGCGCCTATCTGCGTACCTTCGGCCTCGATAAATCGCAGGCGATCGGTTCGTTCTTTGAGCCCAGCATCATAACGCCGGCCGAACAGGTCGACATTTCTCCGCCGCTTGGGCGGCGTCGTTTCCAGGAGCAGATCGTCACGATTTGGGGCGCGCGCTGGATCGAATGGGAAGAGCGCGACGTAGAGCCCGCAATGGGTCATGGCCGTGAGATTTAAAGATCGGGTCGCGATGTGACGGAGGCGCGTCGGGTCGCGGCGCAGCTGCGCGAGGCGCGCGATCAGGCCGAAGCGGCTAACCGCGCCAAATCGCGCTTCCTTGCCGCCATGAGCCACGAGATCCGCACGCCGATGAACGGTATTCTCGGTATGGCGAACCTACTGACCGACACCGTCACTACGCCCGATCAGCAGACCTATGTTCGCGCCATCGACCAGTCGGCGCGCAATCTTCTCACGCTGATCGATGAGATCCTCGATTTTTCCAAGATCGAGGCCGGCAAGGTTGTGCTGAGCAACGCCGCGTTCTGCCTGCACGACACCGTCCAGAGCGCAGTTGAACTTCTGGCGCCGCGGGCACAGGAGAAGGGGCTCGAGATCGCCTGGTCCATAGAACCAAACGTTGCCAAAGACTTCATGGGCGATGAGATGCGGGTCCGGCAGATTTTGCTGAATCTTGTCTCCAATGCCGTCAAGTTCACGGACAACGGCGGAGTTCTGGTCGTCGTCAGTCAGGGCGACAGCGCCACCGCCAACGGCGACGTGAACATCAGCATGAGTGTGCACGACACCGGCATAGGTCTGTCCGAGAGCGACAAAAGTACCTTGTTCAGCGAGTTCGAACAGGCCGACGCCGCCGTCCGCCGTCATCACGGCGGCACGGGACTTGGGCTTGCGATTTCTCAGCGGTTGGCCCGTGTCATGGGTGGCGACATCAGCGTCGTCTCTTCTCCCGGAGCCGGCTCGACATTCACCGTCGCGTTCAACCTGACGCCATGCGCGTCTCAATCGGGCGCCTTCGCCGAACGTGTGGTGGCCCGCAACGTGTGCGTGCTGCTCGCGTTCGATCGGCCCATGGAACGGCTTATGCTGGCCAATGTTCTGAAAAGTGTCGGCGCCGATGTCATCGAGGCGGGGCTAGATAGCGCAGCTGTCAAACTGGAGACGCTTGCGACTGGTGGCACGAAAGTGACGCATGTCGTGGTCGAGGCTGAAGCCGATCCGGAGAAGGCTGGGGCCCTTCTGTCGCTGGCGCGGCACCATAACGATCGGCAGGACGTGCGCGGCATCGTGCTCGTCAACGTACTGTCGCGGTCCAGCCTTGCCGAATTCCGATCGCGCGGTTTCGAAGCCTATCTTGTCCGTCCTGTCCGGCCGCTCTCACTTCTCGAACGGCTGGGCTTGCGGACGGCACGCGAAATCGTCTCGACGACGGTAGCACTCGATCAGGCAGCGCACACCGCGACGACGGATTTCCGGCACCGTGTTCTGCTGGCGGAGGACAATGAGATCAACCTGCTCCTGGCGACGCGCATGCTCGAGCGCGCCGGCTGCGAGGTGACGAGCGTGCGCGGCGGCACGGCGGCAGTGGCGACGATGCTGCGTGTATTCGAAGGTTCTGAAAAAGGCTTCGATATCGTGTTCATGGATATCTTCATGCCCGGGCTTGACGGTGTCGAGGCCATGCATGAGATTAGGTCGCTCGCGGCAGGTTGCGGAAAGATCTGCCCGCCGATCGTAGCGCTCACGGCCAACGCTTTCGCCGACGACCGCCGCCGCTATCTGGCTGCCGGGATGGACGACTATCTGGCCAAGCCGTTCGATGCCGCGGGCCTCTCCAGCGTTCTGATGCGCTGGCCGATGGTGCACGACGACACGGTCGGCGCGGACATCATTACGGCCGCATAGCTCAATCCGCGCCTTGTCGCCGCACTTAGACCTTCCCGTTTTCGTCGCAATACTGTCTCGGAATCATATGTAGAAGGAAGCATAGCATTCCGGCCCTTCGGGGTTGGATGCTGGCTCGAAGCGACTTGAGGAATGGAGACATCGCGGCAATGAAGCTCGCTGAACGGTTTTCGAACCGCGTGCGACGCTCGGCTTTGTCGAAGTCCGCCCCTGGAGGCGTCTTTGCGTTGCGGGCCCTGAACGAGCGTGCCGGCCGCCAAACCCTGTCGCTTACCCGCGTCATGCCCGAGAGGGTCTACGGACGCATGGGCGATCTGGAAGTCCGGCTGGCGCAGACGCGGGCTGACATTTTGCAGGCGCAGAGGCTTCGCTATGAAGTCTTCTTCGAGGAGATGTCGGCGGCCCCCAATATGCTTGCCAGTATGCGGCGTCTCGATCAGGAACTTTACGACGCTGTGTGCGATCACCTGCTCGTCGTCGACCGGTCACGCGGCCCCGGTTCGTCGCACGAGATCTGGGGCAACCGGCGGTGCGCCCGGGTCGTCGGCACGTATCGCATTTTACGCCAGCAGATCGCCCAACGCAGCCTCGGCTTCTACACCCAGAACGAGTACGACATCGCGCCGCTCGTCGCCGCCAAGTCGCCGGACTACCGGTTCATGGAGCTCGGGCGTTCCTGCGTCGAAAAACCGTATCGCAATAAGCGCACCGTCGAACTGCTGTGGCACGGCCTTTGGACCTATGTGCGCGAACACAAGATCGAGGTCATGATCGGCTGCGCGAGTTTCGAGGGCACGGATCTGGCGGCCCATGCGACGGCATTGAGTTTCTTGCATCACCACGCGCTCGCTCCGCCTGAGTGGCGGGCCCATGCTCACGCGAACCTGTATCGCTCGATGAACCTGCTTCCCAAGGATGAGGTCGACGCCAAGGCGGCATTGAAGGCCATGCCGCCCCTCATCAAGGGATATCTGCGGCTCGGCGCCTTTGTCGGCGACGGCGCAGTCATAGACCGCCAATTCGGCACGACGGACGTCCTGATCGTGTTGCCTGTCGAGAAGATCGATCCTCGCTATTTCGAGCATTTCGGCGCGCCCGACGAGATCAAGAGCCGCATCTCGCTGGAAGCCTGACCGTCGGACGGCGGCTATCGGCTATCTGTCATTGCCGCCGTTGCTGTGGCGTGGCACGCTCGGCTCTGCCGTTTGGGGAGCTGCATGACCAAGGCGAGAACGGGGGCTGCTGCGTTATGCGCATCTCACGCACCGTTTGCCTTCGCCCTTGTCTCCGCAGCGATAAACGGCGTCATCACGGCATCGGTGGGCGCCTGGCTCGCACACACGTATTCGACACACCATGCGCGGCGCCTGTCGATCGAGCAGATATCCAATCTTCTTTACGAACGGCGCATTCGGGCCGGTATGGTTTCCTCGGCCATCCTGCGCAAGGCCGACACGGAAGAAGTTCGTGCACGCAAGCAGCCCTATGACGACACCTTCGTCGCGTGGAACACCCACGTCCGCCGCAATCTGTCCGTTATTCGCGACGTCATGGGCGACGGCAAGTGGTCTAAACTCGAACAGGATTTCAAGGACTCGCTGGTGGCATCCATGGCCGACGTCGCCCGCTGTCGGACCGAAGCCAACGATGCGCGCATGTCCGGCGGCGACGGCCTGGCCGTGCTGGACGGCTGCGGCATGGCCGGGCTGCACCAGTTCGTGCTCGACTGCGGCTCATCCTTCATCAACGAACTCAACAAGATGAACCGCCTGTCCTTCACTCCATTCAGCAGCGCTCTTGCCCAGGGGCGCCAGCTTGCCGAGCAGCGCATAATCAAGCGCTGCACGCGTGCGCCGGTGGTGCCGCCTCCTGCGGCCGACCAGCCGGCAGACGGGAGTCCTGCGGTCACGCCATCCGTCGCATCGGTCCCGGCGGCTTCGGCTCCCGCACCTCAACCGGCCGCAACGCCTCCCTGAACGTCGCCGCCGCTCTTCCCCGTCGGTCGCGAACATGGCAAGCAGGGCCCGTCTTCTAGATCTGCGCACCAGCTTGAACGCCCCAGCTCAATGACGACGACCCCGCATGCCGGCGCGCACGATCACGCCGCCAACCTCAAAAGCATCATCGCGATGGTGATGTCGCAGGCCGTGTTCACGGCCAACGACGCCTGCGTGAAGTTCGTCGCGGCCACCTTGCCACAGGGCGAAGTCATGGTGATGCGCAATGGCATGGCGCTGATCTACATAACGCTGTTCGCGATCGCCGTCGGCGGCATCGGCGCCCCCCGACAGGTTCCGGTGAAACCGTTCACCTGGCGCATCATCGCGGAGGTCTTCTCGACGTTCCTGTTCTTCTGGGCGCTCGTGCGCATGCCGCTGGCCGACGTCACGGCCATCGGTCAGTTCACGCCGCTTGCCTTGACGGCAGCCGGCGCGATTTTCCTGCGCGAGCAGGTTGGATGGCGGCGCTGGCTGGCGGCCATCGTCGGCCTTGTTGGCGTGCTGCTGATCATTCGTCCGGGAACCAGCGCCTTTACGTGGGCTGCACTGATTGCGATCGCCGCGAATGGCTTTGGCATTCTGCGCGATCTGGCGACACGGGCGATCGGCATGCGCATGTCGACGCTGGCGCTGACGTTCACGTCGGTCTCGGCGGTGTTCATGTCTGGCTTCCTTCTCGCCCCATTCGAGGTGTGGCGCTGGCCTTCTGGTCAAGAGTGGACCGTGACGATGGCCGCGGGACTGCTGCTGTCGCTCGGCTACATATCCCTCATTATTTCGCTGCGCACCGGTGATCTTGCCGCGGCGACGCCGTTCCGGTACTCGGCCGTGCTGTGGGCGCTGCTGCTCGGCTTCCTGATCTGGAACGAACTGCCCGACACGTTGTCCATGGCCGGCATCGTCATTGTGTGCGGCGCGGGGCTCTACACCATTCACCGCGAACGCATCGCGCGGCGCAGCCGCATGGCCCGAGCCAGTGCTACACCGACGACCATACCCGGCTGACGGCCTTGCGGGTCTTCTCGATCTCGCCGCGGAGCCATAATCTGAAGTCGCGCGCGGCGGCCGTCTCGCGCGCGTTCTCGGCCCGCACCAGCCAATAGGCGTGATGCCTGGCAACGATGTCGAACGGCCGGACAAGGCGGCCTTCGAGCAAGGCATCTGCCGCCTGAAGCATATCTGCCAGTGCGAAACCTTGCCCGGCTTCAGCGGCGACAATCACGAGGTTTCCTTTCAGCGTCGGACCGGACGGCGATATTGCCCCGTCAGGCACGCCGGCTGCAGCCAGCCATGTCGGCCATGTGTCCTTGGTGTCGTCCCGGATCAGCGTCTCGCCAGCGAGGTCGCGCCACGTCATCGCGCGCCACTTGCGCAATAGAGCTGGATTGCAGACCACCGTGTTGTCGGCATCGAACAATTTAACGGCCTCGACGTCCCGCCATGACCCCTTGCCGTAGCGAATGCCGAGATCGGCTTCGTGTTTGTTGAGGTCGGCCAGCCGATCGTTGGCATCGACGACGATGTCGATGTTGGGATGCATTGCCGTGAAGCGTCCAAGGCGCGGCACGAGCCACAACGCCGCGAACGATAATTCCGCCGTCACGATGAGCCGCTGCTGTCCGCGCTGCGGTGCGAATGCAGCCATGGCATCGCACAGCAAATCGAACGCGGGCGTTATGTCGTGGCCAAGGCGCGTGCCGTCCTCCGTCAGTTCAACGCCGCGTCCTGTGCGCCGGAACAAGGGTGTGGCGAGCCAGCCTTCCAACTCGCGGATATGACGGCTGATCGCTGCATGAGACACGTTGAGTTCGCTCGCCGCCAGCTTGAAGCTGGCATTGCGCGCAGCGGCCTCGAAGGCGCGCAAGGCGTTCAGTGATGGCAGACGCCTGATCATGCCCCACGTAACGAAAACTGAAGCGTCATGTAAAGCAAAGCCGTTTGTCGATGCGCCGTCATGCGTCCAGTGTCAGCGGACGAAATTGACCAACTGGAGCGGCGCCATGCTGCACATCATAGAATACATCATTCGTTGCATCGAGCAGATCATCTATCGCCGTGGGGGAACGGACGACGACGAATGCAATGCCTGACGGCCCTTGCCGGCGCGTCAGGTCCTCTTCGGTTTGGCGCGCGCCGTGGGAGCCGCGTTGGCCGGATCGTCCGGCCACGGATGGCGCGGATAGCGGCCTTTCATGTCCGCTTTCACAGAGGCCCACGAGCCTTTCCAGAAGCCAGGCAGATCGCGTGTGATCTGGATAGGCCTGTGCGCTGGCGAAAGTAGATTGAGTGTTAACCGCAGTCGGCCGCTGGCAATGGCGGGATGATCCTTCAGTCCGAACAACTCCTGAACCCGGATCGACAGCGCTGGAGCGCCGGCGCCTTCGTAGTCGATCGCATGCCGGTTGCCGGTCGGCGCTTCGAAATGCGTTGGCGCTTCCTCGTCGACACGTCGTTGAAGCGTCCACGGCAGCAGTGCCTTCAGCGCCTGTTCGAGATCATCGGAGGTGATGTCGGTGAGCTTCGTCTTTGACCCGAGGTACGGTGTGAGCCACTTGCTGGCTGACACCGTCAACGACTCGTCCGAGAGGTCTGGCCAGTCGTTGCCACCGGCCGCGCGGAGGAAGGCGATCCGGTCTCGCAATTGTAGGAGCGACTTGGTCCAGGGCAGCCGCGCCAGACCGAGTTTGGCAATGCCGTCAGCGAGTGCCTCCGCCGTCCGCGGACCTGTTGCGACGGTGCGCTGCTCGATCGATATTACGATCGCCTCGAGGCGTTTGACGCGGCGGGCACGCAGGGCGGCGGCTGCCGTGTCGAAGCTGACGTCATCGCTTTCCGTGATGCGATCACCGGCGATTTCGGCGATTGCTGCTTCGTCGGTGGCGATGGCGAGCAGAATGCTGGTGGCGGCGGCCGTACCTTGCAGTTCTGCAACGATAAGGTAGGTGGAACGCGCCAGCGGATCCGCCGGGTCGAGATACGCGCCGCGTCCGTTCGCCAGCAGGTACTGGCCCGGTGCGCCGCGCGCCTTGGCGATCCGTTCGGGGTAGGCGAGCGCGAGGAGACGTGCGGTATCGGGCGCGGGATGGTCGCCGTTGCCGCTATCATCGCGCGGCTTTGCCGAGGCTTCGCGCGAGGCTTTCGCCCAGACGTTTGCGAGCCTGCGCATATCCTCCGCGCGGCGCGCGCGGTCACGCTCGAATGCCGAAAGCCGATGCGCCAGATCAATGTCGTTGCCGCCGAGGCCGCGCTCGACCAGCACCGCGGCGATCATTGCGGCGTGGCGTTCGGCGCCCCATGATGCAGCGGCCAGAACCATGCGCGCGAAGTCGCGGCGGCAGCGGCAGCGCGCGAATCCTCCGCCCCGTTTCCGTGATGCACCCGCCGGCGTCAATGGCGCCAAGCGCCATCAGTTCTTCGCGCGCGGCCGCAAGCGCGGCATCGGGTGGGGCATCGAGAAAGGCCAGGGTTCGCGGATCGGCGACGCCCCACTCCGCACAATCGAGCAGTAGGCCCGCGAGGTCGGCCGAGCGGATCTCGGGGTCGGCGAAGGCCGGCAGGCTCGCGGTCTGAGGTTCGTCCCAAAGCCTGTAGCAGATGCCGGGCTCCGTGCGGCCGGCACGGCCATGGCGCTGATTGGCGGAGGCGCGCGACACGCGGATTGTCTCGAGGCGCGTCACGCCCACTTCGGGTTCAAAGCGCGGCACGCGCGACAATCCGCAGTCGATGACGACGCGGACTCCATCGATGGTCAGAGAGGATTCAGCGATCGAAGTCGCAAGGACGATTTTGCGCATGCCGTGCGGCGCCGGCGAGACGGCGCGATCCTGCGCTGCCATATCCATCGCGCCGTAGAGCGGGGCGATGATGACCGACGCGTCCGCGATGCGTTCGCGCAGGCGAACTTCGACGCGCCGGATTTCCCCTTGTCCAGGCAGGAAGGCGAGCATCGATCCGGAATCGGCGCGCAACGCCTTCACGATGGCGTTGGTCACCTGGTCCTCGATGCGTGCGTTCGGGTCGCGACCGAGGTAGCGCGTTTCGACGGGATAGGCGCGGCCTTCGCTCTCGATGACCGCTGCTCCATCGAGCAGACCGGCGACGCGCGCGCCATCGAGCGTGGCTGACATGACGAGGATGCGCAGATCGGGCCTCAAGGCCCGCTGACTGTCGAGCGTCAGCGCAAGTCCGAGATCGGCATCGAGGGAGCGTTCGTGGAACTCATCGAAAAGTACCGCGGCGATCCCCTCGAGTGACGGGTCGTCCAGAATCATCCGCGTGAACACCCCCTCGGTGACGACGTCGATCCGCGTTCGCGGGCCCGACTTCGATGACAGGCGCGCCTTGAGGCCAATGGTGTCGCCGACCTGTTCGGCGAGCATTTTCGACATCCGTTCGGCGGCGCCTCGCGCAGCCAGCCTGCGCGGTTCGAGAATGACGATCTTGCCTTTTGCCGTCCAAGGCTCCTTCAAGAGAGCCAGGGGCACGCGGGTCGTTTTACCCGCGCCAGGCGGCGCCACGAGCACCGCGGCGGTTCGTCCAGCTAGCGCCTCGCGCAGGGCCGGCAGCACGCCGTCAATGGGAAGGTCGGCGGTCAAGATCATGGTGGCCGCACGTAGCACGTTTTTCGCTCGGGGGTGGGATCGAGCGATCAGCAAGACCGGGACTCGTGATCAGGAAAACTTTAAATTCGCTCACGAACTTGCGATTTGATGTTATTGCAGCTTCCGCCTATATCCTATGCACAGCCGATGGGAAGAGCGTACTTCGCACGGCATTAATGGAGGAATGAATCATGAAGACCTGGACCAAGCCTGCTGTTCGTGAGCAAGAAGTCGGCCTCGAAGTCACGTCGTACCTCCCGGCCGAGATCGACCTGATCTAACGGTCCACCGGGTAACCGGATAAATTCGAACGCGGTAGCCGAGAGCGGCTGCCGCGTTCTCGTTTTCGGGCCCTTACTCAAGGCTGCTCACTACTACAGCGGCCTACCTTCGTCGGTCTTTTCCTTCTCCAGCCGGTCGATGCGTTCGCGGAATTTGCGCAACATCCCTTCGACATAGTCGAACATCTGGTCGACGTCCTTTTCATTCGGGATGTTTGATTTTGGCGCCGGCGGTCCGGTGTCCTGATTTAACGGCGAACCCTCCGCGCCCTTGTCCGGGCCGCCATCCTTTTTCGGTTCGCCGAGACCGAAGGTGTCTTCAAGGCGGTGGTTTTCATCTTTCAGCGCCTGATTTTCGGCTTCGAGCTTGGCCAACTGATCTCGCAGAGACTGCTGGCTGTCGGGCATGGCGTCGCACGACCAGGCCCCCACCGCCTGCTTGCAGAGCGACATGACGCCGGTTTCCGTGTCGAGCCGCACCATGCCGCCCTCAACTGGCTGCATCGTGTAGCGGCCTGACTTGCTCTCGGCTGCCGCCTGTCCGCTCCACGCCGCCATCATGGCTAGCGCCGCTCCGGACTGCCACCGTTGATGCATGCCTGCGTCCTTTCAAAAGAGCCGTCGCAGATGATTAGTCCCGGACTATGGCCGGAATTCGCGAAACCTTGCTCGCCCCCGCCGCCGAATCACCTCGCGAAAATCGCCCGCCCGCTTGTTTCGGCCAAACTCGGCCGCACAGGACATCACGAGTTAACGTATTGAATATTAATGTTGTTTTATGCGGTAGTCGCATACTGGTGCACTGCTTAACTCAACATTTACTAGCCGCTGACAGCTTGGCTGCAGGTTCCTTTTCCCGTGTCGCGTCCGGAACTCTCACAAATTCAGACGCCGGCACTGTCGGGGTGCGTCTGGCCCCGGCCTTCCCCTTCGGGGGCGCCGGCCGTCACCACGACGCGCCAACGGGGACTACCGATGTCAAACGCACAAGTCGAGATCACCGATGCCGTCGCCGCCGTCAGCGGCGGTCAGGAGGAATTGAAAAGCCTCCTCGGTGCAATCGCGAACCAAATCGGTGATGTGGATCGCCGTCACCTCGACATCCTCGATGATTTGAGGGCCCGCGTCGCGGCTCTGGGGGTCCAGGCGGAGCAGGTACGCCACCAGGTTCCCGAAACGTTTGTTTCGACATTCGCGCGCGTCGAAGACGCGATGACGGATCTGGCCGGCCGGTTGAACCAGAACGCCGGTCATGCCGCCGTCACGCTGGAAACAAGCTTCAGAGGGCCCATTCAGCCGGATGCGCAGACACAAGCCCCGCTTCGGTCGGGCGTGCCCGGCGACTCGGGTCCGATGTCCGGCCGCACGGCGGATGCCGCCAGACTGGATGCGTCGGTCGATCCGTTCGACGTTGTCGGCGACGTGGATGACGCCGCTGGTCCGTGGGATGCGCAGACGGCCGAGGCCCTCACGCGAACCTACGAAGCGGTCGAAGCCGGAATCGTACGCCGGACCCGCGATCCAGAGGCCGCGCGCGCGTCGGCCCCGGCGGCACTCCTTTCTGCGCAGACCAAACCTGAATCGGCCCCGCTGCAGCCGGCCGGCCCGATCATAGCCGAAATGTCTCGCCAGGATCGCCAATGGCTCGACGAGCGGCTGTCGGACATCGCCGCCCGTATCCAGCAGTCACTTATCGACACCAACCCGGAAAACTCATTTCTTGCCTTGGGCGAGCGGTTCGAAGTGTTCGAACAGCGCTTTGGCTCTGCTCTCGAGGCCGTCGCGACCCGCTCCGATCTGGAAGGCCTGCGGCTGGTCGAAGCGCATATCAGCGAGCTTGCCACACATCTCGATCACTCGCAGGAACGGTTCGCCCGTCTCGACGCAATCGAATCCCAACTCGCCGCGGTCATCGAGCATATCAGCAGCCTGCCGAACCAAGCGGCGCCGGTCGAAACCGCGCACAGCGATGACTCGCTGCGCGAGATCGCTAATGCCGCTGCCGAGCAGACTGCTCTGCGGATCGCCCAGTCTGTCAAGGGCCGGCCGGACGACGGCCGCGGCGAAGAACTGCGCAACCTGCTGAAGAGCTTCATCGACGAGCGTCGCGAGGGCGACGAGCAGACATACGCCATGCTGGATACCGTTCAGCAGGCGATGATACGTATTCTCGACCGCGTCGACGCCATCGAAGTAACGCAGTCGCGTGCCGCTCCCGCGCCGCAGCGCCCCGCAGTAAATCCTGAACCCACTTACGCAGTGCCTGTTGTGGCGCCTGCCATGGTGGCCGCTCCCGCTCATGCCGCGCCCGTTGCCATGCCTGAGATGCCTTCGGTCCACGCTGCTTCGCGCACCGTCGAGCCGTCGCCGATCGAGCGGATGCGTCAGGATTTCATTGCCGATGCCCAACGCGCCAGGCAGCGCGCCTCGGCCGAGCCTGCCGCACCGGCGCCGAAGCCGCCGCGCTCGCCGATCTCCAGCGAAGATGAGCCGGCTAGGTCTGCCAAGACTGCTCGGGACGCCGGTCCAACAAAGGTTCTCGGCGTTTCGCCGAAGCTTCTCGTCAGCGCTCTGGCGACCGCCGTCGCAATCAACGGCGCCCTCCTGTATCTGTCGCCGTCCGATACGCCGGCTCCAGCCGTCGAGCATCTCACCGAGCAGTCGGCGAAAGCGCCGGACGTGGTCGCACCCGCCGGCAACACGGCCGTCGCGGAACCCGATCGCTCGATGTCGGCGGAAGAAGCCATCACGGCACACAACCCACCTGAACAGACGCCTCGGGCGGGCGCCTCCGACACCGACGACACGATCGGCATGGGCAACGTGCCACCGAGCGACCGCCCTGTGATCGAAAAGAATTCGCACCCCGCCGATGGAGCGGCCCCGATCATCCCTCAGGGCATCATACTACAAACCTCGCCGAACGCGCCTTCGGGTGCCGTCCTGGCGCATCAGCAGAACCAACAGAACCTCGCCGGACTTTCCGCAAAGGTCGGCACCGCAGCGGCTAAGTGGACCCCGGCCGCCCTGATCAACGGCACCGCGACGCCACCGGCCGTCCAGGCCAGCCTCATGGATACCGCTTCCATCGGTCAGTCGAACTCGGCCGACGCCGACGGTCAGCGCAGCAGCGCACTCGATCTTCCACCCGCCACCGTCGGCCCGCTGTCGCTGCGCCTGGCAGCAGCGAAGGGCGACCCGTCGGCCGAGTTCGAGGTTGCCGCACGGCTCGCAGAGGGCAAGGGCACGGAACAGAATTTCGTCGAAGCCGTGCGCTGGTATCAGCGTTCGGCGGCGCAGGGTTTCGCGCAGGCTCAGTATCGGCTGGGCACGCTGTACGAGCGGGGACTCGGCGTGAAGGTCGACATCGGACGGGCCCGATCGTGGTATCAACGCGCCGCCGATCTCGGCAACGTCAAGGCGATGCACAATCTCGCCGTGCTGAGCACCAGCAAGTCCAGCACCACGCCCGACTACGCCACCGCCGCGCAGTGGTTCCAGAAGGCCGCCGGGCAAGGTCTGGCTGACAGCCAGTTCAATCTCGCCGTCCTGCATGAAAACGGTCTTGGTGTCGCTAAGGATCCCAAGCTCGCCTATAAGTGGTACACGCTCGCCTCGACCGGCGGCGACAAGGAAGCCCTTCGCCGCCGTGACACACTCCGGACGCAGCTGTCGCCGCAGGATCTGAGCGCCGCAGAGGCTCTCGTCCAGTCATTTGCCCCGGCTACGACGAGCAAGATCATTAACGACGCCCGCACTGCCGGCGAGGACTGGAAGAAGCGCCAGCAAGCCAACGAGACGGGTGATCGGAACTGAGTTTAACTGCAAGGGGCTGTTTCGTCAGGTCTCGTCTCTTGCAGGTGGGTTGCACTCTCGTGAACCCCAACAACCCACTTATTCCTGCACCTTTGACACGGCCCGCCTGCTGGTGGGATGCCAGTCGCAACTTCCAAGCGCAGGACGGGTCAAAAGCCGCGTCGCGCCGCAACCGGCCGGGCGGCATAGCCGCGTGTCGCGCCCGCCGCTCGGCTGCTGCCGGAAGCCTTCGCCGGCTGGTTCGCCGCGCACGGCTGGCAGCCGCGTTCATCAGCTGACCATGCTCGACCAAGCCCGCGCCCGGCGGTCTGCACTGCTAATCGCGCCGACGGGGGTGGGCAAGACGCTCGGCGGATTTTGGCCAAAGCCTCGTGTCTCTGGTCGATCGGCCTCGCACGCGGCGCGGCGCGGGACTGCACACGCTCTCCGCTAAAGGCGCTCGCGGTCGACGTCGCGCAAAATCTGACGACGCCGATCTCCGAAATGAAGCTACGGGTCACCTGCGAAACGCGCACCGGAGATACCCCCGTCTCGCGGCGACACCGCCAGCGGCATCGTCCGCCCGACATCCTGATGACGACGCCCGAGCAACTCGCACAGATGTTGAGCCACGACGATGCGCCGCACCTGTTCGCGGATCTCGATACGGCGATCTTTGATGAACTACATGCTCTCGCGGCGTCGAAGCGCCCATGATCGAGCTGCGACTCATCGGCGGTCGGTCGAAAAAGCCCGGCGCCACTCGCCAGCCGGCTGGTGGGCGCGTGCTGGGCGAAGTCGAGGAATACTTCATCGAGCAACTAACGCCGGGCGCGACGTTCGTGTTCGCCGGCGAGGTGCTTCGTCTCGCGCGCGAGTTCAGCCGATCCGATGATTCCCAGCTATGCCGGCGGCAAGTTCCCGCTGTCGACGCACCTCGCACGCCGCGTGCGCGCCATGCTGGCCGATCCAGCGCAATGGCCGATCCTTCCGGGCCCCGTGGCCGAATGGCTCGAGCTTTAAGCCGATAGCTCCGTCATACCCGGCGAGGTGGAAATGCTTGTCGAAACATTTCCTCGCGGCAACCGACACTACCTCGTGGCATATCCCTTCGAAGGCCGCCTCGCTCACCAGACGCTCGGCATGCTTCTGACGCGCCGTCTAGACCGGCTCGGTGCGCTCCCGCTCGGCATTGTCGCCAACGACTACGGATTGTCAGTGTGGGCCGCGGGCGACATTTCGCACATGATCGCGTTGGGCAGCATCACGCTCGGCACGCCGTTCGAGGAGGACATGTTGGGCGACGACCTCGATGCGTGGCTCGCCGAATCCAGCCTGATGAAGCGCACGTTCCGCATCACCGCGGTCATCGCCGGGCTGATCGAGCGGGCGTCATCCCGGGCGCGAGAAGCCCGGCCGTCAGGTTACGATGTCCACCGATTTGATCTACGACGTCTTAAGAAAGCACGAACCTGCGCCCATCCTGCTCGATGCCGCCTGGGCCGATGCGGCGAACGGACTGCTCAATATCTCACGACTGGGTGAGTTCCTGGCTCGCATCCGCGGCCGAATCAGGCATCAAGCTTTGGCGCGCGTGTCGCCGTTCTCGGTTCCAATCGTGCTGGAGGTCGGCAAAGAACCGGTCGCGCATCTGGCGCGAGGGGATATGCTGCGCGACTCGGCAGCCCTGATCCGCGAGACTGGCGGTTGAAATAGCGCCTCAGTGTTGCGGCAGGACGCAACGAACATGAACACGGATGGGGGAGCTAAGACACCATGCTTCAATTGAAGCCGGAGCGTCTCGACCGGGGCGACTTCGACGAGCAGCCGATTTCCATCTGCGGGAAATCGTTCCGGGCGGATTACGTGGGCGCGCTCTACTGGCCGGGCGAAGACGCCCTGATCGTGGCCGATCTGCATCTGGAAAAAGGCTCCACCTTCGCCCGCCGCGGCGTCATGCTTCCCCCCTACGATACACGTGAAACATTGTCCAAGCTGGCGACCACCATCGAGCGATTCGATGCCCACACGGTGATCTGCCTCGGCGACAGTCTGCACTATAAAGCCGGCGCGAGCCGCATCTGCGAAGACGATCTCGAGACGCTGCGCATCCTGCAGGAAGATCGCGAATGGATCTGGATCACGGGCAACCACGATCCCGAGATTGCCGGTATACTCGGAGGCCACGTGCTGGACGAATTGCGCGTCGAGGGCCTCGTCCTGCGCCATGAGCCCTCGCCGGCCGCCGTGACGCACGAGATCGCGGGACACTTGCATCCGGCCGCGCGCGTCTGCCTCAATGGCCACACTTTCCGGCGGCCGTGCTTCGCCGGTAACGGCGTGCGGCTCGTTATGCCGGCGTTCGGGACCTACGCTGGTGGCCTGAACGTGCTCGATGACGCCTTCGCACCGCTGTTCGGATTCGACGGCATGTCCGTGTGGCTGCTTGGCCAGGAAGGCCTGTATCCTGTGGCTTCGCGCCTGCTGATGGAAGACTGAGACAGTTCAGGTGTTCGCGCGGCGGAACCATGTCGAGGCCAGGAAGCCGGCGGCGACCGCGATAATAACCGCCACGATTCCATACCAATAAGGCCGTTCGCGCGCGAAATCATACAGCACACGCTCGACGCCCGTGCGGGCCAGGGACACCCGGGTATCGTACTGGCTGAGAAGCTTGCCCTCGCGGAAAAGATACACACGCGCGCCGAGTTGGCCGACGGGGATGTTCGCCGGTAGCCCGATGGTGGCGCGAAAAAGGCTGCGCCCGATGAACGCGACCCCATATTCGTCTTTGAGGAACAGGCCTTCCTGCTGCTTCAGCCGGACGGTGGCGAGCCGGTACTCCTGGTGCTCGTCGATCGGCACAGGCGTGCTTTCGGCGTTGTTGACGCCGATGCCGACGCTGTCCAGCCCAATGACGTTCTGATCGAGAAGGCTGCGATCGGCGATCTCCTCCAGCGGGCGGGTGGATACGATGGCGTGGTAGCTCGGGACATTGGTGAACGTCACCGATGAGGAATTGACCCACAGGCCTGCGACACGGCTCTTTTTCCTGACGACGAGCGGGCTGGGTGCGCCTTCGAGTACCACGATGACATCGTAGTAGCCGCTCTCTGCACTTGATTGCCTGCTGTTTTCCACGGTGCCGAAGACGATGATCTCGGTTCCCTTGAAGACAGTCGTGACCGCCACCTGCCGTGTTGAGACGTCGGCTTCGACATGCTCGGGGGCCATTTCCGCCGTCGGAGGGGCCGCGGTAGCGGCTGCGGGGCCAGTCTCCGAGGGTTGGGCGGCAGGTGTCGCCGCGTCGGCGGGCGAAGCGGCCTTCTTTGCGCGAGCTGCGTCTTTTTTCTGAGCGGCGGTCTTTGCCCTTTCCTCGGAGGTCGCCGCAGTCGCCGATGACTCCGAGACCCTTACGGCGCTCGCCGTCAGGAGGACGGCAGCCAGCACGATCAGGTGAGCTGGAGCTGGGCGCATCACGATGACCCCATGATCGAGGCCAGAGAGAAGAGCTCCGGCGGCGTCACCACAAGGTCCCAGCCGATGCGCAGGCATACCAGCATCACGAGGGCGGCAAGCAGAAATCGCAACTGTTCGCCCTTCAGCTTGGCCCCGGCGGAGGCGCCGAATTGCGCCCCGATGACGCCGCTAACGATCAGCAGCAGCGCCAACACGATATCTACGTTCTTGTTGGCGCCCGCATGCATGATGGTCGTGGCTGCCGTCACGAAAACGATCTGGAACAAGGACGTTCCGACGACGACATTGGTTGGCACTCGCAGCAGATAGATCATGGCCGGCACCATGATGAAGCCGCCGCCGGCACCCATGATAGCCGCTAGAAAACCGACGAACGCGCCGATCAGCAGCGGTGGAATGGCGCTAATGTACAGCTTGGACCGGTGGAAGCGCACCTTGAGCGGCAGCCCGTGGATCCAGCTGTGTTGGCCGGGGCGGCGCGACGTGTGCACTTTTCCCGTCCGCGCGCCCTTGATCGAATTGGCGCTCTCGATCAGCATCAAGGTGCCGATAACGCCGAGGAACATGACGTAGCTGAGGGCGATGAACAGATCGAACTGTCCCGCCTGGCGCAGGATCTTCACAATTTGCACGCCGATGATCGATCCCGCGACGCCGCCCGTCAGAAGCACGCAGCCAAGCTTGATGTCGACGTTTTTGCGCTTGTACTGCGCGAGTGCACCCGAGACAGAGGCGGCGACCGTCTGGGCAGCGCCCGTCCCTACCGCGACCGCCGCCGGAATGCCCGAGAAAATCAGTAGCGGGGTCATCAGGAAGCCGCCGCCCACGCCGAACAGGCCGGACAAGAAACCGACCGCTGCCCCCATGCCAAGGAACAGGAAGACGTTGGCGGACATCTCGGCGATTGGCAGGTAGACATTCATGCGAGGGTCCGGGCCGGACGGCCGGTTCAGAGGCGGCAAGTGCCATGCGGCCATCGGGGGCCTACCAGCCAAATCTGTAGTCCACGGCCCCGGCGATGGCCATGACACACTTGGTAGCTGGAGCCTTGTCCCACAGGCATGATAATTGATGCGGGTGCCGCCGACTATTCGAGAATTGTCAAACATTTGCGCGTGGGGCTGAACCGGGCGGGGCAAACGGGTGGCGGCCGCGGGTAGAACGCACATCGAGGCAGGAGAAGAAAACCATGGATAGTCGGTCGATCTTCGGCGGCAACCCGTTGGGCGTCGCTGTGCGACTGGCCCTGATCTCGCTGGCAGTCGGTGTGGTTCTGTCGGCACTCGGCATCAATCTGCGCAACTTCTTCGATCGCCTGAACGATCTCGCCCGGAACCTTTACGACCTGGGCTTCGGCGCTGTGGAATGGGTGCTGCAGTATATGCTGCTTGGCGCCATTATCGTGGTGCCGGTGTGGCTCGTCCTGCGGCTGATGAGCCGCATTGCAAAACGCGATTCCGGCTCCTGATCAATCGACAGGCACTCGCGGTCTAGATCTGACGTGCGGCCCACTCGCGCGATTTCGTCCCGCGCAACTGGTCGAGCTTCGTTACGCCGGCGCGTCGCACCGTAAGTTCGAGATGGCGCTTGATGCGGCCGATGAGGCCGGGTCCCTCGTAGATGAGGCCGGTGTAGAGTTGTAGCAGTGACGCACCGGCCTCGATCTTGGCGAGCGCGGTTTCCCCGTTCGTGATCCCGCCGATGCCGATCAGGGGAACGACACCGCCGGTCGCCTCGTAGATGCGGGCCAGCATGACTGTCGATCGTTCGAACAGCGGCTGGCCGGACAATCCTCCCTCTTCGCCGGCATTTTGCGACCGCAGTCGCGGCCGTGTAAGCGTTGTATTGGACACGGCGATGCCATCGACGCCGTGAGCCAACAGCCTCTCGGTGATTGGGCCGATGTCGTCGACGGAGATATCGGGCGCGATCTTTACGACGATCGGGCGTTTCGGCTTGCCTTCGGCCATGCGGCGCGCGCGGGCTGCCATGAGGCGGCCGAGCAACTCGTCCAATGCGGCGGGTGCCTGCAAATCCCGCAGCCCCGGCGTGTTGGGCGACGAGATATTGATGGTGAACATAGTTGCGACCGCATAGAAGGTATCGAAACCCTTGACGTAATCGTCCGTTCGGTCCGCCGAATCCTTATTGGCGCCGATGTTGACGGAGACGATACCGCGAGTCCGGTACGCGGCAAGCCGCTGCAGGGCCGCTGCATGGCCGCCATTGTTGAATCCAAGTCGATTGATGAGGCCTTTGTCCTCCACCAGGCGGAATACGCGCGGCTTCGCGTTGCCCGCCTGTGGCAACGGCGTCAGCGTTCCGACTTCGGCAAAGCCGCAGCCGAGGCCCAGCACGGCATCCGGCACGCGGGCGTCCTTGTCGTAGCCGGCGGCGATTCCGACCGGGTTTGGAAACACCAGACCCCACAACCTGATAGCGAGGCACGGGGCATCGGTTCCTGCCGCGCGCGGATAGATGCCGTTCTCCAGCGCCTTCAGCGAGACCTCGTGCGCATCCTCCGGCGACATGGCGAAAAGGGCGGCTCGCGCCAGGGGATAGAGATCGGGTAGCATCAGGCGATCGCCTCATTCAGGAACGGGACGCCGTCATCTCCCAGCGGCATCGGCTTGACCCAGACGGCCGCGGCCGCTGAAAGTGGAGCGTAAAGATGAGGGAACTCGTCGCCGCCGCGCGAGACTTCCCACTTGAGGCTGTCGCCCAGCCGTGATGCATCGAATGCGACAATCACCAGATCCTCAATTCCGCGAAAGTGTTTCGCCGCGGTTCCTGCCACCTGATGTGCCGACGACAAATGAATGAACCTGTCGTGGAGATCGGCGGCTGATCCGTGAAAGGCGCCACGCGCGCGCGCATCGAGCCACGCTTGCGCGTCGAGGATCTTGTAGACCAGTTCGCTTCGCATCGGCAGATATCTTACCCATGATCAAAGTTTACCCACCGCTGCAGCCGGGGAGCCACAGGGTTCGATGAAAATCTATGCCATCGATTACACTTACAAGCGGCGAAGTGAAACAACGCTGAGGCACTTTCGCCATCGGGAACTTGCGGGCCGCGTGGTGCGCCCGAAGTGAAAAAAAGATTTCGCCTTGAACTGCGTTTCAAGTGTTGCACGCCTCTTTGCGCTGCCGGATACTGATAATGTAAAAGTGCTTTTTGTAGCGGTAACTGACTGCGACGTCTTCGGCGAATGGCAACGAAATAGGGACGTTGTCGAGGCGGCAAGCGTCGTTGGAGGGGGTTCTTGGTACAGCGTATACTGGAAAAAATGCCGCGCGCTTACTGGAGCCGCGCGACATTGAACGCAGTCAAGGCGGGTGCCGCGAGGACAGAGGCCGAGCCTGTCACAGCCCGTATTCTCAAATTGCGCGACCTGTTTGCCGGCGGCTATCGCTTTCGCCTGACATGCTTCCAGCGTGCCTATTCGTGGCGCGTGCACAACGTGCTGCGTCTGCTCGACGACATCCGCAACGCGATGCAGCAGCCCGACGACGCGCGGCGCTTTTTCCTGGGCCGTGTGATGCTGGCGCAGCGACCGGGCGAGATCGACGCCGAGATCGTCGACGGCCATCAGCGCATGGTTACGCTGACGGTTCTGTTCGCGGTGTTGCGCGATCTAGAGAGCGATCCCGAGCGCATCGCGTGGCTCGATGGAATGATCGGGGATCAAAGCAGCCTGGCGCTGGGCCGGCATGCCTTTCGAATGGCAATCCAGGCAACGACGTCCGTCTTCTTTGCGGATGCGGTCCAGCGCACCGGAGCGGCTTTGCTAGAACCGATCACTCCCATCAACGAGTTTTCCGAGACCGAGCGCTGCATCTACGAGGCGCGCGAGTGCCTGCGCGCTGAACTGATCACGACCGGGAAAGAATACCGCCGCGACCTCGCGGAGTTTCTCGCCGACAATTGCCGCCTGTTGGTCATGAGTACCAGCGATCCGGACGACGCCTGGGACCTGATCCGCACTGAACTTGAAACGCGTCTCGAGTTCTCCGAGGCCGACCAAGCGAAAGCCGCGCTGCTTTCGGCCATGCCGCTTGCCGATCGCATCTACTGCAGCCGGGCCTGGGAGGGCTGCGAAGCCATTCTGAATGCAACCGACATCCATCGAATTCTTGGTCACATCCGTGCTCTGCGGTGGCGCGGACGTACGCAGAGCCACGTTCCCGTCGAAGACGAGATCATCGAGCGTTTCGATCTGTCGAATAGCGGCATGGCTTTCATGTTGGAGGAGTTCGTTCCCGAGGCTGAGCGACTGAGTGCGATCCGTCTCGGGGCCTTGCATCATGATCCAGCGGCGCGTGACAGGACGGTTGCACATCTGGCGCAGATGACGTGGATCGATCCCCACTTCTGGGTTCCGGCGGCTTTGAAGTGGCTGGCCGTTCACGGGGCTGGGTCACCTCAATCCGTGTCGTTTTTCGAGCGTCTCAATCGTCTGGTCTGGATCATGCGGATCGGGGGCATAGATCCGGGCGTGCAGGAAACGCGGATACTTGATCTTGCCGACGAAATCGGCCAGGGCGTCGATGTCGAGAACATGAGCCGTCTTATGATCGACCAGAAAGGTCTGCTCACGCCGGCGCTCAACAATCTGCGCAGCGCCAACTTCGCCAACAAGCACTTCGCCGGCCTTGTCCTGCGCCGGATCAGCACCGCGCTGGGCGCGGATTCTGGACCGATCTGTCGTGACAAGGTCACCATAGAGCACGTTCTGCCGCGCAACCCGCCGGTCAAGAGCAGCTGGCGCAGCAAATTCCGGACCAAGGACGACATCGCGGCTTACTGCATGAGGCTCGGCAACCTGACGCTACTGTCGCCTCAAGACAATCAGAGAGCGGCGACGCACGACTGGTCGGTGAAGCAGGCGATCCTCGCTGAAGCCGCCTTCCCGATGTCGAAGGTCGCGGCTCTTGAAGGAGATTGGACCGCCAAATCGATCTCGATCCGGACGGAAAACCTGATTGGCGTTCTGTTCAAGTCGTGGGATCTTCAGGCCTGAGCCTTTCAGACGACTCCGGCGGGCGCAGTCTTGACGAAGTCACCGGCAAGTGCCGCCGCGATCAACGCGCGCGTTTCTGGCACGCCATAGAGCGCGATGAACGACCCGAAACGCGGGCCCCTGCTTTCACCGAGCAGGATCTCGTAGTTCGCGTTGAACCATGCGTTCGAAACGCCGGGCCGCTCGGGCGTCGCACCCTTGGCCTCGAAGTCCTGATAGCGGGGCACCTTTCGCCCGACGTCATAAAGCAGCCCTTGCAGGTCTTCGGCCGTTGCACCTGCCGGCGCCGTCGCCAGCACGGCGTCGAGCGCGCGCAACGCTGCCTGTTCGACATCGTCTGCCGCACGGTAGCGCTTCTGTGGCTTCACGAAATCCTGGTAGTAGCGCACCGCATACCCGGCAAGCTTGTCGAGCAGCGGATAAGCCTGCGGCGTTGCACCCGGAACGTGCCGGCGGATGAAGCCCCAAAGCACGTCCTTGTCGTGAGCGTTCGAGGCCGCTGTGAGGTTCAACAGCAGCGCGAACGAAACCGGCAGATCGCCTGGCGGTGGCGTGCCCGCGTGGATGTGCCAAACCGGGTTGTCGAGCTTCGCCTTTGCGTCCTGGCGTGGGAAGGCGCTCAGCAGCTGCACGTACTCGTCGACGGCGCGCGGGATTACATCGAAATAGAGCTTCTTGGCGCTCTTGGGCTTCTGGAACATGAACAGCGACAGGCTCTCGGGCGTGGCATACGTCAGCCAATCGTCGATAGTCAGGCCGTTGCCCTTCGACTTTGAGATCTTCTCGCCGTTTTCATCGAGGAACAGTTCGTAGACGAAATGTTCCGGCGGCAAGCCGCCCAGCAACTTGCAGATTCCGTCATAGATCGGAGTATTGGGCAGATGGTCCTTACCGTACATTTCGAAGTCGACGCCGAGAGCTGCCCATCGCGCGCCGAAGTCCGGCTTCCATTGCAGTTTCACCTTGCCACCCGTGACGGGGAGCGTGACGTCGCGGCCATCCTCGTCGGCGAACGTCACGGTGCCGCTCGCCGCGTCGACCTCCTTCATCGGCACGTACAGCACACGCCCCGTCGTCGGTGATATCGGCAGGAAGCAGCTGTAGCTCGCGCGGCGTTCCTCGCCAAGCGACGGCAGCATGATGTCCATAATGGCCTGGTACCGCTCGGCTGCGCGCAGCAGGATCTCGTCGAAGCGGCCGGAGGTATAATAGTCGGTCGCACTCGCGAATTCATACTCGAACCCGAACGTATCGAGAAAGCGGCGCAGCATCGCGTTGTTGTGGTGGCCGAAGCTTTCGTAGAGGCCGAACGGGTCGGGCACGCGCGTCAGCGGCCGATGCAAGTTCTCCTTCAGCATGGTCTGATTGGGTACATTCTCGGGTACCTTGCGCATGCCGTCCATGTCGTCAGAAAAACACAGCAGCCGTGTCTTGATCTTGCCTTCGGTCAGGGCTTCGAATGCGCGCCGCACCATGCTCGTGCGCGCAACCTCGCCGAAGGTGCCGATGTGAGGCAGACCAGATGGTCCGTAGCCGGTTTCGAACAGCACGGTTTTTTCCATGCCGTCCTTCATTTTTTCGAGGCGCTGGATGATACGGCGCGCCTCTTCGAAGGGCCAGGCGCGGGCGGTCGGCAGCGCTTGTGAAAGGTCGGGCGTAACGGTCATGGATGTCCAGAAGGTCGCGAGGCGTCGGAATTGTTCATGCGGCGCCGCACCCTAGGTGCGGCCCGTGATGCCGTCAATTGCGGGCGAGCAGTCGATTGCGCTTGATTGGCCGGAACTCGTGCCTAAATACGCCCCGACACCAAAGAAGGACCATGTGTCGATGCCCCCCAAGCGGCTCTCCCCTCCCGACGCCCTCATATTTGCCATGATCACGGTCTCAGCGGTGGATCGCACGATATCCGATAAGGAACTGTTGCGCATCGGCTCCATCGTGCAGCAGCTTCCCGCATTCCAGGATTATAATCGAGACTGGCTGGTCAACGAGGCCCAGGCCTGTGGCAGGGTGCTGGCCCAGCAGGATGGGCTGGACAAGGTTCTGCGTCTCATCAAGGAGAGCCTGCCGCCCCATCTCGCCGAGACAGCCTATGTGCTGGCGGCCGAAGTCGCCGCGTCCGATCTTCGCGTCGAGCTGGAGGAAATCCGTTACCTTGAACTGCTGGCGGAGGCGCTCGATCTCGACAAGCTCACGTGCGCAGCGCTCGAGCGGGCGGCGCGGGCCCGCCACCAGCGGCTATAGTCCGATCTGCGAACGCTGCAATGGCGTCGGCGGCGGCGGAAAGATTTCCGCCGCGCGACCCCAGATCGTGATCGCCGTCGGACGCCCATGCAATCGAAATGCTTTCGGGTAAGCCGTATTTCTCGACCTCGGACCGCGAGCCGAACGGATCGCGTTCGCCCTGCACGATCAGCGCCGGACAGCGGAGCTGAAACAGGTGGTCGGTTCGCAAGCTGTCGGGCTTGCCGGGCGGATGAAAGGGATAGCCAAGGCAGACGAGCCCTTGGGCGAGACGGCGTTCGCGGGCATCATTCGCGACAAGGCTGGCGATCCTTCCGCCCATGGATTTGCCGCCGATGAGCAGACGCTTTCCAACTCCGACAAGGGTCCGCGCCGCATCGATCGCCGCCATGAACTCTCCGGTCATCTTTTCCGCTTTCGGCGGCGGGCGCCGTTTTCCGTCTTGCCTGCGGGCTGCCATATAGGCGAACTCAAATCGATGCACCCGTATGCCGCGTTCGCCGAGCAGAGCGGCGATCGCATCCATGAATGGACTAGTCATCGCCGCACCGGCGCCATGCGCCAGGAGCAGATCCGCTCGCGCGTCGTTCGGGCCAACAGTCAGAAATTCCATGCTATTTCCAGTTGCGTGAAGCGGCGGCAATGCCGGAGAGGGTAGAGGCGTCGCAATTTCGCCGCCGGATGGGTTAGACTGCAACATGTGATTTCATCCCGATGCGGGTCAGGATGCGGACCGTGCGCTTAGCTAGTATCACGGCGATCAGCGCTGTCGCTTTGGCTGCCGGCATCGCCGTGGCCGAAGACGATATGCCGTTTCCATGGCTCGAACCCGCCCAGCGGGCGGCTGCCGCCGCCGCGGCACGCGATTCCGAAGTCGAACCGGCGAAAGTCGATGTGGACCAAGAGGGGGCGACGCCGGTGCCGGTCCAGGACGGGTCCGCTGCGCAATCCACGCCTGCTCCTCAGCCGACCAAGGCGACGCCCGCCGACAAGCCCGACCTGATGGTGACCCGCTCGATTTCCGGTGAGATCGAAAAGCAGGAGCCGGATCCGCCGGCTGAAGTTGCGGGCTCCGGCAAGGGTCAAGGCACGCGGGCTCCACCTCCAGTGGCTGCCAAGAAACTGTTCGGCGCCGTTAAGACTCCGGCTCCGCTATCGGCCCGCGCCATCGGCGCCTATTCGCGCGGCTGCCTCGCGGGGGCTAAGCCGCTCGCCGTGGACGGCCCCACCTGGCAGGCGATGCGCCTGTCGCGGAACCGGAATTGGGGTCACCCGAAGCTGATCAAGCTGCTCGAACGCTTCGCCACGGAAGTGAAGAAAGAAGACGGATGGCCCGGCCTTCTCATCGGTGACATCTCTCAGCCGCGCGGCGGCCCAATGCTGACGGGGCACGCCAGCCACCAGATCGGCCTCGATGCCGACATCTGGTTCACGCCGATGCCGGACCGCCGTCTGTCCAACAAGGAGCGCGAAGAGCTCGCGGCGACGTCCATGCTTTCCGCCGACAGCCTGTCGGTCAATCCGAAGGTGTGGGACGACAGGCGCGTTCGCATCATCAAGCGTGTCGCGTCATACCCGAGCATCGAGCGCGTGCTGGTCCACCCGGCGATCAAGAAAGCGCTTTGCGAGGCGACGCCAAAGGAGGCACCGGATCGCGCCTGGCTTAACAAGGTCCGCCCCTACTGGGGACACTTCTATCACTTCCATATCCGGATCGGCTGTCCGGACGGCTCGGCCGGCTGCAAGCCGCAGGCGCCCATTCCCGGCAACGACGGCTGCAACAAGGAACTCGACCACTGGTTCAAGTTGATGACAGCTCCGCCAGCGCCCAAGCCAACGGTTCCGGTGAAGCCGACGAAGCCGAAGCCGCCGCTGACGCTGGCCGACCTGCCTTCCGAGTGCGGTCAAGTTCTGCAAGCAGCTGGCGGACCGAAGATCCCCGACGCGGCCAAGCCGGACCCCGCGGCCAAGAAACCGGGGGCTGACAATGCCAAACAACCCGCCAATTCCAAGTCCGCGGCGAACGCGAAAAAGTAACGGCGGGGCGAACCCCGGCCATGGCCTGACCTTGCTCCACCGTCTGCGCCAACCGCCTCAGACGGCTCCGCTCTCGACGCCGGTCGGCACGGCGCACGTAACGCCGGTTCCGCCGAGCCCGCCGTAGCCGTGCGGCACCTTCGCCAGATACTGCTGGTGATAGTCCTCGGCAAAATAGAACTCGGGCGCGGGCAGGATTTCGGTCGTGATGGTGCCGTAGCCTGCGGCAGTGAGGCCTTTCTGGAACTCCAATTTCGACGCGTCGGCGGCCGCCTTCTGCTCCGGCGTTGTCCAGTAGATGCCCGAACGGTACTGCGTGCCGATGTCGTTGCCCTGCCGCATGCTCTGCGTCGGATCGTGGGATTCCCAGAAGGTCTTCAGCAGCGTGCCGTAGCTGGTGACCTTCGGATCGAATACGACGCGCACGACCTCGTTGTGACCAGTGCGACCCGTGCAAACTTCCTCGTAGGTCGGGTTCTGAGTGTAGCCGCCGGCATAGCCGACGGCCGTGATCCAGATGCTCGACCCCAGTTGCCAGAACTTGCGCTCGGCGCCCCAGAAGCAGCCGATCCCGAACATCGCGGTGTGGAGCCCGGCCGGATACGGCCCGGTCAGCGGCCGGCCGAACAGATAGTGCTCCACCTTGGTGGGGATTGGATCGGGCCGGCCGGCGAGCGCTGTCGCCGGGGTCGGCATTTCGGTCTTCTTGCGTGAAAACAACATGCTTCAAGGTCCTTTCCGACGCGGGGATGCATAACCCCCAATGCCAGCATATACTGGACGCTGCCGAGCGCGGTTGCAGAGCTGCCGGTCACAATAACGAGAGCGCCGTCTGCATACAATTCGGCTCGATCCATCGCGGGTTCACCTCGGTCGGAGTAGCTTTCAATGTCTGATCAAGCACCGCTGCCGGGGCCGGAGCCAGTTGTCCAGGCGGCCGCCGCGTCCGCCTCATCCGCCGGTGCGAGTACGTCGTCTGGACCGACCGGCTGGGAACGTATCGTCTATGCGGTTGGTGGTGGACGCACGTCCTTCTTCTGCATGGTGTTCCTGCTTCTCCTGCCGTTCTTCGCCAGCCTGCCGATGATGATCGGTATGCGTGCGGCAAATGGATTGATCGCCGAGAACATCGGCCTGCTCATACTGGCGGCCATGTTCTCAATCCTGATGTTCCTAATCCTGATCGAGATGATCTACGCTATCCGCACCCGCATCGAACTCGGCGAGGACAAGGTATCGATGACGCTACCGGCTGGCCGGGGTCCGACGCCGATGCTGCGATACAAGTCGTATGTCATTCCCTACGATCAGGTGCACACCGTCGAGAGCCGCCGCGAGATCTACGGCGGGACTTTGGCACCGGTGCTGCTGAAGGGCGCACGGATTGTGCTCAAAGACGGTTCGGTTGTGCCGCTTGGCTACGTAAGCGACGTGAATGTCGACCCGGCCATTCCGATCCCGGAGATCGCGGGCAAGATCGCCGAGCGTGCGCGCCTGCCGTTGATCGATCGCGGTAATGTGCGCCGCTCCGTCCGCCGCAAGTTTCTCGGCCTCAAGGCAGCGGAGACGAGCAGCGATATCGTCGAGGACGCCGAGATCGACAACCTAAATCGCGCTCACAGCAACTTCATGCTGGCCTTGATAGGTATCCTGGCCATCATGGCGCTGATGGGCCTCGTGGAGGACATTTCGAGCGGAAGCCCGATCGGCCAGACGGCGTCGCCGGAAACCACCGCTCCGCCCAGGTTTGGCTAGTTGACGTAGACGTTGATGCGGTGGCGCCGCCGTCCGACGTATCCCAACGCAATCGCGATAATGCCGAACACGGCCCATGTCGGCCGCCCGATAACGGGCGCAATCGCGAAGTTCCAAAGCCAGCCTGCGCCGGATGCCTCCAACGAAGCGCGCGCGGCTTCGAGTGACTTCGGCGAGATGCCGGACCAGTGCTGTCGAAGCGACGTGGCGCCGAAGGGTCCGATGCCATAGATGGCGGGTGACGCATCAGCGACGAGCGCCACTACTGCTATCAGCAGACACAGTGCGGCCAGAAATCTCATCACGGCCATGGCCCGAGTCTCCGCTGGCGTGGTCCATATTACCGCTGTTTGTGCGCAGAGCACCGCGCGAAATCAAGATGCGATGGCCCTGCCCGCAGCCCGACATCATTAACCGTGCGTCCGGCTCTTCCTTGCCGAGGCAACATGGCCACAACCTCGTGTTGCGCTCCGGTCGCATCCCGCTATATTGCGCCGCTCGCAAGTCCAGATGGAGAGGTGGCCGAGTGGTTTAAGGCGCACGCCTGGAACGCGTGTGTAGGGGAAACTCTACCGTGGGTTCGAATCCCACTCTCTCCGCCATTAATCCAAACAAATCAATCACTTATACTGAAGTTTTAAGGTGGTATGCCTTTTTATGACCGGTTGCACTTCGACCTGGCAGGCCGACCCTAGCCTACATCCTCCACCTGGATTTTCCGTGGAAAAAGAGAATGGCACGAACGACGCCCGATACGGCTCTTCGGCATTTTCGATTTGTTTCTTTGGGGGCTTGGACGGCGTATTGAACGGCATCAGCAAGGACTTGATGCGCAGCGGTGGGTGGCCCCAGGCGCATCGAAGATTTACCTGAGGCCACTTGATCTAGGAGGAACCTACGCAATCGAACATAATCGCGGCACGTGGCCCACCAACTATGCTTGGTAAGACAGCGCTACTCTCGGGACTACTGATGGCCCCTTGCCCCGGGGATCGTCCTAAGTGCCTAAGACTCTACCGAAGAAGGGGTCGACGAGCTGATGAATTAAGTTGCCGTAGGGCGGTCGAAGAGCGAACGAGCGCTGTTCAACCGCCATAGGCCATGTTGGCTTCATTCTGACGGCGACGCTTGAGCCAGACCACCGTGGCTCTCAGGCTGAGTTTCCACGTTGGAAAAGACATCGACGGCGACACGCAATGCCAAGTCATCCTTGATCGCCTTTGCGCGCCATATCCCCTGGGCATCCCTCCTGAGGGTACCGATGTTAGTGAAACCTTTGCCCTTCAAGATCTGAACCGCTTGGTCTTCTGTGATCCACGTCCATCCAACCTCACCCATAACAGTGGGAACCGGCCTGGCTACTGTCAGTTCGGACGGCGCCATTCGCGATGAGAAAGCGACAACAGGGCCGTTCACCGTCGCCAGCATAGTTTTCGAAGCTTTTACCGCTTTTTCACTGCGCTCCGCTGCAATAAGCAGGCTCTTGTTATCCATGTGGTCGACCACTTCGGCGTAGCGATTGATCGCAACATGGTACGACGCATTATCCTTTAGGGCCTTTCCTCGCCAGAATTCTCCATATCTTTCGAGACTTAAAACGTCAGAGTAGCCGTTGCCTTTTAAGATCTGAATGGCTTGGCCTTCTGTCATCCAAGTCCACTCTGGATTGAGATCAGGACGGCGACCCAAAGCTCGCTCCTTGGGCGTGAGCAGGTCGGGGTCCTCCGCGAAAGCCGGTGTTTGGACGAGTGCTGCGCCGCCTGCCAGCAATGGCAGACAGGCCAGTGCAATTGTTAGCTTTTTCATTGGGCGCCTCCTCGATGGAACATAACTTAAATTTTTACAGCTCTCGCCGCCTACCGTCGTCATCTAAACAGATGAGACCAACTCCATCGATCTGGTCGGAAATTGCGGCATGCTACGACGGCTGAAAGGCCTCCCCGACGCCTCTTGTCTTCGCGTTGGGTGCCGGATTTAGCAAATTGGGAATTGGTTCTAGGTAGGTCAGGAGTTGCGGTCAGATCCGACCTTTGCTCAAGTCTTCTCCAACTTGGCCGCCAATAGACTAGTGGAGCTACTCGGGTGGCTGAGCCTAGGGGTTCGACGATGCCGCAGATCATAGGGGCTGGAAAGTCCGCGACAGGAGGCGGTCGCTAGGGCCACAATCCGTCCTGAGCATTGAGTGCTCTTGGACAACAAAGTCCGGGGTCACCGGCGGACGCAGCCTCGGGAGAAGGATTGTCACTCAGTGCACCAAAACATAATTATAAATGGGCCGGTAAACATTTCCGCCGAATGGGTCTGCGAGGACTTGAACGGTCTGCGGAGCGTCCTAATTTCGCAGAATGCACGTGTCTCCTTTCGCAGTGCACAGCGTCAGCCAGCGGAGGTTGGCAAATGAATCGATTCATGGAGCATTGGGAGGATTGTCTGAGCTTCGTGTTGGGCGCGGTCTTGCTCCTCTCACCCTCGCTGTTCGGCTTCGAATTGGAGCGGGCAGCCGCATCAAACGCCCACGCCGTCGGAGCGATAATGGCCCTTATGGCTCTCTCCGCGCTGTTCGCTTTCGAGGCTTGGAAGGAATGGGTCAATGGCGCATTGGGCGTCTGGCTCGTGATATCTCCTTTGGTACTGGCATTCAGCGAGCAAGGCACGGCCATGCTGACCCACCTACTGATCGGCATTGTCGCAATTTTTCTCGCGCTAGTGGCAGACAGCGAGCACTACTCGGGACATACAATTGCCGGAAAATAACTGGTGTTGGGACACAGCTATTCGATGAGCTGTCCGCCAAGTTGAACTGGTGCAGCCTCCCGCGGGCCGTCTTGCTGGTACATTGACGGCTAACGTTGGTGCGGGCGGCGCGTGATGGCCTGGGGCATCCGGTCTTGTGCGCTGATAGCCATTCGCGGTTTGCCGACGTACGAACGCCGGTGAGGGACCGCGCATGCGATTGAGCCGAATGATATCTTAATGTGAGGACAGGCAATGCAGATCGAGGAAACTAGGGGCCGGTTCGGCTTCCACCTCAAGAGTGGCAGGGACGAGCCCCATGCCACGACTGCGTTTGTTCAATTCTATGTGAAATCTAGCGCTCTCAGCCGGGTGGCCGACCTGGCAATTTCTCCGCATCTGATGACGGAGGCCGAAATCGATGCGTTTATCGATGAGGCGGTTTCAGTACTGCAAGAGATCCGCATGCATGCCAAGTGTGCCCTCGCAGAGGCACGCCCCGCCTGACTGGGCTGAGGCGGGACCGTAGACCAGCTCGCCGTAGAGCTATTCTTCGCCGGTGGGCTCATCCTGCAGGCAATATCTCTTGAAAGTACCTCGGGGAACGCAGCTGTGCGAGAAGGCTCAACCAATCCGACGAGGCTACGAGGCGTGCTCCTTGACCTCGGCGGTGTCGTCTATGTCGGAAGCACACCCATTGCAGGAGCCACTGCCGCTATCGGACGGCTCCGGGGCGCTAGCATTCCTGTGCGATTCATTACCAACACGACGCGACGCTCGCGCCGCCAGGTGATCGCGGATTTGGCTCAGATGGGTCTCGACGTTTCCGTCGCTGAGTTGCTCACGCCAGCCGTCATGGCGCGCGCGTATCTGCAGCGACAAGGCCTCTCCCCCTTTCTGCTTGTGCATCCTGATCTCGAGGAGGATTTTGCCGAGTACGGTTCGGGGGCCCGCCAAGCTGTCGTTGTCGGCGATGCAGGGGAGCACTTTACCTATGACCGTCTCAATTGCGCTTATCGAAAGCTGGTCTCCGGAGCACCGCTCCTGGCACTGGCCAAAAACAGAAACTTCAAAGACAAAGACGGCGAACTCAGTCTGGATGCCGGCCCGTTCGTCGCTGCACTCGAGTATGCGAGCAAGGCGCACGCGGTCTTGCTCGGCAAACCATCCGCAGATTTCTTCGAGCTTGCGATCGATGGTATGGGGTGTGAACGTTCGGAGACCGTAATGATCGGTGACGACGCCGAAGCCGATGTTGGCGGTGCCATGGCCGCGGGTCTGCAAACTGTGCTTGTCCGCACTGGCAAGTACCAAGCCGGCGACGAAGGCGATCTTGCGGAGCCACCCCAGCTTATAGCGAGGGATCTCACTGAAGCGATCGCCTGGGTACTCGAACGCTGTTAAGAGTTCAGCGAACCGGCCTAGCGTCCGCGTCATTAAGGTAGTCGTCCTGACGCTTCTGCCAAGTTTAGGGCCCCATCCCGGACGGCCAGCACTTGCCCTGTCACGCCAGCGATCATCACCAACGCCACGCATTGAGCGACATCTTTGCGCCTCGCCCAACGTTGAGGTCCTTTGGCTTCATAACAGAGACATTAATTCGTGCATCGAGCGGAGCTGCATCGCGTCCCTCTAGGGCCAGTGATAGGGTAAGGACCTTGACGCCAGTCTTGCACAATTTAGGCGCCACCCGCCAAGTTGATTAGGACGTCGATAGCGCCGTATTCACGAACGACGCTATCGAAAACATTATGCACGTCTTTCTCGCGGCGAAGGTCTCCGGTGATGGCCAGGACCTCAGCGCCGCTCGAGTGCAACTTTACTGCCCGTCCCTCGACTTTCGCGCGCTTGCGAGCCGCAATTGAACGCGAGTCTCGAGCCAAGACTGGTCGAGAGAGGACCTTAAGTGCGCTCAGCTATGCAGGCGTGTGGTGCGTCCGGTAGCAGGTCGCGAAACTCTCGGCCGCGAATGTGGATCAGGCTGCGGTGGTCGCCGCCTTCGAAATAGATGTCCGACCTGTCATCAAAGCTGACATCGACGACAACATCCAAACCGTAAGCAGAGGCGAGCGGCGGCAGGGCGCCGACCTCGCAGTCAGGGAACAGCCCACCAATCTCGGCCTCCGAGGCCATCGAGATCGGGCCCGCCACAAAGGATCTAATCGCATCGAGTTGCACCTTAGAGGTTGCAGGGACGACGGCGATCAAGAATCCACCTTCGCGGCTCAGAGCGACGGCTTTGGCAAGGCAGTCGGCGGGCACGTGACACACCTCAGCGGTCTGCGAGGACGAGCTGGTCCGCTCGTGTACCATCACATCGTAATCGACGTCATAGTCGTCGAGATATTGCTGTAACGTGAGGGCGATGGCCATGGATTTCCTCCTGTCGGTCAACTCAGTAAACGCGAGCGAGCGGGACGGACCGAAATCAGAGCGAGTAGCCTCGGTCTTTGTGCTGGGCGTCAATCGCAGCCGCGACCCGGTCGCTCGCCACCCGCAATAGATTAAGGATATGTCGCCTTTCAGGGACCGGCAATGGTCGAACCCGCACATGCTGGTTTATTCTTTTAAATTGGGCTCTTCGCTCGATTGCCGGACCATGGCCAGTTTGTTGCGCCGCCGCGATGGGACTATCCGGCGAGAATGGAGGCTTTCCATCGGCAAGATGCCGAAGTGTCGGAAACGGACGGGCCTCATTGGTTGGCTTTGAACTGAAAGTGCCGCTCAGGCACTCGCGCCATCGATCGGACATCGTCCTTGTCTGTCAACCCGACGTCCGCACCGGGTCATCATTGCCCGGCCTAGATACGTCGGCGTGACGGCAGGTCCGCATCAATGATCGGACGCAATGGTGCAGGCCAAAACCTGGAGCGCTGGAGGATCCTTTCGCTCACGCGGAACCTCACTTATAGGCGACCGCGGCACTTGAAGGACCGACCAGGGGGATGACTTCGAATTCGCGAAAACCAGCCTCACGACACCAATTCACGAAATCGGCGCCAGAATAGTCAAAGGCATCGCCGAATTCGATCAGCATATTGAGAGACATCAGGAGACCAAAGACGTTTTCACGTCGAGCATCATCGATGAGGGCCTCTATCACAACGAAGGCGCCGCCAGTCGGCAGCGCATTATAGGCCTTGTGAATGAGAACCTTCTTTTTCTCGAGGTTCCAATCATGAAGGATCATGCCCATCGTGATCACGTCGGCCTTGGGAAGCGGGTCGGCGAAGAAGTCGCCGCCGACCGGAGCGACGCGGTCGCTCAGGCCTGCCATGTCTATACGTCGCGTCGCTATGGGCACGACCTTTGGCAGATCGAAGCTCGTACATCGCATGTGTGAGTTTGCCGCCGCGACCAAACAGGATAGTTGCGCTGTCGCTCCGCCGACATCGCAAAGCGACTTATACCGGGTGAAATCGAACTTCTGAGCGAACGCCCGAAAGTTACCTGCCGATACGCCCGACATAGCATTCATGAACTGCTCGAGACGATCGGGCTCCTCGTAGAGCTTCGCAAACATCGGTGCGTCGGAGTCCTTGGTCTCATTTTGCGGAGCACCTGTCTTGAGCGCCTCGGTAAGCTGTCCCCAGAAGTGGTAGAGGCGAGCGTTCGCCATCTCCAGGATGCCACCAATATAGTCGGGGCTGCTGCGGTCGAGGAACGCGGCGCTCTCGGGCGTGTTGGAATAGAGCCCGTCCGCTCCGTCGCCATTACGACGGAGGAGCTTCAGCGCCACCAATGCGTCCGGAAAATCCGGTACGGCGCGGGGGTGCAAGCCTAACGTTCTGGCAATCTCCGACGCCGTTAAGGGCGCTTTGGCGAGTTCGCTGAAGAGCCCGAGCTCAACAGCAGACAATAGCGTCTTCGATGCAAAGAACCCCATACCAACTTGCATTATTTGCGACGGATCAAATTCGTGCATCGACGTCTCCATCTGCCACGGGCCCAAATACCGCGAACACCAAGTGCTCTTCGACGTAGCCGAGCCTGTGAGCCGAAACTAGGGACGTGAGTAAGATAGTCGAATGGCTCGAATATCGTTTCTCCGTAACAGACTGCGACAAGCAGTCATAGCGGCGCTTCTGTCCGAAGTTTGCGGCGCGTCGATTACTGGCGCGGCAGCATTTTCCTAGCACTTCTGTGCGACGTGCGATGACCAGTGTCGGCCCACCCTGAGCCTGATGATTATGTGCCGCATCAAGTCTGCAAGCATAATGTAGTATGTTGATCATGATGGAAAATAAACGTCTGCCGATACCGCTCCAGTTCGAAGATGACCTGAACATCCCGATCGGCGAGCGAAAGACGGTCGCCACGCTAATGCCCGACGATTGCCGCTGGCCGTTCGGTGACCCCGCCGGACGAGATTTCCACTTCTGCGGAAAGCGGAAATCGGAGGGGAGCCCGTATTGTGAGTTCCACATGCGACGGGCTCACCAGTCCACCCGGCCGCGCGCCGTAGTCTACCGCCCGCAGGCCGCGTAGGTCACATCGACACCCGGTGGTCAATTATGGGGAAGTAGCAAAAGCCTCTGCCGAGCGTATCATGTTGGGAGAACAGCGAGATGACGTATATCGTCTACAATTATCCGCCGAACTGCCGTCGCGTTGGAGACTTTCGCGAAAACCGTCGTGAGTTCCGCACGCTTGACGAGGCCCGGACGGATGTGAAGACACGGCTCGGAAATCGTGATCAACGGTGTCAATGGAGCGGCTATGAGGCATATGGCTCTGGATTGATCGAGGTCGAGGCCTACCACGAGTGCAGCCGCCCCGGGTGCGGCGGCGTTCAGATATCGATGCCAGCCAAGCTGATATAGGGCACGCCCCGTACCGCCGAAGGCCAGGCCGGACGATCTTGCAGCTCCTTGAAACAGGGAGAGACGGACAGCAATGGATACGGCGTACCAAAATTCAGCTCGACGGCCGGCACCAACGTTTTCTGAGCTGTTCACGCCGAAGCTCGTGACAATTCTGCGCGACGGCTACAGTTGGGACGATTTTCGTGCGGATGCCATTGCCGGACTAACCGTTTCGATTGTCGCCCTCCCCCTATCCATGGCTATCGCCATCGGCTCGGGACTTTCTCCGGACAAAGGCCTCTACACGGCGATCATCGGCGGCTTTCTGATTTCCGCGCTAGGGGGGAGCCGGTTTCAGATCGGTGGTCCTGCCGGGGCTTTCATCGTCCTCATATCAACCATCGTTGACCGCCAAGGGTATGATGGTCTCGTTCTCGCAACCCTTATGGCGGGCATGATCATGATGGCCGTCGGATTTCTCCGGCTCGGCACGTACATCAAGTACATCCCCTTTCCTGTGACGGTTGGGTTCACAGCCGGCATCGCCGTGATCATCTTCGCTAGCCAGGTGAAGGAACTGCTCGGACTCGCTATCGTCAAGGAACCCGCCGCACTTCTGCCCAAGCTGACGGCCATCGGCGAGAGCATCACCACATTCAAGCCAGCGACAGCTGCACTGTCAGCCCTTGCCATCGGCATCATCGTCGGCTTGCGTCGCTTTAGGCCCAAGTGGCCGGGACTTCTTGGGGCCGTTGCGGTGACAGCCGCGATGACGGCGCTGTTCAATCTCGATGTTGCGACCATCGGGACGCGATTTGGTGGAGTGACGCAGTCCCTGCCTGCGCCATCGCTCCCAGCGTTCGATCTTGCCAAGATCCGTGCGGTGTTTCCTGATGCTGTCACCATCGCCTTACTTGGCGCCATTGAGTCGTTGCTCTCCGCCGTCGTTGCTGATGGCATGACGGGGCGGAAGCACCGGTCAAACTGTGAGCTGGTTGCGCAAGGGGCTGCCAACATGGCTTCGGTGACATTCGGCGGAATGTGCGCAACAGGGACCATCGCTCGTACGGCGACAAATATCCGCGCTGGCGCACGCGGTCCGGTCGCAGGAATGCTACACGCCCTCAATATCCTCTTATTCATGATGGTGGCGGCTCCACTTGCCAGCTACATCCCGCTCGCAGCACTTGGCGCGGTGCTGGCGGTCGTCGCGTGGAACATGGCGGAGAAGCAAGAGTTCGCAAGTTTGCTGCGCTCGTCCTGGGGCGATGCGACCGTGTTGATGGCGACTTTCCTGCTCACAATTTTTGCTGATCTCACTACGGCGATTGCCACTGGAGTAACACTCGGGGCCTTCGTCTTTCTTCACCGGATGGCGGAAGCCGTCGAGGTGGAGGGCGGTGGCCGGATGGTGAGCGAAGATCAGGCGGATTCGACAGGCGCACGCCGGGAGATCTACGATCCTCATGCCTTGAACCGCGACGTAATGGTCTACCGGATCAGCGGTGCCTTTTTCTTTGGAGCCACTGCTACGGTCAGTGCCGTCCTTGATCGTATCGGCGAACATCCAAAGGTTTTCGTTCTCGATTTTACCGACGTGCCGCTGGTGGACTCGACGGCCGCCAAAACACTCGAAAGGTTTGCGCACAAACTTCAACAGTCGGGCACCCAGGTTTACTTCGCAGGAGTGAGAAAATCGGTTCGCCGGACACTGCTGATTGCCGGATTGCGCAAGCCAGTCGCTCGATATGCCTCAACCGCCGAAGACGCGATCAATCATTGGCGGTCACCGTCGAAGGACGAAGACCTAGAATATCCGCTCCACCCTGTCGCCGCATGCAAGGGGGAGCCAGGTCCGTGCAACGCTTCGTCCGCCTAAGTCCAGGTTCATAAAAATCAAGTCAGCTTGAGGCAGGTCCGGCAGCGCTTGGTTGGGCGTTTGCTGTCGGCGCCTAATATGAATGGCGGTCGGGTACTTGCGGCATGGACATCAAAAATTATATATTTAAATCAAGTGCTTAAAAGCAAACCGGACGGACGCTGTCTCCGCCACTTCGTGTGACGCAGGAATGACGTGCCTGTCGGGGACCGGAGCGATTGTGCGTCCCTTGAAGCGGGCAAGCCCATAGAGGCCATTCTCCATACCGACGAAGGTTCAGATCCCACGGCGCTCCGGCGTCGGACCGGACTATGCCCCGCCATGGCCCATCGCACCGTATCAGTGGAATTTTGTAAACCACCTGGGCCGTTGCGTTCTTGACCTACCCCAATACGCCGTCGCTCAATTGGCTTATGTAGTTCTCTATGAATTCCCCGGAATGGAGACCGCGATGAAAGACACCGGCCCAAAAAAGAAAAAAGAAGCAGCCGTCGTCGAGGCCGGAGGCCCGATCGGGCGCAAGGACTACGACAAAGAAATGCGCAAGCTCCACGTCGAGCTGGTCAAGCTGCAGGAATGGGTTCGCCACGAGGGCCGCAAGGTCTGCATCGTGTTCGAGGGACGCGATGGAGCCGGTAAGGGCGGAACGATCAAGGCCATTACGGAAAGGGTCAGCCCGCGCACGTTCCGGGTGGTGGCGCTTCCTGCTCCGACCGAACGCGAGAAATCACAGCTCTACATTCAGCGTTACATCCCGCATTTCCCGGCCGCGGGCGAGGTCGTAATCTTCGACCGTAGCTATTATAATCGCGCCGGCGTCGAACACGTAATGGGTTTCTGCACCGAGGAACAGACGAAGAAGTTCCTGGATGCGGTGCCCGGCGTCGAAAAGGCGATGGTCGACTCCGGCATCATCCTTCTTAAATACTGGCTCGAAGTGAGCCCCGAAGAACAGTCACGCCGCCTTGAAGACCGCGTCGACGATGGCCGCAAGATCTGGAAACTGTCGAAAATGGACATCAAGTCGTACACGCGCTGGGACGACTACACCCAGGCGAGAGACGACATGTTCCAGGCGACGGATACGGCCTGGGCTCCGTGGTTCATTGCGCGCTCCGACGACAAACGCCGTGCGCGCCTGAATATCATCAAGCACCTTCTCAGCAAGGTTCCCTATCAGGACGTGCCGAGGGACAAGGTCAAGCTTCCCAAGCGCCATGTGTCGAAAAAAGACAAGGCCAGCGAGCTTCAGCTCCGGTTCATTCCGGAAGTCTTCTGAGTACCAGCGTTCGACCGGCGGCGCGCAGCGGCCGCTAGCGGACTGCTCGCCGTTTGGTCGACCTTGGCGACGGGTGTCGCCAGCGGAGAATCGCATCTATGGACCCGGCTCACCTCAGCGTCGTTCACACTCTCAAGAATGGTGCCGTGATCACGATCCGCGCGATCCGGCACGAGGACAAGTCAAAGCTTCTCGAGGCCTTTAGGCATCTCGACACGGCTTCGGTCTACACGCGCTTCTTCGGCTTCAAAAAGAGCTTGAGCGACGTCGAGCTCGAACAGGCGACCAACGTCGATTTCGAGACGTCCGTTGCACTCGTCGCCACCACGGGAATGGCCGATGCCGAAACAGTGATCGGCGGCGGGCGATACATTGTTATTCCGGGGCCACCGCAACTTCAGAGTGCCGAATTAGCCTTCACGATTGAAGAGGACTACCAGGGGCTCGGCATTGCCAGCCTGATCTTGAAGCAGCTTGTCGAAATCGCCCGCGCGAAGGGACTTGGCCGGTTCGAGGCCGACGTGCTGACGGGCAACGCGGCCATGATGTCCGTGTTTCGTCGCAGCGGCCTGGCCATGACGCATCGGCCTGAGGGCGGCGTCATCCACGTGACGCTGGACCTTGGTTCTCCCGCTTCGTGAGCGGCTGGCCAGCGGTGTCCCGCGATGGCCGCTGCTTCAATGTGAATTGCACTATCGGAGCCTCTGTACGAAACTCGCCAAAGGTTCGGTTATCCGATGCGGCCAGGGCCATTCTGACAGCGTGCAGCACGCCGCGGCCCCTTAAGAGATTAGCTTGATCTAGCGCAAGGTTAACCGTAAACCGGTTCGCTAATCGATGTCCGGGTCTCGCCGCTGGCGGGACATGACTGATGTTTGCGTAGCAGATTCAAAGAAAGCGGCTCCTGCGATGAAACAGATTTCGTCGGCACGTCCCTCTGTCCCTTCGGCCCAGGTCCCGACCCCCGCGATGCCGTGGTCGAGCGGGCCGATGCACGAGGCCTGGAGCTACTGGAATGACGCTGTCCAGCGCTCGATCCTGCTCATGGACGTCATGCGCCAGCGCACCGATCAATACGAGGAGCACGCCGCCAAGGCGGCGCCCCACGTTCTGAAATTCGCCTGCGACCTCGTCATGGATGGGAGACAACTGCCCCGCCCCGTAAACTACGCGCTCGTGCGCGTGCATCCGCCGAAGGGCGTCGAGATCGACCCCAAGAAGCGGCCGTTCGTCGTCGTCGATCCCCGTGCGGGCCACGGCCCCGGCATCGGCGGTTTCAAGCCGCAAAGCGAGATCGGTGTCGCGCTCAAGGCAGGGCACACCTGCTACTTTATCGGCTTTCTGCCGAACCCGGTGAAGGGGCAAACGATCGAAGACATCACGCTTGCCGAAGCCACGTTTCTAGAACGCGTTATCGCCTTGCATCCCGAAGCCGACGGCAAGCCCGCCGTGATCGGCAATTGCCAGGCCGGATGGGCCGTTGCGATGGTTGCCGCCCGCAGGCCCGAGCTGTTCGGCCCGATCATTCTGGCCGGAGCACCGCTCTCGTACTGGGCCGGCGTACATGGCCAGAATCCCATGCGCTACACGGGCGGCCTCCTTGGTGGCAGCTGGCTAACGGCTATGATCGGTGATCTCGGCAAAGGCAAATTCGACGGCGCCTGGCTGGTGACGAACTTCGAAAATCTTAATCCGGCGAATACGTACTGGTCCAAGCAGTACAATCTCTACTCCAAGATCGACACCGAACCGTCTCGCTACCTCGAGTTCGAACAGTGGTGGGGCGGACACGTCTCGCTCAACGCCGAGGAGATCCAGTTCATCGTCGATGAACTCTTTGTCGGCAACAAGCTGGCGACGGGCGAGATCATGGCGTCCGACGGCTCGCGCATCGATCTGCGCAACATCCGTTCACCGATCATCGTATTCTGTTCCAAGGGCGACAACATCACGCCGCCGCCGCAGGCGCTAGGATGGATTCTGGATCTCTACGGCAGCGTCGACGATATCCGTGCTCACGGTCAGACGATCGTCTATGCGGTGCACGAGTTCGTCGGGCACCTCGGAATCTTCGTCTCGGGCTCCGTCGCCAAGAAGGAGCACGACGAGTTCGCCAGTAACATCGACCTCATCGACGTTCTGCCACCCGGCCTCTACGAGGCGGTGATGACACCGAAGAATCCGAATGATCCGTCAGCCGATCTGATCGAGGGCGACTACCTTGTGCGATTTGAGGCGCGAACGCTCGATCACATTCGCGCGCTTGGCGCGAACTCCGAGGCGGACGACCGCAAGTTTGCCGCCGTCGCCCGGGTTTCCGAGATCAATCTTGGGCTCTATCGGACGCTCGTCCAGCCGTGGGTCAAGATGTGGGCGAACGAGGGCGCTGCGCAATTGATGGAGCGCCTCCATCCGGCGCGGCTACAATATGAAATGTTCTCGCACGCCAATCCGATGCTGCGCGCCCTGGACAGCTATGTCGAGAAGGTAAAAGAGAACCGCCAGCCTGCAGCCGACGACAATCCCTTCCTGCAGGCCCAGAAGATGTTCTCCGACATGGTGGAAATGTCGCTGAATACGTATCGGGATGTGCGCGACCAGGTCTCGGAAGAATGGTTCCATGCCGTCTATGGCTCGCCGATCGTCCAGGCGCTTGTCGGTCTCAAGGCATCCGACCGGCCGGCACGGCTGAAGCTCGGCGAAGACGCCATGCATAAGGCGCTCGTGGCTGAAAAAATCCACGAACTGAGGAACAACATCGACAAGGGCGGCGCGCTCGAGGCGGCCATTCGGGCCGTCACCTACATCCGCATCCCGGAGGGAGCGGTTGACGAAAGATCGTTCACGCTTTTGCGCCGGATGCGGCAGGAGGCTGGAAGCGGGCTCAGCCTGCAAGCCTACAAGCGCGTTCTCCGCGAACAGTACTTGATGCTCCTGATTGACGAACGACGGGCGGTCGATGCCATCCCGAGCATGCTGGCGAGAGAGCCGGAACTTGCCGCCGCGATGTCCAGGAAGCTGCATAGTGTGATCGACGTGGTTGGTGTGCAGACAGGAACCGGCAAGGCCCGTCTGGCCGAAATCGACGCGATCTTCACGGCCGTTCCTGCGTTCAAGTCAGACCGATCGGAGGACGTTCAAGATCCGGAACTGGGTCATCACAGAAAATCGGGCTCAAGCAAGCGAGCGTCATAGCCTCTCGCTTCGACCATCACACCTGTTCAACACGCTCAAGATTTGGAGACACGTCATGGCCGGCCTGCTTCGCCCCGAAGAGCTCAATCAGATCATCAACGATGCCGAAGATGCAAAGATGGCCGAGGAACGGCAGATCAGGGACAAGAAGCACAAGCAGAAGCGCGACCTCGAAGAGGCGTTCATGTCGCGCGAGTTGCATCCCGAAGTCCGTGACCGCGTCAACGACGCCGTGCGCCGTGCGGCTGAGCAAGGCCACAAGCGGCTGCAGGTTCTGACGTTTCCCGCCAGCTACTGCAACGATGGCGGTCGGCGCATCAACATTCTCGACCCGGAATGGCCCCAGTCGCTCGAGGGCGTCGCAAAGCGCGCTTACGAATTCTATGACAAGGAACTGCGCCCACTTGGGTACAAGATGACGGCCGAGATCATCAACTTTCCGGGCGGTTTTCCAGGCGACGTCGGACTGTTCTTGAACTGGTAGCTGCCGGCACGATTTCGGGGCCAGCCGCATCACCCCCAAAACGCTGTACGTCGCTTCAATGGGTCTGTCGATGAGCAAGAAGCCGCCCCGCGTGGACGAACCCACGCATGAAAAATACGACCGGCTGATCGAGCTGGCCAGGACGCTGCCGCCTGTCTCGGCTGCGGTCGCGCATCCGTGCGATGAAAGTTCGCTCAAGGGTACGATGGAGGCGGCGGAAGCCGGTCTCATCAATCCCATTCTCGTCGGACCCAAGACCAAGATCGCCGAAATTGCCGCCAAGATCGGATGGAATCTCGACGGCGTCGAAATCATCGACGTGCCGCACAGCCACGCATCGGCCGCCAAGGCGGTCGAGCTCGTGCGAAACGGCAAGGCCGAAGTGCTGATGAAAGGCAGCCTGCATTCCGATGAACTTCTGGCCGAAGTCACGAAGCGGGATACAGGCCTGCGGACGGAGCGGCGCATCAGCCATGTCTTCGTCATGGATGTTCCCGGCCACCCGCAGACGCTCTTCATCACCGATGCCGCGGTGAACATTTTTCCCGATCTGATGGCCAAGCGCGACATCTTGCAGAACGCGATCGACCTTTTTGTTGGCCTAGGACTCGGCACACCGAGGGTAGCAATCCTATCCGCCGTGGAAACGGTGACGATCAGCATTCCCTCGACGATCGATGCGGCGGCCCTATGCAAGATGGCCGACCGAGGTCAGATTACGGGTGGTGTCGTCGATGGTCCGCTCGCGTTTGACAATGCCATCAGTCCGGAGGCCGCGCGTATCAAGGGCATCAAGTCCGAGGTCGCGGGGCGGGCCGACATCCTCCTCGTGCCCGATCTGGAAGCCGGCAACATGCTGGCGAAGAACCTGACGTTCCTGTCGAAGGCGGACGCAGCCGGCATCGTACTCGGTGCGCGCGTGCCGATCATCCTGACCTCCAGAGCCGACAATCTGCGCGCCCGCATGGCGTCATGTGCGGTGGCGGTCGCCTACGCGCACAGCCTCAGAACCAAGTCGCCAATTCGGTCCTAGTTCATGGATGAAACAATCCTCGTCCTCAATGCGGGCAGCTCGAGCATCAAGTTCCAGTTGTTCGCGGTTGGCGTGCGGCATGCGCTCGACCGGCTTCTGAAGGGCCAGTTCGACGGCATCGGCGTTCGTCCCCACCTCGTTGCGAAAGGTCATGACCGCGAAACGTTGATCGATCAGTCCTGGCCGGTGAGCGAGGTTCCCGACGTCCCGGCCGCCCTGGAGAAAGTCATCGGATTTCTTGTCCAGCGACTCGGCGGCAAGCTGCCGGCGGCGATCGGCCATCGCGTCGTGCACGGCGGTGCTGCCTACAGCGAGCCGACAGTCATCACCAGCGAGGTTCTGGCGCAACTCGAGCCGCTGATACCGCTCGCACCGCTGCATCAGCCCAACAATCTGGCGCCGATTCGGGCAATTCTCGAGCGCCAGCCCAAACTGCTGCAGGTCGCTTGCTTCGACACGGCGTTCCACAGGAGCCATCCGGAGCTGGCCGACAGGTTCGCTATTCCCGAACAGCTTTATGACGAGGGCGTGCGCCGCTACGGTTTCCATGGTCTTTCTTATGAGTACGTCGCCGGCCGGCTTGGCGAGATTGCGCCTGACATCGCCGGCAAGAAGGTCGTGATCGCGCATCTGGGCAGCGGCGCGTCGATGTGCGCCCTCTCCGGCGGCCGTAGTGTCGAAAGCACCATGGGCTTCACCGCCCTCGATGGGCTTCCGATGGGAACGCGACCGGGGCAGCTCGATGCCGGCGTCGTGCTCTACCTGATGCAGCAGAAGGGCATGTCCGCGAAGGACATCGAGTACTTTCTGTACAACGCCTGCGGGCTGAAGGGTCTTTCGGGAATCAGCAACGACGTGAGAGTTCTGCTCGACAGCGAAGATCCGCGCGCCAAGCTGGCCCTCGATTTCTTCGTCTACCGGATTGCCATGCTGACCGGCGCTCTTGCCGGTGCGATGGGCGGTATCGACGGATTCGTTTTCACGGCTGGCATCGGCGAGAACGCGCCAGTTATCCGCGAACGTGTCATGGAGCGTTTGTCGTGGATGGGCGCCGAGATCGACAGGTCTGCAAATGAGCATGGCGGATTGCGCATCTCGACGGCGGCTTCACGACTTGCCTGCTACGTCGTGCAGACCGACGAGGAACTCATGATCGCGCGTCATACCCTCCAGAGGATGCGTGGCAAATCGAAGAAAACCCGTAAGGTGCCGAAATGATGGATCCATCTACGTTCAAACTTCTCAAGGGCAAGAAGGCCCTCGTGACCGGGATTGCCAACGATCAATCGATCGCATGGGGATGCGCCAAGGCGTTCAGCGCGCTCGGCGCGGATCTGGCGATCACCTATCGCAGCGAAAAGACGAAGAAGTACGTCGATCCCCTGCTCAAGGAGGTCAAGCCTTCGATCTACATGCCGATGGACGTGCAGCGGCCAGGAGAGCTGGAGGCCGTTTTCGAAGCCATCGACAAGAAGTGGGGTAGGCTGGATATCCTCCTGCACTCGATTGCATTCGCTCCAAAGGAAGACCTGCAAGGGCGCGTCGTCGACTGCTCCAAGGACGGCTTCCTGATGGCCATGGAGCTGTCCTGCTGGTCCTTTATCCGGATGGCAAAGCTTGCCGAGCCTCTGATGAAGAACGGCGGCACGCTGTTCACGATGACGTACTATGGCTCCCAGATGGTGGTCGAAAACTACAACCTGATGGGGCCGGTGAAGGCGGCGCTCGAAGCTTCCACCCGGTATCTCGCCGCGGAGCTGGGTCCCAAGGGCATCAGAGTCCATGCCATTTCGCCGGGTCCGTTGAAGACACGAGCGGCCTCGGGCATCAGCGAATTCGACAAACTCTTGCAGAAGGCCCAATCTAAGGCGCCGTTACGCAGTCTTGTCTCGATCGATGACGTGGGACTTGCCGTGGGCTTCCTGGCGCTGGACGGCGCCAAGCTGATCACCGGCGAGACGCTCTACATCGATGGCGGTTATCACATCATCGATTGAGCGCGCGTTGAGCGGCTTGACTTTCAGCCGTGGGCTTTTTCGGCGGTAGTAGCATTTAGGCGGGCTCTTCTCGTTCCGAAACCGATGCGTTTCCGAACTTGCTCTTTACCCACTCGCGCGCCGACTGGACCAGGACGTAGAGACCCGGGATCACGAAGATGCCAATGAAGCTTGCGGCCAGCATGCCGCCGAAAACGGCCGTGCCGACGGCGCGTTGCGTCGCCTGGCCCGCTCCGCTTGCGATGACCAGCGGGATGAGGCCGAGGATGAACGCGAACGACGTCATCATGACCGCGCGGAAGCGCAGCTTGGCGCCTTCGATCGCGGCGTCCACGATGCTCTTGCCCTCGCGCCGCTGCTCCATGGCGAACTCGACGATCAGGATCGCGTTCTTGGCGGCGAGCGCGATGAGCACGACGATGCCGATCTGAGCGAAGACGTTGTTGTCGAGTCCGGAGACTTTCAACGCCAGCATGGCGCCGAACAGACCGACGACGACCGACGCGAGGACGCCCAATGGAATCGTCCAGCTCTCGTAGAGCGCAACCAGGAACAGGTAGGCGAAGAGGACGGCGAGCGCGAGGATGGAGCCGGTTTGCCCGGCGGCGGCCTTTTCCTGCAGCGCGGTGCCCGTCCACTCGAAGCCGAAGCCCGGAGCCATCGTCGCCTTGGCGACTTCCTCCATGGCGGCAATGGCTTCGCCGCTCGAATAGCCTGGAGCAGGTCCGCCATTCAAGGTCACGGATCGCAAGTTGTTGTACCGGATGATCGATGCCGGGGCTGTGACGAGTTCGATATCTGCCACCGCACGCAGCGGTACGAACTGGCCGCTCGGAGATCTCAGCCGGACGCGGAAGATATCCTCTGCCGACATGCGGTCGGTGGCGTCCGCCTGCACCTTGACCTGCCACGTGCGGCCGAACAGGTTGAAGTCGTTGACGTAGCTTCCGCCCATCGCCGTCTGCAACGCGGAAAAGATATCGCTGATCGAGATGCCGAGCGTCTCCGCCCGTTCGCGGTCGATGTTGAGATAGATCTGAGGCGTGGCCGCGCTGTAGGTGGTGAAGACACCGGCCAGCCGCTTATCGTTGTTTGCCGCGATCATCAGGCCGCGCGCGACGCTGGACATCTCTTCAGGCGTAGCGCCCGCGAGGCTTTGCAACTGGAACTCGAAGCCGGAGCCTGTGCCGAGGCCGATGATCGGAGGCAGGTTGAAGGGCACGACCGCGGCAGCTGCGATGCTCTGGAACTCGTTGCGAAGCTCCTTGATGGCGGAGAAGACCGACAAAGCTGGGTCCTTGCGCTCCGCGAAAGGCTTGAGACCGACGACGGCCAGTCCCTTATTCGGCAGCGCCAGACCATCGAGCAGGCTGTAGCCGGTGACGGTGAAGATGTCCTGCATCCAGGGGCGGCCCATGATCCTCTTCTCGACGTCCTCCACGACCTCGGCCGTGCGGTTGAGGGAAGCGGCGTCCGGCAATTGGATCTCCGCCATAAACGCGCCCTGGTCTTCCTCGGGCAGGAAGCCGGTCGGCACGATCCGGGCGACGCCACCGGCCGCGACGGCAAAAAATGCGACGAGTCCCAGGGTAATGAGTACGCGCCGGACGAGCGGCGTCACGAAAGCCACATAACCGTCGCGCCCTTTGTCGATCCCGCCCTGCATCTTAGCCATCAGGCCGGTCGGCTTGCCTCGGTGCTTCAGGACTAGCGAGCAGAGTGCCGGTGACAGTGTGAGCGCATTGATTGCGGATATCACCATGGACACCGACACCGCCACGGCGAACTGCTTGTACAGCTGGCCCGTGATGCCCGGAATGAAAGCTGTCGGCACGAACACGGACAGCAGCACGAGCGTGATCGCGATGATGGGCCCGGTGATCTGCCCCATCGCCTTCTCGGTGGCCTCGGCTGGCGTCAGGTTTGGTTCGTGCTCCAGAATATGCTCGACGGCTTCGGTAACGACGATCGCGTCATCGACGACGATGCCAATGGCAAGCACCAGAGCCAGAAGCGATATGGTGTTGAGCGAGAACCCGAGCGCGAGCATCACCGCGAAGGTGCCGATCAGGGCCACCGGAACGGCGATGATCGGGATGAGCGTGGCGCGCAGGTTCCCGAGAAACACGAAAACGACGATGGCGACGAGGATGAAGGCCTCTATCAGTGTGTGCTTGACGCTCTCGATCGTCGCCTCGACGAACTGCGTCGTGTCGTACATGACGTTGTAGGCGACGTCGTCAGGCAGGCGCGTTTCGAGATCCTTGAGCGTCTTGCGAACGCCTTCGGCGACCGCCATCGCGTTAGCGCCGGGCGACTGGTAGATCTGAATTCCCGCTGCCGGCTTGCCGTTGTAGCGGCCGAAAGCGTCGCTCACTTTGGCGCCGAGTTCGACGCGGGCGATGTCCTTGATGCGGACCATGCTGCCGTCCGGCAACGTGCGCACGAGGATCCTTTCGAACTCCTCCGGCGAGGTGAGGCGTCCCTGCGTCGTGATGTTGAGCTGAAATTCCGTCTCGTTCACGAGGGGAGCAGCGCCGACGCGCCCGACTGCCGCCTGGGCGTTCTGCGAATTGATTGCAGTAATGACGTCCTTGGGCGTGATCTCCAGGCTCGCCATGCGATCGAGATTCAGCCAGACGCGCATGGAGTAGTCGAGCGCTCCGAACAGAGACGCCTGACCGACGCCCGGCACGCGGGCCAGCGTGTCGAGAACGTTGATCGTGGTGTAGTTCGAGAGGAACAGCGCATCGCGGGTGTCATTGGGAGAATAGAAAGCGATCACCTGCAGAAGCGCAGACGATTTCTTCTTCACCGTCACGCCGATGCGCTGCACCTCAGGGGGCAACTGAGAAAGCGCCTGATTGACCCGGTTCATAACGTTGACGGTGTTGAGATCGGGATCGGAGCCGACCTGGAAGCTGACGTTCAGCGAATAGCTGCCATCGCCGCCCGATGTCGACTTCATATAGATCATGCGCTCGACGCCGTTGACCTGCGCCTCGACGACTTGCCCCACGCTCTGCTCGACGGCGGCTGCCGAAGCGCCCGGATAGGTCGCCGTGACCTGCACTTGCGGCGGCACGATCTCTGGAAACTGGGCGACCGGCAGCGCCTTGAGCGCGATGAGGCCGGCAATCGTGATGACCAGCGAAATGACGATGGCAAGCCGGGGACGGCGGATGAATATGGAGGAGATCATGGGGTCTTGCCCGCCGCGCTGGGGGTCGGCGTGGTGGCCATCTGCGTCGAGACGCTGACGCCGGGCCGCACGCGCTGATGCCCGGCCACGACGACCATGTCCTTCTCGGCAAGACCATCGGTGACGGCAACCGATCCGCCCTTCTCGGGGCCAAGCTTCAAACGGCGCTGTTCGATGACGTTCTTGTCGTTGACAATCAGCACGTAGGGGCCGGTCTGGTCGATGACCACCGCGGCCCTCGGGATGACAAGACTCTTCTGGGTGGATTCCTCGGCAAGAACGACGCGGATCGTCTGCCCGTCGGTCAGGATCTTGTTCGGGTTCGGCATGGTTGCGCGCACGATCTGCCCGTCGGTGCGCGGGTCGACCTGGACGTCGAGAAAGTCGATCTGGCCAATCTGGTCATAGAGGCTGCCATCGGCCAGTTTGACCTGGATCGTAAGTTTTCCGGATCTGCCGGCCCGTTTGCGATACTCAAGCAGTTCGCGCTGCGTCACGGGAAAGAGGATCTGGGCGGGGTCTTCCGCAACGATGGTGGCCAGCACGCCGGTTTCGGGGCTGACCAGGTTTCCGGGAGACACGGCTGACCGGCCGACACGCCCGTCGATCGGCGACTTGATCTCGGTATAGGAGAGGCTGATCTCGGCGTCGGTGAGCGCGGCCTGGGCTTCCAGAACGCCGGCCTTGGCGCGTTGCTCCTCCGAGACGCGCTGATCGATTGTCGTCTTCGAAATCGCGCTCGAGTTCGACTGCGACAGCTCCTGGGCGCGGGCCAGCTGCTGCTTTGCGAAATCGAAGGCGGCGGTGGCGCTCGCGACCTGCGCCTGCCTCTGGGCGACCACGGCTTCAAATGGCTCGCGTTCGATGGTGAACAGAACCTGGTCTTTCTTGACCAGGTCGCCTTCCTTGAACAGGCGCGGACCGAGGAAGCCCTTGACCCGGGCCCTGAGTTCGACTTTTTCGCGCGCCTCGACACGTCCGATGAATTCGAACTGGCGGTCGAGCGTCTTCATTTCGGCCGGCTGGACGAGCACGGCGGGTGGAGGCGTTGCGGACTTGGGCGGATCCTCGGCGCGGGCCGGCGTTGACGCCAGCCCGATGAGGGCGGCCGCGAGCAGCATCTGACCGAACGCCCGGGCCGGATGGGGTCTCGTCATGCTGAGTTCGCTGCCGCGTGATGCGGCCTCGATCATTCTTGTCATGTTGCGGCCCTTCAGTGATCCCCGGCGTGATCGAGCAGACCGCAATCTGACCGCGCGAAACTCCCGCGGCGGCGCTCGTGCCAAAAAATTGGCCGGTGGACGCTACCACCGGTCAAGATCTCCCGCTAGGAGCAACCCGTCGGCTAGTGACCTTCCGTGAATACGAAGTTTTCCCAGCTTCGCATCCTGAGCAGGATTTTCCGGAGAAGCCCAAGTTCATGTGCGTGCGACGTATAGAGCGCGACCTACGCCGCCGATCCGCCCGGCAGATTATGGATGATGAGATGTCTTCGTCGAGGTCGATCGTGGCGACCGCGCGGCCGCCCGGAGCTCTCTCGCCAAGATCCTTCAGCGTGCCTCCGGCCTGAATTTCGCCGGAGGCGATGACATCGAGCACGCTGCGAACCTTGCCCTTGAAGACGCGTCCCGGAACGCCGTCGAATGCAACCTCGGCCTCGTCCCCTTCCCGCACTCGCTGCAAGGCGTTCTGGAGAAATCCGGCGGCAAGCGTGCGGTCGTCCTTGTGGACGAAAACCATGACCGGGCGCAGCGGCATGGGAACAGCATACATACCCGGCCGCAGGGCGAGCTGAGTTACGAAGCCCGGACCCGGTGCTCGCACCATCGTCAGTTCGAGATTGTATTCCGCATCAGCTAGTTGTGCCCGAAGTTGCCCAACCTGCGTGTTCACCCCGTTGATTTCGGATTTATAGGCGAGGCGTGCCTGCTTGGCCTTTTGCGTGGCGGCCTCCAGGGCGCCTTCGGCGGCGAGTGCCGTCTGCCGGCGCGTATCGACCTGGGCTTCGGAAAACGGCGCTGCATTTCCTGCGCGCCGCGCATTCTCGTTACCTTGAGCGAAGCGCTCGAACTCCTGCTTGGCACGGTCGCGTTGGGCCGTCGCTTCCGCCACGGTGGCTTGGGCGCTGTCGAACGCGGCTTTCAATTGTGCAACATTCTGTTCAGCTTCGGCGAGTGCGGCGCGTTTCTGGTCGACCTCGAACTGGTAGGGTTTGGGATCGATGCGGAACAGAACATCACCCTGCTTCAGCGGCTCGTTGGCCTTTGCAGGAACCTCGATCACTCGGCCCTTCACGTCGACGAAGACCGGCGTCGTCGTGAAGTAGATGCGCGCGTTGTTGGTGAAGGGGTGATTGTAATTCGTTACGATTAGGATCAGTCCGATCATGAAGATGCCCCCCAGTGCGGCTGTGGGCAGCGTCCATTTGTTGACCGGAATTCTGAAGATCTTGAAGATCGCGATGCACAGCGCCGTGTAAATGAGGATCAGCAGGAGTTCCATTCAGCGGCCCCCCTTATGCAAGCGACGCTCGAGTTCTACGACCCGCTTGTTGAGCTTCTCAATTGCAGCCGCTTGGGCCGTTAGGGTGGGATCGGCCGTGGAATTGGTGACCGTCGACGTCACGCCCGACATGCCCCAGCCTCGATCCGGCCGGTAGAGCATCGCCCAGATCCAGAGAAAGGGCCAAAGCGCATGCAGGGTAAAACGGCTCACCCAGCCGGCTGCGTGGATGGCGTCCTGGTGGGGATGATCACGGTGCACCGCAATTTCATACGGCACGTCGTGGATCGCGATGATCCCGTAGAAGGATGATCCCGTAGAAGATTGTGATGAGCACAAATATCAGCATGCCCAAGGCGAAGTAGTTCAGAAACGTATCCAGATCGATGCCGCTTCGGACAAGTTGGATGATCCCGAACAGCAGGACGACAACGGCAACCGCCGCTGCAATGAACCACTTGCTCAGCCAGAATCTGCTCTCGCTCAAACGGCGGATGTAATCCCCAAACACCTGAGAACCCGTTCTATATCAATTGCGTCGCGGCGCGCCCGACCGGTGAGGTTTTGATTTTCAATGCTGCCGGCGGTGGCAGTGGCGCAGACATTAGCAACCTACCACGAGCCCGCGTTGACGTTAATCAATCGATGCAAGCGGCGCGCGAGATCGTCTCGTGCGGCTAGCGCTGCTGCGTGGCGTAGTTCGGATGGGTCCACACGGGCACCTTCTCGGGTTCAAGCGGCGTGCGGCCGCGGATCACGTCGGCAAGTTTTTCCGCCATCATGATGGTCGGCACGTTGAGATTGCCGCTGACCACGTCCGGCATGATCGAGGCATCAACGACGCGCAGGCCCTCGACGCCGTGCACGCGCGCCGCGCCGTCCACCACCGCCATCTCGTCGGTTCCCATGCGGCAGCTGCACGACGGGTGATACGCGCTTTCCGCCTTGGCGCGGACGAAAGCGTCGATCGCAGCATCGCTGGTGGCGGTCGGTCCCGGCGCCAGTTCGGCGCCACGGAACGGATCGAACGCCTTCTGCGTCAGGATCTCGCGCGTGTGGCGGATGCCGAGCCGCATTTCCTTACGATCCTGCTCGGTCTGCATGTAGTTGAACAACACGCGGGGATACTGGCGCGGGTCGGAAGATTTGAGCTTGATGAAACCGCGGCTCGTCGGGCGCATCGGGCCGATGTGGCACTGGTACCCGTGGCCGGAAGCGGCCGAGCTGCCATCGTAGCTGACGGCCATCGGCAGGAAATGGTACTGCAGGTCGGGGTGCAGCACGCCGGCCTCGCTTCGGATGAAGCCGCCGGATTCGAAATGGTTGGTCGCACCAAGGCCCGTTCGCATCAGGATCCACTGTACTCCGATCTTGAGCTTTGCCAGAGGATTGGTCGCGCTGTAGAGCGTGACTGGCTTGGTGCATTCGTACTGCACGTAGGCTTCAATGTGGTCCTGCAGGTTCTCACCGACGCCCGGCAGATGCTGGACGACGGGTATGCCTAGAGCCTTCAGCTCGTCGCCGTTGCCGATGCCCGACAACATCAGGATCTGGGGAGAATTAATGGCACCGCCGCTGACGATGACTTCGCGCGCGGCACGCGCCGTCTCGCTGCGGCCGCCGCGCGTGAATTCGACGCCGACAGCGCGTCGCCCTTCAAACATCACGCGCGAAACGAGGCCGCGGTCGAGAACGGTCAGGTTTGAACGCTTCTGTGCCGGACGAAGGTGGGCCTGAGCGGCGCTCCAGCGGCGGCCCTTGTAGGTGGTCATGTCCATGACCCCCAGGCCCTCCTGCTGCTGGCCGTTCATATCCTCGGTCACGGGATATCCGGCCTGCCGCCCTGCTTCGATGAAGGCGCGGTAGAGCGGATTGGTGCAGGCGCCCGTCGTCACGTAGAGGGGGCCGCTGTCACCACGATAGGCATCGCCGCCCTTGAGCCGTGTTTCGGACTTCCTGAAGTAGGGCAAGCAATGGAAATACGACCAGTCCTCCAGTCCCTTCCGGCGGGACCAGGCATCGTAATCGAATGCGTGGCCGCGAATGTAGACCATGCCGTTGATCGACGACGAGCCGCCGATGACACGGCCGCGCGGACAGTGCAGACGGCGGTTGTCGAGGTAGGGCTCGGGCTCGGTTTCGTAATGCCAGTTGTATTTGGTGCCGGCGAGCGGGTAGGCGAATGCGGACGGCATGTGGATGAAAATGCTGTAGTCTTGCGGTCCGGCTTCGAGCACCAGAACCTTGGCCGTGCCGTCCTCGGTCAGCCGATTGGCCAGCACGCAGCCGGCGGAGCCAGCGCCGACGATGATGTAGTCGTATTCCCGTGTCGTGCTCATGGTGTGTGACCTGCACCTGGGTGTTGCATTACGACGAGACGGACGTCACTCATACGGGCAGGCGACGTCACCGAGTTCCACGTAGACGCTCTTCAGCTGGGTATAGTGTTCGATCGCGGCCTGACCGTTTTCATGGCCAAGCCCGGACTCCTTCATGCCGCCGAACGGCATCTCGACCGGCGTGATGTTGTAATTATTGATCCAGCAGATGCCCGCCTCAAGCCTGTTGGCGACGCGATGCGCCCGAGCGATGTCGCGCGTGAAGACACCCGCGGCGAGTCCGTAACGTGTGGCGTTGGCGCGCCGTACGGCTTCGTCTTCGTCGCGGAAGCACAGCACGGACATGACGGGTCCGAAGATTTCCTCGCGCACGATCTTCATCTCGTCGGTGCAGCCGGTAAAGACCGCCGGCACGACGAAGTTGCCGCGGTCGAGGGGCTTCTGGCCGACGCGCGTGCCGCCATAGACCAGCTGGGCCCCCTCGGCCATTCCGGCGTCGATGTAGGACAAGACCCGTTCCATGTGCGCCTTGGAAATGAGTGCGCCGACGTGAGTGTCCGGCGCCATGGGATCGCCGACGCGCAGCTTCTTCGTGCGCGCGACCAGCATCTCGACAAACGCCTCGTGAATGTCGCGGTGAACGTACACACGGGTGCAGTTCGTACAGATTTCCCCTTGGGTGTAGAAGTTGCCGAGCATGGCAGCCGATACCGCCTGGTGCAGATCGGCGTCGGCGAAGACAATGAGGGCGGACTTGCCGCTCAGTTCCATCGTGGTGCGCTTCAGCGATGCGGCGGCCGCGACCAGGATCTTCTTGCCGGTCCCGATCGAACCAGTGAGGGACACCTTGGCGACGCGTGGATCGTTGGTTAGCAGCGCGCCGGTCCTGGCGTCGCCGTGAACCACGTTAAAGACCCCGTCCGGCAGGCCCGCCTCAGTCAGGATCTCGGCAAGCTTCGATGGCGTCGTCGGTGTCATCTCCGAGGTCTTGAAGATCATCGCATTGCCGCACGCCAGCGCCGGGGCGGCTTTCCAGCAGGCGATCTGGATCGGGTAGTTCCAGGACCCGATGCCGACGCAAATGCCAAGCGGCTCGCGGCGGGTGTAAACAAAGGCGTTGTTGAGCGCGATCTGCTCGCCCCTGAGGGATCCCGCGACGCCGGCGAAGTATTCCAGGCAGTCCGCCCCCGAGACAACATCGACCGCCTCGGCCTCTTGGATGGGCTTGCCCGTATCGCGGACTTCCATTTCGGCCAGTTCGCGATTGCGGGTGCGGAGCAGGTGGGCGGCCCGGTTCAGGACGCGGCCACGTTCGGAACCCGACATCGACGACCACTTCGCGAAACCTCGCTGTGCGGCCTCCATCGCTGCATTAACTTCGAGTTCAAGAGCGATCTCCACATGCGAGATGACCTCTCCTGTCGCAGGATTGACGTTGTCGATCACGGGTGAGCCAGGATTGCCGGCGTAGCGGCCATCGATGTAGCTGGAGAGGTTCGTCATGGCGGCCGCTGATCCTGCTGGTGAGGAGATAATCGTGCCGTGACCGCCGGTGCAGTCCCGGTGCTCACCGCACGAGATACTTAGACCGCGATCGTGTCTCGATCTCTCATTCAGAAGCGACGCAGACTAAATCTTCAGCGACACGGCCGGCGTTTGGCCAGCAAAAAGTGCAAAAAAAGCCTTGGCCGAGATGCGACACGACTGGCCAAAATGCGACATTCGTGCGAGGCTCCGTTTTGAGGTCGTGCTGTTTACCTTCTTTGATAAAGCCGCGACCGGATGGTGGTTTGGAAGTCGGTGGTGGCGCAAGTGGCCAAGCATTCCGGTTCGCAGTACAGGGTCGGGTTTCTGACCCTCCATCAGTTCACAATGATCGCGTTCGCAAGCGCCGCAGAAGTGCTGCGCATGGCCAATCACCTGAGCGGGACGCAGCAGTATTTCTGGTCGGTGATCTCCGCCGACGGGACGCCCGTTCCGTCGAGCAGCGGTCTGGCCCTTGCCCCGACGACCACGTTCGAGAAGGGCGGGCCGTTCGATATCGTTTTCGTGTGCGGCGGCACCAACGTCGAACGCTTCGTCGACGACAAGGTGATCGCGCTGCTTCGGCGGATGGCGCGCAGCGGGGTCGTGCTCGGCGGCCTGTGCACCGGGACGTACGCACTGGTCAAGTCGGGCCTGCTCGACGACTATAAATGTACAATTCATTGGGAAAACATCGCCAGCCTGAAGGAGAGCTACCGGCGCGTCACCTTCCTTGAAGAGCTGTTCGTGATCGATCGGGACCGCATGACCTGTACCGGCGGCATCGCACCGATCGACATGGTTCTGGCGCTCGTCCGCCAACATCTCGGCAATACGATCGTCGCGGAGATTTCCAACCAGTTCATTCTGGAACGCGTCCGCGACAGTCACGACCGGCAGCATATTCCCTTGGCGGCGCGCCTCGGATTCAATCATCGGCCGCTTATGCAACTGGCGACATTGATGGAAGAAAACCTCGAGGAGCCTTTGAGCGCCGTCGAATTGGCCCGGTCCGCGAGGCTGTCGCTGCGCCAGGTTCAGAGGATGTTCAACGACGCGCTGGGCACGACGCCGACCAAGTACTATCTGCGCCTACGCTTGAGGCGGGCGCGCGAACTGCTGTTGCAGTCGCAAATGTCGATCACTCAGATCTCGGTGACGTGCGGCTTCCAGTCGACATGTCATTTCAGCAAATCCTATCGGGCCCTTTACGGGCGGACGCCGCGCAGCGAGCGCCAGCCGTTCGCGCAGGAAACTGTTGCGATGCAGCAATCGCGTCAGCGTGGCCAAGCCGGCCGGACGACCCGGTTGCGAGCTTGAGACGCTTGGCCGCGAGGACGGGCCGCCGAAGAAACAAGACGCGACTGCGCCTGTTTGTGTCGTAATTGTTAAATCGTTGTCGCGTGCCTTGCTGTTCGATCAAGATGCTAATCGCAGCCGGTATTCGCAACCGCCGCGAGTGCACGGAACAAATGAACGGGCTCAGTGCCTGTTGAGCTTGTGACGGGAACGATGACTTTCGGATGATCCTGCAAACCGAAGGAGTTACCATGAAGCGCGTTATGTTAACGGCGGCAATGCTCGCCGGCATGTTCGCCGGAGCCGCCCAGGCCGAAGAAGCAACCTGTAAGAAAGTCCGCTTCGCGGATGTGGGATGGACCGACATCCAGGTCACAACTGCCACGATCCAGGTCATCCTCGATGCGCTCGGCTATGAACCCGAAATCAAGACGCTGGCGGTGCCCGTGACGTACGCCTCGCTGAAGAACAAGGACATCGACGTGTTTCTCGGCAACTGGATGCCGAGCATGACCGCTGACGTCAAGGAGTACCTCGCCGACAAGTCCGTGGAAAGCATCGGAACCAATCTCGAAAACGCCGGCTACGGCCTCGTCGTGCCGCAGTACGTTGCCGAAGCGGGGATCAAGAGCTTGAAGGATCTCGGCGCCCACAAAGACAAGTTCGCAGGCAAGATCTACGGTATCGAAGCCGGTAACGACGGCAACCGCATCATCAGCGATCTGATCGGCAAGGCTGACAACAATCTGGCGGGCTTCGAACTCGTGGAAAGTTCCGAAGCCGGTATGCTGACCCAGGCCGAGAAGGCCATGAAGAAGAACGAGTGGATCGTGTTCCTCGGCTGGACACCCCACCCGGTCATGGGCGAGATGAAGATCCACTACCTTGATGGCATGGGTGACTCAGGCTTTGGCGCCGCGACCGTTCATACCAACGTGCGCGCCGGTTATCTGACCGCGTGCCCCAACGTCGGCACACTGCTCAAGAACCTGAAGTTCAATCTCGCGATGGAAGGCGAGATGATGGCTCCGGTGTTGAAGGATAGCGCCGACCCGAAGGCGACTGCTCTGGCGTGGCTCAAGAAGAATCCGGATGCCGCCACGCCCTGGCTTGCCGGCGTCAAGACGTTCGACGGTGGCGACGCCGTCGCCGCTCTGAAAGCCGCACTCGCCAAGTAACCTGAAGTGCCGCGCGGGCGGTCTCAACTCCGATATCCGGAGTACGAACCGCCCGGGTCGGCATCGGCGCCACTGGGGGAAGCCATGGATCCCGTTTCTAAGTTGGTGTCCGACTGGAAGATCCCGGTCGGAAAGTGGGGGAAAGCGATCATCGACTTCGTGATCGAATACTTCCAGTGGTTGTTCGACGGCATTTCTTCGGTTCTCGAATTCCTGGTCGATGGTTCTTCGTACTGGCTTCTGCAGGTGCCGCCCGTTCTGCTGGCCGTGCTGCTTGCCGCCTTTGCATACTGGCTGCAGCGGTCCAGGGCCCTCGCGATCGGCGTGCTTCTCGGACTGCTTTTCATCATCAATCAGGGCCTGTGGAAAGAGACCGTCCAGACGCTGGTTCTGGTCGTTGCGGCAACCGCGTTGTCGATGGCGATGGCCGTGCCGCTCGGCATCTGGGCCGCGCATAGTCCGCGTATCTGGCGCGTAATGCAGCCGGTGCTTGACTTGATGCAGACGATGCCGACGTTCGTCTACCTGATCCCAATCCTCATCTTGTTTGGCCTAGGCGCGGCCCCTGCCCTGATCGTCACCATCATCTTCGCGATGCCGGCGCCGGTCCGCATGACGTACCTCGGTATCACCTCGATTCCAATGCCGATGCTCGAAGCCGGTGAAAGTTTCGGCGCCACGAAGCGGCAACTGCTTTGGAAGGTTGAGTTGCCGGCGGCGATGCCGTCCATCATGGCCGGCTTAACCCAATGCATCATGCTTTCGCTTTCGATGGTGGTGTTCGCCACGTTGATCGGCGCGCCGAGCCTCGGCAACCCGGTCAACAAGGCGCTGGCCAACCGCAACATTCCACTCGGCATCGAGGCGGGCTTGGCACTTGTCATCCTGGCGATCATTCTCGATCGGGCGCTGGCTGTGAAACACGGGGTCCGCAAATGAGTATCGCCGTCGATTTCAAGAACGTCAGCATTCTCTTCGGAGAGAATATTCCGGCCGCCATCGCACTTGCGGACCAGGGCGTCAGCCGCGGCGACATCCTGACCAAGACGGGCGCGGTGCTCGGCGCTCACGGCGCCAACCTCACCGTCATGGAAGGCGAAATCTCCGTTCTGATGGGCCTGTCGGGCTCGGGCAAGTCGACGCTCCTGCGCGCCGTCAATGGCCTGAATAAGGTCGTTCGTGGCGAGGTACTGGTGAAGGACGGCAGCCGCATGGTCGATGTCGCCTCGTGCAATTCCCAAACGCTGCGCCATCTCCGCCAGAAGCAGGTCGCGATGGTGTTCCAGCAGTTCGCGCTGCTGCCCTGGCGCACGGTGCGTGAGAATGCGGGCTTCGGCCTGGAGCTTGCAGGTGTGCCGGAGGCGGAGTTGCGAGAACGCGTCGACCGCCAGTTGCAATTGGTCGGCCTCGACGCCTGGGCCAACAAGTATGTGCATGAACTGTCGGGCGGCATGCAGCAACGCGTCGGTCTCGCTCGCGCTTTTGCGACCGATGCGCCGATCCTGCTAATGGACGAGCCGTTCTCCGCGCTCGATCCGCTCATCCGCACCAAGCTTCAGGACGAACTACTTCAGCTGCAGAAGGCGATCAAGAAGACCATCATTTTCGTCAGTCATGATCTCGAAGAAGCCCTCAAGATCGGCAGCCGCATCACGATCATGGAAGGCGGACGCATCGTACAGTCAGGCATTCCAGAAGAAATCGTACTGAAGCCCGCTAACGACTATGTGCGAGACTTCATTGCCAACGTGAATCCGCTGTCGGTGCTGACAGCGTGGAACGTGATGCGCGACGTGCGCGATCTCGAAACGGCGGGCGACGGGTGGGTATGGCTCGATCAGCGGCGCACGACGCGCTTCAAGGTAGATGGCGCCGGCAAGGTGTGCGAGGCCGAGCGCGAAGGCAAGACGGCGATCTGGGTGTCCTGCGGCGAAGTCGAACAGCCCATCGCGGAGAATGCCAGCCCCGTTTATTGGGCCAAGCCCGGCACCAGCCTCAAGACCGTGATCCTCGCCATGCACAAGTCGGGCACCGCACCCGTTGCTTTGTTCGACGACGAGGACCGTTTCGTCGGCGCCATCGGCGTGCGTAATGTGCTCCAGGCCATTCTGCGACGGGCGGCCTGAACGCTCCGATAGGATGTTGATCGGGGAAACTCGGCGGAAAGAAGAAGGAGCACGAGGATTTTCGTCGCACTCCTTTTTCGGTTCTGGGACTTACTATTATGCTCAATAGCAGCGGCGGAGGTATTCGGAGCACGCCCAGCCGTTGGCGTGATTGCAGCGGTAGGCGAAGTTGCCGCAGCTGTAGCCGTACGTCGTACCGACGGCCGCGGCCGTGCGTCTCCGATCGCGACGCCTCGGGCAACATTGTAGCCGTGATAATGATGGCAGCCGTGACGCATGCTGCTGTGATGGACGTCGATTTAAGGTCTTCATGCGAAGTCCCTCCTGCCACACTGGAGCTGCCTCTTACGTCATCGTCATGTCGGACGGGGAATTCAACACGGCTTATGAAAAGGGCAATGGCAAGTCTCAGGACCAGGCCCAACGCCATTGCAGCAATATGAAAGCGGAGGGCGTGACGGTCTGTGCCGTGGCATTCCAGGCACCGCCCGAAGCCCAGAGTCTCCTGCGGGGGTGCGCCAACTCGCCTTCGCACTAACTTCGGTGCGCAGGATTCAGCGAGCTTGAGGGCGGCCTTCCAGGCCATTGGGCAACGCCTGAGGCGCTTCGCCTGTCAAAGTGATTGCAATCAGACGGAACAAAAGCCGTATCCCGATTACTATGATCGGTCTGGAGTAAAGGCCATATTGAGGCTGAGGATTGTGGGCTGGATCGCAACAGTGGTGATGGTGGTGGCTCCGGCGATGTTTTTGTTTTAGGGCCCGGCTTATCCGATCGGCACCGTTCCGCCTTGCCCCGCTACCGGCCCATGCCCTCGCGCAGCATTTCCAGTTCGATCCACTGATCCTCGGCCTTGGAGAGCGCTGATTGCGCGGCGCCGAGATCGCTAGTCAGGCGAGCGAAGGCCTTGGGGTCTTTCGTGTACAGGCCATGATCGGCGAGCTTGCGCTGCAACGTAGCGACGTCGCGCGTGAGCTTGTCGATGGTTGCGGGCAGCGTTTCCAGCGCGTGCTTTTCCTTGAACGACAGCTTGCGCTTCGATGATGGTCCGGCCGATGCGTCTGCGCCGCCTTTCGCACCGTCCGCGGTACGTGCGGCGTTGTCGTTGGCGCTCGTGGCGCTGCGCGCGGGGTCTTTCGCCGCTTGCCGACGCGCCAGATCCTCGCCCTTCCGTTGCGCCAGCATATCGGTGTAGCCGCCCGCGTATTCCGTCCAGCGTCCGTCACCTTCGGCCGCGATCACGCTCGTCACCACGCGGTCGAGGAAATCGCGATCGTGGCTGACAAGGATCACCGTGCCGGCGTAATCGGCGAGCATTTCCTGAAGCAGATCGAGCGTTTCGAGGTCGAGGTCGTTGGTCGGCTCATCGAGCACCAGCACGTTCGAGGGCTTGGCGAGCGCTCGGGCAAGCATCAGCCGGCCGCGTTCCCCGCCAGACAGAACCTTCAGTGCCGAGCGGACCTGCTCGGACGAGAACAAGAAGTCCTTCATGTAGCTCGCGACGTGGCGGGGGCGGCCGTTGATGACTACCTGATCGCCGCGTCCGCCGGTGAGAGCCTCGCCGACAGTCCACTCGGGGCGAAGTTCGTCGCGCTTCTGGTCGAGGGTGACGAGATCGAGGCTGGTACCGAGCCGGATCGTACCGGCATCGGGCTCGAGTTCGCCCGTCAGCAACTTGATCAGCGTCGTCTTGCCGGCGCCGTTGGGGCCGACGATGCCGACGCGGTCGCCCCGCAGAATGCGGGTCGAGAAGTCGCGCACGACGGCGCGGTCGCCATAGGATTTCGCGACGTGCTCGGCTTCGACGATGCGTCGGCTCGACTGGCCGCCCTCCGCAGCGGCGAGCCGCACGTTGCCCTGCACGTGGCGCTGCTCGCGGACCTCCTGGCGCATCTTCTGCAATTCCGCTACGCGGCGCACATTGCGCTTGCGACGTCCGGTGACGCCGCCATGCATCCACTGATCCTCGCGCACGATCTTGCGATCGAGCTTGTGGCGTTCGTTTTCTTCCTGTTCCAGTACGTCGTCCCGCCACTCTTCGAAATGCGCAAAGCCCCGGTCGAACTGGCGCGCGACGCCGCGGTCGAGCCATACAGTCTTTCGCGACAGAACTTCGAGAAAGCGGCGGTCGTGGCTGATGAGGATGATCGCGGCCTTCAAGCCGCCGAGCGCCTTTTCCAGCCACTCGATCGCCGGCAGGTCGAGGTGGTTCGTTGGCTCGTCGAGGAGCAGCACGTCCGGGTTCGACACCAGCGCCTTGGCGAGCGCGACGCGGCGCGCCTCCCCGCCCGACAGGCGGCTCGGGTCTTCGTCGCCGGTCATGCCGATGTCTTCGAGCAGATGGCGTGCGAGGTAGGGGTCGTCCGTCGGTCCAAGGCCCGCCTCGACGTAGGCGAGCGCAGTGGGCACGTCGGCGAAATCTGGCTCCTGCGCTAGATAGCGGATGGTGGCGTTCGGATGCGCGAAGCGCTCGCCCGAGTCCGGTTGCACGATCCCGGCGGCGATCTTGAGAAGCGTGGACTTGCCCGAACCGTTGCGACCGACGAGGCCGACCCGGTCGCCCGGCTCCACCGACAGGTCGGCGCCCTCGAGCAACGGTGTGCCGCCGAAGGTGAGGTGAATGTCTTTGAGTGTCAGAAACTGCGCTGCCATGGCGCGGGAGGTACTAGATGCACCGCCCGCCGTCTACCTCGATGGCGGTGCCGGTGATGAAGGCGGACGCGGGATCGGCGAAAAACACCGCCGCGTTAGCGATATCGGAGGGCTTCGAAAAGCGGCCCAGCGGAATGCCGGCGATGAACTTGGCTCGGTTTTCGGGCGTGTCGGGCATGCCCATGAACTGCTCGATCATGCCGGTTTCGCCGATCACCGGATTGATGGCGTTGACGCGGATGTTTTTCGGCGCGAGTTCGGCGGCCATCGACTTCGTCAGCGTCAGCGCCGCGCCTTTCGAGCCGTTGTACCATGTGAGGCCGGGACGAGGTCGCACGCCGGCGGTCGAGGCCGTGATGATGATCGAGCCGCCGCCGCGCCTTTCCATCTCGGGAACGGCGGCCAGCGTCGTCAGATAGATCGACTTCACGTTGACAGCATAGATCCGGTCGAAGTCGTCTTCCGTGACGGTCATCAAGGACTGGTTCTTGTGCGTCGTGCCGGCGTTGTTGACGAGGATGTCGAGGCCGCTGAACACTTTCGCGCACGCGCCGATCATGGCGTCGACATCGGCCTTCTTCGACACATCGCAGGTGAACGGCACGGCGTTGGCGCCGATTTCGCTGGCTGTGCTGGCTGCGGCGGTCGTGTTGATGTCGGCGACCATGACCCTGGCGCCCTCGGCTGCGAAGGCTTGCGCGATGCCGCGCCCGAATCCCGACGCAGCGCCCGTGATGATCGCGATTTTGCCGGCGAGCCTCATCGTCCTGTCGCCGCCTCGCCGGGCCTGGCGAGCCGCGCGGCCTCCTCGCGATAGGGGCTCGCGAGATAGGTGCCCAGAACCTTCATTTCGCTGGAGAAGAACGACAGCTCCTCCAGAGCCAGTTGTACGCTTCGCTCCACAGGATGGCCTTCGATGTCGGCGTAGAACATGGTGGCGTTAAAAGTGCCTTCGGTCTGGTAGCTTTCCAGCTTGGTCATGTTGACGCCGTTCGTCGCAAAACCGCCGAGCGCCTTGTAAAGGGCCGCCGGCACGTTGCGGACGCGGAAAATGAAAGTGGTGATGACCTTGCCATCCTCGGGCTCGGCGTCATCTGGCTCGTTGGCCAGCACGACGAAGCGCGTCGTGTTGTGCTTCTCGTCCTCGATGTCGGCCTGGAGGATCTCCAGACCGTAGATCTCCGCGGCCAGCCGTGAGGCGATGGCCCCGATCGTCGGGTCGGCAGTCTCGGCCACCATACGCGCCGAGCCCGCCGTGTCGGCTTCGGGCACGGGCTTGATGCCGAGCTTGCGCAGGTTCTGGCGGCATTGGCCGAGCGCCTGGGTATGGCTCAGCACCGTCTTGATCGACGTCAGGGATGTGCCCTTCTTGGCCATCAGTTGATGGCGCACGCGCAGGAAGTGCTCGCCGACGATGTAGAGATCGGCATCGGGAAGAAGGTGATGGATGTCGGTGACGCGGCCCGCGACCGAGTTCTCGATCGGGATCATGGCATAGAGCGCGTCGCCCGACCTCACGCCGGCAAGCGCATCCTCGAATGTCGGGCAGGCGACGGGTTCCAGATGCGGGAAGGCTTCCCTGCAGGCGAGATGTGAATTGGCGCCGGGTTCGCCCTGATAGGCGATCCGGCCAGTGAGCGCGGCGCGTTTGGAATGGGGCATGGAACCTGACGTGGTGGAGGGTGGGTGGCGCTTTCGGCACTTAACGGATGAGAAGCTGCCGGGCCCGTGCGAGATCGGCGGGAGTATCGACACCGAGCGGAACGGTGTCAACGATAGTGGCGTCGATGCGCATGCCCGCTTCCAGCGCACGCAGCTGTTCCAGCTTTTCGCGCAGTTCCAGCGTCGATGGAGGGAGCGCCACGAACTTGTCGAGCGCCGCCCGGCGGTAGGCGTAGATGCCGATATGATGATAGAGCGGTCCATCGCCGTAGGGGGCAGTGGCGCGCGAGAAGTAAAGCGCGCGCAGGCGGCCCGCTTCGGCGAGCGGCGTGCCAACCACCTTGACCACGTTGGGGTTGGTGCGCTCCTCGGGTTCGGTGATCAGAGCGGCGAGCGTTGCTATGTCGGGCCCTTGCGCCAGCAGAGGCGCGGCGCAGGCGATGACCAGATGTGGGTCGAGCGTCGGCAGATCGCCCTGCAGGTTGACGACAATATCGACTTTGCGGTCCGGATCGACCGCGTGAAGTGCTTCGTGGATTCGGTCCGACCCCGAAGGATGATCGGGCCGCGTCATGACGGCCTCACCACCGGCGCCCCGAACGGCTGCGGCGACCTCCTCGCTGTCGGTTGCAACGACGACACGGCCAGCGCCGGAGGCCCGGGCGCGTTCCCACACGTGCACGATCATGGGCCGGCCATGGATGTCCGCCATCGGCTTGCCAGGAAGGCGGGTTGCCTGCATGCGGGCGGGCACTACCACGAGTGTGTTCTTCATAGGTCAATGCCTCGGTGCAGGCTTCCTTGCGTCGTGAGCCGGCGGGAAGTGACAATAAGTCTCGGAAAAAGCGTCTAGACCGGGCGCGGCGGACGGTGCAAGCAATTGTGGTATTCCATAAATCCGATCGCATGCGACAGCGGCGCAGGAAAAACCGCTGCCGTCGGAGCAAATCATAGCGATACAATCACGGCTAACGCCGCGTTTCGAACAGGCGGCAACGGGGATCATGAGGCATGGATTCGTTTGAGTTGAGCAAGATCGGCGGGGCAGCGCTTGCGGCGCTCCTGTTGATATTCGGCGGCAAGGCCCTGATCGAGATTCGCCAGGCCGCGCACGAGCACGGCAAGGAAACCGTTGGCTACGTTCTGCCCACCGAAACCAAGGTTGCCGAAGCACCGGCTGCTGCGCCGAAAGCTGAAGGTGGCGCACCGGCCAAGCCCGGCGACGCTGCCGTACCGGCCGCTGCTCCGGTTGCTGCTCCCGCCGCCGTGCCTGCTCCTGCTGCAGGTGGTTTTGACGTCAAGCCCATCCTGGCCAAGCTGGCCACGGCCAAGGCAGACGAGGGCAAGGCCCTGTTCAAGAAGTGCGCTGCCTGCCACATCATCGAAAAGGGCGCAGCAAGCAAAGCCGCTCCAAACCTGTGGGGCGTCGTCAACCGCAAGAAGGCCACGCAGCCCGATTTCGCTGGCTACTCGGATGCCATGAAGGGCAAGGGCGGCGAGTGGACATACGACAACCTCGCCCACTTCATTCATAAGCCGAAGGAATATGTGCCGGGCACCAAGATGATCTTCAACGGCATCTCGGACGATGCCGAGGTCGCCAACGTCATCGCTTACCTGCGTACGCTGAGCGATGCCCCGCCGCCCCTGCCGAACTGACGCGGGCGGGCAAAGACTCAGCAATTCCAATGGCTCCGCCCACCAAGGCGGGGCCGTTTCCATGTCGGGGACATTAAGAAAAGTTAAGTGCCCGATGCCGCTCTCATCCTGCATGACCATGCTAGGAGATCATAGCAAACAACCGTCCCGGCGGCGGGAGTGATGAACGACGGAGGACTGTTGCCGATGGCTGCTCGACACCGGATTGCCGCGTGCCTGGCTGTTGTGTCGCTTCTCATGCCGGTCGCAGCGGCGTCGGTCTTGGCTGAAGAGCCGCAGCGCCGGCATGCCGTGTCTTTGATAGGCGAACCGCAGTATCCTGCCGATTTCAAGAACTTCGATTGGGTGAACCCCGATGCGCCGAAAGGCGGTCGGCTGCGGATTAGCGTGGTTGGCACTTTTGACAGCCTCAATCCGTTCACGGTCAAAGGCGTATCGGCGGCGGGCATTGGCTCGATCTACGACACGCTGCTGTTCAATAGTCCCGAAGAGGCATCCGCCGAGTATGGCTTGATCGCGGAATGGATCTCGTATCCGGCGGACTACTCGTCGGTCACGTTCGGCCTGCGTCCGATCGCGAAGTTCCACGACGGCACGCCGATCACGCCGGAAGACGTCATCTTTAGTTTCGAGCAGCAGAAAAAGAACGATCCGCGCGCGGCGTTTTATTACAAGAACGTCGTCAAGGCCGAGAAGTCGGGGGAGCGTGAGATCAAGTTTATCTTCGACGTGACGGGCAACCGCGAATTGCCCCAGATCGTCGGGCAGCTGACCGTGCTGCCGAAGCATTACTGGGAAGCAAACGGCGCCGACGGGCAGCCGCGTGACCTCGGCAAGACGACGCTCGAAGCGCCGATCGGCTCGGGCGCCTACAAGATCAAGTCCATTGATCCCGGCCGCGGTATCATTTACGAGCGCGTCGCCGATTACTGGGCAAAGGATCTGCCGGTCGCCAAGGGCATGAACAACATCGACGAGATCCAATACGTCTATTTCCGTGAGCGGCTGCCGGCCTTCGAAGCCTTCAAGTCGGGCTCGATCGATTTCTGGAACGAGACCAAGGCGAGCGACTGGGCCACGTCCTACGAGTTCGATGCCGTCAAGAAGGGTCTCATCAAGAAGGAGGCTTTGCCCCACAAGCGCGTCGCCGGCATGCAGGGTTTCGCGTTCAACACCCGCCGCCCGCAGTTTCAGGACGCGCGCGTGCGCCGCGCCTTCGCGCAGGCATTCAACTTCGAAGCGCTTAACAAGACGATCTTCTACGGCCAGTACCTGCGGGCGCAGAGTTACTTCGGCAATTCCGAACTTGCCGCAACGGGGCTTCCCGACGGCCGCGAGTTGGAGATTTTGAACGAGATCAAGGCGGATGTGCCGCCGGAGGTCTTCACGACTCCATGGGTCAGCCCCTCGCATGAAAAGGACGGCGAGTTCCGGGCTAACATGCTGAGCGCCTCCAAGCTGCTGGACGAGGCCGGCTGGAAGATCGAGGGCGGAGTACGCAAGAATGCCAGCGGCCAGCCGCTCAAGACCGAGATTCTTCTGGTGCAGCAGGATTTCGAACGCATTGCGCTTCCCTGGGTCGAGAACCTGAAGAAGCTCGGCGTTGATGCGAGCGTGAGGATCGTCGATCCGTCCCAATACACGCGCCGCGAGGATACGCGCGATTTCGATATTATCGTCGATAGCGTCGGGCAATCGCTGTCTCCGGGCAACGAACAGCGCGAGTACTGGGGCAGCGCAGCCGCGGATCGCGATGGCAGTCGAAATACGATCGGCATCAAGAGCAAGGCGATCGACGGCCTGGTCGACAAAATCGTTTTCGCCAGGGACCGGGCCGAACTTGTCGCCGCGACCCGTGCCCTCGACCGCGTGCTGCTGTGGAACTACTTCATGGTTCCGCAGTGGCACTACCCCTACGACCGCGTCGCGAGCTGGGACATCTTCGGCCGGCCGCAGAAGTTGCCGTCGCAGAACCCCGCCTACGTCAACGCCTGGTGGATAGATCCGGCCAAGCAGCAGGCCGCCGACGCGACCAGGGGCAAGTGAGCGCCATGAGTGTGCCGCGCGCCTTCGGCCGAGCCGTTCGGCTGGTCGCCGCCGCCGCGCTGGTCGCAGCGATATGCGGCGGCGCGGCGGGCGCGGAGGAGCGCCACGGCCTTTCGGTGTTCGGTGACTTGAAGTACCCACCGCATTTCTCGCACTTCGACTACGTCAATCCGGATGCGCCGAAGGGCGGGCGTGCGTCGCAGATCGGCAGCGCCGGGACCACGTCGTTCGACAGCTTCAACAACTTCATCCTGAAGGGTGATCGCGCCCAGGGCCTCGAGCTTCTCTACGATAGCCTGATGGTGCGCGCCGACGACGAGCCGGATGCAGTATATGGGCTGATCGCGAAAAGCGCGGACGTGGCGCCCGACAGCATGTCCGTGGTATTCCGGCTGCGGCCCGAGGCGCGCTTCGCCGATGGCACGCCGGTTACCGCCGATGATGTGGTCTTTACGCTCGAAGCACTCAAGACCAAAGGCCATCCGAGCTTTCGCCTTGCGCTCCGCGATGTGGTGAAGGCCGAAGCGCTCGACCAGCACACCGTTCGCTACAACTTTACCGGAAGCCTGGTCCGCGATCTGCCGATCGAAGTGTCGATGCTGCCGGTTTTGCCGAAAGCGTTCTACGACAAGACCGACTTCGAAAAAACCGCGCTCGAACCGCCGCTCGGCTCCGGCCCTTATGCGATCTCCGACTTCAAGGCCGGCACGTTCGTTACCTACAAGCGGCGAAATGACTATTGGGCGCGCGACCTCAACGTCATGCGCGGACAGCATAACTTCGACGAGATCCGCTACGAGTACTACCGCGACCGCTCGCTGGAACTGGAAAACCTTTTCTCGGGAAATTTCGATTTCCGCGAGGAGTTCACATCGAAGGACTGGGCCACGGGATACAACAAACCGGCCGTGAGCGATGGCCGCATGCTGCGTCTGACGCTGCCTGACGAGCGTCCGTCGGGCGCGCAGGGGTTCTTCCTGAACACGCGCCGTGACAAGTTCAAGGATGTGCGCGTGCGTGAAGCGCTCGATCTCGCGTTCGATTTCGAGTGGAGCAACAAAAACCTGTTCTTCGATCTCTACAAGCGCACCGCCAGCTTCTTCGAGAACTCCGACATGAAGGCGACGGGCCTGCCGTCGCCGGAAGAGCTGGCTCTGCTCGAACGCCACCGCGTTTCATTACCGGCCGCCGTGTTCGGTGAGCCCTACTCGCCGCCTGTGACCGACGGCTCGGGAAACAATCGCGACAATCTTCGCAAGGCCGCTAGCCTCCTCGCCGAGGCGGGATGGACGGTGCAACCGGGCTCTCGCCTGCTTGCCAATGCCAAGAGCGAGACACTCACTGTAGAGATTCTAGTCTTCGAGGCGTCGTTCGAGCGCATCGCCGGGCCTTACGTCAAGAACCTGCGCAGCATCGGCGTCGACGCCAACATCCGGCGGATCGATCCCGCACAGTACGAGCAGCGTATGAAGACGTTCGATTTCGATATGACTACGGAACGATACGCCTTGCGGCTGACACCCGGCGTCGAGCTGCAGAACTTCTGGAGTTCGCAGTCGGCAAAGACCGACGGCAGTTTCAATCTTGCGGGCATATCCGATCCTGTGGTCGATGCGCTGATCGAGGAGGTGATCCAGGCAAAGTCGCGCTCCGATCTGCTGGTTGCGACACGAAGCCTCGATCGTGTCCTGAGAGCCGGCCATTATTGGGTACCTCATTGGTACAAGGCGGCTCATAATCTGGCGTTCTGGAATAAGTTCTCATGGCCCGCCGTGAAGCCGAAATACGAGCGCGGCGCGCTTACCACCTGGTGGTACGATCCCGAAAAAGCTGCCAAGCTCGCCGCCCAATGACGGAGATCCAAGCCTGATGGCCGCCTACCTCATGAAACGCTTTCTGCTGATTTTCCCGACGCTGCTCGGGATCATGCTGATCAGCTTCGCCATCATCCAGTTCGCACCGGGCGGCCCCGTCGAACGTGTGATCGCGCAGCTTTCGGGAACGGACGTCTCGGCGACCGACCGATTCGGCGGGGGCGGTGGCGGCGAACTCGCCGGCAGCTCCGCCAAGGCCCAGGCTGGCCAAGGCGCAATGGATGCGACTAGCTCGAAGTATCGCGGCGCCCAGGGGCTCGACCCGGAATTCATCAAGAGCCTTGAGAGGCAGTTCGGCTTCGACAAGCCGGCGCATGAGCGGTTCCTGCTGATGATGAAGAACTACCTGACTTTTAGTTTCGGCAACAGCTACTTCCGCGATATCTCCGTGATCGAACTGATCAAGGAAAAACTGCCGGTTTCGATCTCGCTGGGCCTATGGATGACGCTGATCACCTATTTGGTGTCGATCCCGCTCGGCATCCGCAAGGCGGTGCGCGACGGCGAGCCCTTCGATACATGGACAAGCGGGTTCCTGGTCGTCGGCTACGCGGTGCCGGGCTTTCTTGTCGCCGTGCTCCTGCTGGTCGTGTTCGCCGGATCCTCGTTCTTCCAGTGGTTTCCATCGCGAGGGCTGACGTCCGAGAACTGGGATCAGCTGTCGCTGTTTGGCAAGATCATCGACTATTTCTGGCATCTGACGCTGCCCCTGATCGCGCTGGCGCTCGGTACGTTTACGACCATGACGTTCCTGACCAAGAACACGTTTCTCGACGAAATCCGAAAGCAGTACGTGGTCACGGCGCGCGCCAAGGGCCTGTCCGAGGGACAAGTGCTCTACGGCCATGTGTTTCGCAACGCCATGTTGCTGATCATCGCCGGGTTTCCAGCCGCCTTCGTCGGCGCGTTCTTCTCCGGCTCGCTTCTGATCGAGACGATTTTTTCGCTCGACGGGCTTGGCCTCCTCGGCTTCGAGTCCGTCATAAATCGCGATTACCCCGTCGTGTTTGCGACACTCTATATTTTCTCACTCGTTGGCCTGCTGATGAACCTCCTGTCGGACTTCATCTACACGCTCGTCGATCCCCGCATCGACTTCGAGAGCCGGGAGACCTGAGCCGTGGATGCGCGCACTGAGAACGACGTGACCAAGACCAGTGAACCGCGTCGCGGCTGGTGGCCCGGCTCATGGGGTGGATTTCGAGCTGTCGCCGCTGAACCGGCGCCGCTGGGATAACTTCAAGGCCAACCGCCGCGGCTACTGGAGCCTGTGGATCTTCGGCGTGATGTTCATCCTATCTCTGTTCGCCGAGTTCATCGCCAACGATCGCCCGCTGATCGTGCACTACAAGGGCGAGACGCTTTATCCCGTGTTCGTCGATTATCCGGAATCGAAGTTTGGCGGGTTCATGGCTGTCACCGACTACAAGGACCCTGTCAACCTCAAGGAGATCGAGGATAACGGCTGGGCGCTGTGGCCGCCGATCCGCTACTCCTACGACACGATCAACAAGGATTATCCGCGCCGCAAGGGTCCCGACAATTTGTGCCTGGGCTATCCCGCGCCACCGCAATGGGCCTCCCGCGCCGAACTATGCGAAGCCCCTTCGGATCAGCTCGAGCGTTACAACGCGCTCGGCAACACGAATTGGCTGGGCCTTGATGATCAGGGCCGCGACGTGCTGGGGCGCATCATATACGGCTTCCGAATATCCGTTCTGTTCGGCATCATCCTGACAATCCTGTCGTCGATCGTCGGCGTCGCTGCGGGCGCTGTTCAAGGATACTTTGGCGGACGCGTTGATCTCGTGTTCCAGAGATTCCTCGAGATCTGGTCGGCGATCCCTGAACTCTATGTGTTGCTCATCATCTCGTCGGTTCTGATTCCCGGCTTCTGGACGCTACTTCTGGTACTGCTGGCGTTCCAGTGGACATCGCTCGTTGGCATCGTGCGCGCCGAATTCCTGCGCGGGCGCAATTTCGAATACATCCGGGCCGCGCGGGCGCTGGGGCTTTCCGACACCACCATCATGTGGAAGCACCTTCTGCCGAACGCGATGGTGGCGACGCTGACGTTCCTGCCGTTCAAACTGTCGGGCTCGGTCGCGCTGCTGACGGCGCTCGACTTCCTGGGGTTGGGTTTGCCGCCGGGTTCCCCGTCGCTCGGCGAACTGCTGCTGCAAGGCAAGAAGTATCTCGAAGCGCCGTGGCTTGGCCTTTCGGGCTTCATCCTGATCGCAGTCACGCTCTCCCTGCTGATCTTCGTCGGCGAGGCGGTGCGCGACGCGCTCGATCCGCGCAAGACATTCCGGTGAGGCTTTGCACATGACTGCCAATGACATTCTCGTCGATGTGCGCGGCCTCAAGGTCGCCTTCCGGTCGGGACAGACGGACGTGGTGGCCGTGAAAGGCGTTTCCTTCTCGGTCAAGAAGGGTGAGACGGTCGCTCTCGTCGGAGAGTCGGGAAGCGGCAAGAGCGTCTCGGCGCTGTCGATCATGAAGCTGCTGCCCTACCCCGCCGCCTCGCATCCGGGCGGGCAGATCCTGTTCAAGGGCAAGGATCTCATCGCCGCGTCCGAGGACGATATGCGTAAGTTGCGCGGCGCCGGCATCTCGATCATCTTTCAGGAGCCGATGACCTCGCTGAACCCGCTGCACTCGATCGAGAAGCAGGTCGGCGAGGTCCTGAAGCTGCATCAGGGCATGGACGATGCGGCGGCGCGCGCTCGCGTCATCGAACTGCTCGGCAAGGTTGGTATCCGCGATCCGGAGAAGCGGCTCGCCGATTATCCACATCAGCTGTCCGGCGGGCAGCGCCAGCGCGTTATGATCGCCATGGCGCTCGCCAACCAGCCGGACCTGCTGATCGCCGACGAGCCGACGACGGCGCTCGACGTGACGATCCAGGCACAAATCCTGGAACTGTTGCGCAACCTCAAGAAGGAACTCGGTCTGTCGATGCTGCTGATCACGCACGATCTCGGCATCGTGCGGCGCATGGCCGACCGCATCTACGTCATGCAATCGGGCGAGATCGTCGAGGAGGGCACCAGCGCGGAGATGTTTGCCGCACCCAAGCATCCCTACACGCGCCACCTGCTCGCCGCCGAGCCGAAAGGCGAGCCGCCGCGTTCCAACGCGACCGGGCCCGTGGTGGTCGAGACCGAAAATCTAAAGGTCTGGTTCCCCATCAAGCGCGGGCTGCTGAGGCGGACAGTCGATCACATCAAGGCCGTCGATGGCCTGACGTTGAAACTTCGCGCAGGCGAAACGCTCGGCGTCGTCGGGGAATCGGGCTCGGGCAAGACGACGCTTGGCCTTGCGATCCTTCGGCTCGTTTCATCCGATGGGCCGATCGCCTACGTCGGCAAGCGCATCGATGGGCTCGACAGCAAAGCCATGCGGCCGCTGCGCAAGGAAATGCAGGTCGTCTTCCAGGACCCGTTCGGATCGCTGTCGCCGCGCCTGTCCGTGTCGCAGATTATCGAGGAGGGGCTTTCGATCCAGCAACCGGAGCTGACCTACGAGCAGCGGCGCGAGCGCGTGCGTCAATCGCTGACGGACGTCGGCCTCAATCCCGATGCGCTCGATCGCTACCCGCATGAATTCTCCGGCGGCCAACGCCAGCGCATCGCCATCGCCCGCGCCATGGTGCTGCAGCCGAAGTTCGTGATGCTGGACGAGCCGACCAGCGCGCTCGACATGAGCGTGCAAGCGCAGATCGTCGATCTGCTGCGCGACCTGCAGAAAAAGCACAATCTTTCCTACCTCTTTATCAGTCATGACTTGAAGGTCGTGCGCGCGTTGTGCAACTACGTGATCGTGATGAAAAATGGCATGGTGGTCGAGGAAGGCGATGCGGCGCAGGTGTTCAACGCACCCAAGGAAGACTATACGCGCGCGCTTCTCGCGGCCGCATTCGATCTCACGGTGGCCCACCGGGCAGCGACAGCCGGCTGAAACAACGCGAGTTCCAAATGGCGCCTCAAAACAGCGACAGCCTTGTCCATTACCACGCACCGCAGACCCGATCCTCGAGCATCCTCTGGCTGTTCGAGGAGCTTGGCGTCGGGCGCGAGACAAAAGTGCTGAACCTTAAGCAGGGCGAGAACAGGTCGCCCGCATATCTGGCGATCAACCCGATGGGCAAGGTGCCGGCCATCCAGCATGGCGACACTGTCGTCACCGAAGCGCCCGCCATCGCCATGTATCTGGCGGATCTGTTTCCCAATGCTGGTCTCGCTCCAGCTCCGGGCGACAAGTCGAGGGGCAGCTATCTCCGCTGGCTCGTCTTCAATTCGGCCTGCGTCGAGCCGGCGCTGATCGACCGGGCTTTGAAGCGTGAGGGCGGCTCGCCGTCGATGTTGCCATACGGTTCGACCGACACCACGATCGATGTGCTTGCGTCCGCGCTTCGTCAGGGTCCCTATCTTCTGGGTGAGAGATTTTCCGCCGCCGATACGATAATCGGTTCCGGCGTCGGCTGGATGCTGCAGTTCAAGCTGCTGCCCGAGCGGCCTGAGTTCACGTCCTATGTGGAACGGCTCGCCGCTAGACCGGCACTGCAACGTCAGAGGGTGATAGACCAACAATACATGGTGCAATTGGCCGCCTGACGCATCCGGCGCTTGCAATCGCCAAGTTTTGCGGCATCGTTCCCGCAGCTAGGAATAATCAAAGATATTTTTCGATATGCTTTCCGACGACGTCTATCGGTCACGATTGCAGGTCATGGCCGCGAGCCTCAAGTACTGGGTGCCCTCAATCGCGGATGCTGCGCGACCGCATGAAGCCGAAACGGCCAACTTCTGGAAGCTTCACGTCGTGCCGAGCGTCTTGGGTGCGTGCCCGTTCGAACTGATCTTTCGCGCCGACCAGCACTACGATGTCCAGATCGCGGAACAATCCTACGAAAACCTCCCTGTCGAGTCGTTCGACCTGTTTCTTCCATTTGTCCAAGCTATTGCCGACGGACGGATCATTGAGCGGCGCTGGTCAAGCCGCATGACGGGGCGACAGCTTGGCGTCGAAACGATCATTCCGTTGCCGAAGGGGGGCAGATGGCGGCAGGCGCATTTGCCCGACGGCGGTGTCGAGAGCCTCATGGCTTCCGACGACGCTGTCTTCACCGACCACCATTTTCTTCCCTATAAGCGATAGGCGCGCCGTCAGCTTTGCGGAAGACCAAGCCGTTTCACAGCCAGGATGGGTAACCCGGCGCGTTCGATGCGTCCTGCCGCCTCGGGAAGCGTTTCGACGACCGTTGCCATGTGGTGCGCGTTGGCGTGAAGCAGCATGACGCCGTCGAGCATGATGCCGACGTGGCCATTCCAGAACACCAGATCGCCGCGCTGCAATCCCTCGAGCTTGTCGTTGACGGTGATGGCGGCGCCCAATTCCTTGCGCTGTAGATCGCTGTCGCGCGGCGCGTCGATACCGGCGGCGTTCAGGGAAAGTTGGACCAGTCCCGAACAGTCGAGCCCGACACGCGTCTTGCCGCCCCAAAGGTAGGGCACGCCTTCGAGGCTTTCGGCTACATCGACGAAGTCGCGTGCATAACGGTTCGTCTCGGTGAGGTGGCGCGAGATGACGAACATGCCGTCATGGGTACGGCTGAAGCGTTCGCCCTCCTCGACGATGGTCAATGGCGACGTGATGCTGAGGTGCATCATCGGCGGCGACTTGATGTCGGGCACATTATACAGAAACGTACCGGGCGACCGGACCCGGTGCGTCGGTGTCGTCACATGCGGACTTAATGCGGTTGCGGGGACGTAGCCGACGTAGCGATCGCGATGCAGTTGCACCCAGGCCCAGCCGTCGGCCTCGTCGAACATCGTCACGTGTTCGCCGAACAGGGCCTCCGTTTCAAGGCCGAGTGTAGGTTCGGGGCGGCGGCGGAGCGCGACGGCGGGGCGATTGATCTGGCGCACCGTGCCAGAGACGAACCGGGGCGCTTCGACCCGTCCGAGCAACCGCTCGTCAGCAAGATCCTCGCGATAGGCATGGTGTCGCGGATCGAGGGCCAGCGGCATTGCGACGCGTGGCTCTACCGGTGCGCCCGCAATCTCGAGTTCGCTGTTCTCGGTCATGGACCGGCCTCCCGCCGCAGCACCTCGAACACCGTCCGCGCGGTCTGCGGCTCCCCACCCTTTGGTCCCAGCGGTCGCGGCGCCGTGCGCCAGCCGTACAGATCGATGTGGGCGAATCGCTTGGCCTTCTTGGCAAAGCGTTTGAGGAATAGCGCCGCCGTGATCGATCCCGCGAACGGGCTTTCCCAGACATTGTTCATGTCGGCGACATCGCTGTCGAGATTGCGCTCGTAACCGCGCCACAGCGGTAGGCGCCACATCGGATCGCCGATGCCGTTGCCGGTTTCGACCAGCGTCGCGGCGAGCTTGTCATCGTCGGTAAAAAGTGCTGGCAAATCGGGCCCGAGCGCGGTGCGGGCGGCACCCGTCAACGTCGCGAACACGAACATGCTGTCGGGGGCTTCCTCGTCGGCAAGCGCCATCGCGTCGGCCAGCACCAGACGGCCTTCCGCGTCCGTATTGCCGATTTCGACGGTGACGCCGGCGCGGCTGGTGAGAATGTCGCCGGGCCGGAACGCGTCTCCCGAAATGCTGTTCTCGGCGGAAGCGATGACGATGCGCAGGCGGACGTCGAGGCCCTGTCCCATAATCATGTGCCCGAGAGCCAGCGCGGTTGCCGCACCGCCCATGTCCTTCTTCATGATCAACATGGCAGAGGCGGGCTTTATGTCGAGCCCGCCGGTGTCGAAGGTGATGCCCTTGCCGACGAGAGTGATCGTCGGCGCATCCTTGCGCCCGCCCTTCTTGATCCAGCGGATATCGATCATACGCGGCTCGCGTGGGCTGGCCCGGCCGACAGCGTGGATCATCGGGAAGTTCTTTTTCAGCAGTTCGTCGCCGACGACCGATGCCACGGTTGCGCCATGGCGGGCCGCAAGCTGGCGGGCGGCATCCTCAATCTCCTGGGGACCAAGGTCGCTTGCCGGTGTGTTGATCAGATCGCGGCCGAGCCAGACGGCTTCGACAGTATTGACCACTGCCTTGCTTTCAGCGCCGGCCGGGAGGACGAGGCGAGCCGGTTCGGACGTTGCGGCGTCGGTGCTCTTGTAGCGGCGGAAGCGATAGGCGCCGAGCCCCCATGCCAATGCAGCGAGGTCGGGCCGGCGAATCTCGGCTCCGAGCCTGTAGGTGCCTGAGGGCAGGCCGCCAGCCAGTTGGCCGAGCAACAGTTCGGAAGGTCCAGACGGCTCACCCGCGGCGCCGTTGCCGATGCCGAGAACCACGGCGGCGAGGCTTCCATCGTCGGAGGGAACCAGAGCCTGCCTTTTGGCCGATGGCTTAAACTGCGCGGTCGTGAGCCATTGGCGCTGCGCGCCGGTCAATTGCTTCAGGGCAGCCGTGTCGTCGCCGACGGCGTGGATCGGGATGCCGGCGGCGCGGGGCTCGGCAAATACGTCTTCGGCCCGCAGGGCGGCCGGGGCGCTATCGCGCTTTTTCATGAGTTTCGCTTTCGTGTCAGTGGGGTATACGATCCGGGACGGGAGCGCTCCTGCGAGATTGCACCATCCATAATCAGGAAGGGAAGGCGAAAACATGCCCGAGACGCACTACCGGCTGGTGATCGGCAACAAGACCTGGTCGAGTTGGAGCCTGCGGCCCTGGCTGGCGATGAAGCGGTTCGGCATACCGTTCGAGGAAATCGCCGTCCGCCTGCGCGAACCCGATTCGAAGGCTCGCATCCTGGCGCATTCTCCGGCCGGCAAAGTGCCGGCACTACTGATCGGACAACGCGTCGTCTGGGACAGCCTTGCGATCATCGAGACGATCGCGGATCGCCATCCCGAGCTGAAGGTATGGCCGTCTGATCCGGATGCGCGGGCCATCGCACGGGCCGTATCGGCGGAAATGCACTCAGGCTTCCAGGCTCTGCGCGAGCATTGCCCGATGGACCTGTTGGAGATCAAACCCAAGGACGATCTGCCGGAGTCTGCGATCCTGAACATCCGCCGCGTGATCGAGAGCTGGCGTGAGTGCAGAACGCGCTATGGCGCGTCGGGACCGTTCCTGTTCTCGCAGTTCGCCGCTGCTGACGCGATGTACGCCCCTGTTGCGTCCCGCTTCCGGACCTATCTGCCCGATCTCACCCGGTACGGCGACGACGGCACGGCGGCGGCCTACATTGAGACGATCTTAGCCATGCCCGAGATGGCGGAATGGGCCGCGGGAGCGCGTGCCGAAGGGTCGTGAGGCCTGCAGGTTAAGGCTTTGTTGACTGCTGTCCCAGAAACTGCCGGCCAGGGCGGAACTTGCGCAGTGATTCGCGCAAGTACGACAGGTCGGAAGGATCGAGTGTGATGACGGTTGGTCAGACGTTCGGCGCGCAAAGGGCGGCTTCTCGGGTTCTTCGGCTGGTTGTAGCCGTGAGTCTGGGTCTCGCGGCCAGCGGGTGCGCGCAGCTTGGCCTTGGCGAGGAGATGGCGAGCCTGACGGCCCTCAAGTCGGAAGAGCCGCAGAGCATGCAGGCTGGCGACGTGGCCGTAGCACCGAAGACTGATCTTCAGAAAGCCACCGAATACTGGGGTAAGGAATACGCAAAGAATCCGCGCAAGATCGAGAACGTACTTTCCTACGCAAAAAATCTCAAGGCCATGGGCCAGAAGCCGCAGGCTCTCGCCGTGCTGCAGGAAGCATCCATCTATCACGCGAACGACCGCGAGCTGGCGTCGGAATATGGCCGCCTTGCCCTCGAATCCGAGCAGATCACGCTGGCCTCGCAGCTTTTGGAGATGGCGGATGACCCCGCCAAACCGGATTGGCGCGTGGTTTCGGCTCGCGGCGCGGCGGCCGCCAAGCTCGGCAAGTATCAGGAAGCCGTGAGCCACCTCGAACGGGCGCAGGCGCTGGCGCCGGACAAGCCATCGGTGATGAACAATCTCGCGCTCGCATACACCATGAACGGGGAACCGTCGAAGGCCGAAGACCTGCTGCGTCGCGCCGGCAGCGAAGAGGGCGCAAGCCCCAAGGTTCGCCAGAACCTTGCCCTCGTGCTTGGGCTGCAGGGCAAATACGACGAGGCAACCCGGGTCGCCTCCGCAGATATTCCGGCTTCGACCGCCAAGGCCAACACCGACCTGCTGAAAAAAATGGTCAGGCTCGAGCCGAAGTCCGACACCGTTCCCGCTTTCGCCGCGCCGGTTATCGCCGTCGCTGCCAAGCCCGAACTGAAGCCGGCGACCGCGGACATGGCGGCCGCCTCGTCGGCCTGGTCTTCGAATGTGGTCGCTGCCGCGCCTTGAGCCGGGGGATCCATCCGTCCTGATCATCACGGCCCGGTCGGGCGCTGGCAAATGGATTTAAATTGCAAGAGTATATTATCCAATTTCGATTGAAAACCGGGCGTTAGGGGGAAGCGGCGACGCCGATGAACCCAAATTTTAACAAGGCTCTTATAGCCTGATCCCGTTTGAAGCCCGCTTCCGCCTCAGCCGCGCGGAAGGGCGTTGCTTTGTCCGGGACGGATCATGCCTTCGAGGAATAGCCCCATGGTTTCGACGATACAGCGCTTCCTGCGCGATGAGAGCGGTGCAACCGCCATTGAATATGGCCTCATTGCCGCGATCGTCTCCATCAGCATCATCGCCTCGATCAAGCCGCTGCCCAATAAGCTCAACGCGATCTTCAATCGCGTGAACGAGAACCTGACGTAATTCACCGACGCGATTCGAAGCGATCATCGTTTATCGCGTCTTAAGCGTTTTGTTCGAAACTTAGAGCTGTGGCGGAAATGGTCCGTCGTTGGCCGGGAGTTTTATCCGTGCTCGAGTATGCGTTGTTTTTTTTGTTCCCCGCTGCCATGGCATTCGCGGGCGCCTACGATCTTATGACCATGACCATCCCCAACCGGATCACGGTGGCGCTGGTCGCCGTGTTCCCCATTGCAGCTTTCGCGGCCGGACTGCCGATGGATGCCGTTCTCAGCCACATCGCGGCCGGCGCGATCGTGCTGTCGGTCGCATTTGTCATGTTCGCCATCGGCTGGCTCGGTGGCGGCGATGCCAAGCTCGTATCGGCGGCGGCTATCTGGGTCGGTCTCGATCATCTGCTGATGTACGTCGCCCAGGTTTCGATTCTCGGCGGCGTGCTTGCTGTGTTGATTCTCATGTACCGCCAGTTTCCGGTCGCTGCTCTACCGGCACCCGGTTGGGCGCTGAAACTTCATGAACACGGAAGTGGCATTCCCTACGGTCTGGCGATCGCGGGCGGCAGCTTCTGGATTTATCCCGAAACAGCGTGGTTTCAGGCCTTCCTGGTCTGACCTGCGACGGCGCTTGTCGCTGATGCGGACCGTCCCGATCCGCACCAATTTGCAACGCAGGTTAACCTCGCATTGACGTTTGTCGCGCAAACTCCTCGGTGAAGCGGGGAGTGGCCCCCGTGTTTGGGACGGGTTGCGGGAATGAAACGAGCTCAGCTTATCGGTCTTGGCATTGCTGGCGTCGCGGGGCTTGGCGCCTTCGTGATGATTAACGGCATGATGAGTCAGCCGCAGGTCGAGAAGACCGTCGAGGTTCAGGTTGATTCGACCGAGGTCCTCGTCGCCCGCGTCGATATCGGTCTCGGCGACATCGCCAGCGAAAGTGTGTTTCGCTGGCAGGCCTGGCCGACCGGCGCCGTAACCCCTGGCTTCATCACCAAGTCGGGTGGCGGCGCCAGTGCGCCGACACAACTGTCGGGCGCCATCGCCCGCGCGCCAATAATGGCCGGTGAGCCGATCACGCCCAACAAGCTCGTCAAGCCGGGTCAGGGCGGCGTTCTCGCCGCCATCCTGCCCGCCGGCATGCGCGCCATCTCCACCAAGATCGATGACAAGACTTCGGTCGGACGCCTTATTCTTCCCAACGACCACGTCGATGTCATCCTGGTTCGCCGTATGCGCGGCCGCAACGGTCAGGAAGAATTCGCCAACGACACTCTGTTCCGCAATGTTCGCGTCTTGGCCATTGGCCAGCAGATCGAAACGCGCGAGGGCAAGAAAGCTTCCGAAGCCGGCGCCACCACGGCGACGCTCGAACTGACACCGCGTCAGGCAGAGATGCTGGCGCTCGCGAACTCGATGGGCGAGCTCACGCTTGCGCTGCGGTCCATCGCCGATCTCGACATGAAGAGCGGTCCGCAGGCCGCTGACGACCTCAACAAACCAAAGAATAGCAACGCCATCGAAGTATTGCGTTACGGCGTCAGGACGCGAGTTTACGGCGTCAACTGAGTAAACCGAAATCTGCAAGCTCGTTGGAAGGCTAGAGATCCATGCGAATTGATGTGAGGAAGTCTAGGGTAGCCATCCGCATCGGATGGGCGGGATTTCTGGTTGCAGCGGCCATTTTGGGCATCGCCAGTTCGGCGGGCGCGGGCGGTGATGTCCGGGAGAACTCTCACGTGATGATCGGCAACGCGGAGAGCACCCACAACTCGGTCCTTAAGTTAACCGAGCGCGATGGACTGCCCCAGACACGGAGTGTCCGGCTCGGGCGCAACAAGGCCATGATGATCGAGATGCCGCGTGAGCTGCGCGACGTCATGGTGTCCGCACCCGAAATCATGGATGCCGTTGTGCAGAGCTCCAACCGGGTGCATCTGATCGGCAAGAAAACCGGCCAATCGAATGCCTTCTTCTTCGACGCGAACGGTGAGCAGATACTCACGCTCGAAGTGACTGTTGAATACGACACTAGTGCTCTGGACTCGCTCTTTCAGCGGCTTTTGCCTGGCTCGAACATCAAATCGGAGGTCCTGAACGAAACGGTAGTGCTGACAGGATCGGTTCGCAATCCGCTCGACGCGACACGCGCAACCGACATCGCCTCGCGCTTCATCGTGCAGCCCGACGCCTCAGGCGACACGCGTTCGACGGCCAAGGTTATTAATATGCTGTCCGTCGAGGCGGAAGAGCAGGTGATGCTGAAGGTGACTGTTGCTGAAGTGCAGCGAGAGGTGCTGAAGCAGTTCGGCATCAACCTCGGCGCCGTCATCAACTCCGGAAACTTTACGACGGCCATTCTCTCGGACAATGCTCTCCCGTTGACAGCCGCCGCCGGTCTGGGTCCACTGCCGCGCATCGGCCTGCGGACCATTGGGGAGAACGCTGGTTTGCCGGGCATTTTCAACCCCGGCCCACCTGGGGTCGGCTCACCCGTTGCGAATTCGGGCGCTGCCGGGACTTGGAGTTCGGGGGGCAGTGTGGTCGCCTCAGCGATCCGCGCTATGGAACGTGATGGTTTGATCAAGACGCTCGCGGAACCGAACTTGACAGCGATCTCGGGTGAATCGGCGAAATTCCTTGCCGGTGGCGAGTTTCCTGTGCCGGTTGTCGACACTCAGGGTGCCATATCGGTCATGTACAAGGAGTACGGTGTTGGTGTCGCCTTTACGCCGGTCGTTTTGTCCGAGGGCCGCATCAGCCTGAAGATCGAAACCGAAGTGAGCGAACTGACCAATATCGGCTCCGTGACGCTCTCGAACCTCAACATTCCCGCGCTAAAGAAGCGCCAGGCGAAATCAACTGTCGAACTGCCGTCGGGCGGGTCACTCGCGCTTGCGGGTCTGATCCAGGATGACGTGCGCCAGAACATCGACGGGTTCCCGGGTCTGAAGGACCTCCCGGTGCTCGGCACGCTGTTCCGCAGCCGCGACTTCATTAAGAAGGAAACGGAACTTGTCGTGATTGTCACGCCCTACGTCGTCAAGCCGGTTTCCCGCCAGGAGCTTGCTCGTCCCTTGGATGGTTTGGGAGAGGCGACCGATATGAAGGCGAACTTCCTTGGTCATCTCAACCGGATCTACGGCAAGGACAGTAGTGCTGCTCCGGCCGGCGATCTGAAGGGCGACTACGGATTCATCGTCGAATAGTGACATTAGGCTGGAGACTCGAGCCATGACGTTTAGAAATGAAAAATTTGCCGCCTCCGCCTGGGTTGTTTTTAGCAAAGCCTCGAACTCTTGTCGCGTCGTCGGCAATTGCCTTGGCGCTCGCTGGGTGCCGACCCGATGATACGGGAACCAAGGTCGCAGGTTGGGCTCTGGTCGATCCAACGCAGCGCCACCCGATCATCGTCTCGCAGGAACCCCAGACGCTGACGTTCAACGTCCCCAAGGGCTCCCAGGGTCTGTCGCCGCAGCAGCGCGCCCAACTTCTTGGATTCGCCGCAAGCTCGCGTGCCAGCGACGCCGGCAACAGCCGTCTCGTTATCGAGGCGCCGGCCGGCTCGGCCAACGAGGCGGCTGCAATCCAGTCGGTCCAGCAGATCCGACAACTTCTCAGCGACAACGGCTTCTCCGAGTCCTCGATCTCTGTCGAGCCCTACTCGGGCGAGGGCAGCCATCCTCCGATTCGCGTCTCCTACCTGCGCTTCGTCGCGGAGGGTCCGGAGTGCGGACACTGGACTACTAACTTGGCGCGCGACCCATACAATCTGCCGAATCCGAACATCGGCTGCGCCAATCAGAGGAACCTCGCCGCCATGGTCGCCAACCCGGCCGACTTGCTCGGACCCCGCACCATGAGCGATCGCTCGGGCGAGCGTCGCGACGTGACCTGGAACAAGTACGTTAAAGGCGACGTTACCGGCGCCGCCAAGAGCGAAGATGAAAAAGTTCAAGTCAAAGGCGCAGATTGAGGCCATCGTTTCATGAACAAGCAAGCCCAGTCCATCACCACCTACAGTCAGGGCGCCGAGCCGGACTTCGCCGATTTCGAGGCGTCGGACACCAACACGTCCGAAGCGGGCCTCGCACGGGCGCGGCCCATCCCGCGCATTTCGATCCAGGCGTTCTGTGAAAGCCCGTCACTGGCGCAGGCCATACAGGATGCATCGGAAGATCGCCGCCTGACGAAGGCGCACGTCAGCGTTCACATGGGCGGCATCATTGCGGCCGTGGGTCACTACGAAGTAAGCCCGACGCCGAACCTGATCATGGTCGAAACCACGCTGCCACGTCAGCAGCTGCTGGGCGAGCTCGACAAGCTGGCCGAGTTCTGCGACCTCGGCACCAAGGTGATCGTCGTCGGTCACCTCAACGACGTCATTCTCTATCGCGAGCTGCTGAAGCGAGGCGTCAGCGAATACCTGGTGGCGCCGGTCTCCACCCTGCAGCTGATGGAGAGCCTTTCGAACCTCTATAACGACCCGGAATCCGATCCGGTCGGCCATGTCTACGCCTTCATCGGCGCCAAGGGCGGAGTCGGTTCGTCGACCATATGCCACAACGTGGCATGGACATTGTCGGAAGCGTTGAAGAGCAACGTCATCGTCGCCGATCTCGATCTCGCCTTCGGCACGACCGGCCTCGACTTCAATCAGGACCCGGTGCAGGGCATCGCCGACGCGCTCGCAAGCCCCGAGCGTCTCGACGAAGTGCTACTCGACCGCCTGTTGACGAAGTGCTCCGAGCGCCTGTCGATCTTCGCCGCGCCCGTCGTTCTCGACCGCGACTACGACATCTCTCCCGACGCCTGCGACATGGTCATCGACGTGGCACGCCAGAACGTGCCGTTCGTGACGGTCGACCTTCCCCACAACTGGTCGGCATGGTCGAAGCGGGTGCTGCTGCAGTCCGACGAGGTGGTCCTCACCGCCGCGCCGGATATTCCCAACCTGCGCAACGCCAAGAACATCATCGATCTGCTGAAGACCTCGCGCAAGAACGACACGCTTCCCCATCTCGTCATCAACATGGCGAACATGCCCAAGCGTCCCGAGATCAGCATCAAGGAGTTCGAGCAGGCCATCGGCCTCAAGGCGGTCTCGGTCATCGAGTTCGACCCGGAGACGTTCGGTCAAGCTTCGAACAACGGACAGATGATCGAAGAGCTCAACGCCAAGGCCAAGAGCGCTCCGTGCTTCCGCGAGATCGCGATGTCCGTGGCGCATCGCAAGGAAACAAAGGTCGAGAAGAAATCGCCGCTGGCGCCTCTGCTTGAGAAACTGAAGTTCAAACGCTAAGGAGTTGCACCCATCATGTTCGGCAGGCGTTCGAACGATCCGGCAGCGCCCCGCAGGCTTCCCGCTCAACAGCCTGCACAACAGGCCCTTGCGCCAAAGTCCATGGAGCAGAAGGCAGCAGCTCCGGCGGCCGCTGCTCCGCCGCCGCGCGTCGAGTCTGTGGAGCCGCAGCGCCGGCATTCCGAAGAGTATTATGACGTCAAGACCACGGTGTTCAATGCGCTGATCGATACGATCGATCTGACGCAGCTCGCCAAGCTCGACTCGGCGGCGGCCCGTGAAGAGATCCGCGACATCGTCAGCGAGATCATCCAGGTCAAGAACGTCGTCATGTCGATCGCCGAGCAGGAAGAACTGCTCGAGGACATCTGCAACGACGTGCTCGGGTATGGTCCGCTGGAGCCGCTTCTGGCGCGTGACGACATCGCCGACATCATGGTCAACGGCGCCGGCACGACCTACATCGAAGTCAACGGCAAGATGCAGAAGACGTCGGTGCGTTTCGCCGACAACCAGCAGCTTATGAACATCTGCCAGCGCATCGTCAGCCAGGTCGGCCGCCGCGTCGATGAATCGAGCCCGATCTGCGACGCCCGCTTGCCGGACGGCTCGCGCGTCAACGTCATCGCGCCGCCGCTTGCCATCGACGGTCCCGCGCTCACCATTCGTAAATTCAAGAAGGACCGTCTGCGCCTAGAGCAGCTCGTCAAGTTCGGCTCGGTCACGCCGCAGGGCAAAACCATTCTCGAGGTTATCGGCCGCGTCCGCTGCAACATCCTGATCTCAGGCGGCACGGGTTCGGGCAAGACGACACTTCTCAACTGCCTGACCGGTTGCGTCGACCACGACGAGCGCATCATCACTTGCGAAGACTCGGCCGAACTTCAGCTCCAGCAGCCTCACGTTGTCCGGCTCGAAACACGCCCGCCCAACCTCGAAGGCGAGGGCCAGATCACCATGCGTGACCTGGTCAAAAACTGCCTGCGTATGCGGCCTGAACGCATCATCGTCGGCGAAGTCCGCGGGCCGGAGGCGTTCGACCTCCTGCAGGCCATGAACACAGGTCACGACGGATCGATGGGCACGCTGCACGCTAACAGTCCGCGCGAAGCCATCAGCCGTCTTGAATCGATGATCATGATGGGCGGTTACGCGCTGCCGGTGAAGACCATCCGTGAAATGATTGTCGGCTCGATCGACATCATCGTGCAAGCCTCGCGATTGCGCGATGGCTCGCGAAAGATCACCCACATTACCGAGGTGATCGGCATGGAAGACGAGACGGTGACGCTTCAGAACCTCATCGTCTACGAAATCACTGGCGAAGACGCGAACGGCAGGCTCGTCGGCCGACATCGCTCGACCGGTATCGCGCGTCCCCGCTTCTGGGATCGCGCTGAGTACTACAAGGAAGAAGGCCGCTTGGCCGAAGCGCTTGCGGCCTCCGAAGTTCTGGACGCGAACGGCAACCCGCTCGGTGAGAGCCATGCTTAGTCCTGAAGTGATGCCGCTGATGATTGCCCTGCTGGGCGCGGCAGCGCTGGCAGCGGTTATCTTCGTTGTGATCTACCCGTATGTCTCGGGAGAAAAGCAGACCGAAAAGCGCGTCGCCAGCGTCACGGAATCACGCTCGGTTCGCGGTCCGGCTTCGTCCGCGCGCACGGCCGCGGACGTGGCCGCGCAGCGCAAGAAGCAGGTCCAGGACAGTCTCAAGGACCTGGAAATCCGCCAGAAGGCGAAGGAGAAGGTCACGTTGCGCCTGCGGCTGCAGCGCGCCGGCCTGGATGCCGAACCGCGCACCTATTGGATCGCCAGCATGATCTCCGGCTTGGTCTGCACCGGTATCGTGCTCATCTCGTCGCCGCCGACGGAACTCGCCTATATCGGCGCTGCAATCGCGGCGTTCGTGGGAACGTTCGGACTGCCGCGCTTCGTCCTCAGCCGGATGATCAAGCGTCGCCAGACCAAGTTCACCAACGAACTTGCCAACGCCATCGACGTGATCGTGCGCGGCGTCAAGTCGGGCCTTCCACTGAACGAATGCCTGCAGATCATCGCGCGTGAAAGTCCTGAGCCGATTGCCAGCGAATTCCGGGACGTCGTGGAGCAGCAGCGCGTCGGCGTGACGTTGGGCGAGGCGCTCGAGCGTCTCGCGAACCGCATTCCGCTCGCGGAAGTGCGCTTCCTCACCATCGTCATCTCAATTCAGCAGCAGGCCGGCGGTAACTTGTCGGAAGCTCTGAACAACCTGTCGGGCGTTCTGCGCGACCGATTGAAGATGTAGATCAAGGTCAAGGCGCTATCCGCTGAAGCCAAAACATCCGCCATGGTACTGGGCTCGTTGCCGCCCGGCGTCATGATCATGGTCTACATGTCGACGCCGGACTACATCATGCCGCTTTTCGTGACGCAGATGGGGCACTTCATGCTCGCGGTCAGCGCAATCTGGATGAGCATGGGCATCCTCATGATGCACAAGATGGTCAACTTTAAGTACTGAGCCGGCGCTGGAGACGATGCCGCTATGGAATCTCTGATCGCGACAATCCTGAGCCCGCAGTTCATCGCGACGATGCTGGCTTCGATCGCCGCATTTGCGACGGTGCTCACACTCGTTGCGCCTTTGCTTCAGCGCGACCGCCTGAACCAGCGGATGAAAGTCATGGCCGTCGAGCGCGACAAGATGCGCTCGCAGAGGCTCGCCGAAATGTCGGCCAAGGACCGGGCCGGTGCGCGGCTGCGGCAGACGCCCAAGGGCTACATGCAGCAGATCGTCGACAAGTTCGATCTGCGGGCGCAGTTCGACAGCGAGGAAGTGCGCGATCGAGCTGAAGATGGCGGGTCTGCGCGGGCAGGCACCACTCGTCGCCTACATGTTTTTCCGCGTCGCGATGCCACCGGTCGTGTTCCTGCTCGCGCTGGTCTACGTCTTTTTCATCGGCGAACTGACGCATCCGCCGATGATCAAGTTCCTGATGGCGCTGGCCGCGGGTTTCCTCGGGTTCTATCTGCCGAACGTGTTCGTCTCGAACCTTTCGCAAAAGCGCCAGAAGTCGATCAAGCAGGCCTTCCCCGACGCGCTCGACATGCTGCTCATCTGCGTGCAGTCGGGCATGTCCGTGGAAGCCGCGTGCGGCAAGGTCGCCAAGGAAGTGACGGCCCAGTCGATCGAACTTGGCGAGGAGCTATCACTGACGACTGCGGAGCTTTCGTATCTGCAGGAGCGCCGCATGGCGTTCGAAAACCTCGGCAAGCGCACCGGCCTGCCGGGCGTCAAGGCGGTCTGCACGGCGCTTGATCCAGGCCGAGCGCTACGGTACGCCCGTCAGCCAGGCGCTGCGCGTCATGGCGAAGGAAAACCGCGACATCCGCATGGGCGAAGCCGAGAAGAAGGCAGCAGCCCTCCCGCCCAAGCTCACGGTTCCCATGATTGTATTCTTCCTGCCGGTTCTGTTCGTCGTCATTCTCGGCCCGGCTGCGATCGGCTACTGGGAAATGCAGTAACCGCAGACGGCGCTGCTCACAGCCTGAAGTGTTTGGACAGTTTCAATCCCTGCGCCTGATAGTTGCTGCCGAGCGCGCTGCCGTAGAGCATCTCGGGCTCTTCCGTCATGCGCTCGTAGACGAGGCGTCCGATGATTTGTCCGTCCTCGAGGACGAACGGCACCTTGTGCGAGCGCACCTCCAACACCACCCGCGAGCCATGCCCGCCGGCCGCGGTATGTCCAAAGCCCGGATCCATGAAGCCAGCGTAGTGGACGCGGAATTCTCCGACGAGGGGATTGAACGGCATCATCTCGGCGGCATGCGACGGTGGAATGTGCACGGCTTCCTTGGATGCAAGAATGTAAAACTGGTCCGGGTCGAGTATCAGGCGGCGTTGGCCTCGGCCGTATACCGGCTCCCAATAATCGAGGACCGCGCATGAGCCCGGAGCATCGACATCGACGACGCCGGTGTGACGCTTCGCACGGTACCCAATAAGACCCGTCGCATCCCCCATGAGGTCGACCGACAGCGCTATGCCGTCGCGGATGTCGGCGCGAGCGCCCGACACGAGCGTCTCGCGCTCGTGGAGGACGACGAGCGCCGCGTCGCCCTCGCGCGGATTGCCGACGCGAAACCTCAACTGCGCCAGCTTCGACCCTTTTCGCACGACGACCGGGAAGGTCTGCGGACACACCTCGGCGTAGAGCGGACCATTGTAACCGGCGGGGATCTGGTCGAAGGCGGCGACGCCATCGGCGATAACGCGAGTGAAGACATCCAGTCGTCCAGTCGAACTCTTGGGGTTGGCCGCGCCGGATATCGACGGTGGCAGGGCCAGGCTCTCGATTAGAGGTACGATGTAGACGCAGCCCGTTTCAAGAACGGCGCCCTCTGCCAGCGAGATCTCGTGCAGCTTGAGATCATCGAGCATGTCCGCGACGAGTGCGCCGGGCGCCGGCAGGAAGCTCGCGCGAACCCGGAAAGCGCGCGCGCCGAGCCGCAAGTCGATGCTTGCGGGCTGGATTTGGCCCTCGCCGGCAGGCTCGGCCAGACGCAATGCGCCGACCGAGATCAATGCCCGGATAGCTTGTGCCGGAAGAATACCGTTCTCGACCGCGGCGCCGAGCAACGGGTTTGCGTCATCTCCGGTCAATTTGGCTGGGCGTTTTGCCATGCGAGTTCCGTCGGGAGGGTTGCGGCGGATGGGGGCCGAAGCACAGCCGGGGGTGCGAGTTGTGAGATGTCTTGTGACCGGCTCTAGACCAACGCCCTCTTGACGCCAAGAGGCCTGAGAGGCTAATCCCCCGCTGTTACTCGTGGTGATTTGGCCGGCCGGCTTGCAGCCACGTTAAACAACTCGCTAAAAAGGGCCGCGCACACCCGGTTTTTCGGATGGGCCCAGCCTCGATGGCGGGCGGAGCCGAGCCGGGTTTTTTTGTTGGCCGCATGGGGTTCGCAACCAGCCGGCCGTTTGTCGAGGACTGCCCAGCATGGCAAGCAACAACGACGATGCGAGCGAAGACTGGGGCGCTGAAACGAAGCTCGTGCACGGGGGTGTGCTGCGCTCGCAGTTCGGGGAGACGTCCGAGGCGATCTTCCTGACGCAGGGCTTCATCTATGAGTTGGCCGAGCAGGCCGAAGCGCGCTTCAAAAACGAGGACCCCGGCTTCCAGTACAGTCGCTTTTCCAATCCCACTGTCAGCATGTTCGAGGAGCGCATGCGGCTGCTGGAGGGTTCGGAAGTCGCCCGTGCGACCGCCACTGGGATGGCGGCCGTAACTGCAGCACTCATGTCCTATCTCAAGACCGGTGACCACGTCGTTGCCGCCCGCGCCATGTTTGGGTCGTGCCGCTACATCGTCGAGACACTGTGTCCGCGCTTCGGCATCGCATTCACCCTGATCGATGGCCGCGATATCGAGGAATGGCGAAAGGCGGTCCGCCCCAACACGAGGGTGTTCTTCTTCGAGACGCCCGCCAACCCGACGCTCGATCTGGTCGACATTGCGGCGGTGTCTGCTCTCGCAAAGGACGTCGGTGCGCTTATCATGGTCGACAACGTTTTCGCCACGCCCATGCTGCAGCGCCCTCTTCAGCACGGCGCGGACGTCGTCATCTACTCCGCCACTAAGCACATCGACGGTCAGGGGCGCTGCCTCGGTGGCGTCGTGCTATGCTCCGAGAAGTTCCTCACCGACCATCTGCAGGATTGGGTGCGCCAGACCGGCCCCTCGCTCAGTCCGTTCAACGCCTGGGTGATGCTGAAGGGGCTGGAGACGCTTCCCCTGCGCGTCAATGCGCAATGCGCTACGGCGGCCGCGCTCGCCGATCATCTCGCCGGCGCGCCGGGCGTCAGCAGGGTGATTTATTGCGGCCGGTCGGATCATCCGCAAGCAGCCCTTGCCCACAAGCAGATGACCGGCGGCGGCCAGATGATCGCGTTCGAGGTGGCGGGCGGCAAGGCCGGAGCGTTCCGGTTCCAGAACGCCCTGCGCCTCATTCGCATCTCGAACAATCTGGGCGACGCGAAAAGCCTCATCACGCACCCCGCGACCACGACCCATTTTCGCATTGGTCCTGCCGCACGTGCCGAGCTTGGCATAAGTGATGGTATCCTGCGGCTCTCCGTGGGCCTCGAAACCGTCGCCGACCTCAAGGCTGACATTTCGCGTGGCCTCGATGCGGTGATCGCTGCATAAGCTGCTATTGACGGCGAACTCGGCCGCCCTAAACTCAAAGCGTCAGTTTTCTTCAGCGAGAGCATAGCCCGTGAAACGCGACAGCCTCTATGAAGCGACCACGAAGGGCATCCGTATTCGCGTTCAGCCCGAATACAACGAGGACCAATCCGCGCCGGACGAGAGCTATTACTTCTGGACCTATACGATCGAGATCTCCAACCAAGGTAAGGAGACGGTTCAGCTTAAATCCCGCGTCTGGAAGATCACCAATGCATTCGGCCGCACGGAAGAGGTGCGCGGACCCGGCGTCGTCGGCCAGACGCCGACCATCGCTCCCGGCCAATCCTTCACCTATACGTCCGGTTGCCCTCTGGCGACGCCATCTGGGATCATGGCGGGGAGCTATCAGATGACTGGCGAAAGCGGTAAGATGTTTGATGTGACTGTGCCGGCGTTCTCGCTCGACAGCCCGTTCGCCGTGCGCAGCATGAACTGACGCGCGGAGCGGTCCCAGGCCCCGCCGAGAACCGGAATTCCATGACCGGACCCGACTACTCCGTCACCGAACTGCTAGCGCGCCTAGTGGCTTTCGACACGACCAGCCACAGGTCCAACATGGCGCTGGTCGGCTTTGTGGAAGACTACCTGGCGCAGCATGGCGTCGCCTCTCATCTCGTGCCGACTGCGGACGGCCAGAAGGCGAGCCTGTTCGCGACGATTGGGCCGGCGGGCGTCGCCGGCATTGGTCTCTCCGGACATACGGACGTGGTCCCCGTCGACGGCCAGGCCTGGGATACAGATCCGTTCACGCTGACGCAAAAAGACAGCCGCCTGTACGGCCGAGGTACTTCGGATATGAAGGGTTTCCTCGCCTGCGTGCTGGCGGCCGTGCCCATGTTCGTGCAAAGTCGCCTGCGCGTGCCCATCCATATCGCCTTCTCCTACGACGAGGAGATCGGCTGCATCGGCGTGCGCCCGATGATCGGCGAGTTCGGGACGCGACTGCCGCGTCCGCGCACCGTGATCGTCGGTGAGCCGACCTCCATGATGGTCGTTGACGCCCACAAAGGACCCGTGCGCTGGCAAGTCGAAGTCCAGGGACGCGCCGCGCATTCGAGCATGTCCCATCTCGGCGTGAATGCGATCACCTACACAGGCCGCCTGCTGGGCGAACTGGCGCGCATGGAGCAGGAGCTTCTTGGGCTTGCGCCGGATCGACGCTTCGAACCGCCGACTCCCACACTTCAGGTGACGCGGATCGAAGGCGGCACGGCGTCCAACATCGTGCCGGTTTCGGCGCGGTTCGGCTTCGAGGTGAGGGCGCTGCCGGGTCTCGACATCGACGCCATCGAAACGCGCGTGCGGCGCTTCGCCGAAACGCAATGCCTGCCGGAAATGCAGGGCGTGGCGCCGGAAGCCCAGATCACGATCAGCCGGCGTAACTATGTGCCGCCGTTCTCGGCCGGCGCACAGTCTGAGGCAGTCGCGCTTGCGCTTCGCCTCGCCGGCCAGAACGAGACCCATGCCGTGTCGTATGCAACGGAAGCGGGCCTTTTTCAGGATGCCGGCGCGCCGTCGGTCGTGTGCGGGCCGGGTTCGATCGCGCAGGCCCACACAGCCAACGAGTGGGTCGAGATCGCCGAACTGGAGCGCTGCGGTGTGTTTCTCGAACGCCTCGCCGATTGGGCGCAGTCCTGAGGCCATCTTGCGTTTGACACAGGGCATGTGCAGGGTGCCGCCGTGCAGCCGCGGGGACGCGGCCGCCAGTCTTTCAATCGACTGTCCAGGGTGCGTCGTGCCGGTAGCGTCAGCGGTTTCGAGTTTCGAAGACGACTTCAAGACGTTGCAGGCGCGTGCGGTGGCTCCCGCGACAACCACCGAAGACCTCGTTCGCAATCTCAGGCGGCTCTATCGCGAGGTCTACGAGCGTGATCTTGGCCGATACAGCGGTCCTGAGCTGCGCGCCGCCGCGCCGTCTCTCATGACCGGCATCTTCCGGCTGCGCACGAGCCTGCGCGACCGTATCCCCGAGTGGCACGCCAAAGGCCTTATGACACGCGAGGCGCAAAAGGCACTGCGTGATTGCCTGCGTATCCTTCGCTACGCGTCCGACATGCTGGGCGAACTCAATTCCGGTCATCAGGTCGCCGGCGAAGGCGATGTCCCGATTCGCGCGTTCCGGGAGTCGAGCTATAATACGTTCGTGCATCCGGCATTCGATACCGGGCGCGATCTCGCCTTCCGCTCGGGCGACATCCTGCTGGTACGCGGCATGCATCACAATAGTGCGGCCATCGCGCGCATTGGCGACATCAATTCCCAATTCAGTCATGCCTCGATCGTGCATGTCGACGAGGCCGGCAAGATGTGGGTGGTTGAGAGCCTGATCGAGTTGGGCGCAGTCGTCTCGCCGCTGAAGGACGCGCTCCAGCACGGCATCGCCCGCGCCATGCTGTTTCGCCACAAGGATGCCGCTCTCGCAGCCGACGCCTCGCGCCGCATCTACAATCACGTCCGCCGCTCGCACGAAAGCTACGGAAGGCGGATCCTCTACGATTTCTCGATGCGGCTGCACAGCTACAACGAACTGTTCTGCTCCAAGCTCATCCGCCTCGCCTACGAGGATGCCAGCCACGGTCGCCTGAAGCTGCCGACGTTCACGACGCTGCTCGACGCCAAGAATCGGGATTTCTTCAAGCGCGTCGGTGTCAAGGCGAACGAGACGTTTGCGCCGGGCGATCTTGAAATCGAGCCCCATCTCGATCTTGTCGCGGAATGGCAGGATTATCGGTTCACGCCGCGCCTGCGCCTTCAGGACATGATCATGACCAAACTGTTCGAGTGGATGGACCTCTATGGCTACAGGTTCAGGGAAGACTACACAGTGCGGCTGATCGGCGTGTTCGGCCGCCTGTCGAGTTATCTGTCGAAAGGCGTCAAAGACATGATCTCGAGCGTCGTTCCGAAAGTGCCCCCCAACATGTCCCGGCGCACCATCGCCACCATCGCCATGCTGCACAAGACAGCACAGCCGATCCTGGAGAACCTGCAGCACGAAGACCGCGTGCGTGTCACAGCGGAAGGCCACACGCTCCACCCGCGCGAGGTGTTCGACCGGCTGGAGGAGTTGCGCAACCGCTCGGGCAACATCATCGGCTACCTTGTGGCGCCGAAGAAGTGGAAGCGGTAAGTTTACTCCGCCGTCCTACATTCGCCGGGGAAGCGATAGGCGGTGTTGCAGAACTCGCAGGTGACGGAGATGCCGCCGTCCGGGTCCTTCAGATCGGCGAAGTCCGCATCCGAAAAGCGCGTCAGAAACATCGACACGCGTTCGCGCGAACAGCGGCAATGAGCATTGACGTGCTGAGGCTTGAAGGCGACAACGCCTTCCTCGTGCAGCAGGCGGTAGAGCAGGCGATCGGGCGGCAGCGTCGGATCGAGCAGTTCGTGATCCTCGACGGTTGCCGCCAGAATGCGCGCGCGCTGCCAATCCTAATCCACCTCGTTGACACCGCGGGTGTCGTCGGCTTCGGCAGACGCCGACAGATGCTGGATCATGAAGCCGCCGGCACGCCAGCGCCACGCGCGATCGCCCGACGCCGAACGGTGACGCGCAATGGCGAGGCGGACGTAGGTCGGCAGCTGGGCCGACTGGCGGTAGTAGTAGTGTGAATGCTATGATCGTCGAGTTCCACGATGCCCTGATAGCGGTCTTCTTCAATTCCGTTGGCGAGCGTCAGCGCGAGGTGGCCCTTGCCGATCAGAACGCTCTGCTGCGGCGGCTTCCCGCCGTTATCCAGATGCGCGAGTTTTTCCGCGTCGAAGCTCGCATATCCGCGCAGTCGGCCCGACGCCTCATAGTCGGCGAGGATGAAGCGGATGACGCCATCTGTGCGCGTCTGCAGGCCGAGGTGGCTACCCGGCAGAAGCGGCGCGCCGAGCCAGCAAGCAACGAGCGCTATGGCTTTGCCGAGAGTCTCCACGGACCACATCGGGGTAGGCGTGCCGCGACAGGATCGTATCAACCACGCCGGCGAGGCGCACGAACCGGCCCTTCACCCTCGATCGCACGGTCTCGAACGGCAGAACGAGGTCGTCGGCGTCGAGGCCTTCGAAGCCGTTTTTGCGGCCTCTCTCATTCAACCCGCTCCGAGACACCAGGCCAGAATGGCCTTCTGAGCGTGCAGGCGGTTTTCGGCCTCGTCGAACACCACCGAGCGCGGTCCGTCGAGGACGCCAGCCGACACTTCATGCCCGCGATAGGCCGGCAGGCAGTGCATGAAGATCGCACCCTTGGCGGCTTTCGACATGAGCGCCTCATCGACCGCGTAGGGTTTCAACATCTGCTTGCGCCGCGCGGCATCGGTCTGACCCATCGAGACCCAGGTATCCGTGACGACGCAATCAGCGCCGCGCACCGCCTTCACTGGATCGTCGGAGATGACGACATCGGCCTTCTCGCGCTTCACCCAGTCCGTGACGTCCTTCTCGGGGCGCAACTCGTCCGGGCAGGCGATCTTGAGAGTAAACTCGAATTTCGCAGCGGCGTGCATCCACGATGCGGCGACGTTGTTGCCATCTCCGACCCAGGCGACCGTGCGACCCTTGATCGGCCCGAGATGCTCTTCGAACGTCATCAGGTCGGCCATGATCTGGCATGGATGCGTTTTTTCCGTCAGCCCGTTGATTACGGGGATGGACGCATGGCGCGCAAGCTCAACAAGCGTTGCGTGGGCGTTGGCGCGGATCATGATGGCGTCGGCGTAGCGCGACAAAACGCGCGCCGTGTCCGCTATGCTTTCGCCTCGCCCGAGCTGCAGGTCGGTGTGATTCAATGCGATGGTCTGGCCGCCGAGCTGTCGCATGGCGACGTCGAACGATACGCGCGTGCGCGTCGAGGGCTTCTCGAAGATCAGTACCAAAACCTGATGCGCGATGTCCTTCGGCGCGAATTTCGCCGGAGCACACTTGCCGGCGGCTTTCATCGCGAGCGCGGTGTCGACGATCCGGCGCAGCGTCTTGGCGTCTATGCCGTCGATATCGAGGAAGTGTCGGGGTGTGCTTGCCTTGGCCATGGCGCTTGCAAACGAGCTCCGTTGTGCCGCTTCGGTTTCAAGCCGGGCGGGCGTGTTTTTGAAGGTTCGTGAAAGCGAGCGATAAACGCTGGATCGCTTCGCCGATCTCGGCGTCCTCGACGTTCAACGGCGGCAGCACGCGCATGACGTTGTCGCCGGCGGCGACGCAGAGCAGCTTCTCGGCAAGCGCGGCCTTGACGGCATCGCCGGCCGGCGGCCTCAACTTGAGGCCGGTGAGCAGGCCTTCGCCGCGCACCTCTTCGACCACGTCGGGAAAGCGGTCCTTGAGACTCTCAAGTCCCTGCTTGAGGCGATTGGACTTGAGGCGGACGCCGTCGAGAAAACCGGGTTCGAGAATGATATCGAGCACCGCGTTGCCCACCGCCATCGCCAGTGGGTTGCCGCCGAAAGTCGAGCCATGCGTGCCGGGCGTCATGCCCTTGGCCGCCTCGGCCGTGGCCAGGAACGCGCCGACGGGGAACCCGCCGCCGAGGCCCTTGGCGATGGCCATGATGTCGGGCGTCATGCCCGACCATTCGTGCGCGAACAGTTTGCCCGTGCGCCCGACGCCGCTCTGCACTTCGTCGAAGATCAGCAGCAGTCCATGATCGTCGCACAGCTTGCGAATGCCCTGCAGGCACTGAGGTGGCACTGTGCGCACGCCGCCCTCGCCCTGCACCGGCTCTATCATGACAGCGGCGGTCTCGCGGACCGATGGCGGCATGGAGTGCGGTGTGATCCGCAAACGGAACATGATCGAAGCCGCCGGCCGGTTCGCCGAAGCCTTCGAGATACTTGGCGTTGCCGCCGGCCGCGATCGTCGCCAGCGTGCGGCCATGGAAGGCGCCTTCGAACGTGATGATGCGCCAGCGCTGCGGTGAGCCGTTGACGTAGTGGTAGCGGCGCGCCGTCTTGATGGCGCCTTCGCAGGCCTCCGCGCCGGAATTGCAGAAGAACACCTTGTCGGCGAAGGTCTCGGCGACGAGCCGCGTACCCAGCGTTTCCTGTCCCGCCACGCGATAGAGGTTCGATGTGTGCCAAAGCAGTCCCGCCTGCTCATGCAGCGCGGCGACGAGGCGGGGGTGGGCATGGCCGAGCGCATTGACGGCGACGCCGGTGCCGAAGTCGAGGTAGCGCTCGCCAGTTTCCGAGACCAGCCAGGAACCTTCTCCTCGCGCGAAAACCACGTCCTGGCGTGCGTAGGTGCCCATCACGACGTGCGGATCGCGTGTGGCCGCCGCCGGGGCGGACACTGGGGCTGGTGCGGGCTTGGACATGGCGCCCATTCCCTCTCCCACAAATCAAAAAAGCCGCCCTTCCGGCGGCCAGGAAAAGCGGGTTGATACCGGCGGGCCCAGTCTGTGTCAATGTTGCAATACCCACGCACCCGGAGGTGCCCGACGTCCAGCCGCTTTTCCAGATCGATTAAATACGGGGATGACCGGCGGAGAGCTTGTAATGCGGGCTCCGGCGAATCGATATGTGGCAGCTGAGCCACGTGTCTGTGTCAATGGATTCGGTAGTGCGGCGCGCGCCTTGTAGACGAAAAACTAGTCGTAGTAGTCTGTCCTTGTCCGGCCACGAGATGTCGCGGTGTATCGCGACCTTGTTTGTTCCGTCGCCGGCACGCGTGAGTGGCCCCACAGAGTTGCGGGCGCATCCGTTAGTCCGCGTCAGTCAGTTCGAGTCCCCTGTCAAGCGTTTGTAACGGGTTCGGCCCGCCGGGTATGCGCGCGCGTTTTTCGCTGCCGCTTGTCCCCGCCGCGCCTCTCCCGCTTGTGCACCGGCGTGCCCTTCGGCGCGCCCGGATGATCAATTTGTATTTTGGGAGCCATGACCCATGGGCTGGAACGATGAGCGCGTCGAGCTTCTGAAGAAGCTCTGGTCGGAAGGACTGAGCGCCAGTCAGATCGCCTGCCGCCTGACCGGCGTAACGCGCAACGCCGTAATCGGTAAAGTCCACAGGTTGGGTCTTTCCGGACGCGCCACCACATCGCGGATGAAGTCGCATCGTGCCCGGCCCCGCTCCGCCAATGCCGCAGCCGCCAAGCGTATGGCGAAGCCGTCGCGCTTCGCCACCAACGGCAACCCGACCGTTCGCGCCCTGTATCAGCCGGACGCCGAACCGTTCATACCGGCGGTCGAGGAACTCGTGATCCCGATAGCCGAGCGCAAGACCATCCAGACGCTCGTCGAGTGCAGTTGCCGCTGGCCGATCGGCGATCCGCAACTGGCCGACTTCCACTTCTGCGGCAAGAACAAGGTTCCGGGTCTGCCGTACTGCGAATTCCACGCCCGCCGCGCCTTCCAGCCGCCGCAGGCACGCCGCCGCGAGCGCGATATGCAGGAGCCATCGATGCCGGTCATCGCCGCGCCCGCATCGGTTTCGGGTGGCAAGGAAACGGCGGACGCGTGATCGGGCACGTCGAGTGATTATGCCGGAGGGCAACCTTTGGCAGCGGGGGGTAGGGGGAAACGGCCGGACAGCGCGGGGGTGCTGTCTGGCCGTTTGTGTTTTTCAACCAGAAGCTGTGAAAACACCGTTCACTGCATCTTTCGGCGTGGCTGTGCCGCACGGAACTGCCATGATGGAACCAAAGCGGGATATTCTCGTCGCGAATAGGTCTGTGTATTGCTGAGCCGGTCCGGTGCTTCAATGCACTTATGTCTTGGTGTGACAGAGGAGGCTTCCATGCCGATCAGAACACGCGCCTGCGGGCTCGTAGTTTTACTTGCCTTTGCAGCGTCTTGCGCCGGCGGTGCCGAGGCTGCCAGCGACCCCACCGGTACATGGCTGAACGACACCGGCCGCGGCGCCATCGAGATCAAGGACTGCGGCGGCAAACTGTGCGGCCATGTCGTCTGGGTGAAGGACGAAACCGACAGCAAGGGCTGCGGACGCCAGATCATCGGCGAAGCGTTCCCCGTCTCCACCGGACTGTGGGACAACGGCTGGATCTACAGCCCCGAACGGAAGCGCCGATACGACGTCGAGCTGAAGCCGCTGGCCGACGGCACGCTGCGCGTGAAAGGCTATGCCGGCACCAAGCTTTTTTCCAAGACGATGATCTGGACCAAGGCCCCCACGGATCTCGTGCGATGCGACGCCACTCAGCTGGCCAAGGCCGATCCGGCGCAACCCGCAGCCCCTGCACCCGTACTTGCGCCCGCGCCCGTTCCGGCACCATCGGCGAAGGCCGAACCGCCGGCCTCTTCGGACGTGCCTCCTTTAATCGAACCGAAGGTGGCTGCCACGCCGCCGCCTCCGGCCGTCGCCGGCAAGCCGGTTGAGGGCGAAAAGCCCAATCCCGACAATCCGGACGCCGCGCCGCCCGCCGCCGCAACGAAAGACAACAAGGAGACGAAAACGGCGGAAGCCGAGGACGAGCCCGATAACGGCGGTCCCGTCACGAAGGGCCTGGTCGACAAGCTCGGCGAGATTGAGCGCGAAACCGGCTACGGCATCAAGGAAACGAGCCCCGGTCATTGCCGCCTTAAGGTCCCGTTCGCAACGGTAACCTTTAAGTGCAACGACTGACGACATCGCTCAATGGCAGCGGCGCCGAAGACTGCCCGTTGGCTCCGCGCATCCGCGCGCCGGCCGGTGCACGAAAAGTCCGCCTCCCCCGGCATGGGCTCATCGTGCCGGACTTGGAGTGACTGGTTGGGTTGGCGCAAACTAAAAAGCGGCGTCCGGGGTTCACCTCGAGCGCCGTCTTGCCGTCCCCTCGGACGTCGTCAGTTCGCGCCTTCGAGCAGGCGGCGGGTGATGACCTGGGCCTGGATCTCGGCGGCGCCCTCGAAGATGTTCAGGATGCGCGCGTCGCATAGCACGCGGCTCACCGGATACTCAAGCGCGAAACCGTTGCCGCCGTGGATTTGCAGCGCGTTGTCGGCGTTGGCCCACGCCACGCGCGCGCCGAGCAGCTTGGCCATGCCGGCTTCGAGATCGCAACGGCGGCCTTCGTCCTTCTGGCGGGCTGCGAAGTAGGTGAGCTGGCGGGCGACCATCGTTTCGACCGCCATCATCACGACCTTGTTGGCGACGCGCGGGAAGGAATAGATTGGCGCGCCGAACTGCACGCGGTCGAGTGCGTACTTCAGCCCCAGATCCATCGCGCACTGGGCGACGCCGACGGCGCGAGCCGCCGTCTGGATGCGGGCGCCTTCGAACGTGTTCATGAGCTGCTTGAAGCCCTGGCCCTCGACGCCGCCGAGCAGGTTTTCGACCGGTACTTCGAAGTTGTCGAAGGAGATGTCGTACTCCTTCATGCCGCGATAGCCGAGCACTTCGATTTCGCCGCCCGTCATGCCCTTCGCCGGGAAGGGGGTCTCGTCGGAACCGCGCGGCTTTTCCGCGAGGAACATGGAAAGGCCCTTGTAGCCCTTCTCGTTCGGGTTGGTGCGGGCGAGCACGGTCATTACGTCGGCGCGCACGGGATGCGTGATCCACGTCTTCTGGCCGGTGATTTTGTAGGTGTCGCCTTCCTTCACCGCGCGCGTCTTGAGAGACGCCAGATCCGAACCGGTGTTGGGTTCGGTGAAGACGGCGGTGGGGAGCATTTCGCCGCTGGCGATCTTCGGCAGGAACTTGGCCTTCTGGTCAGGCGTGCCGTTGTGCAGGATCAGTTCGCCGGCGATCTCGGCGCGGGTGCCGAGCGAGCCGACGCCGATGTAGCCGCGCGACAGTTCTTCCGAGACGACGCACATGGCAAGCTTGCCAAGGCCCATGCCACCGTATTCTTCCGGCAGTGACAGCGAGAACACGCCGAGTTCAGCGAGCTTGGCGATGATATCGAGTGGGATGTAGGCGTTCTGCAGATGCCACTCATGCGCATGCGGCACGACTTCGGCTTCGGAGAACGTGCGCATCGTCTCGTGGATTTCGCTATGCACGTCGTCGAGGCCCGAGGCCCCGAACGTGGTCGCGCCCTGCGCGTTCTTGATCAGTTCCGCGAGGCGCGCCTTAACCTGGTCGGAGCTGCCTGCCTCGACGATGCCGCCGACAGAAGTCTTCGAACTTGCGGATCTCGGCGCGGGAGACGCCCATCGCATCGGGGCGGATGATTTCGACCTGGCTCATCGGAATGCCGCCCGCGATCTGGGCGCAGTATTCGGCGAAGGCGATGGCGAGGATCAGTTGGTCGAATTCGCCGAATTTGCCTTCCTGCTGAAGTGTGACGCCCCACACGTGCATCTGGCGCAGCGCTTCGACGGTGGTCGCGAGCCAGGCAAGGCCATGGCCGGAATGCTGGGCGGCGTCGATGCCGCCGGCTTCCTTGATCTTGACCCGAACACCCGCCTTGGCTGACGCCATTACCTTGTCCGCGGCGGCCATGGCTTCACGGGCGCTTTCGAGCAGCCGGCCCGGACTTGCGCCCAGGATGTTGGCGTCGGCCTTGAGTTTGGCGATGGTCATCGAACTTATCCTCCAGTGGAACCTCAGCTGGTCCGACGCGCCGGCGCCGCGGTTGCTGCAACTTACTCAGCCCGTTGCATCAGGCAATCGTGCCGCCACGTGACATCGCGGCGCGCCTCATCCAGGCGACCCGCGGGCGTCAACTCCTCAAGTCAGCCCGAAGCGGGTCGCGCATAGGTTAACGCTTGACGCGCCCAGGCGGATCGTCGCCCGTGAAGATCTCGACGCTGGCATCCTCGACTTTGAAGAAAAAGCCGGTGAACCCGCGCTCCGCTCCGCCGACCGCCGTCGCCGCTGGCGGAGTTAACGTTTCAAAGGGTCGAGCCGTCGATCCGGCGCTCCCGCGTTGATATTCCGTTGACGCATGACGACTTACGTAGACGTCGCGCGCCACGATCACAACTTCGGCCTCTTCAGGTTTGATCGCGGCGGAGAAATACGTCTGAGCCGGAGTTTCGACATTTGACGGTATCGGCAACGCAGGTTCGGGGCTGGCCGGAACCGCCGGCGGCAGCTGCGGCGCGACCACTGCCACTTCGGCCTCGTCGGCGGCAGCCGCGATGGTCGCGACAGGCACGGCCGGTTCGACGAATGCGGGCTCAATCGGCGGTGACTTTGATGGTGCCGGCGCCGTCGTCTCGGTCTTGGCCGGCGCGACCGGTGGTACGGACGCTGCGGAGGCACGCTCGGGCTGGATGGCCCGGATCTGCGACAGAATTCGTTCGCTCGCGGCAGCGACGAGATCGGGTTGCGAGACAGCGGCGGTGGCGTCAGTGACGACGCGAAGCGCCCCGGAACCCTGGAAGGCGGTCGTGACGGCCCGCCCCTGGCGCTGCTTCAGCAGGGCGGCGTGTTCGATCCAGTTTTCCGTGTTGATGCGCCGTCCCAGTCGGAGCGCCGCGCTCACCAGGCGGACGTCGGATGCGGAGAAATTGGCGATCTGCGCCCACGTCGTCACGCCAAGCCTAGCCAGCCCGGCCGCGATTTGTTGTTCGATGTAGCGGATCGAGGTCAGGTCGTCAGGCGGGGCCGATGGCGCGCCGCCGGGTGGGGGCATCGGCACGGGCGGCGCCGCGTGCACGACGATGGAACCATTGGCGTCCTGAGGCGACTTCGGCAGCCCCGTGACCTTGTCGGCAATCCGGGTGGGACGTTGCAATTCGGTGGGTTCCGCAGCGGCCAGAAGACATGGCGGGGAAGCCGGCTCGAATTGTTCGGCGTGTTCGGGTTCCGCGAGGAGGGACAGCGCCTCCTGCAGCTTTCGGCGCACGCTGAACAGTGGATTTGCAGCGAGCCGCACTTCCAGCGCCGCCTTTGCCGCGCGTTCCTCCTGAGACAGTGAACCGTATGCGGCCTGCTGGCTGGCGAGCGCCCCCAACTGCTGCCAGTCAGGGTGCCGGTTCAAGGCCCGTTCGGCCACGGCAATGACGTCCGTTAACCGGGTCCGCAGGTCATCGTGCGGTACATCCATCGCTCTACTCTCGGATTTTTGCCACCCCGAAGGAGATCCATTGCCTGCAGATGACAGCGGCAGTTTAGTTTCAAGGGCCCATCGCGTCCATGAGACTGTGCCGGCAGCTGTGGCGCGATCCGGGGACAAAGTGCATGCCACGGCGCCGCCCCCGTGACACTACCGCCGTGGACCATTATCCGATCGGCGACTAGGTTGCCGCCGTCGCATGGTCATGAGCAAGAATAACCCCCGGTGCGACAGGATCCGCCAGAAACGATATGGACCGCTATAAAACCGTACTCTCCGCGATCTATCGCACTTACGAGCATTCAGGGTTCGCCATGGCGGGCTCGGTGGCCTACTCGTTCGTCGTCTCCCTGTTTCCGTTCTGCATTTTCATGGGCGCCCTGTCCGGCATCTTCGGCGGCCGTGAACTTGCCACCCAGGCGGCGGCCCAGCTGTTCCAGATTTTGCCCGAAGCCGTTGCGAAGGCGCTTGCGCCGCAAGTCGAGTCGATCATGGGTGCGAGTCGCATCGACCTGCTGACGGTGAGCGGGTTCATCGCCCTCTTCTTCGCCACGAGCGCCATCGAGACGATGCGCGCGGCACTGAACGGCGCCTATCGCGTGCACGAGACACGGCCTTATCCGCTGTGTCTCCTGATCAGCATGGTGTTCGTGGCCGTCAGCGCCGTTTCCATGCTGTTTCTGACGTGGATGGTGGTCGTCGGTCCGGCCATTGCGACCAACTTCAGCCAATATGAGCCCCAGTGGGCGAAGACGCTGCTCGCGTCCGACTGGGTCGGGCTGTTTAAGCGCTACGCGTCAGCGGCGTTGGTCATCACGGCTCAGCTGCTGGCTTTCCATATGTTCCTGGCAGCGGGGCGGCGGCGTCTGGCGGATGTGTGGCCCGGGGTTCTGCTGTCTGTCGTGCTCTGGCTCGCAGTCGCTGGTCTTTATTCGTACTATCTGAACTTGAGCGACTACACGCGCTTCTACGCCGGCCTGTCGCAGCTCATGGTGGCGTTGATTTTTTTCCAGTTCACGGCGATCACGATCATTCTCGGCGCCGAACTCAATCGCGGCATCATGGAGCTGAAGAAACTCGGCAACGGTGAAGGCATCTTGAACGGAAACGGCAATGGGCACTGATCCCGCACCGCCCAGTCATTCCGACACAGCGCAATATAAAGGAAGTGGCCCTGCTGGAGGCTCCCATTTTGTGTTTCACGTTTTGACTGACGTCGGCAAGGCCCGCCTCAATCAAGCGCGCTGCTGGCCCGCCTCGATCACGTCTTCGAGTGTCTTTAGGCCGGTCGTCGGCGCCGATACCAGCACGGCCATATTGCCGGGCTTATGTTCGTTGCGATACATACGCATGTGCGCCTTGGGGATCTGCGCCCACGGGAAAACTTCCGACATGCACGGATCGATGCGCCGCTCAACGACGAGGCGGTTGGCGAGGGAGGCCTGCTGAAGATTGGCAAAGTGCGAGCCCTGGACGCGCTTCTGGTGCATCCAGAGGTAGCGCGCATCCATCGTCAGATTGAAGCCGGTGGTGCCCGCGCAGATGACGACCATGCCGCCCCGCTTCGTCACGAGCACCGACAGGGGGAATGTGGATTCACCCGGATGCTCAAACACGCAGTCGACGTTGTTGCCCTTGCCGGTGATTTCCCAGATGGCCGCGCCGAACTTGCGTGCTTCCTTCATCCAGGCGTTGAACTCCGGCGTCCCGACCTTCGGTAACTGTCCCCAGCAATTGAAATTCTTGCGGTTGAGCACGCCTTTGGCGCCGAGCTGCATGACGAAATCGCGCTTGTCCTCATCCGAGACGACGCCGATCGCGTTGGCGCCGGTCGTTGCGCAGAGCTGGATTGCCATCGAGCCGATGCCGCCCGACGCGCCCCATACGAGCACGTTGTGTCCGGGACGCAGGACGTGCGGGCGGTGCCCGAACAGCATGCGGTAGGACGTAGCGAGGCAAAGCGTGTAGCAGGCGCTCTCTTCCCAACTCAGATGCTTGGGCCGCTCGAGAAGCTGGCGGTCCTGCACGCGCGTGAACTGCGCGAAGGAACCGTCCGGCGTTTCGTAGCCCCAGATGCGCTGCGAGGGGGAGAACATCGGATCGCCGCCGTTGCACTCTTCATCGTCGCCGTCGTCCTGGTTACAATGGACGACGACTTCGTCGCCGACCTTCCAGCGCTTGACCTTGGATCCGACCGCCCAAACGATGCCCGACGCATCTGAACCGGCGACATGATAAGGCTGTTTGTGTCCGTCGAATGCAGAGATCGGCTGGCCGAGCGAAGCCCAGACGCCATTGTAGTTTACTCCCGCAGCCATCACGAGGACGAGGACGTCGTGGCTGTCCAGTTCCCACGTGGGAACGACTTCGATCTGCATCGCGGTTTCGGGCGGGCCCTCGCGTTCGCGACGGATTGTCCAAGCGTGCATGTTCTTAGGAACGTGACCGAGTGGCGGAATTTCACCGATTTCGTAAAGGTCTTTCTTGGCTGCGACTATGGCTGGAGCACTTGGTGCCGTTCCCGCATCTTTTTGTGCGGCGCCCTTACTTGCCATTCTACCGTCTCTCCCTGAACGAGTTGTCACGCGCCATTCGGCGGCAGATCGCCATAAGTGCCACAGAGCCTAGTTTTTTAGCCTCTGTGTGTTCCCGGGCAAAATTATGAAGCATTTTTTCGCGCCGCAATAAAGGGGGGTCGTCGGCTACTTCAATCAGAAATTAACCCGACGTCGCTACGGTGCTGGCAGGGGTCACGATTACACGTTTGAAACATCAACGCGCAGATGGTCCCAGTTATGCTGGAAATGCTGTTTCACATTATGGCCGTTGACACGTTCACCTTCTGGGTGTGCGCCGTGCTGACCTTTGGCGCCTGTGCCATTCTTTCCAGTATGACCGGCTCGCTGGGCCTGGCGCTAAGCTTCCTGCCGGCAATCTCCTTCGGCGGCTTCGCCACGGTCTACGCACTTTCGCAGGCCGGCGTCATCCTGGTTCCGCAGAAGGACGCCAATGTCATCCTGTCCTGCTCGGCCGGCATGCTGGCAGGCATCTTGCTCATGATCCTGATCACACGGACGATTCTGGCGGCGACCGAAGTCCGCGATCCCGTGACCAAGCCAACGGGCGACCAACAGTCCTGATCTCGGCGGCGGCCCCACTTGTAGGTGCGCGCCGACGGTCGGCCGACCCAACCTTCCTGAAGCAATCCCAAAGGCCTGGCAGACGCTTTGTCGCGCACGCTCCTGCGCGCGATTTGTCGTTGCGCAACGCGGTATGTAGTCTAAACAAATCCACCACCCCACCGCCCCGAAGAGGATTGTCCGATGTCCGACAAGACGACCAGCGGAAATGCCACGCCCAAATCCGAGCGCGACAAACCCTGGCTGTTTCGCACCTATGCCGGCCACTCCACGGCTGCGAAGTCGAACGAACTCTATAAGAAGAACCTCTCGAAGGGGCAGACGGGTCTCTCCATCGCCTTCGATCTCCCCACCCAGACGGGGTATGACAGTGATCACGAACTGGCGCGTGGCGAAGTCGGCAAGGTCGGCGTGCCGGTCAGCCATCTGGGCGATATGCGCACCCTGCTCGGCGGCATCCCGCTCGACCAGATGAATACCTCCATGACGATCAATGCGACGGCGGCGTGGCTGCTGTCGCTTTACGTCGCCGCTGCCGACGAAACCGGCGCCGACAGAACCAAGCTCACCGGCACCATTCAGAACGACATCATCAAGGAATACCTGTCGCGCGGCACCTACGTGTTTCCGCCCGAGCCGTCGCTGCGGCTGATCAAGGACACCATCGTGTTTTCGTGGACCGAGGTGCCCAAATGGAACCCGACCAACGTCTGTTCCTACCATCTTCAGGAAGCCGGCGCGACGCCGGTGCAGGAGCTGGCCTTCGCACTCGCCACGGCGATTGCGGTGCTCGATACAGTGAAGGCATCCGGAGAAGTTCCGGCCGAGCAGTTCGGCACGGTCGTCGGCCGTGTTTCGTTTTTTGTGAACGCGGGCATGCGCTTCGTCACCGAGATGTGCAAGATGCGCGCGTTCACCGAATTGTGGGACGAGATCACGCGCGAGCGGTATGGCGTCACCAATCCGAAGGACCGTTTGTTCCGCTACGGCGTGCAGGTCAATTCGCTCGGCCTGACCGAGCCACAACCCGAAAACAACGTCTACCGAATCTTGCTGGAAATGCTGGCCGTAACGCTTTCGAAGGGCGCGCGGGCCCGCGCCGTGCAGCTGCCGGCATGGAACGAGGCGCTCGGCCTGCCGCGTCCGTGGGACCAGCAGTGGTCGCTGCGCATGCAACAGATCCTCGCCTACGAGACGGATCTTCTCGACTACGGCGATATCTTCGACGGCTCCACCGAAATCGCACGCAAGGTCGGGGAATTGAAGGAACAAGCAAAGGCCGAACTGAAGACGATTGACGCCCTGGGCGGCGCGATCGCCGCCATCGACTACATGAAGCGCCGCCTCGTCGAGAGCAACACGAACCGGCTGTCGGGCATCGAGACGGGCGAGCAGGTTGTCGTCGGCGTCAACAAGTTCACCGAAACCGAGCCGTCTCCGCTGACGACCGGGGAAGGTGCGATCATGGTGGTCGATCCCGCCGTTGAAGCCGAACAGGTCGAAAAGTTGAAGGCCTGGCGAGCAAACCGCGACGACAAGGCCGCGAAAGCAGCACTTGCCTCGCTCGAAGCCGCCGCCAAGGAAGGCCGCAACGTCATGGAACCCTCGATCGCCTGCGCCAAGGCCAGCATTACCACCGGCGAGTGGGGCACCGCGTTGCGCCGTATATTCGGCGAATATCGGGCACCGACCGGGGTATCCCAGGCGGCTGTCCAGCGCGATGGCCCCGGTCTCGCGGAGGTCCGCGTCTCGGTCGAAGTCGTGTCGGAAAAGCTCGGCCGCCGCATCAAGTTCCTCGTCGGCAAGCCGGGCCTCGACGGTCACTCGAACGGGGCCGAGCAGATCGCCGTGCGAGCTCGCGATGCGGGCATGGAAGTCGTTTACGAGGGCATCCGATTGACACCGGCCCAGATCGTACGCGCCGCACTCGACGAGGCGGTGCACGTGGTCGGACTTTCAATCCTGTCGGGCAGCCACGTGCCGCTGGTGCGCGAGGTCATGGACCGGATGCGCAAGGAAGGCCTCGACGATGTGCCCGTGGTCGTCGGCGGTATCATTCCGCCGGAGGACGAGCGTACGCTCAAGGCGTTTGGTGTTGCCGCCGTCTACACCCCAAAGGACTTCCAGCTGAACGACATTATGGCCGATATCGTCAAACTAGTAGACCGGGCGGCCAAGGCTGCCTAGCGCAGCGCCGCCACTGGAGACCTGGCCGAGGTTTTCCCATGGGCCAGCCTCCCGCGGGGAGGCCCCAAGCCAATGGCTTGAAGTGTCCTTGGCGGGCCAAGCTTCGGGCCGGACCCCGGCCTGTGGCGTCGACCCGCCATATTCCTGTAGTATGCTAACTAATTAGCTTTCCTTCGGCGCAAGCCCGACGGACCGGCGGCGGCGGAGCGTCTCTTGAGAGTACCAGGACGACGGCATGAGGTGCGCCTAGCGATTGGCCGGCGCATCGCCAGCGACAGGATCAGAGGCGACATGAGACTTGCACTTATCGTGGCGGGCGTTGCTGGCATCGCAGCCGGCACGCTCTGGTGGATGCAGCCGGCAGCCCTGCAAAGGCTGACCGGGGCCACGACCGATGCAGGCACGCAACCGGCCACGAACCTCGCTGCATCCGACATGAACGTAGCCGCGGGTCCCGCCATCGTCGAGGTCGCCGAGGCGCGCCGGGCCCGCCGCTCGCGTGACATCAAGGCAATCGGTTCGCTTCAGTCGGACGAATCCGTCCAGCTGGCCCCTGAGATCGCCGGGCGCATTTCCGCGATCGTCTTTGTCGAAGGCAGCCCGGTCAAGCAGGGCGACGTTCTGGTCAAACTCGACGACGCGCTTGTTGCGGCCGAAGTGGCCCAGGCGCGCGCCCGCCTTACCCTTGCTTCCGCCAATAACGACCGCGCCCGCGCCTTGTCGCGCACCGGCAACGTGACCGAACGCTCCCGCGACGAGGCCACGTCCAGCTTCGAAACCGCGCAAGCCGAACTCGAACTGGCGCAGACGCGGCTCAGCAAGCATCTCCTGCGCGCGCCCTTCGACGGCATCGCCGGCGTTCGCGGCGTGTCCGTCGGCGCGTTCGTCAGTGCCGGCACGCCGATCGTCAACATCGAGAAGATCGACAGTCTGAAAGTCGATTTCAAAGTGCCGGAGATCTATCTTCGCGACATCAAGACTGGTCAGGCGATCGAGGTGCGCGTCGACGCGTTTCCGCAGCGAACGTTCGCTGGCGAAGTGTATGCCATCAACCCGCATGTCGACGTGAACGGACGCGCGCTGCAAGTCCGCTCCCGACTCGCCAACGAGGACGGCGCACTGCGGCCGGGGCTGTTCGCCCGCATCGCTCTCAAGGAACAATCGGAGCACGAGGTGGTGCTCATTCCTGAAAGCGCAGTGTTACCGCGTGGCGGTGAAACCTTCGTGTTCCGCGTCGAGGATGGCAAGGCGATGGAACAGCGCGTCGTTTTGGGTCCGCGCGCCAACGGCGAGGTCGAAGTCGTTGAAGGCATTGCCGGCGACGCCACCATCGTCACGGCGGGCCAGCAGAACCTGCGCTCAGGCTCGCCGGTCGAGGTCGTCGCGGCATCGCGGCCGCAAGCCCCCGTGCCGGGAGTGCTCCCGACGGCCTCCTCCAAGGGGAGCGGCTGATGGGTCTCTTCGAGTTCTGCATCAGGCGGCCGGTCTTTGCGACCGTGCTGAGCCTCATGCTGATTCTCGTCGGCGTCGTGGCGTTCCAGAGGTTAACCGTTCGTGAGTATCCTAACGTCGACGAGCCTGTCGTTTCCGTGTCGACGACTTATCCCGGTGCGTCGGCGAGCATCGTCGAAACGCAAGTCACGCAAATTCTGGAAGGCTCGATCGCCGGCATCGAAGGCATCGACGTGCTGGAATCGTCCAGCCGGTCGGAGACCAGCCGCATTACCGTGCGTTTCCGCACGGAGATCAACCCCGACGTCGCCGCCAGCGACGTGCGCGACCGTGTCAGCCGCGTGCGGGGCCGCCTGCCCGATGAGATCACCGAGCCGGTGATCGCCAAGGTCGAGGCTGATGCGCAGTCGATCATGTTCCTAGTGTTCACGAGTCCGCGGATGACCGCTCTCGAGATCACCGATTACGTCGACCGCTTCATTGTCGACCAGCTGAAAAACCTCACCGGTGTCGCCGACATCCAAATCTTCGGCGAACGCCGCTATGCCATGCGTATCTGGATCGACCGCGAACGGCTGGCGGCGTTCAATCTTACGGTGCAGGATGTCGAGTCGGCGCTCAGGTCGCAGAACGCTGAAATTCCGTCCGGGCGCATCGAAAGTCAGGACCGCGAGTTTTCGGTGCTGTCGCGCACCGGGCTCAGCACGCCGGAGCAATTCGGCAACGTCATCGTCAAGTTGTCGGGTAGTCACCAGGTAAAGCTCAGCGAGGTCGCCCGCGTCGAACTCGGCGCTACCGACGAGCGCCGTTCGAGCTACTACAACGGCATACCCGCCATCGCCGTCGGCGTCATCAAGCAGTCAACCGCCAACCCGCTCGATGTCTCCAGGGCAGTGCGAGCGGTGCTGCCGGAAATCAATGCCTCGCTGCCCCAGGAGCTCCATGCCGAAATCGGCAACGACGATACCGTCTTCATCGAGCGCTCGATCGAGGCAGTTTACGCGACGATCGTGGAGGCCATCGGGCTGGTGGTCATCGTGATCCTGTTTTTTCTGCGCTCGATACGCGCCTCGATCATTCCGGTCGTGACCATTCCGATCTCGCTGATCGCGACGTTCACGCTGATGTATGCGCTTGGCTTCAGCGTCAACACGCTGACGCTGCTCGCCATGGTGCTCGCCATCGGCCTCGTCGTCGACGATGCCATTGTCGTGCTGGAGAACATCTACCGGCATATCGAAGAAGGCATAGAGCCCGTCGCCGCCGCCATCAAAGGCACGCGCGAAATAGGGTTCGCCGTCATCGCCATGACGTTGACGCTCGCGGCCGTCTACGCTCCGATCGCCTTCGCGCCCGGAAAAGCCGGCCGGCTGTTCCTCGAGTTCGCGCTGACGCTGGCCGGCGCGGTGCTCGTATCGGGATTCGTCGCATTGACGCTGACGCCGATGATGTCGTCGAAGTTGCTGCGGCACAATCCCGAACCGGGACGTATCTTCACGCTGCTCGAGCGTGGCTTCGTCGGCGTGGAGACGGGTTACCGGAGGGGATTGCGCGCGGCCATGACGGCGCGCCCGTTATTTATTCTCCTGGCGCTCGCCGTGGCCGGCGCCAGCGGTTACTTCTTTTCCGTTCTGAAGTCGGAACTGTCGCCGACCGAGGATCGCGGTGTTATAAGAGTGCGCGGCGTCGGCCCTGAAGGCGCGACCGTCAGCTATACGGCGCGCTATGCGGCCGAGGTCGACGCGACACTGCAGACCGTACCGGAAGTGCGCGCCCGCCTCGTCATCAGCGGCACGCCGGAAGTATCCCAGTCGCTGGTCGTCGCACCGCTAGTCGACTGGAACGAGCGCACGCGCACGCAGCAGCAGATCACGCGTGAGAACACGCCGAAGCTGCGCAGCATCGCCGGCATCCAGGCTAGCGTCCAGTCACCAGGCGCCTTCGGTCAGCGCGGCGCCGGGCGCCCTGTCGAATTCGTCATCCAGACGTCGGGCACCTACAACGAACTGCAAGGCTATGTTGATCTCATGATGGAGCGGGCGAAACAGAACCCCGGCTTGCAGGCGCTCGATACGGATCTGAAGCTCAACATGCCGGAGTTCCGGGTCGAGATCGACCGGGCGAAAGTCGCCGATGTCGGCCTGGAGGTCGCCGAAGTCGGGCGCACGCTGGAAACGCTGCTCGGCAGCCGGCAGGTTACGCGTTTCGAACAGAACGGCGAGCAATACGATGTCATCGTGCAGCTTGCCGCCGCCGACCGCGCCTCGCCGGATGCCCTCTCGACCATCTTTCTTCGCAACCGCAGCGGTGAGATGATCCAGCTGTCGAACCTCGTGAAACTGACCGAGACGGTGGCGCCGAAGGAACTGAAGCGCTTCAACCAGCTGCGATCGGCGACAATCCAGGCGAACCTGGCGCCCGGCTACACCATCGGCGAGGCATTGGACTTCTTGGAACAGACCGCGCGCGAGGTGCTGCCCGCGAGGGTCGGCACCGATGTCAGCGGCCAAAGCCGCGACTATCGCGATAGCGCCAGCAGCCTTGCGCTTGTTTTCGTGCTTGCGCTCGCCTTTATCTATCTTGTGCTCGCTGCGCAGTTCGAAAGCTTCCGCGATCCTGTCATCATCATGCTGACGGTGCCGTTGTCGATGACGGGCGCTCTGGGGGCCTTGTGGCTCACCGGTGGCACGCTGAACGTCTATTCCCAGATTGGCCTCGTTACTCTGGTCGGCCTCATCACGAAGCACGGGATCCTCATCGTGGAGTTCGCGAACCAGCGGCAGCAGCAGGGTGAGGCGCGTCTCGAAGCCGTCGTCGACGCCGCCGTCTTGCGGCTGCGTCCAATCTTGATGACGACAGGCGCGATGGTGCTCGGCGCATTGCCGCTGGCGCTGGCGACCGGCGCCGGCGCGGAAAACCGCCAGCAGATCGGCTGGGTCATCGTCGGCGGCATGTCGCTCGGAACGCTGCTGACCCTGTTCGTCGTGCCCGTCGTGTATTCCTACCTCGGGCACCTGCAGCCATTGGTTGCGCGTCCGGCCAAGGCGGCGGCCCTGGCTGCCGAATAGGCCGTGCGGCTCGATGCCGGCTGCCATGCGGCTTCTTGCACCACCTGTGGTGCTGGCGAGCGACACAATCGGGGATTAGAACCACGCAAATCCGACTTACGGAGTATTACCATGCGCGAAGAGACACGTCAGAAGCTCGACCGTGAGCTTCGGCGCCGGCAGATGAAATGGATCGGCCTCGGCGCGGCTATCACCAGCGTCATGGGGCTCGGCTTCTGGTTCACGGGCCTGGATGCCAGCGTGAAGGTCAACCACGTCGCCGGCGTGGTCGAGAACGTCGGTCCGCTCAACATGCCGGGCATGACCACGAAAGCCATCGAGGAAGGCTACGGTGTGGACGTGAAGCTCGAGGATGGCCGACTCGCCCACGTCATGGTCCTAAAGACCACCAACCCGCAGGTCGGCCAGAAAGTCGAGATCGCCGAGCACGTCCATGGCAGCGGCCGCACCACGTTCAGCTGGAAATAGCCGGTCCGCCGCCGGTGGCGAGTACGGTTGTGAGACATGTGCAACGTGCGTTGACCCGGCCCCACCGGCACTATAGAAGGCGGCTTCCTGCGCGATGGCCCCAGTGGCGGAACGGTAGACGCGGCAGACTCAAAATCTGCTACTCGTGAGGGTGTGGGGGTTCGAGTCCCTCCTGGGGCACCAAGACAGACTAATTCAACATTTTCAAGGCGATAAAGTCGCTAGGCACCATCAGGTCACCTCAACAGTTGACCTAGAAGGATACCTACCATGCTCATCAGCCTTACACCTGTTCGCCTCGCAGTAGAATATCACGTGTGACTTCCTCGCCCTCACTACCGGCAACATCAGCGGCCCCATGCGGGGCGCGAGTCTGATCAGCTACGCCGCTATCGAAGCCGACTGCCCCGATACCGCTGAGGACTTGGGGTTCTGCGCTGCTCAGTCCTTCCCTTCCCCGATGCAGAAAACCCGTACTCCCGCAGCTACGAACCCTCGCTGTGGTTCGCATTCGAGCGTGGCAGGACCATCGCCCTGGCCACTTTCGACGGGCAGGAGTTCCATGCGTCGTCAGTGCCGCCTGAGGAACAGTCAAAGCCTTGGCAGCATCTGGTGCTGACGCTGCGGTCCTACGTCAACCAACTCTCTGACTTCGCTGTGCTTGCGGTCGCTGTGCTGGCTAGCACCGTCGTCTGGGCTGATCAGGCCAGTGCCGAAGACCAGCGCAACTGGCAGTGCATTGTGACAATCCCATGCACCGCGGAAGTTGAGAGCGAAGGCATGGCGGCCCAGTGGAAGGAGCCGGAACCGGAACACCTCCCCCTGCCCTTCCCTGAGCCGCTGACCGGCAAGCATATCGCCTCGACCGCAGCCACCGCAGCGACTGACCGCCAGTAACAAAAACCGGCCCCGCATCTGATCATGCGAGACCGGCTGATTGTATGCCCCGAAGCTGCTCGAAGCACGACACCCAGCTACACGATTTGCGGCGCCAATCTAAGGCTTCCATTCGATCACTTGCAGGGCCTCCGCTCACCGGGGGCCTCCTCAATGTCATTCCGTCAATCCGCTATCTTCGTTCGCGATCACCGCGACCACTGCAAGCCGCTCGACCGCGAGCAGCGTCACCGCATCCTGTGGACAGCCGAGCGTCTGGAGCGCACCACCAAGAGCAAGGGCAGACAAGCCGGTGCCCTCAGTCTCAGCGGGCTCATGGTCCTTCGCACACTGCTGACCTTCGTTGGTCGAGATGGGCTGTGCTGTCCTTCGATAGCCACGCTGCAGGATCGCACCGGCCTGTGTCGCGCAAGGCTCTCGCTGCGCTGGAGCGTGTCGGGCTGCTTAGGATCGTGCGCCGCATCACCGCCGAGGTCCGCTTTGGGTCTTGGGTCGTGCAAAAACGCAACGTGACTGATCATCGAGCGCGGGCCTGGCGCTGTCGATAAATTTGAGGCGGATGCACGTTGCCCCGCTCGTCGTCCCCCCAGTACTCGCCGTCAGAGCGGACATCTTGCCACTGATGAGTGGGGCCAAGTTCAGAAGTAACGCAGCGTCATTCTGGCAACCCCGCATTGAGAAGATTCTCCCGCAAATGGTCCCGATCAGATGCATCTTTGTAAGGAGCCAGAAAAGTTGGCGCGAGCCGCTCAAGCGTGGCCAGCGGATCAAGTCTAGTGACGCTTGCCATAGCTGCCCCGGCCTGCTCCAGATGCCCTAAGGCAGCGTGACTTGCGGCGAGGTACAGCTGAACACCAAGCGTGTCCTTCGACTGCAATTTCTCCAGTGTGGAGATCGCATCTTCATATCGGCGGGCATCGAAGTAAACAGGGCCCAACTGCATGACCCAATAATCAGGATAGTGCGGGTTGAGTCGCATGGCCTTGTGCACGACCTCAACGCCTTCCGTTGCACGCCCCGCAAAGCTGAGGCACTGGCCGAAGTCATTGAGAACGTCAGCATCGTTTGGATTGAGTTCCAGAGCCCTCTGATATGTGGATATGGCGCGATCGTGGTATCCGCCAAACATATGATAACCTGCCATGGCCCAATAACCCCAGGCCTCGTCATCATCATGCTTGATAGCGGCGGTTGCAAATTTCAAGGCCTCTGCCATCGATAATGAGGTGTCATCGCTCCATCCCAGCCAGATATCGACTAGGTGCGCCCACGCAATCTTCGCATACGGCTTTCCATAGGAAGGATCGAGTTCGATAGCTTTTTCGAACCACGATATGGCAGTGGCGGTGCAGCCTTTGGTGAATAGGTTGAAGGCGTCGATGCCGCGCTGAAAATAATCATAAGCCTGAAAATTCTGCGGGCTCGTTCGTCCTCGCCACGCCTTGCCCAATCGTCCGCCATGCGCCGTCGCAAGTCTGGCGACGATCATCTCGGTTACTTGATCGAGTGCCGTGAAAACATCTTCCATTCCTTTGTCAAATCGCTCAGCCCACAGGTGAACACCGGATTCGCCATCGATCAACTGGGTGGAAATCCTGATCCTTTCATTCGATGTTTGGACACTGCCTTCAAGCACGAAGCGAACACCGAGTTCCCTACTCACATCCTGTACCTTTAACGCCTTGCCCTTGTAGGTGAACGTCGAGCAGCCAGCGATGACAGAGAGGTCACGAAAACGGGACAGGCCGGTGATAATATTTTCAGTGATGCCGTCACCGATGTAGTCCTGCTTCGGATCGGCGCTCAAATTCACGAACGGCAAAACGGCGATGGACGGAAGCCGACTTTCAGTCTGCTGCTTTGCGGGTTCCAAGCCGGGAGGCGGATCATCGTCAGGCCTATATTCGCCTCCGGCAATCTGTTTGCGGAGTTCCTGAGTTTCATTAGACGGTTCGACGCCGAGCCGATCTCGGAGAAGCGTACGACACAGATCGAACTGCTTCAAAGCGAGGCCGCTGTTGCCTTGCAAAACATAGGCGCGCATGAGAGACCGGTGAGACGACTCTCTCCAAGTTGTCGAGCGCCACCAGGCGTTGAGCTGCGTCAATACGTGCATCGCCGACCTCTCGATCGACCAGCTTATCAAATAACTTCAGCGTAGCGATCTTGAGTCGTGAGCGTTCGGCCGCAAGCCATTCCTCAGACGATTCATCGCGAAGCGAAAAATCTGCCAGAAGTTCACCGCCGCAGCAAAGTGCTGCGCTGCGGAGGGTGGAAATATCTTCTTGTTCCACGCTACGCAAAACTGTCACCGCGTCGATGTCAACGGCCCCCTTCCGAAACATGACGACATCGTCCCGCGTCTGGATCGCCTCAGAAAGAAAGGGTCCAAGCTCCCTTCTTAAGACGGCCAGGGACTGTCGCAGACTGTTCCTTGCTTGCTCCTCTCCATGGTCGCCCCAAAGGAGGCTCGCTAGGCGCTCGCGGGTTACCGTTTGCCCGTGCGACAGAGCGGAGAATCGCCAGCAATGCCCTGCTTTTCTTGCTGCCAATCTGGATAGGGACCCCATCTGGTCCCGTAACCGCAAATTCACCGAGGATCGACAAGTTGATGGGACCAGACGTAGCCACCTGGCTTCGGTCGACCGGGTTTTTCGCGTCGGACTGAGTTTTTCGTCTCTCGTCAGTCATTTTTTGCGCAATCTAACGGATTTTTTGCGCTCGTCGTCCCGCGTGTTTTGCGGATGCTGACTAGGGTTTCCTCACCGACCAGCGAACAACGGAGAGGAACAAAACGATGAACACCTATCTCGCAGACACGACGCGATTGCAAGCCGCTAGCAGAACGAGCGCCACAATCCGGATCGCAACGTTTTGGCATTGGATCAGCCGCCGTCATGGCTCAGGCACCCAAACGGAAACCCGACACCACAGTCGAAAGACCCAGTTGCCATTACTTGTAGCCTACAACCCCTACTGCATCGCGGCGAAAGCAGTGACCGGTCCTTGGATCTAGCCGCCTAGTCTCGCGACTGCACACGATCAATCGAACCCAGAATCACAAGGAGAGCTACTGGGTGCCACCATTGCGAACTCGCGGTTGACGCAGCTGAACACGTAGACCGCGTGAGCCAAGCCGCATGTCAGACCGACGGCCATGCCGAGCCAAAGCAAAGCGCCCATAGTTTTTCTCCTGGGCTAGCAAGGCGTGCAACCAATGGCCACGCGTGGCCTGTTTTGGTCGGATGAGGAACCCCTTCCTGAATCCGGCGATTGGGCAAATTAGTCTACAAGTTTGTTCCCAGCAACGACATGACCAGGTGGTCGATCCCAGCTCGACGCACGTCCGAAATTTTACGATGCGTCGGTATCCGGAGCGAACCCGATCGAGACACGCGCGGGCTTCGCGACCCTTCTGGATCGGATCGAGGGCAACGGGGTGCGAACCGTCATCGTCGAGGATGACAGCCGCTTCGCTCGTGAACTGATGGCCCAGGAGTTGGGTATCACCCTTCTGATCAGTCGAGGGGTGCGGCCGCTAACGGCCTCGGGGGATGACCTGACGGCGAGCGACGACCCGACGCGGAAGATGATGCGCCACATCGCCGGTGCCTTCGCCGAGTATGAGAAGGCCCGTCTGGTCTCCAAGCTGCGGCACGCGCGAGAGCGGCAACGCAAGGAACGGGGGAAGTGCGAGGGGCGCAAGCCTCACGCCGAGATCCGGCCCGATGTCGTTGCCGAGGCTAAGCGACTTCGCAGGGCTAGTCCCAAGACGGGCGATAGACTCAGCTATCGGCAGATCAGCGCCAGGCTAGCGAAGGTTGGGTTTCTCAACGACGCGGACAGCCGTACAATCCAAAGAGCCTTAGAGCTATGGTTGTGCGGTAGAAGCGCGCTGCCTTCTCTTGAAGCGTAATCCGCCCTAGCCGCGATGGAACATGCGGGGCAAGAAGCACCTGGCTGCTGCCTAGTCGCGCACCAGGCCTCATTCGCTGCCCCCAATTCGGAAGCGCCGAGCGACGTTCCAGCCGCACACAGCAGTCGCTCCCGGGCGAAGTCGGGGACATGCGAGCCAACGACCGAGATGCTTGAACTTGATGACCTCAGAGGTCTGCGGCGGGCCTCCCCGCCCCGACGCTCCCGACGGGTAGAAGGGCCTTGGCGACGTCAAAGACCCCGCCCACCGCATAACCCACCTCTGCACGGTAGCCCATGGCAACGGCGAACCGAGTTGTGCCGGTCGCAGTAATAGCCAGCGAAAGCCCCATGAAGGCCAACACGATGGCGCTGGGCGCCATCAACAAAAGCGAGCCCCGCTGCTTCACCGGCTGCTGGTTGCACATCCGCCGAGCTCCATTCGCCGATAGCTTGTTCGGTGCCGGAGCAGGCGATATGTCACCCAGCGCATACGCTTCGGCTTCGGCGGGTACTCGTTGTCCTTGAATGCGACATGGTCACCGCCAACGGGCTTTCTGAGCCTGTCGGCTTGGTCAATCGGGCGCCGGGAGGAGGGCTCGCACTGCGAGATGTGGGGTAAAAGAGCGCGTATCCAAGGTGGGAAACTATAAGGCAAGAAGCCGCATAATTCTGTAAGAGTACCCCGTTTCCCACGAAATGCTAACGTCTTGATTTGGCATGCATAGGGCATTCCCTCCTGGGGCACCATTTTCTGATTGCGGCGCACTCTCGCCAGCCGGATCTTGGCGACCCGCGCGCGATGTAATGCGACGAGTGTCACCTACGGATTGCGGACGTGCGGCCCAACTCCCACAGGCCCTCGCCATCCTCCGCGCCGCGATTGCCGCTTGTCGCGAATATATGTTAACCCAACCCCTGAACTGGAGCGACCGAGGCTTTGTTGATGCCATACCGGCTCGTGTTTGCGATGCTGCTTGTCCTGACCGCCTTCGGCGGTAGTACTGCTGTGGCGGGACCGGCGCTATTGTTCGATCCGGTCGACGGCAAGATCCTGTACGGCGAGGACATCGACGACCTCTGGCATCCCGCCTCCGTCACCAAGGTTCTGACAGCCTATCTGACGTTCGAAGCGATACGCGACGGGCGAGTGAAGCTCGACACCAAGATTGCCTGCAGCGACCGGGCCTTCGCTCAGCCGCCAAGTAAGGTCGGCCTGCCGGTCGGTGCCGAGCTGACCGTCGAGACCGCCCTTCATGCTCTCATCATCAAGTCGGCGAACGACGTCGCCGTGATGCTTGCGGAGGCAGTGGACGGCAGCGAGGCGGAATTCGTCGCCCGCATGAACCGCACCGCGCAGCGCCTCGGCATGTCGCGAACCACGTTTTCCAATCCAAATGGGTTGCCCGCCATCCAGCAAGTGACGACGGCGCGCGATCTGGCGAAGCTCGCCCGCGCCGTTCTCAAGGAGTTTCCAGAGTATTCATCGTACTGGTCCATGTCCGACATGCGCATCGGCAAGATGCGGCTCGGCTCCCACAACGCATTGCTGAAGTCCTTCCCCGGCGCCGACGGCATGAAGACGGGCTTCATCTGCGACTCCGGATTCAACGTTATTGCCAGCGCCACCCGCGACGGCCGCAAGCTGATGGCGGTGGTGCTCGGCGAGCCAACCGGTCAAGACCGCACCATCCGGGCCGCGAGCCTGCTCGAGCATGGCTTCCAGAACCAGAGCTGGAAGCAAATGTTCAATACCGAAACGATCGATAATGTCCCGATCTCACCAAATGCGCGGCGCGTCCAGAGCATGCGGGCGTCGGTGCTGTCGTGGGAATGCGGCACCGGCCGCGGCAACCCGGAAGTCGCTGCCCGCAAGGCCCGCATCAAGGCGCTAAATGCGGTGCCCAAGTCGAAGAACAAAGCGCTCGTCGCGGCCAAGACGGACCCCGGCTCGGTTTCGGTCGATGCAGCAGCGAAAGTCAAGCCGGCGACGTCTGGCCATTCGCCGGCCTCGGCCGACGAGCAGCCCAAAAAGAAACAGAAAAAAGCCGCGGTACAGGATGCCGCCGAAGGCTCGGGAACCGCTGGGGCCGAGCCGAAAACCGCGCCCGCTGCAAAAACGCCGGCCGCCAACGACTGATCGCAGCGTTTTATCCCGATCCAATCGTGCAATTGCGCGGCAGCTACGGCCGCCAAGGCCGTTAACGCATCGTCACTCGCGCGTTCGCTGTCCCGCAATGACGCATCCGGTTTGGTGCTCATCTTGCGTTCGTGGGACATTAAGAAATACGAGGTACGCATATGGCACTCCTTTGGCACCCCGACGAAGACGTCACCCCGACCCCGCGCGATGTCGAGACGATGGCCGCGATTCTGGAAGGACGCCACGGCTGCCATGCGGCGGAGGTTGCAGAGTTCTTCGCCAGCGTGCACAGCCAGAAGGGCGACGCTGGCCGTACTTGGGCCTGGGCCGGCGTGGCAGAACTCGTCCGCAAGCGCGAGGTTGGACGGCTTAACCAGAACTGAGCCGCCCGCGGCGGCCAAACAAGGTAGCAAGATCGGGCGCACCGGCGTGGTCTCTGCTGCACGCGCTGCCGTTTCAGCGACTGTCGAGAGCGGCTACACCGTGATGGGCATTCTGGTGGTGGGCTTCCTGTTCCGTTCGTCGTTCCGGCCGGTGGAATATCTCGGCAGCTGGCAGAACCTGTCGAAGCGCTGAGGCCCGCGCCTCACATTGGCGTGCCGATCACCAGCGTCCAGAACGACTTGAACTCCGTCTTGGGATCCTGCACCAGCGCGAGGCCCATCTCTGAGCCATCGCTGAGCAGCAGGTTCTTGTTATGACCAGGACTTTCCTTCCAGCCCTTCATGACTTCCTCGAAGCTGACCTGGCCGGTGCCGACGTTCTCGGCTGCTAGTCGCGCCCGATAGCCCGTGCGTTTGACGCGGTCCCAGGGGTTCGAGCCGTCGGAGCCGTAGTGCGAGATGCGGTCCCATTTAGCGAGATCGCGCGAGTGGCCCTTGGCGGCTTCGGTCAATTCGGTGTTGAGCTTCAGTGGCTTCAGTTTGTGCTCGCGGCGGTACTGATTGATGATGTCGCGCGCCAATTCCGGATTGAGCGCGGTCGAGGAGTAGTCGCGGTCGGCCAATGCGCCGGCCGGAGCTTTCTCATAGGTGCCCGCCGGGGCACGGTCGTCGAGGCGGGCCATCTGCTGGCCGGCAACGCGGGTGCGATCGACCGACGGTTCGCCGCCGAGTGCGCTCGTCGCTTGCCGTTTTGAGTTGATCGATGCGGTCGACGAGGAGCTTTCGGTGAAGCCCGACGAGATGGAATTCGAGTTGAGGCTGCAAGCTGCCATTGACATGGCGAGCCCCGCCAGGAGCGCGACGCGATACATTCTTCTACTCCCGCCAAATGACGCGCGGATACTGTGAACGAGCATGGCAGAGACCCGTTAACTCGCCGTTAATGCTAACAACCTGCATTTTCCTGCCCCGAATCGGAAACTCCGGGACCGGACCAGTCGAGACCCGCACTGTCAGACAGCGAAGAATACTTCGCCCATCGCATTATCATTTGTCCTCATGAAGTTGACGCCAATTGGGCGGCGTCGCGACAAAAGCCGGGCCCGGTCCGTCAGGCCAGTCGTGGCGCGTGTGCCGCATCCAAGCGGGCTGCGCGACGCTTGCCTGCCGGTAGGCCTTTAAAGCCCGTGCAGTTTGCCGCAAAGTCGCGGCTGTTCCCCGGAGTGATTCGTGCGTCCGGCAGCTGTGCCGATCGAGCGCTGCCGCCCGTGGGCGGTTGCACGTTCACGCTATCCGCATGAGGGAGGCCCAGACCCATGCCTGCGAATGCCCGTGACGCGCGCCTTTGCAGCGCTCGCGACGCAGACGCGAGCGCGCTCGATGGGCTGTTAATGAGCCGTGTCGTCTGCGAGGGCGGCGCAACGCGCGCCGAAGTCGTCAGAGACCTCGCCCCGATCGTCTCGCATAAGCTCTCTCCGGCCGAGTGGCGAAGCGCCGCCGAGGACGCGATGTCGGCTATCCTGGCAGCCGGTTGGGCAACGGAAAGCCGGGGTCGACTTACCGCCACCCAGACCGGTGTTGCCGCCGCGGCACGTTTTCTGCGAACCAGCGAGGTCGCCGGCCGCGAGTGGCAGGAGCAACGGGACACCACCCTCATTGCCAGGGGGCTCGGGATGGAGGCGACGGGCGGTGGACGCCTCAAGGCGCTGGCCACGCACGATGGCTTGCGCACATTGATCGTGCAACAGGCATTCGGTCTTAAGGGCAAGAAGAACACTGCGCCCGCCAAACTGCGGGCGCAGTTGGCCATGGTGGCGCTGGAGCGCGCCTTCGGCAACAAGATCCAGGCCGGCTTTGGCAAGGGTTCGAGTTTGTCGTCGAAGGCTGGCCGGCTGCTCGCTGGGCAATTGTCGAAAGCTCCGCGGGATTTCGGGACCGACACCAAGCTGATCGCATATCTGGCGGCCGAGTACGTCGATGCGGTGCAGGCTGACGCGGATGCACTGCGCGCCGCCATCCTGAAGATGCTGGGGACGCGCCTGCTGGAATCGCATTCGCGCGCCGTGTCCTCTCAGGTGCCGGCCCCAACCGCAAAGGCGCCGCAAGCCGCTCTTGCTCCAGCCGCCAACGATGCCGAGCCGCCGCAACGCCAGTCGCCATTCGTTCGGCCCGGCATCGAGAGTTTCGCCGATACCGTGCGCGAGACGGCCGAACCGTTGGCGCAAGGCTGGCCAGGCAATCGAAAGGCCTATATCAGCCAAGTATGGGAAGCGATTCGGGAAAGTCATGCCGCCTGGGGTTTGAGCGAGATCGAGTTCAAATGCATGCTGGCCGAAGCGCACCGTTGCGGCGCACTCGCGCTCGCGAACGCCGATCTGAAGGACAAGAAGAGCCTCGCCGAGATCGAACGATCAGCAACACTCTACAAGAACACGGTCTGGCATTTCGTGCGTGTCGATTAACTGAATTCGGCGTGCTGGCAGCGGCGTGAACAACACGCGGGCTGTTGTTATGCCCTTGGTCTTCCGAGTCTCGTTAGGAAAGTCGATTGATGCATCAGGACGCGGTGAAGGCTGAAGCTGCAGAACATCTGACGCAGGCCTTCGAGCATTCCATCACCTGGGAGGACGACATCTGGCGGGCCGATCCCGTCGATGTCGCAAGCGTGCACGCCAAGGCGCGCCGCAAGTTCCAGGACCTGCTCAACGCCGTGCGGTCGTCGAACGGTTCGTCCACGCAAGCTCGAATTCTTCTGTTCCACGGCCAGTCAGGTGCCGGTAAGACGCATCTTCTGCGGGCTTTGAGAACTGCGACGCATCGCGACGGATCAGCCTACTTCGGTTACGCGCAGATGACGCCGGATGTGACAAACTACGCCGACTACTATCTTCGCCGCCTCGTTCATTCGCTGGAAAAGCCATATAGTCCCGACGACGGCGGTGAGACCGCACTGACCCGGCTGACGAACCGACTTGTCACGGATGCGGAGGTTCTCGCCAAAAAGGACCTCGATCAGCTTCGCGACGCCGCCCTCGACGAAGACGATCTGGCCCGCCTCGTGCTGCGGATTGCCGATGGCATCGTCGCCGCGCCGAAGTTCGCCGACCAGGAACTCGACATCAACATCGTACGTGCTCTGCTCTATCTCGAGAGGCGCGATCCGCGCATCGACCAGCGTATCCGCCAGTACCTGCACGGCCGCATGCTGACGCCGCTGGCGCATCAGGCGGTCGGCGCGCTCGATCCAAACGTTGGGGAGGATCGCGCGTTCGAGATCTTCACGTCACTTGGCAAGCTGATATGGACGGTTGAGCGCGCGGCGCTCGTCTTCACCATCGACCAGGTCGAGGATCTGCGCTTCTTCGACAACCCCGAGGAGCGTTTTCAGAAGGCTGTGCGCGATCTCATCCAGATTGCCAACCGTCTGTCGAACGCTATCGTGATCATCTCGTGCCTGGAGGACTTCTATGGTCAGGTGCGCTGCGTTCTGGCCCAGTCCTACATCGACCGCATCGAGAAGGCCGGGCCTGTCGCGCTGCTGGAAAGCCGCACGCCCGACGAGGCGCGCCGGATCATCGCCAAGCGGCTCGAACACGAGGCCGAAACGTCGGGTGGGGGCCTGAGTTTCCCCGATCCTGCTCAATTCTTCGGGCCCCAGTTCTTCGAAGAGTTCGGCGGTCTTTCGACGCGACGGTTGCTCGAACACGCCCAGAGCCGATTGCGTGAAAAGACCAATCCCGAGCCAGAGGAACGCGAGAACGAGCATGGCTGGACGTCGACGCTGGCGTCGGTGCTCGGAGGGATCTTCGGCGGCGGCGACACGTCGGATCCGAGCAGTGGCGGCGGTGTCTTGGCGATCGATTATCGCGAGACCTGGGAGCGTTTCCAGAACGCTTCGGAAGCCGAGATCCCCTCCGATGACGCTGAGCTTCTCGACGTGCTGACGGCCGCGCTGCTGTTGGCCAAGGAAGAATGGGACGGCGGTGTCCGCATCGCCATAGAGCGGCTCGAGATTGCTGACGATCTGCCGGCCTTCGACCTGGCATTGCGCCACTCCAAGAGCGGCCTCACCAGCGAAGCGCGTGTTTTTCTGTGCAATCGCAAGACGCAGGGCGGCGGGTTGAAGCGCCAGCTCGACAAGGCTTTGAATTCGATGGCGGGCAAGGCCTGCTTCATGCTCCGCGCGTCGGACTTCCCGCCGAACGGCAAGAACCAGACGGCGCAGGCCATGCGCAAATTCCGGGAAGGCGGCGGCCGCCCGTTGCTCGTTCCCATCCCCGAGTGGGAGCGGATGATGACCGTTCGCGAGTTCCACGCGCATCACCGCCATGACCCCGGCTTCGGTGCCTGGTTCGAGAGTTCCAAGCTGCTGTCGAACCTGATCCCAGTCATCCAGCTCCTTCGCCTTGATCTGCTCGGCCGGTCGCTGCCCAAGGTCGCTAATGACGCGGTTGCCGCCCGAGCGATGCCGCTTGCTCTGCCGGCGGAAACCGAAGCGCCATCCGCGGCCGGTCCCTTGCCCAGGTCCGAAACCGGTGAGCCGAACTCCATTCCACCGGGGCCGTCGACGCCGTGGGCCAGTGCCTGGGGCGACGACTCGCCCGAGCCGCTGCCGGCGAACGACGACGAGCTTCCCCTGTCCGTGATCCTCGATGAGAACGGCAGTTCGGGCACGAGCATCCTGGCGGGCCGCCAGATCGGCGCTCGGGCAAAGCCCATTACACTCAACATGAACGTCCTGAAGCGCCACGGCGCGGTGCTCGGCGGCTCGGGTTCGGGCAAGACGACACTCGCGCTCTGCATTATCGAGCAGTTATTGTTGAAGGGCATCCCCGCGGTCCTAATCGATCGTAAGGGCGACCTGTGTTCCTACGCCAATCCGGACGTATGGCGCGCCAACGAAAGCGAGTTCACGGAGCGGCGCGGCGAACGCGAAAAGCTGGCCGACGCGATCGACGTTGCCGTCTATACGCCGGGCCGCTCTTCGGGCCGGCCGATTTCGATCACGCTGCTGCCGAATGGCATCAACGAACTGCCCGACCACGAGCAGCAGCTGCTGGCGAACCTTTCAGCCGCGGCGCTCGGCGACATGCTGCATCTGAAGAATTCCGCGACCCATCAGAAGCAGTCCGGCACGTTGTCGGTCGCCTTGCGCATCCTGGGATCGCGCCACAGCCGCGAAGTCACGCTCGCCGACCTCATCATGCTGCTCGAAGACGAAGACCCGGAGCTGACAGACCTCACTCAGCGCATGGACCCTTCAGGGAAAATTCGGCGCGATCTCGTCGCCCAGCTCGAACTCCCTGCGCCACCGCAATGCCGCTCTTTTCGAGGGCGGCGGAGAGCCGTTGCGAATGGACAGCCTTCTCGGGCTCGGTCCATTCGCTCGCGATGGGCGTACGCGCCTTTCAATCATCTACACGGGCTTCCTCGGCGACAACGAGAACATCCTGTTCTGGGTATCGCAGTTCCTGTCCGAAGCGCTGCGTTTCTGCCAGCGCAACCCGAACGACGAATTGCAGGCCGTCGTTATGTTCGACGAAGCCGACCTCTACATTCCCGCCAACTCCAAGCCGGCGACCGCTGAGCCACTGCAGAGCCTGTTGAAGCGTGCCCGTTCTGCTGGCCTCGGCCTCCTGCTCGCGACGCAGTCGCCGGGCGACCTCGACTACAAGAGCCGCGACCAGATCACGAGCTGGTTCATCGGGCGCGTCAGGGAAGACACGGCTCTGCGCAAGCTCAAAGCTGCTTTCCAGAGCGAAAGCGGGCTCGATCCGGCGGCCGTGCTGCCGCATCAGACCGTTGGCGAATTCCATCTGGTGCAGGAAGGTCTCGTCCGCTCGATGAAGGCGCAACGGTCTCTGATCGAGGCCGAGCAGGTGCCGTTCGATCGCATCGAACAACTGGCGCACGAGACCAAGGGGCAGGACGAGCGGCAGCTGAAATTGTTTGACGTGCGGTGAGCAGCTCAGCCGCGCCGACGCGGGCACTGCTGGAATTGCGCACACTGATCAGACAATCGATTAATTGATATTCGTATGAATTGTAACACTGGCACTGGCAGAAGGCGGCAAGCAGCACGGCGCATTGGTGTTCGAATGATTGCGCAACTCCTTGCGAAACAAGACAAAAGTGTCATGTTCGATCAAAGAATACCGCAATGCATCATCACATTCGCACATGCGAGATCACATTATGACCACAATCGGCCTAATCGTGCCAAGTTTCTTTTTTTATTGTATTCTTATCACTTGATGTTCGATCTTTGAGGAAAGTCCGAACGTTAGCGCCTCAGGTGGGGCAAGCATTGCGCATACGAAGGGTAAGGGCTTCGTGCGCGGTGTTTTAGTACGGTCGCGTACCGGAGTGCGGGGTAGTGTTATGGTGGGTAGATCGTTTTTAATGCTTGTGGCGATTACAGTCCTCGGTCCGGCAGTCGGAGTAGGACTTTTTATTCTGCTCAACAACTTCTGAGCCAGAGATTTTACAGCTTCTTGGCTGAATTTGCCGTCGATTTTCCTGCTGCTTCTCTGAGTGTCGAGATGTTCCGGGCATATGCCTCTCCCCCCCCGCCCTGGAAAACTGACGATCCCGCAACAAGTACATTGGCGCCGGCCGCCGCGACAAGCAGCGCGGTTTGAGGCGTGATGCCGCCGTCGACCTCGATGTCGATTGGGCGGTTCCCGATCAGTGCCTTGGTCCGGCGGATCTTTTCGACAACCGCGGGGATGAAGGCCTGGCCGCCGAAGCCTGGGTTGACGGTCATGAACAGGATCAGGTCGAGCCGGTCAAGCACATGCTCGACAACGCATTCCGGCGTCGCTGGATTGATTGAAACGCCAGCCTTCTTTCCCAGGGCTCTGATCGTCTGCAGGGACCTGTCGAGGTGGGGTCCGGCCTCGGCATGCACCGTGATGATATCGGCTCCGGCTTCCGCGAAGGCGGCGAGATAGGGGTCGCACGGCGCGATCATCAGGTGGCAATCGAATACCTTTTTCGATGCGCCGCGGATCGCCTTCACCACTGGCGGCCCGAATGTGATGTTCGGGACGAAGTGCCCGTCCATGACGTCGAGATGGATCCAGTCGGCGCCGGCTTCGTCGATCGCCCGCACTTCTTCACCCAGCCGCGCAAAGTCGGCCGACAGGATCGATGGGGCAATCACAATGGGCCGGCACATGGCGGTCTCCTCGAAGTGGTCCACCGGCGGTCTCACCAGTCAGCCAGACGCCTACACGCCAGCGCCGGAAGGGGCAAGCCGCGCGGGTCTCTTAGTCACGGCAAACGCAGGTTCGCCTTCAAAAAAACGTTCGGCGCTTGCGCTCGATGAGTTGCAGGATCATCGGTGTCAGTATGAGCTGCATGGCAAGATCGAGTTTGCTGCCGGGGATGACGATCGAGTTCGCTCGAGACATGAAGCTGTCGTGGATCATCGAGCAGAGGTAGGAAAAGTCGATATTGCGGGGCGACTTGAAGCGGATGACCACCATCGACTCGTCCGGCGTGGGGATCCACCGCGCCACGAAAGGATTGGACGTGTCGACCGTGGGGATGCGCTGGAAGTTGATGTCCGTCTCGGTGAACTGCGGACAGATGTAGCGGACATAATCGGGCATGCGCCGCAGGATCGTATCCGTAACCGCTTCCGTAGAGTAGCCGCGGGTGGCCTTGTCGCGGTGGATCTTCTGGATCCATTCGAGGTTCAGCACCGGAACGACGCCGATCTTGAGATCGGCGAAGCGCGCGACGTTCACCTTGTCGGTGATCGTCGCTCCGTGAAGTCCCTCGTAGAACAGCAGGTCGGTGCCGTAGGGAACATCTTCCCAGGCCGTGAACGTGCCGGGTGCGCCCCCATAGATCTCGGCCTCGGCGTCGTCATGGATGTAGTGGCGGCTGCGCGCTATTCCGATATCGCCATAGGACTTGAACGCCTGCTCGAGTTCGGCCAGCAGATTGGCCGCGACGCCGAAGTGGCTAAAGTGCGGATTGCCGTTCTTGCCGGCGTCGATCATCGCCTGCTGCATCTCGGCGCGGTCGTGGCGGTGGAACGCGTCGCCCTCCAGGAACGCGGCATTAATGTTCTCACGCCGAAAGATCTGCTCGAACGTGCGCCGGACCGATGTCGTTCCGGCTCCAGAGGAGCCGGTCACCGAGATGATGGGGTGCTTGGCTGACATGCGTCCGTGGTCCTTAGAAAGTTTGCGGTCCGTGACAAGGTCAGTTGCGAAACAGTCCGCGGCGGTTGAACAAAGGTGAGCGCTCGCCGGCGCCGTGCGGTTCGCCGAGCAGGCGGATCAGGTATTCCACCTCCGCGCGCGACCCGGCAATGATCGGCGTGCGCTGGTGGGGTGAACACGGGATGACGTCGAGCACGCGCTCGGTGCCGGTCGAAGCGCATCCGCCGGCCTGTTCGATCAGCCAAGCGAACGGGTTGGCTTCGTAGATGAGGCGCAGGCGGCCCTGCCCGTAGCCGTCGCGGACGTCGCCCGGATAAAGGAATATGCCCCCGCGCGACAGTATCCGGAACAGGTCGGAAACCGGTGAAGCGGTCCAGCGCATGTTGAAGTCCTTGCCGCGCGGACCTTCACGGCCGCGCATCAGGTCATCGAGGTAGATGCGGTACAACTCGTCCCAGTGACGGTAGTTCGAGCTATTGATCGCGTACTCGGCCGTCACCGGTGGAATGTCAGCCCCGATTGTCGTGCGGCGGAAGCGCCGCGTGGCGGGATCGAGCGTGAAGATCTGGGTGCCATTGCCCAACGTCAGGACGAGCGCCGTGAAAGGGCCGTACACCGTGAAGCCGGCGGCGACTTGTTTCTGGCCCGGCTGAAGGAAGCTCGCTGCAGCGTTACCCGCCACCACAGGGAGTATTGAAAAGATGGAACCGATCGACACGTTCACGTCGGTGTTGGAGGAACCGTCGATGGGATCGACGGCAACGGCCAGGGGAGCATCCGGCGTAAACTGCAACGGTTGTTCCAGTTCTTCCGACAGCAACGCGGCGACCGGGGCCTTGGCGAGAGCGGCGACGATCAGATCATTGGCGTCGACGTCGATCTTCTTCTGGGGATCGACGCCGCTTGTACGCCCAGTCGGCGTGCACATGGCGCCTTCGAGAGGGCCGCGCGCGACCAGCGCCTGGATGTCGGCGCATGCCGACACCACGGCCCGGACTGTTTCGGCGATCGCGATCCGATCCGCCAGTCCCTGGGTCCATCGATCGAGATAGTCATCGAGCTCGATCGTGCCGCTCATTAGCTTAGCACTCCTCCTTCCACGCGACATTCTTCACGCGGACCTCAATACATTTTCAGCCATTAGGCCGGTCCATGGTAAAGGAAACATGTAGCTTTTTGCGGCCGGGTGCTGCGGTGGCCGATGCCGGGGTAACAAAAATCGATGCAAGACCGGAGTTCTCATCCCTGCGGCCAATTGCGGCAAGAGCGATTGTGTATCCACCGTGCGCTGAACTTTCCTGCGGCGGCTGACGCAGCAGGGTCAGGTGTAATATCTTTTTGATATACAACATAGGCACCGAGAATATCGGAGTTTCGCCTTGATGCTCGGCAACAAGCCCCCGCCCCCCGAGCAGTCGCCCGCTTCCGCGGGCGCGGGTCTCAGCCCCGACGAGGCCCGCAAGAGTGTCTCGCCAAGCAGGTTGCTGCGTACTTCGGAGAAATCGTGACGCTGCTCATGTGGTCGACGGCCGACCGCCAGAGGCCCATACAGGATCTGGAGTGGATGGTTGCGCCTGCCCTCATGAGCGGGCAGTTCGCGGTAGCCGATGCCCAGTCCAAGGATACGGGGATGGTGACGCCGGTGGCTACCGTGTTGTGGGCGATGGTCTCGGAGGAGGTCGATCAGCGGCTGTCGCAGACGGTCGACAAGCTGGCTCAGTTGAAGCCGGCCGACTGGCGCTCGGGTGACATTCCCTGGATCGTTTCAGCTATCGGGGAGCCCAACGTCGTCGGCGGACTGCTCCAGCAGTTGACGAAGACGGTATTCAAGGATCGCCCCCAAGATGCGTGCCCGCGGTGCGGACGGCAAGCCGGTCGTCGGCCGCCTCGAATTGGCTGCCCAGGACGGGTCGACCGCCTGAGCCCTTTCAACGTTCCTTAATTCGAGTGTTGTCAACTGGCAGTAATCCGCGCGAAACTCGCGCCATTGATTGTCTTTGTTGAGGCTACCAACCTCGGAAATCAAGGTAACGTTAGCGGAGTCGATCTGACCCAGGCCACCCGCGTTTTAGTGTGTAGAGTAGATGATGCGAACTACCGCCAGAGAAAGTTTGCAGGCCAAGGTTGGGCCGATCGAAGTTGCTGTTCGCCGCTCTTACCGGATCTTTGTAGGCGTCGGCCTCTTCTCCGGTGTCATCAACCTCCTAGCCCTCACCGGCTCCTTTTACATGCTGCAGGTGTATGATCGGGTGCTGCCGTCGCGCAGCGTGCCGACCCTTGTTGGCCTGTCGGTCCTGATGGCCGGCTTCTACATCGCCAACGGTCTGTTGGACTTTTTCCGGGTCCGCATCATGAGCCGCGTCGGCATGAGGATCGACAACGAGGTCCGCGACAAGGTTTTCAGCGCTATCCAGATCCTGCCGCTACGCACCCGGCAGGGCGGTGACGGACTACAGCCGGTCCGCGACCTCGACTCCATCCGCTCCTTCCTGTCGAGCATGGGCCCGACCGCGCTTTTCGATTTGCCGTGGGTACCCCTGTATCTCGGAGTGGTGTTTCTCCTTCACCCGTTGCTTGGGCTGTTCGCACTCGTCGGCGCGCTTCTGCTCGTCTGCCTGACCCTGCTGACCGACATCCGAACGTCGGCGCCGATGAAGGCAGCTTCGGCAAGCGGTTCGCGCCGTCTGCAATTCGGCGAGACGGCGCGGCGCAACGCGGAGGTGATCCGCGCCATGGGGTTTGGGCCCCGCATGAGCCAGCGCTGGGAAGAACTCAACGCCCGGCATCTGAACGACCAGTTGAAGTCTACGGATGCGGCTGGAGGTATCGGCGCGTTCTCCAAGGTGCTGCGCCTGTTCCTTCAGTCGGGCATTCTTGGACTTGGCGCCTATCTCGTCATACACGGCGACGTTTCCGCCGGGACCATCATCGCGTCGTCGATCATCATGTCTCGCGCTTTGGCGCCGATCGAAACGTCGATTGCTCACTGGCGACCGTTCGTCGCCGCACGCCAAGCCCATCGCCGGCTCGTCGATCTGTTCCGCGCCCTGGCGCAGGAAGAGGGCGAGGTCCTGGACCTGCCGGCTCCGGTCAACTCGCTGGCCATCCAAGGACTGGCAGTCGCTCCGCCCGGCGAGGCGCGGCCCACGATCCAGAATGTCAATTTCACGCTGCAGGCCGGCGATGGTCTGGGCATCATAGGACCGAGCGCCTCGGGCAAGTCGACTTTGGCACGCGCCCTCGTCGGCGTCTGGCAGCCGATTCGGATGGGCGGCAACGTGCGCCTCGACGGCGCGGCGCTCGACCAGTGGGCGCCGCATGCGCTGGGCCGGCACATCGGTTATCTGCCGCAAGACATCGAACTGTTCGAGGGAACGGTCGCCGAGAACATTTCGCGCTTCGACAATGAGCCCTCAAGCGAGGCGATTGTGGCCGCCGCTAAGACTGCCGGCGTGCATGACATGATCGTCCATCTGCCTAAAGGCTATCAGACGGAGATCGGAGAAGGCGGCAAGGGCTTGTCTGCCGGCCAGCGGCAGCGCATCGCGCTCGCACGTGCCATGTATCGCGACCCATTTCTCGTGGTCCTCGATGAACCAAATTCCAACCTCGATGCAGCCGGCGACTCGGCGTTGACGGAGGCCATCCGTTCGGTGCGCCAGCGCCGAGGCATCGTCGTGGTCATCGCGCATCGTCCGTCGGCACTTGCCGGCGTCGACAAGGTGCTGGCGATTTCTGGCGGCCAGGTTCAGGCGTTCGGGCCGAAGGAAGAAGTTCTCCGCAAGCTGCTGCAGCCGGCCGTGGTTCCATCGACCCCGCCGCCCTTGCCGCATACGGCCGTTGCGCAATCCGGCGGTGCGCCGGCGCTTGCGATGCAGGGCCTGAAGATCGTTGCCGATGTACCGGGTGGGGCTTCGTAGGGATATGACAAGTCCAAAGAAATCGCCCCTCAGCCGCAACGTCCAGATTGCGCCATATATGTTCGGCGGCCTGCTCGTGACGATTTCTGATGGTTGGCGGGTTCGGCGTCTGGGCGGCGACAACGCACATTGCCGGCGCCGTCGTTGCGCACGGAATGGTCGTCGTCGAAAGCAGCGAAAAAAAGGTGCAGCACCCGACCGGCGGCGTCGTAGGTCAGATTCTGGTCAAGAACGGTGACAGGGTCCGAGCCAATGACCTTCTGCTGCGTCTCGATGAAACGGTGACGCGGGCCAACCTGCAGATGGTCACAAAGCAGCTCGATCAGCTGTCTGCGCGTGAAGCCAGACTGAAAGCCGAGCGAGATGACACAGCCGAGATCGTCATACCCCAATCGCTGAAGATGCGAGCCAGTGAGCCCGAGGTGGCCGAAATCATCGCGGGCGAGACGAACCTGTTTGAGAGCCGCGTGAAGATCCGTGTGGGGCAGAAAGCCCAGTTGCGGGAAAGAATCTCGCAGCTCGACGAGGAGTACAGCGGGATAAACGCCCAGATCGACGCCAAGCGGCGCGAGCTTGAACTTATCGCCAAAGAGCTTGAGGGTCTTGAAACTCTCGAGAACCAGAAGCTCGTCCGAACCGAGAAGATGACGTCGATGCGGCGCGAGGTGGCGCGGCTCGAAGGAGAGAACGGCCAGCTGCAGGCCGCAGCCGCCTCGACCAAGGGCAAGATTTCCGAGATCGAGCTGCAAATCCTGCGCATCGATCAGGAGCTGAAAACAGAAGTCGCAACCGACCTACGCGAGACGCAGACCAAGCAGGCCGAATACGTCGAGCGCCGCACGGCTGCCAACGATCAGCTGGCGCGTATCGATCTGCGCGCCCCGCAGGATGGTATCGTGCATCAGCTCAATGTCCATACCGTGGGCGGTGTGGTCAATCCCGGCGAGCCGATCATGCTGATCGTTCCCGACAGTGACAAGCTCGTCATCGAGGCCAAGATCGCGCCGCAGGACATCGATCAGATCTTCAAGGGGCAGCCGGCGATGATCCGCTTCGGCACATTTGATCACCGGTCGACTCCGGAGCTGGAGGCGAAAGTCGTTGGCATATCGGCCAACGTCACGCAGAACCAGCAGACTGGTGAGGTATTCTACACCGCACGGGTCGAACTGCCCGACAGCGAAGTCAAACGCCTCGGCGGGCAGAAGCTGTTGCCTGGAATGCCAGCGGACGTGCAGATCAGAACCCGCGATCGCACGGCCATGAGCTATCTGCTGAAGCCCCTCGAGGACCAGATCGTCAAGGCCTTCCGCGAGCGCTAGGACATGTGCGTCTTCTGGCGTCCTTTCACAGCGAGCGAACTCAGTGCGCCGCATGGTGAAACCGATCCCGCCTAACAGGGTAGGTCGTTCCCTTTCCGACCGGCAAACACCCGCTGCCACCTGCGATGTTGCATCGCGGCATCCTGTCATTGCCTCATCAAGTCACTTGGCGCGGGCAGTCGAAACGGCCAATATCCAGCGGCCGACAAACACTCAGCAAGCCGGACCGCTTCAAGGTCTGGCTGCCATAGAAAAGCTCACGAGGGGAAGGATACGCGCTGTGGTCAAGTCCGACATCGAAGTTGCACGCGAAGCTAAAATGCGCCCGATCGCCGAGGTCGCGGCAAAGGTCGGAATACCCGCTGACGCGCTTCTCCAGTACGGCCCGACAAAGGCCAAGGTCACGGCGGAATTCATCGATAGCCTGAAGTCCAAGCCGGACGGCAAGCTGATCCTCGTCACCGCCATCAACCCGACGCCAGCCGGCGAGGGCAAGACGACGACAACCGTCGGCCTCGGCGACGGACTTAACCGCATCGGCAAGAAAGCTATCATGGCGCTGCGCGAGCCCTCGCTCGGGCCGTGCTTCGGCGTCAAGGGCGGCGCGGCAGGCGGCGGCTATGCCCAGGTCGTGCCGATGGAGGACATCAATCTTCATTTCACTGGCGACTTCCACGCCATCACCAGCGCACACAACCTGCTGTCGGCGTTGATCGACAATCACATCTACTGGGGTAATTCGCTGGGCATCGACAGCCGCCGCGTCGAGTGGCGCCGCGTCATGGACATGAACGATCGTGCGCTGCGATCGATCGTCAATTCTCTCGGCGGCGTTTCGAACGGCTTTCCGCGCGAGGATGGCTTCGACATCACGGTTGCCTCCGAAGTCATGGCGATCCTGTGCCTCTCGGGCGACCTGAAAGACCTCGAGAAACGCCTCGGCAACATCATCATCGGCTATACGCGCGACAAGAAGCCAGTGCGCGCGCGCGATGTGAAGGGTGACGGCGCGATGACCGTGCTGCTGAAGGATGCGCTGATGCCGAACCTGGTGCAGACGCTCGAGAACAACCCCGTCTTCATCCACGGTGGCCCGTTCGCCAACATCGCCCACGGCTGCAACTCGGTGCTGGCAACCAAGACCGCGCTGAAGCTCGCCGACTTCGTAGTGACGGAAGCTGGATTCGGCGCCGACCTCGGCGCCGAGAAGTTCTTTGACATCAAGTGTCGCAAGGCCGGTCTCGCACCATCAGCGGCGGTCATCGTAGCAACGGTGCGCGCGCTCAAAATGCACGGTGGCATTGCAAAGGACGACCTTAAGGCTGAAAACGTGGCGGCCGTCGCCAAGGGCTGCGAGAACCTCAAGCGCCATATCGAGAACGTCAACAAATTTGGCGTGCCTGCCGTCGTTGCGGTTAACCGCTTCATCACCGATACGGATGCTGAGATCGCCGAAGTCATGAAGGCCGCGGATAGCATGGGCACCAAGGCGTTCCTGTGCACGCACTGGGCCGACGGCGGCCGGGGCACCGAAGCGCTCGCCCACCATATAGTCAACGTGTGCGCCTCCAGCAAGTCCGCCTTCAAGCCGCTCTATCCCGACCAAATGCCGCTGCGCGATAAGGTGCGCACCATCGCCACCGAGATCTACGGCGCCGCGGACATCTCGTGCGACAGCTCCGTCGAAACTCGCTTCAAGGAGCTGGAGTTTATGGGCTTCGGTCATCTGCCGGTCTGCATGGCGAAGACCCAGTACTCGTTTTCGACCGATCCCGCCAAGCGCGGCGCACCGACCGGCCACATCGTTCCGGTGCGCGAACTGCGCCTGTCAGCTGGTGCCGAGTTCGTCGTGGTCATTACCGGCGAGATCATGACCATGCCCGGTCTGCCGAAGATCCCGTCGGCCGATACCATCCGGCTGAACGATAAGGGCCAGATCGAAGGCCTGTTCTAGTGTTACGATGACAATTTGGGGGCGCTCCCGGGTAGCTTCGGAAGTGCTCTCTTTTTTTGCCTTTAGTTTAGGCACATGATGCCTTGTCGGGCGCGTCGGCGCTGCGCCGCTATCTAAAAGTTCAATTCGTAAAAGGAGTTGTTGTTCTGGCCCGCGGTTTGCCTATGACTTAGGCGGGTATAGTGGTGGACGAGGGGTGCATGGGTCAAGCTTACGACGAGATGCACGGCTTCGGGGGCGAGGTGCGTGAGCCATATCGGCAGATTGCCGAATGGCTCGCATGTCAGCGCATCGAGGATCTCGTCAGGAAGCGCACCGAAGCAGAGGCGCTGTTCAGGCGCACCGGCATCACATTTGCAGTCTACGGGGACGGCGAGGCGGCCGAGCGGCTCATTCCGTTCGATATCGTGCCCCGCATCATCGCGGCAGGTGAGTGGCGGCGGCTGCAGGCGGGCATCGAGCAGCGCGTGCGCGCGCTCAATGCCTTCATGTATGACGTCTACCATCGCCAGGAGATCATCAAGGCTGGCCGTATCCCGGCCGAGCTCGTCGTGCAGAATAGCGCCTTCGTTCCCGAGATGATTGGCGTCGACCCGCCGTTGGGCATCTACTCCCATATCGTCGGCATCGACATCGTGCGCACCGGCGAGAACGAATTCTTCGTGCTCGAAGACAACTCCCGTACGCCCTCCGGCGTCTCCTACATGCTGGAGAATTGGGAGACGATGATGCACATGTTCCCCGACCTATTCGTCAAGAATCGCGTGGCGCCGGTCGAGAATTATCCCGACAATCTACGCGAGACGCTTGAAAGTGTCGCGCCGCGTGGTCTCGATGGCGACCCGGTGCTCGCGCTGCTCACTCCCGGCCTCTACAACAGCGCCTATTTCGAACACTCCTTCCTCGCCGATCAGATGGGCATCGAGCTCGTCGAAGGCAGCGATCTCGTCGTCATCGACGGCTCCCTGCACATGAAGACGACGCAGGGTCTGCAGAGGATTGACGTCCTCTACCGACGCATCGACGACGATTTTCTCGATCCGCTGGTGTTCGACCGCACGTCGATGCTCGGCGTGCCCGGTCTCATCGATGCATACCGCAGCGGCCGCGTTACGATCGTCAACGCGCCGGGTGCCGGCATCGCCGATGACAAGTCGATCTACTGCTATATTCCGGAGATCGTCCGCTTCTATACCGGCACGCCGCCGATCCTGCAGAACGTGCCGACGCACAATTGCCGCAACCCATCGGAACTGAAGTACGTGCTGGAGCATTTGCCCGAGCTTGTCGTGAAAGAGGTCCATGGCTCCGGTGGCTACGGCATGCTCATAGGTCCGTCGGCCTCGAGTGAAGAGATTGAGGCATTCCGAGCCAAGCTCCTCGCAAAGCCGTCGAACTACATAGCCCAGCCGACGCTGGCCCTTTCGACGTGCCCGACACTGGTCGACTCGGACGTTGCGCCGCGCCATCTCGATTTGAGGCCGTTCGTTCTGGTCGGTGACAGGGTCCGCCTCGTGCCGGGCGGCCTGACGCGCGTTGCTCTCAAGAATGGTTCGCTGGTCGTCAATTCAAGCCAGGGCGGCGGCACGAAAGACACCTGGGTTCTTCAGGACTGATAATGCTAGGACGAACCGCGAACGATCTCTTCTGGCTATCGCGCTATCTTGAGCGAGCCGAGAACATGGCCCGGCTGATCGAGGTCGGCTATCGCATTGTGCTGTTGCCGCGCGAGGGCGAGGACTACCATCAGGAATGGCGTTCGACGCTGCAAAGCGCCGGCTGCGAAGTGGGCTATTCGGGCAAGTACGGCGCGCTTGCGACACGGGACGTCGTCAATTACCTTCTGTTCGACCCGGAAAACCCATCGAGTATCCGGACCTGTCTCGCAACGGCGCGGCGAAACGCACGCGCACAGCGCACGTCGTTGACGCGGGAAATGTGGGAAAGCCTCAACAGTTCCTGGATCGAATTTCAGAGCATCCACCCAGACGCCGTGACGTCGGACGGCCTGCCGCGCCTGCTCGACTGGATCAAGGAGCGTTCGGCTGCTTATCGCGGTGCGCTGCTCAACACGATCCTGCGCAACGACACGTTCTATTTCAGTCAGCTCGGGACGTTTCTCGAACGCGCCGACAACACCGCGCGCATCCTCGACGTGAAGTATTATGTCCTGTTGCCAAGTTCGGAGCTCGTGGGAAGCGGGGTCGACAATGTGCAGTGGGCCGCCATCCTGCGATCGGTTTCGGCGCATCGCAGCTACCGCTGGGTCTACAAGGACACGTACCGGCCCTGGAACATCGCCGAGTATCTCATTCTGAATCGGGCGATGCCGAGATCGCTGCGCGCCTGCTATGGCGAGATCGACGCGGTTCTCGAGGAGTTGTCGAATTTCTATGGCAACAGCAACGTCTGTGCAAAGACCGCGGCCGATACGCTGTCACGGCTCGAGAAGGGAGATATCGATGTCATCTTCCAGAGCGGCCTGCATGAGTTCCTGACCAACTTCATCGGCCGCAATAACCAGCTTGGACATGAAATCTCGGAGGCCTACCACTTCAATGCGTGATTATTGACCGCGATGCTGATCGAGATAAAGCACACCACGACATATAGCTACGAAAAAACGGCCCGCTATGCGGTCGAAGCCCTGCGGCTGACCCCGCCGGATTTCGAAGGTCAGCGCGTGCGCAAATGGTCGATCGAGGCGCCGGGTATCGAGACCGCGGTACGCTTCATGGATGGCTTCGGCAATGTTGTGCATCTGACAACGCAGTCGGGAGCGCACGACGGCATCACGATCATCGCATCGGGCCTTATCGAGACCTTCGATTGCGTCGGCGTGAGTCGCGGCCTGCCGGAGATCGCGCCGACCAACGTCTATCTCAGGGAAACTCCGCAGACGAGACCCGACAGCGAAATCCGGGCACTCGCCCAGAAGTGCAACGAGAAGGGCCGTCTCGATACGCTGCACTCCCTGATGGGGGAGGTGAGCGCTCGCGTCGCCTATGAAATCGGTGTGACGCATGAGCATACAAGCGCTGCGGACGCCTTGGCCGACGGGCGCGGCGTCTGTCAGGATCATGCGCACGTCTTCATCTCGGCCGCCCGTCAGCTCGGCATTCCGGCTCGCTACGTCAACGGCTACTTCCTTTCCGGTACCCTCGCGCCATCGGAAGCGCATCATGCCTGGGCCGAAGCCTGGGTCGAGGGGCTCGGCTGGATCGGGTTTGATCCCGCCAATCTGATCTGTCCCACCGAGCGCTATGTGCGCCTAGCGACAGGGCTTGACGCGGCCTCGGCGGCGCCGATCCGCGGCATCCAGCGGGGTGGGGACAAGGAGGCTCTTGACGTGGCCGTCGAAGTCCATCAGCAAGGCAGCCAGCAGTAAGACTGCGCCACGCACCGACAAACCTTGAGGACGCGCGATGACCTATTGCGTCGCGATGCGACTGGACCGCGGCCTGGTGTTCGCGGCGGACACCCGCACGAATGCCGGTGTCGACAACGTTTCCCAGTACCGAAAGCTGCACTTCTGGCGCAACTCCGGCGAGCGGGTCATCGTTCTGCTGACGGCGGGCAATCTTTCGGTCTCTCAATCGGTCGTCAGTAGTCTAAACGAGAAGTTCCACGACGAAACCCGCAAGACCGAATCTTTGTTCACGGTGCCATCGATGTTCAGGGCCGCGCGCCACGTGGGCGATGCGGTGCGCGAGGTGCGAAGGATCGACGGCGCGGCTCTTGAAGTCAGCAAGACGGGCTTTGCGGCGTCATTCATTCTTGGCGGACAGATCGGTTCGGAACGCCCCCGTCTGTTCCAGATCTACTCCGAAGGAAACTTCATCGAGGCGACCGACGACACACCCTATATCCAAATCGGCGAGCACAAATATGGCAAGCCGATACTCGACCGTGTCGCCGACCCGGCCATGCGGCTCGGCGAGGCAGCCAAGCTCATTCTTCTGTCTTTCGATTCAACCCTTCGGTCCAACCTGTCCGTCGGCATGCCGATCGACCTGCTGATCTACGAGAGAGATACACTCGATGTTCGCCGCGAGAAGCGGATTTGCCAGGATGATGAGTACTTCAAAAAACTATCAACCGCGTGGTCGGACGCCCTGCGGCAGTCGTTCGCAAGGATCGACGAGTTTAAGGTATAAACAATCGTTACGGCTGCATCACCTGGCGTACCGGCGGGCGGAGCACCGAAGTGGAGAAGAAACGTGAACATCTGCATGATTGGCGCCGGCTATGTCGGTCTCGTCTCGGCGGCTTGCTTTTCTGAATTCGGTTGGACGGTCACCTGCGTCGACAAAGACAAGGGCCGGCTCGACGAGATGCGCCGCGGCGTGTCGCCGATCTACGAACCGGGCCTGGAAGACCTCATGGACCGGAGCATGAAGGCCGGGCGCTTGCTGTTCACAGGTGAACTCGGCCCCGCCGTGCGCAACGCCGACGTCGTGTTCCTCGCGGTCGGTACGCCAATGCGGCGCGGCGATGGGTACGCCGATCTGTCGTACGTCTTCTCGGCGGTCGAGGAGTTGACGCCGCATATGGACGGCTTCACCGTCATCACCACCAAATCGACTGTGCCGGTGGGCACCAGCCGGGAAATCGAACGCCGTATCAAGGCGCTTCGTCCGGACGCCGATGTTGCCATCTGTTCGAACCCTGAGTTCCTGCGGGAAGGTTCCGCCATCCAGGACTTCACGCATCCAGACCGCGTTCTTGTTGGCACCGATTGCGACCGCGCCCGTGCCGTGATGGAGCGCCTGTACAAGCCGCTCGCCATTCGCAACGCACCGGTCGTATTCGTCGGCCGCGAGTCGGCCGAACTCGCCAAGTATGCCGCGAATGCTTTCCTCGCCATGAAGATTTCCTTCATCAACGAGATTGCGGATCTGTGCGAGGAAGTCGGCGGAGACGTGCAGGAGGTGGCCGACGCCATCGGCCGCGACAAGCGCATCGGCGACAAATTCCTGCATCCGGGCCCGGGCTACGGCGGCTCGTGCTTCCCCAAGGATGTGTCGGCGATCGTACGAACTGCGCGCGAGGCAAAAGCCCCCGTGTCCATCATCGAACAGGTCGAACGTGTCAATCATGAGCGCAAGATTGCGATGGCGAGCCGTATCGAGAAAGCGGCCGGCGGCACCGTGCGCGACAAGACCGTCGCGGTGCTTGGCGTCACTTTCAAGCCGAACACGGACGACATGCGCGATGCGCCAAGCCTCGTTATCGTGCCGATGCTGCTGGAGCGCGGCGCCAGGGTTCGCGTGTTCGACCCGCAGGGGCGGCGGCATGCCGAACCGCTCCTGCCGGGAGTGGAGTGGACGGACAGCACCATGGATGCCCTGACGGGAGCCGACGTTCTGGTGGTCCTGACCGAGTGGAACGAGTTCCGCGCTCTCGACCTGGAACGGGGCCGGGCGAAGATGCGGGGCAATGTCCTGGTCGATCTGCGCAACATTTATTCCGGATCAGTGGCACGGGCGGCCGGTTTCGATTACACCAGCATTGGAAGGCAACGGCTCGCGACTAAAACCTAATAGGGCGGCTTGCGATGTCCAGCCTTGCTGATCCACGCATCATCGACGAACTGGTGACGCTTCGCGATTGGCTGCGTTATGGCACGAGTCGCTTTCTGGGCGCGGCACTTTCCTATGGGCACGGTACGTCGAGCGCCACTGATGACGCGGCTTTTCTTCTGCTCAAGGCGCTCGACCTTCCTATTGATCAGTTGGAGCCATGGCTCGAGTGCCGCCTGACGCACGAGGAGCGGGTCAAGGTCGCGCGGCTGTTCGAGCTGCGCATCGCCACGCGCAAACCTTCGTCCTATCTCGTCAACGAAGCCTGGATTCAGGGCCACAGTTTCTATGTCGACGAGCGCGTGATTGTTCCTCGGTCTTACATCGGCGAACTGTTGGCGGATGGAATGAGTGCGGCTGTCGAGGATCCCGACAGCATCGGCCGGGTTCTCGACCTGTGCACGGGATCTGGCTGTCTCGCTATCCTGGCGGCGTTGACGTTTCCGGCAGCTGACGTAGTTGCCTCGGACGTGTCCACGGACGCGCTGGAGGTCGCGGTGCGCAATATCGCTGACTACGGGCTTCAAGACCGCATCAGGCTCGTGAAGTCTGACCTTTTTCAGGGCCTGAAGGGCGAGCGGTTTGATCTCATCATCTGCAATCCGCCTTATGTTAGCGCTGGAGCGGTCGCGGAGTTTCCACCGGAGTTCAAGGCGGAGCCGATCCTTGCCCACGCCGGCGGAGAAGACGGCCTTGATCTTGTGCGGCGGGTCATTCGGGAGGCAGCAGGATATCTGACGCCTCATGGCGTCATCGTCGTGGAGGTCGGTACGGGGCTCGCGATTCTCGAAAACGAGTTTTCCGATCTGCCGTTCCTCTGGCTCGATACCAAGGACAGCGCGGGCGAAGTGTTTTCCATCTCGGCTGCCGAGATTGTAGCTGCGGGTGCACCGTCCAGATCGCGCAAGGGGGGCGGGCGGTGACGCAGGATCGGCGTGCCTACGCCTTGACCCTTCGACTTGCCAAGATGCCGTGCTTCTGCTGTGGATGTTGGTGGCTGGCGCCGGTGGATGCAGACCGTGTGCTTCGGGTCGTGCGGCTCACGCGGGGAATTGCGAAATCGTGGCAACAGCAAGAGCGTGCGCGGAACACTGGATGAGATTCCTTCGCCTCGCGCTCTTCTGGCTTGGCATACTCGCATGGCCGGCCGCATCCGTTGCCGCCGACCCGATCGTGATCAAGTTCAGTCACGTCGCGGCACCCCAAGCTCACAAGAGCCGCGGCGCGGAGAGATTCAAGCAATTGGCGGAGAGCTACACGAACGGCCGCGTGCGCATCGACCTCTATCCCAACTCCCAGCTCTACAAGGACAAGGAAGAACTCGAAGCCCTGCAACTCGGCGCGGTGGAAATGTTGGCGCCATCGCTGTCCAAGTTCGCGCCGCTCGGACTACCGGTTTTCGAGGTATTCGATCTACCGTATCTCTTCAGGGGGACCGAGGACCTGGCAAAGGTCACGCAAGGTCCGATCGGCGCCGAGCTTTTGCAGCGAATGGCAGCCAAGGGCATCGTCGGCCTCGGTTACTGGAACAACGGTTTCAAGATTCTCTCGGCCAACCGGCCGTTGCACAATCCCGATGACCTGTTGGGTCTCAAGATGCGCATCCAGACCTCGCGTGTCATCGAAGCGCAGATGACGGCGCTCGGAGCCCTGCCGCAGATGCTGGCTTTCTCGGAGGCCTATCAGGCGCTGTCTACAGGCGTCGTCGACGGCACGGAAAATCCGCCTGCCAACATGTTCACGCAGAAGATGTTCGAAGTGCAGAAGCACGCGACACTCACCTACCATGGGTTTCTCGGCTACGCCGTGATCGTCAACAAGCCATTCTGGGACGGGCTTGCCCCCAACGTCAGGGACGCCCTGCGCCGTGCCTTGGCTGACGCCACGCCGTATGCGAATGAACTGGCGCGGCAGGAGAACGAGGAATTGCTGGTCGAGATGCGAAAAAGCGGCAAGACGATCTTCCATGAGCCGACACTTGAGGAACAGGCCGCGTGGCGGGCGGCCTTGCGCCAGGTTCACGTCGAGATGGCCGACCGCGTCGGATCGGATCTCATTAAGCGCATTTATGAAGCGACGGGGCAGACCCCATGACGGTATTGGGGGCAGGGAAGACATGGCTGGCAGTGTAAGGCGATCCCGGGCCATCGACGTGCTCGATCGCATCGAAGAGACCATCGTCATCGTTATGATCGCGGGGGCGACCATGGTGATTTTCGTCTCTGTCGTGCATCGATACGGCCTTTCCAATCTCGGTCAGTTCGTCGTCTGGGCCAAGGCCAACGACTACACGTCAGTCGAGCAGTCCGCACGTGGCATTTTCCACGCACTCAACTCCATTCGGCTGACATGGGCGCAGGAACTGTGCATTTTCATGTTCATCTGGATGGCCAAATTCGGCGCAGCCTACGGCGTTCGCACCGGCATCCACGTTGGCGTCGACATTCTGGTCAACGCAATGTCCGAGCCATGGCGGCACATAGTGATACTGTTCGGGTTGCTCGGCGGCGTGGTGTTCACCGGATTCATCGGCTGGCTCGGCGCAGAACTGGTGTTCCACCTGTTCAACACCGAGCAGGTCTCCGCCGTTCTCGAAGCGCCGATGTGGATCGTCTACCTGTGCCTGCCGCTCGGCTCTTTTCTGATGTGTTTCCGCTTCATGCAGGTCGCTTGGCGCTTCCACAAGACAGGTCAATTGCCCAAGCACGACATCGCGCATGTGGCCGGTCTCGACGCGTCCGAGGCCGGAGGCGCAAGATGACGGCGCTTCTCATCTTCGGTCTTCTGTTTGCTCTTTTGCTGACAGGCACGCCTGTCTCCATCGCACTTGGCCTCACCGTTCTAACGGTCCTGTTCACGATCACGAATGTGCCTCTCGATGCCGTTGCCCTGAAGCTATTCACGGGCATGGAGAAGTTTGAGATCATGGCCGTGCCGTTCTTTATTTTGGCCGGCTGTTTCCTCACGCACGGCGGCGTGGCGCGGCGTATGATCCGGTTCGCGACCTCCATGGTCGGGCATATGCCCGGCGGATTGGGACTTGCAGCGGTGCTCGCGTGCGCGATCTTCGCGGCCTTGTCGGGGTCTTCACCGGCAACCGTGGCCGCGATCGGCTCGGTTCTGATTCCCGCGATGGTCACTCAGGGCTACCCCGCCAAATTCGGCGCCGGTGTGGTGGCCTCGTCGGGTGCGCTCGGCATCCTCATTCCGCCGTCGATCGTCATGGTGATCTATGCGCTGGCGACTGCGGGCATGACGGCCAAGGGCCCGAACGGCGAACGCATCGCCTCCGCCTCGGTCGAAGACCTGTTCATGGCCGGCGTTGTGCCGGGCGTAATGCTTGCGTTTCTGCTCGGCGTGATGACTTGGTACATCGCACGCAAGAACGGCTATCCGTGCTCGCCCAGGGTATCATGGGGCGAAGCCGGCCGCGCTTTTATCGACAGCCTGTGGGGATTGTCGCTCATCGTCGTGGTGATGGGCGGCATCTACGGAGGTCTGGTCACGCCGACGGAAGCGGCCGCCATGAGCGCTGTCTACGCGTTTGTCGTCGCGCTCTTCGTCTACAAGGACCTGACGTGGCGCGACGTGCCACCGGTGCTGCTCGAAGCCGCAAACATGAGCGCCATGCTCCTCTACATCATCAGCAACGCGATGCTGTTCTCGTTTCTGTTAACGCACGAGCACATTCCGCAGGCCGTCGCCGACTGGATCGTGGCGCAGGGGTTCAACTGGATCACGTTCCTGATCGTCGTCAACATCCTGCTGCTTATCGCCGGCACATTTATGGAGCCGGCGTCGATCACGCTCATACTGGCGCCGATTCTGTTCCCGGTCGCCGCTAAGCTCGGTATCGATCCAGTCCACTTCGGCATCATTCTGGTGGTCAATATGGAAATCGGCATGATCACGCCGCCGGTCGGGCTCAACCTCTACGTCGCGAGCGGCATAGCCAAGCTCGGACTCACCGATACTGCTAAGGCCGTTGGACCCTGGTTGTTGACAATGCTGGCATTCCTGATTCTTGTGACGTACTGGCCGCCACTGTCGCTGGCACTGCCGAAGTACTTCGGTTTCATGTGAGCGCGAAAGATGTGCCCGGGCGATCGGCCCGGGCACGTTGTTTGGATATCAGCCGAATGCACCGAAGTGATGCGAGATGCCCGTGCCGATCTCGCGGATGAATTCGTAAGCCTGTTCCATCGGCTCGAGGATCTCCGTCTCGAGGCGACCATAATCGTCGATGCCGTGTGGCATGTAGGTCGCCTTCTCGTCGAAGGCGGCAGAGTCGGACACGGTCGTGACGCGCTTGGGGAAGGCCTGGCGCATGACGTTCACGGCTTCGGGCACTTCGAGCGCCAAAGCCCATTTGAAGATCTGATCGTGACTGAGGTCGCCGCGCGGCGCGAACCGCGGCAACTGAGCCGAAAGGATGAAGATCCGCATGATCATCGCAAGCCGGATCGCCTGCAGCAGGTCGAGTTCCAGACGCATGTCGTCTGGCACCTTGCCGGCTTCGAGCCCGATGTCCTCGAGGATCGAATGCAAGTCGATGGCGTCGAGACGCAGGTGATGCACCAGTCCGTTGATGGCGGAGGTGCGGCCATCCTCAAGCAGATGAGTCGCCAGCGTGCGGAACGCGCCTTCCAAGTGTGCCTCGCGGCCCCATGACGCGCGGGCTGCCCAGAAGCCCGCATCGAACACGATGGCGTTGGCACCCATCGCGTTGAGGCTCGACAGCTGCTTGCCGCGCGCGATCATTTCGATCAGAGGCCGCAGGCGCGGCGAACGCTTGGCGAGTTCGATGAACCGTTCCCGTTCCGAACCGACAGCCGCGCCCAGGCCGGCGACGACGTTCGCGATGTAGCCGAACTGCTGGAGAATGGCGTTGTTAGGAATGGCCCGCATGCGCGCCGGATCGCCGCGATCCACTGCGGCGCCGGCGTCGCTCTGGCGCTTGACCGCGCGCGAGCCTGTGCGAAACAGCAGGTTCGGGCCATAAGCGCCAAGCACAGCCCGGTAACCCGGATGCGCGAACAGCTGCTGCTGGTAGCCTCTGAGGCGCAGCAGGAAGTCGAGTCCGAGATTCTGATCGGCGTAGAAATCGTCCCCGCCTTCGGTGGTGAAGGTGCCGTCCATGATGATGGTGGCGAGCGCCCGTGTCGTCAGGTTCTTGTTGGCGAACCACATGTATCCATCGCCGCCCTGCCACGACGTTTCATGCTTCAGCGGGATGCCGTTGCGCGCGAAGCGGCGGCGCGCCTCGTCGGAGAATACGTAGTGGAGACGGGTCTGCAGGTCGCCCGGATGCGCGCCGCGGCCCATGGATTCGCCATGCGTGGAAAAGATCAGAACCTCGACGTCCTTGAGGCTCGACCGGGCGATCACGTCGGCGAGGCCATGATGCAGCCGCTCGATCGAAAGTGTCGCCGCGATTTGGCCGATGAAACGGCCCGCGTCCGAGAAGCCGGTCTGGATGCACAACCTGTTACGGCCGCGCACGTAGTCGCGATAGGCTTCCTCCTCGATCAGGCGCTCAATGAGGCGCGCGCCGGTCTCCAGAGCAGCCGGTGTTTCAAACAGCGGTGAAATATCGACGATGTCGAGCACGCCGAACAGCTTCGCGAAGAAAACTGCGATCAGCACGGTCGCCGGGCTCTCGCATTCGGCGATCAGGAAGCGGACCGGCGTTTCGCGATCGACGTGCTTCTTCATCTGCGCGATCATCGCGAACTGGCGGATGGCCGTGGAGTTCTCGAGGTCGAGGGTTTCGAAGTTGACGGTCTCGGGCTTCGCCGTGCGGATCATCTCGACAATGCGCGCGAGCGCCTGACGCTCGGACAAATCGCGCGTCCACGACTGGTGCACGAATGCGCGGAAGGCGTTGTTGAGCTGAACGGCGTTGATTCGCACGTGGATGTGGGAGTTGCCAAGGCCCGTGGCGTCTACGAGACCCATCAGCGCTGCAAGGCTGCGCTTCATCTGCGGCTGCTCGACGGCGTCGATCAGCTGGGACATGAGCGTCGTCAGAGGCTCGGTCGTGACCAGGTTATAGCCGTCCGAGCGCGTCAGCACATTGGCGGCTGCGGACAGTGGTTTGCCGTCGTTGGTGGCGGCGGCGAGCGCCTTGATCTGTTCTTCGACGGCGGCGATCGCGAGATCGAGCTTGCCCGTAAGCTGGCGCGACAGGCGTTGGATCTCAGCACCCTCGCCGAGCTTGTGCTTGATGATCAGGAAGCGTTCGCGCACGTCGGTCAGCATCGCGCGCTTTTCCTGCAGGCGCACGAAATACGAGTAACTCCACTTGATGTCCGTGCGCCCATCGAGGTCGTAGCCGACCCAGGTGGCGAAAGAGGCAAGCTTCGGTCGCATCTGGTAGGCGCGGTCGCCGAAGCCGGCGGAAGCCACGCTGAAGAACGAATTGAGAAGTTCGATATAGGAGCTGCGCAGATTGTTGATGCAGCCCTGTGCCCGCTTGTGCTCGTAGTCGAGGGTGACGGCCAGATCCGGCCTATGCGGATGACCGATCGGCTTGTCGGCTGCGTCGGGTTCGCCCACGGCGATCTCGACCATGCGTTTAGAAACGGCATCCGAGACGCCGAATGTTGGATGCGCCGTCAGAACGATGCCATTGCGCACGCGCCCGAAGCGCGCCTTGAATTTCTCGTACGCGACCTCGATTTCCGAATTGCTACCGACGCGTTCGGCGACGAACTCGGTAAACTCGTTCAGCGTCGATAGAGCGTCGGTGTAACCGATGCGCTCGCGCATCTGGTGGGCGCGATGAATGCAGGCCCGGTCCATCAGTCGGCCAGCCAGTGCCTGCACGTCGGCGAACGTGGTCTGACCCGACTCGAGCTGCCGGGATAGGTTGAATGCGACATTTACGATGGGATTGAGCGACGGTTGATCAGGGATCTGGGTGCGCAGTGCGCGAAGCTCGTCGCGCAGCTTGAATTCGTCGAGGTTTCCGGCAGGCTGCGGTGCGTGATCCACGTCGTGTTCCTCCACCCATCAGTAATTGTCCGCCGCCCTTTCTGTGAAAGCGATCGGCCGGTTCGTGCTCCGGCGGCAAGCCGGGACATGAGTGCCCGCCCGTGACTGGTGCCACGGGCGGGGAACAGGTCAGGCGGCCTTGCGCTTGGCGAGCACGCTGGCGATGGTCGAACCCATTTCGGAGGGCGTTGGCGCGATGACGACGCCGCAGTCCTTGAGGATCTCGACCTTCTCCGCGGCTGATTCACCGAACGCCGAGACGATTGCGCCGGCATGTCCCATGCGGCGGCCCTTGGGCGCCGACAGACCGGCGATGTAGGCGATAACAGGCTTCTTCATGTTGGCTTTCGCCCACATGCCGGCTTCCGCTTCCTGCGGACCGCCGATCTCGCCGATCATCAGAACGGCATCGGTCTCGGGATCATTCTCGAAGTGCTCGAGGATGTCGCGGTGCGATGAACCGTTAATCGGGTCGCCGCCGATCCCGACCGAGGTCGACACGCCGATGCCCAGATCTTTCATCTGCGCGGCGGCTTCATAGCCGAGCGTTCCCGAACGACCGACGATGCCGACGCGGCCAGGGATATAGATGTGGCCCGGCATGATGCCGAGCATCGCCTTGCCGGGCGAGATGGTACCGGCGCAGTTGGGACCGGTGAGCACCATGCGCTGCTCTTTCTTGTAACGGCGCATGTAACGCTTCACGCGGATCATGTCCTGCGCGGGGATGCCGTCGGTGATGCAGACGCAGTACTTGATGCCGGCATCCGCCGCTTCCATGATCGCGTCTGCCGCGAATGGCGGCGGCACGAACACGATCGAAGCCTCAGCGCCGGTTTCCTGCACGGCGCCCTTGACGGTGTTGAACACGGGACGGCCAAGGTGCGTGGTGCCGCCCTTGCCGGGCGTCACGCCTCCGACGACGTTGGTGCCATAGTCGATCATTTCCTGGGCATGGAAGGTGCCGATCCGGCCCGTGAAGCCCTGAATCAGGATCGGCGTATTCTCGTTGATGAAGATAGCCATGTTTCAAACTCCTCCCTGTCAGGCCGCTTTAGCCGTCTTGGCTACGGCGACGGCCTTCTGGGCCGCCTCCGCAAGTGTTTCCGCACTGATGACCGTGAGGCCGCTGGTGTCGATGATCTTGCGGCCTTCCTCGACATTGGTGCCGGCGAGGCGAACCACGATCGGCATCTTGATCTCGAGCTCCTTGACCGCGTCGACCACGCCCTTGGCAACCCAGTCGCACCGGTTGATGCCGGCGAACACGTTGACCAGGATGGCGCGCACGTTCTTGTCGCGAAGTACTGCCTTGAACGACTTCGTCACGCGCTCCGGAGATGCGCCGCCGCCGATGTCGAGGAAGTTAGCCGGTTCTCCGCCTGCCAGCTTGATCATGTCGAGGGTCGCCATGGCGAGGCCCGCGCCGTTGACGATGCAGCCGATGTCGCCGTCGAGGCCGACGTAGGCGAGACCGCGGTCGGAGGCGTAGGTTTCGCGCGGGTCTTCCTGGCTCTTGTCACGCAGTTCCGCGATGTGCGGGCGGCGGAACAAGGCGTTCTCGTCGAAGCTCATCTTGGCATCGAGCGCCACGATGTTCTTCTGCTTGGTGATGACTAGAGGGTTGATCTCGACCATGGTGGCGTCGAGATCGCGGAAGGCGCGGTAGCAGCCGAGGATGGTGCGCTCCATTTTGGCGATCAGGTCGGGATCGACGCCGAGGCCGAACGCGACTTCTCGTGCCTGGAAGCCCTGCATGCCGACTGCCGGATCGACCTGCACCTTGATGAGCGTTTCGGGCTTCTTGTGCGAGATTTCCTCGATATCCATGCCGCCCGCCGCCGAAGCGACGACAACGATGCGCTCCTCGGCGCGGTCCATCACGAACGACAGGTAGATCTCGCGATCGATGTCGGTTGCTTCCTCGATATAGAGGCGCGAGACGAGTTTACCACTGGGGCCTGTCTGATTGGTGACCAGACGCTTGCCCAGCAGGGAGTCGGCTGCGTCTTCGATTTCCTTGTCCGTGCGGCACAGCTTGATGCCGCCGGCCTTGCCGCGGGCGCCGGAGTGGATCTGCGCTTTGACGGCCCAACGCGAACCGCCGATTTCGCTGGCGCGATAGGTCGCTTGTTCGGGGCTGTAGGCAAGGCCGCCGCGAGGAACCGCGACGCCGAACTTCGAGAGAAGCTCCTTAGCTTGATACTCGTGAATGTCCATGGGTGGGCCTCCGTTTGACAGTATTTTTCTGATTATGACTTGGCGCGTGCGGCTTCGCCGGCCTTGATGGCGGCGGCCGTCGCGATGAGGTTCTTCGCCATCTTCTCGGATGCCGCGTCGATCATCTTGCCATCGAGAGATGCTGCGCCCTTACCCTGGGCTTCGGCTTCCTTGAGGGCAACGAGGATGCGCTCGGCGCGGGCAACTTCGGCAGCGGTTGGAGAGAATACTTCATTTGCTAGTTCGATCTGCGAGGGGTGGATGGCCCACTTGCCTTCGATGCCGAGAGCGGCGGCGCGGCGGGCACCGGCCTTGTAGCCTTCCGGGTCATCGATGCCGCCGAACGGACCGTCGATCGGACGCAGTCCGTAAGCGCGGCAGGCGACCGTCATGCGCGACAGGGCGAAGTGCCACTGATCGCCAGGATAGTCTGGGTTCAGACCGCCGATGACGACGGTGCGCGCCTTGTTGAAGGCGGCGTAGTCGGCAACGCCGAAGTGCATGGCTTCGCAGCGGCTGTTTGCGGCGGCGATCGCTTCGACATTGGCCATGCCAAGCGGCGTCTCGATCAGAGCTTCGGTGGCGACGCGGTTGGTGAAGCCCTTGGCGACTTCGATCTGGCTCATGATGCACTCGACCGTATAGAGGTCAGCCGGAACGCCGACCTTCGGCACGAGGATGGTGTCGAGCTTGGAGCCGGCCTGCTCCATGATGTCGACGACGTCGCGGTACATGTAGTGCGTGTCGAGGCCGTTGATGCGGACAGATACCGTCTTGCCGGCGCCCTTCCAGTCGAGATCGTTGAGCGCCTGGATGATGTTCTTGCGGGCCTGCTCCTTCTCGGGCGGGGCAACGGCATCTTCACAATCGAGGAAGATGTAGTCGGCGGCGCTCTTGATTGCGCGATCGATCATGGTCGGGTTGGAGCCGGGCACTGCAAGCTCGGACCGCTGCAGACGCTGCTTGCGGAGGGGGTGAAGCGTATAGCTCATTGTGGGATGTTTCCTCGTTTTGGCTTGTTTGAATGCGCGAACCGAGTCTCGTCCGACGAAATCGGACAGGCGCGGTTTCGAAACTTGAAAAAGAGGCGGCACCGACCAGCGCCGCCCCATTCAAAATCAGGCCGCCTTGGCGACCGGGGCGGATGCCGACTTGGTCGCCGTCTTGCGGAAGTATTCCGCTGCGGCGCCGGTGCCCGAACCCGCCTTGATGTTCACGCCGTTATCCAGCAGCGACATCTCGACCGCGAACAGAACGCCGCCGATCATGACCTCGTCGAGGGCGCCGAGGTGGCCGATACGGAACACGCGGCCGGCAACCTTATTGAGGCCGACGCCGAGCGAGGTATTGTAGCGGTAGTAGCAGGTCTTGACGATCGCGTTGCTGTCGATGCCTTCCGGAGCCAGGATCGCCGACACGGTGTTGGAGTGCCACTTGGGCTCCTTGGCGCACAGCTTGAGACCCCAGGCGTCGACGGCGGCCCGCACGGCGGAAGCCATGCGCGTGTGGCGCTGGAAGACGTTCTCCAGACCTTCGGCGGCGATCAGGTCGAGCGACGCGCGCAGGCCACGGATGAGCTGCGTTGCGGGCGTGTAGGGGAAGTAGCCCTGATCGTTCGTCTTGATCATGTCTTCGAACGAGAAGAAGCAACGGTTCATGCGGCCGTTGAGCGTCTTGTTGGCGTCGAGCGCCTTCTGACTGACGGCGAGGATGCCGAGGCCGGTCGGAAGCATGAAGCCTTTCTGCGAGCCCGAGACGCAGCAATCGACGCCCCATTCGTCCATGCGCATGTCGAGCGAGCCGACCGACGAGACGCCGTCGACCATCAGCAGAGCGGGATGCTTGGCGGCGTCGAGCGCCTTGCGAACGCCGGCGATGTCGCTGGTGACGCCGGTGGCCGTCTCGTTATGCGTGGCGAAGACGGCCTTGATTTCGTGGTTCTTGTCCTTGGCGAGGATATCGGCATACTTCTCGAGCGGAACGCCCGTGCCCCATTCTTCATCGCAAAGCTCGACCTTGAGACCGAGACGCTCGGCCATGTCGACCCAGAGCAGCGAGAACTGGCCGAAGCGGCTCATCAGAACCTTGTCGCCGACGGCGAGCGTATTCGTGATGGCCGATTCCCATGCGCCGGTACCCGACGACGGGAAAATGAAAACGCGGCCGTCCTTCATCTTGAAGACCTTCTTCAGGTCTTCGAAGATCGGCAGAGTGAACTTGGGAAATTCTGGCGAGCGCATGTCTTCCATCGGAATTGCCATGGCAGAGCGCACAGCCTCCGGAATGGTGGTCGGGCCCGGAATAAAAAGATGCGGTGTGACGAGCATGTGCGGTTCCTCCAGTCGATTATCTATCGGGCGTTGATTTTTGGTGTCGTGCGTCGGCAGTTCGGCGAACTTTGTTTTCGCCTTGCGCGCGGCGGCTCTTTCGGCCGTGCACGGATTGTCTTCCCCTAGAAGTGCTGGAGCGCGCCGCTCGGCGGTGCTCTCCTCCAGCGCGGCGAAGAATTGATGAAACCCTAACGAACCACAACACCCCCCAGTTGGTGTTCAAATCTCTGTTGAGCGGGAGTCGGTCAGCGAATGGGTGGGTCTGGTACTGCCGGATCGGGTGGCATTTTCCTACCCTTGTAAGGGGCCTACCGCGTGCCCGGCTTCGACATGAAAAGCGCAACAGCCATGGCGCGATTGTTGACGCCGAGTTTGTCGTAAAGATTCTTCAGGTGGTACTTGACCGTGTTCTGAGAAATGCCGATCCGCGCTGCGATCTGCAGGTTGGACCAGCCGTGGGCCAGTGCAGCCAGCAACTCGCGCTCGCGCGTCGTTAGCACGTCGAGCGGATCCTTCGACAGCGTTGCCATGTCGAGATAGGGGAAACACAGTCGGCCGTGCGAGACGGATGAGATCGTCTCCAGCAGGACCGGCGGCTCATCGCTCTTAGAAATGAAGCCCCATGCGCCGGCTTTGATCGTCTGTCGCAATACGTCGCAAGCGGGTTCACCAGTATAAACAATGACCCGCGTTGGCGATTGCCGCCGCTTCAATGTCTCAAGCACGTCGCCGCCCGTCATGTCGGGCAGCGACCAGCCGATCACGCCGATGTCGATATGCCGCTCCAAGCACATCGCGATGAAGGCGTTGCCCGTCGAAACGGTATCGACGACATCGAAACGGCCGTCCCGGCGAATGATGTCGACGAGCCCGGCACGCACGATAGGATTCTTGTCAGCCACCACGACATGCGCCTTTACCGCCGCCGGTAGGGGGCGCGCAATCGCGAGGGTGGCGTGCTCGGTCATTTCCGGTTTCTCTTGCGGGCCGCGCATGTCGGATAACGAACATTCAAGTAATCATTGTATCAAGTCAGAAGCCTTTCTGACCAGACTTAGTAATGCCTTCCAGAGGGTTATTGCAAAACGGTGCGCAGCCGCGGCTGAGGCGTCATGATGCAGCGCGGCGTAAAGCATGCGTTCGGGTTGCGCCAACAAGTTCTTGAATGATGCCGGGTTCGGTCATGGCGTGTCCCGCATCGGCCACGATGCGCAATTCAGCGGCCGGCCAGGCCGCCTTCAGATCCCAGGCGTTCTTAACGGGGGTGACGACGTCGTAGCGTCCATGGACGATGGTTCCGGGGATGTCCCGAAGCCGGCCGGCGTTGGCCAGAAGCTGCCCGTCGCGCTCGAAAAAACCAGCATTGATGAAGTAGTGGCATTCAATGCGGGCGAAAGCGAGGGCATAGGACTCCGCCTCGAACTGGCGGATGCGGGCCGGGTCCTGCATCAGGGCCAGGGTGCTGCCCTCCCAGACGCTCCAGGCTTTTGCGGCGGCCAATTGAATGCGCGGGTCGGGTCCCGTCAGCCGCCTGTGGTAGGCGCGAATCATGTCGCCACGCTCGGCCAGCGGTATGAAATTTTCGAATGCTTGCCAGGCATCGGGGAAGATCCAGCTGCAACCTTTCTGGTAGAACCAGTCGAGTTCGCTGCGGCGCAATAAAAAAATTCCGCGCAGAATGAGAGAGGAGACACGCTCGAGGTACGTCTCCGCATAGGCGAGCGCCAAGGTGGATCCCCACGATCCTCCGAGCAGTTGCCACCGCTCGATGGCCAGGTGCCGCCGTAGCTGTTCCATGTCCTCTACGAGATGCCATGTCGTATTGGCTTCAAGCGAGGCGTAAGGGGTCGAACGACCGCAGCCGCGCTGGTCGAACAGGATGATCCGGTAGACGGCCGGATCGTGAAACCGGCGCATGGTCGGATTCGATCCGCCGCCGGGCCCGCCGTGGACCACAAGTGCGGGTTGTCCGCGCGGGTTGCCGCATTCCTCGTAAAAGATCTCATGGCCGTCGCCAACAGCGATCCGGCCATGCCGATAGGGTTCAATGGTGGGATATAGGGGCAGCCGTTCGCGTACCGACATGGGTTCGTCCTGTTGCGGCTCAGCTGCGCTGCCGCTGCTTGCGTGTCCGCAGCAGACGCATCTCCCGATCATAGAGAATTTCGCCGCCAGGCACGCGGATATCACGTACGAATTCAAGCAGGTGCTTGCTCGGCGGTGGCGTCGCCAGGGTTGCGGCGATCGTGGCCAGGAGGGCGATCGGCATGCCGAAGGCGGCGGCGAGCGCGCTGTCGAACTCGATCCATTGCGCCTCCCCCGCGATCACGGCGAGGCTTGCCACGCTAAAACCCGACACGATACCCGCCATCGCACCGACGGCATTGATGCGCTTCCACCAGATCGACAAAACGAGAACGGGAAAGCAGGACGAGGCCGTCAGAGCTAGAGCCCACAGCAAAAGTCGCAGCGGATCGGTCGGGGCGACAATGGCGAGGGAGGCTCCAAGCGCTGCTGAGAACATGATCGTGGCCCGGGCAATATTCAGACGCAACGGTGTCGGTAAGGGCTCCCAGCTAAGTCCATTGATGATGTCTTCGGCCACGATGTTGCCGAGCGCCACGGCTGCGGCGCCCGTTGCGGCAAGTGCGGCCGCGACCGCGCCAAGAATAGCCACGTTGAGAAGCATCTCGGGAAGGCCCAGTGCCACCGGCAGGCTGAACACGATTGCATCGCGCACGAACGAGAAATTGGCGAACTGGAGCTTCGTCGTCACCGGTGCGAGGGTGATCGAGCCACGCGAGGCCAGTTCGTTGACCCAGGCCGGCAGCACCTGCGACGCAGGCGCGGCCACCGCATCGGTGACCACATCGCGCATGAAGACGGCGATCGACGCCGACGTGAGAATGGCGATGCCGAACAGCACGGTCGCCCAGCCGAGCGACTTGCGAGCCTCGTACACACCAGGTGCAGTCGATACTCGCGGCAGCAGCCAGGGTGCGGAGGCAATGCCCGCGAGTGTCGTTAACGTCACGATGACGAAGGCGAGGGAGCCGACATTGCCGAAGGCGTCGGAGAAGCGTTTGGTGATGTCGTTCAGCCCTTCAGCCGGTATGTCGAATGCGAGCAAGGGCGGCAGAATGATCGGCAGGCCCTGTATCGCTTCGTTGCGGCCGATCATGCGCAGCACGGGGCCGTGACTGAGCTGAGGCAGCGGCAGGTTGGTGACCAGAATGGCAACGATCGAGACAGGAATGACGAACGCTGCGAGAGCAGCAATGCCTTGCGCAACGCTCGACCACGTTAGCGAGCGCATGCCGCCGGCAGTCAAGGTCAGCGCGAGAACGCCGGTGAGAAGCAGCGTCATTTCCGTCGTTGAACGTCCCGAAAGCCATGCCGCCGCATAAGCGCCCATGCGCAGTTCGGCGGTCAGCAGCAGGAGGATTGGAACCGACAGGAGAACTGCGGACATCAGGCGCAACGCGCGGCTGTCGAAGCGGCGGCCGAGATAGCTCGGAATCGTATAGGCACCGAACTTGCGCAGGAAAGGCGCAATCATCACCGACATGACGACGAAGCCTGAAATGGCGCCGATGGCGAGACACAGCGCGTCGAAGCCGATGAGAAAGAAGGCGCCCGTCAGCGCCATGAAACCGCAGGCGCCGAATGCCGAGGTCGACAACGCAAGCCCATTGTAAAAAGCCGGAACGCGCCGGCCCGAGGCAAAGAACTCGACCGGCTCCGTCGCGTACCCCGCTATGCCGATGGCGCAGTACATGAGGATCGGCCCGGCAAGCATGCCAAGGCTGAGAAGGTCGGGGCGTATGCCGAGGTTCTCCAGGATCAGCGTCACCATGGCGATGCCGGTGAGCGCGCTCATGAAGATGCCGAAGTAGGACCCAAGGCGCGGGTTCACCATCCGGGTGCGATGCGTGAACGACATGGTGATGATCGGTCCTTATATGCGAACTTCCATGGCGTTCGCGAAGTCTCAGTTGTCTTCGTGAGCGCCGTGCCAGTGGTCGATGGCGTCCTGGCGGTTGACGAAGCTCACCACGGTCACGATAGCGATGAGCACCAAGCCATGGGCCGACAGGAAATATCCCAGCGGGAAGCCGAAAATCTTGTTCGAGTTCAGCCGCTCCGCATAGAGGGGAAGAATGATGACGACAGCCAGGAAGGGCAGGAGGCTCGCCAGCATCTGCCATTTGGTGTGCCGCCAATAGGGCTTTCGCTCTTTGCGTTCGATCATGAGTGCCGTCCGATCTGGTAAGTGGGTGGCAAGCTGAGCCGCCGGATCTTTTGCGACAAACCTACTTCCGCGAGACTTGTGGTGCGAGTGGGGCAATACACGTGACGCTGGCTACCCGCTCCCGTCTGCCCCCTGGTGCGCTTTGTGTCGAATTTTCGCCGAAGTGCGAATAGAGTTATGCAACCGGCTGCAACCGCTCGCAAGATTGCGTCTGATGCGTGCGCCGCATACTATCTGCGCGCCGTTAGAGTCGCACACGCGAGGTCGATTGGAGGTCGTGCGCCTGCCCTTCGGGGGTGCGCCGCTGCCTTGAACACAGCGTGCAGTCAGCCCTGTGGAGAGGGTGGCTGAAACAGGGGAAGGGACCACCGATGTCAATGATTTAAGAGTTCAAGGACTTCGCCATGCGCGGTAACGTCGTCGACCTTGCGGTCGGCGTCATCATGGGCGCCGCGTTCGCTCCCATCGTCGCGAACCTCGTTGACAACATCATCATGCCGCCGATCGGCTACCTGATGGCCGGGGTGGATTTCTCCAATCTCGCCGTGACATTGCCGACGCCGACGGGTGACGGCGTGCCGATAAGGTACGGCCTGTTCCTCAATGCCGTCATCAAGTTCGCGATCACCGCCTTCGCGATCTTCCTGCTGGTCAAGGCGATCAACAGGATGAAGAAGCCGGTGCCCGCCGCGGAAGCCCCGCCATCGCCGTCGGAAATCTACCTCAAGGAAATTCGCGACGCGCTGGTCAAGAAGTAAACAACAACGTCCGCACCGGAACATGACCGGAACATGACAAGGCCCCGTGCGCAGCGGGCCTTTTTTCTTTCAGAACGATGCCGTCAAGAACAGCTGCCGCCGCCAAGCACGCAGAACTTGGCGCAGTGAGAATGGCACAGTTTCACCGCGCCCTCATGGAACATGCCGCCGTCGGCTCCCGCCGCTTCGGCGAGGGTGTTGCCCATCTCAAATGTGGGATCATAGGGAAGCAGCGTGCAGGGAAGTACGACGGGGCGGGCGGCATCCTTGCGCTTGACGACCATGCGCGTGGTCGCGCACATCATCTGGCTCGGACTCTTTTTCGAGAATCGCCCAGCAGGCCGTGGTGATCTCCGGCACATCATCCTTGCCGTCCATCTCCGGAAACAGCATGAGCTCGCTGTGGTTGGCGGCATCGACGCGCCAGCCGCGCTCTGCAATGAGCCGCGCGAACCCTGCGCGGGATGCCGCCTCGCTTTCCGCAAAGGCCATGCGGCCGGCAATGGCGGTCTTGAAGCCACAGCGTGTCAGCCAGTCCAAGCCTTCGACCGCCCTACTCCATGTACCTTCGCCGCGTTCAGCCTCATGGAGTTCGCGTGTGAAATGGTCAAGGCTGACGCGGACAGTCAGCCGATCCGGGAAACGCGCGTTGAAATCCACCAGTCCGTCTTTCAGCCTCGGCCGCTGCATCGGCAGCATGGCATTGGTCAGGATCAGCACGTCGAACCCGCGCCAGAGCGCCTCAGCCGTCATGTCCAGAAAGTCGGGATTGAGGAAGGGCTCGCCGCCCGTGAAAGCGATTTTCCGCGTTCCTAGCTGCTTCGCCTCGTTCAGGAACGCCACCACTTCCGACGTGGTGATATAGGCGAGGCGATCGTTCGTCGGGCTTGATTCGATGTAGCAGTTGCGGCACGTGATGTTGCACAGTGTGCCGGTATTGATCCACAGTGTCTCGAGACGATCGAACGGCACGCTGGCGCGCGTCTCGCCTTTCGCGGTCCAGTTTGGATCCTTGAACTTTGCCAACGGCGTGACGGCGTGCGGCGCTGATGCTTGTCGCGTCAAAAACTCATCCCCGGCTTGTTATCGGTGCAATGCTGGCCGTCATTTATGCCGTCTGGCCGGCAGACGGTGCAACGAAATTACGAGCCGGGCTGCCTTGGGTTTCAGCCGCGCTTTTCCCGAGCGCGGCGCTGTGCTACCGAATTCGCATGCCGCTTAAGCGCGGGCGTCGTCTAATGGTAAGACAGTAGCTTCCCAAGCTACGAACGTGGGTTCGATTCCCATCGCCCGCTCCAAAATGGTCATCCAAGCTATTGTTTTATAGAAATGTTTGGCGTGGCTGATTTTTTCACGCTCCCACCCGTAAGAGCTCACCGTCATGCTCAACGAGGCAGTAGTCAGCGGGGTTTCCCGACGCGCCGAACACGACACCGAACACGCTAGCGTCATTCGTCGAGATCATGGAAACCTCCGCCGATGAGTTCTTTGCCGCTCCACGGTTGCCGATGGCTGATGCGCAACGTACAGGAAACGTTCTCTTGTGGCGTCGATCAAGGGAGAAGTGGATAAGGGCGCAGAAGGCAAGAAGCAGTTCAACTGCCACTTCGCCAAGGATCGCAACTTCAAGACCGTGATGCCGCTGAATTCGGACGGCGAGTAATGTGCCAACTGCTGCCATTGAACAGCCCCCGCGGATCACTCAAGCCAGCCGATCTGTCCGCTTCCCGCCGGTGGTGGCAGGGGCATATTCTCGTCGCGAATACGAACTCGAATTGCTATCTTGGCGATGTCGTTGGGGTTAGAGCTCACAGGGAGAAAATCATGGACCTCACTCGCGAGCAGGCAATTCTCCTCAACATCCTGAATGAAAGCGGCGGGTCTCTCGTCGTCGCGGAAGAGGATCGACCTACAGCTTGGGATGGTCTCGTCTCGAGCAGCTATGTAACCGCTACCGCTACGGGGACGGATTCGGTGCGGTTCGAACTCACAGACGCCGGTCGCGCCGTCCTTCTCAAATCGTAATCGAAATTGCTGCTGGCATCGCAATCGTGTTGCGCATTTGGGCCAGTCGCATCCTTTCGTTTGCCCCGGCTCAGCTACGCAGGCCGGGGGCCTCGTGGCCCGTGCGCGCCACGTACTCCGTGTAGCCGCCGCCGTACTTGTGAATGCCGTCGGGCGTCAGTTCGAACACCCGATTGGACAGTGCGGCAAGGAAGTACCGGTCGTGCGAGACGAACAGCATGGTGCCCTCGTACTGCGACAGCGCTGTGATGAGCATCTGCTTCGTCGCCATATCCAGGTGGTTTGTGGGCTCGTCCAGCACTAGGAAGTTAGGCGGGTCGTAAAGCATTTGAGCCATGACGAGCCGTGCTTTCTCACCGCCCGACAGCACCCGGCATTTCTTCTCAACTTCGTCGCCGGAGAAGCCGAAGCAGCCGGCGAGCGAGCGCAGCGAGCCTTGCCCCGCCTGTGGGAACTGGTCCTCCAGCGACTGGAACACTGTGCGCTCGCCGTCCAGTAGTTCCATGGCGTGCTGCGCGAAATAGCCCATCTTCACGCTGCCACCGAGCGCGACCGTACCAACGTCGGGCTGCGTTGAACCCGCTACGAGCTTCAGCAGCGTGGACTTGCCTGCACCGTTGATGCCCATGACACACCATCGCTCCTTGCGGCGCACCTGGAAATCCAGCCCCTCGTAGATGCTCCGCCGGCCATAGCTCTTATGCACGTTTTTCAGACTGACCACGTCCTCACCCGAGCGCGGCGCTGGCAGGAACTCGAACAAGACCGTCTGACGCCGCTTGGGCGGCTCTACCCGGTCGATCTTGGCCAGCTGCTTGACGCGGCTCTGCACCTGGGCTGCGTGCGAGGCGCGCGCCTTGAAGCGCTCAATGAACCTGATTTCTTTGGCGAGCATCGCGCGCTGACGGTCGAACTGGGCCTGCTGCTGCTTCTCGTTCAGTGCGCGCTGCTGTTCATAGAATTCGAGGTTGCCCGAGTACGTCGCCAGTGCGCCGCCGTCGATCTCCACCACCTTCGTGACGATGCGGTTCATGAACTCGCGGTCGTGCGAGGTCATCAGCAGCACGCCGTCGTAGCCCTTGAGGAATTCCTCCAGCCAGATGAGGCTCTCCAAGTCGAGGTGGTTGCTGGGTTCGTCCAGCAGCATGGCGTCGGGGCGCATGAGGAGGACGCGGGCCAGCGCCACGCGCATCTTCCAGCCGCCCGACAGCGCGCCAACGTCGCCGTCCATCATCTCTTGGCTGAAGCTCAGACCCGCCAGGACTTCCCGCGCACTGCCATCCAGAGCATAGCCATCGAGCTCCTCGAAGCGCGCCTGCACCTCACCGTAGCGCTCGATGATTTTTTCCATGTCGTCTGCCCGGGCGGGATCCGCCATTGCGGTTTCCAGCTCCTTCAACTCGGCAGCAACCGCGCTCACCGGGCCAGCGCCGTCCATGACCTCGGACACAGCGCTACGGCCCGCCATCTCGCCCACGTCCTGGCTGAAGTAGCCGATGGTCACGCCCCGATCCACGGCCACCTGGCCTTCGTCGGGATGCTCCTGGCCGATGATCATCCGGAAGAGTGTCGTCTTGCCAGCCCCGTTGGGACCGACGAGGCCGACCTTCTCGCCCCTGTGGAGCGCTGTGGAGGCCTCGATGAAGAGGATCTGGTGACCGTTCTGCTTGCTGATACTGTCGAGACGAATCATCTTGGGCCCTGGAGCAAGTTTCGGCGCCCTTATGCCATGAGGCGAGCCGGACTATGAGTTTTCCGAACCGACAAGCCGTTCGTTCGCGTCGTCGCCTTTGCCGCAGCCCACGCCTCCGACAGAGGCCATGCGGCGTCTTGCACCAGTGGTGGGGCGCTTTCCAAAGCTCGGCCAGTGACCGGTACGCCGCCGCCGAAATGCACAGCCAGTGCACCGGCATCAGCAGCGCGTCGAAGATCAGTGTCCACCGGCCGCGCTGGCTTATCGCGTCCACGGCCAGTGCGGCGCCGGTGATGTATCCGACCGCCACCGGTCCTTTCCGCTCAACTCTCTACGAAGACGCCCCGGCTACGCTGCCCCATCCAGACCCGCGCGTTCAGCAGCGCTTCTTCCCATGTGGTCGCGTCGAGGACTTCGACCAAGTAGCCCCCGGCGCACCAACCGGATACCGAGGTCGGCGTCCTCGGTGACATTGTAAGGGTCCCAGCCGTAGGCGTTGCAGTCGAAAGCTCGCAATGGTCGCGCCGTAAGGTGTCGGCCCAATCTAATTCGGGGATACGCTGAAAGTCCGGCTATGCGGCTCCGCTTCCAATTCTGACGGCGAGAAACGGGATGACAGCACCGCGGAAGCCCCTCAACTAGCATGGCACAACGTGGATTAACTAGTATGATCTTGCCACATCGTGCCTGGTATCCATAGGGTGTTTCGCCACGATTCTTCGAGGCCATGCCATGACTGAATGCGGTGATCGCCGGAGATGGTTCGGGCTGCGTCCAGCCGCGCTGCCGGGCTATTTGACGCGGGCGGCACGCAGGGGGTTGGCGACGGCGGCAGGCTTGCTTCTCGGTGCGACTGTCATTGTCTTCGCCGCGGCCGCGCAGGACGCAGGCCCGGCTTCCCGGACCGAGTCCCAGCCGCAGCAGCGCCGGGTCGTGATACGCTTTCTGACCGAAGGCGACTTTCCCCCCTTCAACTATCTGGATGACGAGGGTGTCCTTGCCGGCTTCAACGTCGATCTTGCGCGCGCGCTTTGCCTGGAATTGTCAGCGGCGTGCGACATCAAGGTGAGGCCGTGGGACGAATTGTTCCTTGGCCTGAAGCGAGGTGAGGCTGACGCCGTTATCGCCGGACACAGCGTCACGGCGCGGGCCTTGGCGGACGTCGAGTTCACGAACCGCTACTTTTACACGCCGGGAAGATTTGCCGGCCGCATCGGCGGACCTGCCGTGGAGATCGACCCGAACGCACTCGAGGGTCGGATCATCGGTGTCGCGAAAGGCACCCCGCATGAGGCCTATTTGAAGTCGTTCTTCCGCGACAGCAAGATCCAGCCGTTCGAGAACGCGGAGCTGGCGCGGGAAGCGCTGATGCAGAATAAGGTCGATCTGGTCTTCGACGATGGGGTCAGCCTTGCGTTCTGGCTCAATGGTACGCTCTCTCGCCAATGCTGCGAGATGCGCGGCGGACCCTACCTGGAGCCAAAGTACTTCGGCGACGGAATTGCCATCGCTGTGCCGAAGGGTGACGCGCAGATCAAGACCCTGCTGAATGTAGCGCTCGACCGTGTCCGCAAGAGCGGGCGGTTCGAGGAGCTCGTCGGTCGTTATTTCCCCCAGCGGGTGTTCTAGCCGCCCGCCCAGCCTCGCCACTGCGGCGCCAGGCGTTGCAAGATTGAGGCAACGTCAACCAAGACTGCCGATCGGCCGGCGACTGTCACAATCCTGATAACTGAATCCCATTGAACAGGCAGGACATCTCGTTCCGCACCTGGATGGGGAGGCTCGTCCCATGGAGACGCAGGCCGCGAAGTTTCGGACACTCTTCATCTCTGACGTTCATCTCGGGACGAGGTCTTCACAGGCGGAGATGCTGCTCGACTTCCTGAGGTATAACGAGGCCGACACGATCTATCTGGTCGGCGACATCATCGATTTCTGGCGCATCAAGCGCGGAGCGGTCTGGCCGCAATCCCACAACGATGTCTTGCAGAAGCTGCTGCGCAAGGCGCGCAAGGGTACGCGCATTGTCTTCATTCCGGGAAATCACGACGAAGCGCTTCGCGACTATTGCGGCATGCATTTCGGCGGCATCGAGATCGAACGCCAGGCGGTTCACGAGACGGCCACCGGACGCCGTTACGTCGTCATGCACGGCGACGAATACGACGTCGTCGTCCGTTATGCGCGCTGGCTCGCTTTCCTCGGCGATCGTGGCTACGGACTGGCGCTGTGGGCCAACACGCCGCTCAATTTCCTGCGCCGCAGGCTCGGGCTCGGCTATTGGTCGCTGTCTGCCTACCTCAAGCTGCGTGTGAAAACCGCGGTCAACTTCATCGGCGAATTCGAAAAGAACCTCGCGGAAGAAGGGCGCCGGCGCGATGCCAACGGGGTTATCTGCGGCCATATCCATCATGCGGCGTCGCGTGAGATCGATGGCATGCACTACCTCAATGCTGGCGACTGGGTGGAAAGCTGTACGGCCATTGCCGAAACGGCTACCGGCGAACTTCAGCTCATCCGCTGGTTCGATGCCGTCAAGGCCCGCAATCCGGTGCTTTCACGCAATGCGGCATTGCTCGAGGCGGCGTGATGCGCATTCTGGTTGCCACCGACGCATGGGGCGCCCAGATCAACGGCGTCGTTCGCACCTATGAGCGCTTGTCGGACGCGGCGAACGCGCACGGCTCGACGCTCGACTTCGTCTCGCCCGCCGACTTCAACACGGTGCCGGCACCGACATATCCCGAGATTCGTCTGGCGTTGCCGGATCACGCCCGAACAGCCGCAACGATCGAACGCATCCGTCCCGACGCCATTCACATTGCCACGGAAGGTCCCGTGGGGTGGATGGTGCGGCGCTACTGCCTGCGCCACGGGCTCGATTTCACAACCAGTTTTCATACGCGGTTTCCCGAGTACCTGTCGTCGCGCATTGCGCTACCCGAGGCATGGTCGTACGCTTATCTGCGCTGCTTCCATAACGCCGGTCGCGGCATGATGGTGGCGACGGCCAGTCTCGCAGCGGAACTCGATCGTCGCGGCTTCAATTGCATTCATGCCTGGACGCGCGGAGTCGATACTGACATCTACCGGCCGCGGACCGATCGTGTGTTCGGAGCGGGACCAGTGTTCCTCTATGTGGGCCGTGTGGCAATCGAGAAAAATATCGAGGCGTTCCTGCGGCTGGACCTGCCGGGTGTAAAGGTTGTGATCGGCAGCGGGCCGCTGCTGGCGAGCCTGCAGCGCCGCTATCCGGATGCGATCTTCACCGGCACGCAGACAGGCGACGCGCTCGCGCGGTCTTACTCGTCGGCCGACGTGTTCGTGTTCCCCAGCCGCACCGATACCTTCGGTATCGTTCTGCTCGAGGCCATGGCGTCGGGTGTGCCGGTTGCGGCGTTTCCTGTGACAGGCCCGGTCGATGTGGTCGACAACGGCCGCTCTGGAATTCTTGCTCTCGACCTCAGGCAGGCGGCTTTGAATGCGCTTGCGCTCGATCGCGGCGCTGTGCGCCAGAATGCCCTGACGTACAGCTGGTCGAACGCGTTTGCACTGTTCGTCGACAACATCCGCGCCGCCAGCCGCCCTGCCGTCGAGCCGGATCATGCGAGCATTCGCCTGCTGGCCCCGCGTCTGGGCCAGCCAAAACTGGACGTGTGACGTTCCTGCTTAGGCGCGAGAGCCGCATGCCGGCCGAAGCCGATGCATGCGGATAGTTTGCTAGCGTCCGCCGCGGCGCTGTCCACCGCCTGGGGGACCGCCCGGCGCACCGCCTGGCCCAGAACCGGGACGGGTATCCTTATGGCGGAAATTGATCCGCCCCTTGGTCAGATCGTAGGGCGTCATCTCGACCGTGACCTTGTCCCCGGCCAGAATGCGGATGCGGTTCTTCTTCATGCGGCCGGAGGTGTAGGCAACGACTTCGTGTCCGTTGTCGAGCTTCACCCGGCAGCGGGCGTCGGGCAGAACTTCCACCACGACGCCTTCGAATTCCAGCATCTCTTCTTTAGCCATTCGTAGTCCTCGCGCGCGTCCCGAATGCTTGGGTGTCAGGGCGCATCAGCCACCCGCAAAAAATCCGGGGAGCAGATCGTGTCCGCTCCCCGGCGAAATCATACCGGCCGTGCTCTACGATTAGAGCGGGCGCAGGTTGATCGCTGCGATTTTGCCGTTGCGGCCGCGCTCGGTGTCGAAGGAGATCTTCTGGCCTTCACGAAGTGAGCTGAGACCAGCGCGTTCGACGGCGGAGATGTGCACGAACACGTCGTTTCCACCTTCATCCGGCTGAATAAAACCGTAGCCCTTCTGGCCGTTGAACCACTTAACGGTACCCGTCGACATTCATTGCCTCCAAAGCAATAGTGATTGCCCCGTGCGAGATGCCCCGAGGCGGTCATCAAATCGCGCAATGGAGTCTTCTAGTGTCAGCACGGAAAACATGCTGTCGCAGAGTGAACCAAGGCGTGTTCGATGTCACCTATATGCCGCGCATCCGAAGTAAAGGCAAGAACCCAGGGGGTCTGGAAACTTGCTGTTTCGCTCAAATCGAGCCCACCTTTTGCGGCATTGCACGCTGAGCGGGCAGCCTCGAATACTTATGAATACAAATTATGTTCCAAGTTATATCCCAAGCATGGCCGAGTTGATGTTTGTGTGATTTGATAACCTCCACTTCCGATTGTCACGAGGCAACTGAACAGGACCGTCACTTGCATGAATGCCCGACCTTCAAACTTGGCGCTGGGGGTTGTCGCCGCCGCCATCGCCGTCGTGACGGTCCACCAGTCCATCGTGTTCCTCCTGAATGAAATGGGTCTGATCAGCCGGACGGCCTGGTCCATGGCTCCGCATGGGCCGTTGGCGGTGCCGTCTTTGCTCAACGCCGTATTCTGGGGCGGATTGTGGGGAGCCCTTCTGGTCCTCCTCTATGATAACTTGCCGGGTCGGGGACCGGTTCTGAAGGGCCTGCTGTTCGGATGGGCTATCTATCTGTTCAGCAACAACATTATTCTTCCGCTCATCAAAGGGCAGCCGCTCTTTTACGGCGGCGACGTCAATCAGCTGCTGGCTGTGTTCTTGATCTTGTCCGGGTTCGGCATGGCGACGGCCTTCATCTACAGTCTGCTGCGCCGGTAGCGGCATCGCCGACTGGCCTACCCGCCCCGGTCGAAGCGGCATCCGAGCCTGTTGCATCGGACGTCGAGCCCGCATATAAGCCTGCTCATAGCCGCCCGGCGGGGCATGCCGTGGCGGCTTATATGCTTTTACCGACAGCGGTTTTCGCAAAAAGCATCCCCTTATCATCCGTTCGCGGCAGCTCACGCTGGCGTTCGCGGGCACAGGGAGGCCGACCATTTTGATGGCGGGCCAGGCGGAACGCGACTTGATATGATGAAGGAGAGCAAAATGCCCAAGTTGAAGACCAAGAGCGGTGCCAAGAAACGATTTAGGTTCACGTCCACGGGCAAGGTAAAGGCCGGCGCGCAGGGTAAGCGCCACGGCATGATCAAGCGGACGGCGAAGTTCGTTCAGACGGCGCGCGGCACCATGGTGCTGAACGACTCTGACGCGAAGATCGTCAAGAAGTACATGCCTTACAACCGTTGAGGCCGGCCGCGCCGCAAGGCACCTGCCTCGCCTGTGAACGCAACTTGATTTCTGACAGCACCGGAGAATTCCCATGGCACGCGTCAAACGCGGCGTCACCGCCCACGCAAAGCACAAGAAAGTCCTCAAGGCCGCCAAGGGTTACTATGGCCGCCGCAAGAATACGATCCGCGTCGCCAAGCAGGCAGTCGAAAAGGCTCAGCAGTACGCCTTTCGCGATCGCAAGGCCCGCAAGCGCACGTTCCGCGCTCTCTGGATCCAGCGCATCAACGCCGCCGTCCGCGAGCACGGCCTCACCTACGGCCGCTTCATCGATGGTCTGACGAAGGCCGGCATCGAAGTCGACCGCAAGGTGCTGGCTGACCTCGCCGTCAAGGACGCAGCCGGCTTCAAGGCCCTCGTCGACCAGGCGTCGGCTGCGGTCGCCAAGGCAGCCTAAGCGCGAGCTTGCATCGTCCACGGCAAGCCGCCGCGCGCCAAGGTCATATAGGCTGTGCGCGCCGGCGGTAGCGCCAGGGTAGTCGTGCGCCAAGGCTTCAAGTGGGGGGTATCGTATATGACGGCAGGCGGCTCCCAGACCGATCTCGGCACTCTCGAGGCCGAACTGCTGCGGGACATTTCAGCAGCCGCGACGCTAGCCGCGCTCGACGAGGTGCGCGTGGCGGCACTCGGCAAGAAGGGGCGGCTGTCGGAATTGCTGGCCACCCTCGGCAAACTGCCCGCTGACGAACGCAAGTCCTTCGGCGCTGCCGTCAACGCCATCAAATCGCGTGTCAGCGACGCGCTCGATGCACGCAAGTCCGAGCTCGCCGCCGCCGCTCTCGCCGAGCGGCTGGTTCAGGAAGAGGCCGACGTCACGCTTCCCGTGCGCGCTGGACCGGAGGCGGTTGGCCGAATCCATCCGGTCAGCCAGGTGTTCGACGAGTGCGTCGAGATCTTCGCCGACATGGGATTTGAAGTCGCCGAAGGTCCCGACATCGAGACGGATGAGCTGAATTTTGGCAAGCTCAACATCCCCGACGAACATCCCGCGCGCCAGGAGCACGACACGTTCTACTTCGCGCCCAAGTCCGACGGCTCGCGCCTGCTTCTGCGCACGCATACGAGCCCGGTGCAGATCCGCACGATGCAGACGAAGAAGCCGCCGATCCGCATCATTGCGCCCGGCCGAGTCTATCGCTGCGATAGCGACCAGACGCACACGCCCATGTTCCATCAGATCGAGGGCCTCGTCATCGACGAGGCGACGCACATGGGACATCTGAAGTGGGTGTTGCAGGAATTCGCCAAGGCGTTCTTCGAGGTGGATGAAGTGACGATGCGCTTTCGCGCTTCGCACTTCCCGTTCACCGAGCCGTCGATGGAAGTCGATATCGACGCCGCCGCTATCGGCAAGCCGGGACGTTGGCTCGAGATCCTCGGCTGCGGCATGGTGCATCCCAACGTACTGCGCAATTGCGGGCTTGATCCGGAGAAGTACCAGGGCTTCGCCTTCGGCATGGGGCTCGACCGTATCACGATGCTGAAGTACGGCATCCCCGACCTGCGCGCGTTCTTCGCCGGCGACATGCGCTGGCTGCGCCACTACGGTTTCTCGGTTCTCGACGCCCCGTCCCTCGGCGGCGGCCTTTCTTCCTAACCGGTGCCAGCCCCGTCGCGGGCGGCACTAGGATGGTGACATGAAATTCACGCTCTCCTGGCTCAAGGATCATCTCAAGACGACGGCCACGGTCGATGAGATCGCGGCCAAGCTGTCGGCCATTGGGCTGGAAGTCGAAAGCGTCGAGGATCCCGGCAAGACGCTCGGCGCATTCGTCGTCGCGCGCATCGTCGAGGCCAAGCGCCATCCCAACGCGGACAAGCTGCAGGTTGTGCAGGTGGAAGTGGCGAAAGGCCAGCCGCTGATGGAAGTCGTGTGCGGCGCGCCGAACGCGCGCGTCGGTCTCGTCTCCGTGTTCGCGCCGCTAGGCACGTACATTCCTGGCAGCAAGATCACACTGGAAAGGAAGCCGGTGCGCGGCGTCGTTTCGAACGGCATGATGTGTTCCGCCGCTGAACTCGAGTTGTCGGACGAAAGCGCCGGCATCATCGAACTGGACGAGGAAGACGCAGCCCGCGTCGGCGATCGCTACATCGATGTGGCGGGTCTTTCCGATCAGCGGCGCGGCAACCGACGGACGTTGGGGGACGAGGGCAGGCATGAGATTCGGCACTGATGAAGCGATCGGGAAATATATTGCATATATGCCGCCAACGTCAAGCACTTTGGATCGACTCGCCACGATGGCGAACCGACCCAAGACGCGCTCGCGTCCTCCGGTTTCGGCTTGTTAGCGTGGCGTCACGTGCGCGATTCACGGCATGACTTATCATGCTTGACGTGCGGATGGTGATGATCTAAATTGCATGCGCATCCCGCGCCCGCCACACAACGGCGACCTATCGCCGGCCGGAGGAGAGCATTCATGCCGTCGCTCAGCACGGCCGATCATCGCGTGAGCCCGCCGCGGATCCACATCCCGCGCGACTACAACGCCGCGCACGACCTCATCGAGCGCAACCTTGCCGCCGGGCGTGCCGGCAAGGTCGCCTACATCGACGATTCCGGCACGTACACGTACGGCGAGCTCGCGGAGCGCGTGAACCGCTGCGCCAACGCGCTCACGGTCTCGGGCTGCGGCCGGAGGAGCGAGTGCTCCTCTGTCACCTCGACACGATCGACTTCCCCGCGGTCTTCCTGGGCGCGATCAAGGCCGGCATCGTGCCGATCGCGGCGAACACGCTGCTCACGACGGCCGACTACGACTACATGCTGCGCGACAGCCGGGCGCGCGCGCTGGTCGTCTCCGCGCCGCTCTATCCGGCGTTCGCGCCGCTCCTCGGCAAGCATCCGCACCTCGCGCACGTGATCGTCTCCGGCGCGACCGCGGCTGCCGCGCCGCCGCCGCGCACCTTGTCGCTCGCGGACGCTGATGAGCGAGGCGCGCGACGACGTTCGCGGCCGCCGAGACGACGTGCGACGACGCCTGCTTCTGGCTCTATTCGTCGGGATCGACGGGCGCGCCGAAGGGCACCGTGCACCAGCATTCGAGCCTCATCCTGACGGCCGAGCTCTATGCGAAGCCGATCCTCGGCATTCGCGAGGACGACGTGGTGTTCTCGGCCGCGAAGCTGTTCTTCGCGTACGGCCTCGGCAACGGGCTCACGTTTCCGCTCGCGGTCGGCGCGACGACCGTGCTGATGGCCGAGCGGCCGACACCTGCCGCGGTGTTCGCGCGTCTGCGAACGCACCGGCCGACGATCTTCTACGGCGTTCCCACGCTGTTCGCCGCGCTGCTCGCGAGTCCCGACCTGCCGAAGGCGCGACGAGCTGACGCTGCGGCGCTGCACGTCGGCCGGAGAGGCGCTTCCGGCCGAGATCGGCCGGCGCTGGACCGCGCACTTCGGCGTCGAAATCCTCGACGGCCTCGGGCTCCACGGAGATGCTGCACATCTTCCTGTCGAATCGCCCGGGCGCCGTGCGCTACGGGACGAGCGGCATGCCGGTGCCCGGCTACGAATTGCGCATCCTCGGCGACGACGGCGCGCCCGTCGCGCCGGGGCAGGTGGGCGAGCTGCAGATCAACGGTCCGACCGCCGCGATGGCCTACTGGAACAACCGCGACAAGACGCGGGACACGTTCCGCGGGTCGTGGACCCGGAGCGGCGACAAGTACGCCGTCGATCGCGGACGGCTATTACGTGTACTCCGGCCGCAGCGACGACATGCTCAAGGTGGGCGGCATCTACGTGTCGCCGATCGAGGTCGAATCGGCGCTCATCTCCCATCCGGCCGTCCTCGAGGCCGCGGTCATCGGTCGCGCGGACGCCGAGGAGCTGGTGAAGCCGATGGCGTACGTCGTGCTCAAGGCGGGCGGGCAAGGGACGCGCGGCGCTGGCCGACGAGCTCCGCCAGCACGTCAAGGAGCGGCTCGCGCCGTACAAGTATCCGCGCTGGATCGAGTTCATCGACGAGCTTCCCAAGACGGCAACAGGTAAAATCCAGCGCTTCAAGCTGCGCGCGAAGGCGGCATGACACCGGATGGGGACGCGCGATGGCGCGCGTCCCGCGAAGCGGCAATACCCAGCCACAGGAGAAGAATCCCATGAAGCGAATTCCGAAGAACCTGCGCCGCGTCGGCGCGATCGCGGTGGTCGCGGCGGCGGCCGGAGCGCTGCTGTGCGCCGGCATGGCGCTGGCGCAGCCGCAGGGCAAGATCAAGGTCGGCCTGATGCTGCCCTACACCGGCACGTTTGCGGCGCTCGGCACCGCGATCACCAACGGCTTCAAGCTCGCGATCGACGAGAACGGCGGCAAGCTCGGCGGACGCGAGATCGAGTACTTCACCGTCGACGACGAGTCCGATCCGGCCAAGGCGCCCGACAACGCGAACAAGCTCATCAAGCGCGACCAGGTCGACGTGCTGGTCGGCACCGTGCACTCGGGCGTCGCGCTCGCCATGTCGAAGGTGGCGCGCGACAACAACACGCTGCTGATCATTCCCAACGCCGGCGCGGACGAGATCACCGGGCCGCTGTGCGCGGCCAACGTGTTCCGGACGTCGTTCTCCAACTCGCAGATGGGCATCGCGATGGGCAAGGTGATGGCCGAGCAGAAGAAGAAGACCGCGGTCACGCTGACCTGGAAGTACGCGGCCGGCGACGAGTCGGTCGGCGGCTTCAAGGAAGCGTTCGAGGCGGGCGGCGGCAAGGTGATCAAGGAGCTGTCGCTGCCGTTTCCGCAGGTCGAGTTCCAGTCGTACCTGACCGAGATCGCCGCGCTCAAGCCCGACGTCGTCTACGTGTTCTTCGCCGGCGGCGGCGCCGTCAAGTTCGTCAAGGACTACGCGGCGGCCGGCCTCAACAAGACGATCCCGCTGGTCGGCGCCGGGTTCCTCACCGACGGCACGCTCGAAGCGCAGGGCGAAGCCGCGCAGGGCCTGCTGACGACGCTGCACTACGGCGACGGCGTCAACAACCCGAAGAACAACGCGTTCCGCGCCGCCTACCATGAAGGCGTTCAAGACGCGAGCCCGACGTCTACGCGGTGCAGGGCTACGACGCCGCGCAGCTCCTCATCGTCGGCGTCGAACGCGGTGAAGGGCGACATGTCGCAAGCGCGCGGAAATCGTGAAGGCGATGGAGACCGCGAAGATCGACAGCCCGCGCGGCCCGCTCGCGCTCAACAAGGGCCACAACCCGATCCACGACATCTACCTGCGCAAGGTCGAGGGCAAGGAGAACAAGGTCGTCGGCGTCGCGGTCAAGAACCTGACCGATCCGCCGCGCGGCTGCAAGCTCTGATTCTCGCGTCGATCGCGCGATCGCGCACTCCGGTCGCATCGGTCGCGCGACTCCGGCCATACCCCGCCGTCCTCCGATACCCCAGTCGGACTTCGGGGTGTGGCCGGAGTCGCGCGCGGCCGGTGCTGCCGCGAGCGTCCTTGACCGATCGGCAGCGCTGACGATGCCCCAAGTGCGTGCTCACAGCCATACCCCGAAGTCCGACTGGGGTTCGGAGGACGGCGGGGTATGGCTGTGAGCATGCACTGCACGCCGATGTCGCGGCGATGCGTAGCGCGCGTAAGCTGCGTCGCCATGGACATCTACTCGTTCCTGATCCAGCTGCTGAACGGCGTCCAGTACGGCCTGCTGCTGTTCCTGGTCGCGAGCGGCCTCACGCTGATCTTCGGGATCATGGGCATCATCAACCTCGCCCATGGCAGCTTCTACATGGTCGGCGCGTACATGGCGTTCACGCTGTCGTCGCTCACCGGGAACCTGTTCGTCGCCATCGTCGTCGGCATCGTGCTGTCGGTGCTGCTCGGCATCGTGCTCGAATGGGCGCTCATCTCGCACCTGTACAAGCGGGATCACCTCGAGCAGGTGCTGCTGACCTACGGGCTCATCCTCGTGTTCGAGGAGCTGCGCAGCCTGATCGTCGGCAACGACGTGCACGGCGTCGCCGTGCCCGCCATCCTCAGCGGGTCGATTCCGCTGACCGCGACGCTGTCCTATCCGGTGTACCGCCTGTTCATGTCGGCGGTCTGCCTCGCGCTGGCGGGACTGCTCTACCTGCTGATTCACCGCACGCGCGTCGGCATGATGATCCGCGCCGGCGCGTCGAACCGCGAGATGGTGTCGGCGCTGGGGCTCAACATCAACCTCGTCTACCGGCTGGTGTTCGCGCTGGGCGTCGCGCTCGCGGCGTTCGCCGGGATGATCGCGGCGCCCGTGTCGTCGGTCTATCCGGGCATGGGCACGCAGGTGCTCATCATCTGCTTCGTCGTCGTCGTCATCGGCGGGATCGGCTCGATCTGGGGCGCGCTCTTCGCGTCGCTGCTGATCGGCCTCGCCGACACGTTCGGCAAGGTGCTGGTGCCCGAGGCCGCGGGCGTCACCGTCTATCTGCTGATGGCGGCCATCCTGCTGTGGCGCCCCGAAGGCCTGTTCAAGCGGGTCGGCTGATGCGAGCGCCTGCACCGGCCAGCGGCGCACATGCGTGAACTCGGCAGGCGGATCGCCCTGGGCGCGGCGCTCGCGCTGCTCGCGCTGTTTCCGCTGGCCGGCGCCGGCGTTCTACGTCGAGCTCGTCACCAAGGTGATGATCCTCGCGATCTTCGCGCTGTCGCTCGACCTCCTCGTCGGGTACACCGGGCTCGTGTCGTTCGGCCATGCGGCGTTCTACGGGATCGGCGCCTACACGCTCGGCCTGATGGCGCCGAAGTACGAGGCGGCGAGCTTCTGGCTCACGCTGCCGGCGGCGATGCTCGCGGCGGGTGTCGCGGCGTTCGCCGTGGGCGTGTTCGTCGTCCGCGTGAAGGGCGTCTACTTCATCATGGTGACGCTCGCGTTCGCGCAGATGTTCTATTTCCTCTTCCACGACACCAAGTTCGGCCGCGGCTCGGACGGGATCAGCATGAATTTCAAGCCGGTCGCCGCGATCGGCGGCTTCACGCCGTTCGATCTCGCCAACGCGACGCACGTCTACTACTGCGTGCTCGTGCTGCTCGTCGCCGTGTTCGTGTTCCTGCGCGTCGTGCTGCGCTCGCCGTTCGGCCGCGCGCTTGCAGGGGATCCGCAGCAACGAGCACCGGATGCGCTCGCTCGGCTTCCCGATGTACCGCTACAAGCTCGCGAGCTTCACGCTGGCGGGCGCGCTCGCCGGTCTCGCCGGCTACCTGTCGGCGCTCCAGTTCGGATTCGTGAACCCCGAGCTCCTGTCGTGGCACCAATCCGGCAACGTGCTGCTGATGCTGATCCTGGGCGGCGTGGGCAGCCTCACCGGCGCCGTCGTCGGCGCGTTCGCGTTCGTCGCGCTGACGGAGATCTTCCAGGCGCTGACCCGCCACTGGCAGCTGCTGCTGGGCGGCGCGATCATCCTGCTGGTGATCTTCCTGCCGGGCGGGCTCGCGAGCGTCGCGGGTCGATTCCGCCGCACGCTCGTCGGCGAGGCGGACGATGCCTGAGCCGCTGCTGATCGACGCAGGGCGCTGACGCGTCGCTTCGGCGGCCTCGCCGCGGTGAACGACGTCGGCGATCGGCATCGAGCACGGCAGGCTGCACGCGGTGCTCGGCCCGAACGGCGCCGGCAAGACGACGCTCATCAACCTCCTTTCCGGCGACCTCGACGCATCGAGCGGCAGCGTCATCTACAAGGGCGAGGACATCACGCGCGCATGCCGCGGATCGCCGGTCGCGGATGGGCATCGGCCGCAGCTACCAGAAGACGAACATCTTCCCGGCGTTCACCGCCTTCGAGAACTGCCGGCTGGCCGCGCAGTCGCGCGACGCCGCGCGCGCTGCACCTGTTCGCCGACGCCGCCGCGTTTCGGCCGGTCGCCGAAGCGGCCGAGCGCGCGCTCGAGGCGGCCGGGCCTCGCCGGGCGCGGCGGGCGCATCGCGTCGGCGCTGTCGCACGGCGAGCAGCGCCAGCTCGAGATCGCGATGGTGCTCGCCACGCAGCCGGAGGTGCTGCTGCTCGACGAGCCGCTCGCGGGCATGGGCGCCGAGGAGGCCGCGCTCATGGTCGAGCTCCTGCGCCGGCTCGCGCCGCGGCACGCGATCCTGCTGGTCGAGCACGACATGGACGCCGTGTTCGCGGTCGCCGACACGATCACCGTGATGGTCAACGGACAGGTGCTCGAAAGCGGTCCGCCGGCGCAGATCCGCGCGAGCGCCGCCGTGCGCGACGCCTATCTCGGCACCGAATTCGCCGGAGCGGCCGCGTGAGCCGGGGCGACGCCGCCGGGCGATGCGCATCGACGGAGCGCGCCGCGATGAGCGAGTGGCTGCTCGAGACGCGCGAGCTCCACGCCTACTACGGTGCGAGCCACATCCTGCACGGCGTCGATTTCCGCATCGGTCGCGGCGAGACCGTCGGCCTCATGGGCCGCAACGGCATGGGCAAGAGCACGCTGATCCGCAGCATGCTGGGGCTCGTCAAGCCGCGCGGCGGCGAAGTCCGCGTGCGCGGCACGCCGATGACCGGCGCCGAGCCGTATCGCGTCGCGCGCCAGGGCATCGCGTACGTGCCGGAGGGCCGCGGCATCTTTCCGAATCTCACGGTGCGCGAGAACCTCGTGATGGCGGCGCGCGCGGGTCCGGACGGCCGCCGCGACTGGACGTACGAGCGGGCGCTCGCGACCTTTCCCCGGCTCGCCGAGCGGCTCGATCACGGCGGCTGGCAGCTGTCGGGCGGCGAGCAGCAGATGCTGACGATCGGCCGCGCGCTGATGACGAACCCCGATCTCCTCATCCTCGACGAGGCGACCGAAGGGCTCGCGCCGCTGATCGCGCGCGAGATCTGGCGCATCGTCGGCGACATCCGCGCGCACGGCATCGCCACGCTGATCGTCGACAAGAACTACCGGGCGGTCACGGCGATCACCGACCGCAACGTGATCCTCGTCAAGGGACGCGTCGTGTTCGAGGGCGACAGCCGCGACGCTGCTCGCGCAGCCGGACGTGCTGCACAGGCATCTCGGGGTCTGACGTGCCGTTCGTCACGGTCGCGTCGCATCGGCATCGAGTACGAGCGCATCGCGATCGCGCGCGGCGCGGCGGCCCGACGCTCGTCTTCCTGCACGAAGGGCTGGGCTCGGTGTCGATGTGGCGCGACTTCCCCGGCCGGCGTCGCGCGCGCGACCGGCTGCGACGCCGTCGTCGTGTCGCGCTACGGCTACGGCCGCTCCGATCCGCTCGCCGCGCCGCGAACGGTCCGGTACATGCACGACGAGGCGTTGATCGCGCTGCCGGAATTGCTCGACGCGCTCGCGATCGAGCGCCCGATCCTCGTCGGGCACAGCGACGGCGGCTCGATCGCGCTGATCCTCGCCGGGGCCGGATTGCGTCCGCTCGCCGGCGTGGTCACGCTGGCGGCGCACGTGATGGTCGAGGACCTCACCGTCGCCAGCATCGCGGCCGCCGAAAGTCGCCTACGAGACGACGGACCTCCGCGCGAAGCTCGCGCGCCATCACGCCGACGTCGATTCGGCGTTCCTGGGCTGGAACCGGATCTGGCTCGATCCGGCGTTCCGCGCCTGGAACATCGAGGAGTACCTGCCGCGCATCGCGTGCCCGGTGCTCGCGATCCAGGGCGAGGACGACGAATACGGCACGATGGAGCAGATGCGCCGCATCGGCGCCGGCGGTCGCCGATGTCGAGCTCGCTGCGACTCGCCGACTGCCGCCATTCGCCGCACCGGGACCAGCCCGACGCCGTCATCGACGCCATCGCCCGCTTCGTCGACCGCGTCGCCGGCCGACCTGCCGGAGCCGCCGCCCATGAGCACCGCGCGCCCGTTCGAATCGCTGAAGCTGATCCGCTTCCATCACTGCGACCCGGCGGGGATCGTGTTCTATCCGCAATACTTCGTGCTGATGAACGAGCTGGTCGAGGATTGGTTCAACGAGGGGCTCGGCGTCGACTTCGCCCGCTTTCACGCCGAGGGCCGGCACGGCATCCCGATGGCGCACCTCGAGTGCGATTTTCTCGCGCCGAGCACGGTCGGCGAGACGCTCGCGTTCCGCCTGTCGGTGCGAAGATCGGCGCGCGCTCGCTCACGCTCGCCGTCGAGGCCCGCGCGGGCGAGGAGACGCGGGTCCGCGCGACGCTCGTCGTCGTGCAGGCCTCGCTCGACACGCGGCGGGCGGTGCCGTTCCCGCCGGAGTTCCGCGAGAAGCTCGCGCGCTACGCATGTCTTGATCGACAAGGAGAGCACATCATGACGGCCTTCCGTTGGCTTCCCGTGGCGCTGGCGCTCGCTTCCGCCTGCGCCGCGGCGCAGCTCAAGATCGGCGTGATCGCGTCGTCGACCGGCGCGACCGCGGTGGTCGGCATTCCGCAGAAGAACACGGCCGCGCTGCTGCCGAAGAAGATCGGGGACCTCACGGTCGAGTACCTGGTCTTCGACGACGCGAGCGATGCGACGCAGACGGTGATCATCGTCAAGAAGCTCCTGTCCGAGCAGCAGGATCGACGCGCTGATCGGTCCGTCGGGCTCGCCCAATTCGGTCGAGCGTCGTGCCGTTCATGGCCGAGGCCGGCACGCCGATGCTGGCGCCGGTCGGCGCGACCGCCGTCGTGCTGCCGATGGACGACAAGAAGCGATGGGTGTTCAAGACCACGCAGAACGACCGGCTCATCGCCGAGGCGCTCGTCGCGTCACATGGTGAAATCCGGCGTGAAGACCGTCGGCGTTCATCGGCTTCAACGATCCCTACGGCGACAACTGGTACGCGGTGTTCAGCGCGCAGGCGCAGAAGGCGGGCATCAAGGTCGTCGCGAACGAGCAATTCCTGCGCACCGACGCTTCGGTGACCGGACAGGTGGCGAAGCTGATGGCCGCGAAGCCCGACGCCGTGCTCGTCGCCGCGGCCGGCGGCCCCACGGTGCTGCCGCACGTCACGCTCGTCGACGCCGGATACAAGGGCCGCATCTACCAGACGCACGGCGCGGCCACGCCCGATTTCCTGCGCCTGGGCGGCGCCAAGGTCGACGGCACGGTGCTCGCGGCGAGCCTGATGCTGGTGCTGCCCGAAATGCCCGACAGCCTGTCCGCCAAGGCCGTCGCGCTGGAATACATCAACGCCTACGAGAAGATGTACGGCAGCAAGCCCGCGACCTTCGGCGCCAACGTCTACGACGCGGGACTGCTGCTCGCGCGGACGGTCCCCGAGGCCGCGAAGCGCGGCAAGCCCGGCACGCCGGAATTTCGCGCCGCGCTCCGCGATGCGCTCGAGTCGACGCGCGAGCTCGTCGGAACGCAGGGCGTCTACAACATGTCGCCCGCCGATCATTCCGGCTTCGACGAGCGCGGCCGCGTGCTGATCACCGTCAAGGACGGGAACTGGCGCCTGCTGCGGGATTGACCCTTGCCCGAAGCCGCACTCCTCGCGCCGGATCCCCGCGTCTTTCCCGACGTCGCGTCGGCCGCGGAGCCGGCGCGCGCGCTCTACGCGCTGGCGGAACGCGCGCTTCGCGCGCGATACGACGCGGGAGGCGGAGGCGTTCGACCGCGAGCTGCGCGCCGTGCTTCGCGCGCACCTCGGCGGCGACGGCGCGACGCTGGCGTGCATTCTCGCCGGTGCGCCGTCGATCGACGTCGCGCGGCACCTGTGGCGCGCGCTCGACGCCGCGTGGCGCGAGGCGACGCAGGTCGACGGATCGCGCGCTCGACGTCACGGTGTTCGCGCTTCCGCTCGTGATCGTCGTCGGACGCGAGCGGCGCGGGTGACGACGGAGTGCTTCCGGGCACCCTCGCCGACCCTGCGAGGCTCGCCGCGATCCTGCGCGAGCACGGCGCGATGGCCGGCAACCCCACGTTCGCGCTTGTCGAATGCGCTGGTGGCGACCGACGCGATCGACGTCGCGCGGCTGCCGGAGATCCTCGGCTGGTCGCCGCCTGCCCGATTCGCTCGCGGCGGGCGCGCGCGTTGCCGCAGCATGCGCTTCCCCCGGCGCCGATGGCATTCCACGCCGGACGCGAGGCCGTGCACCTGCGCTTCCTGCCGGGAGTCGCGATCGCGAGCGCCGGGGTCGACCTCACCGCGGACGCCCGGGTGGGCCAGTGGGGCGTCCCGTTCACGCGCGAGCTCGTCGCGCAGCTGGCGGTCCCGGAGGTGCTCGGTGCTGGCGCTGCCGCGAGCCGCCGCAGCGGCTCCTGCCCGCGGTGGCGGAGGGGCGCGCCGCGCAGCGCGAGGTCGCCGCGCAGATCTTCGCGAGCAACGCCATCCGCAAGTTCCGCGGCTCGGTGGGCGAGCCGACGGCGGTCATCAGCGCGCATCGCGCGCCGGACGCCCCCGGCGGCGGCGAGCTCCGGCTCTCGCTGTCGTCGCCGTTCGAGCCGCAGGACGCGGAAGGCTTCCGCTGTCCGCTCTATCCGCTCGATCGCGCGGAGCGACGTGGCCGGCATGCTCGTCGCGCTGCTGCGCGACTGCCGCGTGACCGACATCAGAACGCTCGCCGGCGTGCACGCCGACCGTGCGGAAGGCTCGACCATGCCGCTCCTGTTCAAGCCGGAGTCGATCCCCGAGGCGGCGACGTTTCGCGTCCACTGAGGCGCCGACATCGCGTCGCGCTGCTTGATCCGGCCCATGCCGCTCACCCGGCGCGTGACTTTCGGATCGCCGATGTAGTCGACGTTCGCGGCGCCGGACAGGTCGACGTCGAGCGTCTTCGCGACGCGCACCACGACGCGCCCGGCGCCGCTCACCGCCACCTTGGCGGTGTCGCTCGCGAGGTCCTCCGCGCGGTAGTCGCCGGCGCCGGAGATCTCGATCGTCTGCGCGACGGTCCGCCCGGCGACCTCCATCTTGATGGCCCCCGAGCCGTCGACGGCAAGCGCCTTCGCGTCGAGCTCGGCGATCCGCAGCGAAGTCGCCCCGCTGGCGGACACCGCGAGCCGGTCGACGCGCATCCTCTCGGCACGGATCTTGACGGCGCCGTCGGCGGTGATCCGGTCGAGCGTGCGGAACGCGATCGTCACGCGCGCCGCCTGGGCATCGAGCCCGAAGAACGAGAACCAGCCCTTCCCGTCTGGTTGGGGCGGATCGTCAGCGTGCCGTCCCGCACGCGGACCTCGAAGCGCCGCAACTGGCTTCGCGCCGCCTCGGCGGTGAGGGCCTCCGAATCGCCCTGCACCAGCGTCACGTCGGCGTAGCCGCCGATGACGATCTGCCGGAACGGCGGCAGCGCGTGCTGCTCCGTCACCACTTCGCTGTCGGAGCCTTCGGACGAAGGCGCGGCGGCGGCCGTGGCGGTGCAGGCCGCCAGGATCAGCAGGATGAGGGATGAGCGTTGCATGAAGCCTCCGGGGCCAACGGATACCGGGTTGGATGCGCGGCGAGGCCGCTTCGGATTCACTCCCGCTGCCGTCCGGGGCGATCTCGGGCAAGGCGGAGCGCGGCCGGCCTGCTAAACTCGAACCCCGCCGCCGGCCGGCTCTCGGCGGCCGGCGGCGGACCCTCGAGCATGAATGCCGGCCACCCTCCCATTCGCGTCCTCATCGCCAAGGTCGGCCTCGACGGCCACGACCGCGGCGTCAAGATCGTCGCGCGCACGCTGCGCGACGCCGGCATGGACGTGATCTACACGGGCCTGCACCGCACGCCGCAGGAGGTGGTCGACGCCGCGATCCAGGAGGACGTCGACGTGCTCGGCATCAGCATACTCTCCGGCGCGCACATGACGGTGTTTCCGCGCGTGCTGTCGCTCCTTGCGGAACGGGGCGCCGACGACATCCTCGTCGTGGGCGGAGGCGTGATTCCGGACGAGGACGTCGCGGCGCTCGACGGCGCTCGGCGTCAAGTCGATCCTGCTCCAGGACACGCCGCCCGACGCGATCGTCGCCACGGTGCGGCGCGTGCGTCGCGCGGAGCGGGGGGCGCGATGAGCGCGCAGGGCCGTCCCAAGCGCGAATTGCTCCCTCGGAGGGAAGGCGCGCAGCGCCAAGGGGCACAATAAGCCGCGGGGCGCACGTGGAATCCTGGACGTTTCCGCCGCGGTACGACGCCGACTACCGGCCGCCGCCGGGCTCGCGCTACTGGTTTCCGGTGCGCGAGACGATGCCTGCCGCCGAGCGCGACCGCGCGATCCTCGGCCGGCTGCAGGTCGCTCACGCGCTACGCGTGGGAGCACGCCCCCTTCTATCGCCGCAAATGGGACGAGGCCGGATTCCACCCGGACCACCTGCGCACGCTCGAGGACTTCGAGACGAAGGTGCCGGTCATCACGAAGCGCGATCTGCGCGACGCGCAGACGCGGGTGCCGCCGTTCGGCGACTACCTCTGCGTCGCCGACGGCGAAGTCCACCACATTCACGGCACGTCGGGCACGACGGGCCGGCCGACGACGTTCGCGATCGGTCGCGGCGACTGGGACGCGATCGCCAACGCCCACGCGCGGATCCTCTGGGGCATGGGCCTGCGGCCCGGCGACACCGTGTTCATCGCGGCGATCTTCAGCCTCTACATGGGCTCGTGGGGCACGCTGGCCGGCGTCGAGCGCCTTCGCGCCAAGGCGTTCCCGTTCGGCGCCGGCGCGCCGGGGATGACCGCGCGCGCCGCGATGTGGCTCGACCTCATGAAGCCCTCGGCGTTCTACTCGACGCCGTCGTTCGCGCTGCACCTCGCGGAAGTCGCGCGCGCCGAAGGGTTCGATCCGGCGGCGTTCGGGTTGAAGACGATGTTCTTCTCCGGCGAGCCGGGCGCCTCCGTGCCGGGCGTGCGCGACAAGATCGCCGCCGCCTTCGGCGCCCGCGTGATCGATTGCGGGTCGATGGCCGAGATGACGCCGTTCATGAACATCGCGGGCACGGCCGAGAGCGACGGCATGCTGCTGTGGCAGGACGTGGTGTACACGGAGGTCTGCGATCCCGCGACGTTCCGGCGCGTGCCGTTCGGCGCGCGCGGCACGCCGGTGTACACGCATCTCGAGCGCACGTCGCAGCCGATGATCCGCCTCGTCTCGGGCGACCTCACGCAATGGGAGGACGGTCCCGCGCCGTGCGGGCGCACGTACCCGCGGCTGCCGCAGGGCATCTTCGGCCGCATCGACGACATGTTCACGATCCGCGGCGAGAACGTCTATCCGAGCGAGGTCGACGCCGCCGTCAACGCGTTGGCGGGCTACGGCGGCGAGCACCGGATCGTGATCACGCGCGACGGCGCGATGGACGAGCTGCTGATCCGCCTCGAGGCGGCGCCGGACGTCCATGCGGCGGGCGCCGCGGCGTCCCGGGCGCTCGGCGAGGCGGCGGCGCAGAAGCTCCTGCGCATGCTGGGCCTGCGCGCGAAGGTCGAAGTCGTCGCGCCCGGAACGTTTCCGCGCACCGATTTCAAGGCGCGGCGCGTCATCGACGATCGCGAAGTGTTCCGCGAGATGAACGCGCGACTCGCGGCGCGCCCGTGATGGCGCGGGTCGCGACCCTCGATCTCGTCCCCGGCGTGCTCGCCGGCGAAACGCGCGCGATCGCGCGGCTCCTGACGCGCGCGGAGACGGGCGACGACGAAGGCCGGCCGGCGCTGGAGGCGATCTTCCGGCACGCGGGCCGCGCGCACGTCGTCGGGATCACCGGCGTGCCGGGCAGCGGCAAGTCGACGCTGGTCGCGAAGCTCGCCGCCGAGTTCCGGCGCACCGGCCGCCGCGTCGGCGTCGTCGCGATCGACCCGTCGTCGCCGTTCTCCGGCGGCGCGATTCTCGGCGACCGCATCCGGATGGGCGAGCTCGGCGCCGACCCCGGCGTGTTCATCCGCAGCATGGCCACGCGCGGCGCGCTGGGCGGGCTCGCCCACGGCACGCTCGAGGCCGTCGACATCCTGGACGCGGCCGGCTACGAGATCGTCATGATCGAGACGGTCGGCGTCGGCCAGGACGAGGTGGACGTCGCGCGCGCGGCGCACACGACGGTGGTCGTGTCCACGCCCGGCCTGGGCGACGACATCCAGGCGATCAAGGCGGGCATCCTCGAGATCGCGGACATCCACGTCGTCGCCAAATCCGACCGGCCGGACGCCGACCGGACGGTCACCGACCTGAAGGCGATGCTGGCGATGGGACAGGCGTCGCGCACGGGCGGCGACTGGCACGTGCCGGTGCTGCCGACGTGCGCGCTCTCCGGCGACGGCATCGTCGCGCTCCGCGATGCGATCGACGCGCACCGCGCCGCGCTCGACGCGAGCGGAACCATGGCCGCGCGCCGGACGGACATCAACGAACGCCGGCTGCTGCTGGCCGGCACCGAGGTCCTGCGCGACGCCTTCGCGCGCGAACGCGGCGGACGCATGGCGGAATTGCTCGCGGAGCTCGACGCGCGCACGATCAGCCCGCGCACGCGCGGCGATGCGGCTGCTCGAGTAACTCCGGACGGAGGCGAAACGGCATGAAGAATCCGACCGTCGCGACTCCGACCCGCGACGCGGCGCTGGCCGCGAAGGTCGACGCGTGGGAGAAGGGCGAAGTCGCCTCCTTTCTCGCGCGCGCGCCCGAGCGGCAGCCGGAATTCCGGACGCAGGGCGGGCTGCCGTTGCAAGCGCGTGTACACCCCGCTCGACGTGGCCGACACGCCGTTCGCCGACATCGGCCTGCCCGGCCAGTATCCGTACACGCGCGGGCCCTACCCGACGATGTATCGCGGGCGGCTGTGGACGATGCGCCAGATCGCGGGCTTCGGCACCGCCGAGGACACGAACGGACGCTTCAAGTACCTGATCGAGCAGGGGCAGACCGGGCTGTCGACCGACTTCGACATGCCGACGCTGATGGGCTACGACAGCGACCATCCGCTCTGCGAAGGCGAAGTGGGCCGCGAGGGCGTGGCCGTCGACACGCTCGCCGACGTCGAGCATCTGTTCGACGGCATCGACCTCGAGCGCATCTCGGTGTCGATGACGATCAATCCGACCGCGTGGATCCTGCTCGCGATGTACATCGCGCTCGCGAAGAAGCGCGGGTACGACCTCCATCGCCTCTCCGGCACGATCCAGGCCGACATCCTGAAGGAGTACCAGGCGCAGAAGGAATGGATCTTCCCGATCGCGCCGTCGGTGCGCATCGTGCGCGACTGCATCACGTGGTGCGCGCGCAACACGAAGCGCTACAACCCGATCAACATCTCGGGCTATCACATCTCCGAGGCCGGCGCGTCGCCGCTGGACGAGGCCGCGTTCACGATGTGCAACCTCGTCACCTACGTCGAGGCCGTGACGGCGACCGGCATGCACGTCGACGAGTTCGCGCCGCGGCTCGCGTTCTACTACGTCGCGCAGGCCGATTTCTTCGAGGAGATCGCGAAGATGCGGGCGGTGCGGCGCGTCTACGCGAAGATCATGCGCGAGCGCTTCGGCGCGCGGAATCCGGAGTCGATGCGGCTGCGCTTCCATTGCCAGACCGCGGCGGCGTCGCTCACCCGGCCGCAGCCGCAGATCAACATCGTGCGCACCGGGCTGCAGGCGCTCGCCGCCGTGCTGGGCGGCGCGCAGAGCCTGCACACCAACGGCATGGACGAGGCGTTCGCGATCCCCACCGAGGAGGCGATGAAGATCGCGCTGCGCACGCAGCAGATCATCGCCGACGAAAGCGGGGTCGCGAGCGTCGCCGATCCGCTCGGCGGCTCGTATTTCGTCGAAAGCCTGACGACGCGATTCGAGCGCGGCATCTTCGACGTGCTGGACGAGGTCGAGCGCCGGGGCGGCACGATCCGCTCGATCGAGGAGGGCTGGTTCCAGCAGCGGATCGCGGACTTCGCGTACGAGACCGCCAAGCGGAAGGCGAGCGGCGACAAGCCGGTGATCGGCGTCAACCGGTACGTCGAGCCGGACGAGCGCTTCGACGTCGAGACCCATCCCTACGATCCGACGACGGCCGAACGCCAGATCGCGCGTCTCGAGCAGGTGCGCCGCGAGCGCGACGCCGGCGAAGGTGAATGCGCTCCTCGACCGCCTCGTCGCCGTCGCCGCGGACGAGCGGGAGAACATCCTCCCCGTCACGATCGAGCTGGTCGAGGCCGGCGCCTCGATGGGCGACATCGTGGAGCGCCTGAAGGGCCTGTGGGGAACGTACCGCGAACGGCCGGTGTTCTGACCGCGATCGTTCCGCGCTGACGAACGACGATGCCATGCTGATTCCCTACCTCGATTTCGCGCCGTCCGTCGCGGCGCCGATGGACTGCGCGCCGACCGCCGCGATCGTCGGCCGCACGGTCGCCGGGCCGGGTCTCGTCCTGCGCGACTACGCGACGCTGCGCGCCGACGGCGAGTGGGTGAGGGTCGGCGCCAACGCGTATTTCGGCGAGCGCGCCACCGTGCACATCGCCGACGGCACGCTCGCCGCCAACATCGGCGACGACGTCACCGTCGGCCGCTTCGCGCTCGTGCACGCGTGCACGGTCGAGGACCGCGTGGTCGTGGGCGACACGGCGATCGTCATGGACGACGCGCACGTCGGCGCGGGAGCGCTGATCACCGCGGGCAGTCTCGTGCCGCCGCGCAAGCGGCTGCCCGGCGGATGGATCTACGACGGCTATCCGGCGACCCCCGTGCGCGAGATCGGCGCCGCCGAGCTCGCGGAAGCCGCCGCCGCCGTGCGCCACCGAATCCCGTCGGCGCTGGTGACGGCGAGCGACCTTCCGCCGCTCGACATGGAGGCCTTCGCTCCGGCCGGCGACGGCGACTGCCGCGTCGCGTCATCCCGAGCGCCGGCTGCACCGCGCCGCGCGCGGCGTACGTCGCGCCCACCGCGCTCGTCGCCGGCGACGTCAGCGTCGCCGACGACGCCAGCGTCTACTTCGGCTGCGCGCTCGTCGCGGGCGACGGCCGGATCGCGATCGGACCGCGCACGAACGTGCAGGACAATTCGCTGCTCGTGACCGATGCCGCCCGCGGCCCGCTCGTGCTCGGGGCCGACGTGACGATCGGCCACAACGTGCGGATGGGCGCGGCGACGATCGGCGATCACGCGCTGATCGGGATGGGATCGCAGGTCGGCGACGGCGTGATCGTCGAGGAGGGCGGATGCATCGGCGCGAGGGCGCGAGGTCGACGCCGGGCACGGTGATCAAGGCCGGCTGGATCTGGGTCGGCCGGCCGGCCTTCGCGTTTCGCCCGATCAAGCCCGAGGAGCGCGAGAACTTCGCGCAGGCGGCGAGGATCTACGTCGGCTACGGCGCCGCGTATCGCGGCGCGGCGCTGACGGCAACTGGCGCAACCGCGGGCGGCTACCGGTCCGCGGGAAGGAACCGGATGTCGCCGTACCAGGCCTCGACCGACGCCGCCCGTGTTGTCGGTGTCGGTGAGCACGCCGACGCCGGTGAGCAGCCCCGGCTCCTCGTGGAACGCGTGGCGAAAGTCGTCGTACAGGTTGCGCGTCAGCGTCTGCCACTTGCCCACGCCGGCGGGACCGCTCGCGACCACCAGCATCCGGACCCGCCGCGTGTACGGATTGTCGAGCACGGTGCCGACCGGAATCGTGTTGGCCCAGACGTACTGCAGCAGCGCGTACGGCAGCTCGCGGCCGGAGAGCTTCTCCGCGAGGTAGAAGACGGCCCGGTCGACGAGCGGCAGCCGCGACCTGTCGCCGTCGAACGCGAACATCAGCCGGACCGGCGAGTCTTCCTTGGCCGCCCACGTGGTTGTCCGCGCCTTCGATGAGCGAGCCCACCTTCCAGCGCCATTCGACGACCGGCGCGCCGCGGATGTCGAACACGGCGAACTGCGCGAGTCCGCTGGCGGCGCCGACGGCGTGCGCGTGCAGGACCACGACGCCCGCGTCGTCCACCAGCGTGTACTGGGTGGGCCGCTTGCTTGTCGGAGAGCTTGACGGGTTCCCAGCCGCGCGGCAGCGCCGCGCCCGGCCTGGCCGGCGGAGAACGGCGCCGGCAGCGGCGCGGCTTCCATGTGCGTCTGCGCGCCGAGGCGCACGAGAACGCCGCGAGGCAGCACCACGCGAGCCCCGCGAGCCCGCGCGGCGTCCGCGAGCGCGCGGCGCAGGTGCCGCGCTCGATCGCGTGCGTTCGATTCGGCCGGCGTGGCTTGGCCATCGTGGCGGCGATGATACCGTGCGCGGCGCGCCGCCCCGTATAATCGCAGGCCCATTCCCGCGTTTGCCTCCTCCGATGAATCTCGACCGCGTACCCGCCGGCAAGGACGTCCCGAACGACTGCAACGTCATCGTCGAGATCCCGATGCTCGGCGACCCGATCAAGTACGAGGTCGACAAGGAGACGGGCGCCGTATTCGTCGACCGGTTCATGTCGTCGTCCATGCACTACCCGTGCAACTACGGCTACATTCCGCGCACGCTGTCCCACGACGGCGATCCGTGCGACGTGCTGGTCCTCTCGCCGATGCCGCTCATCACCGGCGTCGTCGTGCGCTGCCGCCCGATCGGCATGCTGAAGATGGACGACGAGGCGGGCAGCGATTCGAAAGTGCTCGCGGTGCCGGTCGACGAGCTGACGGGCATCTACCGCAGCGTGCAGTCGCCGCGCGACCTGCCCGAGGTCACGACGCAGCAGATCGCGCACTTCTTCGAGCACTACAAGGACCTCGAGCCCGGCAAGTGGGTGCGCGTGTCCTCGTGGGTCGGCGCCGAGGAGGCGAAACGGGAGATCCTGGACGGCATCGCCCGCTACGAGGCCGCCAGCCGCCGAGCGCCGAAAACCTGAACGCGAGCGAGTGCAGCCCGACGCGACCGCGCACGCGCGTCGGCAGCTCGCGTTCCCGTTCCTGTTCGTGCTGCTCTGGAGCACCGGCTTCATCGCCGCGAAGTACGGTCTCGCGTACGCGCCGCCGCTCAAGTTCCTCCTCTACCGGTTCGTGCTCGTCGCGGCGCTGATGGGCGGCGTCGCGCTCGCGATGCGCGCCGCACTGGCCGGCGACGCTCGCGGAGGCGGCGCACGTCGTCGTCGCGGCATGGCTCGTCCACGGCGTGTACCTGGGCGGCGTGCTCGTCGCGATCGCGCGCCGGCATGTCGGCCGGCATGGCGGCGATGCTCGTCGGATTGCAGCCGATCCTCACGGTCGTGCTCGCCCGCGTCTGGCTCGGCGAGCGCGTCGTGCCGCGGCAATGGCTCGGGCTCGCGCTGGGGCTCGCGGGCGTGTGGCTGGTGGTCCGGCACAAGGTGGCGCTGACCGGCGACGGCAAGGCGCTCGCGGCCATCCTGCTCGCGCTCGTCGGCATCAGCGTCGGCACGCTCTACCAGAAGCGATACTGCTCGCACGTCGATCTGCGCAGCGGCGCGTTCATCCAGTTCACCGCGTGCGCGATCGCGTACGCGCCGATCGTGCTCGCGTTCGAGCCGGCGCCCGTGCGCTGGACGCCGGAATTCGCGTTCGCGCTCGGCTGGGCGGTCGTCGTGCTGTCGGTCGGCGCGATCAGCCTCCTCTACTGGCTGCTGCGGCACGGCGCGGCGTCGAACGTCGCGGGACTGTTCTTCCTCGTGCCCGCGGTGACGGCCGTGATGGCGTGGCTCCTGTTCGGCGAGACGCTCGACGCGCTCGCCGATCGCCGGCATGGTGCTGATCAGCGTGGGCGTGGCGCTCGCGAGGCAGATGCGGGATCCGGTGACGCCATGACGATCCGCGTTCCCGCGATCCGGTCGTGCAGGAATTGGCGATCGCGGATCGACGAGCGGCCACAGGTAGCCGATGGCGACGAGCCACGCGGCGTGCGCGCCCAGGTTCGCCGGCTGCAGCACGGCGTGGGCGGCGAGCGAGGCCGCGGGGCCGATCCACGCGGCGAGGTAGCGAACGACGGCGGTCCGGGCGTCGACCGTCCGGCCGTCGGCGCGCACGAGCGCGAGACGCCACGTCTTCATCGGCAGCGTCCGGCGTCCGCCCGTCCACGACCACGTGAAATAGAGCCCGGCCGCGCCGAAGACGAGGCAGGCGCAGAGCACGCGCGCCGGCAAGGGCGGCAGCACGAGCGCGCCTCCCGCGCCTCCGGCGGGCAACGCCGGCAGCGTGAGGAAACCGACGACCAGCACGATCGCCGCGAGCAGCAATCCTTCGTAGCAGAGCGCGGCATAGCGGCGCACGAGCGGCGCCGGTTCCGCCCGGAACGTCAGCGGGGCCTCACTTGGGCGGGGGCGATCGGCGCGGGCGGGGGGCCGCCGGGGAGCGTCGGAGGCGGGGGCGGTGGCGGAGGCGGCACGGACGCCGGCCGGACATTGCGCTGCGCCGGGGGAGGCGCCGGTCGGCGGGGGCTTGGTCGCGAGCTCCTGCTTCTTCTCCGGCGGCAGGCTCTGGTACTGCTCCCACTGCTTCCGCACGGCCTCCTTCTTTTCGGGCGGCAGCGAGCGCAGCGTCTTGTACTGCTCGCGCGCGGCTTGCCGCTCGGCGGGCGACAGCTGCGCCCAGGTGCCCATCTGCTGCCGGACGCGCGCCTGCTCGCTCGACCGACATCTTCGGGTACCGCTGCGCGATGCCCCGCCATTTCTGCTTGCGCTGGGCGTCGAGCTTGTCCCATTCCGGCGCGAGCGGCGCCAGGACCTGCCGTTCGGCGGGGGGAGCGCTCTCCCAGGTCGGGCGAGCCGATGCCGACCGGCTGCGCGAGCGCCGTCCCGGCCGCCACCAGCGCGGAGGCCAGGACGGAGAAGAGAACGTGCGTTATTCGTCGTAGCTTGCGCGCTTCAGCCAATTCTGGAATCCCCGGTCCAGGTAGGCGTCGATCGGCAGGTCCGAGGACAGGATCGCGGCGTCCGTTTCCTCGATGTCGTTCATCTGCTGATAGGCCTGCCACTGTTGAAAGCCGAAGCCGGCCGCCACGATCAGCGCGATCCCGACCCAGAGCCGGCCGCTCGCCCAGAAGCTGCGGCCGCCGCCGGCGGTTCCGGACCCGCTCCCCGCATGCGCGACCGCCACTGCGCAGCTCGGCCGAGCGCTGCGGATCGGCGAGGCGGGCCAGCGCCTCGGCCCGCGCGAGCTGCAGCCGATAGGCGATGCCCGGCTTGAGGTCGGCCGTGCCTTGGTCGAGGTAAGTGGTTATTTTCTTTGCGAAAATGTCGTCGGAGGGGGTCATAGCGACACTCCTTTGGCCTTCAGCATCGCGGCCAGGGCATGCACCGCGCGCGAGCAGTGGGTCTTCACGCTTCCTTCCGAGCAACCCATCGCCGCGGCGGCTTCCGCCACATCGAGTTCCTCCCAGTAACGCAGCAGAAACGCTTCCCGTTGACGTGCCGGAAGCCTCTCCAGCGCCTGCTCGATGACCCCGATAATCTGACGTTGCTCGAACTGCGCCGCGGGATCGGCCGTCGCGTTCGAGTCCGATTTTGCCGCCAAAGTCTCGAGCGGGTCGAAATCGTCGTCCTTTTCATCACCTTTCCCCAGTGCGGAGAGCAGCGTCGTCCACGTCGAGCGGACTTTCTGGCGGCGGAAATGGTCGTGGATCGTATTCTGCACGATCCGCTGGAACAGCATCGGCAGCTCGGCCACCGGCTTGTCCGAATACTTCTCGGTCAGCTTCAGCATGGCGTCCTGCACGATGTCGAGCGCGCTCGCGCTCGTCGCGGACGGCGAACATCGCCTGCTTGAACGCGCGACGCTCGACTTCTGCCAGAAATGCCGAAATTTCCTGCGATGAGGCCAGAGCGAGGTCCGTCAGTCCGTCCGGTTGCGACCGCGCATTATAGGACGCTGCCCCGTGGTGCCGGTTGTGCGGCGCAGCGGGCTTGACCGCGGCGACTGCGGCGGGTAACGTTGCCTTTCGGCCCGATGGGTCGATGTTGTGCTGCAATAACGGCCGTTTGCGCCCCCTTCGCGATGCCACAAGCGTCGGCGGGGATCCCCCAGGGGCGCGACGGGTGTTTCGAGAACGCGGCTTTCTACCCGGAAAAGCCCTGGCGGGCGCGTCCCTACCCGATGCGCGCCGGAATGATGTGCAGACAGCCTCCCCGCGGCCGACGCGCGGGAGAATCCACCATCTTGCGGAAGGGCGTGGCCATGCAGCTCACGGGTGCGGAAATCGTGATCCGCTGCCTCCAGGAAGAAGGCGTCGAGTACGTCTTCGGCTATCCGGGCGGCGCGGTGCTCAACATCTACGACGAACTGTTCAAGCAGGACAAGGTGAAGCACGTCCTCGTCCGGCACGAGCAGGGGGCGGTGCACGCCGCCGACGGCTATTCGCGCTCGTCGACCAAGGTCGGCGTGTGCCTCGTCACGTCGGGTCCGGGCGTGACCAACGCGGTCACGGGGATCGCGACCGCGTACATGGACTCGATCCCGATGGTCGTGCTGACGGGCCAGGTGCCCACGCACGCGATCGGCCAGGACGCGTTCCAGGAATGCGACACCGTCGGCATCACGCGGCCGTGCGTCAAGCACAACTTCCTCGTCAAGGACGCGAAGGACATCGCGGTCACGATCAAGAAGGCGTTCTACCTCGCGGCCACCGGCCGGCCGGGCCCGGTGCTGGTCGACATCCCGAAGGACGTGACGCAGGCGAAGACCGAGTGGAGCTATCCGAAGTCGGTGTCGCTGCGCTCGTACAACCCGGTGACCAAGGGGCACTCCGGACAGATCAAGAAGGCCGTGCAGCTGCTGCTCGAGGCGAAGAAGCCGATGGTCTACGCGGGCGGCGGCGTGGTCCTGAACGACGCCGCGCCGCAGCTGACGCGCCTCGTGCGCCTGCTCGGCTTCCCGTGCACGAACACGCTGATGGGCCTCGGCGGATTTCCCGGCACCGACCCGCAGTTCACCGGCATGCTCGGGATGCACGGCACCTTCGAATCGAACATGGCGATGCAGCACTGCGACGTGCTGATCGCGATCGGCGCGCGCTTCGACGACCGCGTCATCGGCAATCCGTCGCATTTCTTCCGCGCCGACCGCAAGATCATCCACATCGACATCGATCCGTCGTCGATCTCCAAGCGCGTGAAGGTCGACGTGCCGATCGTCGGCTACGTCGGCGAAGTGCTCGACGAGATGCTGAAGCTGATCGAGAGCTCGCCGCAGCGGCCCGATCCGGTCGCGCTCAAGGCGTGGTGGAGCGAGATCAAGGAGTGGCAGCGCAAGGATTGCCTCAAGTACGACACGAAGAGCGACCTCATCAAGCCGCAGCACGTGCGTCCAGAAGCTCTACGAGCTCACGAAGGGCGACGCGTTCATCACGTCCGACGTCGGCCAGCACCAGATGTGGGCGGCGCAGTACTACAAGTTCGACAAGCCGCGCCGCTGGATCAACTCCGGCGGCCTCGGCACGATGGGCTTCGGCCTGCCGGCGGCGATGGGCGTGCAGCTCGTCAATCCCGGCGCGACGGTGGTGACGGTCACCGGCGAGGCGTCGATCCAGATGTGCATCCAGGAGCTGTCGACGTGCAAGCAGTACCACCTGCCGATCAAGGTCGTGAACCTGAACAACCGCTACATGGGCATGGTGCGGCAGTGGCAGGAGTTCTTCTACGGCAACCGGTATGCCGAGTCGTACATGGACGCGCTGCCGGACTTCGTCAAGCTCGCCGAGGCCTACGGCCACGTCGGGATGAAGATCGAGAAGCCCGGCGACGTCGAAGGCGCGCTGAAGCGAGGCCTTCAAGCTCAAGGACCGGCTCGTGTTCATGGACTTCATCACGGACCAGGCGGAGAACGTGTTCCCGATGATCGCCGCGGGCAAGGGCCTGACCGAGATGATCCTGGCGGAGGAGCTGTAGGCGATGCAAGCTGCTGCCGGGCCGTCTGTCGTTGTTCCGCCGGCGCCGCTCCTACAGGTACGCTCGCGCCTCTCCGGGCCGAACGCGGCGTCGCACGCTCATTACGCGCGTACCAATCCATGAGACATATTCTTTCCATCCTCGTCGAGAACGAGGCCGGCGCGCTGTCCCGCATCGCGGGACTGTTCTCGGCGCGCGGCTACAACATCGAATCGCTGACGGTCGCGCCGACCGAGGACGTGACGATGTCGCGGATGACCATCGTCACGGTCGGCTCCGACGACGTGATCGAGCAGATCACGAAGCAGTTGAACAAGCTCGTCGACGTCGTCAAGGTCGTCGACCTGACGGAAGGCAACCACATCGAGCGCGAGCTGATGCTGGTCAAGGTGCGCGCCGCCGGCAAGGACCGCGAGGAGATGAAGCGGCTCGCCGACATCTTCCGCGGCAACATCCTCGACGTCACCGACAAGAGCTACACGATCGAGCTCACCGGGACGGGCTACAAGCTCGACGCGTTCCTGCAGGCGATCGAGCCCGGCGTGATCCTCGAAACCGTGCGCACCGGGCGCCTCGGGCATCGGGCGCGGCGAGCGGATCCTGCGCGTCTGACGGCCCATTCCATTGCAGCGCGATGCGCGGTGTGCGACCCGACCGCACGGTGCGTGACCCAACCACGGAGAAAACGATGAAAGTCTATTACGAGAAGGACGCCGACCTGTCGCTCATCAAGGGCCGGAAGGTCACGATCGTGGGCTACGGCTCGCAGGGGCATGCGCACGCGCAGAACCTCAACGACTCGGGCATCAAGGTGACCGTCGGCCTGCGCCGTGACGGCGCGTCGTGGGCGAAGGCGAAGAAGGCCGGGCTCAAGGTCGCCGACGTCGAGGACGGCCGTCGCGGGCGCCGACGTCGTGATGATGCTGATGCCCGACGAGCACATCGCCGCCGTCTACCGGGACGGCGTCGAGCCGCACATCAAGAAGGGCGCGACGCTCGCGTTCGCGCACGGCTTCAACATCCACTACGGGCAGGTCGTCCCGCGCGCCGACCTCGACGTCGTGATGATCGCGCCGAAGGCGCCCGGGCACACGGTGCGCTCGACGTACGTCGCCGGCGGCGGCGTGCCGATGCTGATCGCCGTCCACCAGGACGCGTCGAAGAAGGCGCGCGACGTCGCGCTCTCCTACGCCGCGGCCATCGGCGGCGCGCGCGCGGGCGTCATCGAGACGAATTTCCGCGAGGAGACCGAGACCGACCTCTTCGGCGAGCAGACGGTGCTGTGCGGCGGGCTGGTCGAGCTCATCAAGGCCGGCTACGAGACGCTCACCGACGCCGGTTACGCGCCGGAGATGGCGTACTTCGAGTGCCTGCACGAGGTGAAGCTCATCGTCGACCTGATCTACGAGGGCGGCATCGCGAACATGAACTACTCGATCTCGAACAACGCGGAGTACGGCGAGTACGTGACCGGCCCGAAGATCGTCACCGACGACACGAAGCGGGCGATGCGCGACGCGCTGGCGCGGATCCAGTCGGGCGAATATGCGCGGGACTTCATCCTCGAGAACCGCGCCGGGGCGCCGATGCTGCGCGCGCGCCGCCGGCTGACCGCGGAGCATTCGATCGAGCAGGTCGGAGCGAAGCTCCGGTCGATGATGCCGTGGATCGGCAAGAACAAGCTCGTCGACCAGTCGCGCAACTGAGCGCGCCGCGGCGACGCGGATGATCTCGATGCGAGCGATCAGGAATCGCAGCGCCGCCGGGACGCCAGCGTGGCTGGATCGGCATCGTCGTGATCCTGGTGGCGCTCGTGATCGTCGCGGTCCTCGCGAAGGACGGCGCTGAAGGCGTACGGCCTCGGCTCGGCGCCAAGGCGACGACGAAGGCGGGAACGCCCGGCGAGCGGGCGCGGGCGCCGGGCGCGATCGGCGGCGAGGCGATCGACATGGAATCGGCTCCGACGGCGCCGGCGTCGGCGCTCGAACGCGCGCGCGGCGTCGAGGACATGGTGAAGCAGCAGGCGGCCGAGCGCGCCGGACGCGGCGACGGCACGCGGGCCCTGAGAAGGGACGGCGACGGCCTGGCACGGTGAATCGCCGTGCACGACGACTACCCGCACCCCATCATCGCGCGCGAAGGCTGGACGTTCCTCGCGCTCTCCGTCGTCGCGGCGGTCGTCCTGTCGTGGGCGGGGCTGTGGTTCCTCGCCGTCCTCGCCTGGCTCGCGGTGGCGTTCATCGCGCAGTTCTTCCGCGATCCGCCGCGCACGATTCCGCGCGAGCCCGATGCCGTGCTCTCGCCGGCCGACGGCAGGATCGTCAGCGTCGAGAAGTCGCGCGATCCCTATCTCGAGCGCGATGCGCTCAAGATCAGCGTGTTCATGAACGTGTTCAACGTCCACTCGAACCGCAGCCCGGTGGACGGCACGGTCGTCGCCGCGTGGTACCACGCGGGCAGCTTCGTCAACGCCGCGCTCGACAAGGCGTCGCTCGAGAACGAGCGCAACGCGCTGCACCTCAAGACCGCCGCGGGCCGCGACGTCACCTGCGTCCAGATCGCGGGCCTGATCGCGCGGCGGATCCTCTGCTACGCGAAGCCCGGCGACGCGCTCGCCCGCGGGCAGCGCTACGGCTTCATCCGCTTCGGATCGCGCGTCGACGTCTATCTGCCGCCGGACGCGCGGCCGAAGGTCGCGATCGGCGACATCGTGTTCGCGACCGAGACGCGCCTCGCGGAGTTCGCGCCGGGCTGACCGCGCAGGCGGACCGGGGGCCGGGCCCCTCGGCGCCGCCGCATGTGCTACCTTTGCGCCGCGATGGCGGATTTCGACACCCAGCGTTCGCTGCAGAAGAACCGCATCCGGCGGCGCGGCATCTACCTTCTGCCGAACCTCTTCACCACGGCCGCGCTGTTCGGCGGCTTCTACGCCATCGTGCAGGCGATGAACCTGCGGTTCGGCCAGGCCGCCGTCGCGATCTTCGTGGCGATGGTGCTGGACGGCCTCGACGGTCGCGTCGCGCGTCTCACGCGCACGCAGAGCGCCTTCGGCGCCGAGTACGACAGCCTGGCGGACATGGTGAGCTTCGGCGCCGCGCCGGCGCTGATCGTCTACGAATGGGCGCTGAAGGGCATGGGCAACCTCGGCTGGATCGCGGCCTTCGTCTACGTCGCCGGCGCGGCGCTGCGGCTCGCGCGCTTCAACGTGATGCTCGACGTCGCCGACAAGCGCTGGTTCACCGGCATCCCGAGCCCGGCGGCGGCGGCGCTGGTGGCGGGCCTCGTGTGGATCGTCGACGATATCGGGCGCGACCCGGTCGATCTCAAGTGGTGGGCCTGGAGCGTCACGCTGTTCGCGGGACTGACGATGGTCAGCAACGTCCCCTACTACAGCTTCAAGACGATCAACCTCAAGAAGAGCGTGCCGTTCCTCGCGATCTTCGTGTTCGTGCTGGTCATCGCGCTCCTCGCCGTCGCTCCGGCCATCGTGCTGTTCGGCGGGCTTCGTGGCTACGCGCTCTCGGGTTACGTCGCCGCGGCGTGGATGTGGTACGCGCGCCGCAGGCGGCGCGCCTGCCGACGGCGCCGTCGTGACGACCGTGCCCAGCCCCTTGCGCCCGTTTCGTTTTTGCGGTTATAGTCCATCGTCATGAGCAGCTTCCGAATCGACGGCCGTCCTGCGCTCCCCGCGCTTCGCCCCCTCCCGGGCGGCCTCCTGCTGCTTCTGCTGCGCCCCGCGCGCAGATAACCATATCCCCCTTTCCTGCAATGCTCGTGTCGTCCATACCCGGACGACTGTGCAGTTCTGTCGAGACTCCGGAACGAGGTAACACCATGAAGCCCTATCCGACGCACAAGTACCGCCCCGTCCAGCCCGTCGCTTTGCCCGACCGGCAGTGGCCCTCGCGCGCGATCACCCGCGCGCCGATCTGGTGCAGCGTCGACCTGCGCGACGGCAACCAGGCGCTGATCGAGCCGATGGACGCGGACCGCAAGCTGCGGATGTTCCGCCTGCTCGTCAAGATGGGCTACAAGGAGATCGAGATCGGATTTCCGGCGGCGTCGCAGACCGACTACGACTTCACGCGCAAGCTGATCGTCGAAGGATTGATTCCCGACGACGTGACGGTCCAGGTGCTGACGCAATCGCGCGAAGCGCAGATCGCGCGGACGTTCGAGGCGCTGCAAGGCGTCGGGCGGGCGATCGTCCACCTGTACAACTCGACGTCGACCACGCAGCGCCGGCTCGTGTTCGGGCTCGACCGCGAGGGCATCAAGGGGATCGCCGTCTCCGGCGCGAAGCTGATCCGCGACTTCGTGGCGAAGCGGCCCGGAACCGAATGGTTCCTCGAGTATTCGCCGGAAAGCTTCACGGGCACCGAGCTCGATTTCGCGGTGGAGATCTGCGACGCGGTGACGGACGTCTGGCTGCCCACGCCGCAGCGGAAGACGATCCTCAACCTGCCGTCGACCGTCGAGCTCGCGACGCCCAACATCTATGCCGACCAGATCGAGTGGATGTGCCGGCACCTCGCGCGCCGGGACAGCGTCATCGTGTCGGTGCACCCGCACAACGACCGCGGCTGCGGCATCGCGTCGGCGGAGCTCGCGCTGATGGCCGGCGCGGAGCGCGTCGAAGGCTGCCTCTTCGGCAACGGCGAGCGCACGGGCAACGTCTGCCTCGTCACGCTCGGCCTGAATCTCTTCACGCAAGGGGTCGATCCGAAGATCGACTTCTCGGACATCGGACAGGTGATCCGCACCACCGAATACTGCAACCAGCTTCCGCTCGATCCGCGGCACCCGTACGGCGGCGAGCTCGTGTTCACCGCGTTCTCGGGCTCGCACCAGGACGCGATCAAGAAGGGCCTCGCCGCCCGCGCGCGCGAGCTCGAGCGGGGCAACGTCGAATGGGACGTGCCCTATCTTCCGATCGATCCCGCCGACATCGGCCGCACGTACGACGCGGTGATCCGCGTGAACAGCCAGTCGGGCAAGGGCGGCATCGCGTACCTGCTCGAGCGCGACTATGGCCTGTCGCTGCCGCGCCTGCTGCAGATCGAATTCAGCCAGGTGATCCAGCAGATCACCGATGCGACGGGCAAGGAGTTGAGCTCCGCCGAGATCCGGGCCGCGTTCGACCGCGAGTACGCGGCCGCGGCCACGCCGCTCGCGTTCGTCGACCATCGCACGCAGCACAGCGCGGCCGGCGCCGTCGAGCGCATGGTGGCGCGGCTCGCGGTCGACGGGCACGGAGGTCGAGCTCACCGGCGCGGGCAACGGTCCCGTCGACGCGTTCGTGCACGCGCTGCGGGACGGCATGGGCTTCGACGTCCACGTGCAGAACTACCACGAGCACGGCGTCGGCAGCGGCGAGGACGCGACGGCGGTCGCCTACGTGCAGCTTCGCGTCGGCAGCGACCGCACGGTGTACGGCGTCGGCTTCGACGTCAACATCGTGACGGCGACGCTGCGCGCCGTCGTCTGCGCGGCGAATCGCGCGTTGCAGCGCGACTGGCTGCTGCTGCGGCCGGCCCGCAGCACCGTGCACGCGTAGCGCCGCCGATGCAGGGCGTGCTGCCGGCCGCCGGCGAGCAGGCGGCGCTGCCGTCGACCGTCGAGGTCGGCGGATCCGACATCGTCGTGTGGCCGGACGGCCAGAAGATCGAGCCCTTGTCCGCGCCGCTGATGGCGGCGACCGACTTCGACGATCATCCGCGCTACCACGCCGAGCTCGTCGCGACGATCCTCGAGATGGAGCAGGATCCCGCGTGGCGCGACTGGATCTTCAAGGGCGGCTGCGGCATGAAGGTGCGCCGTCCCGACCGCTGGGGCCGCGCGGCGGCCAGGCTGATCCACGGCCGTGCGCTCGCGCTCGCGCATCGCGTGCTGTCGCAGCACGACGTCTACACCGACGACTGCTGGGCGAGCGTCTACCGCGACGGCCAGTACTGCCTGCCGCACAGTCACCTGCGCTCCAACGTGAGCATCGTCTATCTGCTGGACGCGGGCGATCCCGACCCGGACGACGCGATGGCCGGCAAGCTCGTGTTCGCCGATCCGCGGATTCCGTACTGCTGTCCGCACGAGCCCGGCCGGGTGACCGGATTGCTCGTGCCGGAGATGCGCGCCGGGACGATGATCGTCTTCGCGAGCGACTATCTGCACAGCGTCGGACCCTATCGCGGCGCCCGGCCGCGCATGACAATGTCATGGAACGTGACGATCGAGCGCCTGACGGGCGACGCCGGAGCCGACTGGCGGTGACGCACTGCAACGCGCGAGGGCCTTCGGACGCGCCTGAATACCGCGCCGATCAGCGGCGGCTCGCCAAGCCCGCTGCACTGCAATATCGGTTAAAATTCAAAGCAGATAGGGGCCTGTCGCGGGGCGATGCTCGCCTCGCGTCGGGTCCCTCCGTTCCCACGTTGCACTGCGAGAATTTTCCGATGAACATGCGCCCCTTCCCCTACGGCCCCGGTATCGACATCACCGGCCGCGTCACGCCGGAATTCGCCGAGATCCTGACGCCCGAGGCGATGGCGCTCGCGGCCAAGCTGCAGCGGGCGTTCGGCGGTCGCCGCGCGGACCTCCTCGCCCGCCGCGCGAAGCGCCAGCAGGAGTTCGATCGCGGGACGCTGCCCGATTTCCTGCCGGAGACCCGCGCGGTCCGGGACGGCGACTGGACCTGCGCGCCGATTCCTGCCGACATCGTCGACCGCCGCGTCGAGATCACGGGACCGGTCGACCGGAAGATGGTCATCAACGCGCTCAACTCGGGCGCGAACGTGTTCATGGCCGATTTCGAGGACGCGAACACGCCGCGGTGGGACAACAACCTGCAGGGCCAGATCAACCTGCGCGACGCCATCCGCCGCCGCATCGACTACACGTCGCCCGAAGGCAAGGCGTACCGGCTCAACGCGAAGACCGCCGTGCTGTTCGTCCGCCCGCGCGGCTGGCACCTGCCCGAGAAGCACGTGCTGATCGACGGCGAGCCGATCTCCGGCGGCATCTTCGACTTCGCGCTCTACTTCTTCCACAACGCGAAGGAGCTCCTCGCGCGCGGCAGCGGCCCGTACTTCTACCTGCCGAAGCTCGAGAGCCATCTCGAGGCGCGCCTCTGGAACGACATCTTCGTGCTGGCGCAGGACGAGCTCGGCGTCCCGCGCGGATCGATCCGCGCGACGGTGCTGATCGAGACGCTGCTCGCCGCGTTCGAGATGGACGAGATCCTCTACGAGCTGCGCGAGCACTCGGCGGGACTCAACTGCGGGCGCTGGGACTACATCTTCTCGTGCATCAAGAAGCTGCGCCGCAACCCGGCGTTCTGCCTCGCCGACCGCGCGCAGGTGACGATGACGACGCACTTCATGAAGAGCTACGCGCTGCTCCTCGTCAAGACCTGTCACCGGCGCAACGCGCACGCGATGGGCGGCATGGCGGCGCAGATTCCGGTGAAGAACGACGAGGCCGCGAACGCCGAGGCCTTCGCGAAGGTGAAGGCCGACAAGGAGCGCGAAGCGACGCAGGGACACGACGGCACGTGGGTCGCGCATCCCGGCCTCGTTCCGGTCGCGAAGGAGGCGTTCGACCGGCTGATGCCGGCGCCGAACCAGATCGCGACGAAGAAGCGCGAGGACGTCGTCGTGAGCGCGGCGGACCTGCTGCAGTTCGAGCCCGAGGCGCCGATCACCGAGAAGGGCCTCCGGCTCAACATCAACGTCGCGATCCAGTACGTCGGCGCGTGGCTCGTCGGCCAGGGCGCCGTGCCGATCTACAACCTGATGGAAGACGCGGCGACCGCCGAGATCTCGCGCTCGCAGGTGTGGCAGTGGATCCGCTCGCCGAAAGGCCGCCTCGACGACGGCCGCAAGGTCACGAAGGAGATGGTGGCCGCGATGATCCCCGAGGAGCTCGCGAAGATCCGCGACCTGCTGGGCGATGCCTATGCCGCCGGCAAGTACGACGACGCGGCCGGCATCTTCGCCGAGCTCGTCGGCAACGACACGTTCGTCGAGTTCCTCACGCTGCCGGCCTACGAGCGGATCGACTGACCGACGCGCGGCGCGCCGCCGCGGGAGCCCGCGAGGAGTCGCGCGGCGCCTGCGCTACACGATCCGGCAGGCGTCGTCGAAGGCGAGCCGCGGCGCGCGCGGGTGCAGCTTCGAACGGTCGCCGTAGCCCAGATTGCACAGGAAGTTCGACTTGATCGTGCCCTCCGGGAAGAACTCGGCGTCGACCTTGGCGTGGTCGAACCCTCCCATCGGTCCGCAGTCGAGTCCGAGCGCGCGCGCGGCGATGATGAGGTACGCCCCCTGCAGCGTCCCGCTCCGCATCGCTTCGTAGCGGATCAGATCGGGCTTGCCGACGAAGTCGCTCGCGCGCGTCGCGGTGCGGCACGAGCAGCGGCAGCTTCTCGTAGAACTCGAGATCGTAGGCGATGATCGCCGTGGCCGGCGCCGCCATCGTCTGCGCCACGTTGCCGCGATCGAGCGCCGGTTTGAGCCGCTCCTTCCCCTCCGGCGTCGTCACGAACACGATCCGCGCGGGGCAGCAGTTGCCCGACGTCGGGCCCCATTTCATGCAGCTCGTAGATCGCGCGCAGCGTCTCGTCGGCGACGGCGCGGGGCGCCCACGCGCGGAGCGTGCGTGCGGTGCGGAAAATGACGTCGAGAGCGTCGTCGGAACGAGCGGCATGGGGACTCCTATGCGAAACGCAGGAGCGTCTTGCGCCGTGCGCAAGATCGCAGCGGCACCGGACCATGGTACCAAGGGCGGCGCACGCCGCGTCGGGCTACCGATTACTTCAAGCTATCGACGATATTGGTACAATCAATTGGACGTATCGAGCTTCGCGGCGCGCAGAATGGCGCCGTGCGTCGGCAACGCACCGCGCCGCCGGTCGCTCGCATCGCGGCGAGCCGGGCGGAAGCATGGTCAACTGAAGGAGAGGCACGATGAAGAGTCTCAACGGCACCAAGACGCACGACAACCTCAAGGCCGCGTTCGCGGGTGAATCGCAGGCGAACCGGCGTTACCTGTATTTCGCGAACAAGGCCGACGTCGAAGGCCAGAACGACGTCGCGGCCGTGTTCCGGTCGACGGCCGAAGGCGAAACCGGCCACGCGCACGGTCACCTCGACTACCTCGCGCAGGTGGGCGATCCGGCGACCGGGCCTTCCGATCGGCGCGACGCGCTCGAACCTCAAGGCGGCGATCGCCGGCGAGACGCACGAATACACGGACATGTATCCGGGCATGGCCAAGGCCGCGCGCGGCGAGGGCTTCGACGAGATCGCCGACTGGTTCGAAACGCTGGCGAAGGCGGAGCGGTCGCACGCGAATCGCTTCCAGAAGGCTCTGGACGTATTGGCCGACTGAGCCTCTTGTCGCGTTGGAGCGTCGCGTGGGCGCGACGCTCAACGCTCGGTTAGTACGTCGCGGTGCCGCGACGTACTAACTTTCGTCGCTGCGATGTAGCATTGACGTAGACTTCCCGACCCTGCCGCACGGCCTTCACGGACCTCACGCCTCGACTCCGACATGACCACCCGCGAAGGCAACCTGCAGGCGCCCACGCGCCATCCGCTCGACTGGCGCAACCCGGAGTTCTACGACCAGGCGGCGCTCGACCGCGAGCTCGAGCGCGTCTTCGACATCTGCCACGGCTGCCGGCGCTGCGTGAGCCTGTGCCAGTCGTTTCCCACGCTCTTCGATCTCGTCGACAACGGCAAGACGATGGAGATCGACGGCGTCGCGAAGGAGGACTACGCGAAGGTCGTCGACCAGTGCTACCTGTGCGACCTCTGCTACATGACGAAGTGCCCGTACGTGCCGCCGCATCCGTGGAACGTCGACTTTCCGCACCTCATGCTGCGCGCGAAGGCGGTCGCGTTCCAGCAGGGGAAATCGCGCTGGCGCGACCGCCTGCTGACGAGCACCGACCGCGTGGGGCGGCTCGCGACGATCCCCGTCGTCGTCGAGATGGTCAACAAGGCCAACGCGACGCCGGCGGTGCGCACGCTGATGGACAAGGTCGCTCGGCGTGGCGGCCGGCGCGGCGCTGCCACCCTACGACGGCGCGCGCTTCCGCGAGACGGCGCGGGCCTCGGTCGCCTGGCCGGTCAGGAACGGCACGCGCACGCCCGGCAAGGTCGCGATCTTCGCGACCTGCTACGTCAACTACAACGAGCCCGGCATCGGCCACGACCTCCTGCGGATCCTCGAGCACAACGAGGTGCCCTATCGGCTCGTCGAGAAGGAGGCCTGCTGCGGCATGCCGAAGCTCGAGCTGGGCGACCTCGATGCGGTCGAAGCGCTCAAGGACATCAACATCGGCCCGCTGGCCGCGCTCGCGCGCGCGGGCTACGCCATCCTGACCGCCGTCCCGTCGTGCACGCTCATGTTCAAGCACGAGTTGCCGCTGATCTTTCCGGACGACTCCGACGTGCAGGCCGTCGCCGATGCGATGTTCGATCCGTTCGAGTACCTGGTGCTGCGCGACAAGGACGGCCTGCTCAAGAAGGATTTCACGACGCCGCTCGGCAAGGTGAGCTATCACATTCCGTGTCACTCGCGCGTGCAGAACGTCGGCCAGAAGACGCGCGAGGTCCTCGAATGGATCCCGGACACCGCCGTCAACACGGTCGAGCGCTGCGCGGGACACGACGGGACGTACGGCGTGAAGCGCGAATTCTTCGCGAACTCGATGAAGATCGGCAAGCCGGTGTTCCGCCGGATGGCCGAGACGGAGCCCGACGTCGTCTGCTCCGACTGCCCGATCGCGGGCCGCCGCATCGCGCAGGGCATCGACGAGGAGGGCGGCGCGCACCGGGCCGCGCAAGGAACACCCGCTGACGCTGGTGCGAAAGGCGTACGGGCTGTAGCGACGCGCCGCCGGCGCGACGATCAATCGTTCGAGGACCCACTGCAATGGCGCATGAAGGCTATCACGAACCCGTCGACAAGCTGTCCCCCGAGACCATGGATTTCCACCGCGCGGTCGTCTCCCTGATCGAGGAGCTCGAGGCCGTCGACTGGTACAACCAGCGCGTGGACGCGTGCACCGACCCGCAGCTCAGGAGCATCCTCGCGCACAACCGCGACGAGGAGATCGAGCACGCGTCGATGACGCTCGAATGGATCCGCCGCCACAACCCGGTGTTCGACAAGGAGCTCCGCGAGGCGCTGTTCAAGACCGGCCCGATCACGGATCACCGGTGACCCCGACGATGGGCGCGATCACCCGCGAGAGCCTGCTGTCGCTCGAGGCGTACGCCAAGGCGCGCGGCGAATTCCGCCAGCGCGTGCTCGCGCACAAGAAGGCGCGCACCGTGCACCTGGGCGAGCACGTGACGCTGCTCTTCGAGGACGAGCTCACCGTGCGCTACCAGATCCAGGAAATGCTGCGGATCGAGAAGGTCTTCGAGGAGGCGGGCATCCAGGACGAGCTCGAGGCCTACAACCCGCTCGTGCCCGACGGCGCCAATTTCAAGGCGACGATGCTGATCGAATACGAGGATCCGGACGAGCGCGTCGCCGCGCTCTCGCGTCTCACCGGCATCGAGCGCCGCGTCTGGATCGAGGTCGAAGGCCATCCGCGCGTCTTCGCCATCGCCGACGAGGACCTGCCGCGCGAGACCGAGACGAAGACCGCGGCCGTGCACTTCCTGCGCTTCGAGCTCGACGCCGGCATGGTGTCGGCGCTCGAGCGCGGCGCGGGCCTTGCCATCGGCGTCGACCATCCGGTCTACGACGTCGGTGGTGCCGGCGGTCGCGCCGGCGACGCGATCGGCGCTCGCGGCCGACCTCGCCTAGGCGACCGCTCGCCGAGGTGCGGGCGCCGGTGCCGCGCGGTCACGACGGCCGCGCGTCGCCGTTCCCATGCGTCGCGGTCGATCGACCACACGAGGAATTCCTCCGCCGGACCGTCGCGATGCGGTCGCGTGACGCGCCGCACCTCGGACATTCCGCACTTCGCGAGCACGCGCCCCGACGCCGGATTGCGCGCGAGGTGCGTCGCGTGCAGCGACTCGACGTCGAGGTGCGAGAACGCGAGCGCGACGAGCGCGCGCGCCGCTGCCGTCGCGTAGCCGTTGCCCCAATACGGCCGGCCCACCCAGTAGCCGAGCGAGTCGACGGCGTCCGGCGACGCCGAGAGCCCGATCGCGCCGACGAGCAGCCCGTCGTCGGCCCGCGTGATGGCGTAGGTGCGGGTCGCTCCCGCCGCGTCGGCGTCGAGGCATGCGGCGATCCACGACTCGGCCATCTCCGGCAGGTACGGATGCGGGATCAGCGCGGTCATCTGCGCCACCGCCCAGTCGCCGCAGAGCTCGGTCACCCGCGGCGCGTCGGAGAGCGCGAGCGTGCGGAGCACGACGGGATGCGAGGCGACGCGGACGGGCAGCGACAAGGATTCAGCGCTCGCTCGGCACGCGCCTAGTCGCGGAAATTGCCGAACTGGACCGGGAAATCGGTGATCGACTTCTTGACCAGCGCGATCGCGTCCTGCAGGTCGTCGCGCTTCGCGCCGGACACGCGCACCGCATCGCCCTGGATCGACGCCTGCACCTTCATCTTGCTGTCCTTGACGAGCTTGACGATCTTCTTGGACAGCTCCTGCTCGATGCCCACGCGGATCGTCACCGCCTGCTTCACCTTGTTGCCGGAGACCTTCTCGACCGTGCCGTACTTCAGCGCGCGGATGTCGACCCCGCGCTTCGTGAGCTTGCCCGTGAGGATATCGGTGACCTGTTTCAGCTTGAAGTCGTCGTCGGCGAAGAGCGTGAGCGTCTTGTCGGCGTGCTCGACCCGCGCGTCGGAGCCCTTGAAGTCGAAGCGCGTCGAGACTTCCTTGTTGGTCTGGTCCACGGCGTTGCGGACCTCGACCTGGTTCACTTCGGAGACGATGTCGAATGAGGGCATGCGGGACAGGTCAGGCAAGTCGGATCGGTCCGACCCTAACACGAAGACGGGGCGGTGACATCGTCACCGCCCCGCAGGAAGCAGCCTGCAATGGAAAGTGAATCAGGCGGTACGACGCCGACGCAGTTGGCTAAACCCGAGAAGCGCGGCACCCATCAGCAACACGGTCGACGGTTCCGGCACCTGCGAACCGCCGCCGCCGCCGCCGCATTGGTTGGCGCCGGGGCCGGGGACGCAGCCGTAGGCCGCCAGCAACTTCACATAGTCATTGCCGGTCGACAGGCCTGGATGATCCTCCGACGGTACCCGAGTTGGTCGTACCCCATGTGCTGTTGTACGCACCGATCAGCCAGTAGCTCGACGAAACGCCGCCCGAGTTGATCGCGACCGTATTGGCTTGGCTTCCGAATCCCGAGACATTGGTCGTAGTGGCATAGGCGTCGGAATAGTTGCCGATGAATGACCAGCCCGCCCCGACCAATCCGCTGTAGGTCAACCCGGCCAACGTCGGGATGCCGGCGCCGGTGTAAGCCAGAACGGTGAGGTCCGAATCGTACTGACTACTATATCCCAATTGCACGTCCCGCAACGATATCGAGCTGCTGAAGCTCAACAGCATGAACTCGGAGTTGCCGTTGTTATCCATCGCGTGGTCCGGCGCTACCGTGGTCTCGTTCGAACCCGTACCGCCCGACTGATTGTTATTGCCCGTGCGAGTCGTAATCCCAAGGTTCCCGCTGTAACTCACCACATATGCGGCAGCCAATTGCCTGTTGGCGACAACGGCGGTCGTGGCACCGCCGGAGTCGGATATCGACGAATACGTCACCGAGCCGCCTCCGGTCGGATTGGACGTCGTGTCGGAACAACTCGACTGATTGCTGCCCGTGCAGCTTCCGGCGTTCCATTGGTAAATCGTGATGGCGGCAGCCGGCAGACTCGCCGCCACGAGCCCAAGTGCGGCGAGAACTGCAATTCCCGTGGAATTCCGTTTCATGACCTGCCTCCGCTCCGGATCATCGATATGTGCTTATCGCATGCTGCCTGACACAGCACGTTTGCTCTCGTTCAAAGCAACTATCAGGCCTGAGACAAAAACCATAATAATAATCATAGGGTTAATATTTTCTTCCGGATCGCCACCGTCGGCGATGTAAGGATTTCCGACAACAGCCGGTGAACAGATCCCGCGAGGACGCACCGGCCAAGGTCGAACAACTCAGGGGCCGAGCTTCTTCTGCAGTTTTCGCGCGTCTTCGAGCTCGTCGAACACGGCCCCGCCCTTGAGGCCCTCGTTGAGCTCGCTCCGCGCCTCCGCATCGCGCCCGGACTGCGACAGCGCCACGGCAAGGTGATACCGGATTTCGGGATTGGACGAATCGCGCAGCCGGGCGTCGCGCAAAAGGCTCGTTCCCCGGTCCAGCTGACCCTGGCGGACCAACACCCATCCGATGGTGTCCAGGACGGCAGCGTTGCTGTTCGCCAACTGATAGGCCCGTTCGGCGTATCCCAGTGCCGCCTTGTCGCCCTGCCGGTTCGCAACCTGGGCGAGATTGTTAAGAACTTCGACATCATTCGCGATTCAGCTTCAGGAGACGCTCGTAATCCGACCGTGCCCCGGCCAGATTCCCGGCGCGCAGCCGACCATCGGCAACCGCACGGAGTACAACCCGATCCTCCGGATTGTCCTTGGACCACTGTTCTATAAAAATCAAGCCCTTGGCGGAATCTCCGGCACGCACGTGGGCCTGGTAGAGGCGAAGGACCGTGTCGGCGCTATTCTCCTTCGCCAGCGCCGCACGATAGCTCGCGATGGCGGGATTGAACTGGCCGCGTGCAACGGCAAGATCGCCCATTAGGCGCGGACCCAGTCCGCGGGCGGGAAAGCGCTCGGCGATCTTCTTCGCGTTCTGCTCGGCCTTGGCATAATCGCCGCTCACGATATCCACTTCGGTCAGCAGCACGAGCGCAGGCAGATAGTCCGGGTTTTCCTTGATGACCTTGCCGAGGGTGTACGTCGCATTCTCCCGATCGCCAGCGGTGAACTGGAGGCTCGCGATGTCGACGTTGGCGACCTTGTCGAAGCCCGCCAACGGGCCCATCACCCCAAGCGTTTGCCGGGCGCCACGATTGTCGCCCGCGGCGATCTGCGCGCGCGCGAGGGCGTAAAGAGCCTGCAGATCCTTGGGTGCGCGGCCGGCCGCATCCTTGGCGACCTTGACGGCTCGCTCGAAATCCCGCTGGCGCACCAGCAGTCCGCTCAGGTAGATGCCGGCGCTCACCCGCTGCTGGGGAATGGCCATTGCCTTCTCCAGCCAGTCGACCGCCTCCCCGTAACGACCGGCCTGCTCTTCCAGCTGGGCCAATTCGACCATCACGACCCCGTTATTCGGGCTGGCCTTGAGCATTTCCGTCAAGCCGAGCCGGGCGGCGGCCAGCTTGCCCTCGGCAATATCCAGCCGCGCGAGATTGAGACGGGCCGCGGAATACTTGGGATTGAGCGCGAGACAGCTTTCGTAGGCGGCACGGCCTCCGGCCCTGTCGCCGGCCGCCACGCGCACGATGCCCTGCATGTTGATCGCATCGACGTTTTTCGGCGCGCGCCGCACGACCGCGTCGATCACCTCGAGCGCCTTTTTCGGCTGGTCGCGCCTCAGGTACAGCGTTGCCAGCACGATGCCGGCGTGCGCCTGGCCGGGATCCTTGGCGAACGCCTGCTGCAACTGGTTGAATCCGAGGTCCGCCTGCCCGCTTCCAAGCAGGCTGACGCCGTAATCGGCGCGAAGGTCCGGGGAGCCGCCCGAAACCTTGACGGCCCGTTCGAGGAAAGCAGCTGCCTCGGCATACCGCTTTTGCGCCATGTTCGCCGCGGCCAGCAGCGAAAACAGCTGCGGATCGTTGGGTGCAACCGCCTGCAGCGGATCGAGCAGACGCAGCGCGCGCGTCGCATCGCCGCGGTCGAGGTAGATGCTCGCCAGCAGCTTGCTCGGCCCCGGCTGCTTCGGATTCAGCTTCACGTAGATCGCGAGATACAGGCCGGCTTTCTCGTTGTTCCCCAGTCCGTAGTGCGACATGCCGCCAAGCAGCAACAGCTGCGGGTGCCGACTTAGCACTTCCTTCGGAACCGGGTCGAGCATCGCGACCACATTGGTCAGCTTGGCGCGCACGGTATCGGTGTCGTTCACGCGACTCGCCGCAACCGCTTGCAGGTACGCCGCACGCGGCTCTTTGGGGGCCACTTGCTGAAGATTGGCAAGCGCCGCATTGGCCTCCTCTAGCCGCCCGAGGTCGAGCAAGATCCCGGCCTGCGCGACCAGCGCATCTACGTTGCGCGGATCAAGTGCAATCGCCTTCGCGTAGTCCGCCAGGGCGGCCGGCAGATTGCCGCTGAGGTGCGACAGCGAAGCGCGCAGATTCCATACGGCCGAATCGGAAGGGGCGAGCTTGACGGTCTCCTCGAGCACGCTCGTCGCCCGGGCCTTGTCGCCGGTCCGCAACAGCACGTTCACGAGCGCCAGCCGGACGGGAACCGACTGGGGATCGAGCACCCGCGCTTCGTCCAGCGAGCGCAGCGCGTCGGGTCGACTTGCCCAGGTCCGCTTGCGCATTGCTCCGCAGAATGAGTATCTCGACCTGGCTCTGCTTGGGCAGCCCTGCAGGGACGATCCGCTCGAGCAGCGCTTCGGACTTGCCCTGACCGGCGTAGGCCTGGGCCAATGGCAGCGCCAATTCCGTCCGGTCCGCACCAAGCTTCAGCGCCTTTTCGAATGCGGTTTCGGCGCCCGCGGGGTCGCCGTTCCTGAGCCGCGCCTTGCCCATCAACACGTGCGCGGCGAGCATGTTCGGATCCTTCTGCAGCGCATTGTTGAGTTGAATGATGGCCCCGGCGATATCGTCGCGCTCCAGGCGTACCAGAGCGTCATCGTAGTACTTGGAGCTTTCCGCGTTGGCCGCCCATGCGGGAACAGATGCGCCGACCGCGAATGCGATCGCGACGATCACCGCGGCGCCGGTTCGACGAAAGCCGCGATGGCGAAGATTGGTTGGATGAGTGTGCGAGGTCATGATGGTGTCCAAAGGGCGGTGGTATCGGCCACCAGGTTACGCGGCGAACCCGACCTGCTTGTGCGTGCCGTCGCAGTTGGCGGCGGGCGACGAGTGGCGCTATCTGCATATCCAAGCAAGCTTTGGGCCATATTCCCCGGCTCGTGCGCGCGTCGGCTCGCGGCCGAGTCGACTCGGCTAGAATAACCGGTTTTCCGCCGCCCGAGACGCCTCCGCTCATGTCGCACATCCTGCAGGATCTCCCCGTCGGCCAGAAGGTCGGCATCGCGTTCTCCGGCGGCCTCGACACGAGCGCCGCGCTGCACTGGATGCGCGCGAAGGGGGCGATTCCGTACGCGTACACGGCGAACCTCGGCCAGCCCGACGAGCCCGACTACGACGAGATACCGCGCCGCGCGCGAGCCTACGGCGCGGAAGGCGCGCGGCTCGTCGACTGCCGCGCCGCGCTCGTCGCCGAAGGGATCGCGGCGCTGCAGGCCGGCGCGTTTCACATCTCGACCGGCGGCCTCGCGCTACTTCAACACGACGCCGCTCGGCCGCGCCGTCACCGGCACGATGCTCGTCGTCGCGATGCGCGAGGACGACGTCCACATCTGGGGCGACGGCAGCACGTTCAAGGGCAACGACATCGAGCGCTTCTACCGCTACGGGCTCCTCGCCAATCCGAACCTTCGCATCTACAAGCCGTGGCTCGACGCGGCGTTCATCGACGAGCTGGGCGGCCGCAAGGAGATGTCCGAGTACCTGGACCGCGCCGGCTTCGGCTACAAGATGAGCACGGAGAAGGCGTACTCGACCGACTCGAACATGCTCGGCGCGACGCACGAGGCGAAGGACCTCGAATTCCTGGACAAGGGCATCAGGATCGTCGAGCCGATCATGGGGGTGGCGTTCTGGCGCGACGACGTCGTCGTCAAGCCGGAGACCGTGTCGATCCGCTTCGACGAGGGCCGCCCGGTCGCGTTGAACGGCATCGCGTTTCGCGGACGAGGTCGCGCTGCTGCTCGAAGCCAACGCGATCGGCGGCCGGCACGGCATCGGCATGAGCGACCAGATCGAGAACCGGATCATCGAGGCCAAGAGCCGCGGCATCTACGAAGCGCCCGGCATGGCGCTCCTGCACATCGCCTACGAGCGTCTCGTGACCGGCATCCACAACGAGGACACGATCGAGCAGTACCGCGACCAGCGGCCGGCGGCTCGGACGGCTGCTCTACCAGGGTCGCTGGTTCGATCCGCAGGCGATGATGCTGCGCGAGACGGCGCAGCGCTGGGTCGCGCGCGCCGTCACGGGCGAGGTGACGCTCGAGCTCCGGCGCGGCAACGACTACTCGATCCTCGACACGACGAGCCCGAACCTCACCTACAAGCCCGAGCGGCTCACGATGGAGAAGGGCGCCTCGTCGTTCACGCCGCAGGATCGGATCGGGCAGCTCACGATGCGCAACCTCGACATCGCCGACACCCGCGAGAAGCTCCTGACCTACATGAAGACCGGGCTGCTGCGGCCCTCCGGCGACTCGCCGCTGCCGCGGCTCACCGACGGCGACGCCGAATCCAAGTAGTTCGCGCGCGTGCGGCGTGAGGGCAGAGCGCCTCCGGGCTTCATGCCTCAGGCGCCCGCAGGGCTCTGCCCTCACGCCACTCCTAGTACACCCTCGGCGCTCGCTGCCGTCAGTCCACCTTGAGGCCGAGCTTGCGGATCACCGGCGTCCAGGTCTCGGTCTCGCGCTTGATCAGGTTGCCGAAATCCTCGGGCGTGCCGCCGATGAGATCGAATCCGGAGGCCTGCATCTTCTCGACGACGTCCGGCTGCTTCAGGATCGCGTTCATCTCGGCGTTGAGCCGCGCGATGACGGGCTTCGGCGTGGCGGCCGGCACCATCACGCCGTTCCAGGCCAGCGCTTCGAAGCCGGGGTAGCCCGACTCCGCGATCGTCGGCAGGTCGGGGAGCAGCGGGAAGCGCTTCGCCGTCGTCACCGCGAGCGCGCGCAGCTTGCCTGCCTGCATCTGCGCCTGCAGCGGCTGCATCACCGCGAACATCGCCTGCGTCTCGCCCTGGATCGTCGCCGTGACGGCCGGCGGCGAGCCGTTGAACGGCACGTGCACCGCCTCGAATCCGGCGACCGACTTCAGGAGCTCCATGTTGAGGTGCGACGAGCTGCCGTTGCCGACCGACGCGTACGAGAGCTTGCCGGGATTGGCCTTCGCCCAGGCGACGAATTCCTGCACGTTCTTCGCCGGCAGCCCGGCGTAGACGGCGAGCACGTTGGGCTGGCTCGACGTGATGATCACCGGCGCCAGGTCCTTCGCGACGTCGTAGGGCAGCTTCGAGCAGCAGCGGGCCGAACGCCAGCGGTCCGTTGAATCCGAGCAGCATCGTGTAGCCGTCCGGCGCCGCCTTCGCCACCTCGGCGGTGGCGACCGTGCCGCCGGCCGCGGGCTTGTTCTCGACGATGACCGGCTGGCCGAGGCGATCCTTCAGCCGGTCGCCGATCACGCGGGCGAGCGCGTCGAGCGAGCTTCCCGCCGGGGCCGAGACCAGGAACTTGATGGGCTTGTCGGGCCACGCCTGCGCGGCGGCGGACGTGGCGATGGTCGCCGCGACGAGCGCGGTGGCGGCGCAGCGGAGACGAAGTCCAGGATGCGTCGATTCATGCGGAGATGTCCTCATGCGGGCGAGTGGCAGACCGCCTCGATGTTGTGCCCATCCGGATCGAGCACGAACGCGCCGTAGTAGTTCGGATGATAGTGCGCCCGCACGCCCGGCGGGCCGTTGTCGCGGCCGCCGGCCGCGAGCGCGGCCTTGTGGAACGCGTCGACCTGCGCGCGCGTCTCCGCGCGGAAGGCCACGTGGATCGGCGGCACGTTGGGCGCGCCCTCGCCGATCCAGAAATCCGGCTTGGGCGCGATGCCGAAACCGGCGAACTGCTCCCACTCCATCAGCATCTCGTAGCCGAGCGGCGCGAGCGCCGCCCGGTAGAACGCCTTGCTCTTGCGCGACGCTCGCAACGCTGATGCCCGTGTGATCGATCATCGCTCGCCTCCTAGGATTCGATGCGGCCGCAGACGAGATACTCGAGCAGCGCCTTCTGCGCGTGCAGCCGGTTCTCGGCCTCGTCCCACACCACCGACTGCGGCCCGTCGATCACATCGGCGGTGACTTCCTCGCCGCGATGCGCCGGCAGGCAGTGCATGAAGAGGGCGTCGGGCTTCGCCTGCCGCATCATGTCGCCGTCGACGCGCCATTGCGCGAAATCGTGCTGCCGCGCGGCGTTCTCGGCCTCGAAGCCCATGCTCGTCCACACGTCGGTCGTGACGAGATCGGCGCCGCGGCACGCGGCCCTCGGATCGGCGAACGTCCGGCAGCGGCCCGCGTCCGCCGCGCCGGCGGCGGCCGGCTTCATCTCGTAGCCCGGCGGCGTGGAGACGTGCAGCGCGAAGTCGAAGATCGACGCCGCCTGCAGCCACGTGCAGCAGACGTTGTTGGAGTCGCCGATCCAGGCGATGGTGCGCCCGCGGATCGAGCCGCGGTGCTCGATGTACGTGTAGATGTCGGCCAGGATCTGGCACGGATGGTATTCGTTGGTGAGGCCGTTGATCACGGGCACGCGCGAATGCGCGGCGAAGCGCTCGATGATCGACTGCTCGAACGTGCGGATCATCACGACGTCGACCATCCGCGAGATCACGCGCGCGACGTCCTCGATCGGCTCGCCGCGGGACAGGTGCGTGTCCATGCGGTTCAGGTTGATCGCGATGCCGCCCAGCTGATTCATGCCGGCCTCGAACGACACGCGGGTGCGCGTCGACGCCTTCTCGAACACCATGGCGAGCGTGCGGTCGCGCAGCGGCTGGTAGAGCTCGTAGCGCTTGAATCGGTCCTTGATCCAGCGGGTGCGCGCGATCAGGTGCTCGAACTCGTCGAGCGGTGAAATCGCTGATCTGCGAGGAAGTGCTTCGGCGGCGCGGCGGGCATGGCGAATCGGCGGTGCGGCGATGATGCACCCACGGGTCGAACCGTGACTCTACCATGCGGTCGGCCCGATCCCATCGCATCCGCTTTCCGCGCCGGCAGGGCCGCCGACGCGTGCCGAGCTGCGGCGGCTAGGCTACGCGCCGCGCGACGTCGCTCGACGGGTTCGCTCGTGCAGGACCGCAGCGGGCGACGACGACGTCACCTCGACATCGTCGCCGCCGGCGTCGATCACCGGGCCGGGCTCGAGGTGCATCTCGACCATGCCGTTGGCCCACGCCGATTCGAGGTTGCGCTCGATCCGGGACATCGCCTCGTCGTCGCTGCGGCGCAGCCGGCGGATGCCGTACGCGCAGTTGCGGCCGTGGAGCTTCGCCATGTAGAGCGCCATGTCGACGAGGCTGACGGCGCGCTCCCATGGCAGTTGGACGTCCTCGGGGGGCAGCGGCATCGGCGCGTATCCGATGGAGGCGGTCACGCGGATCGAATGTCCCTTGTACTCGATCGGCTCCGCCGCGATGGCCGCCATGATGCGCGCCGCGATCTCGTCGAGCTTGTCGGCGCTGGTCGCCGGCGCGCAGGTTCATTATCAGGCCTGTTTGGTACAAACGGGATCCCATATCTACGGTTAACGGTTGCACCTTTCCCTTTTGTCCTTATCGATTCTGAGACGACAACCTCATTATTTACTGCCACTGTTACTTCCAGTGTTGACAAAGGAGTCTTATCCGATACAGTTGCGGTAAGCGTAATGGAATCACCATAAGTGATGGTTTGCTCAGCCACCTCTGCTACCTCAAAGGTTGGAAAAGATTTGGGATATGTTACAAGATGTTCATCCTGCCTGCAGGATATCATGAATAAAGTCCCAAATAATGGAATTATTAATAATAACCTTTTCATATTAATACCCTTCTGATTTGTTTTTTTGATTACCATAATTTCTTCTAAAATCAATACCCCGGATTTTGCACCAGGCTTGGGTTTATATCTATCTGTGATTGGGGAAGAGGCAAAACCACATTGAATTCAGTAACCATATCCATAGGCAACCTACCCGGATCTCTTGAATTCAGGGTATTCAAAACATCAAATACCTTACCTGTGCGGACCAGGTCAAACCACCTTTGCCCTTCAAAAGCAAGTTCCAAACGCCGTTCATTAAGAACAGCATCAGTCATACTACTTTGAGACGAAACGACGGTCTGACTTAGTGGAGAAAGATATACCCTTTCGCGAATAGTATTTACTATTGCAGCAGCTTCATTTAGATTCCCCAGAGCCACATAAGCCTCAGCCTTTAAAAGAAGAATATCTGCCAGACGGATTTTTATTATACTGTTAAATTTTGAAGGTACCTTATGCATGAAAGGGTAGGCATTGGCAGGATAGTGATTGCTCCAGGTTACGCTTGCCATTATAATAGTTGCTCTCTTACGGATAACATCACCTTCTCTGTCAAAAGCCGCTATCAGATCACGTGTCGGAGTCATCCACTTTGCCCAGTCGTAGGTACTGTTAGGATCAGTTTCATCTATTCCGAACATCCAGGTATTCCAGTTGCCTCCATCTGAAAATGGAATTTCAAAAATGGATTCAGAAGTATGCCTTGCTTTAGCATCTGTCTTGCCGTCATTCACACTAAATAAATCTCCGTAATTCTGGACCAGTGAAACATCCGGCTCAACCTTGGCGCAATATTCAATCACTTTTGAATAATCCCGTACAGGTTGCTCAGCATAAATTTTGGCCAACAAAGCATTGGCAAGCGTTTTGGAGAAAACAAACTTATTGGAAGGATTGATATCCGGTGCACCTCCAGGCTCCAGTGCAAATTCAAGATCCTGAATTATCTGTGCGTAAACTTCTTCAGCTGTATTCCTTGCAGGATAGTACAATGGATAAACTTCAGTAATATTTGCCGCATTTATTGCAGGAGGTTCAACCAGGATCAGAGGTATTCCTCCCCATAGTCTTACCATATCAAACATAATCCAGGAACGTAAAATCATTGCTTCAGATTTCCATTGTTTTCTTTCGGCTGATGTCAGAGCTGGATCAGGCACCGAATCAACATTACAAATAACCCTGTTTGCCGCATTTATCAGCCCATAATACCCATTCCAGTCCCTTTCAATATTCTTATTAATTCCATTCTGTTTCTCCTGTTCGAGTTGCGTCAATTCGGCATCTGTGGCACCCCTGTATGAATTATCGGCATGAGTATCAGTAAAAACCAGCAGATCAAGATTCCAGTTTTCCAGTCCGCTGTTACCCTTAAGTTCGTTATAAATGGCTTCATACTGGGTAAGCATTTCCGCCCTTGTTGTATATTTTATAGTTGATCCCGTGCTGTCGCTTCCGCCAATTGTTACTTCACTGAAATCTGATACGGGATTCTCCTCAAGTGAACATGCACCCAGGCAAAAAGCCATTCCAAAAATCAGGATCGGATTAATTATTTTTTTCATGGCACCTCTTTTTAAAATTCAACATTAATACCAAAAATGTAACTCTTGGAGTGCGGATATGTACCCCAGTCAATTCCCTGCACTACAGCACTTCCCCCGTACTGATTCACCTCAGGGTCAAATCCTTTATATTTAGTAAGGGTTATAAGATTATATGCAGAAAAATAAGGCTGAAGCCGCGTCACTCCCCATTTTCTTAAAAGATTGGCTGTTATATTATAAGATAATGTAAGTGTCTTCAAACGTAAATAGCTACCGTCTTCAACGAAACGTGTCGAAGCGACCAGATTATCTTTTTCAGAAGTTGCCCTTGGCATATAGGTTTCCTGCCCTGGCCTTCTCCATCTGTCAAGAACAGCAGTTGACTGGTTCTTGGCATCATACATTCCTTCTGTTTCCATACGTGAAGCATTATAAATATCATTGCCCTGTGATCCCTGGATGAATATATTCAAATTGATCCCTTTATAAGAAAAATAATTTGTCATTCCATAGACAAAATCAGGATTTGGATTCCCGATCCAGGTTTTATCTGACAGGGTGACCTTACCATCACCATTAATATCTTTGAAAATCAGGTTACCAGTTTCAGGATCCACACCTTCACTGATATATCCCCAGAACATACTCAGAGGCTCTCCCGGTGTCATCCTGACTGCATTTTCACTTGTCGCTTCTGATGTCTGTCCGTAATAGTAAACATTCTGTAAAGTGAATTTCTCCACCCTGTTACGATTGACAGAGATGTTAAAATCTGTTTCCCAGTTAAGTTTATTAGTAAGATTAATGGAATTTACAGTAAATTCTATCCCCCTGTTTGACATTTCACCTTCATTCCTGGTTATAGAGCCCACTGAAGCTGTTGAAGGGAGCGGAACATCCATCAACAAATTTGTCGTGTATTTATAATATGCATCCGCTGTGAACGTCAGACGTCCTTTCAATATACTTAAATCGACACCTAAATTTGACTGTGATGTCGTCTCCCAGGTGAGGTCAATATTTTTCATATTTGCGGGGGTGAGCGTGGGAAGTGCATTGCTTTTCCCTGTTTCCCACCAATTCTGCCGCTCAATATTGTAAAGCTGCAGATAAGCATAATCACCAATACCTGACTGGTTTCCTGTTTGTCCCCAACCGCCGCGCAGTTTCAGATCCTGTATCCATGTCATATTTTGCATGAAACTCTCCGCAGAGATCCTCCATGCTGCAGAGAATGACGGGAAGTAACCCCACTTCTTTCCGGGAGCCAGTTTAGAAGATCCGTCAGCCCTGAAATTAGCGGTAATATAATATTTACCTGCATAATTATAAGTCAACCTGCTGAGTAAGGACATAATTGCCCAGTTAGAAGCTACTGTGCCGCTCCATTGCTCCACCTTGTTGCCTGCATTCAGTGTTCGAATTGATGAATTAAGAAAATGGGAGGTGGTCATATATTCATTTGACCATTTGGAGGTAGTCCATGATGAACCTGCCATAGCTGTAAAGTTATGATCACTAATGGTTTTGGTATAAGTGAGGATGTTATCAAAAACCATGATAGTACTTAAGGACCTTGAATCAGAAGCATTACCATAGTTCGTGCGGCCCCAGGAAGTCAATTTTGGATCCAGCCAGGTGGTTTCATTATTATAAACCCTGTCAACCGAAAGGGAAGGCCTGTACTTAAGGTCCTTAAACAAAGTTAATTCTCCGGCTAAACTACCTACCAGCCTGTTGTTTGAGTTCATATTATTTTTTGTCCTTGACATATTTTCCACGGGATGCGTTACCTGCGCTCCATAAAAGTTATTATAATATTGACCAGGATTATTCGGATCCCATATTGGAGCATAGGTTGGAGTATTGATCACAGACAGAATAACACCTGCTCTGTTTGAGCCGGTTCCGGAGATAATACCGTTATTCGTGTAATCAGAATATGCAATATTGCTTATAATTTTGAACCAGCTGCGGATCTGATCCTCAAAGTTTGCCCTTAAGTTATAACGCTTATAATATGCTACATTAATTATACCAGATTCTTTGATCATTCCTCCTGAAACATAGTACTTCATTTTATCAGTGGCATCGGAAAAAGATATCTGGTAATTCTGTGATAATCCGTTCCTAAAAGTCTCCTTAAACCAGTCTGTTACATCTGTCAGTCCATCCGGTATGGTTGCTGCGCCAATTTCATCCATCAGCTCCTTATACTGTGCCGCATTTAATGATTGCATCTGTCTTACCACATGATTAATCCCAACACTGGAATTAAAGTTTATTTTAGCCTTTCCCTTTGCCCCGGTTTTGGTTGTTATAAGAACTACTCCGTTTGATGCTCTTGATCCGTATATTGCTGCAGAAGATGCATCTTTAAGTATCTGCATGCTTTCAATATCATTAGGCGACAGATAGTTAATTTCGGTCATTGGGACACCATCAACGACATATAATGGATCGTTGCTTGCATTTATCGAAGTGTTGCCGCGCACCCGCACTACCATTCCGGCACCTGGTTCACCGTTAGGCTGGATTACGCTTACACCTGCAGCTTTCCCCTGAATTGCAGTGGCCGCTGAGATCATGGGCCGCTCGTCCAGATCCTTAACTGATACCGTCGAAACAGATGTGGTAACGTCCTTTTTCTTCACAGTTCCATAACCAATGACCACAACCTCTTCAATTGCTTTAAGTTCTTCCTGCAGGTTAACTACAATTGGGGCACTATCATCTGCGACTACTTCCTGTGTCTGAAATCCCATCATAGCCACAGATAATATTTTACCTTTCTCAACCTTAATGGTGAACTGACCATCAAGATTCGTAACAGTTCCGTTCGTGGTTCCTTTTTCAACTATCGTGGCTCCGATCAAAGGAACGCCGGAAGCATCATTAACTGTTCCAGTGACTGTTATCTGCTGCGCATATATGCATAATGGCAGAGACAGAGCCAGTAAAACAAAAAGAATTTTCTTCATGGAGCTTTTTGTTGGATTATAAAGTACAACCTTATTTATTCTTTTGTTCATAAATAACATTTTTAAAACAAGAATGTTCAAAGAATTGCCAATACTCTTAAATTAACAAGGGAAAAAAAGTTGGTATTTTTAGTACAAAATTAATTAAAAAGTTAAGTCAGTGGTATATCTCTTGGAATGTAAACAGATAACCAATCAGTTGGAATAATAGACTATTGAATAGCAACTGGTTAAGAATGGGAAATTATCATCCGGAAGCAAAAAAGTGTTTTATAGCACCTAAGTCTTTTCAAATACAAATGTTCCCGCTACCGTGAACTTAACTATTTTACCTTTTGCGTCTTCTTCAAAAACAAGTTCAGTATTGTCCTCAAGTGTGAAAAAAACCAGTTCTGATCCTTGATATAACAAGTATACATTCTGGTCCCATTGTTGTTTAACGTGCAATTTATTGGCCTCTGCAGTGATCTGCACAATATATTCAGGATTCATCTGGTAGGTTCCTTCGAATTTCCTAAGTGAATCCTTATTTGTTTCAATAACTTTACGAACTACTGGTTTGAATATATTCCATCCGTAGACTTCAGATATACTTCTTATTATTTCCCAGGTAACTGCACTGCCGTTGTCGGAATTTGTCATGATTACAAATCCCTTTCCTGCATTAGCAAAGCCCCACAGCATGCATCTGAAACCTTCATTGGCACCACCATGACTGAATACAAGAGAATCGCCTGTCCCGCTCACCCCAGGGCCCAAACCCTGGTTTTCTGCCTGATTAGTCAGCATCTGAATAGTCATTTCCCTTGAAAGGACTTTATTTGATTTCCCTTTATATGATTCCTGAACTTCTATCATATATTTTGCGAGGTCAGTCGGCGTCGTCCATAATCCTGCAGCTGCCATCTCAGGATAAATATGCCAGTTCCCTTCAATCCTGCTTCCGTCTCCTCGGTTCCCAAAACTTGCCTGATTATAAAGTACCTCCGGAAGAGGTTGCTGGTAAGTACTATTCTCCATTCCTATTTTATCCAGGATATTTTTCTTCATCAGGTCAGGGAAGGACTCTCCGGTTACATCCTCAATTAATTTTTGCATAACTGTATATCCGCCTCCCGAATACCTTGAAATTGATCCTGGTATAGTATCCGGCCTGACAGGATCAGAATTTGCCGGATCTTCTCCGTTCAGGATTTCAATAAGATCAGGTATTTCTTCACCCTTTGCATATCCCATAAAGCCGTGCACTGTTAATCCCGCAGTATGGGTAAGTAATTCTCTAAGGGTAACAGGTTTTTCGCTGGTGAATTTATTGGTTTCAATTTTCCAGTCTTTCAGATAATTATTTACATCTGCATCTAAATCCAGTTTCCCCTCCTCTACAAGTTTTAGTGCCATAAGTGCAGCTACTGGTTTACTGATTGAAGCAGCCTGGAATAGCGTATTTTTATCTACTTTCCTGGTTGTACCAAAACAGATGTATCCGTAACCCTTTGCCAATTGTATTTTTCCACCATCAACAATGGCAATACTCAATCCGGGTACCTTATAGTGACTCATTCTCTCTTCAATATTAAAATGTCGAACTGAATCACCTTCAATTATGACTTGCTGGACAAGACTATTTTCGACTTTATTGATTAATTCTCTGGTTTTTCTGTTTTCTTCTTGATTAACACAAGAACCCAGAAACAAACAACTAATTAATAACAGGGCAACCTGAATTTCCCATGTTAAATTTGTTTTAATTTTTAATTTCATTTGTTCTGTATTAATTAGTCTATTAATCGAAGGGTTACCGGTCCCATTAAACCGGAAGGAGTGAGTTTTTCATTGGGATCAATATCTTCTACGGAAGTCCAGGTATAGCGCTTGCCCATCGGAAGGTTGTCCTCCTTAACCAGGTAGTTTCTCCAGGTATTCACCACTTCAATCTCCAGGGTATTCTTGCCCTGTTTCAGGGAATTGTTTACAGGAAGGGTGAAAGGTTTGATCCACGTGCCTCCCAGGTCATCTTCGTTAAACCAGACGTGGGCCATCGCGCCAACTTCTCCAAGGTCAAGTATTATGCTACCTTTTCCCGGAACCTGGTCGATATTAAAGCTAATTTTATAGCTCGCTGTTCCGGAATAATAACGAATTTTTTTATTTTCAGAATTTGTCCAGTCGCCCAGAGACTTAATAACCTCAGGTTCCTGTGGTCCGATTATTTTGTTTTGAAAATCAAGGGTCCAGTCACCTTCTATGGTCAGGATGGTTTCCGGCTGCGGGAAGTTCTCTTCATACCCCATGCTGGTTTTTTCGTTCGATTTGTTGGTAAATACCATGAACCAACTCTGCAACGATTTCAGATTAATGGGAACCACTGTTCTTTCATCAGAACTGGTAAATTGATTCAGCAAGTGAATTTCACCTGTTACAGCATCCCACAGCTGAGGCTTGAGCCCATTCACGCGAAAGGAAATATCTAGATTAAATTCCTCTTCAGAACTATTGGTGAGAAAATATATCTCCATACCAGCAAGGCTTCTGTGCGTCCAGAGAACAGGTACGTCTGCCCTCAGATCCAGATCTTTGGTCACATTAAGCAAATCAAGTGCTTCCTGGATACTCATTCCATCCAATAGGTAGCCTTTTCCACAGGCATGCGTCAGTTTTCCATCTTTATATTCGCCGGCCCATAATCTGCCGGCAATATCCTTAACCTTAGCATCACAAGCAGGATAATCCTGGAGACTTGGTGATCCTGTAGGCTTGGGGCCCAGAACAGCTCCTCCCTGTTTAACAAGTTCTTCGATTCTCGCAAGGACTTGCGGGCGCATGGTTTTTAGATCAGGAAGCACAAGGAGTTTATATGACATCCCATCGGGTAGGACAAACCGGCCGTTTTTGACAGTCAGGCGTGTCAGAATAACCTCTGCATTGATGTAGTCATAGGAATAGCCATTGGGAAGTTCAGGATTCCTGGTACCGGTCATTTTGGGGACGTCTTCTCCAATAAAATAGCATACATCAGCCACATATTTCCCCTGTTGAAGCATATTCTGGCATCTGCGCAGGTAATCGACCCAGAACTTTCCCTCTTTGAACCAGGTATTGTGCCTGTTAAATTCCGTGGAGAACCATGCATTTATGCCTGGAATCCTTTTATCATCGGGTTGCTGAATGACCACATGAAGAACTATGTGGTTAATTCCTTCCGTAAAGCTCCAGTCTCCGCGTTTTTTGAGCAAGGCAGGGTGCCTCTTATAGGATTGCATACCTGCCGTAAAAGATTCGGCAGAAATAATTGTTTTTCCATACATATGAGCGGCAGAGGAAGCTGATTTGCATTCTATATCTCCCAGTGTGCCTTCATTCCAGAATTCACCGCTGACCAGGTCAGATTGTCCGCCGTACATCAGGAATTCACCCGGGAAACCCCAGTGGCCGTAGTTCTCGAGCCATATCTTCAGGCCCTTTTCATTGCTGGCCTTTCTTAATCCGCCGACATATTCGTATGCAATATCGTCGGCTACTGCCCGTCTTAAGTCCCATAAGAATCGTTCCGATTCCTCGACGCTTCCTACAATACGGCCTGAAAAAACAGGGAGATACCTGATCGGATCATAACCATACCGTGATTTGAATTTGTCGCCGAATCCATCGGTCCAGTTCTGCGATCCCATTTCATAACTGTCGGCAATGACATACTTAAATGCAGACCGGCTTTCCTGAGGGATTCTTTTCAGAATCTCTCCGATGAACTGATCAAAATGAAAATGCGCCAGTTCAGAGTTTGCTTTGTCAATCTCGTACCCTTTGCCCTGGGGTGCGGAGGGAGAGTTTTTTGTTCCCGTAGGAGTCATACCTACCCGAAGGATAGTCCAATTTCCTTCCGGAACCTCCCAGATTAAAGTACCTTTTTCATCCATTTGATCACTAATATCAAAGACTTCCGAGATTAACAGGCTTTTATCAGAAACCTCTTCTTGCGGTTGCCATAAGTATGAATCAAATAACGGAAATGGTGTAGGGTGCATTTTGCCGAGCGATTTCTCAATATATTTTTCAAAAATCTGTTCCTCAGTAATAATGATTTCGGAAAAGCCTGCTTTTTTTTCATTGCTTACGAAATTTGAACACACAAGCCTGAAATTCCCTGAATTTGTTTCAGGGATCGCAAGGGCAAGAGGGCCATGAGTTACAGGTCCTACGTTTACACCTGTATTGCTGCGGTCGAATGTAAAGGATTTAATCATCTTATAATCACCATCCAGTAATGCATATAACTCTACATTGCATAAGAACTGTGGCCTGGCCGGATAAAGGATCAGACTCCTGGCAAGTATTTTCTCTTTGGATGAAATATCAACTGTATACGTAGCATTTTCTGTCAATGAAAAGAGTGCCGCTGTTGATGTATCATTATCAAACCATTTTCCGGGATCGGGTACAACCGGAGTTGTTCTTAGCTTCACATTGTCAGCCTTAAGCCTATTATTTTCAGATTCTAACGACTTAAAGGCCAGTACATAGGTGTCCTGAAATTCTTCTTCAGGCTTCTTCAGGTTAAGATGAATTTTGACTGGTCCCTGAACTTTTGCTTCAGAATAAACAAGATGCCTCATGGCTTTGTCATATCCAACCCATGGACCACCACTCTGGGACCAACCCGGACAGTTGAAGAAGCCAATGTCAATGCCAAGCCTGTGTCCCTCGTTAACGGCATGAACAATAATATCCCACCATTCATCGCTGAAGAGCGGAACAGGACCGTCTGCTTCATCAGGATTAATATTGCCAATCAAGACAGCCCCAATACCAAATTCTTTCATAGATTCCATATCCTTCGTAACCCCTTCAATGGAGATATCATCCCCGATCCAGTAATAATAACACCAGACTTTATTGGTATCCTGTAGCGTTAGGAAGCCTTTCTGAATCTGATTGTATTTTTCCAGACTGATTTCACTTTGCCTGTGACAGTTTAAAAAAACAAGGCTCATTGCGATTGGAATAATAAACACAAAAGCCCTTAATAGTTTGTTGACAGCTTGCTTGGTTGTCATTTATAATTTCAGATTTGTTTATTTAATATTTTTCTGCATAGTTATAAATAAAAGTAGCATTCCCGTCTCACGCTTCACGACTCACGACTCACGACTCAGATAATCCATGCATCCACATTTAATATATTGAAAAACAATATCCCCTGAATGACAAACCTGACCAGCCGGGCTGTTCCAAACAAAAGAAAATTTTTAAACGGGTAATGAAGCATAGTTACAGCTATAGTTACCATAGAAAACGGTGAAAATGGAAATAATGCGGCAATAACTATAAAAGCTCCTCCCCATTTACGGGTGAACTCAATATAACCTTGCAATTGTCTTTCAGTATATGATCTAATTCGGGGCCTTCTGGAAATCCAGAGACCAATAAAATATGAAATTATTCCTCCCGCATATGACAGAATTCCCAGGAGTGCCAGGTAGATTACCGGCGATTCAAACTTAAGTGTCCAGATCACAAACAGATCTACCGGTACTAGTCCCAGAAAAGATTCGGATAGAAAAAACACCAGGAGTGCAGAACGGTCACTTAATTTGTCCAGGGCATATTGGAAAATCTTATTGTAGTCAAGCAGATACTTGCCGACAAAATATATTATTACGACAAAAATCGCATAAAAAAATAGAATTTTTAGCACATTCCTGCCTACATATCGGTAAAGACCTCTCTCTTTATAATGTAAATAAAGCTCTTTTATTTTCGATAATGATTTGTTTGAACGTGGTTCAGCTTTTGGCATATATGTCCTTAAATAATAGACTACTCAATTTTCTTTCAGACCGGGGAATTAAAATAAGCCCGAAATTTATTAGATTTATTTCGGAATATTAGCTGGTTTATAACTTTTATTCAATAATGAAGAAATTAAAACGAAAAAAGTAAAATGAAAAAAGTTGCAACTGACGTGGCTATAATCCTGTTATTATTCAATTTTCTTCTAATAAATAATTGCTATTCCAACATTCTCACAGGATCCGGCAAATCAAAGCAATCTTGATGAAAAGGTTAAGAAATTCCTCGACAGCCATAAATACAGCTGGCGTGACATGAATGTAGCTGCATCAGATGGAAAGATTCTATATGATCTGATAATTGAAAATAATTATACTAAGTGCCTTGAAATCGGGACTTCCACCGGGCACTCCGGGATCTGGATGGCCTGGGCACTCTCAAAGACCGGGGGAAAACTGATTACAATTGATATTGATGAAGAAAGGTACAGGGAGGCAGTTGAAAATTTTAAAGAAGCAGGCGTTTCAGAATATATTGATGCAAGACTGGCCGATGCACACAAACTTGTCCCTGAGCTCCAGGGTCCTTTCGACTTTGTGTTCTGCGATGCTGATAAATACTGGCTTACAAATTATATTAAAGCCGTACTTCCAAAACTGGAAAAAGGAGGATGTTTCACGGCACATAATGTATCAGATCTGAACAGGACATCCGGGATTGCAGAGTTTGTAGGTTTATTGAGAATGAACCAGGACTGAGAACAATATACGCTCCGAATAGTCAGTCAGGGATCTCGATCAGTTATAAGAAGTAATAAAAAGGTTAGAAGTTAATTTTAGAAGAAAATTTAATAAACTTATAAAAACAACAAAATGAACAACTTACATACTCATCAGTGTTGTCCGTCCGGAGGGAACGACATGAAAAATCCGGAAGGGGTGACAAGAAGGGATTTTATTAAAACGATGGGAGGATCGACTCTTTCCGTAGTTGCACTTTCAGGTCTTACATGGCCTTTGCTGTCCGGACTTAACAGGGAAGAAACTCAGGGCATCATCCGTCGTCCCCTGGTTGTAAAGCCGTTGTTAATTTATGATACACCGGAATATCAGTTTCAGACCAGCTGGCGTTCATGGGGTGGTATTCATACCGAACAGGCTGCAGAAGATGAAATTGCCAGGATCACTGTGGAACTTGATAAACTCAGATCACAGGCAGATTTTCCTGTTACATTCCTTCCTGTTTCCGGTATCCGTAATGTTAATGAATTGAATGCCACTGGAAATCTGGGAACAGTCGACACATTCCTTGTATATGCTGCCGGAGGATGGATGGATATTTTCGATGCACTAAACAAAATGAATAAGGATATGATCCTTTTCTGCCGGCATAAATCCGGTCCGGTATATCTGTGGTATGAAATCATCAGTCCCCGGTTTCTGCGTCAGCACACCGATAAGCTCGCTGTTGCTGGCGTAGATGAAGATGATGTTATAATTGACAGCCAGGATGAAATACTATGGAGGTTAAGAGCCTTGTGCGGATTGCACAACACACTTGATACCAAAATCATTGCAATTGGTGGAGCTGGAGCCTGGGCGCAGCCCGAAGGGGTTGTCCCCCGGCTGATTGAAGAAAAATTCAGGTTCAGGATATTATCTTATTCATATGATGACCTGGGCAATCTCATTAAGGAAGTTCACTCTGACAGGGCAGCTATAAGGCGTGCAGAAAAAAGAGCCGAAGAATACCTTCAGGATGCAGGCATTAAACTGGAAACCAAACGTCAGTTTGTTGACAATGCATTTTTACTTGAAGATGTTTTCAGGCGAATTATGGATAAGGAAAATTGCCGCTCATTAACAATTAACGGCTGTATGGGTACAATTATGCCAATGGCTGAAACTTCAGCCTGTCTGACCCTGAGCCTGCTGAATGATTCAGGTTACCCATCCTTCTGTGAATCAGATTTTGTAGTGGTTCCGGCCGGCATATTGCTGGCTAACATCAGCGGCAAACCATCGTTCCTTAATGATCCGACATATCCACATGACGGTATTATTACGCTTGCCCACTGTACCGCACCAAGGTGCATGGATGGTAAAAATCCGGAACCTGCAAGGATCCTCACCCATTTTGAATCCGATTATGGTGCAGCTCCTAAAGTGGAAATGAAACTCGGACAGACTGTCACAAATATAATCCCAGATTTCCTTGTCAGTCACTACCTTGGACTTAAAGGCAGTATAACTGATAATCCATTCATGGATATCTGTCGTTCACAGATTGACATAAGTTTTAACTGTGAAAGTAAAATTCTTGCACAGCGGATGCCCGGTTTTCACTGGATAACAGGTTACGGGGATTGGATCCGTGAGACTGGTTATGCACTTAAACGTCTCGGGATAGACTTTGAAATGATGGGGTAAGAGTTCACCAGGATACTGTGATAGATAGTTACTTATCAATCAATAAATTCTATTAATTTGCATCATCTTGAGGTTATTTTCGTCTTTTAATTTATTAATCCCTGTCTGCATGTTATCCAATATCATAAAAGTTGCCATCCGTAATTTGATCAGGCATCCGGGTTACACTTTAATCAATATCCTTGGACTTGAGTTGAAAGAAGGCCGATTCTTTTCATCAGATATGCCGACCGATACCTTTGCAGTTGTAATTAACGAAGCAACAGTTAAATCTCTTGGACTTAATGATCCCCTTGCCACACATTTCGTTGAACCCGGAGACACACCTGCGCAGGATAAGTTTTTACCGGTAATAGGGGTAGTAAAGGATTTCCATTACGAATCCATGCATGAAGATATACATCCTATGATATTCCATTTTATGCGGGGTAACTGGGAAGGATATATTACTGTAAGACTTGAGGGAGGAGACATTCCAAAAACTATAGATTTCATTAAGAAGACGTGGGAGGATTTCAATCAGCGTTATCCGTTCGAATATTTTTGGTTGGATGATGAATTCGGAAAACTTTTTGAGCCGGAAAGACGCACAGGTCAGATTCTTTTTGTGTTTTCTATTCTTTCGATTTTTATTTCTTGTCTTGGCTTACTGGGATTGATTTCGTTCAGTACAGCCCAGCGTACTAAAGAGATTGGGATCCGAAAAACAGCAGGTGCTTCCACCGGGATTATTATGTATCTACTATCAAGTGAAACAATAAAATTACTGGCCATATCGGCTGTCTTTTCAATCCCTATGTATTTTGGAATCAACCAGTGGCTGCAGAACTTTGCTTATCGTGTCGATTTCAATCCGGGCCTCTTTGTCCTGTACTTGATAATTATTGGGATCATTGTTCTATTAATTGCCTTATTAACAGTCAGCTATGTATCTTATTCGGCCTCAATAAGAAATCCCGCCGAGAGTTTAAGGACGGAATAGGGGGAAATGGTTTCGAGTTTCGAGTTCCGGGGTAAATGATACAGGGTACAAGATACAGTCTGCAAGGTAGAAGATACAAGTTCCGGGTTCAGCTAATCCAACCTCCTTACCTCATTGATCCAGGGACTTAAAAATATTAAAAATTAGAGACTTCATCCACATAAAAATAATCGCCCTGACTCTACATCAGGGCGATTATTTAATATTAACATTTATCTATCCCACTTTCCCTCTTTCTCTCTTTCTCTCTTTCTCTCCCCCTCGCCCATTCGCCCCATCGCCCATTCGCCCCCTCACTACCTCTTTCCCTCTTCACTCTTCACTGCTCACTCTTCACTGCTCACGGTTCACTCTCCTCATTCCAGTCCAAAGGCATAGAACACAGTGCCGGGATAATTCTCATAGATCCCTTCCAGCATAATGCCTCCTTTTGCATTTTTCAGTTCTTTCCTAAGATCCTCGACAGAACCAATTTTAGTCTTATTAACACCGGTAATAATAAATCCTTCCCTCATATCTGTCTGACTTTTCAGAACACCATTTTGAAGTTCTTTTACAACAGCACCACCTTCAATTCCAAGTTTCTTTGCCGTGTTCGCATCAAGATTTTCAACAGTTGCACCCAGAACATCAAGGACATCAAGCTTCTCCTTTTCAACAAGTTTCTTCATCCCTTTCTGGTTTGCAAGGGTAACTGAATAGGTGAATTCTTTCCCTTTCCTGTTTATTACAACATCGACATTGTCGCCCGGACGATGTGTTCCAATTTTTTCAAGAAGATCGGCAGATTTAACGATCGGTGTCTCATCAACTTTTACAATAACGTCTCCAATTTTGATTCCAGCTTCAGCAGCAGAGCTGTTTTCACTCAGGCTGTCGACATATGCACCTTCATTAACCTCAAGATTTTTCTCCTTCGCAAGTTCTCCGTTGACATCACGAATCATTACTCCCAGGTAAGCTCTTTGAACCACCCCGTACTTCATGATATCCTCAACGACCTTACTTACTATGTTTGAAGGTATTGCAAAACCATATCCCATATATGATCCGGTTAAACTGGCTATTGCAGTATTGATACCAATCAGTTCCCCGTTAAGGTTTACAAGCGCTCCACCGCTGTTGCCCGGATTGATTGCAGCATCGGTCTGAATGAAAGCTTCGATTGCTGATTTATCATTGATGATATTTATATTCCGGCCCTTTGCGCTAATAATACCCGCTGTAACTGTTGAGTTAAGGTTAAATGGATTACCGATTGCCAGTACCCATTCGCCAACCTCGACATTGTCAGAATTTGCCAGCGGCAGTGCCTGCAAATCCCCGTTTTTAATCTGAATTAAAGCAATATCTGTTGATGGATCTGTACCGATGATTTTTGCCTTATATACCTCATTATTATACAGGGTGACTTCAATATCATCAGCATCTGCGACGACGTGATTATTTGTAACAATGTACCCATTGCTGTTGATGATCACTCCCGATCCGGTGCCCTCCTGAACATACGGCTCTGCCTGTTTCCTTTGCTGTCTTTCCTGGTTGGGATCTCCGAAGAAAAATTTAAAAAAGTCATCCCCGAAAGGATCTCCGAATTGATCAAAATAATTAGACTGTTCTCTGGCAGAAATCTTATGTATGGATTTAATGTGTACAACAGAATTCATGACTTCCTTTGAGACTCCTGTAAAATCCAGCGGTACCAGTTCACCGCTTTCCTTGACAGAATAAACAGCTCTTTGAGCCGGTAAACTATTCTGGCCTTTAGAAACTGTCAATTCATTTTTGTTTATCCCGGTTATCATAAAAACCGCGATAGTAAGTGCGCTTCCTATTATTGAAGCAGCCAAAAGTTTAAGAAAAGGTTTCATTTTATTTTCCTCCATTATTTATTTTTAGTTTTGTTCTGATCCGTCTATCCAACAGTTTAATAAAATTCTTAACAATCCTGGTTTGATTAAATCGAATGATTTAATATTATAATGATATTTTTTTGAAAGCCTTACCTCAGTGAAATTAATACTTGATTCTTCTCTGTTAAAATCATCCAGGCTTCTTCCCCCGATCAGATGGGTTCTGTATGGCTTTTCAAGATCAACTTTAAGCGGAGCTTCGATAACCAGAATATTTCCCTTTAGAAATACATAAACTTCTTTGCTGATCATCTGTTCGCTTTCAGCCAGAATCATGAGCTGATCTTTAAATTTATCCCTGATAAAAGACAGCCTGTTTATTCCAAGATGATTCCTGTTTCTGAGAATATAATCGTGCCCTAGATCAGGTATCCTGTTATTATTTACCTCCTGTTGATACATGGTTTTGATTTTTAATTATTTGTAAAAAAAATTAATAGTGACAAAAAATCAACTATTAAATACAGGAGGGGGTAAATCCATTAACAAAAGAATTGATTCTTTATTTTCGGATATAATCTGCGGATATTCATTATAAATAAGCATCCCGAAGTATCCTGATATAATGGATTCCGGAATATCAACGTCAGGATAAAAAGAATTACAGATTTTGTCGTCAATGTTATATTGACCGTCACTGGATAATTGTGGATTTTCCTGTACAAATCTTTCTGTATTGTACCTGACTGTGTTGATTGTAAAAATATTCAGATATACCGGGAAAATTAAAGTGATCAGAATATTTGACAATCTGTAGTTCATTCTTTCGAAATTCAAATTATATGTGCAAAATTATATCTACAATTACATATTTTGATTTTAATTTGTGTTAAAGTTTCTTAACGGTTTGTTAAAAATTATTAAAAATGAAAAGAAGAAAATTTGTGCAATCATCCCTTATTGGAACTTCAGCTATAGCTGCCGGATTTACTTTTCCTGGTGCCCGCAATCAGGCAGGTGATAAAGAAATTATTGAGCTGAGAGAATATGAGCTGGCCTTTGGAGGCAACCCTGCAAATCTTAATACATATCTTAAGGATGCCCTGATCCCGGCTTTGAATAAATATGGAGTCAGTCATGTGGGTGCCTTCAGTGAACTGAGCAATTTCGAACCTGCAAAAATCTATCTGTTGATCCCATATCCCGACATTACAGAATATTTCAAAATACCTTTCCAGATCGCAGGAGATGGCGATTATCTGGTTGCAAGCCGAAATTATGACAGCCTTCCTCCTGAAAATAAGGTGTTTAACAGGTTCAGCGCACGTTTAATGGTAGCATTCGACGGCCTGCCTGCTCTGAATGCTGGTTTCAGAGGTTCAGGAATATATGAACTTAGAACTTATGAAGGATACAACGAAGATGCAGTCAGACGCAAAATATTAATGTTTAACCAGGCTGAATTTGAAATTTTCAGGAACAATGCATTAAATCCTGTATTCTTCGGAGAAGTAGTTGCAGGACCCGATTTACCCTGTCTGACTTATATGGTGGCATTTAAGGATATGGCAGAAAGAAATAAAAAATGGGAAAGTTTTGGTTCAGATCCTGACTGGAACAGAGTAAAGGTACTGCCGGAATATGCAAATGCAGTATCAAAAATTATAAAGAAATTTTTAGAGCCTTTGCCCTATTCACAGGTATAGTTGAAATTGATTATCAATTCTTATAATTGCAGGCAAAAAAAAAATTAATTTTATTAAAGGTGAAGAAAAACAAATCGCACATTTATGAAAAACTCTGAAGTCCGCATCGGGTATCTTTTTACAAAGGGATATTCAAATTATGTTTTCGTTTTACTTTTCCTTCTTTACATGTTTGACTATATCGACAGAACGATAGTTACATCCATGTTTACTTCTATAGAAAGGGATTGGGGAATAAGTCACACCCAGAGCGGTATGCTGGTATCTGCTGTTTATTGGGCGATTGTCCTCCTGACATTTCCCGCCTCGCTTCTTGTCGATCGCTGGAGCCGGACCAAGACTATCGGCATTATGGCTACATTGTGGAGCCTGGCTACAGCTCTCTGCGCTTTAACCGGTAATTTTGTTCAACTATTTATGGCCAGGTTGCTGATCGGGATCGGAGAAGCAGGATATGCACCTGGAGGCAGCGCTGTGATTTCCGGGTTGTACCCTATTGAAAAACGTTCCAAAATGATGGGACTCTGGAATGCATCCATTCCTCTTGGTTCAGCGATTGGAGTTCTGCTTGGTGGAATAATTGCTTTAAAACTGGGTTGGAAACATGCTTTCGGACTTGTAGCTTTCCCCGGTCTTGTTATCGCAATTCTTTTCTTTTTTGTAAAAGATTACAAAACAGTTGATCTCTCATTCATTGATAAAAGCCAGAATAAAATCAAGATGGAAAGGAAGGATATGTTCAGGGAATTCTTCAATAAACCGTCAATACTTTTTACTTATTTTGGAATAGCAAGTGTAGTTTTTGTAACTACTTCACTATTGACATGGCTTCCTACTTATTTTCAAAATGTCAGGGGATTGGCTCAGGATAAAGCCGGTACCATGGCCAGTGCCGTCATGATGCTTGCGCTGGTTGGAGCTCCGCTTGGTGGTTATCTGACAGATCAATGGAGGAAAAAAAGGCTGAATTCCAGACTTTTATTCCCTGCTCTGACAACCTTAATTTCAGCTCTTGTCCTGTTCTCAGCCCTATTTGTTTTCAAAACAGGAATCATTCAGTTCGTACTATTATTGATTTTAGGTATTTTTATAATGGCTTTTATTTCAGGTGCTGCGGCAGTAACTCAAGATGTCATTCACCCCGGACTAAGGGCAACCTCCTACGCGATTGCCGTGGTGGTTCAAAACCTTTTGGGAGCATCGACCGCACCTATCGTTATCGGCAAAATATATGATAATACAAATATTCAAACAGCCCTTTCTATTCTTCCGCTCATTCTCCTATTGGGTTCGCTGTTGTTCTACCTTGGATCCAGGTATTATGCAAAAGATATGGAGAAAGTGGCAAAAATAAACCTTGAAGCAGCCAAATAGAATACTGCGAAATCCTTTACTAACCTGTACCTTGTAACCTGTACCTTGTAACTTGAAAGAAGTAACTTAAGCTATTACGGAGTTCATCTTTTAAATCTTTGTGTTCTCACATCCTGTATCACTCCCTTCCAGTCCATCCCGAACGCAAAATCATACCGGTTTCCTTCCGAATCGGTATAGCATTCCATATCACGCGGCACATCCTCTTTCTGTTCCTCTACCGTTTTCATATTTGCAGGCATCTGCAGTGGCAGGAGGCCGGAAGGTTCAGCTGCCCCGGTAAGTATATCAAAAATAACCTGGTCCTGTACATCAAAACTGACAATGATAGCATCTGCTTCCTTCTCAAACTCTGAAAATACCATTGGCTTTGACAGGTTAGCCGCTACTATCACAGGCTTAATCCTCATTTTTTTACGGGTTTCAATAACCATTTTCAGGTCATAATTATTATGGGAAATAACCGTCTTGTTCTTATATGTACGGTTAACAAATCCCTCCATGGGATCTCCGCCGGCAATGCTTGGATCACGTGCATATTCAGCCGTATATGGACCGTACTGAAGTGCGATAGGTACATAACCGGTCCCCCCGGCTTCGGCATCCTTCTTATCATATCCGGTGCCGCCATCCGGGCTGTTTACAAAAACCAGGGCACAATCCGCTTTATCAGGATTATCGGTAACATTAAAATATTTTTTAACTATTTCCATATTCACCGGATAATCTGAACTCTCCGGGAAAGGGATCCCAAACCAATTCGTACCGGCCGGTGTGTATCTTTTTTGGATATAAACTGTAATATCTTTCTGAAGCGGAAGGATTTTATTTTTATTCTTCAGAAGTATAATTGATTTAAGCTGTACTGCATAACCTGTGGCCATGAATTCAGGATTACCTACGATACTATCTGATTTTTCAGGATTGAGATATGGATTTTCGAACAGTCCTGTCCTGAATATATTTTTCAGCAACCGTACTGCTGATTCTTCAAAGCGCGCCCTCATAAATTCCTCGCCATGTTCAGCCACGCCCATGTTATAAGCTTCGATAACCGGTACTGCATCATTGTTCCCTCCAAACTGGTCAACCCCTGCCATTATTATCTTATAATACCTTTTTGCAATTGAATATCCTTTTTCAACTCCCCAGCAACGGCCGCCTGCCATCATATTGGTAATATCCGGACTTTCATTGTTGGTAATTCCCCAGTCAGTGCATACTACCCCATCGTAGCCATACCGGTTGCGTAACAGGTCATTAATAATATAGCTGCTATAAGAATTACCAACATTTTCTTTATTTACTGTGTCCTGGTTCCACGAGATCGTATAATAAGGCATTACTGCTGATGCCATTCCGGTTCCGCCTTCCAGCTTAAAAGCCCCGTTAACAAATGGAAATATTTGATCATCCAGGTTATTTCCGGGATATACACAATATTTTCCATATGCGAAATGGCCGTCCCTGCCTGCTTCTTCAGGCCCACCTCCGGGCCAGTGCTTGGCCATTGCATTTACACTCTTGTAACCCCATCCTCCGGAAATTTCATCTTCACCGGAAGATGTTTGAAATCCATCCACATAAGCACGAGCCATATCGGCAGAAAGCTGAGGATCCTCACCGAAGGTACCGTTGATACGGCTCCAGCGGGGCTCAGTACCCACATCAATTTGCGGTGACAGGGCTGTGGTGATTCCAAGTGCGCGGTATTCAATAGATGCAATCCTGCCGAACTCCTTAACCAGGGCTGGATCAAAGGTTGCAGCAAGTCCCAGCGACCCTGGCCACATTGAAATATCACCGCCTGAGCCTGCATTATATTCCGCATTGGTCACCGCATTATGGCGTGGATCCGAACTATTATTTGACGGGATACCCAGTCCGATCCCTTCTACCAGTGCCTGGACATTATTGTTCCATCGAACTGCAACTGCAGGACTTTGAACACTGGTGATCAGGACATGCCGCACATTATCGTTCGTCAGAAAATCATTCTGACTGTCTGTAAGGTCTGATGCATCTGCACCGCTTTCTTCAAATGGTTTTCCGTTATAAGTACTGGCTACCCATCCTCCTCTTCTTGCAGGAATAGCCTGATGAGCGCTGTAAAGCATAAGTCCTGCAATCTGTTCTGTTGTCATCTGCGATGCCAGGTCCCGTGCCCGTTCATCGGCAGAAAGGCGCCAGTCTTCATATTTATCAAGCTTCCCGTTCCGGTTGAGATCTTTAAATGCAGATCCTCTGACCGTGAGTATTTGTATCCCGGATGTCGTTGAATATCCAAGGGTTTGCCCTTCCGGGTTGGTAATAATCCGTATTGTTCCGGGGCCTGAAGTTTCAATCCATTTTGGTTGCCTTTTTATGCAGGAAATGTTACAGAGTAGTAAAATCGAAATTATTAACAGGCTAATTATGAGAGGTTGGATGTTTTTCATGGTAGTATTATGTTTTTTAAGGGCATATTAATATTTTTTAATAAGAATGCATGTAGCCTGGAGCAACCCATCCCTGATTGACATAAAGGGAAATTATTATTTATGACTTATTAAGAATATACTATCATCTAAAATAATAGTTTAAAGCCATTACCAAAACACGATATATAGCGCAGCAAGAATAAGCATGAGACCAATCGCTCCCAAATTAAAAACCCAGTCTGTTTTAAATAGTTCTTTCTTTAATTCTATTGCTCCGGTATGATTTTTCTTTGACCCGATCAATGAAACAATAATAATAATAGCGCTAATAATTAAAAATACTACTCCTATTCTGTCGAGAAAGGGTAATTGGGGATAAAGGTATTTTAACAATGCCGAAAGAGGGATGCTAACCGCTGATGCTATCAGTACAGAATTGGATGTAGTCCGTTTCCAGAATAGCCCATAGAAAAACAGTGCAAATATGGCAGGACTTATAAAGCCGGTATATTCCTGAATGAATTGAAATGCCTGGTCCAGGTTCTTAAGTGCCGGTGCAATAATAATAGCTATAAGGATAGCAACAAAACTGCTTACCCTGCCTGTTAATACCATATTTTTATCGGTCGCTTCTTTTTTTAAATACTTTTTATAGATATCAAAAGTAAATATGGTAGCCGTGGCATTAATCATCGAGCTTAGCGCAGATACAATTGCACCCGCCAGGGCCGCCAGGGCAACACCTTTAATACCCACAGGAATAAATGTATTTACTAACCAGGGGTATGCCTGATCAGCTTTGGTTATGTCGGCTTTTAATACAAATGCTGCTATACCGGGTAATACAACAACAAAAGGCATAAGTATTTTTAAATATCCGGCAAAAATAAGCCCTCTCTGAGCTTCTTTCATACTTTTTGCTGCCAGTGCACGCTGGGTAATATACTGGCTGCATCCCCAATAACTCATACCGGTAATCCAGAGCCCTGTGAGGATTGTTCGTATACCCGGGAGATTTGTAAACTCCGGATTATCCTTTGATAATATGAGATGGAATTTTTCGGGAGCCTGATTAAGCATTGCTGCAAAACCAACAAAAGGGCCTTGTCCTCCTGAAATAGCATTCAATGCAAGAATAGTAGTTAGAAACCCGCCAAGAATAAGAACGGTTACCTGTATTACATCCGTCCATGCAACAGCTGTAAGCCCTCCATAAATAGTATAAATTGCCGAAATTATGGCAAGTCCATAAATTGCATATTCCAATGGTATCCCGAATACCGTTTTAAGGGCCAATCCACCCAAATATAAAACAGAAGTCAGGTTTACAAATATATACAGCGTCAGCCAAAAAATAGCCAGACTTGTTCTAACCCTGCTATCATATCGCTGTTCGAGAAACTGGGGCATGGTATATATTTTTTTGCTGATATATACCGGTAGGAACCATTTAGCGATAATAATCAGCATGACAGCCGATATCCACTCATAAGTGGCAATAGCAATACCACATTTAAAGCCCGAACCCGACATGCCGATGAATTGCTCTGCCGAAATATTAGAAGCAATAAGAGTTGTACCGATGGCCCACCATGTTAATGAATGATGAGCCAAAAAATAGTCGTCGCTGCTTTTTTCCTGGTCCTTTTTCGTACGTGAAACCCATAGGCCTACAAAAACAAGAATTGCCATATAGGTAATAAATATTACATAATCTATGGTGGAGAAATTTACACTGGAAGTATTCATCTTCAGTTTTTAAACACTATTTCAATGACTCTGAGTATTCTCTGGCTGTATCCCTAAGTGCAATAAGGTTTTCCCATGGAACTTCGGGTTCTACAAGGTGTGTCGGGCCTATTACAATTCCACCTTTACTGCCACATTTTTCAATGCGCGAAAGCACGATTTTCCTCACATCATCGGGTGTTCCAAATGGCAATACCTGTTGTGTGCCGATAGTCCCCCAAAATGACAGCCTTTCGCCAACAAGATCGTGAATCTTGTCAAAGTTCATGCATTCGGGTTGAATGGGGTTAAGAATATCAACACCTGCCTCTATTAAACCTTCCAGAAAAGGAACAACATAACCGCATGAATGATAGAATATAAGCACATCGGGATTTACTGCGCGTGCGGCTTGTATAACTTTCACCAAACGTGGCTTAAGCCATTCTTCCCATATACCAACATCCATCATAATAGAGTTTTGTGTACCAATATCATCGCCCAGCGAAAGAATATCGGCACCACATTCCATATAAGCGCGGGCCTTACTGCACCCGAAATTGGCAATACGATCAAGTAAAAGCGTGGCCTTTTCGTCGCCCGTCATCATATCCATCATTAATTCCTCCATCGAGCGAAGGTACCACGAGGCTTCCCATACGGTCATCTGCATAAAACCGAAGGCAGCAAACCCTTTACTGTGCAATGCGTCTATTTCCTGTTTAAATTGTGAAAGTTTGGTGTTGTCTACTTCCGGCAGCGGATAATTGGCAATTTCTTCAATAGATTTGCACCCCTTTAACGGATGGTGCATACGCGTCATGTGGAAAGCAAATTCCGATCCTTTGGAATGACCGATTCCGTATTCATCAAACTCTGTATCCACAGGAACCTGTTCACGGGGAAATTGTTTGTGCCCATCTGTATAATTCCGCTTCAAGGGTATTTCCAATTCACGATGGCTTAACCCGAAGAATGTCTGGTAATCTTCGTGTCCGAAGCGTTTCTTAAAGGCATCAATTTGTGAGCGGCACATCCTGTAATCTACAGGCACATGATCAAACCCCTGCCTTTTAAGGGTCCTTATTAAATTTTCTCGCAATGTCATTAAGTATGTTTAATAATGTTTATTTCGAAAGTTTAATAACAACTTTATCATGCGGTTGCACTTCCACGGCATATTCACCGGTATTGACAGTTATCATCTCTTATATAAATAATCGGCAGCCAGCACCAAAAACATAAAGTTTTCTGCGCCCCCTCCCATCACATATTCTGTTTGTTGCCAGAAGAATGGCCAGATCTTGAGTTCAGGCAGATCAGGACGGATAATGCCGGTGCCAGAAGCAACTCCGCCGGGTATATATGACCATTCAGCCCGGTTGACACCGTATGCAACAGTCAGCGATTTGGATCCGATGCCCGATGCAAATGAAGCTGTATTCTCACCCGGATGTACACCAAGGACAAAATTCAGTGCGTTGATATAAGACTCCTCCGACGCCAGCTCCGGCCATCCCTTGCAAAAAAAGTACTGATCCACTCCAAACTTCTGTATATTCCAGCCTGCACCCCAGATTTCCGGCCTGTAAGGAACACCGAAGGGTGTTTTTTCTCTTTCCTTCAATAACTCTGACTGATAAACGGCAACAGCGGCAGTCACTTCATCCCTGAAAAGTAAGGCTTCGATGCGATGAAATACCCGGCCCACTGCCCAGCCGCTCCGGGATAAGTCTTTTATTACATCATCTTTCATATTTATCAGTTCCAGTTTAAGATCTTCGCTGTCTGTTGTCAGGATCAGTTCTGAAAGTGCAATGATCTTCTGACTGACAAGACGGTTATAATTCCTGGTGCCTGATTGACCAATGTTCTTTGAATTTTCAAATAATTTCAAGGCTGTTTCCAGGCATTCCGCTGACAATTCCGGATTATATGTTTTTAAAACCCTTGATGCGGCAGCCAGTCCTCCGGCCACATATAATTCCCTGCCCTGGTTTTCTTCAGTAAACACCAGCCTGTCATCTTTATTGCCCGACCGGATTTCCTGTATCGCCCCTGGTTTTAAGGCAGACACTTCACCAGGTTGCAGGGAGGAATCATATACAAGATTATCGGTCATCGCGGAGGCATCACCAAGCATCACATACTGTCGCAGATCCTGTTCAATAATACCCCGGTAAAGCCTTCCCAGGGATTTGTAACCGCCAAGAACGCTTGCAAGTCCGTGTTCTATCTGCTGCAGTGCATCGGATTTTCCATCCGGCACGTGAATCTCCACGATCCGTTTCAATGGATCGATGGATGTGGCATCATAATCCAGACCGAATTCCTCCATCATCATGGCAAGCGTCCATATTGTTCCTACCTGCGATTCCACGCGCAGGTCATAATCACCTGCATCATGCCATCCGCCGGCATTCAAACCAGGTACCGGTTCAAGAGGCTTATAATCAGTCAGCGTGGAAGGCCCCTGCCTGTATCCATCGAAATGGTTAAGATCGACAGGCGCCATAAGTGCATCATCAAGATGGCACCAATTATGCCATACCCTGTAATGATCATTTATCCTCATATGGCACATCTGCACCGGCAGGTAATAATCAATGACCGGCTGCCAGACATGGCGCTCATAAACATCATTATCAATCTTAAAGGGCTCTGAGGATGCGGAACCATATTTTATGATATACATGCCGGGGTTTATAATTTCTGAAAAATCAAAGACAGTGTAATTATACCTGAGATATGGTCCCCATTTTGCCGGTAATTCGCTTTTCACAACCACAATACCGTTTTCAGTGATACGGCAGAGTTCAGCTTCAATCTGACCGGGATCTGTCTTATCAAGTTCGATAACCGCTTTTTTAGGCTGTGAGGGATGATACCCAACCTGTGAAACATGAATTACCGGTTCATACCTCCAGCCCGGAACCACATTTGGTGTAATAATCCATTCAACTGCACCCTTTGTGGCATTGGAAGGGACAATGCTCCGGACAATATACCAGCCGTTATTATGGTTTGACCGGCCATCCCATAGTTCAAGAGGCGCTGTTTTTGTCTCGATTTCAATCCGCTGTTTTTCAGTTTCAGGAGCGATGACCAGCTTATTACCGGTGGCCAGCGGACTTGCCAGGTATTCCCCTGCGAAATTTTCAACCGGCCCGTTAGCCTGCCTCGGGAAAATTCCTCCTCTGTCATCCATCAGGTAAGCCTTTCCGAAGAGATCTCCCGGAAATAGTTCAAAATTAAACCCCACTTTCCCGATCCATTCAGCCGGCAGCGGTTTATCAAGATCAACAGATACCTTAAAACTATTCTGATCCATCGCAGTGACTCTTACTGAATACCTGAGTACCAGGTCAGGGTAAATTATGGGATTGAATCCTTTCCGGTCCCTGCTGGAGTCAGGATACCACAATTGCTGCGTTATGGTTCCCGTTTCTTTACTGACTGTCCGCTTACCCTTAACGGGAATAGGCGACCACTGTCCGGGAGAAGGTTCCAGTCTCAGGTCGCCGTTAGCTGCGACGCGGGTGCCATGCTGAATGACCGTTACACCCGACTGGTGCCCCTCAGGATAAAAATCACTGAACACCATGACGTTCAGTCCCGGCATTTCAAAATAATCCAAATCATTAATGATAAGGTTTTGCTGTGAGTATGCAATACCGGCAGTCAAAATAAGCAGCAACGGTGATAGTTTCATAGGATTTTTCCAGAAAATTAATTGATTTTTATCAGGATTGAAGAACTTTCTGAAAAAAAATACCAACATTACCTGCCGAGTTCCAGTCAATAAATGAAATATAACAGTCATCGGGAGACCAGACCAGACCATGTATCACTCCCGATTGCCGGTTTATCATCGTTTTAGGAGTACCACCTTCTGCGGGGATTACCAGGCATTTTTATTTTGGTAAAATTTGGCTTCAATGGAATTTGATTTTATTTTTATACCTTTGTGTATAATACTATATGGTATAATATAAAATGGTATAAAACAATTCTTTTATGAAAAACTCTCCCTTTATTTACGGAACAATAGTCATTAATGAGGCATTCATCGATAGAAAGGATGAAATCAGGAGACTATCAGATAACTTAACGGGCGGAATTAATACAGCGTTGATTTCTCCCAGAAGATGGGGAAAATCTTCTTTGGTGGAGAAAACAGTTTCCAGGATCAGCAAAAACAATAAAAAGATCCGGGTAGCGGTAATAGACCTGTTCACTGTCAGTTCAGAAGAGCAGTTTATGGAGAAATTTGCCCGTGAGCTGATCAAAGAATCCTCTTCAAAATGGCAGGAATGGGCAAGGAATGCCCGCACATTTTTTAAAATGCTGCTGCCAAAAATACATATAGGTATTGATCCTGTGAATGATTTCAGTATCAGTTTTGACTGGGAGGAGATAAAGAAAAACGAAGATGAGATACTTGATCTGGCAGAGACAATAGCAAAGCAGAAGAAGATAAAGATGATTGTGTGTATCGATGAATTCCAGAATATTGCAAATTTCAACAATTTTGAGTCGTTTGAAAAAAAGTTAAGAGCGATATGGCAAAGGCAGCAGGATGTCACCTATTGTATTTATGGGAGCCGCAGGCACATGATGAAAGATATCTTTAACAACCCCTCAAAACCTTTTTACAGGTTTGGTGACATAATGCTCCTTCAAAAAATAGCAAGAAACGAATGGATCAGGTTCATATCCAGAAGCTTTACACGGACAGGCAAACAAATAACCAATGTTGATGCTGCATTGATTACGGATTTAATGCAATGCCATTCCTGGTATGTTCAGCAGCTGGCTCATTACACATGGAACCTTACAACTGACAGGGCAACGAAAGAAATAATCGAAAAAGCTCTTTCCGAACTGATAAATGCCAATACACCCTTTTATCAAAAGGAAACTGAAACGCTTAGTTCCACTCAGCTCAATCTGTTAATAGCTGTATTAAATGGAGAAAGCAGGCTCACTTCAGTGTCAGCAATGACCACATACCGTCTGGGAACACCACGGAATGCGAGCAAAAATAAAACAATGCTCATTAATAATGATATAATACAGGAAAAGAAAGAGGGCTTTGAATTTGTCGATCCGGCCTTTGAATTATGGTTCAGGCATGATTTTCTAAATCAGCCAATTCATAAACATTTTGAGGACTGATTAAAATTTCCGGATAAAAAGCATCCATGATATTAAAAGAAATTTATTTTTCAGGTTCAGTTTAACAGCGCCTCCACACAAAATCCGAAGATCAAACCGTATTTTGTTGTTTGTTTTATCTTCTGATCAAACGTGTGGATATCTGTTCCACATCATTTCCGACTTTCAATATGTAGAAGCCGCCCGGGATTTCTGACAGATCGATCAGACCGGAATATGTTGTTCCATAAACCGATATTTCATCAGTTCTTATTATCCGGCCTGTTATATCATAAATGACTATCTCAAACCTGTTGGCAGAACCCGGAGATAATCCAGTTATATCAAGGTTAACAAAATCGTCTGCAGGATTCGGATAGACCCAAACCCTGAATCCCTCCCTGCTGACAAAAGGAACCGAAGTAAACAGGTTTGAAGCGCCCGGAGTAAACTGCGGCATCATCAGCCATTGAGCGGCACCGTCAGGATAACGGCCGTATGACACATCGGTGGTCTGCGGGCCATATGTTATAGTGTCTATCCAGTGAAATCCGTTATTAACAATCACTGACAGTCCGATCTCCTCACCTCCCGCTCCAAGTTTTATATCGCAATGCAAAGGACCCTGCAGGGTATCCCTGTCGGCAAACAATACAATATATCCTCCGGCAGGAATGGTTGTTTTTTCAGGATATCCACCCGGAACTTTCCATTTAAATGGTTCTCCGAAATCATCCGTTATATAATATCCACTGATATTCACATCAAATTGCTCTTTATTGAATAACTCCATCCAGTCAGCATATTCGCCAAATTCATCTTCATATGCATCCTGGTTTGAAGCCATAAATTCATTAATAACGATATCGGGAATTTCATAAGATTTTATAAAGACAGGCTCTATTCTCATACTATGTATGGGAGACAGTGACAGTTCAGAGTCTTCAAACCGGACTGTATCTCCAACTATGGAATAACTTCCGGCAAGTTCCAGGTCGAAGCTGATATCCGAGCTGGTCGCACCGGATTGATGGATCTCAACGGCGATAATGTTAGTTCCGGCAGTCAGATATAATGAATCAATATAATATTCAAAATAGGTACTTTCATCAGCTCCGCTTGCATAGCCGGCTGAAAGTGTCTGGTTGTTTATCACTCCCTCCGGCATAAGAACTCTGAGCACTTCTTTGCCGTTAATATAAACAACGGCTCCATCATCACGCATAATACGAATAATTCTTTCCGTGTACGGGGAGAGGTTTTCAATTTCAATTTCTTTCCTGAAATAATAAGTGATGTACTTGTTATTTGAGTCGGGACCAAAATCCAGGATGGTTGTTTCACCTCCATCACCATATCCCAGTTCCCCCTGCCCTTCCTTCCATGCAGCATCATCAAAACCTGCGGAATTCCAGCCATCACCGGGATAGACGCCTGTATCCAGGTATTTCCAGGTTGATTTTCCTGGAAGGATTGTTACTGAATACACTTCATATTCATTAATATCCCATCTGACAAATTTTTTGCCTGCTGCAGGATATGCCTGCAGTTTCAGTGGAAATCCTGAAATATATCTTCCCTCAAATCTTCCTGGTGGTAAGATATAATCGTTCAGCATGACTTTTCCTGCAGTATCAGGATACGATATGGACAAACTGATTACTGGTCCAAGAAAAAAATAATTTCTCAAGTTATTCCAGACATAATCCGGGCGCATCCTGGCAAAATTTCTCAATTCTTCAACATTGGCGTTCCACTGGTCCATAGACCATGGCTGACTCCACCTGGCAATATGGGCAGGGAATTCGTCATAGATCATTGCCTGCATTGAATCGATAAAATGAATAACATTAGCAGGCTGAAATGTTGTATTCAGGTGCATCATATATGTCATGATGAACTGTTTCCGGAATCCCTTGTTTTCAAGAAGCTTCCTGAAAAGAAATGTAGCCCATGGCGGATTTGGCCAGTCCGGTCCGTCAGTTGCTGTGCAGAAAGTAAACATATCAATGGCCGGATTAAATTCATACAAACCCCATGTGAAATCCATATCAAACATGACCCACCTCCATTTACCATTGGTAGTCCTGTGGCGCCAGTATTTCTGATTATTTCCCGGCCAGTCCCTGTTGGCAAAGAACATTTCGGTTATCTGGTAGTTGATGTATTCATTCATATCTATCCTTTCGGCAACATAATCATAGTTTGACTGGATAGACAGATCATGAGATCCCAAATAATTCTCCAGGTTTACAAAGTAAATTCCTGTTCCACTTACAACCTGGTTGTAGGTTTTCAGCAGATCTATTTCTTCAGCGGGAATTCCATAATTAGATTCAAAGTAATGCTCATTAACATCTTCCCGAAGGTTATGTATACCCCAGTATTCACCATTAAGAAAGACTATCACCGGTTCAAAACCCTGTTTATCAATATCCATGTTTGATTTAGCGACAGCCTGTATTATTCCGTCACGCATCATTGTATACCAGAAATCATTACCTGAATTCCTGAATATCAGATCTTTGAACCAGGTAACGTCTTCCTTCTCCCTGAAAAATGGATATCGCAGTTCGTTTGAACCATATTCATTGCGGGAAAAATAGCCAAGTGATTTCATGGGAGCTGTTCTGCTGCAGCCGCCATGGATCTTTAATCCTCCGTCAGCATATAATTTTCTCGTACCTGATCTACCTAATAATTCAAGGCTGACAGGACGTTCCCAGTCCTGGTTCCAGTTCACAGGTACTTCGCTGCAATAACCCGTTATTCCATTTGTTCCTGACACATAAATCCCCTGTACGCTGTCCCAGAGGTTGACAGGGTCGGTAACGAGTGAAAATACGGGTAAATTGAATGTGTCGCTTATCAGGTAGGTAGCCGTCTCAATCCATCCCGGAAGATAGCCCTCTGCCCAGATCTTTGTCCTGATAACCGTATTGGCTGAAATACCAATCGGCCCGCCATATATATCCGAATTCTCGTCCGGCTCTGATCCGTCGAAGGTATAACGGATAACTGCATTTGAATCAATCCAGGATAGTTCGAGCATCTGGTAATCCGGATAGATACCCGGAGGCGGATTATAGGATATTCCTACTGCAAGACGGTAAGAAGAGGCCTCATCATTGGGTGCACCGGGGGTTGGATTGGAAAAATATACAAGACTACCTGTATCGGTTTTCCCATAAGAGACATCCTCAAATTGCCTGGAAAAGAATAATGAATCGATCAGAAGTCCCTGCTGGTTAGTCAGATACAGGTTTTCTCCGGAAACATTCAGTTTAAAACTGGCATGAAGACCCGTTTGCAGTTCACCGGCTTCATCCGCCCATACCAAAAGAAAGCCATCAGGATCAATCGTTGTTCCGGAAGGAAAATCCCATTTGCTCAGATTCGCAGGATTATCGCTTAATGAAAAAAACGAAAGATCAATTATTTCGTTTCCGGCATTATATATTTCGATCCAATCAGTGCGCAGGAACAGATCCGGATTGATAATACCGGTGGTATTATAAGCCATGATCTCATTTATCGCCAGCTGTGTCTTCGCTGTACCGGTAAAAGACAGAATAAGCAGGATGCTTAATATTATTTTGTTGGTGAACCGGAATTTTTTAACTAAAGGGTAAAGTATTGTCAAAAATGTTGTGGCTTTTAGTGTTTCATCATCAGGTTGTAAATTTAAAAAACATCCAAATACAGATGCGTCCAAAATAATTATTAATTGTGATATTTGCCAGCCTCCTTTGCTATTTTCCTGTAAATACTGACTGCATTTCGGTACCTCGCTTTAACAGTTTCGATATCCTTTGTAAAATAAATGCTCCACGGCCCGTTATTTTCAATATTCAATAGTATGTTTTCTATCCATTTGACAAAGTATTCTGCATCGTCTGCACTAGCTCTTACAGGTTTGTTTCCAATAGTAATATAAACAGGTGCTGTATGTGATTGATGTCCTTCTGAATTCATTCTTCTGGCACATATCCAACTGCTTTCTACGACAGGCAGATTGACATTTAAAGTAACAGGTTTACCAGGACTGGCAATTGCATCTTTTTTTGCCACAATCTTCCCGTTGCATACGATCTCAACACGGCCTTCCTGATTCAGGATCGATGTCCAAATAACATTAACATTTATTTGTCCTTTTCTCCTGAGATGAATTTCATCACCCGGAGACAATGAATCATTTACTTTAAGGTCCAGGAACTCAGCATGACCATTTGTTGTCACCACTGTTCTGCCGTCTTTTATCCCTTCAATCCATTTCATATATGTTAAAGGTTCATCATTAACCTGAACATAAGTCAACAGTGATCCTAAAGGAGAGCCGTTGTTGCAGGGAAAATCTGTTCCTGCTGCCCACCCTGGTCTGAAACCACAGTTAAGAATTTTATAATATGCATGTACAGATGCATCATTAAGCCATACATCTTCTGAAAGAAAATCAATTGTGCCAAGTGCAATCTCAACAGGAAAATCTAACGGGATACAACAATTAAGTTGATTTTGAATAGTATCATTAAGATATTGCATATGACAAAAGCCCATAATTGCATTTTGCTTTCTGCCCCACTCAAGTATCCTGGATGGAGATTCCTCCCATGTTTTAAGGGCATTTTTAAGTCCCAACAGTACTATATGGCCACCCAGAGCTTTGTTTTCAAATGTCACTCCTTCCGGGTCAAAATGCCACTCAGCATCCCAGTGTACTATTCGTTCCGGAGATGACTGTTCAGCATCCAGGCCTGTTACCTTTGGAAGATCTGACTTACTGTCTTTCACTTCACCATTTCCCATATCAGCAAGCAACGAAATTACCGAGAGGTCATTAGTTTCCATCATTTCAGCCAGACTGGTTTCCGGCCATATTGATGTCACTTCACCGCAATTCCTGTGAACATGCATATCTCCCGGATACCATCCCGGAGGCTCTGGCCTGATTCCGGAAATCACATCCATCTTATTCTCAGGAAAACCGGTCAGGGTGAAAATTGTACCTGCAGGTACAGTAAAAATCATCGAATTATTCGATGCAATTATATCTTCCTTTTGCTGTAAACTGACAAAAGAGTTAGTAATAAAAACACTTAATCTTTCTATTAATGGCCAACCGTTTATTGTACCGTTAATTGAGACAGGATAACTGCCATTATTCTTTCCAAAAATCACCAGCTGACCGTTTGGATTAATAAAAGCATAAACAGCAAGATCATCATTATTTACAGATGAACCGACCCTTACGGCACCCGGCCTCACAAACCTGAAAAGCTGGGAAAATTCATAAAATTGTTTGCGGGGAGTCCAGCTCTGGTCTGATATACTAAAGGCTAATAATGGTTTACCCTGTTCTTTCTCCCAGTAAACCCAGTCGTTGGGAGGAATGGTCCCATATCCGTTTCTTATGCCATGCTGATAAACACAGTCAAATCCATCCCAGAATAAATGAACTGAGGCGCCATCATCCAGCTGCCCTAAAAGGTTCTTAATACCTGCAGTTTCAGTTACCCAATAGGTTTTAACCGGATTTGTTTGATCCCTGATGATATTCAGATAATTGCCAGCATCATCACCATACTGATGAACGCCCCAGCAGGCGAGCTTTCCCAACAGGTAAGGATCCTTTACGATCTTATAAAAGCAGGCGCTGAACAACTTATCTCCCGCAGCATCAGGAGTTACAAAACGGATATCACCCATTCCTATACGGTCCAGCTTTTCAGCCAGTTTCCTTAATACTCGCACGTATTGTTCAGCATCCGGCATGTCAGGCCCCTCGACAATTCCGTCGGGGTGTTCAGGACTTTTCGTGGAAGACAATATATCCGTTTCATTCATAGGGGATACCAGCCTGAAATTAATTTTTTCATTGTTCCTGGCATAATAAAGCAGGGCAGCTATCGACTCAACAAATTCATCCTCCATAACAGGGTTTATTGAGAAATTGACATCCCCCATCCAGCTTTTTACAGGATCCGGCTCAGTCTGAGGTTCAGATGCCGGAGGAGCTCCCATGAAATTTATAATCAGTCCATCTGTAATCCCCCTCTGATTAAGGTAATGCAAAGTACTCCAGACGCCCTGAAACCTGGAATCTGAAAAGACACTGTTAAAATAGGTCCAGTTAAAGTTTTCCGGGTCATTATCATCGTTAACTGCTTCCCAGTCCATTTCTTCGATAACGACTCTGAAAATATTTGCCCCAAGCGAATCAATTAAGATATCAATTGCTGGTTTGACTACACTTGCATCCCTGTATACACCATTCAGCCACCACGCAGGATTAATATTTACTCCGAAACCATCTATGGACTGATACCTGGTTCCAGCATCTATCTCCAGTTTCGTTTCTGAAGGCTGGGCTATTGTGGAAATAGTAGTTATAACAAATCCAAAGTTTAAAATGAATTTCTTTAACGGTGGAACTTTTTCCTCAAGTGTACTTTTATAATATTTGAATAGCTCAATCATATTTTCATAAATATAATCGATCTTTTTTGATGATAGAAGACTTTTTACTTTCGGTTTTCTAAGATCCCCTCGATACAACTACCTCACAATTTTTACTATGCTTAATTGTTACTGCGTAATCTCCTTTTCCAAGACTTCTGATGCTATAGGTGTCTGCTGCCAGATCACTTTCCTTTGGAATAAATGTCCCATTTATAGTGACATATAAAGGTTTGAATGACAACCGGAGGTACTCTGTTCCTGATCGTGCTGCAATATATTTCACCGAATTTTCAGCATAACGGACCTCCCGCAATATTCCTTCGGAATATAAAATATGGTCTTCCCCAGGCGGAGCCCATTCAGGAACTGCAGCAAAAACATGGTAAAACATGCGCGGACATTCTCCGTAACAATCAGACCACCAGCTCAAAATACCTTTGCTGACCGGGCTCTCAAATGCCATACCAAGGGAATCATTACAATATGTTACCCAGTTAAGTGAACGATATGCTTTCTCCCTGTATGATTCATCTTTGGACACATTATACCATCTTGCGCAAGCAGCAGCATAGCGGGCAGTCTGATAATCCATTTTATAGTTAAATGAATCCTGTTCCCCGACTATGTTTGCTCCCCACATTGTGGATGGTTCGCCGGGCGCAGTGCGAAATACAAAGTTATCTTCTGTCCATTTTATTAGTATTGGTATATTTCTTTCCCATTCAGGATCAAGATCAGGATAATCAAACAGACAAAGAGCCATATTGCTTGCACTCAGGTTACTCTTATAAGTGTTGCTTTTAATATCCGTATCAGAGTGTCCATCAGTCCAGCAACCTGTTCTCAGAGGATATTGAAGAAGAAAGCTTCTGATTCTTTCCCTTACATCAAGATATTCATTCACATTTCCAATACTATCTCTTATCAGATTATCAAATAACATGTAACAACCAGTCCAGTTTGCTCCATAAGGTGCAGTAACTCGTCCATCATCCATAACTACCCGGTATGGCCAGATTGATTTCTCACGGGTACCCTCCCCTGTTTTGGATGCAAGAACATTGGCAACATTCAGTGCAGCTGTGAGATATTTTTCTTCATTGCTAAAAAGATACATCCTGTAATATGTCAATCCCATTTCTCCGGCATGGTCAACCTGAATTTCATGCTGTACAAATCGTCCGGCACCTGTAAAACCCCTGAATACAGTATCACCTGCATTGGTTGTTGTGTAAGGGAACCCAGGCCATGCAAATGTCTCCGGACTCGTACCATGAACCAGAACATAATAAATGAAATCTCCGATTAATGTCATTACACTGCTATCCCCTGTATACGCATAGTACAGTCTTGCATTCTCAAACCAGTTTGGGATTTTTTCACCAATATCATTCATCCATGTATCTGGTTCAAGGATGCCATTATTATTCCTGAATGCACAGTAGAAATAATACTGAGGGAATCTTGAACGCGGATCCGGCCCGGGCGATAAAGGGACCCGCTTTTTAATAAAATCCCAGCGTAATTTAATAAAGTTATCGTAAGCATTTCCCCTCGGAGTGAACCATGGAATAATCTTTCCCTCATCATCGAGGACAACTTTATGAGTACAGAATATTGTATCAGTAACAACTACATCATGCCTGTCACATGAAGCCAGAATAATCAGGATTAAAAATAAGATGCGGTTCATTTTTTGGAAAAGGTTTATCACTTGAAAATACAAGCAATGTTTCAGGGTGTTCAATAACACTTTTACTCTCATCAATTTCGCCCTGCTCTACAGCTCTACAGTATAATACTGATCCTGGCGAAGAACCGGCACCTTGTCCTTAGTATCTTTGCAGCCAATAAGTAAAAGTATCAGAAATACAATTATTTTCCTGAACTCCGAAACAATGGTTATTGATATTTCTATAGTATTTATTTTTTCGATGATCTTTCAGATTATATAAATAAGCGATCCTGAATAGTCAATTGATTATTTGCTGGCATCTTTTGCTTCAGGCCTGAAAGCTTCTCTTTTTTTGACTTTACTGATGCCTGCCAGCAAAATTGCATTACTTGGCATTGGCGCTGATACTACCGTTCCATAATCCTGTTGTTGAGCCTGGTAATTTACAGATCCGTATACATTTACTTCTTTTATTATTTTACCAAAACGTGGATTGACCCATTCAAATGCAAAGAAAGTGATCGGATTATTTATTTCATCTGACGAACACCGGACCGGATCAGCCAGGTAACAATATACATTCTGGGGAGACCCTGTCTCTCCTTCTCTTTTGTCGAGACTTTGTTCCCCCATGGGATTCCATTCCAGGATATTAACCCCATACTGTATGGGAACTATTTCCCTGAATCCATCTTCATATACCACCTCATACCATCCCAGCAGATCCGGAGTGTCAAAAAAGTCAGGAATATTAAAATAAGCTTTCTGATTTCCACCAGGAAGCGCACAGGCATGCAGGAAAATCAGGCTGCTTACATCTTCGTTTATTATTATACCTTTAACCACAGATGGTAGAGGATTCTCACCAATTCCGACGGATCCTGCAGCAACCAGACAGTTCCCGGATGCTTTTGCCGGATTGACCAGATTGAACACTCTCCCACGGCTGTGCACTTCACCTGATTTTAAAGTACTCAGATTCACATTAAAAACTTTTGTATCCTTTGCCAGATTGGAACATTGTGAAATTTCAATGGGTTCAATCTTATCCCCATTCTCACTGGGAATTCTTTCAGAACTCAGATTCGACCTGACGGAGGGCATCAGTTCCCAGACAATTCCAATCAGATCCGTTTGATTAATGGTATGGGTAGACCATAACAGATTCGCGCAACCAAGGAAATCGAGCAATAAATCTTTCCCGAAATTATACTCGTTGGTCGAAGCCCAGGAAGAAGGTGCACCTCCCGCCAGGTCAATTTTCTTTATCCTTTCATCCCAGTCACTTATGTTGGGCGTAAAATTTCCATATACCTGGGTAAAGCCAAATTTGTATAATTCCATGTCCCTTTCCTGGTTATCCCAGAACCAGTTGAAAATTAAAATGTCTTTCGGTATTGATTTCTTTACTACAGATGAACGCAGCCCTCCCGGTGTTTTATATTGCACACCGGTAGAAGATGTTCTTTCAATCGGGCCTTTATTCCGGACACTTTCCAGTATATGGTCGCCCCACATGGCAATTTTAATTCCCCTGTCAGACATATAGCTATGGATCCTGTTAATGTCCTGTGCAAACAAATCAGAGTAATCTTTGCCTTTGCATCGCGGGCAAATATCCAAAGGTGCACCCCACCATTCATCATGTCCTATATGGATCATTTTTGGATGAATTACTTCAATGTACTCATCATATACATCAAACATCAGATCGTATGAGGCAGGATTGGACGGGCAGTAGGTGTCGGGCCATATATCTCCGGGATATTCAGCTAATTCATGATGTCTCGTTAAAAGGTAGTAGCCATGAGTAAGCGACGGTATTTCCGGGATAACCTCTATGAAGTTCTGTCTTGCCAGTTCAACAATATCCCTGACATCATCTTTTTCAATAATAAATCCGTCGCCGGCATCATAATGACTTGAGTTTTTTTCTTCTCCCTGAAGTCCCTGTGTTGAATTTGAGCGTGAATATTTCAATTCCGTTGCAAATTCGATCCAGCCTGCATTTACTTCAGGGTGCCTGTCAAGCCTCATGCAATTCAGCTCCATGATGACTTTATTGAACTTATAGAGTGCCATGAAATCCCTTAAGAACCGTTTAAAGAATGCTATATTCTCCGGACCGGGGACGTACAGCCTGATTGCCCTGAATGGCAGGTTTGGCCAATCCCTTATTTTTACTCCCTGAACCTTTGTTCCATTTTCAGCATTTATTAACTGGCGCAGAGACTGAAGTCCGAAAAAGGCCCCGGGATCGTCCCATCCTGCTATCACAATTTGATTGCTGTTTATTTGTAAAAGATAGCCTTCCGGGCCGGGATCTTCCTGACTTAGACTCAGGTTATTATTTATGCAGTATTGCCTGACCAGAGTGTTGTCTAAAGTCCCCATGACCACTACTTTTCCGTCCCCCTGCAGGTTGCTTTGGGATTCAATTTTAAGGGCTAAACCGTACTTATCGCTTAGCTCCCTTACCAGAAAACGTGCGAGAAAAATATCCTTCTCGCTGCTGTTTTCAGGAACAACAATGGATACGGATTCATCCAGAACAAACCATTCACCGGTCACTTCCATTTGCTGAGGAATGGGGAATATAAGTGTCTTTTCAGCCATAATTTTGGTTGAAAACGCGACCATGGATATACAGACTACCACCAGAAAAATAGTCAGACGGTGCTTTCTTGAAATAAATTTTCTCATGGGTTTAGGTCTTTTAAATATTTTGGGTTTTATCAGACAAGCCCGCTCTATCCCGTGGTAAGCCAGCTCGGTCGTGCCGCGGGCTTCGAACGTAGCGACGACGTGGCGGCGCGCCAAGCCAAGCTCGACAACCTGCTCGGGCAGACGTCGACCAAGCCTGAGGATGCCACCCTGATCGCGGACCTGCTGTCGCTGAACGCGGTCGGTCGGTATCCGCAGCCGAAGCTGAGCCCTCAGCAACGAAAGGATAGGACGCTCGCCGCGCTGGTCGGCCAAGTGCAATCACTCGCGCGACGACGGCCGGTGCTGATGGTCTTCGAGGACGTGCATTGGAGCGATCCGAGCTCGGGCGAACTCCTGGACCTAACGATCGAGAGCACTCGCAATTTGCCGGTGCTCATCCTGGTGACGTACCGGCCAGAGTTCGTGCCGCCGTGGATCGGCCAATCCCGGGTGACCGTGATCACCCTCAACCGGCTGGACGAGAGGGACGGTGCCGTCCTGGCCCGAAGCATGGCTGGCGACCAAGGCCTCACGGACGACGTGATCAACGACATCGTGGCACGCGCGGACGGCGTGCCCCTGTTTGTCGAGGAGTTGACCAAGTCCATCCTGGAGACCGGCGGCGCGAGCCGCACGCCGAGGACAAAGGCCGTGGCGACGTCCGTGCCCGACCGGCTACATGGCCCCCTCATGGCCCGGCTCGATGCCGTTGGCGCGGCGAAGGAAGTGGCGCAGGCCGGCTCGGCGATCGGCCGCGAATTCACCTACGAGCTACTGACTGCGGTATCACAGCTCAAGCCGGCGCAGTTGCGGGGCAATCTCGCGGCGCTCACCGATGCCGGGCTCATCATCCAGCGAGGGACGCCGCCGCACGCGACCTATCAATTCAAGCACGCCCTGATCCAGGATGCGGCCTACGGCACGCTGCTGCGCGAGCCGCGGCAACGCCTGCACGCGCGAATTGCGGAAGTTTTGACGAAGCAGTTTCCGGAAATGGCGCTGCCGGAGGTCTTGGCGCAGCACTATTCGCGGGCTGGCCTGTCAGAGCAATCGATCGAGGCTTGGCAACTTGCCGGCGAAAGGGCGGCTGCTCGCTCAGGGTTTGAGGAAGCAACGGCGCACTTCAACAGCGGACTTATGGAGATTGCCCTATTGCCGGAGGGGCGAAAGCGCCAAAAACTGGAACTCGATCTTAGGCTCAGTTTGATGGGCACGCTTGCCTCGCCAAAGGGTTGGGTTTCCCCGGAAATACGGGAGCACCATTTGCGGGCTCGTGCATTGGCGGAGGCGCTTGATGATCGTGAAAAGTTAGCACACGTTATTTTCGGTGAATTTGCCAGATTGCACACGATAGCAAGATACGACATGGCGCTGCAAGTAGCGCGTGAGTTAATTGACCTGGCCGAGAAGCAGAAGAATCCCACCTTAAAGGCAGTGGCCTATACCGGTATGGGCATGAACTCCGGAATTCGTGGTGAATTTGTTTCATCTCTCGATTACTTGCAAAGAGGATATACTCTGTTCGGGAATTGCGATGCGAATTACGCGATTGCATTTACCGGCTACGATGTTCCGATCTATGCTCTTAGTTGGCTGAGTTGCGTGCTCGCCATCCAGGGATGCATGAAGCAAAGCGAAGTTCGAGTAAACGAAATGATGGCTCGGGCGCAATTGTATGATCATGCGCCATCGGTAGCCCATGCATTATTTCAGCAGGTCGTTTTGCGATGGATTGCGAGAGATTTCCAGGGCATGAAGCTGGCCACAAATCGCATCATTGCGCTAACAGCAACCAAAGACCTTAGAATGTATAGAGCGCTTGGCAATCTTAGTGCCGCAGTATTGGACGCCGAAATCGAAAATTCCTCTGATGGTATCGAGAGGATCCGTGACGGCTTGTCCTCGTACCGGAAAATGGGTTACGGACTGCACGTATCATTCTATTTACTGTGTCTTTCGAGGGCTCATCTTCGTGCGCAAGACATAAAGGGCGGCCTCGATGTTGTGGACGAAGCCTTGTCATTCAACAAATCCGCATCGGAACACTGGAATGATGCAGAACTCCTTCGCGTGAAAGGCGAGCTCCTCCTCGTTGCAAGCCCACCCCGTCGAGACGAAGCCGAATCCACATTCAAGCAATCCATTGCATTCGCCCAGAGTCAGGTCGCCAAAACCTGGGAGCTGCGCGCGGCGACGAGCCTCGCGCGCCTCTATCGCAGCCAGGGCCGGGCATCGGAAGCTCGCGACATTCTCGCACCGATCTACGCCTGGTTCACCGACGGCTTCGAGTGGCCCGACCTCACCGATGCCAGGGCGCTGCTCGTGGAGCTTGATTGAGCAATCTGGTTGGCACTGTTTTGCCTTGATGTAGGACGAGACTCTCGTCGCGATTCGCCGACGGGAGCGAGGCCACCATGAAGGCGCAGGATTTCCGGGTTCTTGTCGAGCAACTGGGTGATCTGACGGAGGTGCAACGCGCGGCGCTGACGGCAGCACTGGCCGGCAAGGGCTCGGCCAACGAGGCGATCGCGCTGATCGAGATGCGGTTTGCAGCATCGCCGGCCTGCGGCCACTGCAAGTCCGAGAGCTTCGGAACGTGGGGGCAGGCGAGCGGCCTCAGGCGCTACAAATGCAAGGACTGCGGCCGCACCTTCAATGCCCTGACCGGCACGCCGCTCGCCCAATTGCACCGCCGGGATGCCTGGCTCGACTATGCCCGCGCGATGGTCGATCGAACGAGCCTGCGCAAGGCCGCCGAGCGCGCCGACGTGTGCCTCGAGACCTCGTTCCGCTGGCGCCACCGCTTCCTCGCGGCGGCCAGGGACAAGCGCCCGTCCGCGCTCACGGGCATCGTCGAGGCCGACGAGACCTTCATCCTGAAGTCGGCCAAAGGATCGCGCAAGCTGGTCGACCGGGCCCCGAGGAAACGCGGCGGCAAGGCGAAGAAACCAGGCCTTTCGACCGACGAACACGATGCCATTCTGATCGTCCGCGACCGCCATGCGACGACCACCGATCACGTTTTGCCCGATCTGGAAGGCCGCACGTTTCAGGCGTTGCTCACTCCCGTCGTTGCCAAGGACGCGCTGCTGGTCACCGATGGCCGCGCAGCCTACGCGCAGCTTGCAGACGCTGCCGGCGAATCCTGCACATCGCGCTCAATGTCAGCGTCGGCGAGCGCTCCTTCGGCAGCTATCACATCCAGAACGTCAATGCCTACAGAGCCGTTTCAAGGCCTGGATGGCACCGTTCAAGGGCGTCGCGTCGAAGCATCTGCCGAGCTATCTCGGCTGGCGCCGCTCGATCGAGCGCGACGGCGACCGCTTCACCCCGCGTCACCGCGAACCCCGACGCAATAAGCCAGCACGCTGTCGTGGTGCTACGATGCAAGGCAACGTCGAAGACGGCCAGCACCTAACTCCCGCACTGCAGCAAGGGACAGGCAGGCTTACAGGTGGGGAAGCCGCTTTTCGTACTCGTTAGTTGGCCGACTGATCGGCTAGATTGGCAAAAATACCTGCCGCGGGCTCTTTTCCGGGATAACTTTGGGTCCGTCCGGAGGGTCGGCCGATGAGCAGCATGCCCGAGACCCGCTACGCCAAGAGCGGTGATACCTACATAGCCTATCAAGTCATGGGCGAGGGTCCGTTCGACCTGGTCTTTGTACCTGGCTTCGTCTCGCACCTTGACCTGCAGCTGGAGCTGCCGCTTACGGCAAGCTTCTTTTCACGACTTGCATCTTTTTGTCGGTTAATCCGATTCGATAAAAGGGGAACCGGCCTATCGGACCGGTTCAGCGGAAATCCCGACCCTAGAGGAGCGGATGGACGACGTGCGAGCTGTCATGGACGCCGCCGGCTCAACGCGAGCAGCGCTCCTTGGCTTCTCTGAGGGTGGGTCGATGAGTATCGTGTTCTCCGCCACCTATCCGCAACGAACCTCGGCGCTGATCTTGTATGGCTCATCCGCTCGCTTCGCCTGGGCGCCCGACAATCCCTGGGGCAAGACCGACGAGCAGATGGCAGCAGGTTCCAAATGGGTCGAAGAAAATTGGGGCCAGGGCAATTCGGTTGATATTTACAGCCCCAGCCTGGCTGGCGACGCAGAGATGCGAAAGTTTGTTGGGCGATTGGAACGAGCAAGCGCCAGCCCGGGAGCGGCCAATGCCCTTAGGCTTATGAACTACGGTATCGATGTCCGACACGTGCTTCCAACGGTCGGCGTCCCCACGTTAGTCCTGCATCGCACAGGTGATCTCCCGGTCAATGTCGAGCACGGTCGATATCTGGCCCGTCACGTTAAGGGAGCGAAGTATGTGGAGTTCCCGGGAATTGATCATAATCCATGGGTCGGAGACGCAAAGGCAATTCTGGGTGAGATCGAGGCGTTCCTGACCGGCGGCCGCCGAGAAATTGAACCCGATCTTGACCGCGTGCTCGCAAGCGTACTTTTTACGGACATCGTTGAGGCAACCACGCGAGTAGTCGAACTTGGCGACCGCGCCTGGAAGGATCTACTAACTCAGCATCACTTACTTGTCCGCGAGCAACTCAGGCGGCACCGCGGTCGAGAAATCAACACGGCGGGCGATGGTTTTCTGGCGGCTTTTGATGGTCCGGCACGTGCTGTCCGCTGCGCTCAGGCGATTGCCGACTCCGTCAAGAAACTCGGCATTAAAATTCGCGCTGGGGTTCACACTGGAGAGTGTGTGGTTATGGGCGAAGAACTCGGAGGCATTGCGGTACATATCGGGGCCAGAATTGGGGCATTGGCAGCAGCCGACGAAGTGTTGGTCTCCAGCACAGTCAGGGACTTGGTGGCTGGATCGGGCCTCAGGTTTGAGGATCGAGGGACCCATACCTTGAAGGGGGTCCCGGGAGAGTGGCGCTTGCTAGCCGCAGTGTGAGCAGCTTGTTCCGGTTCGGGTCAATCAGGTCGATCACGCAGGCTGTCCCGGACGGACGGCCATCCCCAGGGACCGACTGTCAGTCGCGATTTGTTCTCTGATCGGCAGCTTTAACCTCGGTCGCGCCACCGATTGCTCCGCACACATTCGGCAGCCTCGGGCCACTTGCGACTGTCGCATCTTCGCGCACGCCGTGCTTGCGGTTAGACGGCTCACTGATAGCATGGCCTAGACTAAACATTCGTTTCACGAGAGGCCACTTGCGGAAATTGGACGGTCGACGGGCGAGGCGTCTATCCTTGGCCATGCCGGCTGCCAACGTATCTCCCGGGAGGTGAGCAATGACCGCAACCATCGACGCAGCGACGCTGAAGGCTTGGCTCTCCGACGGGGGAGAGATTGCGCTCGTCGACGTGCGCGAGGCGGGACAATTCGGCAAGGGGCATCTGTTCTTCGCGGTGCCGCTTCCCTACAGCCGGCTCGAGCTCGCCCTCCCAGTCCTGGTGCCGAACCTGGCCGTACGGCTCGTGCTGTGCGACGGCGGTGACGACGCGCTTGCGGCCCGCGCCGCCAAGCGGGCCGAGGCGCAGGGCTACCGCAATGTCCACATCCTGCAGGGCGGTGCGCAAGCCTGGAAGCGTGCCGGCTACACGCTCTATGAAGGCGTCAACGTGCCGAGCAAGGCCTTCGGCGAGCTGGTCGAGCACGAGAAGCACACGCCCCGCGTCTCCGCGCAGGAGCTGGAGGCCATGCAGCGCGCGGGCGAGAACTTCGTCATCGTCGACGGCCGCCCCTTCGCGGAATACCGCAAAATGAACATCCCGGGCGGGATCTGCTGCCCCAACGGCGAGCTGGTGCTGCGCATCGGCGACATCGCCCCCGACCCGAAGACCAAGATCGTCGTCAACTGCGCCGGCCGCACACGCTCCATCATCGGGGCGCAGATCCTCATCGACTTCGGCATCGCCAACCCGGTCTACGCGCTGGAGAACGGTACGCAGGGCTGGACGCTGGCAGGCCTCACCCTCGAGAACGGCGCGAGCCGGCGCTATGCGGACCAAGCGGGAGGCGCTGACATGGCGGCGCGCAAGGCGCGCGCACGGGCGTTCGCCCAGTCGCACGGTGTGAGTTTCGTCACGGCTGCGCAAACCAAGGCGTGGCTCGCCGACGCTTCGTGCACGACCTATCTGCTCGACGGGCGTACGGCCGAGGAGCTTGCCGCCAGCGCCGTGCCCGGCTTCGCGCATGCACCGGGCGGCCAGCTCGTGCAAGCGACGGACCAGTGGGTGGGCGTCAAGGGCGCGCGGCTCGTTCTCCTGGACGCAGACGAGGTGCGCGCGCCTGTCATCGCCGGCTGGCTGCGCCAACTCGGCCACGAGGCCTGCGTGCTCCAGGGCGGGGTCGCCGCCGCGACGCAGGTGGCCTCAGCTCAGCGCAAGGCCGTGTCAGGTCCACAGGCTCCGGCAGCGATCGCGCCCGCCGCACTGCATGACGCCCTGCGCAATGGCACCGCGCAGGTTATCGACCTGCGCCCGGCCATGAGCTACCGCGCGGGGCACATTCCGCAGGCCCGCTGGTCGATCCGGCCGCGCCTCGCGAATGTCGTTGCGCAGGGCGGCGCGAAGGTCGTAGTGCTCGTCGCCGACGAGCCGGCCGTAGCGGCCCTCGCCGCGCTCGATCTCGCCGAAGCGGGCTGCGCGGATGTCCGCCTGCTCGCGGGCGGCCACGAGGCTTGGCGCGCGGCCGGTCTGCCTGTCGTCGCCACCCCGGACGATCCGGCCGATGCCGACTGCATCGACTTCCTGTTCTTCACTCACGGCCGGCACGAGGGCAACGCGGAAGCCGCACGCCAGTATCTGGCCTGGGAGATCGGCCTCATCGCCCAGCTCGACGTTCAGGAGCGCGGCGCCTTCCGCATCTGAGCCTCTGTAGGGCGCAAGAGGCGCATCAGCCGTATTGCGCCACTGCCCCTGGAGCGGCGCAACACGCTCCACAATTGCGCCCTACGTTGCTACTTCGCCTTGATGTTGGAGCGCTTCACGTGGTCGAGGTTGGCGCCCTCGATGCGGATGAGCTTCACGGGTCCTTTGCGGTCGGGCGAGTGCACAGCGCCCACGTCGTAAAGGTGCGCGTCGCCGGGTTTCATCGCATAGGTCTTGACGGGCTCCACCAGCGAAGGCTCATCGCCCGCGGCCTTCTTCACGATCCGCCAATCGGTCATCTCCGTGACGCCCGTAGCCTGTCCGTAGACGGCCCAGCTCGATCCGTGATCGTGCGGCGAGCCGTGCGCAGGGCCGTTGTAGACGTGGCCGCAGATGCAGAAGCCGAGCTCGGGGTCCTCGTACAGAACCTCGCGCGGATTGGCGCCGGCTGCGCGATCCTTCAGGTGCGCGGCGACGAACGCCGTGTCGGTCAGCGATTTCGACACGTAACCGCAGACCTTCGCCTTCGCAGCCGGGCCGGAGTTGGCCTTGAGCGTCTCGCGGATGTCGGCGGCGAGTTGCGTGAGAGAGTACGTCATCGATCGGGTCTCCGTTCTTGATGGAGGGCATTTGTACGTCTACGTGGTGTACGTCGGGTGGATTCTCCGCCTAGCCTAGAGCATTTTACG
>CAVVRP010000007.1:0-15434 GCA_963750715.1 uncultured Alphaproteobacteria bacterium | reverse complement strand
GTCAACTTCTACCGTTGTGACGTCTCGCCAGTCACGACCGGTTAACCTCAGACGGAAAGTCCTCGCGCATTTTCGCTGTTCGGCAGCTTGACCTTCAACACCGGCTTTAGAAAAGTGAATACCGTTCGTCGGCGTCGGGCCAGGACGAGACATTTCCGATACGTCCTCGCCAAACATCAGTTCTTGTGCGCGACACCCGTCCTGACCTTGTGAAGAAGAGTGGTCTCCGGCCCGGAAAGCCCTGACGATTGCGCCATTGGCACACGGTCCACGACGTGGCGCACGAATGCTTGCTTGATGGTTTTCAATTCTCCGCTCGGTTCGTGGGCAATGAAAAAATGTGACTTCAACCCCCATTGCTGAGGTTTGATGGCACGCATCGCGCCCGATTCGACCCATCGCGCCGCGGCGTGGTCCGGCAGGAAGCCGATGTATTTTCCCGTGAGGATCAGAATCCCTGAGCCTCCATGCTGGAGACGCTCGCGTTGGCGGTGGCGCGTCCAAATCGATAGACGTCATCAAAGTAACGGTACGCACGAACGGAGAAGTGGGCTGCCAGAAAGTCCCCGTGCGCAATCGTACTGTCGTCGCGGTTGAACCAGGGGTGCGAGCTGCCGCAATGAAGGCTGTGAGTCTCCGTCGTTAACGAACGGTACTCCAAGCTCGGCAGCGCCTGCGCCATGGGTCCGATGGCCACGTCTCGGCGCCCCTCGGCAACGCTCTGTTCGATCGATTGCGGACCGGTGCTTCCAGATCGATTGCTACGTCGGGATAGTCATCGTGGAAGGCTGCAATGGCAGCATCCAGTGCGATGTCACGGTACGTCACCAGCGTGTCAATGGTGGTGATCCGCAAGACCTGAGACCGGGTTCCGTGAACGCGCCCCATGCGCGCTTCAAACCCTTCGATGGAGCGGAGCAGAGCCTCGATGGCGTCGTAGGTTTCTTGCCCCGCCCGGGTGAGCTTGAACCCGCCGCGGCCCCGCTCGCACAATTTGGAGCCGAGTTTGGCCTCAAGACTGGTGATGTGACTGCTGAGCGTCGACTGGGCGATGTTGAGCGCGATCTGTGCCTTCTGGAACCCGTTACAGTCGACAACTGTCGTGAAAATCCTGAGAAGCCTCAGGTCAATGGTACTCAGGCGGCGCATTCGGGCCTCCACGACGGTCTGCAACCGGGCTGCGCCCGCGGCCGGCTTACATCGATAATTCTCGATCTAACTCCATGGCTCTTCTTAATTCAAGCCCGCGCAGGGCAGGTGTTACGCTTCCCCTATTCACACGCGACATCACCTGCATACGGCCCACACTTCAAACCGGGAGGCGAAACCGCCATGAAGAGACTTGCCGCTGCCCTTGCATTTGCAGCAACTATAGCATCGGGATTTCCCTATGCATCGGCCTCCGCAAACGAGAAGATCAGGGTTCTAGCCCCCACATGGGTCGGGTTCGCCCCGGCGCTCGTCGCCGACAAACTCGGCTATTACAAGGAGGACGGCATCACCGTTGAGTTCAAGTTTGAGGATGACCGCAGCAACGTTCTGGCCGCCATGGCGCGCGGCGACATCGAAGCAGATATGCGGACGGTAGGCGAGCATCAAGGCCGCCCGCGCGATGCCTCGACGCCAGGCGTGATCATCGGCACCATCGACCTGTCGGTTGGCGGGGATGGGCTAGTGGCCGATGGCTCCATCGGGTCAGTTGCCGATCTCAAAGGCAAAACCGTTGCGGTTGAACCAAATATCCCTGCGCGCTTGCTGTTGCAGATGGAGTTGGCAAAGTCTGGCCTCACGCTCAAAGACGTAAAGCTCAAGGAAATCGCGACTGCCGATACGATTGCGGTTTTCAATGATGCCAGCATCGCGGCCGTTGGCACCTATGAGCCGTTCATGTCGCAAGCCGTCAAAGCGGTCGCCGCCCGCAATCCCAAGGTGATTTCCTCGTCGAAGGATGCGCCGGGCCTCATCATCGATATCATCACAGCTCGCCAAGACGATCTGAAAGCCAACCCGGAGAAGTACAAGAAGTTCCTGCGCGGCATCTATCGCGCCGTCGACTACTACAAGAAAGAACCGAAGAAATTTGCCGAGATCGCGGCGCCGCTCTATGGCCTGAAACCGGAAGAGGTTACCGAAATCATCGACACGTCGCTACGTTACACGACTTACGAAGAAGCTGTGGAGTTCCTCGGCGCCGGCGGCAAGCCTGGCAAGCTTCATCCGCTGTTTGACCAGGTTATGCAATTGAACCTCGATTTCGGGGCGGCCGAAGTGAAACTCGATGCGGCCCAGCAGATCGATAACTCACTGGTCACCGGACTGTTCGAAGGCGCCAAGCGATGAAATCGGGCTTGGGAGAAGCAGCCCGGACCTGCGCATTCTTGGGTTGAGTTGGAGACCTGTGTGTCTAACACCGCTCGAGATACGCCCGTTGTCGGGGTCCTGTTCGGCGTCGCACTTCTTGCCATTTGGGAAGCCATTTCCCGAAACGAGATCGTGTCGCCGAACTTCCTGCCTGCCCCCTCAACCGTCGCCACGACGTTCGCCGACATGGTGTTTCAGCGCGACCTTCTCTGGCACGCAGGGGTTTCGACCTTGCGTGTCTGGAGCGCGTTTCTAATTGCGGTGGCGATGGCAGTTCCGCTCGGCATCTTGATGGGGAGCTTCCCAATCGTCGGCCGTGCGCTTGAGCCGACGATTGATTTCATCCGTTATCTTCCAGTGCCGGCGCTGGTGCCTCTGTCCATCATATGGTTCGGCGTCGGAGAGGTGACTAAGATTTTCCTTTTGTGGCTAGGTACCTTCTTCCAGCTCGTGTTACTGGTCGCCGACGATGTGCGGCGCGTGCCGGCCGAGTATCAGGAGGTCGCCGCCACACTGGGCGCTCCGCGCGGCCGGGCCCTGCTCGATGTATCACTACCGGCAATGCTGCCCACACTCGTCGATAGTCTGCGGATCACACTCGGATGGTGTTGGAGCTACGTGATCGTGGCTGAAATCGTCGCCGCCGACAGCGGCATCGGATTTGTGATCTGGCAGGCGCGCCGCTTTTTCAAAACACCCGAAGTTATGGCCGGCGTTGTGGCCATCGGGATCATTGGCCTGGCGACGGATCAAGCCCTTCGTGGTCTCCACCGGCGCTGGTTCGCCTATTTGCGGAAGTGACGGGGCCATGAGCTATCTGACCTTTGATAATGTCAGCAAGCGATTTGCCGGATTCGGCAGCGACAGCGATGTCGTCGCCTCGTTCAATCTGTCCGTATCGAAGGGTGAGATCGTTGTCTTCCTGGGACCTTCGGGTTGCGGGAAGACGACGCTTATGCGCATGGTGGGCGGGCTGGAAACACCGACCACGGGGGCAATCCGGCTCGACGGAAAACAGCTCGGGGGCCCCGATCGCCGCCGCGGCATGGTCTTCCAATCTTATTCTTCGTATCCCTGGCTGACGGTAGCAGAGAACGTCGCGTTCGGCATGCGCTACCGCACCGACATGACGCTGGCGGCCAAGAGCGAACGCACCAAGCATTACCTCGGCATCGTTGGGCTGACCGAACATGCCGGCAACTATCCGAACCGCATTTCCGGCGGCATGCGCCAGCGCGTGGCTATTGCCAGAACATTGGCGGCGGGATCGGAAGTTCTGCTGATGGACGAACCGTTCGGCGCGCTCGATGCGCAGCGCCGCGAAGCGCTGCAGATAGAGCTGAGACGTATCCTGGAAATTGAAACCAAAACCATCATCTTCGTCACTCACGACGTCGAGGAGGCGGCTTTCCTGGCCGACCGCGTGGTTGTCTTTACCCACCGGCCAGCACGCATTCTCTCGATCATCGATATCGCAAGCCGCTTTGGACCAACACGCACCTTGGCGATGCGCGATAGCCAGGCCTTCTTTGAGTTGCGCAACGAACTTCTGGCACTTGTCAGATCGACTGCAGAGGAAGAGGCGGCATGACGGCTGGGATCGCAGGAAAGACAGTTCTGATCACAGGTGCTAGCCGTGGCATCGGCGAGGGTATCGCGGTCGCATTCGTTGAGGCAGGTGCAATCGTCCATATCCTAGCCGAGGATGACACCGCGCTCACAACCGCGGACCGCATCGGGGCGACCGGTCATGTGGCCGACATTACGGATGAGAAGGCTGTTGCGCGTGCCTTCGCCCAGATCCCGGCGCTCAACGTATTGATCAACAATGCCGGCTTGGAGCGGATGACGCCGCTCGATGATACGGATCTGACCACACTCGCCGTGTTCCGTCGCATCATCGACGTGAACATTGTTGGCACCACAATTGTCACGCAGGCCGCACTTGCGAAGTTCGGAAACGGTGCGCGCATCATCAACACGTCTTCCATTTGGGGACGTGTCGGAGAACCGCTGTTCGGCGCCTACGTCTGCTCCAAGCACGCCATCATCGGCCTAACGAAGACATGGGCGAAGGAGCTCGGACCCCGTGGCATTTGCGTGAATGCGGTCTGCCCAGGTTGGGTGCGCACCGAATCATCGCTGCGATCGGCGACTGTCATCGCGGCACGTTCGGGACAAACCGAGGCTTCCGTGATCGAGACCGTCGAAGCTGCACAAGCCCTGCCTGGCGGACTTATGGTACCGGCAGATATTGCTGGAGCCTACCTCTACTTGGCGTCCCACTGGGCGAGCAATGTGACAGGCCAATCGATCGGCATCGATCGCGGAGAGTTGCCATGGTAGGCGGAGCGGCAGCCAGGAGAACGGCGGTAGTCACCGGCGCAGCCAACGGAATTGGGCGGGCCACGCTCCAGGCCCTGCGTGTCGATGGCGTCGACGCCATCGGTTTCGACATTGTGCCCGTCAAGGGAGATCATCGCTTCGTCGTGGGCGATGTGTCCAATGAGTCCTCCATTGCCAACGCCTTTCGCGAGATCGCGGGCATGACGCCCAAGATCGATGTTCTCGTGAACTCCGCAGGCATCTTGCGGGAAGGCCCGATCGGCACATTCGACGTAGCGGCGTTCGATCGTCTGTTTGCTGTCAATGTGCGCGGCACCTTTCTTGTGACACGCGCTGTGCTGCCACGCATGCCTTCCGGCGGCCGCATTGTGAACGTGGCGTCCGAGCTGGCCTATGCTGGCCGGCAGGGAGCCGCCGCATACACCGCAACCAAGGGCGCCATTCTCTCTTGGACACGGTCGCTCGCCCGGGAGCTAGGCCCCGAGATCTACGTCAACGCCGTTGCACCGGGCCCGATCGACACGCCGCTGCTGGCATTTGGCGACATGACGTCCGAACAGAAAGCGGTCGAGACGGCCAATCCGCTGCGGCGCGTCGGACGCCCCGAAGAAGTTGCCGCCGTGATCGCCTTTCTGGCGAGCCCGAGCGCCTCTTTCGTTACAGGACAGTGTTTCAGCGTCGATGGCGGCGCAGCCATGCATTGAGAGGATCAACCGATGATTGCCAACCCAATCCCCTGGCCAAACGGTGCGCGCTGCGCCTGTGCGCTCACTTTTGACATGGACGCGGATAGCCTCATCCATATCTCACGGCCCGTCGATGGGTTTGATAGGTTGAACCCGATCTCGATGGGGCGTTATGGCCCCAACGTCGCGGTGCCGCGCATTCTTGGGACATACAAGAGACTGGGCATCAAGCAGACCTTCTTTATTCCCGCTTGGTGCATGGAACACTACCCCGCAGCAGTCGAAGCCATTCTCAATGACGGCCACGAGATTGGTCATCACAGCTATCTGCACGAGGATCCGACATCGCATTCCGATGCCGAACAGGGCTATTGGTTTGACCGCGCCATGGAGGTGCACAAGCGCATGACGGGCCGCGCCCCACGGGGCTATCGCGCGCCTGTATATAATGTCACGCAGGGAGTCGTCGACCGGCTGGTCGCCAACGGATTCTTGTACGACTCCTCCCTGATGGCCGACGACATTCCCTATCTGATGAAAACACCCAATGGGGAATTGTGGGAAATGGCTGTGCATTGGGGCACCGATGACTGGCCGCCGTTCGCCCACTATGCCGAGATTGGATATCTGATGCCGGTGCGCGCACCCTCCGACGGCCTGCGTGCATTCTTCGAAGAATTCGAAGCGCACTATGAAGCAGGCGGCCTGTGGATGCCCGTCCTGCATCCGTTTCTCACCGGGCGGCTTGCCCGCTGGCGGCTGATGGACCGGTACATGACAGACATCATGGCCAACAAGAGCGTATGGTTCGCGCCGCTGGAGGAGATCGCCAGCCATGTGAAATCGGTGACGGCATCTGGCAAGTACAGTCCGCGCGTTGAACAATTGCCATACTTCGATGGCCCGGTTCATCTGAAAGGACGCTAGCTGATGCAGGCGATTGATCCCGCATTCCTACCCGTCTCGGCTTTGGACGTGCCTCGCTTCGCGGGCGTGCCGACGTTCATGCGATTGCCGCATGTCCCACTGGATAAGGTTGCGGGCTCTGGCGTTGAAATCGGAATCGTCGGCATTCCGTGGGACGGCGGCACGACGAACAGGGCCGGTGCGCGGCATGGACCGCGGGCGCTGCGTGACGCATCGAGCATGATGCGGATGGTCAATCAGGCCACGGCCGTGGCGCCGTTTCACACCGCTCGTATTGCAGACGTCGGCGATGTGACGCCCAACCCCATTGGATTGGACGACACGCTTGGCCGTATCGAACGGTTCTACGATACGCTCCACGCCGTTGGCGTGACGCCGCTCACGGCAGGCGGCGATCACCTGACGAGCTTGCCGGTTCTACGCGCGCTCGCAAAAAGTGGCCCGGCTGGCATGATCCACTTCGACAGTCACACGGACTTGTTCTCAGACTATTTCGGTGGGTCACGTTACACGCACGGCACACCGTTCCGCCGGGCCATTGAAGAAAACCTGCTCGATCCCAAGCGCGTTGTTCAAATCGGCATTCGCGGAACGACCTACGACGGCGAAGACCGCGAATTCGCGGCATCGGTTGGCGTTCGCATTGTCACGATCGAGGAGTTCGAGTACTTGGGTCCGGCTGCCACTATGGCACTCGCCCGTTCGATCGTTGGCGACCGAGAGACCTATGTTTCATTTGACATCGATGCCATCGACCCGTCCCAGGCCCCCGGCACGGGCACGCCCGAGATCGGTGGCATCACGACCAGGGAGGCGCAGCAGATGGTGCGAACGCTTCAAGGCCTCAATCTGATCGGAGCCGATGTCGTGGAAGTGTCGCCGCCGTTCGACGTAGGCGGTATCACAGCCTATGCCGGCGCCACGATGCTGTTTGAGCTTGCCTGTGTTCTCGCGTCGGCCGTAGCCGCGCGCAAGAACCGAGCAACCGTCCTTAATGAAAGGCTGCAGGCCGTGGCCAACAGCGTGCAGACGAGATGACAGGGGAACGATAGCGATGAGTGACCTTCTTACGATCCCGGCGCGCAGCGGGCGAGCGGTTGTGCTGAAGGCTGGTCAATCGATCAAGATCATCAACACCCACGGGCATCAGGTCGTGGACACATGGGCCTTCAACGCCGCAGATCTCAACGAATTCCTGTCGATGGAGCACATGCGCGCGTTCATCAATCGTGTCCGACCGAAGCCGGGCGACAAGCTCGCGACCAACAAGCGCCGGCCAATACTGACGTTGGCTGAAGATACGTCTCGCGGCCTCCACGACACTTTCATCGCAGCCTGCGATATCTACCGCTATCAAGGCCTCGGTTGCACTGAGTATCATGAAAACTGCGCGGACAATCTCTTTGCCGGGATGGCCTTGATTGGTCTGAAGCCGCCGGAAGTGCCGTCCCCCTTGAACCTCTGGATGAATATTCCGATCAACAGCGATGGCTCGATTGATTGGAAGGAACCCGTATCGAAGCCCGGTGACTACGTCGTGCTGCGGGCCGCGATGGACTGCATCGTGGCCATGTCGGCGTGTCCGCAGGATATCGTCTGCATCAACGCTGGCGCCCCCACGGAAGCGCACTATCAGATTCTTGATTGATTGCGGGACCCCGATGACGTCACGAGCGGGTGCAAACCTAAAGATCGACGGCAACCGGCTCTGGCACAGTCTCATGGAGATGGGCCTGATCGGTGCGACGCCCGGCGGCGGCGTCTGCCGCCTCGCGGTTACGGATGTAGATAAGGCGGCGCGCGATCTGTTCGTTCAATGGTGCCGCGAGGCAGGCTGCACGATCCGTATCGATGCCATGGGCAACATCTTTGCACGGAGGGTCGGACTCGACGAAACGCGACCACCGATCCTCACCGGGAGCCATCTTGATACGGTGCCGAGTGGCGGAAAGTTCGATGGTGCGCTCGGCGTGCTCGCGGGGCTTGAGGTGATCCGCACGCTGGATGCCGCCGGCTACCGCACGCATGCGCCCTTAGAAGTGGCCGTCTGGACGAATGAAGAAGGCTCCCGCTTTCCTCCGGTCATGGTGTCCTCCGGCGTATTCGCGGGTCAGATCTCGATCGAAGAGGCCAAGGCGCGCACGGACAAATCGGGCGTGACGCTCGGCGCAGAACTGAGCCGGATTGGGTATTGCGGCGCCGAGCCGGTCGGAGGTTGGCCCGTATCGGCCTTCTTCGAGCTTCATATCGAGCAAGGGCCGGTGCTGGAAGCCGAACGCAAAACGATCGGCGTCGTGACCGCTGTCCAAGCCTTGCGCTGGTACGAAGTCCGCATTACAGGTCAGGAAGCGCATGCGGGAACCACGCCCATGGACGCCCGTCGTGATGCGTTGGCCGGTGCGGCTGAGCTGATTTCGGCGGTCGAGAGGATCGGGCGGCAGGCCGCACCGCATGGGCGCGCCACGACGGGCTACATCGAAGCATCGCCGAATGGACGCAACGTTGTGACAGGCAGCACGTTCCTGTGCCTCGACTTCCGGCATCCTGACGACGCCGCTCTTCTCAAGATGGAGCAAGACTTGGTTGCTGCGATCGAAAACATGCGCCACACGCGCAGCCTCCAGTGCGAGCTCAAGCAGTTGACGCACACCGCCGCGGTCACATTCGATGCGAACTGCATAGAGTTCGTGCGCTCGGCCGCGGACACCCTTGGGTATTCGCACCGCGATCTCGTTTCAGGCGCCGCGCACGACGCCGCCTTTTTGGCGCGGGTGGCACCTACGTCCATGATCTTTATCCCCTGCCGCGATGGCTTAAGCCACAACGAAGCCGAATGGGCCACCGAGGCCGATTGCGCCGCAGGTTGCGCGGTGTTGTTGCATACAATCATCGCATTCGACGAACAGCTTGCGAACGTTTCGCGCGCCGCTCGAACCGACGCGCCGGGGAGCGCTTCGTGACATCTGCGTGCGCAGAACATCGCTGAAGCAGCTAGCGAAAAGCGCGCACGATCGGGATCAAAGCCATCGCCGCCTGCAAGAAGGGCGACACCCTCGCCTGCTACGAACTCGACCGCGTCGGGAGAAGCGTAGCCCACCTCTCCAAGCTCTTAGTGGAGCTGGACGAGCGGGGGATCGTCTTCAAGACCGCCGACAACAGCATGGACGCCAGCGGCTCGACCGGCCGCCTCGTCCTTCACATGCTCTGCGCCGTCGCTCAGTTCGAGCGCGATCTCATCCTAGAGCGTACCCCGCGCCGGTCTTGCCGCGGCCCGCCGTCAGGGCAAACGCCTCGGGTCGCCGGTGAAGAGGCAGCCCGACATGGTCCGGCGCGCGCGTGATCCCATGGGCTCGGGCGAGCTAAGCGCAGAGGAGGTTGCCCGAACGCTCAAGGCTTGCGGCGGACGCCGTTCCGAGGGCTCCGCGCCGCCCGCGATATGGATGAAGTTCTTGAAGGCAAGTCCGACTGAAGCTGCCTTACGGATCTGAGCTGCATACCGGACGAGAAACATTCATGAGCGGACGCGGATCGGGACGGAGCGGCGGGCTCGGCATGCTCGCCAACAAATCCCACGAGTATCACTCGGTGGATCTCGACTGGCTTCGCCGGAAGCGATATCTGCGACCGGGCTGTTCTGGAAAGTTGACTTGGTCACGTGGTGGCACTCCTATGGGCAACGTTGACTACCGGGTCGAGCTGCTTACGCGAAAACTACAAGCGCGGTTACCTGCGCATGGTGCGCTTCACGCTTCCGGGAATGGCCTTCGAAATTTGGCCCGAAATAGTGGAACGCTTCCCCGCGTGCACACAGGCGGAGCGCAATCATAGGACGGCATGCAGTCTTGAGCTTGTGCTGCCGCCTCCGGCTCTTGTGCTCCTCACGTTCCGCCCCGCCTATTCCCGCCCATCGAAATCACGCGACAGAAGCTCTATGCGACTTACGTTCTTCGAAGGCTGACTTCGATCTGTCCCCGGTCCCCAGGATCTTTTGGCCAACTTGCCGTCGTCCCCGATCGCCACCACATCATCCCAGCCGTCACTAAAGACGATGCGAACAGACTTTCTCTCCCACCGCCAAACGCCATTTTGTCCGCCGTCCGCGGTACTCCGAGCAGTGCCGTCCGGAAACAGGCGAACATCGAAGGACGAGCCATCCTTATGATAACTGCGCCAGACGCCGACTGGATCGAAGGGCCTAGGCTGCGCCTCTTCGCCCAAAGAACTTGTCGCCATAGCAACTACTCCGGCGAGGAGAGCCAACATTCTCATTACTGACCGCATTATCGTTGCCCTGCTTGCCGATGCGCACCACCCCTACAGCCATTGTTTGGCTTGGCTTGACGGTACCAGCGGCTCAGCTTATCTGAAAAACAGCGTCAAGAGATCGGGGTCTCCTTCAAAGAGATCACCGGCCCCAACCCGGCCTGTTCATGGAACGGTGGGAGAGACGCGGCCAGCCTGAGCTCCAGGCGTGCAAACCGCGAGCATTCCCATGTCGAAGAAAATCGCTGATCGTAAAGTTTCGTCGCAGCTTCAGCCAACGACGGGTGAAGAGCTTCAACCCATTCGAGACGCATCCGCATGATGTTTAAGTGTAGCATGTCACCGGCTGGGGTTGGTTCTAAGGGCGGGAGTTCGGTTTCTGTGCTCATCTTCTAATGCTTTCTGAGCTTTTCAGGCTCTATGGTCTCCGTGCTCCGCCTCCGGCGACATGCCGAAAATAAAAGACCCGCGCTCGGAAGCGCGGGTCAGGTGGATTGGGAAATTTACACTGATGAAGGGCGCTTGAGTTCTTCCACGGAATGTCGGCCGTGCGTCGCCGGGGCCGGCGGCTGGCCTCAGTGGCCTATGCGGAAATCCGATGTCCGCTAAGTATTAAAGACCTGCCGCACTACGTACGTGTCCGATGGACAGCTTCTGGCCGATTTTGTTGCAAAAGGCTGGCTTGAGTGGCGCTTGGTGACGACGCCCCCTTTTTCGACTGTAACGCGCCACCTCTGGCCGCTGGCTCCGCTCCGAGCGACGGCATCGACGCACTCATGGCAAGCAACCTTGACGCTACTCAAGCCACTCGACGCTCACGCAACGCACTCAGTGGGCGCGATCGGCGGAGGCCGGGCCACGAGTTGCGAGCGCGAGAGAATGCCGAGTGATCCGGGAGCTTGTCCTCGATGCTCAATCCGCAGAACCAGCGGTAGGCCAGGTTGACCTGCACCTCACGACAGAGCGCCCGCTCCGAGCGGATGGCGAAGACGTAGCCGACGATAAGCATCCCGATCATGAGAACTGGATCGATCGACGGTCGCCCCAAACGAGAGTAATGGGGCGCTAACTCGGCGTAAACCCAGGACAAGTCCAGAACGGCCGCTCTCTCGCGCACCAAGTGATCGTCGGGCACCACGTCATCGAGATCAAACGAATAGAACAGATGCCCCTGATCAAGCTTCTGCCGCCCCATCATCGCCCGCCCCCACTGACGCCCGCGTCACGGCGACGGAATCACGGTTCGAACCGGCCTTCAATCCACTTCTGCAACAAAATCGGCCCATCTCGACCGTATCAAGGTACGCCGGGAGGGTCCGCTATGGAATTAAGAGCGACCGGAAATCGGTATCACTCCAACTGCTCGCGCGGGCGTTGCCCATGCGCGACGAAGATATTTGGCGTTAATTCTTGTCATTGGAGCGCTGTTAAGAGAGCTTTAGGTTGAACCAGGGCCCGCAGCGCGTCCCTAGGGCTAAGTCGCGCCGCGCTCTATCTGCTGATGCGGAACGCGTGAGGGTGACCCATGCCAACCTTTGATCGCAAGAACAGCGCCCTCGATCCCGTAGCCTGGCACGAAGGCCAGGCCGCAGGCCGCCACGGGCTGACAGCCGTCGATAATCCCTATCCCGCGAACACCGAGAAGGGGCTGGCTTGGCAGTCTGGCCTCGTCGACGGGCAGAGCAAGCCGGTGCGCCGGGTAGGCGATTGTAGCGATTTGTCGTGATCCGCACCGCTACGCGCGCTTGTGGAACATCCAGCCGAACAAGCAGTCGCCAGTGCGCGCGATGCCATCGCCAACGTGCCGGAGCGCACGGTCGGTATGACAGGCCTGAGCGCCGGAGGACAGGGCAAGAAGGGAAACAGCAGCCGCAGCTGCCAACAGAGACTTGCGGTTCATTGGGGGCCTCAACGAGATCTGGCAGGGGCGGCAAGAGTGGCCCCTGACCGCTGGCCTTGGGCGAGGAGAACTTCAGTTCATGGTGAAGGATCAGCCATTGGCGGAGCGGAGCAGCAAGGGGAGAAGCGCCGCTTGGCATCGTGTGTCAGACCGATGCGGCGTCCGATCCTCTGCGGGCTTGCCAAGCTCACCAGTAGGCGAGACATGCCGATAGAGCGTCGAGCGTGTGATCCCAAGCTCCTCACACAAAGCTCCGACGCTGGTGTCGGGTTCGCGCATAGCGGCTGGCTGAAAGTTGCAGCGCGGGCAACTGCAGAAGAGAAGCGCTGCAGGCTTGCCGACACCAGTGGCGCCACGAACTGAACTTCGCAGGCGTCCGAATTGTCACCCGATGCGGAAGACGGCACCCGCGACCGAGCGCGCGCGTTCGCGCACCGCGCCGCCGTCGTTGCCGGATTTGATAATCCACTGACCGTTCGCGGTCCGACCGGTGATCATGCCGACATGATGCGGCCACACGGCGACCGCGCCGATCTGCGGGCCGCTTGGGCTGCCCCACCGACGCCAATTGGCAGCGAGGTTCAAGTCCGGTCCCCCGCCCTTCTGCGTCCGCATCCACCAGCCGCACCACTGCCGTGGACGACCTTCTACCGACGAGCGCGCAGTGTGTGTTCGCCGCTTCTGGTGCACGCGATGCGAGACGGTCCTTTGGTAACCAGCCTTATCCGAAATGCAGCGGCGCGCTTCCGCCGACGTTGCTCCGGCGAATGCCAGAAGTGCCAACAAAGCTGCGAATAAGTTCACTCGCATGTGAACTCTCCTCATTTTCTTCTACGCAAAACCGGCATCGATCCGATTGTTGGTGCGAAAACAAGAGGACAATTCCGAACACCTGGACACCGCAGGGCGCTGCTAGGCCGTCAACTGACCTGGAAGGACCAATTCTGCGCTTCAAAGAAGGCGCGTCGGAGCGGCGGACCCAACGTCGTCTCCCCCGATAAGTCAGTATTTAAGACAACGATTGTCGTGATCCTTTATTCCTTCATTATCAGTGGAAGGCGATTAGGAGCCTGACGCCAAAGCAGCCCTATGCAATTGGCATGAAAAGCAGAGAGCCATTCGCGCTGGCGGGCATCTGGGAGAACTGGCAGCGAGCCGGCGGCGAGGAATGGCTCAGCACGTTCGCGATCATCACCACGAACTCGAATGAACTCGTGAGCGCGATCCATAATCGGATGCCGGTGATCATCGCGCCCAAGCACTACGACCGCTGGCTATCCCCGCTTGAGCCGGACCCCAGCGACCTGCTTTGGCGGCACGACGTTTGCCAGCGCCATCACCATGGCCGCCACCCGGGCTGTCATCATCGCCCGACATGGCCTGCCGTGGCGGGCATTCCGCTATGAGATTATAGTATCTGCCATTGGTGTGGCGCCATCAGGGAACCCCACGTTGCCATTAGTCACGTCAATGTGTCCCCCTCACTCCTCCGGCAGCACCATCGCTAGCTTCAACTTCAGCCGCCCGCCGCAGACGTCGCAGGCAATCCCCGGTAGATACTCCGGCACCACGTAGTCGCTGCCCGCGCTCTCAATTAATCCATCGACGCTGAACGCATAGAAGTGTCCGCGCCCATCAGTTTCGCAATACCCCTTGAGCGCAAGACCGCGCGACTTGATCGCTGCCAAGGTCCAGCTCGCCGGCTTCACTTCTTCATTCATTGCTACCGCCCGGTCATGCTGTTGGTCATCGTCAACAGCCAACCCCCCGAAACTGATGATTGTAGACATTCGAGATATGTTCACGCCGTCGCGTCAACCGCTCAACGTCGGCAGCGGAACCAACGCGATCGGCCTCCGTAATCGCTTGCCCAAGATAGAGCATCGCATCATCGTAACAATCTTTGACGTTCCAAGGCCTCGCATCATACATAGCCTCATAAGCCGCTTCCGCGAGCGCCTCCAGTCGCACCATTTCCGCAATCGCATCACTCACGACCGTGATCCAGCCCGCACTATTGCTGAGGACAGCACTGCTCACTCTTCCCTGTCCATCTGCGAATGGGCCTTGAACCGACGAGCTCGCTATTCTCGTACACGGGCTTGCTGTCCGTCACGAAGCAGTCGCAAAAATCCGACCCGTCAGGCGCATCAGTCTCTGCCGCCCCTGGAGGCGAAGGAGGAACGACTTGAATGGGCCCGGCCGGCGCCGGTGTGAGTGTCGAAGCCGGGGGAAGAGGAAGCGTCGGCGTCAAAGGTAGTGGTCGTACGGTGGGCGCAATGACCGGCGGCATCGTTACCACCGCAGGCGGTCGTATGGGTTCGACTATTTGCGCGAACGCGCCAGTAGAGGACAATAAAGCCGATACCGTCGCAACGATAAATGCGCGTCTCATGACACCTCCCGCAAAAACTTCTCACCGACCATTGACGCACCGCGACGGGTCGAACACCTAGATGAAGACCATGCAAATCACAGCACCTACGATCACCGTGTACCACATGATGGAAGGTAATTCCGCCGTTGAACAGAGCTGAGCCGCTCTCTCCGAATTGAAACGAAATTATTGAACTGCCGCAGAGCCTCTGCGTGGATGATCTCTTGCCCCTTCGTTTGAGGTTCAAACTTCACGAGCTGCGATTGAAAGACCGTGACGTGCTGCGTGCCACGCATTTGGGATTACCCCTTCGCGTTGGAGGGGCCAGGCTCATGTTGGAGGCGCGGGACCGTTCCCTGCATGACATCCTGGGCTCGCCCGACGACATGAAGTTCCGCTCGTCGATGACACTTTTCGCTCGCGCCACCGGCCCCGACAGCGTGTTCGCCGAGGCACTAGATGCGATCTGTGGTGGTCAGCCAGACGAAAAGACGCTCGCGCTGCTAACGTCGGCGTCCGCTTAACCTGGCCGCTGAGAACGCCGAGATGCGGAGCCGTTCGGGGCGTAGCCCAT
>CAVVRP010000006.1:0-9302 GCA_963750715.1 uncultured Alphaproteobacteria bacterium | reverse complement strand
GGCGTCGTTCGTCCATGGCCATCTGCCCGAGCGCGAGATCATGACCGGCATCGGTCGGGCTAGGAAGGCGATTATGGTGACCGCCAGAACAGCGATCTTCATGTGGTAAAGTACTCAACGATGGGCCTTCTGGGCAGCATGGACCTTCACGGCCGCAATGTGATCGTGAAGCTTCGTCTTCCCCAGCGAGCGGACGTCGGCACACATGGCCTATCGAAGCGTTTTCAACGCTGCGGACCGGACACGTGCGAAGCTCGGCATTTCTGACATCACCGTGCATCATCTCAGGCGTACGGAGCCGGCCTGGTGTTCCCAGGGACGTCCGAGACCGCATTCTCAATCATGGCCGCAGCCGGAAGGGCAGCATTACGGACGTGGTCGACAATCATTATGAATATGAAGCGGCAAAACGAGCGGCATTGGAACCCTGGGCCGATACGATCGACGCGATCCTCAGCCGACGCCCTTCCGAGATCGATGGCTATCATCCTCGGCTCTCGCGGTTGAAGGGTATCGACAAAATCAGGCTAGCCGGCCAGATTCATGCTGATCCGTGCGCGAGATCTTCCTTAAAGAAGGGACGCTCAAGTGAATTTTCTCTCTATTTTGCGGACCCGGGTATGACGAGAGCTTTCGTAAGCGACGACTTGGTTTATGGATCTTGCCACCAGTGCGGTCGGTTTTGGCTATTCGAGGGAAAACACGCTCAAGATCAATACAACTTGATGAGGCGCCGCTATCGAAAAAGACTTTGCGAGTATTGCCGGGCAGCGGTGGATCGGGGTTTCTATCAATTTGCTTGCCAAGGCTGTAACGCGCGAGTTGAAGACAATCTGGAAGTCGTTAAACCGCTCCTCAATGTTTTCGGCAAAGCATTTTGCCGATCCTGCATGGTCGGCTTCTACGGCCACTATGATCCCGATAATCCAGCATTGAAAACTATTATGGAGAGTATCGCAGAGAAGAGAAAGACTCGGTCGCGGGCGATGGCTCTAGCTTACTCTAGAGCCCGTTCTTATCGCGCACTGAAAGCATTGGATGCGCTATACGCATCGGATGACGAATTCGGGTATGCCAAGGCGGTGCGCAAACTAAGTAGGTCGCATCTCAAAACAAAGCCCGACCTCGTCAATCCTAAGGGGCACCCAATCGGCCTGTCAGGCCGGCCTGGCGCTTACCAGCTGGATCACATGGTTCCGGTCTCAGTTTGCTGGGGCTACTACGTGTCAGTTGAGGACGCAGCCTCTATAGCGAACCTACAGGTTATCCCTTGGTTCGTTAATATTTCTCGAGGAGACAAATTTGATCTCGAGCGCCTCGTCGGTTGGCCCTACCCAAATAAATGCGAAGAGACCACGAGATTGAATAATTTGGTTTCTTGAGCGATCGAATTCAGCAGGTCAAACGAGTTGACCACAGCTCCGGTATCATCATCGAAGGGATTGGCTAGAAGGCTGACGTCGCTAAGTCACCCGAGCCGGTAGAAAAAAACTGGAAGGATTATGCGACAGAGGTCAACACGCCGGACGCCGGTCGAGATCGTCGTTCGTGTCATTGTCTAACTTTGTCGTCGACGCCAATCTGCTTCCGCGCATTCCCTTCATGATTAGCCATTTTCGAGAAAATCCTTGATGAAATGATCGAGGGCCGACCAGTCCGTAAACTCGTAATTGACATCCACTTCTGGTGTGATGCCGCGCTTCATTAGAACCGGCTTCAAGACTTCGCGCTGGAAGTAATCGTACTCCGATAATCGTAAGGCGCCGCCCAGCAACAGGACCTTGGGAGGCGACCAAAGTGTGGTGGCCGTAAAGCGATCCACATAACCTTGAGCTTCCGCTTGCCCATCCTCCATGGCAGCCGACAGGCTGACCGATATGAGGGCGGATCGCCGCAGCTGATCATGATGGGCAAGCGCAAAATTAATAGCACTTTCTTGGTGAAGACTTTCGTGCACTGACGCGGCGACAATGATCGCGTCGAATGTCTCGACGGTTGGCACCGATATAAGCGACCCGGTGTCATAGAGAACAATATCATGACTATGTTCGCGCGCGCATAGCCATCCGCTCGGCAATCTTGCGGGTCTGTCCTTCCGTCGATGTAAACGCGATCAAAACCTTCACGAAGGTGCTCCTGCCGATAGCAAGCAGGCGGCAACGGATTCAAATCCAACAGCTAGCGTTCTAATGGAGTCAACCACTTCTTTTCATGGTGGGCTACAGACGGTTTGATGGCGCGTTAGCCAACTTGCTGGATGGTCATCGTGTATCGCACATCAATGGCGAACTGCGCGCGAAACAATTCCACGTCGGCCACGAGCAGGCTCGAACTCTTTCTCGATCACGCCCCCGACATGGTAGGGCAACCCGCAGTTCGCATACGAGACGTAGGGCCCGCGTTCCAACATGAGGATTTCAGCTTTTTCATCGAGCCTGCGCAGGCGCGCCGCGCACGATGCTCCGCCAGCCACGCCGCCAACGATGATAACCTTCATGATGCTGTTCCTCTTTGCCTTATAGTCAATCCGCCTGAGGGCCGCATGTCCGGCAGCTTTGCCAAGACGCTGTCAGAGGCGGACGTATCTTTGCTGGACTTGAAGGTCGTGTCCGAGGCAACCAGCACCGACCGGAAGAAAGTCAAACTTATCCACTTGGAAAAGGCGCCCCCGTTGATGCGGCGCAGTTGCCTAACTCAGGAATCATGGAATGCCTGATCAAGGTACCGGTTATGCGGTTAACAATTATGGGGGGTATAATGATGTTTCGGGCAACTGGCCTTGCGTTGGCCGCTGGCCTTACTGTGATTGGTCAAGCTTTTCCAGCGTTCGCGCAGGACACCGGGCCACTGCTTCCCCATGTGGGAGGCGAAGTAACGACGGCTTTCAGTAACCGCTTCGGACCCGATGCCGAGAGCACCGTTACATTCGCTGCGGTTTCCCCTGAGGTGATCGGCGTCAACTACGCGAGCTCGCGTGGACTGCAGGTTTCTCGCAATATTCAAATGGCCGACCGCGAGAACGCAAAAGCCTATGTCCTCGGCTACGCCGCCGACATGCCAGCGCGCATCGACGGCACAACCTCGCTCGGCATCTCGGGCGCCTCGCTCCTCGAGTTGCGCACGACGGGCAAGACGAAGCTCACCCTCATCTATGACACGAAGCTATCGCGCATCGACGGCGTGCTGACGCTGGCCGGAAAGGACATCCGCGTACCGATCCTGATCGAGGATCGCGTCGTCCAGGTGCCAGCAGTGCACGCGACCGGCGTCTTTGCAACCGGCGACAAAAGCGGCATCGGCGACTTCTATTTCCTCGACAACAAGAACAACCCGATGATGATCCAGAGCACCATCCAGTTCAGCTGGGAGAAGGACCTCCGCGCGGAGCGGATCATCAGGATCACGGCCGGCGCGTCGATGAAGTCGGCGATGGAGCAGTCGCTCAACACACTCAGACGCTACGACCTCTACGGCCTCCACTTCGACTTCGACAAGGCGTCGTTGCGGCCCGAGTCTGAGCAAGCTGATCAAGGAGATTGCGACCACGCTCGCCAACAATCCGACCTGGACGTTGCAGATCAACGGGCACACCGATGCCATCGGCGACACGGCCTATAACCAGAGGCTCTCGGCCGACCGCGCGGCCTCCGTTGCCGCGGCGCTTGCACAGGAAGGCGTGGCGCCGAACCGCCTGCAAACCGGTGGCTTCGGCGAGACGCAGCCCAAGGGCAACAACGCGACTTTGGACGGCCGCGCACTCAATCGGCGCGTCGAGCTTTTGCGCACGGATCGATAACCTCCCGCGGCGTCACACTGAGAGACCAAGAAGGGCAGTAACTGATGAAAACCCAATTCGGCAATTTGTCGAGGGCCAGCCTCATGGTCGCGGCGTTTGCGCTGGTCCTGAGTGCTGCTCCATCGTGGGCAGGGTCCGGCACCGTTCAAATCGAGCTCTACAAGGCCGGCTTCATCGTGGGGGTCAGCGGCGGCAAGGGAACACTCAAGTACGGCGGCAAGACGTACAACCTGGGAATCGGCGGCGTCAGCCTCGGGGCCACGATCGGAGCGTCCAAGGCCGAACTCATCGGCGAAGCCGAGAACCTCAGCAAGCCGTCCGACATTGAGGGTACCTATACGGCCGTTCAGGCCGGGCTTGCCGCGGCCGGCGGATCTAAGTCGGCACAGCTCAAGAACTCGAAAGGTGTCATCCTCAAACTGCGAGGCAAGCAGATTGGTCTCGAGTTCTCGCTCGATCTCAGCGGCATGCAGATCTCTCTCAAATGAGCCGGCGGCCGCGGACAAATCTCATCGATTTCGTCGCCTGTCTCGGCGGGCGACCATTGGCGGGGCGGAATTGTGAAGAGATTTGTTTCGTTGGTCTGCGTGGTCGTGCTCATGGCGTTGGCGATGCCTCCTGCCTCGGCCATCGAGAGTGGAGCGCCCTTCCGCGATGCCATGTCGTCGGTTCAGCTCGGTGACCTCGACAAAATGGCTGCGCAGCGCCGCATCCGTGTGCTTGTTCCCTACAGCAAGACCTACTTCTTTCTCGACGGCGACACACTCCATGGCACCGCCGTCGATCTGCTTCGTGATTTTGAAAAGCAACTCAATGCGAAGGTGAGGGACAAGTCCAAGCGCATTTTCATCTTCATGGTGCCGACACCGCGCGATCGTCTGCTGGACGATCTCACTGCCGGCAAAGGCGACATCGTTGCGGCGAACCTGACGATCACCCCGGAGCGAATGGAGAAGGTGGCCTTTGCCGATCCCTTGCTGACGGGTGTCCGCGAGCTCGTCGTGACATCGTCGGCGGTCGGCGACCTGACGAAGATCGAGGACCTTTCTGGCAAGTCGATCACGGTTCGCCGCTCGAGCAGCTATTTTGACAGCCTCGAGAAGACCAACGCCGTACTCACGGAGAAAGGTCTCGCGCCAATCCTCATCAAGGAAGCGGACCCACGGCTAGAGGATGAAGACATCCTGGAGATGGTTCAAGCCGAGCTGGTGCCAGCGACTGTGGTCGACAGCCACAAGCTGGAGCTCTGGAGGAAGGTCTATACGAATATCAAAGTGCATGAGGGCGTTCCCCTGCGCGACAATGGTGAGATCGCCTGGGCGTTCCGGAACGATAGCCCTAAGCTCGCGGAGGTCGTCAATCGCTTCATCGCGGAGTCCAAGAAGGGGACGGAGCGCGGTAACATCCTCTATGCGGACTACTTCAAGAGCGATAACTGGCTGAGAAAGGCGAACAGCCCGGAGAACGTGTCGAGATTGAATGGTCTGCACTCGCTCTTCCGCAAATATGGGGAGATGTACAACATCGACCCCTTCCTCATGGCGGCCATCGCCTTCCAGGAGTCACGCTTCGATCAGAAACTCGTCATGAGAACGGGCGCCACGGGGATCATGCAGATGATGCCGGCAACGGCGCGGGATCCCAACGTCGATCTGCCGAACATCGAAGAATCTCGAGACCAACGTTCACGCCTTCGCGAAATACTTCCGCTTCATGCGGCAGCGGTATGTGAACCAGGAGGGGATTTCGGATTTTGATCGCCTCATGTTACTTCTGGCGTCCTATAATGCCGGTCCCGAGCGCTTGAAGAAGCTTAGGGCAAAGGCCGGGAATTCCAACGTCTGGCACGAGAATGTCGAATGGGTCGTCTGGAAGTCGGTCGGACTCGAAACGGTCCAGTATGTGCGGAACGTGCACCGCTACTACATCGCATTCAAGGATATGGCGGAAGCCGATGCCGTGCGACGCAAGCTGATGACAGAAGCAACGGGCAAGTGAGACGGATATGATGAGTATGAAAATTGCGTCAGGTGTTCACATGGCCACTCGGTCACTCCGCGCAGCACTGCTTCTGACGATCATCGGCGCTCCATGGATGGCGCTGTCGGCGCGAAGTGCGGATGTCGAACCGCTGCAGGCCGGTGTGAAGAAGATTGTCGAGGACCTGACCAATGGGTGCCGACAAGATTTCAAGTCCTACTGCTCTTCGGTGACCCCCGGGGAGGGCCGCCTCGCCTTCTGTCTGGTGGCTCATGCTGACAAGCGGAGCCCGCAATGCGAATCCGCCCTGTCGGTTGGGCGGCGCGAGGCCGAAAATCTGATGAAGCAGTACGTCCAGTCCTGTGAGTCCGACATCGCCTTCCTGTGCTCGGGAACCGAGCCGGGCGAGGGGCGCATCGCACAATGCCTGCTCGATCACCGGGCTTCGCTGAGTCAGACCTGCGGCAAGGTAGCCGATATCGTCGAGACGATTGTCTTCCCGGCCAGTAATCCAGGGGCAACCGGCACGACAACAGCGGCAATTCCAACCGCGACGGCAACCAGTGCGCCGGCCAAGGAAGCCGGCGTCCTGTCGGGCACGGAGATCATCAATGCCCTCGATACCAAGGTCGCGGGCATCATCGAGAAGGGCAAGCAGGGCTGCGCGGCCGACCTGGAGAAATACTGTTCGTCGGTGACGCCGGGTGAAGGCCGGCTGGCGTTCTGCTTGACGGCGCACGCCGACAAGCGCACTCCGTCCTGCGAGAGCGCGCTCGCAGTCGCCCGCAGCGAGGCGGAAGCCCTCATCGATGAGGTCGATCAGTCGATCCAGGCCTGCGCTCCCGACATTGCGGCGCTTTGTTCCGGCACGCAGCCGGGTGACGGACGGATTGCGCAGTGTCTGCTGGAGCAGCGCGAGGCGCTCAGTTCCACTTGCGGTCAGGTTCTCGACAAACTTGGCAACGTGATCTTCCCGCCGCGCAATCAGGCCGTGGCCGATAGCGCGGTACCGCTGGCAGGAAGGCTACAGTGCGTTTTCCGTGAGCCACTCCAATCTCGATCACGTGCGCTCCTACTTACAGAGCCAGCAACAACACCACGCGACGATGACGTTTCAAGAGGAATTCATCGCGTTGCTGAAACGTCACGAGATTGAATGGGATGAACGTTACATCTGGGATTGAAGCAACTGCCGCCCCTCCGGGGCTTCGTACATCCGAAGAATGGAGGGCGTTCGTGGATCCATTCCAGGGGCTGACGCCCGCTGGCTATTAACTCGCCGCCCCTCCGGGGCTGAAGAAATCGAACGCGATACCCGACCCAACGGGCCAGCCCGCCTCATGAATCCCGACATTCCCCCGCCACGATCGCCGCCAAACCTTCGCGGAACGATGGATACTCAAGTTCCACGTCCAACTCCGCCCTCATCCGCGCCGTTGTCGATTCGTTTGTCGCCCGACGAGCGGCCGCTGTCCGCGGTGCTGCGGGATCTGGCGGCAGCAAACTTCGGCGGCGGCAGCAGCGAGCAGTCGCGCGAGCTCCTCGTAGTACTCGCGCCGCACGGCCGGATGGCCGTCGGAGACGACATAGGTCCGCGGTGGCGGCGCGTTGCGCTCGGCGGCCGACACGCCCGCGGCGGCATCGTCGACGTGAATCAAATTCAACGAGCTCTCCGCGGCGGCGGGAATGGGCTCGCCTTGGCGAATCTTGTCGGCCAGCGGAAATCCGCCCCGGCCCATAGAGTCCGGCCATCCGCAGCACGATGCCGCGCTCGCCCAACCGATCGGCGGCCAGCACCTGCTCCGCCGCCAGAGCATGCCCGGCCGCCGTCGCGAGTCGGTTCCGTCGGCGACGTCTCATCGACCGTCTCGCCAGCGACTGGCCGTACACGCCGGTCGAACTGATGTAAATGAACCGCCGCGTGTCGTCCGAAAGCGACGCCAGCACGTCGCGCAGGCCGGCGACGTACACGTCGTAGATCGAGCCCCCGCAGCTGCGATCGTACCCGACGGCAAACAGCACCGTGTCCGCCTTCGGCAAGCGCGTCAGGCTTTCCGGCTGCAGTACGTCGGCCACGATCGGTCGCAATCCCTCGTCGGAAAACTGCCGCGCAGCGCTCGCCGCTGCGCGTGACGACGAACACTTCCTCGCCCTGCGCTGCCACCGCCGCGCCACGCGCGAGCCCAGGTATCCGCAGCCAAAGATCAACTTCGCCATCGTGGACCCTTCGCCCTCAGTCGTCCAGCCCGCGGAGCGGCTCGTCGTGCCGTGCTGCGGGATTCTCGCGCTGCCGTTCGAGATAGCCGGTGAGCATGATCTGCGCGGCCAGCTTGTCGAGCCGGGCCTTGCGCTTCTTCTTGCTCAGCTGCGCCTCGGCCAGATACAGCTCGGCCTCGTGCGTCGTAAAGCGCTCGTCGAAGAACTCCACGTCGACGCCGGTCGTCTCCGTCAGCCACTTGCCGAACGCTGCGGGCTTCGATCGACTTCTGGCTTTCGCGCCCGTCGAGATGCACCGGCAGGCCGACCACGAACCGCGACGATGCGTTCCTCTCTCGCCAGCCGCTCGAAACCGCTCGCGGTCGAGCGCGTCGTTGCGGCGGTTGTACGTTCTCGAGCGGGCTGGCGAGCGTCTGATCGGGATCGGAAATCGCAATGCCAATGCGCACCGTGCCGTAGTCGATGCCCGCGATTCTTCCCGGCGAACGATCTGTCGCCATAGACCACTCGAACGTTTCAGCCGGACGCTGCGCCGCAGCTCGCAGCGTGCGGCATGGTGTCGGCTTCGCGCCGATCGGCTGTCGCGCTCCGCGCCGAGACGAAGTAACCGTACTCGCAGAAATCGTAGCGTGTATTCCTGCACCGTGGCGTCGTCCATCATGAACGATATGCAGCACCGGCAGCACGGCAAAGTCGGCCGCGCCCGGCCAGCCGCGTGCTTTCGACGCTCGACCACCATGTCGTTGTCGCTCCGCCAGCCAGGGGTTGTAGCCGTTCTCGGTGCCGCGGCCGCCGGCCAGAATGCCGAACTCGCACGCGGGCGTCGCCAGCCGTGGCTCCAGCTGCTCCCACTCGCGGGCCAATTGCGTGCCGGGCGCCGGCCACGATGTGAAACAGCGCCCACGCCGGCCAGCGCTTCGGCCAACTCCGCGCCCTGATTCGGCGGACCGAGCATGACGATCCGCTTGATGCGCGGGTCGGGCTTGAGCTCGTCTTCCGGCTGCGTGTGGTCGCCCAGGTAGTGCCGCACCACCAGGTTGCCCAGGCTGTGCCCGACGAAGTTGATCTCGTCGATCCCCTCCAGGCTTGTCGACGATCTGGTCGAGCGGCGGGCATGATCGGCCACGCGTGCCGCGCGTGGTCGGGATAGCTGACGTTGAAGACCGTGTAGCCGCCCTCTTCGTGCAGGTAGCGGCAGATGCCGATTCATCGACGAGGGGCTGCGAAACAATCCGTGCAGCACCGACCACCGCGCGGCCGCGCATCGGCTCGAGTCCGCGCGCTTCACCTTGATTTCCGAGAGTTTGTT
>CAVVRP010000005.1:0-14074 GCA_963750715.1 uncultured Alphaproteobacteria bacterium | reverse complement strand
GCCCTGGCCGATGTCGGCGGAAATGGCGGCACGCAGCATGGCGGCGTCACCCCGGCGCATGGCGGCAATCGCCTTGCCATGTTGGTCCTCTAGAGTAGAAGTGCCAAAGCGACCGTAGGCGACTCGCATGAATGGCCCGAACTGCAGCCAGACGCTTTCCGCCAAGGCAAGCAGCGTCTCGGCGACGGCCAGTTCATAGATTGCGAAGTGGAATTGATAGTTGAAACGCATGTAACTTTCAGCATCGCCGTTCGCCATCGAAAGGTCGATGCGTTTGTCGATCTTCTCGATCTCCTCGATATCGGCTGGCTTGATGTGCGATAGCGCGCGTGCGGCCAATTCAGGCTCGAGAGCCGTGCGTGCGAACAGGATCTGTTCGAATTTTTCCCGCGTCATTTCAGGCACGAGGACACGGCGATTATCACGCATATCCAGCGCGCGTTCGGCGATCAAACGGCGAACGGCCTCGCGCACAGGCATCGGGCTGACGCTCAGGTCTTCCGCCAATCCGCGCAGAGTAACCGCGCCGCCGGGTTTGAACCCGCCGAATAAAATTCGATTGCGCAGCTCTTGGTAAACAGACTCGTGGGCCGTGACGGGCAGCCCAGCCGGACGCGTGCCGCGCGTTGCGGATCGCTGTGAGCCGGGAGATATCTCAACGCGCTTCATCGTTGAATTCCAACAACCTGCGAGCGCTACGAGCGGCAAGTCCGATAGCGGCTGAGGTGACCGAATTCCGCTCGGCAAGAGCGAGATATCCAAACCTCGAATGTCACTATGCGACACCTGTCGGAAAACTGGGTTGGCGGTTCGGCGTTACTTTCAAGTCAACGATCCTCTTGTACCGCGACAGTTTTGTGATCACAATGGAGGCGTCTGTTGGATGTCTGTCAAGATCGCGGATGGGGCTTGTGATCGGGCACGGGCGCGATTGAGAGGAGTTGAATTCATGAAAAGTAAGGTACCCAGCCGCTGGATCGGAATTCTTGCGGCGGGCTTCGCAATTCTATTGTCGCACGCCGCCACTGCCGCTGAAAAAGTGGTCAGGATCTATAATTGGTCTGACTACATCGACGACAGCATTCTGGCGGACTTCACCAAGGAAACCGGGATCAAGGTCGTCTACGACGTCTTCGACAGCAACGAGATGCTCGAGACAAAACTGCTTGCCGGCAAGACTGGCTACGACCTCGTCGTGCCGACCGGATCATTCCTTTCGCGCCAGATTCAGGCTGGAGTCTTCCAGAAGCTAGACAAGTCCAAGATACCGAACATCGCCAATCTCTGGCCCGAAGTAACGAACCGAGTGGCCGTCTACGATCCCGGCAACGATTACGCCATCGACTACATGTGGGGAACAACGGGAGTCGGGTACAACGAGGCGAAGATTAAGGAGCGCATGCCCGACGCGCCGGTCGACTTCCTCGACATGATCTTCAAGCCGGAGATTGCCGCGAAGTTCAAGGACTGCGGAATCTTTGTTCTGGATTCTCCGGAAGACATCATCCCGCCCGCGCTCAACTATCTGGGCCTCGATCCGAATACCAAGAATCCGGATGATCTGAAGAAGGCCGAGGAACTGATCAGCAAGATCCGTCCCTACATCCAGAAATTCCATTCCTCCGAGTACATCAACGCACTGGCCAACGGCGATATCTGCATGGCACTTGGCTGGTCGGGCGATATCCTCCAGGCGGCAAGCCGTGCCGAGGAAGCCAAGAACGGGCATGTCATCAAGTACAACATCCCGAAGGAAGGCACGCAGATGTGGTTCGACATGATGGCCATCCCTGCGGATGCCAAGAACGTCGAAGAGGCCCACATCTTCCTTAACTATCTGCACCGTCCCGAGGTGATTGCCAAGGCGTCGAACTTCGTCAGCTACGCCAACGGAAACTTGGCGTCGCAGAAGTTCATCAACGAGGATATTCTCAAGAACCCGGCCGTGTATCCAGACGAGGCGACGCTGAAAAAGCTCTTCGTCAAGACGGCCTGGGATAACAAGACCCAGAGGCTCGTCACCCGCGCCTGGACGAATATCAAAAAGGGCGAATGACACGATCACCGAACGCGCCGGAGCAGCAACTCCGGCGCGTTCGGGTTTTCAGAAGGCGGCACCAGGGGCCGCCATCATTATATCGAAGTAGCAGATCGAGGGACGGCGTCATGGCTGCGGCAACGGCAACCGGAGCAAGTGCTCCAATCACCGGGCATATCAAGGCAGGACCGCGAACAGCGGCGCCGCAGTCGGGCTTTACCCCGTGGAAAGATCCGACCAAGAAGCCGATCGTCCGCTTCGAGAACGTGACGAAGCGTTTCGGCGATTTCGTCGCCGTCAACAATTGCACGCTCGACATCTACGAGCGCGAGTTCTTCGCACTTCTGGGGCCCTCGGGCTGCGGCAAGACCACGCTCCTCAGGATGCTCGCGGGGTTCGAAAAGCCGACCGAAGGCAGGATCCTGGTAGATGGGCAGGACATCACGGACCTTGCCCCCTACGAACGGCCGAACATCAACATGATGTTCCAGTCCTATGCCCTGTTTCCCCACATGACCGTGGAACGCAATATCGGCTTCGGCCTGCGCCAGGAAGGCATGGACGCGGCCGAGATCGACAAGCGCGTCGAAGAAGCCATGGCGATGGTCGAACTAGGCAAGTTTGGCAAACGCAAACCCCACCAGTTGTCGGGTGGCCAGCAACAGCGTGTGGCGCTGGCTCGCGCCATTGCCAAGAAGCCGCGCATCATGCTGCTCGACGAGCCGCTCGGCGCTCTCGACAAGCGCCTTCGCAACCAAGCCCAGTTCGAACTCATGGCGATCCAAGAGCGCACGGGCACGACATTCATCATCGTGACGCATGATCAGGAAGAGGCGATGACCGTGTCGAGCCGCATCGCGGTGATGGATCACGGGGAACTCATCCAGGTCGCCACACCTGGAGAGATCTACGAGGCGCCCTTATCACGCTACGTCGCGAACTTCATCGGCGAGGTGAACGTCTTCGAAGGCAAGGTGAAGAACTTCGCCAACGGCTTGGCAGAAATCGCATCGAGCAGCGGCAGCGTCTTCAAGGCGCGTACTCCCGAAGGCCTGTCGTCCGGCCAGCAGGTTTGGCTGGCGGTGCGGCCCGAGAAGATCCGCATCGGCTTGGACAAGCCCCAAGGCGACTGCAACATGATCGAAGGCAAGGTCAGCGACGTCGGCTACCTCGGTTCGATCTCGCATTATCATGTGGCCGTTCCTGGCGATCAGCGCGTGACGGCGCTGCGCGCGAATTCGGCGCACACCGTGGAACGCGGGATCACCTGGGACGACAATGTGTGGCTGGAGTGGCCGGCTGAGGCTGGCATGGTTCTGACGCGCTGACTTCGGCGAACGCGGATTAACCTACGGAGAAGATCATGCGCCGCTGGTACGTCATCGCAGTCCCCTACATCTGGTTACTGCTGTTTTTCCTCATTCCGTTTTTCATCGTCTTCAAAATCTCGTTGTCGGATGTGGCCACCGCAATACCGCCCTACGTTCCGCTGTTCGATTCTTCCGACATTAGGGGATTTCTGAACCAACTCGATTTCGAGAACTACTCGTTCATCTTCAGTGATGAACTCTACATCGGCGCCTACTGGTCGAGCCTGAAGATCGCCGGGATCTCGACCTTCCTGACGCTGCTCATCGCCTATCCGATCGCCTACGGCATGGCCCGTGCGCCGCGGGACTGGCAGCCGACGCTGATGATGCTGGTCATCCTGCCGTTCTGGACCTCGTTCCTCATCCGCGTCTACGCATGGATCGGAATTCTGAAGAAGGAAGGCCTGCTCAATCTGTTCCTGATGAACATGGGTCTCATCAACGACCCCCTGACGATCATGAACACGAACTACGCGGTCTACATCGGCATCGTGTATTCCTATCTGCCGTTCATGATCCTGCCCCTCTACGCGAGCCTGGAGAAGATCAAGCCCTCCCTGCTCGAGGCGGCGGAGGACCTGGGCTGTCCGCCCTGGAAGGCCTTCTGGCAGGTAACGTTCCCGCTCTCCATTCCCGGCATTCTCGCGGGCTGTCTGCTCGTGTTCATTCCGGCGGTCGGCGAATTCGTCATTCCCGATCTTCTCGGCGGATCCAACACGGAGATGATCGGCAAGACGCTGTGGAATGAATTCTTCAGCAATCGCGATTGGCCGGTGGCTTCCGCGGTGGCGATCATGCTGCTGCTCGTGCTGCTCTTGCCGATCGTCGCGTTCCAGTGGCTCCAGCAGCGTCAGCGGGAGGCCGTCTGATGAACCAGCGTTTCTCATGGTTCAACGTGACCTCGATCGTTCTGGGGTTTGCGTTCCTGTACATCCCGATCCTGCTGCTCGTGATCTATTCGTTCAACGACTCCAAGCTTGTTACCGTATGGGGCGGCTGGTCGACGCGGTGGTATGGGCAGCTGCTTGAGAACCAGTCGATCATCGACGCAGCGTGGGTGACGCTGCGGGTCGCGATCATCTCGGCGACCCTCGCCACGGTGCTGGGAACGCTCGCGGCCATCGTCCTCGTGCGCATGGGCAGGTTTCGCGGCCGGACACTGTTTTCCGGCATGGCTTTCGCGCCGCTGGTCATGCCCGAGGTGATTACCGGCCTGTCGCTGCTGCTGTTGTTCGTCGCCATCAACTTCGACCGCGGCTTCTGGACGGTAACGCTGGCTCACACGACCCTGACGATGTGCTTTGCGGCTGTTGTGGTACAGGCCCGTCTCGTTGATTTCGACAATTCGGTCGAGGAAGCGGCGATGGACCTCGGGGCATCGCCGGTCAAGACTTTCTTCCAGGTCACGCTGCCGATCATCGCGCCGTCCGTCATCTCGGCGTGGCTGCTAGCCTTTACGTTGTCGCTCGATGATCTCGTCATCGCGAGCTTCACGACGGGTCCCGGCGCTACGACGCTGCCAATGAAAATCTACAGTCAGGTTCGCCTCGGGGTTACGCCGGAGATCAACGCCGTCTCGACGATCATGATCGGCTTTGTCGCGGTTGGCGTTATCATCGCCTCGTACGCGACGAAACAGTCGGCCATGCGCGAGGAGAAGGAAAAACGCAGGGCAGTCGGCGCGGCAGGTTAGCAGCCATCCCAGGAACAGCGGCTTTCACTTCTGATAGGACTCGGCCCGCTTTGCGCGGCCCATAGGCGGCACGTCGAGTCACACGTCTTTCACAAACGCGCGGCCGGTCGCGGCGACAATTCTACATGTAGAGCATGGCGTCATGGCCGAGGGCCACATCAACTCCTACTACGCCGCAACGGCAAACGGTCATACCCGCTACCCCCGCCTCGAAGGCACCGTAACGGCGGATGTGTGCGTCGTCGGCGGCGGGTTTTCCGGTATTGCCACGGCGCTCACCATGGCTGAACGGGGTCGTTCGGTCGTGCTTGTCGAGGCCCAACGTGTCGGCTGGGGAAACTCGGGACGCAACGGCGGGCAGATGATCGCGGGCATCAGTGGCGAAGCGGAAATCAAGCGCCAACTCGGCCCGGCCGGCGCGCGGCTTCTGCGCGATATCCGCTATCGCGGCAATGAGATCATCTGCGAGCGCGTCGAGAAGTACGCCATTGCCTGCGATCTGAAGCTCGGTTGGATGGAGGCGGCAGCAAAACCGCGCCACATGGATGGCTTGCGCGCCCATGCCAAGCACATGGCGGAAGAAGGCTTCGGCGATTTTTTTGAGATCGTCGAGCCTAAAGACATCGGTCGGGTGCTCGGTACGAAAGTCTATCACGGTGGGCTGATCGATCGCCGGTCAGGACATCTGCATCCGCTCAACCTTTGCCTGGGCGAGGCCCGCGCGGCAGCCGGGCTCGGCGTCAAGATCTTCGAAGACAGCCCGGCGCTGTCGATCGCGGGCGGCGCCAAACCTTGCGTGACTACGGCGATGGGGCGGGTCGACGCAAAGAGCGTCGTGCTGGCCGGTGATACGGGTCATAATTTCGAGCGCGGCCGTCTGCGCGGATTGCAGTTCCCGACCGGCAGCTACATCATTGCCACCGAGCCGTTGAGCAAAGCCGCTGTAGACGAGATCAATCCGCGTGATCTAGCGGTCGCCGACAGTAATGTCGTGCTCGACTATTTTCGCCTCTCGGCGGACAACCGCATGTTGTTTGGCGGGCGCTGCAACTACTCCAATCGCGACCCGCGCGACCTGGGGGCGTCCTTGCGTCCGCGCATGGTGGCGATCTTCCCGCAGCTGGCCAACAAGCGTATCGACTTCGCCTGGGGCGGCCGCATCGGCATCGTGCTGACACGCGTACCGGCCATCGGCCGGCTCGAGCCGAACCTCTACTATCTCCAGGGCTACTGCGGCCACGGCGTCAATGCCACGCACATCGCCGCGGAAATCGTATCGGACGCCATGTGCGGCACGATGGAGAAGTTCGATCTCTTCGATCGCATCGGTCACTGGCATCTGCCGGTCGGCCGCTGGGCGGGGAACCAGATGCTCGCCCTGGGTATGCTCTACTACCGGCTGCGCGACATCCTTTAACGAAAGAGGGGGCCGTCCCATGGAGGGGACGGCCCGTCGTAATGCGACCTGACTGAAGTGCCGAATGCCTAAATGCGGAACACGGCGCCGGAGACCGAGCGCGCGCGCTCGCGGACGCGGCCGCCGTCGTTGCCCGACTTCACGATCCATTGTCCGTTTGCTGCACGGCCCGTGATCATGCCGACATGGTGTGGCCATACCACCACCGCGCCGACCTGAGCCGACGCCGAGCTACCGTAGTTGCGCCAGTTTGCAGCGAGGTTGTATTCCGGGCCACCGCCCTTTTGGGTCCGCATCCACCAGCCGCACCATCTGCTCGGGCGTCCACCGACGCCGCTGTGTGCTCTACGATTGTTGCCGTTGCGTGCCGTGCGTTGCTTGCGATAGGCACGATCGTTGCGCTCGCCGTATGTCGAGTAGGTCCCTTGCCCGGACCAGTCACGATTGGAGCCTTCATAACGGCGAGCTTCTGCGGGTGCCGAAAGACCTGCAACCAACAACGCAGCGCCTGCGGCTAATACACTTAGTCTCATCTGTTATTTTCCCTTCTAGTTTCGTTTACGCGGGGTCGCACTGGCCCCCGAAAAGCGACAAAAAGAAGAAAGCGGCAACCCCATCGCGTCAATCTGCCCGGGTCGGGATTGGAGCCGGAATGCTGCGCTGCAAGATGTTCGGTTTATCTATCGTCGGGATTCCAAATACTTGACCTGCCTGGTCAGTTTGCCTGCGCGTTAGCGCACAGGACAATTCAGCGCGCTTCTTAACTCGTTTTGCTCGCCGGCGGCTTGTTGCTCTCTCGCCTCTGGCAAGCGGGGGAGCGCACGATGTTGACGATTACGAATGGCGCGTCGGGCATCGTCGTGCAGACCGACGATTACGAAATTCGCAGCCTTACCTTGCACATCGTGAATCAAGGGGAACCGTCGCCGACAATGGCCGCACTGGGTCGACATCCGGCAGGCCACGGACTTCTCGAGGATTGGCACAGCCGTAAACATCGATCTTGCTGCTACTGGCGCCGAGGTGAGCGTGCTGGGAAGTGTGAACTCGCCGATTGCAGACCTCATTTCAGTCGAAGCCGTGATCGGCACCTCTTTTGGCGACCGATCGGTGGCGATGCCGGTGTGAACCGCCTCGATGGCCGTGACGGCTTCGAGAGGTTGTTTGGCGGCGCGGTGCCGACATCTTCATGGCCGGCGCCGGAAACGATACCATTCGCGGCGGCTTGGAAGCAGATCCCATTATCGCCGGTTCAGGCTCGGATATGATTGTCGTCGAAGCGGGCTGGGGACGCGATACCGTTCAGGATTTCCGTCGCGGGCAGGACAAGATCGTGTTCGATGCCGGGGCGGGTCCGGCAAAGTTTGCCGATCTCGATATCAGCGGGTCAGTGGCCGGCGCAGTTGTCGAATTCGGGGGCAACGAGATCCTGCTCGAGGGGATCGCCGCCCTTTCGCTGCGTGCGACCGACGTCATATTCGCGGCATGATGCGGGTTCGCGCCGGCGGCACCAGTTCGGCAGTCACCGATCCATCTTGTTTTTGCCGCGTAAACGGGGGATGTAGGTTGCCACAAACCATCCTCAATTAAGGTAACTCATGAAATTGGTCCACTTCATCGTTTCAGCCCTGCTTACGGGGCTGGTTCTGGCCTTGGTGGTCCAGCCGGCAGCTGCCCGTAGCGCGGATGCCGCCGAAGACTGGAATGCCCCGGCGATCGAATGGCTCGATGTGCGTGCTGGAGTTCAGAAGTCGATCGCGACCGGGAAGACGGTGTTGATGGTATTCCACGCCCCTTGGTGCACGGCCTGCCGTCAGTACCGCGAAGTGTTCAAGGATCCGCGCATTGTCGAAGCGTCGCGTGACTATGTGATGGTTCTTGTCGATGCGGACGCAGACAAACTGACGAACGGAGCGTTCGCACCAGACGGCACTTACGTGCCGCGCACATTGTTCATGACGCCGGATGGCGATGTGCGCTCGGATCTGGTCGGTGCGACCGATCCCGAGCACCCGCATACGATCGACATAGAAAGCCCCGAAGAGCTTCTGTCCCTGATGCTGAATGGAGCCAGCAGCAAGTACAGATCCATCGACGAGCCCGACCAGCGCGCCTCGAACTGACACGTCGTGCTGATGTAGCGCGCCGCATCGCCGGGGCGGATAATCGCCCCCGATTTGAACTTCCCATGTCAGCCGTTATCTGATCGGTAGGGCAGCCAGGGCGGTCGACCACGCCATCGGCGCTGCGACGGCCGGGTGGTTCCCTCGCTGAAGCAAGGCGGGTTTGCCACTCGTTGCTGCAGACGGCTACTTTGCTTCGACAGCCAACCTGGGACGCCAGCATGTGGAATGAGAAGTTCTTCGCCTACTGCGAACGTGCTGGCGATCCGGCATTCTGGGCCGAGCCGCTCAATGCGTTATCGAATACAGCATTCTTCGTTGCCGCCATCGCATGCGGCATCCTGCTTGCCCGAAGTCCCGCTAGCCAATCGCGTCATCCCGAATGGGGCCTCGTGATGCTGATCGGTGTGATCGGCGCCGGCAGCTTTCTGTTCCACACCTACGCGACGCGCTGGGCCGCCGTCGCCGATACCGCGCCGATCGGTCTCTTCATGATCGGCTATGTCGCTTACGCGTCGCGCCGGTTCCTACAACTCAACTGGTTTGCCGTAGCCGGCGCCGTGGCCCTGTTTCTCGTCTCCCTGCGCATGGCGGGATCAATTCCGTGCGATCCGGCCCTTCTGCCGATCACGCTGGCGGCCGGTCGGCCCTGCTTCAACGGCTCTCTTGCCTATTTGCCGGCGCTGGGCGCTCTCGGGATTGTCGGCGCTGGCCTGTTGTGGCGCCGCCACCCGGCCGCGTGGCCGGTGATTGCGGCGGGGATCGTGTTCGCCATGTCACTTTCGATGCGGACGCTCGACTTCGAACTGTGCGCGATGACGCGGACCGCCAGCCGGTCGCTGGGAACTCATTTCGTCTGGCACGTTCTCAATGCGGTGGTTCTGTGTCTCCTGGCCCGGGCGGCGATCATCCACGGGCAGGGCAGCACCTTGTCCCGGCGCTGATGCTAGGGAACCTCTGAACAACCTCGCGATCATGGCACACTTGGATCATTGATTTGAGGAGCGCTCCGATGGACCAGCTGAGCTTTGCGTCGCTCGACTATGCGGCCAAGAAGAAGCGCACGAAGCGCGATGTGTTCCTGGCCGAGATGTCGGCCGTGGTGCCTTGGGTAGCGCTCGAAGCTGTGATCGAGCCGCATTATCCGAAGGCTGGTCCGAACGGCGGGCGGCGGCCGTTTCCACTGGCAGTGATGTTGCGGATCTATTGTCTGCAGCAGTGGTACAGCCTCTCCGATCCCGGTGCGGAGGAGGCCCTTTACGACATCTGCTCGATGCGCACGTTCGCAGGGCTGGAACTCGGTCGCGACGCCATCCCCGACGAGACGACGATCTTGAATTTCCGGCATCTGTTGGAGCGCCACGATCTGACAAAGGCTGTATTCGCGGCCGTCGCCGAGCACCTGGAAGCGCGCGGCGCACTGCTGCGTGGCGGCACGATCGTGGATGCGACGCTGATCGCGGCATCGCCGTCGACGAAAAACGAGGCGGGCCGCCGCGATCCCGAGATGCGCTCGTCGAAGAAGGGCAACCAGTGGTACTTCGGCATGAAGGCCCACATCGGTGTCGATGCCAAGAGCGGGCTCGTTCACACGGCGGGCGTAACGACCGGAAGCGTACACGACGCGAAGGTGATGGACCGTCTGATCCGCGAGGACGACGTGGCCGTGTACGGCGACAAGGGCTACGCCAGCGACAAGAAGCAACGGCAGGCGGAAGCAGCGGGCGTTTTGTGGGCCGTGAAGGCGAAAGCCAAACCGGGGCGCCACCTGCCGGTATCGCAACGCCGACGCAACCGCCGGTTCGGGAAAATCCGCGCCAAGGTCGAGCACGTATTCCGCGTGATGAAATGCCAGTTTGGCTATCGCAAAGTTCGCTATCGCGGCATCGCCAAGAACGGCGCACAAGTCTTCGCGCTGCTCGCGCTCGCCAACCTATTCCTCGCCCGCAGGACACTCGCCTCTGCGTGACGCCGGAGGGAGCGAGAGCCTCCCTGCGAAAGGTCGCAACGACGCAGAAATCTCGACCAACGAAGAAAAACCGTCACCACGACCAACCTGACTGTCAAGAGTTGGCGTTACTCAGATCCCTAGGTCATGAGCGCAATTGCGTGTTTCTCGCCCGCAGCGCATAAAGGCCGCCCGGCGCAGCGGACGTCGTGTCCGCCGGACTGCGGTCCACGGTCATCCGTTAGTGTTCGCGAACTGGATGAAATGCAGGGATTTTCCAGAGCTTTTGTCCGCTCGTCTCCTTCCCAATCCACCGCAAGCCGTTGGGGCCATTGGAGATGGCGATGCCTCGTTCGCTACATAAACTCAATACCTTGAAAGTCACTCAACTGGTTAAGTCCGGGCGGACCGGTCAGCTGCGCGCGCCTGTCATGCGGTGTGAGCACTAAAATGCAAAAAACCCGCCTGATGAGCCGAGGGTAGACAAGAGATTTCAATTCTTATCTGGTCACTGCACTTACTGAGCGACGGACGGAGACCGCTAGCGGTGGAGGTTAGATTCCGCTAGCGGCCCGCCAATGCGCGGCAAGACCAAGCCTGCGCGCTTCAACACGAAGTCCGAGCAAGGGGACCTCGCTTTAGTCGATCTTGCCGGAAGCGACGGCCTTCAACGCCTTGAAATTCATGGCCTGAGCATCTGCTGCGCAGCCGAACTCGAACTCATGTCCATCCTGGGAATAACGGGTCGACTGACCGGCGGCGACAGCGGCCTCGTGGCGAATTGCAGTGAAGCTCGCGGCATCGTCCCAGTTCGGCTCGGTGGCAAGCGTCAGGACAAGGTTGCAGCGGCCGGTATCGTTTGTGAAGTAGGCAACGGCGTGCTGTTCACCAGCGCCGAAGCTGATGCCGTGGCCAGGCTTGAAAGCCCGTGCGTCGCCAGCGAGCGAAGCGCCCGTATTGGCAGCGATAAAAAGGCCAGAGAGGGCGAGAGCGGAAAGGATGTTCTTGCGGATGGTCATGGCGGTCTCCTCGTGATCCTAGGGTTCGGTTGTGTCCAGCACCGTTCCTTGATGCTGGTTGGATCATGAGGGCCATCGCCAACCCGGGCTGTGGTATTTGCCACATGCGGAAAAAAATGAGCAGCCCGATGGGACGGACGAAGCAAATTGGTCGTCCTGTGAAGAGTAGAGGCGGCTGACATCGCGTCAGCCAGCTTATCCGTCGATTGCTGCCGAATTAGCAAAGCGCAGCGGATGGCCGCTTATGCTCTACAAGCGGACGCGACTCGTGCGATTTCTTTCAGCTTGATTTCCTGTAATGCTGCCACAGTCGTCCTCAGGCGCTCGGCAGGCTCGGGTGGCTCGCTTCGCGTAACAAGCCAAAACGAAACCGGCAGGTTCATTGCAAGAGGAATCAGATGCTCGCACAGCGCGACCGATGACTGGTCGACCCAGTGCCAGTCTTCAAAGACCAACAGAACAGGTTGACGCTCGGCAAGACGCTCGAACAGCAGGCGCATGGTCAGGAATACCTGGCGCTTCATGGCCTGTGCATCGAGAAACCTAACTCACTGCTCATATTCCGTGCGACCTTCGTGGTGACCGGTCGTACGGGTATGGATTGGCGTTTAGACTTGGCTGCTACCCGGCGCGCTTTTAGCCCTTGATCGCCGGAATTGGTCAAGGGGAGATCGCATTTCCCTGCATCTGGGCGCTTCTTTAGAGTTCATTCCTGAAGGAGGACCTTAGATCCCGGCAATCTGGCCTGCAGGCCTGCAGCTCCAGCGTTTGGCAAACCATTTGGGGTGGCCCTCGGCCCACTTCGCAATCTCTACTGGCGCCATCATGATACACTGCATCGGCGACAGGCCCTCCGCCATATACGTCAGGCTTACCTCGCGGCAGCGATTAGGATCATCCATAAGACAGGTCAATAGAACGAGTTCGAGCATTGGAGGCACTCCCGCATGTTTCTGCTCCGGTCGCGTTTCCCGCCCACCGCTGCGCGCTACCGACGTCCCCATTTTCTTCCGCCTCTACTCGCTTCGCTGTTCCACGCGAGACACTTGATCGAGATGAAAGCGCGTGCCGACGACTTTTGTGTTTGAAGGGCGCGGCCTCTCGACTGTCAGATTTCGCTCATCGTATGTCCGGGTCATACCGCGTCGAGACCCCACGGTCGGGCAGATGCGACGGGACCTGGCCAATTTTGTTTCAGAAGTCGATTGAAGGCCGGCTCGAAGCGTGATTCCGTCGCCGTGACGCGGGCGTCAGTGGGGGCGGGCGATGATAGGGGCGGCAGAAGCTTGATCAGGGGCGTCTGTTCTATTCGTTTGATCTCGATGACGTGGTCCCCGACGATCACGTGGTGCGCGCGAGAGCGGCCGTTCTGGACTTGTCCTGGGTTTACGCCGAGTTAGCGCCCCATAGACTCTCGTTTGGGGCGACCGTCGATCGATCCAGTTCTCATGATCGGGATGCTTATCGTCGGCTACGTCTTCGCCATCCGCTCGGAGCGGGCGCTCTGTCGTGAGGTGCAGGTCAACCTGGCCTACCGCTGGTTCTGCGGATTGAGCATCGAGGACAAGCTCCCGGATCACTCGGCATTTCTCTCGCGCTCGCAACGAACGCTTCTGTGACAGCGACATCTTCCGCCGCGTGTTCGAGCGCATCGTTGGCGCCTGCATCGCAACCGGTCTCGTCGGCGGAGAGGGATTTGCGGTCGATGCGAGCCTGATCCAGGCGGATGCCAACGAGCGTCGCTCGGTTCCGGGCGGTGAATGGAACAAGGACATCGATCCGGAGCAGGCAAGTCGCGCAGTCAAAGAGTATCTGGCGACGCTCGACGATCCGGCGTACGGCACAGCGAGTGCGGTGACACCGAAGTTCATCTCGCCGTCAGATCCCGTTGCCCAATGGACAGGCGCTCCACGCAATGCCGCGTTCTTCGCCTACGCCGACAACGATCTCATCGACGTGAGTTCGGCGTCATCATGGATGTCGAGGCGTCACGCGCGATCCGAGCGTCTCAAGCCCAAGTGCTGCCCGAATCCCCAGCGCGACGGATCCTACGCGATGTGAACGAGGAAGCCCGAGATGTCGCCCGTGCTCTCTCCAAGACGGAAGCGTTCGCGCAAACGCGGCGGGATCGCAAGAAGATCGAGATGCTGTTCGCTCACTTGAAGCGCATCCTGCGGCTTGGCCGACTGCGTCTGCGAGGTCCGCACGGCGCTCAGATTCGAGTTCACGCTCGCCGCGATCGCGCAGAACCTACGGCGCCTGGCGAAACTCGTGGCCCGGCCTCCGCCGATCGCGCCCACTCTGAGTGCGTTGCGTGAGCGTCGAGTGGCTTGAGTAGCGTCAAGGTTGCTTGCCATGAGTGCGTCGATGCCGTCGCTCGGAGCGGAGCCAGCGGCCAGAGGTGGCGCGTTACAGTCGAAAAAGGGGGCGTCGTCACCAAGCGCCACTCAAGTCAGCCTTTTGCAA
>CAVVRP010000004.1:0-31184 GCA_963750715.1 uncultured Alphaproteobacteria bacterium | reverse complement strand
TGGACCATATCGCAACATCGATATGGCTGAAACACGACGGTTGCCATCTTCGGGAAAGTCGAGGTGGATGAGGCTGTCAGCGTCCATGTCGAACGTGACGCAAGCGGCACACTTGGCACCATTCGGCCAGGCAACTGGATTTGCGATCATGGAATTCTCTACCGTTTCAAGTCATCGAGGCTCCGCCATTCACTCCAAGGCACTGTCCGGTGATGAACGTTGCACCGTAACCAGCCAGAAACACAACCGCATCGCCGATTTCTTCAGGACGACCGAGGCGTCCTCAGGGGATGTGCCAGTTCGAGTGATTTCTGCGTTGTCGACAGGCTCTCGAATGCTAGGAGCGGCGTGTCGGTCGGGCCCGGAGCTACGGCGTTGACTGTGATATCGGGTGCGAGCTCGCGTGCCCAGGACCGGGTCAGCCCCAGAATCGCAGCTTTGGAGGCTGCATAGACCGACGCGTTCTGCCTGCCGAGGTAGGCAAGCTCAGAAGAGATGTTGATGATGCGGGCGCCCTTTTTCATTGCTTTCAGGGACTCCCGGGTTGCTACGATCGTACCGCGAACATTGATTGCGAAATGCAAGTCAATATCGGCAACGGTGACCTGGGATAGCGGGGCTTCACGCAAGATCCCGGCGCAATTGACAAGGATGTCGATGCCGCCGAGTTTTGAGGCGACTTCACCAATCGAGCGGATGACTTGGCTCTCATCTGCCAAATCAGCCAGAAAGATTGTCGCACTCCATCCAAGTCCGCCCGTTGCCTATCGAGGCCGATTACGGTCGCTCCAGCTTCTCTAAGTCTTACAGCAGAGGCTCGGCCTATACCGCTTGCTGCTCCCGTGACGAGCGCGCGCTGGCCCTGCAAACCTCTCACCATGCCACCTCGCCCCGGTCGACATTGATTGATTGCCCGGTGATGTTTGCCGACAGATCCGATGCGAGAAAGAGATACAGGCTCGCAACATCGGCTGGTTCCATGACGCCGGGCATGATCTGTGCCGCCGATACATCTGCCAGAACCATCTCCTTCGTTGTGCCTTGGAGCGCGGCCATTCGTTCGGCAGAAAGGAGCGCCGCCTCGGTCCTTACCCAACCGGGGCATACGGCATTGACGCGTATGCCCCGGGGACCAAGCTCCTTAGCAAAGACCTTTGTCAGTCCTGCCACGGCATGTTTGGAGGCGACGTATGCCGAGAACAGTGCTTCTCCGGCTTTGCTCCAGATCGACGCCGTGTTCACTATGACACCCCCTGAAGCCAAGTAGGGGAGGACCGCCCTGGTCATAAGAAACGTGCCGGTGATGTTGATGTCGACGATGCGGCGAAACACGGCCGCGGTTTCTTCACTTCGATCGTCGAGAGGCGTTATGCGCTCAAGTCCCGCGTTGTTCACGAGAACATCGAGTGCGCCGATGTTCTCTGCCGCGCGCTTCACCGCCGCGTCGTCCGTGATGTCGACTATATGCCCGGTCGCCCCATGACTTCAGCCACCGAGTGAATCTCATCATTGTCGGCCAATATGTGGAGTTTGACGCCACAGGCAGCGAAAGCTTCCGCAACGCCACGGCCAATACCACGGCTTGCTCCCGTGATCAGGACCCTTCGGTCGGTCAGGCCAGGCCAGTCGCGATGGGAAGAGATCATTGAGCGTTCCTAGGAGTAAAGCGTGCACTCAAATGGATGCGCTTCAGCAGCCTCGTTCGCGTGCAGAAAACGCTCAAAACAGCGCTTCAGCGATGCGTTCAATGAATCTGACGCGCGCACGTTCCAAATCTGAGTGCGCAGTGCCTCCCTGCCGAGAACCAGATCGGCGCCTTTTTCGCCAATCATGATCGTGGGAGCATTCGTGTTTGCACCCACGAGCGTCGGCATGATCGAGGCATCGATAACCCTCAGCCCCTTGACGCCGAGAACGCGGAGCTGATCGTCGACTACCGACATGGCGTCGTGCCCCATCTTGCATGTTCCCACCGGGTGATAATGGGTCGAAAAGTACTCTGCAGTGGCCGCGTCGAGGTCTCGATCGGTCACTTTCTCGCGGCCCGGCACCAGCTCTTCGCCTCTAAAGCGATCAAATGCCGACTGTGCATGAAGCTCCCGCGCGATGCGAAAAGCGGTTCGATTGAGCGATCTGTCGCGCTCGCTTCCAAGATAGTTGTGAAAGATGCGGGGCGGATGCGCTGGGTCTGGCGACGCCAATTCGAGGTGGCCGCGGGATTCTGGCCTGAGGGGGCACCAATGCAAACTGTAGCCATGGAAATGAGGCCAGGGATCCGCCGACCTTGGCAGGGTTGACCGCGGAAGGCACCAGATAAAACTGGATATCCGGGCGCTCGAGTGCTGCATCGCTCTTGATGAAGGCCATGACATTCATCGGAAAGACGGAAAGCGGGCCGCCTCCGGTCAGCACGTATCGTATAGCCGCCCCGGCCAGCTTCAGCGGCTGCCTCATGTTGTAGTAGGTGATTGGCTCCTTGCACCGGTGCTGGACAAACGAGCCGAAATGATCCTGCAAGTTGCTGCCCGACTCCGTCGAGCGCCTTGACGATCGGGATGCCATGCGATTAAGAATGGCAGGCGGCCCAACACCTGACACCATTAAAATTTGGGGCGAATGGTAGGCGCCGGCGGACAATATCACTTCGCTCCCTGCATTCACCAGGCGCCTTGATCCGTTGCGCTCGACTTCAACTCCGGTGGTCTTGTTGCCCGTCGAACCGGACGCGACGGACATTGGCTCCGGTCCAAATGGTAAGGTTCTTGCGTCGCATGACCGGCCAGAGATAAGCACGCGAAGTCGAGCATCGCATCGGAAAGCGGTGCGTGTGGGTATACTGGCTCCACACAAACCCTTCCGGGTCGCCGCTGTTATAGTCAGGATTGACCGGGTAGCCAGCTTGGCGTCCCGCCTCGATAAAGGCATCGAACAAAGGCATACGGTAGCGCCCGAAGGCGGTTCGCAACGGACCCGATGTTCCACGCTGCTCGCCCGGCGGCCCACTCCAGCTCTCGGCACGTTTGAAGTAGGGAAGAACGCTCTCCCAATCCCAGCCAGCATTGCCCATCTGCCGCCAATCATCGTAGTCGCGCGGATGACCCCGCACGTAGAGTTGGCCGTTGATCGAGGATGAGCCGCCGAGCACGCGACCGCGCGGCAGTGATACACATTGCCCGTCCAACCGTGGCTCTGGCTCGGATTTCAGCTTCCAGTCGACGGAACTCCCGATCGTGTAGATCTCGCCGGTCGGAAAGTGAATCATGGGATTCCAGTCACGGGGTCCCGCTTCGATCAACAAAACCTCGAATTTCTGGGTCTTCGCTCAGTCGCCGCGCAAGCACGCACCCGGCCGAGCCCGCACCGACGACAATGTAATCGAAACGCTGTTCAGACATGATTTGCCCTTTGAATATTGGGATCGGGGCTAAGGGTTGCAACGGATTAGGCCTTCGCATAGGCGCCCCAGTCCATCCTTTCCGCAAACACTTTGGTCAGGACGAAATGGACGACGCCTGCGATCACGCAGGACGGGATAGAGGCGGAGATAAAGGTGAACGGCCGGCGCTGGCGAGCGACAGCGGGTTGAACACCACCACGTAGACGATGGCGCCAACCGCCAGCGCGACGAGGGCGATGGGATTGAAGCCGCGCCAGAAGTGGTAGGGCGAAGTCTGTGGCCCGGCGCGTACAGGGCACGCAGGTCGAGCCGCTGCCGCCGCAGGAAGAAGTAGTCGGCGATGCCGATCCCGGCAAGCGCGCTGTTCAATGCCGAGGTCCAGACCAGGAACATGAAGAAGCCATCATAGACGCCGGGCGTGAAGAAGACGAGGACCACCGGCGCGACGCAGAACAGCACCACCAACAGTCCCCACCCCATTCCGGCAGCGTTCGCCGTCGATCTGGCGCAGGCCGACGATCGAGGTGTAGAGGATGTTGATCATACTGGTGACGTTAGCAAAGGCCACGAAGCCGAGTGCGACCACCTCCAAACGTCAAACCACCGATTTGGGCCATCCAGATGGTCGGATCACTGTTGCCGAGCGCGGCGGCGGCCAGCAAGCCAACAACCTCGCCCAATGACGCAGCGCCAAAGATGCCGATGATGTTTGGCCAGAAAGCCGTCCTTTCATTTTTGCTCAGCCTGGCCAGGTTGCCAACGTAAGGCCACCACGAAAAGCCTGCGGCCATGTTCACTTCCACCGCGATCATGAAGTTGGTGCGCTTGTCTGGGGAGGGCGCACCCAGTGCTGGCAGTACCATCAAACTCAGCCCAGCTGTGTTTGCTCAGGATCATGTAAAGCATGACGCCCATGATGACGATCAGTGCCGGAGCGACTACGGTGTTAAACACCTTGATCGAGGTTGGTCCCTTGGCGACCACAAAGCCGGTCACTAGGATTGCCAAGAAGCTCGCGACCAGGACCAGCATTCCATACGGGTCGGGCTTGTGCTCAGAGAGCAACCCGGCCACACCGTCGATCGAGCGACCGAACATCAGCCCCAGAACCGCCAGCCAGCCCATGGTCAGGAACACGACCGCCAACACGTAGACCAATCGGCTGCCGTTGCTGCCAAACATGGTGCGCACGAAGGTGAACTGTTCGGTGCCGTACTTGCCGCAAGGCACGCAGGTTGAAAACGTTGCAAGCAGGACGCCAATAATGTTGCCAATGACGATGGCGGCGATACCTTCCCTGGGTCCGACAAACAGCGCCGTCGCGCCACCGATCAGAAAGGCCCAGGTAGCGATCGCCAGGGCACAGTTGGCATAGGTGAATTCCCAGAATCCCCACATGCGTTCGCTCGGTAGGAGGGGAGTGTCACCGCGTTCTGCTTCTAGGCTGTACTTGAACTCAACTCCACTATTCGCTGCCATGACAGTACCCCCACAGATAGAACGAGATCACCGATACCAGCGTCATCACTATCATCGCGATGTAGTCGGTAGCCGTCAGCGCACCCGGCCAGTTGTTGGTGTTCTCCATTTCCTCGTAGGTGCGTATGCGTCTTTCTAGATCCTGCGCGCGTTCGATATCTGCTTGGCTATCCATCTGTGCGTCTCCTCGTATCGTTCTTATTAAAAAAACTAGTTGCTAATCATCGCTTCTGATCGGCGATTGCTTTTGATGCAGATTCTTCCGATCGCATTCATGAGCAGTTGCGCAGCAAGGATGGCGGTTGAACCACTGTGATCGTAGTCCGGCGCCACTTCGACGAGGTCCATGCCAACGATCGTGCCTCGCTTGGCGAGACCTGCGATGAGCTCCAATCCTTCATAGTAGAAAAAACCGCCGTGTGACGGCGTTCCGGTGCCAGAAGCGATCGAGGGATCGAAGCCGTCAATATCGATCGTAAGGTAATACCGCTTGCCGGCGGGGATGCTCGCGAGGACCGCCTTAACGCCCATCTTGCGGAACTGGCGAACGGACAGGATGTTCGATCCCATGCGGCGCGCGTCCTCATAACCCTCGCGTGCCGTGGAGGAGACGTTTCGGATGCCAATTTGCGAAAGTCCCGTCACATAGTCCTTCTCTGCGGCGCGACGCATCGGATTGCCATGGCCGTAGCGAACGCCGTGCCTCTCGTCGACGAAATCGAGATGCGCGTCGATCTGTACAATGTGGATGGGTTCCTCGCCATCAAAGGCATTGATGCAAGGGATGTTGACTGAGTGGTCGCCGCCGAGAACGACTGGCAGTGCGCCCGCAGAAAGAATTTTGCGTACGCCAAACTCAATGTTGGCATGGCTTTTTGTTGTGTCGGTGTGCACGATGTCGGCATCCCCGATATCGACGATGCGGGCGCTGTCGGCTGGCAAATAGACGACATCGTCCTCATGGTCGTACGCACCGCCGTGCCCGAATGCGAATAGGGTCGATGCCTCCCGTATGGCACGGGGGCCGAAGCGAGCGCCAGCACGCCACTGTGTTCCGAAATCATAGGGAGCCCCGAGGACCGCAACGTTAGCCTCGATCCGATCCCAGTCGAGACAAAGTGGATACTTGCCAAACGTGCAAATGCCGACGAACGGCAGGTCGAGCCGTCCAGATTGATAGCCGTGATTATTGGCCATTGCGCCCCCGAGAGCCTTGGATTCAGCCATTATCGGTCGCCTGTTGTACCAATTCTAACCGGTCGCAACACAATCAAAAATGCTTTAGTGTCAGTGCTTACTTTGATATTCTTCAAAGTATGCCATCTCGCAAGTATGCGTCGGCCTTGGCCGATACGGACATCAGTTTGCTGCGAATATTCCAGGCTGTGGTACGCCAGCAGGGATTTGCTGCTGCACAATCTGATCTTGGATTGTCACCGGCGACGATCAGCAATCACATCGCCAATCTGGAGACACGCTTCGGGGTACGATTATGCAATCGCGGGCGAAAGGGGTTCTCGCTTACGCCCGACGGCGCCCGCATTCACGAGGCCTCGCTCAACCTCTTCCGTTCGGTCGAGAATTTTTCGAGCATAGTCGGCTCGGTGCGCGGCGAACTGACGGGAGCCGTCCATTTTGGTACCGTCGATGCAATGCACACGAACCCGGATCTCAGTTTGCACATGGCACTCGGTGACTTCTCCAGGGCCGCACCCGGCGTCATCGTGCATATTGATATTTCCTCGCCCCACGATCTGCGACAACGGCTTCTCGATGGTCGCTATCAACTCATCCTTACGCCGCTCGAAGACACGCATCCCTCGATCACGTCGATCCAGTTATTCGACGAGCAGCAGTCGCTATACTGTGGAAGCAGACATCAGCTGTTCGATGCACCCGAACGCGGGCTGCACAAAGCCTTGCAGGGGCGCCATCGCTATGCCGCACGCGCTTATACGAAAGACTGGCAACAACCAAAAGGTATCGACTGGCCGACGGCGGCACTGACCTCTCATATGGAGAGCCTGGCCCTTCTCATTCTATCCGGAACTCACCTGGGGCATCTGCCGACACACTACGCCAGAACCTGGGTCGAGGCCGGCCGCATGCGTTGCCTGCTGCCGAGGGCGATGTCGTATGCCAGCTCGTTCCACCTTGCCCATCTCGGCGGCGAGCAGAACCGCGCAATGGCGTTACTGCACGATTGCATACTACGCCATTGCAGCCCGGCCCGTGGCCAGTGAAGCGCGGGCCGCCGGAATTGGAGCGGGGCGGGGAGTTTGTCCTCGCGCTCGCTCAATTGAGCCCCATAAGCGTCCAAGTGACGCTTAGCTGCCGCGCGGTGCCATCGAGCCGTCCGGATACTGGTCGAACTTCGCGAACTCGCGGTTGTACTGGTCGGTCAGCGCCGCCAGCGATTTCGCGTCCCACTTGGGCTCAGGGAATGAATTGGCACTCGCTGCGCTGATCACGAATTGATCGTGAGTACGAGCGTGTCAAAGAATGTCGCGCCGACCGTCAGCAATAGCAGCGCGCAGCTGAGCAGTTTTTGTTTTATGGTTGCTGTTCCTTGGAATGCAGTCACACCGGCGTGCTCATCCTTCGAGTTGGTAGGTCGAAGGTTGGCGGCACAGGGAAATGACGTTCCTCCACAAGCAGGCATTGGCCCGCCGAGAGCTGAGAGCGTATTCGCGCCACCAAAGCCGCGATCGGTGTCCCACCGTACCGGCTACCCTGCTCGGGGCAAGCGTCCAGAGACCGCGAGCAGCCAGTGCTGCCGATGTCCGTAGTGGGTCAAGGGTTGCCCTAGCGGCGATGTCCGCACAGTGGCAGGTCTACATCGCATAGCGGACACTAGCTTTCACAAGCCACAAGCTTGCAGACCCAACCTCGGTCGGCCTTAACCTGTAACCCGAAGGTAACCGCACTCTGCGGCCGCACCTGAAGCGCCACCACCTTCAGGCCAATGTCGGACACTACGGCACGTTCAACGGCAAACGCTGGTAGAACGAGATCTACCCGGCTGTGCGCAATTTCATTCTCGCCGTGGATTAGCAAAGCATAAGGAGCATCGGGATGTTCGATTTCGCGGCCGCTAGTATGAGACGGCCGACCTCTCACGGCCTTCTTGCGCAAAAAGTCAAGAGTGCCCACGTATTGGGCGGACAGACCGAACTCGCAAGACATTTGAACTTTAGCTACGAACTTGTTGAGCGCGATTGAGTTGTGCTGGTGTACTTGAGTGGGCTCGGCTAAACGGACTAAATGATTGCTGTGATTAAGAAGCCCTTCGGGCGTAGGACCAGATTCATGAACGGCATCAACGCAGATTTTGTCCGGACAGGGAACAAATCAGCATGCCACTGACAGGCAAGACGGCCCTCGTCACCGGCTCGACCAGCGGCATCGGACTGGGTATCGCGAAGGCGTTGGCCAGTCAGGGTGTATCCGTAATGCTCAACGGCTTTGGTGATGCTGCTGAGATTGGACGGCTGCGAACCGAGATTGCAGCCGAGTACAAGGTAAAGGTCGGCTTCAATCCCGCCGATATGTCCAAAAGCACTGACGTGGGCAAGTTGGTCGCCGCAACTGAAGGAGAGTTCGGGGGCATCGATATTCTCGTCAACAATGCGGGCATCCAGCACGTCGCCCCGATTGAGGATTTTCCGCCGGAAAAGTGGGACGCCGTGATTGCCATCAACCTATCATCTTGTTTTCATTCCATCCGCGCAGCTCTGCCTGGTATGCGGCGGCGCGGTTGGGGCAGAATTATCAACATTGCGTCGGCGCATGGTCTCGTCGCTTCGGCGCAAAAGGCGGCTTACGTGGCGGCCAAGCACGGGGTCGTAGGGCTAACCAAGGTAATAGCCCTCGAGACGGCAACAACCGGCATCACATGCAATGCGATTTGTCCCGGCTGGGTGCTCACACCTTTGGTGCAAAAGCAAATCGACGCGATCGCGGCAAGGGAAGGTATTCCGATCGCTGAGGCGCAAACACGGCTGCTTGCTGAGAAGCAGCCATCCCTTGCGTTCGCTACTCCTCAGGATATCGGTGGCGTCGTTCTCTTTCTCGCTTCGGACGCGGCGGCCCAGATTCGCGGTACATCGATCAGCATCGACGGGGGATGGACAGCTCAATAGGGAGCAGTCTCAGCAATTTGTTGCAACACGAAGAGGTATGGCGAAAGGACACATGAACAAAGTATTCTCGGATGCAAAGGCCGCGCTGGCGGGCGTTGTAAGTGATGGACAAACGATTGCGGTTGGTGGATTTGGCTTGTGTGGCATACCCGAAGCCCTGATAGCGGCCCTGCGGGATTCTGGCGTCAGGAACTTAACAGCAATTTCGAACAATGCCGGTGTGGACGGATTTGGTCTTGGCCAGCTCTTGGAGACCCGGCAAATCAGGAAAATGATTTCGTCCTATGTCGGCGAAAACAAGGAATTCGAACGTCAGTATCTCGCAGGTGAGTTGGAACTGGAGTTCACGCCACAGGGGACGCTAGCCGAGCGACTGCGCGCCGGTGGCGCAGGCATCCCGGCTTTTTACACCAAGACCGGCTACGGCACGCTCGTCGCCGAAGGTAAAGTCGTTGCCGAATTTGACGGCCAGAAATACATCCAGGAGCGCGGCCTCAAAGCCGATGTCTCGCTGGTCAAAGCCTGGAAGGGCGACAAAGCCGGCAACCTCGTCTACCGGATGACAGCGCGCAATTTCAATCCAATGGTCGCGGCGGCAGGCAAAGTCACTATCGCCGAGGTCGAGCGTCTGGTCGAAGTCGGTGAGATCGCCCCTGACGACGTCCACACGCCCAGTATTTTCGTAGCGCGCATCATCCTCAATGCCACTCCTGAGAAGCGCATTGAACAGCGCACCGTCCGCACGGTTTGAACTGGAGATTATATTTAATGGCCTGGACCCGTGAACAGATGGCGGCGCGTGCCGCAATGGAACTGCGTGATGGTTACTACGTTAATCTCGGCATCGGATTGCCGACGCTCGTCGCGAACTGCATTCCGGACGGAATGAGCGTTATGCTGCAATCTGAAAATGGCTTGCTCGGCATTGGCCCCTTTCCCACGGACTCTGAAGTCGACGCCGACCTCATAAATGCCGGTAAGCAGACCATTACGACGTTGCCGGGCTCGAGCTTCTTCTCTTCGGCAGACAGCTTTGCGATGATCCGGGGCGGCCACATTGATCTCGCCATCCTGGGCGCCATGCAGGTTTCGGAGACAGGCGATCTTGCCAATTGGATGATCCCAGGCAAGATGGTCAAGGGTATGGGCGGCGCGATGGACCTCGTTGCAGGCGTGGAACGTGTCGTCGTCGTCATGGAGCACATCGCGAAGAAAAAGGACGGCTCGATCGACAAAAAGATCTTGCCCAATTGCACATTGCCGTTGACGGGTGTCGGCGTGGTCAACTTGATCATTACCGATCTGGCAGTGATGGAGGTTGGCAAGGGTGGTCTCAAGCTGCGTGAGTTGGCAACCGGGGTGACGAGAGACGAAGTTGCGGCATTAACAGGCGTTATGCTGCAGTGAGCAATGCGGAGTAGGTTCGGTCCGGCAAGTTAAAATGAAGTCCCACTCGTCGGTAGGTCGTGGCTATCAATGCGTCCACATTCCCGACGCTCGCACGTCAAGCCGCCAGCTAAGCGGGTTGCACAGGTTTCGAACCTCACGCCTTTCTCATTGATCGCTATGTTCTTTGTGCGCCGCGTCTTTGACCGCTCATGGCCCAGCTTCGGACATCGCCTGAATGCGTGCAGTTGACCCACAACGGACGTGAAGCACCGAGCGGATTGTCGGGGGGGCTTAGACCTTCAGCCTTATCCGGTGCACTCAAGAGAGTAGAGCCCCTTATACGTTTCACGCAGTTCGTTCTTCAGCACCTTACCCATGGTGTTACGTGGGAGCGCATCGACAAACAGGACGCGCTTAGGAAGTTTATATTTGGCCAGCTTTCCGTCGAGCTGTTTAAGGACGCTCTTCTCGTCGAGTGCGGCCGCCTTCGATGGCACGATTACGGCGGTTACGCCCTCGCCGAATTCCGCATGCGGTAGGCCGATTACAGCGCTCTCCAGCACGCCGTCGAGGGCGTCGATCTCGCTCTCGACTTCCTTGGGATAGACGTTGTAGCCACCTGAGATCACGAGATCCTTGCCGCGTCCGACGATCGAGACGTAACCGTTTGGTTCGATCTTGCCTAGGTCTCCGGTGATGAAGAAGCCGTCATGGGTGAACTCGGCCTTAGTCTTTTCGGGCATCCGCCAGTAGCCCTTGAACACGTTTGGGCCCCTGACCTGGATCATCCCGACATCGCCGGCTGGGATTTCCGCACCAGTTTCCGGATCACATATGCGCACCGCGACGCCCGGAAGCGGCAGGCCGACGGCCCCTGCCACGCGCGCGCCGTCGTACGGGTTCGACGTGATCATGTTGGTTTCTGTCATGCCGTAGCGTTCGAGAATGCGATGCCCCGTGCGCTGTTCCCACTCGCGATGCGTTTCGGCCAGCAGGGGCGCTGAACCGGCGACGAACAGGCGCATGTGTGCCGTCGTCTCTTTGGTGAGCCGGACGTCCTGCAGTAGCCGCGTGTAGAACGTCGGCACGCCCATCATGCTGGTCGCCTGCGGCATCAGGCGGAACATCTCGTTCGGATCGAACTTTGGCAGGAAGATCAATGACGAACCGGCCAGCAGCGTCACGTTGGTGGCAACGAACAGGCCGTGCGTGTGAAAGATCGGAAGGGCGTGCAGCAGCACGTCGTCCTTGGTGAATTGCCAGTAGTCCTTCAATACGGATGCGTTCGACCCCAGGTTGCCGTGCGTCAGCATCGCGCCCTTGGAACGGCCGGTCGTGCCCGACGTGTAGAGGAACGCCGCCAGATCGTCGCTGCTGCGTCCTACGTCCGCAAAGTCGTCAGAGTTGCTGCTTGCGCCGTCAGTCAGAGACCCTGCGCCACTTGCGGCCAAGGTTTCGACCGATCCGACACCGAGCTTTCCGACGAGCGCAGTCATGTCGTCCAGCCGGGCAGGATCACACACGACGAGTCCCGGCTGAGCATCCCCTAAGAAGTACTCTAGCTCATTCAGGGTGTAGGCTGTGTTAAGTGGCAGATAGACGGCGCCTGCACGAAGGCACGCCAGGTAGAGCACGATCGCTTCGGGCGACTTCTCGACTTGCGCGGCTACGCGATCACCGGCTCTGACGCCGTGGGCGACCAACAGATTGGCCAGTCGGCCCGCATCGGCAAATGCCTGGCCGTACGTCAGGTTGCGGCCGTCCGGCGAGACGATGAAGGGCGCCGAGGTGTCGGAGATACCGTTGCGGACTATGGAAAACAAATTGCCGGTCATGGGTCAGGCCCTCATGTGATGCGATTGTGTTGAATGGCAGTGTCGCGCACCCGCGCAATGACGCGAAGAAGGCGACGGACTGAGCTTGAGACGACCACTTCGCCGTGTTCAGCATGGGCCTCGTGGTTCAGCTCGATTGCGGCGAGATCGTAGAGAACCTGATAGCGGACGTCAGATCCGTATGAAATTCGCCTCAGTCGCGACTTGCCGGTCTTCATCGCGGCCAATCCGATAGATCAACCTTTACTTCGCTCGGAACCGATCCGAAGTCCGTATAGCTCAAATCGATGGCCAACGAGCCGGTAGCCGAGGCGACGAGCGATTGCGGCTTGCAAGCGTTCAATTTTCGGGCACTGGAACTCGATCACCGAGCCTTTCGCCATATCGATCAGATGATCGTGGTGCCTCTTGGCCGTCCTTTCATAGCGGGCAGGGCCATCGCGGAAGGTATGGCGTTCGACGATCCCGACGTTCTCCAGGCGCTTAACCGTCCGATACACGGTAGCAAGAGATATCCTTTCGTAATGCATCGCGACGCGACGGTGAAGTTCCTGAACGTCGGGATGGTCGCCCGCGTCGGAAATTGCCCGAGCAATCAGCTTGCGCTGGCCGGTCAGTCGGATGTGGTGCGCTCGGCATTGGTCCTCGATGTGGTTGGTCATCACAAGCCTCTTTGACCAGTCGCGTTCGGCGCTAGGACGGTGCTCTAAGGACAAAATCGAACAATAGCTTGAGGTTCAGTGCGGCAATCACAACCGCGATCAATGCGGCAAAAGCGATCAGCCATCGCGGCGCGACAAGTTCCCCCATCTTGGATTTGTCGGCCGTGAACATGACCAGCGGAAACACTGCAAAAGACAGCTGAAGGCTGAGTGCAACTTGGGTGAGGATCAGGAGCCGTGCCGTGCCGCTTTCGCCGTACCAAATCGTCACGATGGCCGCTGGTACGATCGCAATCGCCCGCGTGATCATCCGGCGGAGCCAGGGTGGCAATTTGATATTGAGAAAGCCTTCCATGACAATCTGCCCTGCCAGTGTCGCCGTCACCGTCGAATTGATGCCGCAGCACAAGAGCGCGATGCCGAATAGGGTCGGTGCGATTGCGAGGCCAAGCAGTGGTGCCAGCAGAGTGTGGGCTTCGCCAAGCTCGGCGACATCCAAGCGGCCTGTTTTGTTAAAGGTCGCTGCGGCAAGTATGAGAATCGAGGCGTTGACCATCAGCGCAAACATCAACGCGACCGTCGAATCGATGGTCGCGAACTTTAAAGCCTCACGCTTTTGGTGCAGGTTTTCGCCGTAGGCACGCGTCTGCACGATGCCTGAGTGTAGATAGAGATTATGGGGCATGACGGTCGCGCCGAGGATACCGAGAGCGAGATAGAGCATCTCGGGATTGGTCACGATCTCGGTTGTCGGGGCGAAGCCATTGATGACCGCTCCCCAATCCGGATCGGCAAGCGCTATTTGGATCGCGAAGCACAGCGTGATGACGCCCAACAACGTGATGATGAGTGCTTCGATCCAGCGGAAGCCGAGCCTTTGAAGATAAAGAATGAGGAACACATCAAGGGCGGTGATGATCACGCCAATTGCGAGCGGGATGCCGAAGATCAAGTTGAGGCCGATCGCCGTCCCGATCACCTCGGCGATGTCGGTTGCGATGATTGCGACCTCGGCTAAAAACCATAAGCCAAAGGCCACAGGCTTTGGGAACGCATCACGGCAGGCTTGCGCTAGGTCGCGCCCGGATGCGATCGCGAGCCGCGCGCAAAGCGATTGCAGCACGATGGCCATGATGTTGGACACCAATGCGACGACGAGGAGCGTGTAGCCGAACTTGGAGCCGCCCGCGAGCGACGTCGCCCAGTTTCCAGGGTCCATGTAGCCGACGGCAACAAGGTAGCCCGGACCGACAAATGCCGCCGCCCTTCGCCAGGACGAACCAGTGGACCGAACACGGATTGTCCGATGCACATCGGAGAGTGAGGCTTCGCCGCGATCACGACGCCATCCGCGAGAAGATACGACGGAACCAGCATCCATGTTAAAACCCTTATTGCTATTGAAAATCATTCGCAATTAGATCATCCAAGAGAGATGTTGGCAAGCAAATTTAAGAGTGCTGCCGAAGGACGTCGCAATGTCGTACAGGAGCCTATTTCTCGACCGCGCCATTCCTCGGCGCGCTTTCTGCGGTGGGATTTCTCGACGAGCCTGTCACCGCTCAGTTGTTAGCGGTCGGAATGGTTATGGCGCTTGGCGTTTGGCTGCATCTGCCCGAGCATCACGAACATGAACATACCCACGAGCCGATCGAGCACGCGCACCCGCATGTCCATGACGAACAATCGACGCCGTTTCTCAGCATTGCAGAGCGCCTGGTCTTCACCGCCCGCGGTGAACACAAGGCCCATTGGCGGCCTGAGCCCTATAGCATCGAGCACAAGAAGGACGTGTGATGGGGTGGCGGCGCTCTAAACGCCAGACCGGATAAGAGCGCCGCTGGTTGTGTGCAACGCAGACGCTACTAACAACACCGACGACGCTAGAGTGATTTGGGTGAACGGCACGTGAACAGGCCTCCATCCACTTCTTCTCACGATTGATGTGCGGCTGGTCTGCACGGCTTGCCGTGAGACCAAGGCGCACCGACACCTATGTTTGTTATCGGATCGCCAGATACGGACCCCGTTCAGTGCCCCGCGGACCGCCCATAAATCGCGTCTCCCACCGGCACGAGGAGAACTAATCCGCTTCCAGCTTCGCGTTCAATGCAAAAAACGCTCACCGTAAATGTAGCTCTCAAGCTGGTGAATCGTGAAATGCTCGTTATCGATGATGCGCTTGACCAGATCACCGATGGAGACGATGCCAATCACGCGTTCACCATCGACGACCGGCAGATGACGCACGCGTTTCTCTGTCATGAGCGCCATACACGCTTCGACGGTTTCATCAGGCCCGACACAGACAACTTCCGGTTCCATGACCTCTCGGACAAGCGTCTGGGGTGAAGTCCTGCCCTTGAGTATCACGTCACGAGCATATTGCCGTTCGGTGAACATGCCGACGAGTTTATCGCTCTCCATGACCAGCAACGAGCCTACGTCTTTATCGGCCATCATCTTGATGGCCTCGTAGACGGTGTCCGTAGGGCTCACGGAATAGAAGCCGTGCCCTTTTGATGTCAGCAGATGATGAATTCTTGTCATCGCGCACCTCCTCTCCATGGGAGTTTATTTATAGCTCAATTGAGCCGGCCACGCCTTGACGATGATCAAAACTGAAGTGGAACCTGCAAGCGCATCCCCGGGCCGTGTTTCTAAAGTGGACCCGATTAGAAACCGTCGACCGCCGTCCGTGTCCCTCGTTTCGGCTTTCATGTGCCAGCCGTGCAGGCCTGGAACCCTGCATTTATCTCAAGGGTTCGATGCGTCCGCTGAACGCCTCCAGCGTGCTGTCCAGTTCGTAGGCGTTGGACTTGCCGTTCACGCGGTACTGGTCGACGTTCGAGACGACACGCACAGATCGAGTACCGGCCGCGCGCAGAGCTTGTGCGTCGCGTTCCGAGCCGCACAACGCCAATCGCATTTGAGCCGCCCTTTCTTGACGCTGCCGCAACCGACGCGACGGGCCTGCGGCGCAGCAAGCGGCTTGCGCGGGTTGCCCCTTCAGCACGTCGCTAGCCGCACATTGACAGAGAAGCTGTCGCCGCGCGCATTATGCTTAATGTTGAAATATTGAGGTTGCCACCGAGATCGAGGATCTCGCTCTATCTGGCAATGGCGCCGTGCGGCTGATGAGGTACCCGGCATCGGCCCGGTCAATTCCAGCGCCACGGCGGCGGCGATCGGCAGGGCTGACGTGTTCGCCAAAGGCTGCGATTTCGGTGCCTGGCTCAGTATCGTTCAAACCAATTTCTTTTCCTCACGTGACGCTTCGTCATGGTGAACCCGATCTTTTGCAGAGCGGCATGATCTGCGCGGCTCAGCCAAGAGACGTTCAGCCAAGAGACGTAAAGCCACTCACGCAGCACTCCGGACAGAAGGAGAATGGCCATGAGCACTCCGATCACGTTCGAGCGCAGGGTGGTATCCGGGCTGGATGATGTCGAGCAGGCTGCGTCGGGTAAAATGTCGCTCGCCAGCAGCGATCCGGAGCTGGTCACCGACGGCAACACCGTCCAAACCGTCGGGCTCCGCTTCACCGGCATCGCCATCCCCCAGGGCGCCGTCATCACCAACGCCTACATCCAGTTCCAGACCGACGATGTGGGCTCCGGCGCGACCTCCCTGCTGATCCGGGGTGAGGACAGCGACGACGCGGCCGCCTTCACCAATGTCACCAACAATGTGTCCTCGCGCCCGAAGACCGATGCCTCCGTCGGCTGGTCGCCGGCGGCGTGGACCAAAGTCGGCGAAGCCGGCCTCGCCCAACGCACGTCGGACCTCTCGGCCATCGTGCAGGAGATCGTCAGCCGGGCAGGCTGGACGGGGTCGGCGACCGACGACATGGCTTTCATCATCACCGGCACCGGCAGGCGCACCGCCGAAATCCTTCGAGAGTGGGGCCGCCACCGCGCCGCGATCGCCGGCCTCGCCACGCTCATCACCGACACCGATGACACCCACATGGAGCGCGCCACCCTCACGCTCACCAATGCGCAAGCCGGTGACCAGCTCTCGGTGAACGCCGCCGGGCTGCCGGTCGGCATCACTGTCGATCCGTCGTCCATGGCCAGCAACGTCATACGACTTCATGCTGTGATTGCTCCTTGGCCCAAGACTGCACGCGAGGGTAATCGGTGCCGGATCAAGTTATGCCGACGATGTTCATGACGCGCGTCAGATTGTAGGCGAGGATCGAGAGCGTCATCTCGGTGGCGACCTTTGGCAGCGTCTTAAGAGACATCTCAGGAATCTGCCCAAAACGGGACCGCCCCGCACAAGTGTCAGTCGGCTTCGGTCGCCAAGAATGTCCACCTCTTACTATTGGCTGCTTCCGAACGGCATGGTGCGATTTGCTCTCCAGATGAAATACCCGTTGGCTTTGATGCCCCTCAAAATTGGTTCGGGGTCAATCTCGGCCGGAACGGCTTCGTGAACGCCAAGAGGAAACTCAGACGCCAGAATCCAGTTTTGTTGATCGTCGTTGGGTATGTTCTCGCCATCGCGCCGAAAAGACACAGCCAGGAACTTGCCGCACTCACTCTTGAAGAGAAACGCTGGCGTGGCATCGTCTTCTGAAGATGAACAAGCAATATCTTCGCTCATCGGCATGCTACTCCTGTTTCCAGGATCTGACCGGCCCCCATCGAGTAGTCCGGGCTGAATTTTAGTTCATTGGGCCTCCGTCTGCTAGGTGCTGCATGGGGGGCGGAGCGGCCGCAGACCGATTGCGATTGCTGGTATTCGCCCTTACAGGACCGGTGTGATCAGACGACGTCACTGCCAGCAGCCGTTGCCGGAGGTGCCAGTCTCACTTCTCATGTTGGGAGCGCGCCTCAGGTCGAACAGAGAAGAGGTAGAATGCGGCCGCGATCAGAAGAATCGAAATGGGCTTGACCAACGTCTGCCACGGCAGATTGGCGTCGATGTCGGGCCAATCAGTCGTAAAATCCACGATTAGATAGACTAAGATCACTCCGACCAAAGTGTCCTTCAACTCGTGCACACTGTTGACCCGCATCCAATTCGGGAGGCTTTTGCGATCCTCCTGCGAGAGGTCGAATACAAAACCGAATGCAATGGCGTATGCGAAAACGGCGAGCACGATCCCAAACAAGAACGTATCGGTTCCGCTCATGACCGAGCCTATGACGGCCTTCGCGTCGCCGCTAATGCTCGATAGCGCCGCGTAGACGATCTTCACGGCGCCCTGCCAAAACATGAGGAGCGCTCCAACCCCAGCTCCGAGGGACGCGATCAACATGAAGTAGCGGAGCGAAATGGTGAACTTGAGCATAGGTTTTCCGTTTCCCGTAATGTCGTCCAGTTAGCAAAAACAATTCTAACAGATCTTCGCGAAAGCGGCCGCTCGTAAATCTACCCTTCGATGGGATCCACCCTTATTGTTTTCCCCGCTTGCTGAATGTTCCTCGCCGCAAGGCGTTGCGTACGACTGCGGCGCAGCAGCGATACGCGCACTCAATGAGCTAACGAAAGGCCTGGGCGCCAGCTCTGAAGCAACTTCCCAGCGATCGATCTGTATAGAGCGGATAACCGGCGTGCCCTCGAAGAATATTTGCGGCCAGCGCCTATAACAGCTTTTGCGGCGTACCCGGAGGCGATCGCGTCTTTCTTGGAAGGCAGCTACCAAGTCCGCATCAACACGACTGATCGAGCGGTGGACGGCACAGAGCTTCGCATAATCGAGTCGTTTAAGTTGCCCAAGGAGTATGATCCGGACTGGAAGAGCGTGATGAGCTCCTCACAGGACATTAGCGATCTTAGACAGGCCCAAAACAACGTTGTGATCCAAGAGCGCGATTTCGAGCGCGCGCGGCTAGTGGTCCAACACCTGGAGCGTGCGGAGACGACTGGCAGTCTGCTGGATCAAAAAACCGTGGAGGCCGAGACCTTCGGAGCCGTTCTTGATACGCTTGCGGTGGCCGTCTTTCTCACTGATGCCGACTTGCGAATTGTGCATGCCAACACGGCAGGGCGAACGATGCTTTCGGAAGGCGATCCGGTCCGGTCAGTGGGAGGCTTGCTCACACTTCCATCACCAACCAGCACAACAGCTCTCAGTGCGGCTGTCGCCCAAGTTGGCAACAACGAGCCGGCCACCGGCCCTTGGCGCCGCCACTCCATTCCCGCGCCAAGTTCCACTGGAACACCACACGCACTGCATGTACTGCCGCTCAAACCTAGTGTGCCGCGCCGGGGACTTTCCGCGAGCGCGGTGGCCGCCATTTTCGTCACACCTGCGGTAGGGTCGTCGTTCTCGTCGATCGATGCGCTCACGGCGCAGTTTGATCTCACTCGAACCGAAGCACGTGTCCTCTCGAAAATCGCCATGGGCATGACCCTGCGGCAAGTCGCGAGTTCCTTGAACATCGAAGCCAGCACGGCAAAGACCCATCTACTTCGCAATTTCTCTAAGACTGGGACTAACCGCCAAGTTGATCTGGTCAGGCTGGCCGTTTCGCTCGCCCTTCCGGTATGATTAAAGGGGGCGTGTCAAGTTGCGGCGAATGTGCTTGGGCGACCACGGTTTGCCATAATAATTAATTGGGGTCGGTTGATCTGCAATGGGTCAGGTTCCCCCGTGCCGGCGACGTCAGCGTGACGGCAGGTCTAGACCCGCATGCAGAAGTCCTTCCCCTGTTTGACAGCTAGACCCTCATGAGCGGGCCCGCAGCCAGTAGTCCTAGATCGGGTAGCGGGGAACAAATGCAGGCAATATTGAAGAATGTCTCGTAGCCTTTTCGACAGCGGCAGTCGAAGCAGGTCCGGCACTTGCGCAGCCTGGCGTCTCTGATCTTGGTCACGGGCGGGAACTAGCAGACAGTCTGTGCTCGAACTTCCACGATGCAGGGCCTGGCGAACTCGGCAAGACCGACGTTCCGAGTTTTTCCAATCGGGAGCCGTCCCGATCAAACCGCAGAATGTTGCCGGAGCGATCCTCACAAAGTGGATATGCCGTGCTCCATGAGGCCCTGAGCGATTTCGTCAAGAATCATCGGGTCATCAATTGTCGCTGGCATCGTCCATGGATCGCCATCAGCGATTTTCTTCATGGTCCCGCGCACGATCTTTCCGGACCGCGTCTTTGGCAATCGGTTGACGACGATCGCGATCTTGAAGGCCGCGACAGGACCAATCCGCTCGCGGACCAGCCCCACAATTTCTTTTTCGATCTCGGCGTGCGGTCGCGTGACACCCGCCTTCAGCACCGCAAACCCGCAGGGCTGTTCGCCTTTGAGCGGATCCTTGATGCCGATGACGGCACATTCCGCGACATCCTTGTGGCTTGAGAGCACTTCTTCCATGCTGCCTGTCGAGAGACGATGGCCCGCGACATTGATGATGTCGTCCGTGCGACCCATGATGAACAGATAGCCGTCTTCATCGACATAGCCGGCATCGGACGTTGCATAAAATCCGGGGAAATGGGCGAGATAGCTTTCCACGAAGCGATCATCTGCGCGCCACAAGGTTGGCAGGCAGCTGGGAGGCAGCGGCAGCTTGATGACAATATTGCCCATTGTGCCGCACGGAACGTCATGACCGCCCTCGTCGACGATGCGTACGTCATAGCCGGGCATGGCAACCGTGGGCGAGCCGTGCTTCACTGGAAGCTGCCCCATGCCGAACGGATTACCCGCAATCGCCCAGCCGCTCTCTGTCTGCCACCAATGGTCGATGACTGGCACGCCGAGCTTCCCCTCGGCCCATTTTACCGTGTCTGGGTCGGCCCGCTCGCCCGCGAGAAACAGCGCGCGGAAGCCGGAGAGTACATATTTCGCGAGTTTCTCGGCCTCGGGGTCCTCCTTGCGGATGGCGCGCAAGGCGGTCGGCGCGGTGAAGAGCGCCTTTGCGCCATGCTCGGAAATCACGCGCCAGAACGCGCCCGCGTCGGGCGTGCCGACAGGCTTTCCCTCATAAACGATGGTCGTCGCTCCGACGATCAGCGGCCCGTAGACGATATACGAATGGCCGACGATCCAGCCGATGTCGGACGCGGACCAGAAGACCTCGCCGGGCTTGATCCCGTAAATCGCTCCCATCGTCCAGGCGAGCGCGACGAGATGGCCGCCATTGTCACGCACTACGCCTTTCGGCTTTCCGGTCGTGCCGGATGTGTAGAGGATATAGAGCGGATCGGTCGCCGCGAGCGGGACGCAAGGCGTCTTCCTGCCCTTGGCCTTGGCCGCCGCGACGAGGCTGGCCCAGTCATGATCGCGCCCGGCGACAAGGCTCCCCGCTTTCTGAGGGCGCTGGAAAACGATTACGGCTTCGGGCTTGTGCGCGGAAAGCGCGATCGCCTCGTCGATCAGCGGCTTGTAGCGCACGATGCGCGAGGGTTCGATGCCGCAGGAGGCGGCAAGGATAAGTTTCGGATGCGAATCCTCGAGTCGTGTGGCGAGTTCGCGCGCGGCGAAGCCGCCGAAGACGACGGAATGAACCGCGCCGATGCGGGCGCATGCCAGCATGGCGAATAGCGCCTCCGGGATCATCGGCATGTAGATGATGACGCGGTCGCCCTTGCCCACGCCGAAATCCGCTAGCACGGACGCAAGCGTCTCGACCTCCCCGAGAAGTTCGCGATAGGTGACCTTGTGCGTCGAGCCTGTGACCGGGCTGTCATGAATGATCGCGTTTCGGTCCGGATGCACCGCCGCATGCCGGTCGACGGCGTTGAAGCACGTGTTGACGAGGCCGTCCGGGAACCAGTGGCCATAGACGCCGAGCGCGGGGTCGAAGACCGTCTCCGGAGGCTTCACCCACTCGATGGCCCGCGCCGCCTCGCCCCAGAACCCTTGCGGGTCCGACAGGGAGTGTCGGTAAACGGCCTGATAGCGCGCAGCATTGGTCATTTTGCCCGTCTTGGCCATCGGCAATATTACACCCCTGAAGAGCCACGCTGGGAACCAATTTGAGATTTCTGCGTGGTTGCGTCAGGAGCCTGAGGCAACTCTCCTACCTAATTGCTTAGAGCCCGGCGAAGTGGCACCGCCACATGAACGGTTGGGAGGATCAACATGCCTGCTGTGGGTCGATTTTGTTGCAGAAGTGGATTGAAGGCCGGTTCGAACCGTGATTCCGTCGCCGTGACGCGGGCGTCAGTGGGGGCGGGCGATGATGGGGCGGCAGAAGCTTGATCAGGGGCGTCTGTTCTATTCGTTTGATCTCGATGACGTGGTACCCGACGATCACTTGGTGCGCGAGAGAGCGGCCGTTCTGGACTTGTCCTGGGTTTACGCCGAGTTAGCGCCCATTACTCTCGTTTGGGGCGACCGTCGATCGATCCAGTTCTCATGATCGGGATGCTTATCGTCGGCTACGTCTTCGCCATCCGCTCGGAGCGGGCGCTCTGTCGTGAGGTGCAGGTCAACCTGGCCTACCGCTGGTTCTGCGGATTGAGCATCGAGGACAAGCTCCCGGATCACTCGGCATTCTCTCGCGCTCGCAACTCGTGGCCCGGCCTCCGCCGATCGCGCCCACTGAGTGCGTTGCGTGAGCGTCGAGTGGCTTGAGTAGCGTCAAGGTTGCTTGCCATGAGTGCGTCGATGCCGTCGCTCGGAGCGGAGCCAGCGGCCAGAGGTGGCGCGTTACAGTCGAAAAAGGGGGCGTCGTCACCAAGCGCCACTCAAGCCAGCCTTTTGCAACAAAATCGGCCAGAAGCGGACAGCCGAGTCGAACGCGCTAATGGGCCAGAAACTTGAAGGGTTCGGCTTCGACGAACTTGTCCGAAACCTCTCCGGCGAGAATAGGCCGACCGCTGAGATCGAGCTTGCTCGGCTTCGACCCGGCCGCGAGCTTCAGCTTCGCTATATCCACCCAGAATACTGAAGGGCTATAGGCGGACTCGAAGAAGTAGCGCTTAGCGCCGATGTCCGAGACGGACCGCCAGATCGTCGCCGCGATGTTCGGCTTGTTCGGATCGGCGAGGCCAAGTGGAACCGAGATCGCTCGGATGAGCGAGAACGCGGTCGCAACCGCCAACCTAAAATCTTTTTCCTTCGGTGCGGCGCCCAGAATCCAATTCATGCGCACAAACCGATCGGCGGAGCCAATGGTCCCAGGAAGGAACTTCAAGCCGTTTACTCCCTGCCAATAGGTGTCGATCGCGAGCTGTTGATCGAACGTCGGCGAGTTGGTCATCACTGTGTATTTGCGGTCGTGGTGGATGACGAGCCTGCCGGAAATATACTCGAAAATCGCGCTGTCACCCGAGGCATCGGCGATGGCGAGATGCCCACCTGCCTTCTTTCCATTTGGCAGGTCAGGCGCGACGATAGCGAAGGGCTCCTCGCTCAGCGCTTTAACCGTTTCCGCGACAGTACGATAGTTATCAAGGACATACTGAATCCAACCTCCGACAGAGATCAACGGCTTGCCCGATGCCTTTGCGTCCCCGTAATCGGACTCGACGAGATAGAGAGCGTTGGCTACAAGCCCCGCGTCGTTCATGCCCTCAACAGTCGCGATATTATAGAACGATGCGATGACGGAGCCATGCTTGGACTTCCACTTGACGGAGCCTGCCCCCACGCCTCCATCGCGTTCCATCTCCTGAGGGAACGCCCAAAGATCGGTCCCCGGATCATCTGCCCAGTCCATCGACCGGCCAACGATGAAGGTATCCGTTCCGGTTTGATAGATGAACCGAGTACAAGCATCCGCATCAAAAGTTGCGGACGCGAATACCACGCAGGCGATAGCACCAAGTCGGCCAAGTCTACTCACAGCCCATGCTCCAAAATTCGATCCATTGTCTGGAGAACGCTATAAATTCACCGCCGGGCTCGCTTTGAGTACATGATTGAACCCGACGATGTCGAGAAGTGAATTACGTGGCAAGAACGGGGTCAGATTCTGCCCTCGGCTGACGACCCGCTTCGACCGGCTCCCTCGGTACAGCGGACATCGCGCTTGACTTGCCCTATCAAGTTTCCTGAACACGCGTCCTGTCCGCTTCTGTATACGAGCGCTCGCGATTGCCATGGCGCTGACCACTCATGCGCGGAGACTCGGCTTTACCTGTCTCAAGGACGAACAGCGAGTCACCTTGCTCGTGTTCGCGGAAAAAGAACTCATCAATGGGGACTGACACGACAGGGCAGAAAGTGAGCAGGAATTGGAGGATGTCTGTTTGTATTCCCCCAAAGATGGGCATGCGCTGCAGGAGTTGGATCCGCGCTTCTAGCATGGCGCACTCCGGAGTCGTCGTGAATGAAATCTACCGCGCATAAGATTAGCACGTAAGTGTCGGTCGCACCCAAACGGCCGTGGGCCTCGGGTCACGAACTGACGCCTAGCCCATTACGCCTAGTGTCCGGTTGAAACCGGGAGCCCGCAAGTCATCGGAAGCCGCCGAGATCCGCTAAGGGTCAACTTCTACCGTTGTGAGGTCTCGCCAGTCACGACCGGTTAACCTCAGTCAGCGGAAAGTCCTCGCGCATTTTCGCTGTTCGGCAGCCTGACCTTCAACACCGGACTTAGAAAAGCGAATACCGTTCGTCGGCGTCGGGCCAGGACGAGACATTTCCGTCGGTACGTCCTCGCCAAACATCAGTTCTTGTGCGCGACACCCGTCCTGACCTTGTGAAGAAGAGTGGTCTCCGGCCCGGAAAGCCCTGACGATTGGGCCATTGGCACACGGTCCACGACGTGGCGCACGAATGCTTGCTTGATGGTTTTCAATTCTCCGCTCGGTTCGTGAGCAATGAAAAAATGTGACTTCAGCCCCCATTGCTGAGGTTTGATGGCGCGCATCGCGCCCGATCCGACCCATCGCGCCGCGGCGTGGTCCGGCAGGAAGCCGATGTACTTTCCCGTGAGGATCAGAATCTCCTGAGCCTCCATGCTGGAGACGCTCGCGTTGGCGGTGGCGCGTCCAAATCGATAGACGTCATCAAAGTAACGGTACGCACGCACGGAGAAATGGGCTGCCAGAAAGTCCCCGTGCGCAATCGTGCTGTCGTCGCGGTTGAACCAGGGGTGCGAGCTGCCGCAATGAAGGCTGTGGGTCTCCGTCGTTAACGAACGGTACTCCAAGCTCGGCAGCGCCTGCGCCATGGGTCCGATGGCCACGTCTCGGCGCCCCTCGGCAACGCTCTGTTCGATCGATTGCGGACCGGTGACTTCCAGATCGATTGCCACGTCGGGATAGTCATCGTGGAAGGCTGCAATGGCAGCATCCAGTGCGATGTCACGGTACGTCACCAGCGTGTCAATGGTGGTGATCCGCAAGACCTGAGACCGGGTTCCGTGAACGCGCCCCATGCGCGCTTCAAACCCTTCGATGGAGCGGAGCAGGGCCTCGATGGCGTCGTAGGTTTCTTGCCCTGCCCGGGTGAGCTTGAACCCGCCGCGGCCCCGCTCGCACAATTTGGAGCCGAGTTTGGCCTCAAGACTGGTGATGTGACTGCTGAGCGTCGACTGGGCGATGTTGAGCGCGATCTGTGCCTTCTGGAACCCGTTACAGTCGACAACTGTCGTGAAAATCCTGAGAAGCCTCAGGTCAATGGTACTCAGGCGGCGCATTCAGGCCTCCACGACGGTCTGCAACCGGGCTGCGCCCGCGGCCGGCTTACATCGATAATTCTCGATCTAACTCCATGGCTCTTCTTAATTCAAGCCCGCGCAGGGCAGGTGCTACGCTTCCCCAATTCACACGAGACATCACCTGCATACGGCCCATACTTCAAACCGGGAGGCGAAACCGCCATGAAGAGACTTGCCGCTGCCCTTGCATTTGCTGCAACCATAGCATCGGGATTTCCCTATGCATCGGCCTCCGCAAACGAGAAGATCAGGGTTCTAGCCCCCACATGGGTCGGGTTCGCCCCGGCGCTCGTCGCCGACAAACTCGGCTATTACAAGGAGGACGGCATCACCGTTGAGTTCAAGTTTGAGGATGACCGCAGCAACGTTCTGGCCGCCATGGCGCGCGGCGACATCGAAGCAGATATGCGGACGGTAGGCGAGCATCAAGGCCGCCCGCGCGATGCCTCGACGCCAGGCGTGATCATCGGCACCATCGACCTGTCGGTTGGCGGGGATGGCGTAGTGGCCGATGGCTCCATCAGGTCAGTTGCCGATCTCAAAGGCAAAACCGTTGCGGTTGAACCAAATATCCCTGCGCGCTTGCTGTTGCAGATGGAGTTGGCAAAGTCTGGCCTCACGCTCAAAGACGTAAAGCTCAAGGAAATCGCGACTGCCGATACGATTGCGGTTTTCAATGATGCCAGCATCGCGGCCGTTGGCACCTATGAGCCGTTCATGTCGCAAGCCGTCAAAGCGGTCGCCGCGCGCAATCCCAATGTGATTTCCTCGTCGAAAGATGCGCCGGGCCTCATCATCGATATCATCACAGCTCGCCAAGACGATCTGAAAGCCAACCCGGAGAAGTACAAGAAGTTCCTGCGCGGCATCTATCGCGCCGTCGACTACTACAAGAAAGAACCGAAGAAGTTTGCCGAGATCGCGGCGCCGCTCTATGGCCTGAAACCGGAAGAGGTTACCGAAATCATCGACACGTCGCTACGTTACACGACGTACGAAGAAGCCGTGGAGTTCCTCGGCGCCGCCGGCAAGCCTGGCAAGCTTCATCCGCTGTTTGACCAGGTTATGCAATTGAACCTCGATTTCGGGGCGGCCGAAGTGAAACTCGATGCGGCCCAGCAGATCGATAACTCACTGGTCACCGGACTGTTCGAAGGCGCCAAGCGATGAAATCGGGCTTGGGAGAAGCAGCCCGGACCTGCGCATTCTTGGGTTGAGTTGGAGACCTGTGTGTCTAACACCGCTCGAGACACGCCCATTGTCGGGGTCCTGTTCGGCGTCGCACTTCTTGCCATTTGGGAAGCCATTTCCCGAAACGAGATCGTGTCACCGAACTTCCTGCCTGCCCCCTCAACCGTCGCCACGACGTTCGCCGACATGGTGTTTCAGCGCGACCTTCTCTGGCACGCAGGGGTTTCGACCTTGCGTGTCTGGAGCGCGTTTCTAATTGCGGTGGCGATGGCAGTTCCGCTCGGCATCTTGATGGGGAGCTTCCCAATCGTCGGCCGTGCACTTGAGCCGACGATTGATTTCATCCGTTATCTTCCAGTGCCGGCGCTGGTGCCTCTGTCCATCATATGGTTCGGCGTCGGAGAGGTGACTAAGATTTTCCTTTTGTGGCTAGGTACCTTCTTCCAGCTCGTGTTGCTGGTCGCCGACGATGTGCGGCGCGTGCCGGCCGAGTATCAGGAGGTCGCCGCCACACTGGGCGCTCCGCGCGGCCGGGCCCTGCTCGATGTATCACTACCGGCAATGCTGCCCACACTCGTCGATAGTCTGCGGATCACACTCGGATGGTGTTGGAGCTATGTGATCGTGGCTGAAATCGTCGCCGCCGACAGCGGCATCGGATTTGTGATCTGGCAGGCGCGCCGCTTTTTCAAAACACCCGAAGTTATGGCCGGCGTTGTGGCCATCGGGATCATTGGCCTGGCGACGGATCAAGCCCTTCGTGGTCTCCACCGGCGCTGGTTCGCCTATTTGCGGAAGTGACGGGGCCATGAGCTATCTGACCTTTGATAATGTCAGCAAGCGATTTGCCGGATTCGGCAGCGACAGCGATGTCGTCGCCTCGTTCAATCTGTCCGTATCGAAGGGTGAGATCGTTGTCTTCCTGGGACCTTCGGGCTGCGGGAAGACGACGCTTATGCGCATGGTGGGCGGGCTGGAAACACCGACCACTGGGGCAATCCGGCTCGACGGAAAACAGCTCGGGGGCCCCGATCGCCGCCGCGGCATGGTCTTCCAATCTTATTCTTCGTATCCCTGGCTGACGGTAGAAGAGAACGTCGCGTTCGGCATGCGCTACCGCACCGACATGACGCTGGCGGCCAAGAGCGAACGCACCAAGCATTACCTCGGCATCGTTGGGCTGACCGAACATGCCGGCAACTATCCGAACCGCATTTCCGGCGGCATGCGCCAGCGCGTGGCTATTGCCAGAACATTGGCGGCGGGATCGGAAGTTCTGCTGATGGACGAACCGTTCGGCGCGCTCGATGCGCAGCGCCGCGAAGCGCTGCAAATAGAGCTGAGACGTATCCTGGAAATTGAAACCAAAACCATCATCTTCGTCACTCACGACGTCGAGGAGGCGGCTTTCCTGGCCGACCGCGTGGTTGTCTTTACCCACCGACCAGCACGCATTCTCTCGATCATCGATATCGCAAGCCGCTTTGGACCAACACGCACCTTGGCGATGCGCGATAGCCAGGCCTTCTTTGAGTTGCGCAACGAACTTCTGGCACTTGTCAGATCGACTGCAGAGGAAGAGGCGGCATGACGGCTGGGATCGCAGGAAAGACAGTTCTGATCACAGGTGCTAGCCGTGGCATCGGCGAGGGTATCGCGGTCGCATTCGTTGAGGCAGGTGCAATCGTCCATATCCTAGCCGAGGATGACACCGCGCTCACAACCGCGGACCGCATCGGGGCGACCGGTCATGTGGCCGACATTACGGATGAGAAGGCTGTTGCGCGTGCCTTCGCCCAGATCCCGGCGCTCAACGTATTGATCAACAATGCCGGCTTGGAGCGGATGACGCCGCTCGATGATACGGATCTGACCACACTCGCCGTGTTCCGTCGCATCATCGACGTGAAGATCGCTTCGGCACGACAATTGTCACGCAGGCCGCACTTGCGAAGTTCGGAAACGGTGCGCGCATCATCAACACGTCTTCCATTTGGGGACGTGTCGGAGAACCGCTGTTGGGTGCGCTGACGTCTGCTCCAAGCACGCCATCATCGGCCTAACGAAGACATGGGCGAAGGAGCTCGGACCCCGTGGCATTTGCGTGAATGCGGTCTGCCCAGGTTGGGTGCGCACCGAATATCGCTGCGATCGGCGACTGTCATCGCGGCACGTTCGGGACAAACCGAGGCTTCCGTGATCGAGACCGTCGAAGCTGCACAAGCCCTGCCTGGCGGACTTATGGTACCGGCAGATATTGCTGGAGCCTACCTCTACTTGGCGTCCCACTGGGCGAGCAATGTGACAGGCCAATCGATCGGCATCGATCGCGGAGAGTTGCCATGGAGGCGGAGCGGCAGCCAGGAGAACGGCGGGTACGCCCGGCGCAGCCAATGGAATTGGGCGGGCCACGCTCCAGGCCCTGCGTGTCGATGGCGTCGACGCCATCGGTTTCGACATTGTGCCCGTCTAGGGAGATCATCGCTTCGTCGTGGGCGATGTGTCCATGAGTTTTCCATTGCCAACGCCTTTCGCGAGATCGCGGGCATGACGCCAAAGATCGATGTTCTGGTGAACTCCGCAGGCATCTTGCGGGAAGGCCCGATCGGCACATTCGACGTAGCGGCGTTCGATCGTCTGTTTGCTGTCAATGTGCGCGGCACCTTCTGTGACACGCGCTGTGCTGCCACGCATGCCTTCCGGCGGCCGCATTGTGAACGTGGCGTCCGAGGTGGCCTACGCTGGCCGGCAGGGAACCGCCGCATACACCGCAACCAAGGGCGCCATTCTCTCTTGGACACGTTCGCTCGCCCGGGAGCTAGGCCCCGAGATCTACGTCAACGCCGTTGCACCGGGCCCGATCGACACGCCGCTGCTGGCATTTGGCGACATGACGTCCGAACAGAAAGCGGTCGAGACGGCGAATCCGACGCGGCGCGTCGGACGCCCCGAAGAAGTTGCCGCCGTGATCACCTTTCTGGCGAGCCCGAGCGCCTCTTTCGTTACAGGACAGTGTTTCAGCGTCGATGGCGGCGCAGCCGTCATCGAGAGGATCAACCGATGATTGCCAACCGAATCCCCTGGCCAAACGGTGCGCGCTGCGCCTGTGCGCTCACTTTTGACATGGACGCGGATAGCCTCATCCATATCTCACGGCCCGTCGATGGTTTTGATAGGTTGAACCCGATCTCGATGGGGCGTCACGGCCCCAACGTCGCGGTGCCGCGCATTCTTGGGACATACAAGAGACTGGGCATCAAGCAGACCTTCTTTATTCCCGCTTGGTGCATGGAACGCTACCCCGCAGCAGTCGAAGCCATTCTCAATGACGGCCACGAGATTGGTCATCACAGCGATCCACACCAGGATCCGACATCGCATTCCGATGCCGAACAGGGCTATTGGTTTGACCGCGCTATGGAGGTGCATAAGCGCATGACGGGCTGCGCCCCACGGGGCTACCGCGCGCCCGTATATAATGTCACGCAGGGACGTCGACCGGCTGGTCGCCAACGGATTTGTAACGACTCCTCCCTGATGGCCGACGACATTCCCTATCTGATGAAAACACCCATTGGGGAATTGTGGAAAATGGCTGGCATTGGGGCACCGATGACTGGCCGCCGTTCGCCCACTATGCCGAGATTGGATATCTGATGCCGGTGCGCGCACCCTCCGACGGCCTGCGCGCTTCTTCGAAGAATTCGAAGCGCACTATGAAGCAGGCGGCCTGTGGATGCCCGTCCTGCATCCGTTTCTCACCGGGCGGCTTGCCCGCTGGCGGCTGATGGACCGGTACATGACAGACATCATGGCCAACAAGAGCGTATGGTTCGCGCCGCTGGAGGAGATCGCCAGCCATGTGAAATCGGTGACGGCATCTGGCAAGTACAGTCCGCGCATTGAACAATTGCCATACTTCGATGGCCCGGTTCATCTGAAAGGACGTCAGCCGATGCAGGCGATTGATCCCGCATCCCTACCCGTCTCGGCTTTGGACGTGCCTCGCTTCGCGGGCGTGCCGACGTTCATGCGATTGCCGCATGTCCCACTGGATAAGGTTGCGGGCTCTGGCGTTGAAATCGGAATTGTCGGCATTCCGTGGGACGGCGGCACGACGAACAGGGCCGGTGCGCGGCATGGACCGCGGGCGCTGCGTGACGCATCGAGCATGATGCGGATGGTCAATCAGGCCACGGCCGTGGCGCCGTTTCACACCGCTCGTATCGGCAGACGTCGGCGATGTGACGCCCAACCCCATTGGATTGGACGACACGCTTGGCCGTATCGAACGGTTCTACGATACGCTCCACGCCGTTGGCGTGACGCCGCTCACGGCAGGCGGCGATCACCTGACGAGCTTGCCGGTTCTCGACGTCGCAAAAAGTGGCCCGGCTGGCATGATCCACTTCGACAGTCACACGGACTTGTTCTCAGACTATTTCGGTGGGTCCTCAGTCACCATCAAAAATGCCCAGGGAACAATTCCAAGAAAACCTGCTCGATCCCAAGCGCG
>CAVVRP010000003.1:0-141054 GCA_963750715.1 uncultured Alphaproteobacteria bacterium | reverse complement strand
TCCGATACGAGTTTCTGTTTTTAGTCCCCGCTCCACCTCTTTGGCATCGGCGCCGACGCGTTCGCATATCCCGGCCAGCTCGTTGATAAAAGTGATCGACGTGGCCAAAAATGCATTTATGGCATGCTTCGTCATCTCAGCCGATTCAACAGACATCCATTCAATGCGCGCGCCGAAAGGTTTAAAGAGCGAGTCGATTTGCTCTTGAGCCGAACGACTCCGGCATCCGACGATGACTCTGTCGGGCCGGGTGAATACCTCGACGGCCTTTCCCAGACGAAGGTTTTCCGGTGAATAGGCAAAGCTGATTTCGAATGCCGGATCTGTTTTGAGCCAGGCCTGCTCGAGTCTGTGCGTTGTGCCGACCGGCAACTGCGAGGAGATCAGCACCAGCATTCCAGGTTTCAGCCGGCTCCACGCGAGGGCGGCACCCGCGCCAGCGACTTCGGTCGCGGTGCGGCTTGGACCGTCGGTCCGGGATGTGTCGTCACGATGGGCGTAGGCATGACGCTCAGTTGACTAGAATTTTCATCTCACGACTTCGCCGACCTGGTGGTTATGGCGGGGCGGCTGCACCCGATCCCATTCCGAACTCGGCCGTGAAACGCCCCAGCGCCAATGGTACTTCGTCTTAAGACGCGGGAGAGTAGGTCGCTGCCAGGTCTGCAAAGTTGTGAGATTTTCATCAGAACCCCTCTTCACTTTTCGTTCCAACACGCCGCGGTGGCTCACGCCCCCGCGGCGTTTTTGTTTGTCATTTCGCATGGCTGGACCCGGACCCCCACGACGACTGCGTCCAGCACGCAACGGCGCGGCGATGAATTTCGAAGTATGTCTGACAGGTCTCAGAGCATCAATTCCGACCCCTGTAGTTGGAATAATTAAAAAGCATAGCGTTTGACGGGGCTTAGCGTTTAATTTTTCCTCCTAGTGTCGCGGTCCCTCCCTCGAGGAGGCCTAATGAGGGGCCTTGAATCCAGCACCGCGGGCAACACTTTCGATGACGCCGAGTCCCTGCCACAGCTGGGGTCCTTTCCCTTCAATTTCGATGTCGAGAACAATCACGTTCTGCCGCCTAGCAGCGTGCGTCTTGGCCCTGGGACTTTTCGTACCCTTAGACCAGATATCCCTCATCGAAAAAGAAGCCGGCGCCTCAAGCGTGCCGCGCAGCCGCTGAGAGCCCGCCGCCGCAGACCGGTCAAGGCAATGCGGCAACGGCCAGGCCCGGAACCGGCGCACCCGACCGCGAAGGCATTCTCGACATTTCAGCGTCGGTTCAGGCCGTAACAGCCTTCTACACCAGCCACGTGTTCACGACGAATGAGGCCTTGGGCAAGGTCCCCGCCGTCAACGTCCGCGATGTAAAAGGGCTCGGCATTCGCGGCCTCAACCCCCACCCGTTCCTCGTCGATAGGTCACTTCGATCGGCTCGAGGTGCTGAAGGGCGCCGAACAGTTCCTCAATGGGCCACAAACGATCTCCGGTACTGACGCCGGATCGGCCTGACACGCCGGGCGGCTTTGCAGCGCTCACCGTCGGCAACCGCGACTATTTCAATGGCCAGGTGTTCTATCGCGGCTGACACGGCAACATGGGCCGCCTTGGCGATTACATGCACAAACGCGGCAATGGCGCGCGTGACAATACGGAACACGAGATCCACGACGCCGGCATCAAGGGCATCTAACAGCTGTCGCCGGATTCGGCGCCGATCGCCAAGGTCAGCTACCTTCAACGAAGATTCGACTGTGACATATTCCGGAATCACGGACGCCGAGCTGCGATACGTCGGGCTTCGCTATAACCCGTTCAAGAACGACACTTCCATCTTGCGACAGCTGCGTGCGAAGGCGGATCGCCGCCGCCGTGCAAGGGTAAGGTCGACCTTGGGGAAGTGATACCTGGCGTCGGCGCAACCGAGCAGCGCGTTCCACAATTTCGCCGGGGTCCACGAAGGCTTTGCGCCGCCGCGGGTCGAGGATTCAATCTCCATCGGCAGCGGTGTCGTCGACGTCGACGCTGAGAGGTCGGGGAACCTTGAGTTCGGGTTAGACGGTCCACTGTTTCGAATTAGAAAAGTTAGAAAACATAAGATTTGACAATAAGTTAACTTCTAGAAGAATGTGGTTTTGCAGACTGCGAAAATGGATCCGATTGCGGGACCTTGAATCCCGTCGAATAGGAGCACGACCCATGATCAGCCCGTTCCGCAACATCGCCCGATTTGTGATCGGCTTTGTTCTTGCCGCCCTCGCACTTGGGCAGACTGCAGCCCACGCGACCGACGCGGGGTCGGCATCGCCGACAGCGGACGTGAGGGCCGTTTTGACGACTTACGCCGATATCGCAGAGGCGGCGTTCCAGGATTCCTACGCCGGCGCGGTGAAGATGCGATCGGCAATCATAGCCCTTCTGGCGAAGCCGAACGACACGACGCTGGCTGCCGCGCGGGACTCGTGGCGGCAGGCGCGGGTCCCGTACATGCAAACGGAAGTATTCCGCTTCGGCAACAAGATCGTCGACGACTGGGAAGGCAAGGTCAACGCCTGGCCGCTCGACGAAGGGCTGATCGATTATGTCGCCAAGCCGTACATCGAGAACGATAGCGCCGAGAACGAATTCTATGCGGCGAATGTCATCGCCAACAAAAGCCTTAAGATTGCGGGCGAAACCGTCGACGCGTCTAATATTACGCCGGAACTTCTTGTACGGACTTTGCACGAAGCCGGCGGCGTCGAGGCCAACGTGGCGACCGGCTATCACGCGATCGAGTTTTTGTTGTGGGGGCAGGACCTCAACGGCACCGGACCCGGAGCCGGTAACCGGCCCGCGACCGACTTTGATCCTGCCAATTGCACGGGTGGTAACTGCCAGAGGCGGGCCGATTATCTGAGGGTCGCAACGGATCTTCTGGTGGATCAGCTGAAGTGGATGGCCGGCAACTGGAGCAAGGTCGGCACCGCGCGCAAGGATGTCATGGCCGATAACGGCAAGGCGGGACTGGTCGCAGTCTTCACGGGGTTGGGAAGCCTGTCTTACGGAGAACTCGCCGGTGAGCGCATGAAGCTCGGGCTACTTATCCACGATCCGGAGGAGGAACACGACTGCTTCTCGGACAACACCCACAATTCGCACTACTTCGATGCCGTCGGTATGCGCAACATCTACCTCGGGTCCTACACGCGCCTGGACGGCTCGGTTGTCTCGGGTCCGAGCGTCTCCGATCTCGTCAAGGCGAAGTCGCCCGACGTGGACGCGAAGGTTCGGGCCGCCATCGATAAGACGATGCAACGCATGACCGACCTCGTCGAGCGCGCAAAGACGGTGGAAGCCTACGATCAGATGATCGGCGAGGACAATCCCGAAGGGAATGCGTTGGTACAGTCGGTGATCGATTCTCTCGCCGCGCAGGCTAAGACCTTCGAGGAAGCGATTTCCGTGCTGGGCCTTGAGGGTGTCGCCTTTGAGGGCTCGGACAGCCTTGATGAACCTGACAAGGTTCTGAACGAGAACCGAAGGGGTGATCCGCTTACACATAAGACCCAGTTCAGTACTGGGCGAAGAGAGAGAGAAGGCCTTGGATGCCCGATCAAGAAAAAAGCCCTGAGTCGGTCGAGCCCGGCGGCCCGATCGAACGGCGTCCTCAGCAGATTGGTTCAGTTTGCGACTTGTTGGGTGACGAGAGGGAAATCCTCCTGGAGCACAAGGGTCAGCACTATCGGTTGCGGATCACGTCTAATGACAAGAACCCCGGCGTCGGTGTTCCCAGCGACGACGGAGAGGTTGCCGATGACGCGCTCGTCCTGGGCATGCGAACGAGCCTCAACTGCTGACACCCGGAATTCGAGGTCGCGTCCTATGCACTCATGGTTGTCTTTTGCGTGATGAAACGAAGCGGACTGACACTGACCATTCTTGTGGCGGCAGCGGCCCCTCTCGCGATCGGGGCGGCGCTGACAGTCGCCGCACCGAGCGGCTTTCCAGAAGAGCCCGCGAGCGAGACTCCAAGCGCGAAAATCCTGAAGCTGGCCGCAACCGCGGTGCTGGAGCCGGGGGAAGAAAATCCCGGTGGCGGGGCCACGACGCGCCGCAGTTCAGTCAGCCGCGATGCCTTCTCCCAGCCGTCCCAGGCGATCAGCTTCGAGGGTGAACAGAAGTTTCGGATAGGAAATTCGATTTTCCGCAAGCTCTGGATTTCGGCGCCCTCATCGACCGATTCCTCCGACGGTCTCGGGCCCCTCTACAATGCACGTGGTTGTCAGAATTGCCATCTGAAAGACGGGCGCGGCCATCCGCCCACGGGTAACTATCCGGAAGACGATGCCGTCTCGATGTTTCTCCGGCTGTCTGTTCCGCCGCAGACCGAGGAGCAGAAGCGGCTCATCGCCGAGCGGCGCGCCAAGGTCATCGGTGACCCGGTCTATGGCGGTCAACTGCAGGACTTCGCGGTGCAGGGCCTGCCGATTGAAGGTCGCATGCATATCAGTTACGCGGACAAGCCCGTTAAGCTGGCGGACGGCACGAAGGTGACATTGCGCTCGCCGGCCTACAGCGTCACGGATCTGGGCTATGGCCCGCTGCACAAGGACGTGATGCTGTCGCCCCGCGTCGCGCCGCAGATGATCGGCCTTGGATTGCTCGAAGCCATTCCGGAAGCCGACATACGCGCCAAGGTTGATCCCGACGACCGGAACGGCGACGGCATTTCCGGGCGTACGAACGAAGTCTGGTCGATCGAAGAGGGCAAGGTGGCGCTCGGTCGGTTCGGCTGGAAAGCCGGCAATGCCACCGTGCGCCAACAGAGCGCGGAAGCTTTCGCCGGCGATATCGGAATCGGCAACCCGCTGGTCGCGTCGGGATCAGGCGAATGCACGGCTGCGCAGACGGCTTGCCGCGACGCGCCCACGGGCGACAGCGCGCGCCATGACGGCCATGAGATCGGCCGGGAACTTTTCGATCTTGTCGTCTTCTATTCGCAGAATCTCGCCGTGCCGCCGCGGCGCGCACCCGCGCGCTCGGAGGTGCTGGCCGGCAAGACGCTGTTCAGCCAGATCGGCTGTGCGGGCTGTCACACGCCATCGCACAGGACGGCTGAGGTCAAGGGCCAGCCTCATCTCAGTAATCAGATCATCTGGCCCTATACCGATCTGCTGCTGCACGACATGGGCGACGGCCTTGCCGACAACCGCCCCGAGGGGCTGGCCGACGGCCGCGAATGGCGCACGTCGCCGCTATGGGGCATCGGTCTGACGCAGGCGGTAAGCCGGCACACGTTTTACCTTCATGATGGCCGCGCTCGCTCGCTCGAGGAAGCCATTGTTTGGCATGGCGGGGAAGCGCAGGCATCGCGCGACGCCTTCGCGCGCCTCAGCGCCGAGGAACGCCAGGCGCTGGTCGAGTTCGTCAAGTCGCTATAACGCGCGCTGATTATAGAGCAGGGGATTTGGTGGAGCCAAGCGGGATCGAACCGCTGACCTCTTGCATGCCATGCAAGCGCTCTCCCAGCTGAGCTATGGCCCCGAACCTGTCGGACGGTGGGAACGGTTGCGCGAAACCCGCGCGAACCGGAGCAGTTGATTAGGCCGTCGGTGAGGAAACTGGCAAGGGCCAAGTCTGTTGATGGGGCGCTTGGCAACCTTCGAATGGGTCCCCCCGATCAGGGCTCCTCGCCGCCTTCGGCCACTGGGCCGCCGATGATGTTGGACACATCGCCACCCTCTTCCTCTTCCTCCTCGAGGAACGTCTCATCCTCGTCGGCGGGCAGCGCCTCTGCTTCCTCGATTTCGGGCAGAGCGTCGTCGGCCTCGACCGCTGGCACGTCATCGTCGGTCACCGGCGCCTTGGTCGTGGCGTATTCAGCCTTCTTGCTTCTGCGAGCCGCTTTCTCGTCGGCCAGTATCGCGGCGGCGGCGAGTGGCGACGACGCCAACTCGTAGATCGAGCCACAAATCGGGCAGGTTATCGGACTGTGGTTGAGGTCGTAGAAGCGGGCGCCGCATTCGGCGCTTTGGCAGGTCCGCTTGGTTCCGCGCGCTGCTTTAGTCGACATGAATGTGACCTCGGAATGTGATGTGAACGGGCGGTCTGCCACATGGCGGGGTTTGTGTCAAAATCAAATAGGCCGCAAAGGCGGCGTTCGGTCCGACGGCCTCAGCGTTGACAGGTCCCCGACCTGCCGGCTCTATGCGGCCGACAGCCGGAGGCACCGCTCGAACGGACCCAAGCAGTACCGGCCCAAGGCCAGGAACATCAGCACATGCTGCACGTGAAACACTCCGCGCCGCGCCCCCTCTCGGCAGCCGCACCGGCTCCGCTGAACGGAAAGGTGCGCGTTCCCGGCGACAAGTCGATCTCGCATCGCGCCCTGATGTTCGGAGCGCTGGCGACCGGTCGCACTCGCATCACAGGTCTTCTTGAAGCCGAGGATGTCATCAACACTGCCAAGGCTGTTACGGCGCTGGGTGCACCCGCCAACAAGACGGATGGCGTCTGGGAGGTGCTGGGGCGGGGAATGGGCGGGCTGTCGCAGCCATCGGGCGATCTCGACTTCGGCAACTCGGGCACCGGCACCCGACTGATGATGGGCGTCATCGCTGGGCATGACATGACGGTCCACATGATCGGCGACGCTTCCCTGTCGCGCCGTCCGATGAGCCGCGTTCTCAAGCCACTTCGCCAGATGGGTCTCGAAACGCTCGAGGACAAGGAAACGCTGCCGCTCACCGTTCGCGGTACCTCCAGACTTTTGCCGATCGAATACGCTCTGCCCGTGGCCTCCGCCCAGGTCAAAAGCGCCATTCTGATTGCTGGGCTGATGGCGGCCGGCGAAACGACGGTGATCGAGAAGGAAGCGACCCGCGATCACACCGAGCGGATGCTGCGTTTCTTCGGAGCCGATGTCAGAACCGAGCAGCGCGATGGCGCCACGCGCATCACCGTCAAGGGTGATGCCGAGTTGTCGGGACGCGGCGTGGTGGTGCCGGGCGACCCGTCATCGGCGGCGTTTCTGATCTGCGCCGCGCTTCTTGTGCCGGGCTCGGACGTTACGGTCGAAGGCGTGCTGGTCAACGAGACGCGCACCGGGCTTTACACCACGTTGCGGGAAATGGGAGCCGACGTGGCGTTTCTCAATGCACGCGAGGAAGGCGGTGAGCCGATCGCAGACATCCGTGCGCGCCACTCCAACAAGCTCAAGGGTGTTCACGTCCCAGCGGTGCGCGCTCCCTCGATGATCGACGAATATCCCGTACTGGCGGCAGTCGCGTCGTTCGCAGCCGGCGACACCCGCATGGATGGGCTGTCGGAACTGAAAGTCAAGGAGAGCGACCGGCTGGCGGCGACCGCCGCAGGTCTCGCAGCCAACGGCGTGTCGGCGACTATCGACGGTGACGCGCTTTTCGTTCACGGCACTGGCAAGGTTCCCGGGGGCGGTACCGTTGCAACGCACCTCGACCATCGTATCGCTATGGCCTTTCTGACGATGGGGCTCGCATCGGAAGCGCCGGTTAGCGTCGACGATACGGCCATGATCGCTACGAGTTTTCCTGAGTTTCGCGGCCTGATGGAAAAGCTCGGCGCGACATACAAGGAAGGCTGACCTCATGCCGACGCACTTGACGCGCGCCGAACTCCAGGCCGGTTTACCGGACATCATCGCCTCCCCCGGCGACAACGGCATATTGCGCGCCATCGTGATCCGGCCACGGCCCAAAGAACGGCTCGATGTGGAGAGTGCCGAAATAAGCCTTGCCGGCGGTGTCCACGGCGACAACTGGGCGCTTGGCTGCTGGAAGACGACGGACGACGGGTGCCCTCATCCGGACGTGCAGATCTGCATCATGAATGCGCGCTGCATCGCACTGATCGCAGGTGAGCGGTCGAACTGGCCGCCGGCTGGCGACAATCTTTTCATCGATCTCGACCTGACACGCGAAAATCTCCCAGCCGGTCAGCGGCTCGCTGTCGGCTCTGCCGTGATCGAGGTGACGGCCGAGTCCCATAACGGCTGCCAGAACTTCATCGATCGCTATGGCCGCGACGCAACCGTATTCGTAAATACCGGCGAGGGTCGGCGGCTGCGCCTGCGCGGCATCTATGCCCGCGTTGTGAAGGACGGGCGTGTAACCGTCGGCGATGTTGTGCGAAAGATCGGCTCGTAGCCTTGCAATGCCGGATGCATGGCGGTACTCGGCGAGGGGATACTTGGCGGGAGCCAGAGCCAGACATGATCATCGCAATCGACGGGCCAGCGGCGTCGGGAAAGGGCACGCTCGCCAAGCGAATTTCCGCGCTCTACTCCTTCCACTGCCTCGATACCGGGCTGCTTTATCGCGCCGTGGCACGCGATACCCTCCAGTCCGGCTTCTGCCTCGACGATCGCTGGCCGGCAGTCGCCATGGCGAAAGGGATCGATCCCGCCTCGCTCGAAGACCCAGATCTGCGCGGGGTCGCGGCCGGTGACGCGGCCTCCATCGTTGCCAAGATCCCCGAGGTGCGCGCCGCGCTCCTCGGTTACCAGCGCGATTTCGCCCGCCTTCCGCCCGGCGCCGTGCTCGACGGACGCGATATCGGCACCATAGTCTGCCCTCAGGCCGACGTTAAGATTTTCGTCACGGCCACGCCCGATGTCCGCGCTGAACGGCGCTTTCGGGAGTATCAGGCTCGCGGCGCCGATGTCACCTACGAGGAGGTGCTGCGCGACATTCTCGACCGGGATGCCCGCGACAGCGGCAGGGCCGACGCGCCCATGAAATCGGCTCCAGATGCCATGTTGCTAGATACGACCAATTTGGCTATAGAAGCCGCATTCGACGCCGCCGTCGGATTGATCAAGAGGAAGATCGGCCAATAGGGAACCACCTCACCGCTGAGGGAGGAAGATTTCCCAAATTTTCGTTGGCAGGGCCCGGACGGGTTCATCACGGCGGCAATCGAACATCATCTTCAAGCCATGGGCGGGACAGGTCCACCTGCGCGCGCGTTGAAGCGCGGCGGATGCGCCATTCGCTCGATATCAACATGAGCGCCACACGTGCCCCCTCAAAGGTGCCAGCGGCGTTCCACCACCCTCTCGGAGACCGAATGAACGCTGTAGCAGTTAGCAAAGACATGAACCCCTCGCGCGAAGACTTCGCCGCGCTGCTCGCCGAAAGCCTCGCCAAGGACGACGTGTTCGAAGGCCAAGTCGTCAAGGGCAAGGTTGTCGGCATCGAGAAGGATCTCGCCGTCATCGACGTCGGGCTCAAGATGGAAGGCCGCGTGCCGTTGAAAGAATTCGGCCTCGGCGGCAAGCCGGGCGACATCAAGATCGGGGACACGGTCGAAGTTTACCTGGAGCGCGTCGAGAATGCGCTCGGCGAAGCTGTGCTGTCGCGCGATAAGGCTCGCCGCGAAGAGAGCTGGAACTCGCCTCGAGAAGCTGCATGAAAAGGGCGAGAAGGTCACCGGCGTGATCTTCAACAAGGTCAAGGGCGGTTTCACTGTCGACCTCGACGGCGCCGTGGCGTTCCTTCCCGGTTCTCAGGTCGACATCCGCCCCGTGCGCGATATCGGGCCCTTGATGCACCAGCAGCTGCCGTTCCAGATCCTGAAGATGGACCGCCGCCGTGGCAACATCGTCGTCTCGCGTCGGTCGATTCTCGAAGAGACCCGCGCCGAGCAGCGCGCCGACATCGTCGCCCGCCTCGGCGAAGGGCAAGTCATCGACGGTCTCGTTAAGAACATTACCGACTACGGCGCGTTCATCGACCTCGGCGGCATCGACGGCCTGCTGCACGTCACCGACATGGCTTGGCGCCGCGTCAATCATCCATCCGAGATCCTCAACGTCGGCGACACGGTGAAGGTGCAGATCATCCGCATCAACCCGGAAACGCAGCGCATCTCACTCGGCATGAAGCAGTTGCAATCGGATCCGTGGGCGGCGATCGAAGCCAAGTATCCGGTCGGTGCACGCTTCACCGGTACGGTAACGAACATCGCCGACTACGGCGCATTCGTGGAGCTGGAGCCGGGCGTTGAAGGCCTGATCCACGTCTCGGAAATGAGTTGGACCAAGAAGAACGTCCATCCCGGCAAGATCGTCTCTACGAGCCAGCAGGTCGACGTTCAGGTGCTCGAAGTCGATCCGGCCAAGCGCCGTATCTCGCTCGGCCTGAAGCAGACCCAGGACAACCCGTGGGATGCGTTCCTGGCGCAGCACCCGAAGGGTGCGGTCGTCGAAGGTCCGATCCGCAATATCACCGAGTTCGGTCTGTTCATCGGTCTCGACGGCGGCGTGGACGGCATGGTTCACCTGTCGGATCTCGATTGGTCCAAGCCCGGCGACGAGCTGATCAAGGATTTCAAGAAGGGCGACACGGTCAAGGCTGTGGTGCTCGACGTCGATAGCTCGAAGGAGCGCATCTCGCTCGGCATCAAGCAGCTCGGCGGCGATCCGGCCGATGCGCTCGGACGCTACAAGAAGAGCGATCAGGTCACGTGCGAAGTCGTCGCCGTGCAGGAGAATGGTATCGAGGTGAAGATCGCCGAAACCGACATCACCTCCTTCATCAAGCGCTCGGATCTGTCGCGTGACCGTTCCGAGCAGCGTCCTGAGCGCTTCACGGTCGGCCAGAAGGTCGATGCCGCTGTCGTCACGGTCGACAAGGCCGCTCGTCGTATCGCGGTTTCGATTAAGGCTCTCGAGATCTCGGAAGAAAAGCAGGCCGTCGCCCAGTACGGATCGTCGGACTCGGGCGCGTCGCTCGGCGACATCTTCAAGGCGGCGATCAAGAAGAAGGACGCCAGCGCCGACGAGAGCGACGACGAGTAATCATTTCGGTCACGTCTGAAAGCAACGAAGTGCGCGGTTCCAAAGTGCCGCGCGCTTTACTTCTCTATGGGCTCCACTAACCTTCCCGCAGGGATCGGCCCGATCCTTGCCTAGTGGGTTCCACACCGGCCATTGGTCCGGCTGGAGTTGAGACGGAGAGCGAGCGCGATGTCACTTGAAACCGAAACCGTTCTGGATCGTCGCTATCTGCGCCGGCGGCTGACCTTCTGGAGGGGCCTCGCCGTGGCCGGGCTTGCGCTTGCCGTAGGGGCTTTCGTGCTCGGTGGAGACACACTGACGCAGATTGGTAGCCGGCAAACATATCGCCCGCGTGGCTATCGAAGGCACGATTATGGACGATCGGGCCCAGCTCGAGATGCTGAAAAAGATCAAGGACGACGAACACGTCGCGGCCCTGCTTGTGTTCGTTAACAGCCCGGGCGGTACCACGGCCGGCGGGGAAGCCCTTTACCAGGGGTTGCGCGACATAGCGAAAACGAAACCCGTGGTGGCTCAATTCGGCACGGTCGCTGCCTCGGCTGGGTACATTGTCGGTCTTGGCACCGACTATATCGTGTCCCGCGGCAACACCATCACCGGGTCGGTCGGCGTTATCGCACAATGGCCGGAGGTTTCCGAACTGCTGGTCAAGCTCGGCGTCAAGATGAACGAGGTTAAGAGCGGTGAGTTGAAGGCTGCCCCGTCATTCTACGAGCCGACCAACGAAGGCGCCCGGAAGGTCATGCAGGATATGATAGACGACGGGTTCCGCTGGTTCTCTGGCCTCGTCGAAGAGCGCCGTGGCATCAAGGTTGCCGACGTCGACGGACTCGTCAAGGGCCGCGTTTTCTCGGGCCGCGAGGCTCTGACGTGGAAGCTCGTCGATGAGATCGGCGGCGAAGCCGAGGCCAAGCGGTGGCTTGAGGACAAACGCCAGGTCGCCAAAGATCTCAAGATCGTCGACTGGAAGCCCTCCGCCGACAATCCCTGGGGCATCTCTGGCGCCATCTCCTCTTTGGGACGGGGCATTTTCGGGGAAAGCGCCGCCCGGCTGGCACAAATCGTTGCCCGCGACCCCCAGTTGGGCACACTTGGCCTTGACGGGCTCGTCTCCGTTTGGCACCCTTCGGAAAACTGAGGAATTACAATCGGTTTACTAGGGGGCGTCCGTGATTAAATCGGAATTGATCCAGAAGATCGCGAATTCCAATCCGCATCTCTATCACCGCGATGTTGAGCGGATCGTCAATGTCGTGTTCGACGAGATCGTCGACGCGCTGGCTCGCGGCGATCGCGTTGAATTGCGAGGCTTCGGCGCCTTCACGGTCAAGCACCGCGCCGCGCGTCAGGGCCGCAACCCGCGCACGGGCTCGCCGGTGCCGGTCGAAGAAAAATTCGTACCGTTCTTCAAGACCGGCAAGGAATTGCGCGACCGGCTGAACGGCGCAGAGCCGGTGAACTGATCAGCTGGCGCTGGGCGCGCTGCGCGCGGGAGGCGACATCATGAGACGCATCTTGTGGCTGTTAGTCGCCTTCCCTGGCGCCACTCTTCTGGTTGCCCTCGCCGTCGCCAATCGCCACGCCGTGCGTGTCGTGCTCGATCCGTTTCGTCCGGAGGCGCCAGCGGTCGAACTGTCCGTGCCGCTCTACATCTGCCTGCTTGGCGCGTTGTTCTTTGGCATCCTGCTCGGCGGATTTGCGACATGGCTCGGGCAGAGCCGCTATCGCCGCGTCGCGCGCGTGCGCACGGTCGAGGCCAAGCGGTGGCAGGCGGAAGCCGATCGTCTCACGCGCGAGCGCGACCGAGATGTGTCGCAGCGTTCCAAGCAGATTGCCGCTCCGCGCCGCGACGCCGCCTGATCACCGGCCGCCCTGCTGGACCCCTGGTCGTTCAAATATGCGCCACCTACCAAGCTAAACTGTCGTTGCCGACAGGCGGCGTGAGCCCGAGTTTCGAAATCGCATGCCAACGAAAGTGAAAATCTGTGGGATCACGTCCGAGGATGCGCTTCTTGCGGCGCTCGACGCGGGCGCTGAGTACGTCGGTTTCGTCTTCTTTGACCGGAGTCCCCGCAACATCACACCTGAACGAGCGGGTGTGCTCGCGCGGATGGCCCATGAAAACGGCGCCACCAAAGTCGTCGTGCTTCTGGTCGATCCTGGCGATCGGCTGATCGATCAGGTCATACGCGACGTGCGGCCTGACGTAATCCAGCTGCATGGCCACGAGACGCCGACGCGCGTCGAGGAGATCGTTCGCGGGACGCAGGTGCCGGTCTGGAAGGCGGTTGCCGTTTCGACGGCGGCCGACGTCGAGGCCGCCTGCTCCTACACCGCGCCGGGAATGGCCGAGCGGGTGTTGTTCGACGCCAAGCCGCCGGTCGATTCCTCGGCGCTGCCCGGAGGTAACGGGCTGGCATTCGACTGGCGCATCCTGGCGGCGGCCCGAACACAGAACTACATTTTAGCGGGCGGATTGACGGCGGACAACGTCGCCGACGCGATTGTGCTGACGGGTGCGCCCGTCGTCGATGTGTCATCAGGCGTGGAACGCGCACCGGGCGTCAAGGACCCTGAACTCATCCGCCGCTTTATTCGTAATGCAAAGGCCGCTAGTTAAGCGTCAGCGACCAGTGGAGCCGATTGCAGCTCGCTCACCACGTAGGATCAAAGCCATGGCATCGAAGATCGACAAGACGGCGGAGCCAAAGCTCAACAGCTTCCGGACGGGGCCGGATGACAAGGGCTTCTTCGGCATGTTTGGCGGGCGCTTCGTGGCAGAGACGCTCATGCCGCTGATTCTCGAACTGGAGCGTGCCTACGACGATGCCAAGGCCGACCCCGGGTTTCATGCCGAGGTCGCCTTTCTGAACACGCACTACGCCGGACGCCCGAGCCCGCTCTATTTCACCGAGCGCCTGACGAACGAACTTGGCGGAGCGAAGATCTATTTCAAGCGTGACGAGCTCAATCACACCGGTTCCCACAAGATCAACAACTGCCTCGGTCAGATCCTGCTGGCGCGGCGCATGGGCAAGACGCGCATCATCGCGGAGACGGGCGCGGGGCAGCACGGCGTGGCTGTTGCGACCGTGTGCGCGAAGTACGGCCTACCCTGCGAAGTCTACATGGGCGCGACCGATGTCGAGCGCCAGGCGCCCAACGTCGCCCGCATGAAGTTGCTTGGCGCCAAACTCAATCCTGTCACGTCGGGCGCCGGCACGCTGAAGGATGCGATGAATGAGGCGCTGCGCGACTGGGTGACGAACGTGTCCGATACGTATTACCTGATCGGCACCGCGGCGGGCCCGCACCCCTATCCCGCCATGGTGCGCGATTTTCAATCGATCATCGGGCGTGAGACGCGCGAGCAGATGATGGCCGCTGAAGGCCGTCTTCCCGATGCGTTGGTCGCCTGCATCGGCGGCGGCTCCAACGCCATCGGCCTGTTCCATCCATTCCTCGACGACAAGGAAGTCGCGATCTACGGCGTGGAGGCGGGCGGTCACGGGCTCGATGTCGAGAATGGCCACGCGGCGTCGATGAACGGCGGCTCGCCCGGCGTGCTGCACGGTAACCGGACGTATCTGCTGCAGAATAGCGACGGTCAGATCCTAGAGGGGCACTCGATCTCGGCCGGTCTCGACTATCCCGGCGTCGGGCCGGAGCACTCGTGGCTGAAGAACATTGGCCGTGTCACCTACGTGTCGATCACCGACAACGAAGCGCTCGACGCCTTGCAGATGTGTACGCGCCTCGAAGGCATCATTCCCGCGCTGGAGCCGAGCCACGCGCTTGCCTACGTGATGAAGTTGGCGCCAACCATGGCGAAAGACCAGATTCTGGTGATGAACCTGTGCGGCCGCGGCGACAAGGACCTTTTCACCGTCGCAAAGGCGCTGGGCTTGAAGATCTGAAGCGAACTGCCGGGCGCACCGGTCGCTGCCATAGGATCATCAAAGTTTGGCTCTAGCCAGCGCTCATGGCAAGTGATGCAAGCGTAAGTCGCGGTTTTGAGGGTGTTCGCTCAAGGCCCGCTTCCAAAGTCGCCGTGATCTGTTTGATCGTCGCCGCGCAAGGCACATCCATCGCTCGGGCGCAGGGCTGCGCCAAGATGGAACTCGGCGCCGTGAGCGGCGTGTGCGCCGCTTCGGATCTCGGTGCGCCGCCAAACACCATATCGTCGACGACCACCCCGGCCGCGGCGACTGCCCCGCCGCCTCCGGTCGCGTTCACGCCTTCGCAAGGGGGCAGTCTTTCAATGAGCACCAGCCTGAATCGGTTGCGCGACTACAATGCCGCCGTCGAAGCGCGAAAGCTTGAAGAGGCCAAGGCACTGGCGTCGAGCACGCTTGCGAGCCCCAAGTCCGCGCCCTCTCCATCGGCTCTCGACGTTTGGACCAATCTGGAAATCAGTCCGGTGGAAGATGGCGCCGAAATCAGTAAGCGCACGCAGGTCGGCGCGAATTACAGGATCTCGCGATATGCGACCGCCGGCATGACGGTCGGCGCGACGCTCGCTGACTCCGGCGAGCTACCGAAGACGCAAGACCCCACCGTCTCGGCTTACGTCGCGCTACAGCTGTCTCCGATTATGTCGATCAAGACGAAAACCGAATGGGACGGAGCGGGTGCAGACGTAGCGGTAGGCGCATCCAGCGACGCTGTCGACAAAAAGTCCGTGGTCGTTGCGCCGCGCATCGGCAAAACTTTCTCCCTCGGCGATAAAGAGACCATTCAGCCGTTCGTGGAGTTCAAGCAGGAACTCGAACTCGACTCCGGTGCATCGAACGGGTCGGCCGATCCGGTCAAGATGCGTGAAGCCGCGGCCGCCGGGATTACCTTGACCAAACCCGAGGCCTACTCGCTCGACGTGACGACCGATGTCGACGGTGTCGGGTCCGGGGCGCAGCCCAATCTCAACAGCAAGATCCAGCTCAAGCTGCCTTTACACTAGGCCGCCGATAGGTTGTGGACCGGCCAGCGCACGCGTGACGCGGTGACCTTGACCAGCAATGCTTACGCGTCCTACGACCGGCGCAGCAATCGAAGGATCGGCCGCCTATCATGTCCACCGAAACTCGTATCGACAGACGTTTCGCTGCGCTCAAGTCAGAGGGCCGCGCGGCCCTTGTCACGTTCGTATCGGCGGGCGATCCCGACCTCGAGACCAGCTTCAAGATCCTGGCGGGGTTGCCGGCTGCCGGCGTCGACGTGATCGAACTCGGCATGCCGTTCTCGGACCCTATGGCCGATGGGCCGGCCATTCAGGCGTCCTCGCTGAGGGCGCTGAAGGCCGGGCACAAGATGGGCAAGACGCTCGAACTCGTCCGCCGCTTCCGCAAGTCGGACACGACGACGCCGATTGTGCTGATGGGGTACTACAACCCGATATATGTCTACGGCAACGAGCGCTTCCTCGCCGACGCCAAGGAGGCGGGCGTTGACGGGCTCATCGTGGTTGACGTGCCGCCCGAGGCCGACGATGAGCTGTGTTTGCCGGCGGTAGAAAAAGGATTGAATTTCATAAGGTTGACGACGCCGACCACCGATGACGTGCGGCTCCCGGCGGTTCTGAAGAACACCTCGGGGTTCCTATACTACGTTTCGATCACGGGCATTACTGGGGCAGCGGCGCCGGTTGCCAACGATGTGCAAGCGCAGGTTGCGCGCATTAAAAAGTCAACGAAACTTCCCGTCGTCGTCGGTTTTGGCGTAAAAACACCCGAACAGGCCCGTGCCATTGCATCCGGAGCGGACGGAGTCGTCGTCGGTTCAGCAATCGTAACCGCTATTCAACAAAGTCTGGATGGCGACGGACGCGCAACTGGTAAGACGGTGACGGCTGTCTTAGATCTCGTGAGAAGTCTGAGCGCCGCATTGCGCACGACGTAACAGTGGCCTTCAATCCGGCCGCCCGGCGAATGCGACGCCGGGCGCAGTAACTGGCGCAGGCAGCCCCACACGATGTGGTGGCTTAATCGCGTTCGAGGAGCCCAGCAGCGTGAATTGGATCAACAACGTCGTCCGTCCGAAAATCCGCAGCTTCCTCACGACGAAGCGTGAGGTTCCGGAAAACCTCTGGGTGAAGTGCCCCGAGACCGGGCAAATGGTGTTCTACAAGGATCTCGAGGCCAACCACTTCGTTGTGCCCGGATCAGAATTCCATATGAAGATGACGGCGCGGCAGCGCCTGGCACATCTGTTCGACGGCGGCGTGTTCGAAGTTGTGCCGGCGCCGACCGTTCCGGTAGATCCGCTGAAGTTCCGCGACGGCCGGCGTTACACCGATCGCCTCAAGGATGCCAAAGGCAAGACCAATCTCGAGGACGCCGTTCTGATCGGCGAGGGCCTGCTCGACGGACAAAATGTCGTCGCGGCGGTGCAGGACTTCGAGTTCATGGGCGGGTCTCTTGGCATGGCCGCGGGCGAGGCGGTGATCGCCGCAATGCTGCGCGCCGTGGCACGTAAGACGCCGTTTATCCTGTTCGCGGCTTCGGGCGGCGCACGCATGCAGGAGGGCATTCTTTCGCTGATGCAGATGCCGCGCACGACTATCGCTGTGCAGCGTCTGCGCGAGGCAAAACTTCCCTACATCGTTGTTCTGACCGACCCAACCACCGGCGGCGTAACAGCCTCGTACGCGATGCTGGGGGACGTGCATATCGCGGAGCCTGGCGCGCTCATCTGCTTTGCCGGTCCGCGCGTGATCCAGCAGACCATTCGTGAGCAATTGCCCGATGGCTTCCAGCGCTCAGAATATCTGCTCGATCACGGCATGATCGACATGGTTGTCCACCGGCACAAGCTGCGCGAAACGCTTTCGCGCATCTGCCGTCTGCTCATGTCTGCGATCGAGCAGGGCAAAGACACGGGCGCGACCAAACGCGTCAACGGCAGACAACATGTGAATGGCAACAAGAGCGATATCGTTGCTCCCGGAGCGGGCGGGGCTAAAATCGAACCCGTTCCTCCCGCCGAGGCTGGCGTCCGCGCCGACGCTGCCAAAATGAGCGTATCGTCTGCCAAGGACGTGCCACCGTCGTGACGCGATCGCCGCGATCGCTCAAGTGTTCTTTGCTCTGAACAGTCTACCCTGCGCGTAGACGCGGCTTGACCTGATCTCCAAGACAGGGCCACTTCATCCAATCGAGGCCCGGCCACCGCCGCGGGGGCACGACATGCCGACGAGCGACAAGCTCCTTGCCGATCTTAAGCTGCTTCACCCGAAGCTCATCGACCTTTCACTCGGCCGCATTGAAAGGCTGCTGGGCAAGCTCGGCGATCCCCACAAGCGGCTGCCGCCGATCGTCCACGTTGCGGGCACGAACGGCAAGGGTTCCGTCACCGCGTATCTCGAATCGATCCTGCAGGCTGCGGGGCGCCCCGTCCATGTCTACACGTCGCCTCATCTGGTGCGGTTCCACGAGCGCATCAAGATCGCAGGCGCTGATGGCATCTCGCGTCCAATTGGGGAAGATGCGCTCGTCGATGTGTTGACACGCGCCCAGTCCGTCAATGACGGCGACGACATTACCCAATTCGAAATCACCACAGCTGCCGCATTCCTGGCGTTCGCCGAGACGCCGGCAGATGTGCTACTGTTAGAAGTCGGTCTCGGCGGCCGGCTCGACGCCACCAACGTCATTTGCGATCCCACATTGTGCATCATAACGCCGGTGTCCATGGATCACGCCGAAAAACTCGGCCCTACGGTTGCGCGCATCGCGGGAGAGAAGGCGGGCATTCTGAAGCGCGGGGTGACTGCTGTCGTCTCCCAGCAACGCGACGAGGCGATGGACGTGATCCGGGAGCAGGCCGCCCGGGTCGGCGCGCGGCTCGTCGCCTGGGGCGAGGACTTCGACGCCTTCGAACAGCGGGGCCGTCTGGCGGTCCAGAAGCACGACCGGTTTCTTGATCTGCCAATGCCGGCACTCGTCGGGCGCCATCAGATCATCAACGCCGGAACGGCGGTTTGCGCAGCGCTCGAACTGGGCGATCGCCAGATCGACGAACGGGCCATCGAGCGGGGTCTGGTCACGGTGCGCTGGCCGGCGCGCATGCAGCGTCTGGATGTGGGTCCGCTGCCGGATCTGCTTCGGCCGGGAGGCGAACTTTGGCTCGATGGCGGCCATAATCCCGCAGCCGGCGAGTTCCTGGCGCAGACGCTCGCCGATATCGAGGAGCGCAGCCCAAAACCTCTGTTCCTAGTAATCGGAATGATGGGTTTGAAGGACGCGGCGGGCTTCCTCGGCCCGTTCAGCGGGATCGCCCGGCGGGTGGTCACCGTGCCCATCCCCGGCGCGCACGAGGCGCCGTTCGACCCTACGGCCCTCGCGGATGTCGCCAGCAAGGTCGGCATCGAGGCGGAGACCGCCACTGATATCGAGGCCGCGCTCCGTCGTGTCGACGCCCTTGATGGCGGCTCAAAGCGGGTCCTCATCTGCGGCTCGCTGTACCTCGCGGGCCATGTTCTTGCCCTGCAAGAGGGCGTGGAAGTCCAAGGAAATTAAGAGCCTACCGCGTTTTCCAGGTCCGTGGTGCCCAGTGATGGCGGCGTCTGGCCGGTGGGCCCGGCAACAGACCGCAGTCTGATGTGCCCCACAGCGATGGACGGCGCGCTGTTGGCGGCCAGAAATAGGACGCCTACTTTCTTTCCTGACAAGAAAAGTTTTTGACATACGATGGACTCGCATGCATCCATTGGCCGCACGGTGAGGGGTCATCCAAAACGCCGTCGCAAACAAGATCCGCACAACAGCGCTCGCGCCCGGTCGCGCGTGGTGGCCAGGGGAGACACACATGACTGTCAGCTCGGTAAGCGCCGCCAGCGGCGTGGAGGGGAATACACTTCTCAGGACAATCGATTGGAGAGGCGCCTTCTGGATCGCGAGTGGTGTTCCCGCTCTCGTTCTGATCTCGATCGGCGGTATGGGCGCGACAGCCGGTAAGGCTGCCTTCGTCGTCTGGATCATCTCGGTTCTGATGGGTTTCCTGCAGGCCTTCAGCTACGCCGAGATCGCAGGCCTGTTTCATAACAAGTCCGGCGGCGCGGCGGTGTACGGAGCGGCCGCGTGGCTTCGCTACAGCAAACTGATCGCGCCCCTGTCGGTGTGGTGCAACTGGTTCGCGTGGACGCCCGTTCTGTCGCTCGGCTGCGCCATCGCCGCCGGTTACATCCTGAATGCCATCGCACCAATTCCCAGCTTCGGTCTCGAATCTCCTGAAGTGCAGGCATGGCTCAATGATGCCGCCAATGCTGCGGCTGTCGCCGGCAAAACCGCCGAGGAAGCAGGCAAGTTGGCCATTGCTGGTGTGACGGAGGCAGCAACACCCTGGCTGCGCTCCTTCAAAGTTGCGAATTTCTCGTTCTTTGGCCTCGCCAACATCGAGGTCGGCGCGACGTTCTTCATCGGCGCGATCCTGATGCTGACCACCTTCGCCATTCAGCATCGCGGCGTTCTGGGAACAGCGCGGGTGCAGATGTGGATCGGCCTGCTGGTCCTCATTCCGATGGCGATCGTCGGTATCGTTCCGTTCTTCAACGGCGGCGTCAACTACGAGAACTTTTCGCCGATCGTCCCACCGACCGGCGACTGGAGCAACGGAGGGTGGACGTACTTCCTCGGCGCACTGTTCATCGCAGCCTGGTCGACTTACGCCTTCGAAACGGCTGTCTGCTATACGCGCGAGTTCAAGAATCCGGCCACAGATACCATCAAGGCGATCTTCTGGGCGGGCCTCGCTTCGGTTGCGCTTTACACGCTGGTGTCAGCGGCATTCCAGGGCTATCTCGGTCTCGACGGCATGACCAAACCCGGCATCGTTGACGGCACAGGTGTTGCCGCGGCGATGGGCGACATGGTCGGTGGCGGCAACAAGTACGTCACCCATCTTCTCGAGATGATGATGATCTTGGCGCTGATCCTCGCCATCATGATGGCAATGGCCGGCTCGTCGCGCACGCTCTATCAGGGCTCCGTCGATGGCTGGCTGCCGAAGTATCTTGGCCACGTCAACCAACACGGCGCTCCCACGCGCGCCATGTGGACGGACCTCGTCTTCAATCTTGGGCTGCTGACTTTTGCAGCTTCGGACGCGACTGCCTACTACCTCATTCTGGCGATCTCGAACGTCGGCTACATCATCTTCATCTTCCTCAACCTGCAGGCGACCTGGATCCACCGTATCGACAGCCCGGACATTCCGCGTCCCTATCGCGCGCCGACGATGCTGATCGCGTTCAATGCACTGCTCGGCTTCGTCAACCTCGTCTTCATGGGCGCTGGCGCGAAGGTCTGGGGCAATGCCAATGCGCTCTGGTACGGGCTGGCGTTCGCCGCGCTCATCATTCCAGTATTCATTTTCCGGCACTACATCCAGGACAAAGGCAAGTTCCCGGATCACATGCTGGAAGAACTCAATCTGAAGGGCCAGGATCTGGGTGAGCGCAGAGCCGGCATCCTGCCGTACGTGACGCTGCTGATCGCGGGCATCGTCGTGCTGGCCTCGAACTATTACTTCCAGCTGCCGCCACCCGCCTGATCAGGGAACAGACGAGACGCAGGCAGTTGGGGCCGTGCCGAAAGTGGCTCGGCCCCATTTTCTTCGATCCGGCAACACGCAGGAATTGTATGCGGAGTGCAATGCGAGCCTGTTGCAGCACGTCTCCGTTTCGATATACTGCCGAGAATAATTATTTACCGAAGAGCAATTCCATCGAGTTGAGCGAAGGCATGGCTTGGTGGCAAGGTCAAGGCGAGGGCACCGTGAGCTACGGTTTGCGTGTCTCGGCAAGCTATGCGCGCGTCTTCGGCACGCACAGATGTTCTGTCAGCAGAGGGAGATAGATGCTCGCTCCGGGGATCATAAGCAGGCCGGTCTACAAGGGGTTGGAACCGGACGCGCACGCCAAGCACAACATCATCGCCGCCGAAGGCGAGGGCGCCGCGGCGGTGCTCGACATGGCAGCCAAGGCGCCGGAAGGTTTCTTCGCCAAATCCGTCATCATGTTCTGCCCCACCGGTTCTGCCGGCAAGGGATATGAGGCCAAGCTGAGGTCACTCGCGCCGGCTGGCTTCTGGGAGCATCCGACAATTCCGACGGCCATGTTCCACCTCAGAGGCGCACTTGCCGTCGCGACGATGGGCACGCGCCTGTATGCGACAGGCACCGAGCCCTTCATCGGCAGCGTCATCCAGGAAGCCCTGCAGGCAGGCATCGACTATAAATCGGTCATTACTGAGCACAGGGGATCCGCCCGCCGGCGCGTCCAGTGCGTCCACTGCAAGGGCTTCACCGAAGACGTGACGACGAGCCCCGTAACGTGCGCACATTGTGGTCTGAGCCTATTTGTGCGCGATCATTATTCGCGGCGTCTCGGAGCGTTCCAGGGCGTTTGCATCGATGCTGAAACCCCAGGCCAGGTGCCGCCCGCGGAAGATCTCTATAAATGACCGCCTCGACAGACATCCCCGTCCGCGTCGCGGGCATCGAAGTTGTTGCCGAAGGCGTTAAGCGATTTCGTTTCGAATCGCTTGACGGAAAGCCGCTTCCCGAGTTTTCAGGTGGCTCCCACACCGTCGTCACCATGCGTGACGGAGACCGCGTCCGCCGCAACCCCTACTCGCTGATGGGCTCGCCTTACGATGGCTCGTGCTATCGAAATCAGCGTGCTGCGCACGGTGGATTCGCGCGGCGGCTCGAGGTTCATGCATGACAAGGTAAAGCGCGGATCGGAATTGAATCATCTCGCGCCGGTGAACCTGTTCCCGGTCGACCGGCGGGGGCGCCGCCACCTTCTGATCGCGGGCGGCATCGGCATCACGCCTTTCATGTCGATCATGATCCAGCTGTCGCGCGAGGAGTCGCCGTTCGAGCTGCACTATGCAATCGAGTCGACACACACGGCGCTTATCGTGCCTCGCTGAAAAACACGTATGGCCATCGCGTCCATACCTACTACGATGACAAAGGCGAGGCTTTGCCGCTCGACCGACTGCTCGACAGCCAGCCGCTCGGCACGCATCTCTATGTGTGCGGTCCGTCCGGCATGATCGACTGGGTCCTGCAAGTCGGCGCGCATTGCCGGATGGCCCGACGAAAATGTCCACTTCGAACGCTTTCTCTGCGCCGCCCTCCGGCAAGCCGTTCATGATCGAGCTGGCGCAATCGAAGAAGACGATCCCGGTGGCGGAGCATCAGAGCGTGCTGGAAGCGGTCGAAGCCGCCGGCGTCGACGCGCCCTATTTGTGCCGCGGCGGCGCGTGCGGCCAGTGCGAGACAACCGTGCTCTCGTGCGACGGATCGATCAGGTTCACAACGACCACTACCTGTCCGATGAAGAGAAGGCAGTCCGACAAGAAAATGATGATCTGCGTTACGCGCATCGAAGGCGCCGGCGTGGTTCTGGATCTTTAGAGGATGCATGCGCGGCGCCAGACGGCGTTGTCGCGGAACGGAGTGTGGGATGGGACTGGGTCTTTTCAAAGACGAAACGTTCCGCGACGACTTTACCTTCTCCAACAGTCCGGAAGCGATCCGGCGCTTTCCGTTTCCGTTCCACGAAGACAAGTACATGTACACGGTGAACATCGAGCCGCACACGCCGGGGCCGAAGGGTTCGGTCTACGAGTTTCCGATCGACATCGACGAGCACTACCTTTCGGATATGCGCGACCGCGCGCTGGTTCTGAAGGAAGATCCGCTGCGCTGCCAGTCGCTGCCGCACATGCTGCCGGCCGAATGGGATCTGGTCGAACTGCTGATGACGCAGCATGGCGCATCGAGCTATCCCGAGCATTTCTCGCTGACACGTGACGGCGACAACTGGCACTGGATCAACCGCCCGATGGGCATCGAGCAGAAGTTCACCTTCGGCGATGTCTCGACGCTGCCGTACCGGCCGATGGAATACATCACGCGCCAGTGCCAGGGCGACTTCTGCCTGCTCGATCAGCGCGACGGCGATCTTTGGATGGACTCCGGCATCGTGACGTCGCAGGCCGACTGGTCGCTCGATTTCGACGTCGGCATGAGCTTCAAGGAGTGGCATGCGCCGGTGCCGCTGGCGCATGAGACGGGCGTATTCGACCGTGCACTCAAGTTCCTGCTCAACCTGCAGCAGGGTCGCCCCGTCCGTCGTCTCAACTGGACGATGACCATCAATCCGCGTCTCGATACGAGCCCGGAGAACGTATCACAAGTGGGGTATCGACCGCACGACAGTGACGCCCGAGAACGTCGGCGACAAGGTCCATCTGCGCGTCGAGCTGCAGGGGCTGTGGCGTCTGCCGCGTTCGAACGCCATCGTGTTTTCGATCCGCGCGTATCTCATCAAGATGCGAGAACTGGTGACAGTGCCGAAATGGGGCCGCCGCCTGCATCGCGTGCTGAAGACGCTGCCCGACCCGAGTCGCCGACTACAAGGGAATCGACCCGCTACCGCCAGACCACGATCGACTGGCTCGCGAAGTACGATGACGGAGCGTCGACATCGCCTGGGTGCTGGCCCGATTAGCCGACCGCCACAATGAGAGACGTCTCAATCATGAACAGCGCAAAGAAATAGAGAACGGGGGAAATGATGTCAGGTCGCGTTGCAATTATTGGTGCTGGCCCCAGCGGATTGGCGGCTTTGCGCGCGTTCGAGAGCGCCCGCCGCAAAGGCGCGGATATTCCCGAGCTCGTCTGCTACGAGCGCCAGGCCGACTACGGCGGTATCTGGAACTACACCTGGCGGACCGGCACAGACGAATACGGCGAGCCCGTTCACGCGAGCATGTACCGCTATCTGTGGTCGAACGGTCCCAAGGAGTGCCTGGAGTTCGCCGATTATTCCTTCGAGGAACACTTCGGCCGGCCGATCCCGTCGTATCCGCCGCGCGCGGTGCTGCACGACTACATCAAGGGCCGTATCGAGAAGAGCGGCGTGACGTCCTACATCAAGCTCAACACGGCTGTCCGCTCGGTCACCTACAACGACGAGACGGGCAAGTTCACGGTTGCGGTCAAGGACCTCGTCGCCGACGAGCAGCAGTCCTCCGAATTCGATTATGTCATCTGCGCGAGCGGTCACTTCTCGACGCCGAATATCCCGGAGTTCGAAGGCATCAAGACGTTCCTTGGCCGTGTCCTGCACAGCCATGACTTCCGCGCGGCAGACGAGTTTGCCGGCAAGCGCGTTCTGTGCGTCGGTTCCAGCTATTCTTCGGAAGACATCGGCATCCAGTGCCTGAAGTACGGTGCCAAGGCCGTGACGTTCACGTGGCGCACCAAGCCGATGGGCTTCAAGTGGCCGCCGCAGATCAATGAAGTGCCGCTGCTGACCAAAGTCGAAGGCAGCCGCGTCTACTTCCGCGATGGCACGTCCGCCGATTACGATGCGATCATCCTTTGCACCGGCTATCTCCACCATCACCCGTTCATGGAAGACAACCTGCGCATCAAGTCGCGCAACCGGCTGTATCCGCCGAATCTGTACAAGGGCATCTTCTGGTGGGGTAACCCGAAGCTCATGTATATCGGCATGCAGGACCAGTACTACACCTTCAACATGTTCGACGCTCAGGCCTGGTATGCGCGCGACGTCGTGCTCGGCCGCATCAAGCTGCCCTCGCTCACGGATCAGACGATCGACATGCAGAAGTGGATCGCGGCCGAGGAAGCGATTGAAGATGCATTCCAGGCGATCGACTTCCAGACCGAGTACGTGCGCGATCTGATCACCCCCACGGACTACCCGCGGCTCGACGTCGATATGGTGGCTCGCCTGTTCAAGGAATGGGAACATCACAAGGCCGCGGACATTCTTACCTATCGTGACCAGTCGTACCCGTCCACCCTGACGGGAACCACGGCGCCGAAGCATCACACGCCCTGGATGAAGTGCCTGGACGACAGTTTCGAAGCCTATCTCGGCAAGCCGTAAGAGAGCAGGGGGCGTGCTCCCCTCTGAACTCCTGCGACGGGCCGACCGGAGACAAGCTCATGAGCGAAACGCTGGTCACAGCTCCGACCCGGCCGAAGCTGTTCGAAGCTGGATCGGCCGCGCTCGATCCCGGCATCGAGCGCTATATCGTCAAGGGCGGCGGCTCCGGCGTGTTCGCACTCGAACGCGACGACGACGTCGAGATCGCGCTGCTGGAAGGCGGACAAGCCGTAGAAGTCGCGGTGTTCGGCGAGACGGGCAAGAGCGATCTGGCTGCGCTGGGCCTTAAAGGCCGCTCCCAGCCCGTCGGAATTGCGGCAATCCTGGCGGGAGACAGCGACGATGCGCAGCGCGTGCGCTTCGGCCTGTTCCGTCGCAACCTCGACATCGGCAAGGCGAAGGCGGCAAAGCTGTTCGGACCGGATGCACCGGCAGGCGACATCGTCAGTCTGAAGTGCGAGCGCCCCGCGGTCGCGGTGATCGCGGCTACCGCAGCGCCAATGCTGGTTTGGGATCAGACGCCGCCGAGCGACGTGCTCGTTTTCGTTCGCCGCGCTCGGCCTGCGCCGGCGGGCATGCTGCGACTGCCCGAACCGCTCGCCGAGCCGCGCCTTGACCTCACCATCAACGTCGCCAGCGCGATCTCCTTCGAGGTGTTCGAGGGCGAATACATCCAGATCATCGACATCGCCGGGCGGCAGTGCTCTGACTTCATCGCCTTTCAGCGCCGCGCCCTCGACAAGGGCGAGGTACTCGGCATCGACTCGACCACGACGCGCACCATGACGGGGCTTGCCTATCCGCGGCCGGGTCTTTTCTCCAAGTTCTTCGATCGCAGTCAGACGGCGCTCGTCGAAGTGGTGCAGGACACTGTCGGCCGGCACGACACCTTCGGACTCGCTTGCACCCAGCGCTTCTACGAGGACATGGGCTACTTCGGCCATCCGAGCTGCTCGGAAAACTTCAACAACGCGTTGGCGCCGTTCGAAATCGGCAATAATCGCGGCTGGCCGGCGATCAACTTCTTCTACAACACCAATGTCGACGCTCATAACAACATCTGGTTCGACGAGCCATGGTCGCGCCCCGGCGACTACGTGATGATGCGCGCGCTGACCGATCTCGTCTGCGGGGCCTCGTCATGCCCGGACGACATCGATCCGGCGAACGGCTGGAAGCTCTCCGAGATACAGGTGCGCGTCTATCCCAAGACGGCAAACTTCAAGCGCGCGATTGGATACCGCATGACACCGGATGCTCCTCTGCAGCTCACCCGCGAGACCGGGTTCCACCCGAGAACCTCGGCGCTGACGCGCTCGTTCACCGAGTATCGCGGCTTCTGGCTGCCGACGTGCTTTGCCAAGAATGGGCCGATTGACGAGTATTGGGCGTGCCGCGAACGTGTGGTCATGTTGGACCTGTCGCCGCTGAGAAAGCTCGAGATCAACGGGCCGGACGCGGAGACCCTGCTGCAGGGCCTGTTTACGCGCGATGTAAGGAAGCTTGCAGTTGGCCAGGTCATCTATACCCCGTTGTGCTACGAGCACGGCGGCATGGTCGATGACGGCACGCTGTTTCGCATGTCGGAAACGAACTTCCGCTGGATTGGCGGCGATGACGCCAGCGTCCTGTGGATCAAGGAACAGGCGGCCAAGATGGGCGCCAAGGTTCTCCTCAAGACCGCGAGCGACCAGATCCACAACGTCGCTGTTCAGGGCCCCAAGGCGCGCGACACCCTGCGTCCGATCATCTGGACGGCGCCCGGCCGACCGACGCTGGATGAACTCGGCGTGTTTCGATTTACGATCGGCCGTATCGGCGGCTACGAAGGCATTCCAATCGTACTCTCGCGCACTGGATATACTGGCGAACTCGGTTACGAAGTGTTCTGCCATCCAAAGGACGCACCCGCCGTGTGGGACGCGATCATGGAAGCCGGGGTTCCGCACGGCATCGCGCCGCTCGGCTTCGACGCGCTCGACATGGTGCGGATCGAAGCCGGCCTCGTGTTCGGCGGCCACGACTTTGACTCGACCACGGACCCGCTCGAAGCCGGCATCAGCTTCACCGTTCCCTCCAAGAAGGAGGAGGACTACATCGGCAAGGCCGCAATCGAACGCCGCCGCGCTCATCCCTCCCGCAAGCTGGTCGGGCTCGAACTCGACAGCAACGAGAGGGCGGGCCACGGCGATCCCGTGTTCATCGGCCGCGCGCAGATCGGCATCGTGACCAGCGCAATGAAGTCGCCGCTGTTGAAGAAGTCGATCGCGCTGGCACGACTTGATGTGACCCACACGGAGATCGGCACGGCCGTGGCCGTCGGCAAGCTCGACGGACATCAGAAGCGGCTGGCGGCGCACATCGTCGCGTTTCCATTCTACGACCCGCAGAAGACGCGCGTCAGGATGTAGTGGAGTTGGCCGGCACGGTCGATGAACGGGTCGAGGGAGTTTCGTTTGAAGTGACAAGTCGAAGCGCCTCGTCGCCAACATCAAGTCGGCGCCGTTCCGGCCATTCATCGTCGATGGCGCGCCTTTGCCTTTGCAATCGGTGCTGCAATTCGACGATGCGCGTCCGCTTGGCGTTGGCTTTCATATCTATCGCATGGAGCCGGGCGCGGTTTCGCAGCCGCATGAGCATACCTGCGACGAGCAGTTCCTTGTTCTCGATGGCGAGTTGATCGACAACGACGGAACGGTCTACCGCACCGGCAATCTGGTGCTACTGAGGATAGGCACCCAGCACAGTTCCACGACGCAGACGGGCTGCACGCTTGCCGTATTCGTGGAGGCGCCGGAGGGAAAACCTTTAGTCCAGCGGGTCGGGCTTGATGCCGACACGAAGGCGCAGCTGACCTCGCATTTCACCCGCGTCGCCGGTCAACTCGTCAATCGTGACTGACGGCGCGCCTTGAAAACAAGAGGGCCGGACAGCGGCCCGGCCCCTTTCATTTTGCCATCGTGTGCGGCGGTCGATCAGCCGACCGCCGTGCGCTTCTTCTTCTGCGGATCGTCGAAGGGAAGCGTGTGGGCAATCGCCGACGTTTCGACGTTTTTGCCCGTGATCGCGAGTTTGGTGCCATGTACTGCGGCTGGCACCGACAGGCGAGCGATAGCCATCGTCTTGCCGGTGAGGCGCGAGTGCATGGCGCATGTCACGACGCCAGCGGGCTTGCCGTTCATGGTGACGATCGAGCCGCCGTCGGGTGCCGTAGTGCCATCGATCAGCAGGCCGAAGATCTTGAAACGCTCCTTGCCCTTGAGGCGGTAGTGCTCCTCGGCCCCGCGGAAACCCTGCTTGCCGGGCGATACCGTGAAGTCGAGACCGAGCTCCCACAGCGTATCGCCGGGGCCTTCGTTCTCGAACGGATACATTTCGGAGTTGTCGTAGGGATAGAACAGCAAGTAGCTCTCGGTGCGAAGCCAGTCGAGCACGGTGAAGGCGCACGGAATGATGCCCATCGGTTTGCCTTCGCTGAGGATGGTATCCCAGATCAGCGGTACATCCTCGGCCTTGCAGAAGATCTCAAAACCGCGCTCGCCGGTGTATCCGGTGCGCGAGATCATCACCGGCTTGCCGAACAGCGTCGTCTGCGTGTGATGGAAGTACTTGACGTCTCGAATGCCGGGCACATGCTTGGCGAGATAGTCGACCGCGAGCGGGCCCTGCAGCGACAGATCGTGCAGATCGTCGTCGAATTGCAGCGAAACGTAACGCCCCTCGGCCTGAGACTGCAGCAGTTGCTGGCCGGCGCCCGATCCGTGCACCACCATCCAGGCGTTGGGGCCGGTGCGGTAGAGAATGCAATCGTCGGCGAACTTGCCTTGTTCGTTCAGCATGCAGGCGTAGCTCGAGCGGCCAGGTGGGATTTTAGTGACGTCGCGCGTGGTGGCGTACCAGAGCAGGGCGTGGGCGTGCGGGCCGGTGACGTGGATCTTCTTCAGGCCCGAGACATCCATCAGGCCGGCTTTGGTGCGGATCGCCTCATGACCATCGGCCAGTTCAACGCTGTCGTATGACCAGGTCGTCCCCATGCCGTTCCAGTCCTCGAGTTTCGACCCGAGGGCGCGATGCCGGTCCGCAATCGCTGAATAACGCCAAGACATCGTCATGGAGTCCAGTCTCCCTTGTTGTGTTGGAAGGTGGGTTCAACAGCACGCCGGCATCGGAACGCGGCGCGGATGGAGGGGTGCGCCCGCCACCATCGAATGCAGGATGGAATAAGGGAGACCGGCTGGCCTGAGGGCCTGCCGCGGCGTCGACAGAGCGTCCGCGATCTCGCCATGTTTCCCCCTATCTTCGGGCGGCGTCGTCGCCGGGGATGCCCTGGAGCAGCACGCGGGAACGAACGCGCGCAACTCTGCCGCACTTTTTCTCTCAAGTCAAAAGACTTGCCTGCCATTAAACACTGAAAATGATCCTTGTTCGCACAAATCAAAAGCCCCGCGATCGAAATCGCGGGGCCTGATGCATTCCGAGTTCGAGCGCGGCTCGACTTAGGCGACGATCGATCCTGTAACCCAGTCCTCGAGCTTCTTCTTCTGCACCAGAGCGCCGACATGCTGGGCGGCGACCTTACCGTCCTTGAAGATCATCAGCGTCGGCATGGCCCGGATGCCGTACTTGGCAGTAATGCCGGGGTTCTGGTCGACATCAACCTTCACCACCTTGACTTTCCCCTTCATCTCGGCGGCAACCTGATCGAGCGCGGGGGCCATCGCCTTGCACGGCCCGCACCATTCGGCGAAGAAATCGACGACGACGGGCTCGGTCGACTTCAGAACCTCGTCGTCGAACGTCTTGTCGGAAACTGCGGGCGTATTGGCCATTTGGTGTTCTCCTGCCAGCGGCTCCCGCTTGGAGTCGGTGGAAAATTCACGGCCCCCATAACTAGGTAGGCCGCCACAGTCCGTCAAGGCGGGCCAACGTCGAGGTCCCACAGGCGCGCTGCATAGCTGCTCAGCAGTTTCGCTGGGATCTCCATGAGATGCGGGCCATCGGTCCACAGAATTGCGGCACGCACGGTGCGGCCGGGATAAATCTGCTCGATTGCCAGCCTGTAGGCCGCCAACTGATACAGATAGACGTCCGCCACAGCCTCGGGCTCCCGTGGCGATGGGCGGTTGGTTTTGTAGTCGACGATCAGCACGTCTCGATGTGTAACGGCCAGGCGGTCGATCTGCCCCGTCAGACGCAGCGCCGGCCCATGGCCTGAAGACCTTGGAATCTCGGCAACGATGGCCACCTCCGCTCGGCTGCCCATTGCAAACAGCGGCGCGAACACGGGATGGTTAAGGATACCGAACGCCTCCTTGACGATGCCGGTCTGGACGCGCGGCGTCAGGCCGTGCCCGCGCGCCTTCACGAAGGTCTTGGCCGCTGTTTCGCGCGACGCCGCCGGCAACGATGGCAGATGCTCCAGCAGGGCATGCGTCAGGGTACCCCGCAGGAAGCGGCCCTGATCGGCCAGAGTGGCCGGCGGCTGCACGACGGGCTCTTCGAGGCTATCGCGCGGTGGCGGCCCTGGGACGGGTTCGCCAGTGTCGTCGGTCTCATAGGGTGCAAGCCGCGACGGAGCGAGCGGCACGGTCAGCTGCGGCTCACGCGGCGCGAGCTTGGCCACCCACGCCGGCGGTTCGGCACGCGCTTGCGTCGAACTGACTGAACTCCTGTCGCGCTCGGTCGGTGCGGTCTGAGCCGTTGAGATGCGCGCACGTGGTGCCTGGGCATCGGCAACCGGTTCAGCACGACCTGCGATCGACTCTGCGATGAGATCATACCAGCAGCCCGGCTCGCGCCCCCTCTTGCCTTCGAAGCCCGCGACGACGAGGTGATCGCGCGCGCGCGTCATGGCAACGTAGAGCAGGCGATGGCGCTCCTCGGTATCGGCTTGGGCAAGGGCTGTCCTTGCTGCGACGATCGGCTCAAGCTTCGCCTTGCCCGTCACCGGCCAGACGAACGGCGCCGGCGTTCCGTCGGGTCGCTTTATTCCCGGCATCTTTATCGGGCGGCCACCCTGACGGCTCGATGCGCCGGCGGAGCAGGTATCGGGCAGAAAGACGATCGGCGCCTCCAAACCCTTGGCGCCGTGCACCGTCATGATGCGCACCTCATCGCGGCCATACTCCATGTCGCGCTTGATCTCCCGCGTGCCGTCGCGCAGCCAGAACATGAAGCCCGGCAGCGACGGCGGTGCGCCGTCGTCATAAGTCAGAGCAAGGTTCAGGAACTCATCGAGCGGATCGGCTGCGTCGGGCCCGAGTTGCGCCAGCATCGCCTTGCGAACACCGTCTCGTTCGAGAAGTGAGGCCCAGAATTCGAACGGCGGAGTAAAGTCCGCCGCCTTACGCCAGCGCTTCAGCATATCTGCGGCGTGGGCGTAGCTGGACTTCGCGGTCCGGTTGTCGAGAAGCGCCTTCCACAGCGTTCCGCGCCGGCCGTGTGCGATGGCCAGCAGATCGTCGTCGTCGAGATCGAAGATCGGGCTCTTCAAGACTTCGGCGAGCGCCAGGTCATCTTCAGGCAGTGTCAGGAAATCGCCGAGTGACAGCAGGTCCTGCACGGCGATGTGCTCGGTCAATTGGATGCGATCCGCGCCCGCCACCGGAATGCCGCGCGCTTTGAGCGCCGCGACCATGGGCCCCGCGAACGGACGGCGCTTGCGAACCAGGATCAGGATGTCGCCGGCACGGATCGGCCGACCCTGCGAGTCAAGTATGCGCTTGCCAATCCAGCCGCCGATGGTGTCGGCGATCCTCGCTGCGAGCCGCGTCACCGGCAGCGAGGCCGAGCCTTCTTCCAGCGGCGACCAAGCATCCGTCGGGGGCACGTCGACATAGGCTTCCGAAGGCCAGATCTCGATGCTGCCAGCTTGCCCGACCCGCCGCGCGATATGACGCATTCCACCTTCGCCGGTGGGAACCCCGCGCGTGCGCGTCGGATCGGCGAACACGGCGTCGACCGCTTCCAGAACCGGCGTAACCGTTCGAAAAGACACGTCGAGCGTAATGCGCCGCCACGGCAAGGAGAGGAATTCGGTCTGGCTCTCGAAAGTGTTCCCCATCTTGGAAAACATCTCGGGTTTCGCACCCTGGAATGAATAAATTGACTGCTTCTCGTCTCCGACGGCGAACAAAGTGCGGCGAACCGTACTCGCCGTTGTCATCGAAAAGAGATCGCAGGCGAAGTTCTCGATGATGCTCCACTGATTGGGGCTCGTGTCCTGGCTTTCGTCGACGAGGATGTGCTCGATGCCGCCATCGAGTTTGTGCTGGGTCCATTTCACCGAGTTCGATCGTATCAGGAGCTGCCGCGTGCGATCGATGAGGTCCTCGAAGTCGAGCGCAGCGCGGCGCGCCTTGGCCTCGCTGTAGCGCTGCAGAACCGCGATGGCGAGGCGATGCAGGGCCATGGTCGCCGAAACGACGGCGGCGCTTTGCATCTCTGCGTACAGGGCGGCATAACGCGGCTGCACCTGCGACAGCGTCGGTTCGATATCGGGGTGCTCGGCAGCGAGTCTTTTCGTCAGGAACTTGTCGCGCAGATCGCCATCCGACTTGAAGAACACGTCGTGCAATGCTTCGGCGAAATCGACAGGGGACGCGGCGGCCAGCGCCGTAGCGATATGTTCGCCGCGGCCGAAGTCCGTTTTCCCTCCACCCCTTAAACAGTCGCGAATGCGCTCGAGCTGGCAGGCTGGAAACAGCGCCCTGATCTCCTCGGCGGTCGAATTGCGCGTCGCGCCGTCCCGCACGCCGAAGTGCCGGCGCATCAGCCGCTCGACGCCGGCGAGGCCGATCGGCGCGCGCTGGGCGTCGCCTTCCAGTCGTATCGCCGCGTCGAGCCATTCGCGATGCTTGAGCGCCTCGGTGAGGATCTCGTCGAACCGCTCGCCGGCCGCATAGGTGATCGCGGCTTTGAGAGCCTCGGCGAGGGCGCCATCCCGGCCACCCGCGGCCTGCGCCAGCGTCGAGTTGATCGCCTGACGGCGAAGAGTGATCGCCTCGGTATCGTCCAGAATATCGAACCCCGGCGGAACGCCCGCCTCGAGCGGGAAGCGCTTCAGTAGGCGCTCGGCGAAGGCATGGATCGTCTGTACCTTAAGGCCGCCGGGCGTCTCGATAGTCGCCGTGAACAGCGTGCGCGCGCGTGCGATCTCGAATGCTGCGGGTTTGCGACCGAGGAGTTCGACAAGGGTCTGCACAAGGTCGTGGTCGGCCTGTGTCACCCATTTGGCAAGTTCACCGAAGACGCGTTTCGACATCTCGGCGGCAGCGGCCTTGGTGTATGTGAGACAGAGGATACGTTCCGGTGCGGTGCCCGACAGCATCAGGCGCAGAACACGCATGGTCAGCACGTGCGTCTTGCCGGTGCCGGCGTTGGCGCTGACCCAGACGGAGGCCTCCGGGTCCGCGGCTTCCGCTTGCCGGCGGGCGGTATCGGCGAGCGCTGCAGCACCTGATCTCGTCGAGGCATTTGTCATGACGACGCCCCTTCCCCGTCAGGCTCGCCTTCGCCCGTTTCGGCAGACCACTCGGCCACGCGCGCCAGGTGCGCATAGCCATCGTAATCATAGGAAAAGCGCGCCCGGCGCAGCGGCCGGTACGGCGTCGTCGGATCGTCGAATGCGGCCACGTGGCGTTTCAGCCCATCGAGCGTCGAGGCAGCGATTGCGGCGACGTTGATGTTCCTGACCGGCCGCTCCTCGCCAGGGGGTTCGCCACCCGAGGCTCGGATGTAGCGGATCGCGCTGACCGCCCCAGGCGGCACGTGCTCGAATCCCGACTTCTGTTCCAGTCCCATAGCAATGGCCGCCTCGAGTGGAAGCTGAGGGGCGAAGCCGTCGGCGACCAACTTGTCGGCCGGAATTCTGTTGGTCTTGTAGTCGGTGATCACGAGGCCGTTGTCAGTCATGTCGATGCGGTCGGCCCGGGCCGTCAGAGTGAACGGCCCGCCGGGTGCGGCGAAAACGAGGCTGCCGCTCGTCTCGGCAACAACGCGTGCTACGCCGCGACGCCGTTCCGGTTCCGAGGCCGCGAACCACGCTGCAAAACGGGCAAAACGTGGCATCCAGAACGCAGCGATGCGCGCGTGTGCCGCATACTCGCCCAAAATCTCTTCTGACAGTGCCACCAGCAACTTCTCCGTGTCGGCCGGCAGCGCATCGGGATAGGCTTTGGAGAAACGCGACAGAGCCTCGTGGATGACGTTGCCCTGCATGGCGGCGCCCGGATCCATGCCGAGCGGATCGAGCGGCTGCAGTCCCAGTATCTCGCGCGCGAAGATGGCGTAGGGGTTGGCAATCCACGTTTCGATGCGAGATACCGACAATTTGCGCGGACGCATGTCGACGGCGGGACGCGGTTCGGGCACGGCGAGGGGTGGCTTTCGGTTGACGCGGTCGCGCTCGAGCGCCCATCCCAGCCACGGCGTCTGAGGCTTCAGCGCACTGCTTTGGCCGATGCCGTCGAGAAGCGCCTTCAGCCGCAGCAGCCAGCGCGATGGAACGGTCGGCACGCCGTCAACCTTCTCTGCCCGTGTCATCACGACCTGCGGTGCGCCGAGCAGCGCGGCAAAGTCGTGCGCCGCATAGCCGATCTTTTCTTCCGGCGACGGCAGCCCTAGCTTGGCCCGCATCGGACGGCTGAGCCACGGCCCGGGGTCGGCGGCTTCCGGCCACGTTCCGTCGTTGAGAGAGCCCAGAACGACCAGATCGGGCTGCTGCAGCCGCGCTTCGAATGGTCCCCAAATCGACAGCCTCGGATGCACGGGTACGCGCGGGCGCACGTTCTCTCCAACGATCAGGCTGCGATAGAAGTCGGCGTAGTCGGGCGCTAGAATTCTGATTTCTGGCATCGCTTCGTCGAGCAAACCGGCGAAGAAGCGGGCGGCGGCCTCTCCGGCCTCGTTCAGCCAGAGAGGTGACGGCGGCGGCTCGGCTGCGCCGGGTTCTTGCGGCAGCCGCGCCAGGGCTTCGGCCACGGCCTGATGGGCGCGAGCCAGAGCGGCAACCGGTTGCGCCGTGTTGCTGTCGAACAAGCCGTTCAGCGGCGCGAAGGCCTCGGCGAGCCGACGCAACAGCTGGCGGGCACCGGCCCAATCCTCATCCCATAGCCGCCGCACGGCCGGATGCGCGCGCTGGCGCGCTTCGGATTTTGCATCGCGCGCGGCAGCTTCGACCGCAGCGTCGATACCCGCCAGGCCGCCGCCGAGAAAGGTCGTGCGGAACGCAATCAGTTCCAGTGCCCGGGCCGCGCGGCGCGCCGCAAAGGCATCGAGGCCGAGACGCGTCAGCGGATGCTTCAATAGCCCCATCACGTCGGAGGGCGCGAAGTTCGATGTCCGCGCCGAGATGACGAGTTCCATGAACGCGCCGGGCACGGTCTTGGCGAACGGCCGCCCGGCGGAATCGTCGACGCGGATGCCCCATGTCTCGAGACGATTGGCGACGCGGCGCGCGAGCAGGCGGTCGGGCGAAACGAGCGCCGCCGTCCTGCAAGGTGTTTCAACCGCCTCGCGCAGGATCAGCGCGATGGTTTCGGCTTCGTCCTGCGCACTCTGGGCTTCGATCAGCGATAGGCCATCGAGCGTCGCTGGGTTCCAGTTGAGCCGGGCGTCAGCCGCGAACGTGTGCCAGCGCGCCGTGGTTGCCGATGGCCGCAGCGCCTCGCTCATCAAAGCCTGCCGCGATGTGCGCCGGTCATCGGCAGCGGCCCCGGCAAGTTCGTGGACGTCCCCGCGCGTCAGATCGAGCACATCAAGAAGCTTTCTCAAGCCGAACTGCGGATGCTCGGGATGCGATGGCACCGTGTCCCAGCTCTCGTCGTCGAGATTGGTGTCCAGCGCCGGCAATACGACGGCTCCGTTCGGCAGTTCGATCACGGCGCGGATCAGTTGCACGGTGGCCGGGACCGAGCCGGTGACGCCGGCGACGATGACTGGTCCCGCCGGCGGCAGCGCGCGCAGCCGTTCGGCTTCGGCGAGGATCACCTTGTTGCGGCGCAGCGCGGGAGACGTCGCGCCGCGTGTTGCCAGTATGGCTGGCCAGTGCGCGGTGATGATTTCGAGAAACTGCAGCGTCTTTTGCCAATGCTCGGAGAAGACGTCGGGCACAAGGGTGCGCAGGTTCGCGAGGCTGGCGTTCTCGGTCTCCACCATGTCCATCAGGCGCGCCAGCTCGGATGCAAGCAAGGCAGCCTGCGCAGGCGTGCTGGCGCCTGCAGCGGCGAACGGTGCGCCATCGCTGTTGAAGCCGCCCGCGACCTGGCGCATGGCATCGGACCAGGCCATCACGAGCTGTGTCAACAGCAGCCGCCGTTCGAGTGCCGACACGGCGGGCTCGATGCCGTCGGCATCGGTGCCAAGCGAGCCGAGCCCCACCGCGCCCGCCAGCAGCGTCAGTTCCTCGTCACCTTCGGAGATCGCGATGATGCGCGGCAACAGCATGGCTCGCCCGCCGGTGACGCGCAGAAAGGATTCCTGCAAGGCGCGCGTGGCGCGCCGCGTCGGCAGCATGAGCGTGACCCCCGTCAGGTCGATTTCGCTCGGCGGCGTGCTGCCCGGTGTTGGCAAAGCACCGGCCAGGATCGCGCTTGCCAGGCAATCGAGAAACGGCCGGCCCGCTGGAACGGTGAAGATGTTCGCGCGCCGTAAGACTGGCATCGCGATGGCGGAAAGTTCAGCTTGCTTCGCCACGCGCCATCAGCCTTTCCGCTTCGTCGAGCGCATTGCACGTGCCGACGTGCATCCACGTACCGTCGAGACGCATGCCGTACAGCCGGCCACGTTCGATGGCTTTGTCCCAAAGCAGGTTCAACGAGAAGGCGCCTTTCGGCGCGCCGTCGAACATGCGCGGGTGCGCGATCGAAACGCCGGTGAAAACGAACGGCGCCTCGCGATGCTCAGGACGTCGAGAGACGAGGCCGTTCGGGTCCATGTTGAAATCGCCGTGGCCGTCGTAGCCGATGCTCGATGAGCCGAGCGCCAGCAGCATAAGGCAATCCATGCGGGCGTCGTCCCAGATTGCGGCAAGACTTGGCAGATTGGCGCCGACACCCTCCAGCCAGACAGAGTTGGAATTGTGGATGAGGAACGGCGTCGGCCCAAGCAGCGGCAGCGCCTTCACGACGCCGGCGCCGGTGTCGAGCAGCTGGCCGCGCTCGTCGGAGATGGCGATTTTCGGCTTCGAGCGTGTCTTCAGATGCCGCTCGAGCTTGTCGGCCAGATAGTGGACATTCACGATCGCGCGCTCGATGCCAGCCGCCGCGAGGCGGTCGAGGACGTGGTCGATGAGCGGGCGGCCGGCGAGCGGCACCATGGGCTTGGGGATGGCGTCCGTCAGCGGGCGCATACGATTGCCCATGCCGGCGCCGAGGACCATCGCGGTCTTGAGTTGGAGTGTCATGAAGGAGTGATGCTCACGCTATGGGTATTCGTGTTCTCAATGCCGCAGAAAAATGACGGTCGTACCAGTTGCGCAGCGGTGCGAGGTCGCGATGTGCCAGATCACGCTCCAGATAACCCCATATGCGGGGGATGTGGCGAAGATAACCGGGCTTTCCGTCGCGTTTCCACAGCCGGGCGAAGATGCCGAGAATCTTGGTGTTGCGCTGGGCGCCGAGCGCTGCGTATGCGTAGCGGAACGTAGTCTCGTCGAACTGCGGGTCGGCGCTACGCGTGGCCTCGCAGTAATGCGCAAACAAAATCTGTTCGAGTTCGATGGGAACGTCGACGCGCGCATCCTGCAGTAGCGACACCAGATCATAGGCGAGAGGGGCCTGAAGGGCGTCCTGGAAATCGAGCAGACCGGCGCGTCGCGCGCCCTTGCGGTCGGGCAGCCATACGAGATTTGGCGAGTGGTAATCGCGCAAGGCCCAGCCGGTCGGCATGGTGAGAAGTTGGTCGAACACTCTGTTCCAGAGGGACGACAACTCAGCCCGCACTTCATCAGGCATTGCGGCGCCGTGTATCGACGGCCAGTACCAGTCTGCCAGAAGATCGGTCTCGATCGCGAGGGCGGCGCGATCCTGCGCCGGCACGACGTGCGCCGAACCGTCAGCTAGCGGAATTGATGCGGGAACGGACGTGTGGCGCAGGACGAGGAGGGCGTCGACGCCGGCGCGCCACAGCTCCGCCTGAGGTGTGCTTGCCAGCATTTCCTGCCCGAACACGCGGTCGCCGAAATCCTCCATGAGCACAAAGCCGTGATCGAGATCGGCGGCATGAATATCCGGCACGCTCAGATTGGCATCGCGCAGGGCGGCTGCGACAGCAACGAACGGACGAACGTCTTCGGCGAGATGAGCGATGCGGCTGTAGGGCAGGCCGTTGCGCACCGGCCGACCGTCCGGCTGCCGCGGGCTGTCCATCAAAATCGCGGTCTTCGCCGGCAGGTACAGACGCGCATAAGCTCGCGGCGAAGCGTCTCCCTGAAGATAGCTCACGGACGCAGTTCGCCATTCCGGTTGCGCATCCAAAAAATAGCACAGCGCCGCGGTTCGCTTTAGTCTCGGTCGCCATGAGCCGGATGCGGTGATGCGAACATCGCGATCTGCGGCATTGCCGGTTTCGCTTAGGTAGATATCGAGGCGGTCATTGGACAGCAGGGACGGTGCGCGTTCCGGCCACTCAACGATGAGCGCGCCGCTCGACAGCATCTCGTCCGTCCCAAGTTCCATGGCCTCGTCGGCGTGGCCAAGGCGATAGAGGTCGAGATGGGCGAGGCGAAGGCGCGGCGTATCGTAGGTCTGGACGAGCGAGAACGTGGGGCTCGGTACTTCGGCGTTCGCATCAGAAAGCATCGCGCGGATGAGCGCCCTCGCGAACGTCGTCTTGCCGGCACCAAGTTCGCCATGCAGGGCGATGGTGTCGGCGGGTCGTAGTTTCAGAGCGATGCGCTCGGCAAGCCTGCCGAGCACCGCTTCGTCAACCTGCGTTGCGGTCCAGTCTGATGTCATGGAAGGAAATCGAGGGGCTCGCGGTTCCGGTATCGGGGCGGCCGATACCGCGTTCCGGCAAGCGTACCGTGACGCGGGTGCCTTTTCCAGGCTCCGACTCGAGCGATACCTTTCCCTTGTGAAGATCGACCAGGCTTTTCACGATGGACAGCCCAAGTCCCGCACCGCGGTGCTTGGAACCCTGACTGCGGCTTTCGAAGCGTTCGAACACCCGGCGCTGCTGTTCCAGGGGGATGCCCATGCCCTGATCCTCGACGCTGAAGACCATGTGGCCGGCTTCACGCCAGCAGCTCAAATGGACAACACCGCCTGGCTTGGAGAAGCCGACAGCGTTCGAAAGCAGATTATAGAGGATCTGGCGCGCCCGTTCTTCATCCGCCACGATCGACACAGCATCATCGGCGACGGCGATATCGAGCGTCAGTTGTGAGCGGACGGTGCGTTCGCGCACGCCCTCGATGGCGGAGGAGATCAGGACGCGGACGTCGATCGGCTCCTGCTTCAGTTCCAGTGCGCCGGCATCGATGGTAGCGAGATCGAGGATGTCATCGATGATCGAGAGCAGCGTCTTTGACGACGATGCGATGTCGTCCAGATATTCATGCTGCTTGGGATTGAGCTGCCCGATATGGGGCGACGCGAGCAATTCGCTAAAGCCGATGATGTTCGTCAGCGGCGTCCTCAACTCGTAAGAAACGTGACCGATAAACTGGTTCTTCAGCCTGTCGGCGGTGATCAATGCCTCATTGCGTTCGACGAGCGCCCGCTCGTAGCGTTTCGCATCCGTGACGTCGGCGAATGTTAGCAGCGTCGCGCCGTCTGGCAGCGGCGTCGCCGCATAGTCGATGACGCTCGAGTCGGGCCGTAGCATCTGCCCCTCGATCTGAACGCGTTCGTCGGAAATGGATGTCACTGCGCGGCCGATTTTGGTCCAGGTACTGCCGTCATCGAACAGCACGCGGGCATCACGCAGGAATTCGTCGATGTGCGGGCCCTTCTCCAGCTGCAGCCTCGACAACTTCCAGATGCCGGCAAAGGCTGAATTGAATAGCTGCAGCCGCCCGTCCGTCGAAAAAACCGCTACGCCTTCCTTCAGGCTGTTCAGCGTCTCGCCCTGCACGCGGGTCAGGTTGACGTACCGGCTTTCCAGAGCGAGCCGTTCGGTTTCGTCGTCGAAGAAATAGGTCACGCCGCCATCGGGACGCTGCTCGGCCATGACGTGCACAATCCGGCCGTCGGGAAGATGCCACCAGTCCTCGTGCTCGCTCTTGCCGGTGTAGCAGGCGAGAATTTTTGTTTTCCATTCGCGGTAATTGACGACCTCGGGGAGACGGCCAAGATCGCGCAGGCGATCGAGGATGGTGCCGTCCTCGGGACTGCTGTCCAGCCAATCGGGGTCGAGATTCCAAAGGCGGAGATAAGCATCGTTGTAGAATGTCAGATGCCGTTCGGCGTTGAAAATCGCAACCGCAGTGGTCACTCGATCGAGCGTGCGGTCGTAGGCGGCCATCTGGCGCTCGAGTTCGCCTTGTGCCGTCTCGAGCGCGGCAACGTCAATCGCTGTTCCCGCTGACGCGTCTCCCAACGGCAGCACGATGACGTCGTGAGATTTGCGCTGACCGCCGGTGATGATCTGCAACCGGGCGCCATAGGGTCTGGCACTGCGGCTGAACTCGGCGATCGCCTTGCGCTGACGCGAACTCGAGAAGTTCGATCTGGGATTTGATGACTTCGCTTTCGTTCTGCGCATCGACCGCCTTGGCATAGGCCGCGTTGACCCACGTCAGCCGCCCGCTCGAAGTCGCGCAGCCAGACCGGGTTTGGCAACGCATTCAGTAGGGCGCGCGAGGAGCGTATGTCGCGCGCGAGGTTCTTCTGGTGATCGAGAATGAGACCCAGATCGCGCTTGTAGCCCGCGACGTCGCGAAGCCGCAAAACCGCCCGTCCGCCTGCGGCTCTGCCATCGGCCTCTAGGTGGCCGCCGGCCGCGGTTCGTAGGATGACGTTGAAGCCCCGGCCGAGACCGAACAAGTCATCGAGTCCAGCCTTGAGATCCGCCGCCGACTTGCGCTCCAGCCAATGGCCGAAGCGCAACAGCTCGCGCGGATTAGAGGGCAGTCCTGGGACGCCCGTGAGAGTATTGGCGACGATCGAGAGCCCCTTGCTCTGATCCCAATGTACCAGGATTTGGGGTTCGGCCTTGGTCAGGGCCTCCGCCATCGTGAGGCTTTCTCGCAGAGCGTGGGCTTCGGCTTCGGCGCGCTTCGCCCGGCGATAGGCCACCCGCGCCGACGACAGCACGACGGTCAGAATGCACAGAGCTCCGCCTGTCGCCATGGCGACGAGAAGCAGCGTGCCGGCGTCGAGGCCGGCCGGGCCGCCTCCTTTACTGCGCGCGATGCCGGCCGTCAGCACCATGACGACGCCAAGACTCGCCAAAAGCAGCATGGCGAGTTCGGCCTTGGCGGACTGAAGACGGGGCGTGAAAGCGCTCGTTCGCATGAAACTCTGTCTGCGTTGGGCCGGCGAGCCCGCCTAGCGTGACACGCAACACAAAAGCTCACGGGAACGCGAAGTGGCGGCCGCGAATCAAACTGATCAAGGTCCAGTATGGGGACGTTCGCAGGGCAAGACCAGAAGCTGGAGACCACCGGAACGGCTGGAACGACGCGATGTGCGCTCTGCCGGGCACACTTCCGCTCAAATGCCGCATGAACGCACCGTGCACGGAAAGCCCGGGTCTTTCCGTGTACGGACGTGTCGAGCATGCAGAACCGGAAATCGGCGCCTCAGTATCGATAGTGTTCCGGCTTGAACGGGCCCTGCGGGGTTACGCCGATATACTCGGCCTGCTCGGGGCGGAGCTTGGTCAGTTTGACGCCGAGCTTCTCAAGGTGGAAGGCTGCGACCTTCTCATCGAGCACCTTCGGCAGCGTGTAGACCTTTTTCTGGTACTTGCCGGGATTGGCCCACAGCTCGATCTGCGCCAGCGTCTGGTTGGAGAACGACGACGACATGACGAAGGAGGGATGACCCATGGCGTTGCCGAGGTTCACCAGACGGCCCTCAGACAGGAGGATGATGCGGTTGCCCTTGGGGAATTCGATCTCGTCGACCTGCGGCTTGATGTTCGTCCACTTGAAGTTTTTCAGTCCGGCAACCTGGATCTCGTTGTCGAAGTGGCCGATGTTGCAGACAATGGCGCGATCCTTCATCTGGCGCATGTGGTCGATGGTGATGATGTCCTTGTTGCCCGTCGCAGTGACGTAGATGTCGGCGCGCGGCAGGGCATCCTCTATGGTGGCGACCTCGTAGCCCTCCATTGCAGCCTGAAGAGCGCAGATCGGATCGACTTCCGAAACGATGACACGGGCGCCGGCCTGTCGAAGCGAGGCGGCCGAGCCCTTGCCGACGTCGCCGAAGCCGGCGACGAAGGCCACCTTGCCGGCCATCATGACGTCGGTGCCGCGGCGCAGCGCGTCGACCAGCAATTCGCGACAGCCGTACAGATTGTCGAACTTCGATTTCGTCACAGAATCGTTGACGTTGATGGCCGGGAATAGAAGTTTGCCTTCCTCGGCGAGCTTGTAGAGCCGGTGCACGCCCGTGGTCGTCTCCTCGGACACGCCGCGGATCGACTTGGCGACCTCGGCAAACCAGCCCTTGGGCTTGGTCTTGAGCATCGTCTTGATGAGGGCGAAGAAGATCTCTTCTTCTTCCGACCCCGGTTTGTCGAGGAACGCGGTATCGCCGTTCTCGGCCTTCAGCCCGTAGTGCACGAGCATGGTCGCATCGCCGCCGTCGTCGAGGATCATATTGGGAACGCCGCCGCCGTGCCAGTCAAACAGTTTTGCGGTGTAATCCCAGTATTCGACGAGCGTTTCTCCCTTGTAGGCGAAGACGGGCGTGCCGCTGGCGGCGATGGCAGCGGCAGCGTGATCCTGCGTCGAAAAGATGTTGCAGGATACCCAGCGAACATCGGCGCCGAGCGCCTTGAGCGTCTCGATGAGAACCGCCGTCTGGATGGTCATATGCAACGAGCCGGCGATGCGCGCGCCTTTCAGCGGCTGCTCGGGGCCGTACTCGGCACGAATCGCCATGAGGCCCGGCATCTCGGTTTCGGCGAGCTCGATTTCCTTGCGGCCGAAGGCTGCGAGGCTGATGTCCTTGACGATGTAGTCGGTCGCGGCGGTCATGGATCTTCCCTTGGCTACACGTTTCAGGCTTGGCCGAACCCAGAATGGGACGGTTGGCCGATCGGGGGGCGCTGTTCACGACTGGTCCGTGATGCAGCCTTCGCGGGTTCTATAGCGTCGGGGCGAGCGGGTCGCAATAAGATATAAACAAGTCTTTATGTCCAGAGCGGTGCCGGGTTATTCCTTGCGACAGTAAGTAAAAATGCAGTTTATAATTTAATAGTTTTTATATTTTGTAGTATAAAATTGCAAAATCGAGCATTAATCCTTTCAAAAATGTAAAAATAGTTGAGTCAATTTTCATAAAAATGAATATAAATACTTATTTTAGGCTAAATACAAATGCTTTACAGCCTAACTTATCTTCATAGTTATTTAAATGAGCCAGGAATAGTCTCATCACTTCAGTAAAAGTGAGCAGGAGTCCAACCATGTCTCGTCGAGCGGCCCTTGGCTGCGACCAAGGCAGTGCCCCGCAGCGGAGCAGTTCGCTGGGCGTTTTCGGAGCAATCCCAGCCAAACTGGCGCAACTGGGCAGGGACAAGCGTGGCGACGTGGCCATGATGTTCGGCCTGATGGCGCTAATTCTGTTTGTTTGTGTGGGTGCAGCGGTGGACATGGGGCGCTGGCTGCATGCACGCAACGACACCACCGCGGCGCTGGACGCGGCCGTGCTGGCCGCCGGCCGCCAGCTTCAGCTCGAGCCAAGCAACTACACGAAGGCTCTCGCGGTTGCGCAGCAGTACTATCAGCAAAACACGCAAAAGCGACTGCCGCTTGAAAGCGACAGCATCAGCTTCGTCATGGCCGACAACAACCTGTCGGTCACGGCCCAGGGCACGGCGTATATCAAGACGCCGTTCCTGTCGTTCGTGAAGGTGCCACAGCTGTCGCTGTTGAGTGCAACGAAGTCCGAGTTCTCCAAAGCCACGCTGGCGATCGGCGGCAACTCGAAGGTCAATCTCGAGATCTCGATGATGCTCGACGTCTCCGGCTCCATGACCGGTGACAAGTTGCAAGCGATGAAGGATGCGGCGAGCGATCTCGTCAACATCGTCGTGTGGGATGACCAGAGCGAATACACCTCGAAGGTCGCGCTGGCACCGTTTTCGGCCGAAGTTCGTCTGCCGTCGACATGGAACACGACCGCACGCGGCGCGACGCCAAGCCCCAACCCCTCGCAGAAGTCAGTCTCGTACTCGTGCGGCAAGAAGACCTGCACACAGACATACAAACTGACGCCGTGCGTGGTCGAACGCAAAGGCACCTACCGCTATACGGATGACGCGCCGTCTCAGGGGAAGGTCATGGCGAACTACTCAACCAGCGGCAGTTGCGCAATCGGGTCGACGAACGAAGTCGCCGCGTTAAGCAACAATAAAACGAGTATCATCAGCAAGATCAGTGCGCTGAGCGCGAACGGCGGCACGGCGGGTCATCTCGGTACGGCGTGGGCGTGGTATACCCTGTCACCGAACTGGACCTCGGTATTCCCGGCGGGCAGCGCGCCGGCCGCCTACGGAACAGCGAAGCTGCAGAAGATCGCCGTTCTCATGACGGACGGCGAGTACAATACCGAGTATGATACCAACGGCATTGCCACGGGATCGACCGGGGCGGGCGGCGCGGTGAACAGCGATTCCAACACCCAGGCGCGAGCACTGTGTGATGGCATGAAGGCCAAGGGAATCACCGTCTATACCGTGGGCTTCGCTCTCGGTGGCAACCAGACGGCCATCGACACCCTCAACTACTGCGCCACGACGCCGGGCCACTTCTACAACGCCGCAAACGCTGATGGCTTGAAGCAAGCCTTCCGCGACATCGCACTGAAGATCTCATCGCTCTACTTGTCGCGATAAGACATCACGATCCTGTCTGCTTGCGAAGGGGGGCGCCCCGAAAGGGCGCTCCTCATTCGTTTTTGGTGTCGGGTGGCGGGGGTCAGCCTTCTTCGGCCAGTTCTTCGCCAAAGCCGGTTTCCACGAGCGCGACAAGCGCTTCCAAGGCTTCGGGGCCTTCAGGACCTTCCGCCGTGATATGAAGCTGGCTGCCCGGGCCAGCCGCAAGCATCATCAATCCCATGATGGATGTGCCGCCGACCGTCTGGCCCTCGCGCGCCACGGTGACGTTGGCGTCGTAGGTTTCAGCGCATTTCACGAACTTGGCGGAGGCGCGGGCATGAAGCCCCTTGCGGTTGACGATCGTCACGCGGGCTTCCGGGCGATGGCTGTTGGTAATTTCAGGCATCCGCTCCCCGGATCAGGATTCACCTGACAGCTCCTGGCTGGCAACCTTGATGTACTTGCGGCCAGCCTCTCGGGCGCGCGCGACGGCCTCGGGCAAGCAAACCTCGCCCCTGATGCTCGCCAGCTTGACCAGGATCGGCAGGTTAATGCCGGCGATAACCTCGGCCTTGGTCTCGTCCATGATGGAGATCGCGAGATTGGAGGGTGTGCCGCCGAACATGTCGGTCAAAACGATCACGCCTGCTCCGGTATCCGTGCGCCGTATGGCATCCAGAATTTCCGTGCGGCGCTGGGCCATGTCGTCTTCCGGACCTATCGATATGGTCTCGAGCTGGGTCTGGGCACCAACGACGTGTTCCATGGCGGATCGAAACTCGACCGCAAGGCCGCCGTGCGTGACGATGACAAGTCCAATCATCAGATCAATTCGCCGACGTTGCCACAGCGCTCGCGTCCGAAGGGTTTAGCAGGCCTGCCCGATTTAAACGGGCTTGCACGGAGACGGAGCGGGCGAAACTTACTCGTGTTCGTGGTCGAAGCAAGTGGTTTCGGTGCCTTGGCGGCGGTTAACGTTGTGCCGCCAGCGCCAGAGCCACGGCCAGCTTGACCGGGGCGGAAGCCTCGAACGGTGCCAGCCGCACCAGCGGGCGCGTCAATCCCAGCAGGTCCGTTTGTTGTGGATCGGGCATGCGCTCGACCTCGGCCGGCGCCACGAGGTCGACGATCAGTGCGACTTCGGCGATGTCGCACGTTTCCGGAACGCTGACGATGCCGATGCTGCGAACCTCGATCAGACCGGCGAGAGCGTCAGGCGCCCGGGCGAGGAGCCGGTCGCCCTCCCGGCGCAGCAGCACCTGGTCGTCGGCGACAAAAGTCAGCCGGCCGCTCCAGAGCGGCGATGGTGCCAGTGCCAGGCACCGCAACGCCAGATCCGATTTGCCCGATCCCGGCCGCCCGCGGATCAGCGCGCAACGGCTGCCAAGCGCGATGGCCGAGGCGTGCATCAGCTCGTCAGTGGCGCCATCCACCGGCGCCTCCTCCACGTTGCGTCATGGAGGCGGCTGGAAGCTGGACCACGAAGCGGGCTCCATGCGGCCGCTCACCGCCCTCCGCCCCGGGTTTGCGGGTTTCCGCCCAGATCTCACCGCCATGCGAGCGAACGATCTCGCGTGAGATGGACAGCCCGAGCCCCGAATTCTTGCCGCGCGTGGCCTCCGTTGCGGGCCTGTCGGTGTAGAAGCGATCGAAGATGACGTGCATCCGGTCCTCGGGAATTCCCGGACCTTCATCCTCGACGGCGAGTTCAACTTTTCCGTCGATGCGGCGGACTCGGATCGTGACCCTGCCGGCCGCCGGCGAGAACGACAAGGCGTTGTCGACGAGATTGGTCAGAACCTGGCCGAGACGGCCTTCGTCGCCATCGATGACGTAGGGCGATGCGACGCTGGCGCGCTCGATGTCAACGACGATGCGACGGTCGCTCTCAGACAGGATGTCGCGGAAAATGCGCGCGACGCTGGAGACCACGTTGGTCACATCGAACGGCTCCATCTGCTGGCGCGCGAGTTCGGCATCCAGACGCGATGCGTTCGATACGTCATTGATGAGCCGATTGAGACGTTTCAGTTCGTTCTGGATCTGGCGCACCAGTTCCTCGCGCTGCTCGTCCGACCTTGCGTAGGCGAGTGATTCCGCCGTCGAGCGGGCAGCCGTCAGCGGGTTCTTCAATTCGTGCGCCACGTCTGCGGCGAAACTTTCGCTGGCTTCCACGCGCCGATACAGGGCCGCCGTCATGGCCCGAAATGCGCTTGCCATCTGTCCGACTTCGTCACGGCGATCCGAGTAATCGGGCAGTTTGGTGTGCGCAGTGATGTCACGGCTGACATGTTCGGCGGCTTCCGACAGGCGCCTCATGGGTTCGGCGACGGTGCGGGCCAGCAGGAATGACGTGAGCAGGGTTGCAATCAGCGCGAGCGCGCCAAGCGTCCAGATGACCGAGCGCTCTTCGTCCAGAATATCGTCGATATCGCCCGGCCGGGTGGAGAGGAGAAGTACGCCTTGTACCACTCCCGCCCTGCAAATCGGCACCGCCATGGAGACGATCTGTTCGCCTTTTTCGTTGAGGAGAAGCATCGGCGTCGTCTCGCCGCCGAGGGCCTGGCGCACTTCCGGATACAGTGTGCCTTTCGCGGCGCCGATTTCGCGATAGACCGCCAGATCCTTGTCGATGATCCACTGCGTGAGGCGCGTCCAAAAATTTTTGGTGCGCGGCTTCTCGTTGGGTGGCTGTGGCCGCGATATCTGTCCGCGCTGCAATAGGCTTGCCGAGTCGACGATCAGCGTTCCGTCGCGGCCGTAGATGCGAGCGCGATTGTGCGTCGGCTGGATCAGGCGCCGCAAGATCGGTGTGACCCGTTCCGGTCTGATCGACAGTTCGAGTGCCGCCAGACCCTCGTCGCGGTATGAATTTGTCGGCGCTGGGTTGCCGGCACGGGGTGGCGGGATCTCGATATCGCCCTTCTCGACGCGGGCGTCGCTGGCGATGGCCGCCGCGATGATCTCGCCCTGCGTCTTCAGCGACTCGCGCTTCGCGTCGATCAGCCACGCATGATACTGGCTGGAATACAGGATGCCGCCCATCATGATGGCCAGGCCGATCATGTTGGTCAGCAGAATGCGACGCAGCAGGCTCGACGACAGCAGATGGAAACCGGGAACGCGCCGCATACGCTGACGCACGTCCCCGATAGCGGGAAGTGCGGTGCCGACCTTGTCCGTCAGACGCCGTGTTGTCGCTCTGATGCTGCCCCAATGGCTCAAGGCCGCCGGGCTCCGCTCCATGTCGAGCGCCACGTTAGCTTCCTCCGCTCCTGGCCCGCGATTCCGCTTGGGCTCGGAAGTGCGCCTACGCTTCCTTGAAGCGGTAGCCGACGCCGTAAAGTGTTTCGATCACATCGAACGAATCGTCAGCCTGCTTGAACTTCTTGCGAAGCCTCTTGATGTGGCTGTCGATGGTGCGGTCGTCAACGTACACCTGATCGTCGTAAGCCGCATCCATCAGGGCGTCGCGGGTCTTGACGACGCCTGGCCTCTGCGCCAAGGCCTGAAGGATCAGGAATTCGGTCACCGTCAGCGTCACAGGCCGATTGTCCCAATGACATGTGTGCCGCTCGGGATCGAGTTTGAGCTTGCCGCGCTCGAGCAGACGAGCCACTTCCTGGGCCGGGGTCGAGGCATCCTTGGGCTGGAAGCGGCGCAGAATGGCGCGCACGCGCTCCACGATCAGCCGCTGCGAGAACGGCTTTGCGATGTAATCGTCGGCGCCCATCTTGAGACCGAACAATTCGTCGATCTCTTCGTCTTTGGATGTCAGGAAGATGACCGGCATGTCGGACTGCTGGCGAATGCGGCGCAGCAGTTCCATTCCGTCCATCCGCGGCATCTTGATATCGAAGATGCCGAGGTCGGCTGGTTCTTCTGTCAGGGCTTCCAGGGCGGAAGCCCCATCGTTATAGGTGCGGACCTTGTATCCTTCGGCTTCGAGCGCCATGCCGAGAGACGTCAGGATGTTGCGTTCGTCATCGACCAGAGCGATCGTGGACTTCTCTTTCATGATCTTGTCTACCCCAGGGCCAAGTCCCCAACTTGAGCCGCTTTAGGGCTGCAAGTCGGATCAATTGTGGCAGGACAGTCGCTCAGTGTGCCTGAATGGGACCTGAATAGGCCAGTGAAGCCTTCGGAGCAAGCATCGACATGACCGAGGAAAATGTGGAAAATCCAGCCGTATCAACCCCAGCGGGTAGTGCGCGCACCTTGATTCGCCGCGCCCTGAAGGGTGCGCTCGCCACGCTGGACCGTGAGACGGGCCATCCTTATGCCTCCCTGGTGACGCTCGCGACCGGCTCCGATGGTTCGCCGCTGTTTCTGATTTCCCGGCTGGCGTTGCACACTCAGAATCTTGCTTCGGACCAGCGCGCGAGCGTGCTCATCGACGCAACCGGCGCCGATGGCGACCCTTTGGCTGGCGGTCGCGTCACCGTGATCGGCAGGGCTAAAGTTGTGGACGGCGCCGATCCCAAGGCACGGTTTCTCGCCCGCCATCCGGCCGCGTCAATGTATGCTGGATTCGCAGATTTCGCGTTTTATCACCTGGTTGTCGAACGCGCCCATTTCATCGGCGGGTTCGGACGTATCGTCGGCCTAGACGCGGATCAGGTCCTGATCAGTCTTGCAGATGCCGAAGACCTGGTTGCGGCGGAGGGAGACATTGTGAGTCACATGAACAAAGACCATGCCGGAGCGATTGAGCTGTATGCGACAAAGCTGGCGGGCGCGCCCGGTGGCCCCTGGCGGATGACCGGCATCGATCCGGAGGGCTGCGATCTGGTGTGCGGGGCCGACACGGTGCGGTTAACTTTTGCCGCACCGCTGAAGAGCCCCGGAGACGCTCGGCGTGAACTGGCGCGTCTCGCCGCGGCCGCCCGCGATGCGACCGCAAGTCGACTTTAAGTCAGAGTTACGTTGCATTATCTGATCTTATAAGAATCTGATCTTATAAGACTATCGGCGATGTTTGAGTCCGGGCAGCGACGCGCCTAGGACGCCAAAAATAAGAGCGCTGAACGAGCGCCGCGACGCAGTGCTGGATCGTGAAGCGAGAGAGGCCCGATGGTGAGCGAAGTCTTCCCCCTCAATGCGTGCCGTAAGCTGCACGTGAACAACACGGCCGCGGAACTGGTTGAGTTCGCCATTCGACGCAACGAGGGCCGGCTTGCGGCAACGGGCGCGTTCTGTGTCGAAACCGGCCAGCACACGGGCCGGTCCGTCAACGACAAGTTCATCGTTCGCGACGCCGACACCGAGTCATCCATCTGGTGGGACAACAACAAGCCCCTGGAGGAAGAGCAGTTCGACCGGCTACTGCATGATTTCCTCGGCTTTGCGAAACTGAAGGAACTGTTCGTCCAGGATCTGTATGCGGGCGCCGATCCCGAGCATCGCCTGCCGACCCGCGTTTTCTGCGAGTATGCGTGGCATGCACTTTTCATCCGTCATCTCTTGCGCCGCCCCGAAGCCGGTGAACTCGATGACTTCAGGCCCGGCTTCACCGTCGTCAACCTGCCGAGCTTTCGCGCCGCGCCCGACTACCACGGCACGCGCACCGAAACGGTCATCGCCTGCAATTTCACGCGCAAGATCGTGCTGATCGGCGGGACGTCCTACGCCGGCGAAACCAAGAAGAGCGTCTTCACCTATCTGAACTACCGGCTGCCCGCCAAGGGCGTGATGCCGATGCACTGCTCCGCCAATGTCGGCAAGGACGGCGACAGCGCCATTTTCTTCGGCCTGTCGGGCACGGGCAAGACGACGTTGTCGGCCGATCCCAACCGAACGCTGCTCGGCGATGACGAGCATGGCTGGTCGAAGAACGGTATCTTCAATTTCGAGGGCGGCTGCTACGCCAAGACGATCCGTCTGTCGAAGGAAGCGGAGCCCGAGATTTTCGCCGCGTCCAGCCGCTTCGCCACCGTGCTGGAGAACGTCGCGCTCGATCAGGAAACCGGGGCGACCAATTTCGACGATGCGCGGCTGACCGAGAACACGCGCGCGGCCTACCCGCTCGATTACATTTCGAACGCCAGCAAGACGGGCGTCGCCGGCCATCCCGCCAACATCGTCATGCTGACGGCTGACGCTTTCGGCGTGCTGCCGCCAATCGCCAAGCTGACGCCGGCGCAGGCGATGTATCACTTCCTGTCGGGCTACACGGCCAAGGTTGCCGGCACTGAAAAAGGCATGGGCGCGGAGCCGCAGGCAACCTTCTCAACGTGCTTCGGCGCGCCTTTCATGCCGCGCCATCCCGCTGTTTACGGCAACCTGCTGCGCAAGCTTATCGCCGAGCACGATGTCGATTGCTGGCTGGTCAATACGGGCTGGACGGGCGGCAAGTACGGAGAAGGGTCGCGTATGCCGATCAAGTCGACGCGCGCGCTTTTAAATGCGGCCCTTTCGGGAGAATTGAAATCCCAGGCGATGCGCACCGATCCGGTGTTCGGTTTCCAGGTGCCATTGGCTTTGCCAGGGGTCGATTCGAAAATTCTTTCGCCGCGCGACACCTGGGCCGACCCTAAGGCCTACGATGCCATGGCCGCCAAGCTCGTTGCGATGTTTACCAAGAATTTCGAGAAGTTCGAAAGCCTGGTCGATTCCGACGTGCGCGGCGCAGCTCCTGAAATACGCAAGGAAGCCGCCGAGTAGCTATCGCGAGGCAAGCGAACTTACATTAGATTTGGCAACAGGCAGGCGCCATTTTGGCTGACGCATTGCTGCAGCAAACGTGCAAGATCGCGCCGATATGTTGGGTTGGTGGCGAAAGCTCGTTGGGAATGCCTCAGACGCGCGTGCGGTGACGCAGCGCGCGTTCGTTCCTGGTGTGCGGGTCGAGCATGACGCCGATCGCGTCAACCTGATGCGCACGGAAATGCCGATGCTGTCGGTACGCTGGTCGGAACTCGGCAACGTCAGCATCGTCACGTCGAGTGAGCGACCGATCGACGCTGAGCTGTTCTGGGTGCTCCAGACCCGCGACAAACGCCATTCCCTGACCATCCCAATGGGCGCGGACGGCGAGCGTGATTTGGTCGTGGCTATGCAATCGCGGTTGAAAGGCTTCGACAACATGGCCGTCATTGAAGCCATGGGCACGATGGGGCAGGCGGGTTTTGTTGTTTGGGACTGCGACTGGCCGCAGGATGAACGCACGTGACCGCCGTGGCCTTCACCGTGCGCACGTGCGGCATTGAGTGCAACCGATGTTCGGGTATAGGAGGGAAATAGCGGGCGCCATCAACTGTGCGATCGCGTTTCGCTCCAATCAGGGCACCTTATGCGCCGCAGATTTCTGCTCGTTCACAACCCCCAGGCTGGTGTGCGGGGCAGCACGGTGTGCGCCGAAACGGTGGCTACCCTTCGCGCGGCTGGCGCCGCCGTCGAGGAACTGCGCGACGACGGTGACATGTACGCGAATATACCAAGCTCGGCTGGCCAAGACTTCGATGCCGTCGTCGCTGCCGGTGGTGATGGGACATTTCGCGCGGTTGCCGAACGCTGCGCCGCAATCGGTGTAGCGGCCGGCCTCATTCCATGCGGGACCGGCAATGTGCTGGCGCGCGAACTCGGCTTGAAGCGATCCGCACCCGAGATCGCCCGCACCTTGCTGTTGGGCCCCGAGTTCCGGCTGGTCGGTGCGATAGCCAGCGGCGCGGCCTTCTTCTTGATGGCGGGCGCTGGCTTTGACGCCGAGATCGTCCGCCGGTTGAGTCGCAGGGTGAAACGTGGTGTGGGCCGCGCCGCCTATCTGTTGCCGGGCGTGGGGGTATTGGCCAGGCCGCTGGTCGAATTGAATTGCTCGATCGACGGCGTCGGTCACAAGGCGTTCTGGGTCGTCGCCGCAAATGCGCAGAGGTACGGTGGGGCATTCCGGCTCTCCAGCGCCGCAGGTCTGCACGTGGCGGGACTGTCGATCGCGCTGTTCAAGTCGCCGAGCAAGGCCGCATTCATGCGGCAGTTGATGACCCTGGCTCAGGGCAAACTTGATTGCAGCGAGGGCGTGGAAATCATCCAGGGCCACAGCCTGTCGGTCACTTCGGAGCGCCCGGTCTCGGTGCAGATCGACGGCGACAGCTTCGGCGTCACGCCGGTGGATATCGAGTGGGGACAACCAACCGTAACCCTGATCGTCCCTGACTGCTATCTGGCGGGGGCCGGCTGATCCCGGTTGAGAAAACGGCCTCCTGCAGGTGTCAGCGGACCGCTCTGAAGCCGACGAGCTGGCGCGTATCCTCGTCCCAGAGCTTCAGCCGCGCACACTTGAGGCTTTCCCACAACGTCATGCGGTTGATGCTCTTGAGTTCGGGACAGGCGTCCATGCACGCGGCGAGGCGGTAGTTCGGCACCATGCTGTTCAGATGGTGCACGTGGTGCATGCCGATGTTACCCGTGAACCAGTTCAGGACCGGCGGCAGATCGTAGAACGTGCTGCCTTGCAGGGCAGCGACCTGAAAGTTCCAGCCATCGGTGCTGTCCCATAGCGTGTCCTCGAACTGGTGCTGGATGTAGAACAGCCAGCCGCCCAGAGCCGATGCCACGTGGATCATGGGCCAAACGACGAAAAACAGCTGCGAATAGCCTGTCAACCAGCCAAGCGTTCCGTAAACGGCCACCAGCGCCGCGTTCAGCCCGACAACGCTTTTCCACGTTTCGCTGGCCGGATAAGGGTGGCCCCAAGGGCACCGCTGCAGGATGATGAAGTAGAACGGAACGCCGACGCCGAACAGGAACAGCGGATGGCGGTAAACCCGGTAGCCGAGCTGGCGAAGCGGTGACAGGGCCCGATATTCGCTGCACCGTGAGCGTGTTGATGTCGCCGACGCCGCGCTTGTCGAGATTGCCCGACGTTGCATGGTGCTGCGCGTGTTCACGGCGCCACAAGCCGTAAGGCGTGACCGTCAACAGGCTCATGACGCGGCCGAGGATCTCGTTGCCACGGCGCGTCGGCAGGAACGAGCCGTGTCCGCAATCGTGCTGGATGATGAAGAAGCGGACGAGCAGGCCGCCGGCCGGGATGGCCAGCAGAAGCGTCAGCCCGTAGTTGGTTTCGACGCTCTGAAACATGGCCCAGACGATGATCGCGAACGGCACGCTGGTGGTGACGATCTGCCAGACTGCCTGAGACAGGACGGCGCCTTTGTAGTGGGCGCAATGGACAGCTAAGCGCCGGGCCGCGGCTTTCAGAGCCTGCCTCTCCAATTGTGCTGGAGCTTGGGCGTTCGACGGCCAGTCGAGATCGACAGGGCTGGCGGCTTTGCGCGCAGCTGCAGATGCGTGGAGCACGATTTATGTCACCAAGTGGTTGTTTGTGATTCCCCTGCGCAGACCAGCTAGCATATTCCGCAGACAATCGCGAGAGCCGAACCGGCACGCCGTCTGGTTGCAGACGGCCGGTCCTGCCAGCGGCAAACGCGGGGATAAAAAAGGCCAGGGCCGCAGAGACGGCCCTGGTGCAGAAGCCAATTAGTCGCAAAGAGACGCCCTACGGGGTCAATGCTGGCCCCAGACCTCAACCACGGCAGGCGTTCCTTCGAACAGGTTCTTCAGTCCCTGCGCAAGGTCGAAGCGCGAGCGATACTTCGCCTGGATCTCCTTGATCGCCGACTTGCCGCCCTTGAATTCGAGCGGGCCAAAGGGATTGCCGGGATCGACGCGCTCGCGCATCTGGAACACTTCATCGGGACCGCTGAAGAACACCACGCGAATCTCGCGCAGGGTAATTGCGCGGTCCTTGGCGATGACACGCAGCTTGGTAAAGCCGCCTTCGTTCTTGCCGACTGTGATCGTGTCCTTGTCAAAGCCGGTGAAGCCGGCCGTCTGAGCGCCGAGCAGCACCCAGCCCTGGTTATACTGTCGGCCTTCGCCGTTCGGACCGAGCCAGCCGGCGGCGTACTGGCCCGGTTGCCTCGACGCGCGCCTGGCCCTTGAAATTGGGCTTCGAGCGGTAGCTCATCTGGATTTCGCGGATGAACTTGTTGCCGTCGACTTCGAACCATTTCGTGCGCGTGTTGGCGCGAACGTCGGCATCGACCGCGAGTTCCTGCGTCGTGCCGTCCATGAAGGCCACTTTCAAGGAGTTGATGTGAATGTCGTTGCCGAGCACACGAAACCGCACGCGATCGAACTTGCCGATTTCCCCGCCGACCTTGATGATGTCGCGATCGATGCCGAAGCCGACGTTCTGATAGCCAAACATGACGTCGTTGCCTTCGATGACCTTGCCCGGCTCGACGGTTGTCGGCTTGGCGTCGGTCTTGGCGGCGGACAAGATCACCCGTGGCCGGCTTGGCCGGCCGCTCCTTGGCGCGGCCGTCCTTCGTCTGAAGGCCGAGCACCTGCAGCGTGCCCGTGCCCTTGGTGGCCTTCCACGTGATGTTCACGGAGTTGATGAATTTGTCGTCGTTGGTCTCGTTGATGGCGCGGCTGCGTTCGCCCCTCTTCATGTCGATCTGACGGTCCTCGTTGTGCTTCGAACTCGTCGGAATAGACGATCTGCACCCTCGAAAGATCGATGACACCCTTGCCCTGATTCTTGACGCGGACCGCGCGGAAGGCGCCGTTCGCCTTGCTCACATCGATCGAGGCGCTGCCATCCTTGCTGAGGTCGAGCGTCTCTGTCGCAATACCCACGAGATCCTGGGCTTGGGCGACAGAGACTGCGCCGGCCGCCACGAGGGCGAGACCTGCCAGTACCAGCCTACGGAACATGAAAAAACTCCCCTTGATTGATCTGCGAACCCCCCGGGTTCTCGCACGCCCCACTTTATAGGCTGGCTGGAAGAAAGGCGCGGACTTGCCTAAGCAATCTACATTGAGCCGACTGCATGGTGCTAATTCGCAACACATATGAGCTCAAATTTATAAGTGCATATCTGTCTGGCATAATAGTGCACTGCAAAAGCTCATGTTTGTCGCTCGGCGGCAAGGAGCGGCAGACGGCCTGCTATCCCTGCCGGGGTGAAAATGAGCGTAAAGTTAAGTGCGCTGTTGAAGGCGCAGGTCGCAGTCCACGCGAGGTCGGATGGTTACGCCCGGTAAGCTCGTAACGATTGCCCCGGACAGCGCTGTCGTGGCATGCGCCGTGTCGCGGTTGGAGGCGCTGATGCCCGGGCGCACTGCGACCCATCCCGACATCCGCCGCCAGCACGCCAGCACTTTGACCGGGATCGAAAGCCAGCCACCTTCGGTCGTCGCATGGCCACAGACGACGGCAGAAGTTGCCGCGATCGTCGCGCTCGCCTCAGACTTGCACGTTCCCATCATTGCTTTCGGGGCCGGCACCTCGCTTGAAGGACATGTCAATGCGCCGCTCGGCGGCATTGCCGTCGACATGACCCGCATGAACCGCATCGTCGCCGTGAATGCGGGCGATCAGGATGCGCGCGTCGAAGCCGGCGTGACGTTGCGTCACCTGAACGAGGCTCTGCGCGACGAGGGACTTTTCTTCTCGGTGGATCCCGGCGCGCTCGAAGCAACCCTCGGCGGCATGGCAGCCACGCGGGCGTCGGGCACGAACACTGTGCGCTACGGCTCCATGCGCGACAATGTTCTCAGCCTGACGGCTGTGATGGCCGGCGGCGAGATCGTCACCACCGGCACGCGGGCGCGGAAGTCGGCGGCAGGCTACGATCTGACGCGGCTGCTGATCGGATCGGAAGGCACGCTCGGGATTATCACCGAACTGATCGTGCGATTGCACGCCCGGCCCGAGGCCGTGGTGGCCGTCGTCGCGTACTTTCCCAACGTGCGTGCGGCGTGCGACGCCGCCATATCCGCGCTCCAATCCGGCGTACACCCGGCGCGGATCGAACTTCTCGATGCAGCCATGATCGCGGCTGTCAATCGCAGTTCGAAACTCGGACTGCGCGAGGCGCCGGCGCTCTTCGTCGAGTGCCACGGCACGAAAGATGCGGCGAGCGACGCCGCCCACATGTTCGAGGACATCGCGGCCGGGTACCATGCGCTCGCGACATCCCTCGCCGCGACGGAGGATGGCCGCAGGGACCTGTGGCAGGCGCGCCGAGATTGTTTCTGGTCGGTCAAGAATGGCGCACCCGGAAAAAGCGTGATCGTCACGGACGTGTGCGTCCCGCTATCCCGGCTTGCCGATTGCGTTGAGGAAACCGCCGCCGACCTCGCTGCGTGCGGGCTGGAGGCGCCGCTGCTGGGCCACGTCGGCGACGGTAATTTCCACGCCATTGTCGTGACCGATCCTGACGACGTCGGGCAGCGAAAGACCACGACAGCGTTCATCGACCGGCTGACCGACCGTGCCCTGCGCATGGCGGGCACGTGCACGGGCGAGCATGGTATCGGCCAAGGAAAGAAGCGCTATCTGCAACGCGAACTGCCGAGCGCAATTAGCGTCATGCGGCAGGTGAAAGCGGCCCTCGATCCGGACGGAATTTTCAACCCCGGCAAGATTTTCTGAAACAATCACCCGATCCGAGGGTATCGCCTACGCATGTCCCCTAAAGCCGCAACTGGTGGGGCGCATGGACCCATAAACGGGGTTCGTGTTTTTCAAACACTTGTCCGGCTGCCGTGGCTCGGCAATGCCAAAGGCTGCGCCGAAAATCGGTGCGCTCATCGGTCGGCGACAATTTGCACCGAATATTTTAAGCTGGAGTTCAGCTTATTTCGCAGTTTCAATAGCACCACGGTCGACTTTATTAAATCATAAACCCATACCGGATTTGAGTTGAGGCGCGACCCGCAAGTCGCGATTTCACAATGCAAATATTCGACTTCATTGAATTGGCCGGCGTCGCATTTGCCGTAATCGCCGTTGGCGCACTGGCGTTCGTGCAGACGGCCCGCAAGCGCCGTCGTCACAGTCGCGACGCGGAGTTGTGGCGATTGCGCAATTTGTAACGGGTGAGAGACTTATTAGTCCGTAGAAGCTGGAGTCGAGCGGTATGGCAGGGCCCGCATAACGGCCAAACGCAACTCTTTTTTGCTGCAACCGCATCGACATCTCACGCTGACGCAACGTGGCTCTGAATGTCAGATTGCGTCTCATTAAATGACGAAAGCCACCCGGTCAGATCCGGGTGGCTTTAGTTTTGTCCAATTCCCAGAGCGCGCAGAGTGGCTGCGCGCGATTTAGAATTTACGTGAGGTTCGAGTTGACCGAGTTGAACAGAGCGTTCAGGCCGTTTGCCATCGGCTTCAGGCTGGCGATGATGCCGACGCCGACGATGGCAGCGATGAGACCATACTCGATGGCCGTGGCGCCCGACTCATCCTTGAGGAAACGTGCAACAAGCTTCTGCATAGTTTGATACTCCCAATTGACTGTTCCGGGCACCGTGCCCCCACGTTCTTCTGCGCCTATCAATCGCTTCGGAACTGATGTGATGGTGCCCGAAGGCGATTGACGAACCGTGAATTGAGCAATTTTGAAATATCGCATTTGGAGTTTTATGATCGACTTCTGGCATCATGGTTAAGTTTTCGTAACTGAGCACTGGACGAATTGCATTCTGCTTTCAGGTTTTCTGAGCTCCGATCCGCCGGTACCAGTAATAACTGTCTTGGCCCCGTCATTTAACGACGGCAAGGCTAGGTCCATATGTGACGCGAAGACGGTGTGAGGTAAAGACCGTGCCTTAGGCCATGCAGGGTCTGTTTGTCAGCGAAACGTAGCTTCCTGCGTAAATCAGCTTCGTTTTCCGCAACCATCACCCATCAGGCGTCGATCGCAGGTCCGCGGTAAATAGCAAACACACCCTCTTTGATTGCGCAGATGAGCGTTCTCCACATCAATCACTTGGGCGCTTTCGTCTTGATAGAAAGGTTTTGCTGCACGTGTTTAAGAGTGAAGGCGGTAAAGAGTCGATCGGCTTTTAGAGTTTTAGATGGGTTCTAAATAGTCTTTTTTTAATGATGCTGCGGAATAATGCCGACGTTATCAGATTTCAAAGTTTAACGCGGGGTCGGGCATGAGTCATGTCGCAAGGTCCGTCTGCCGACGTTTTCTAGGCGATCAACGGGGTAATATCGGTATCCTGTTCGGACTTATGGCTCTTCCTATGCTGGCATTCGCTGGCCTCGCCATTGACCACAGCCGAGCCAAACATGCACGTCGTGAACTTCAGGACATAACCGACGCCGCCCCATCGCCGGCGCACGCTTGCCAGCAACGGCCAATGCAAACCGTTTCGAGGCAGCTGAGAAGTAGTTTCTGGCCAACCTCGCCTTGACGAAGCTGAAGGATGTGCAGCGAAAAATCACAACCACCAATGCGGAGGTGCGGGTCGAGGCCAGCGATATCCACAGCCGACGTGCCGATCGAACGCCGCCTCAGGGCACTCCTGTTTCGTCAAACGTGTCCGATTTTCGTCAAACGTGTCCGATCGCTTGCAAACAGCCATAGGCGACGGGCATCGCCAGAACGAGCAGCCTCAGATAATCCGGCGCGGTCCAGTGTCGATGCCAGGTGAATCCGTCCGTCTCGGTATGTCGCATTTTGCCCCCCAAGTTAAGCTTGGTCAGCAGTTAGGCGCTCATTGACCGAGCTGGCAAATGCGCCTGTGGATTTGTTGTGCAAGGACGATGTGCCATGCTGGGGGCAAACTGTGGATCGCCATGGTAACTTGAGCCGATTGAGGTGAAAAGTCCAATGGTCAGCCGCCGCCGAACGGCGACACGTCAGTGTCTTGGGCCGTAGTGTCTTGGGCCGTGACTGCGGCCCCTTTGGCTGCGACGTTGGAAGTCTTGGGTGTTGGGAACACTTCTTTCGTGCGTCCAAGCGCTCGATAGGCGATCAGACCCAGAATTTCGTGCTGTACGGCGGTCGCGACGCCCGGGCCGTCACCATCGAAGACCGGCCACGGCTCCACGTGGAAATCGAGTGCCGAGAAGACCCCCATCGCCCGCGGCATATGGACGGCGGAGGTGACGAGGAGCCACCGCTCACCCGGCTTGGGGTTGGCGAGGCGCTTGCTGAAGAGCGCATTTTCAAACGTGTTTGTGGCGTCCGGTTCCCGGATGTAGCGGTCGGGTCCTAGGCCGTAAGACTGTGCCGCGGCGTATTCCTGTTCACTGGCCCCGGTCACGATGAGTTTTGCACCCGGATATAGGCTCGCGATGCGGGCTGCCTCACGCGCGCGCGCCGGATTGCCGCCAAGAGCGATGATGCCGGTGATCTGGTCCGTCGGGGCGAGGGATGTCGGTGAAAAGCGCGTCTCGAGTGGGGTTTTAAGGTGCGCCAGCACGGACTGCTTGAAAGATGGGGCCTCGCTGAGCGGCGCCCAGGCCATCAGCGATGTCGCGCCCAGAAGCGCTCCTGTTACTCGACTGCGTCGTGACATTGTAGCCGGCATGGCTCGTCGAAACTCAAAAGAAGGAGGAGGTCACATCATGCCCTCCAGTGTGTAAAGGGGCCGAACAAAAAGGACGTTAATGGCGCGGCCATAGTGTCGGATCGCGTCTCGTATCGCAGTGAGCGACAGCAAGGTTGACGAGGGGACGGACCGATTTGGAGCGGGCGGCCGGTGAAGGCGGGGCTTGAGAGAGATGACGACGGTTGGACCGGCACGGCGTCGGTCATCGAAGCTCGGGAGCCGGTCGTGTTCAGGACACCGGAGGTGGCGAGTGCCCACCGGAGCAAGGCGATGGCTCGCTGGCAGGGGCTGCCCTCCCGTGTGCAGGCGTCGACCGTCGCATCGCCGAGGGCGTGCGCGCCTTGCATCATGGCCATTTGCTGGGTCGGCGTCGCCGTCGCTATCGCGTAGCTGAGGAGCGCCACGAGCGTCAATTTGAGAACTCGAAACATCGCTCGCTACCGCACTGAGCTAAAGAGCCAGCGTTACGGCAAATGCGTTATCGAACTGTAAAGACATTGGGCGCCGGTGTGGGGCCTGGTTCAGGCACGTCTGCACGGCGCGCTTTTGAGGCGGTTTCGTCCTGTCGATCGCATCGGACTGAGCCAATCGAAATTGGCTTCGATTTGAAAAGCGAAGGGCATGACCAGTTAATCTGCATAATGATTAAAACAGCGAATGACGGTCTTGCCAGCCAGCCTTGTCTTCCTCGTCAGCAGTGACTGGCCCAGGACCCCCTTGGCTATTTGCGCCGCGTCCTGAACGCAGCCGGACTCAACTTCAAGCGATCGATCGTGACGGCGATCGGCTCGACATCAATGACGGAGTTTGGCTTCGTTACGCGGAGGCGATCTTGTGTGAATGGGATCAGCTCAGGGTAAGGGCTGCCTCAGGCGGACGCCGGGTCCGTTGGCGCCGTCTTGAGCTATGAAGATCACCCCCGCCGTCTCCAAGGCCCTTTGAATTCGGGCCATCGTCTGGGCTGTGCCGGTTAGCTCACCTGAAGCCTCAACTCTTTTCAGTGTTGCGAGCCCTACAGCTGATAGCTCGGCCAGGTCCTGCTGGCTGAGCCCAAGGAGCGCTCGGGCGGCTCGAATCTGAAGCGGGTAAATCACCAAAAAAGGCTCGACATTGATGCTTTCACTTGATTTTTGGCATCGATAGTGATACGAAAGAGCTCGTTTGCATTTTGGAGAGCTGTCATGCGTACCCAATTGGGCGTGTCATTCGAGACCGCAAATTACAAAGCACTTCGCAACCAGCTCATCGCCGACTTTCCCGAAATTGACGATGACACCCTTCAAGATACTCTCGAAGGAATCACCGATCTTCGGGAGATGCTAGCCGAGGTCATCCGCTCGGCACTAGACGATGAAGCCTTGGCCGGTGGCCTGTCCACACGTCTCGCCGATATGAAGGCCAGGCTGGAGCGGCTCGAAGAGCGCGCCAAGCGCAAAAGGCAACTGGCGCTTCGCGCCATGGCCGAGGCCGACATCCCCAAACTCACCGCAGCCGACTTCACCGCGTCTTTGCGCCAGGGCGTACCGGCCGTCGAGGTGTTGGCCGAGGACAAGATCCCGGCGGCTTATTGGAAACCGCAGCCGGCAAAGCTCGACAAGCTGGGCCTGTTGGCGGCGCTCAAAGCCGGAGCCGAAGTCGACGGCGTCGCTCTGGCGGTTCCCCAGATGCAGCTGAGTTTGAGGACCAAGTGATGGCGTTCACTGACGAACAGCGCAAGGCGCTCAAGGCCAAGCTGAGCTTCCGCCACGTCAAGACGCGGGCCAGTCATGGATCCCCCATTGCCTACGTCGAGGGGTGGCATGTCATTGCCGAGGCCAACCGGATCTTCGGTTACGACAGCTGGGATCGGGTGACCATGGCACCCCGGTGCCTGTGGACCGAGATGCAGCACGGACAGACGGTGTGCTTCTATACCGCCAAGGTGCGCATCACCGTCCGCGCCGGAGGCGCCGTTATTGTCCGGGAAGGCATTGGCACGGGGAGTGGACGATCGGGTTCAGCAGAGCTGGCGCATGAGGTCGGTCTCAAGGCTGCGGAGACCGACGCCACCAAGCGAGCGCTGGCCACGTTTGGCAATCCTTTTGGCTTAGCCCTTTATGATCGCGGTAGAGCCAAGGTGACGAAGGCGCCGCGCAAGGCCGATACAGGTGCGCTCGCGCGCCATGCCCCCTCGGGCGTGGTACCTTCATTGGAAGCGCTGATACTGACCCGCAATGGCCGCACCGAACGTTTCGCACGGAGTGAAGACTTCGTCGGGGCGGCGCTGAGCGCCGTATCGATGCTGCCGACGGTCAACTCACTTTACGAGTTTTGGCATGCCAATAGCGACAGCTTCGCGGCTCTGAAGGCTCGCGCCATAGACGCCGACAGCGATCCCGTGCCGGCGGTTGTGTCGGCGCTCAAAGCGCGTGCGCGCGTTCTTGGAAAAGCGCGCCCTTTGGATGCCTCGCCCCAGGGGAAAGTCGCACCAGTAGCGTTAGCCATTGCCAAAGAGAAACGCCTGCGCAGCAAGCCCCACCTGGCGTTCGTCGCCCAGCAGCCGTGCCTCATCTGCGGACGAAGGCCGGCACACGCACATCACCTCAAGTTTGCGCAGCCCCGTGCCATGGCCATGAAGGTCTCGGACGAGTACACGGTGCCGCTTTGTGCAGGGCATCACGACTCCCTGCACAAGACCGCCGACGAGCAAGCCTGGTGGGCGCGCCACGGCATTCTCGAGCCGATGAAGATTGCGGCGCGGCTGTGGGCCGCCTCGCGCCATGGCGAGCAAGATGATGAGGGTCCAGCCCAGAACCGCGAAAGTTCGGTCGAGATCGTCGCCTCCGCGGACGATGCGGATGACAGACTGCCGGACGCGCCTCAGCCACCCCGCTAATCGAGAAAGCTATGGCAACCGACGAGCAGGTGCAGACCAACCATCGCAACGCCCGGGCCAAGGCCGCGCACCGAAACCGGCAAGAGGAACAGCGGCCGCAAATGTGGTGAGGCACGGATTGACCGCCGAACATGTGGTGCTGGACGCTGACGATCAGGCCCGCTTCCACGCATTCCCGTCAGCCATTGACGCCGAGTTCATGCTCCCGCACCGGTGCTGTCAGGTTATCGTAGGCTTCGTGAGCTGGGAGAGGAGCGAAGCACGCCGAAGGCGTGTGCGGCTATGCCGATGCCCCATCCGAGCAAGGGCCAAATGGCCCATATTTTACCGGGCGTGGCCCATAAGTTGAGAGCGATCAGAAGGGCGTTCACGGCCACGTAAATCGCGAAATGGATCTTGAATTCGCGATTCTCAAATAGCGACGGTCGTGCACGTGTTGCCGGGCTTGGCCGGGACGATGCCGGTGCGACGCGCGCCCCACGGCCGAGTTGAGCAACGATCCTGTTCCAGGTTTCGTCACGCACGGCGCGACGTGGAAGGACGTGCCCCATTGTCAGAGGGCTGGCAGATCCGCTGATCTGGACGCCTTGACTGAGATTTCGTAGGTCGATGTACTCATCGCCGTCGGCCAATTGATACGCGCTCTCAGCGTTGCTGACTTTCGCGAGCTCGTCATCCGACAGGAGCTTCAGTATGGCGTCGCGAGCCACGTTGTCGGCGCGTTCAGCAGGTTTCATAACTTTTTTCCAGTCAGTTAACGGGTCCGACTCTTCGCGTTGGCGATTGCATAAATCAGTATCGCCGCACCTGCTCCTCAGCAAATGCATACGGCGGCGATGGCCTTGTGTCCGGATAGGTGCCTCACCGCGACCATTTGAATTTGTGCAGGGAGCCCTTTTTTAAGTCCTGTAATGCGGACGCGAATTCAAGCTTGGGAATTGTACTCCGAAATTCCCTTCTTTGGAAATAGTCTGCGTTGTTTCGGGTCGGAAGGGAGAGCAACCGTTAGGGACTTAGCGGTTGTTGTCTCGGACGTTGGGATGGAGGCGTTAGACGTGTCCGGTGTGCCGGTGGGGGAAAATTGGCCACGCTTTCGCCGCAGGTCTGGATGTGCGAGCGCCGACAATTTGGACGCGGGCAGTCGAGAACCGGACCTGCCCGTCAGGCCGCGCGGAACAAAAAAATTCCGACGGGCAACGACACGAGACACAGGGTTAAAGCGAAAGCCAGATGGCGGTTGACCAAGGCCAAGACCAGCGCCGGGACCACGAGAAGGAGGTATGGGCCACCATAAATCGCGACTATGGCCCAAGCCATGCTGCGGCTGAGTGCTTCGCCTGACGCGAGCTGGCCACTACTCGCTAAAAGTCCAAGCAGGCCCAATATTGCGGCAGTCTGTAACCCGCCTAGGGCAAACACCGCCACACGCAACCAACTGCGGCTGACGGGAGCATGGCCCGCGTTGCGAAGCATTGGCCCTGCGATCCTCAACCTTACCTGTCGGCCGTAGCGAATGAGGCTTCGATTAAAGACGGTATGGTTTCTAAAGTACACCGAACCTTAAGCCAATTCGCTTCAAATACGAAAGAAGTCAGCAGTCAATTGGTGATAGTTCAGAAATCGAAGGATGGGCGGCCATGTTGAATTTGCGTATCGGCGTTGGAGCATTCGCCACGGCGCTGGCCCTATTAATTCTGGCGCAGACCAAGATTCGTACAGAGGAGCAAGCGGCGGCTTCTCAAGTTGGGCACGATGCGGCTTTCATTCAGGCCCGCAACACGGAGATCGAGACGTCGCTCCTCGCGGACACTGGGCAACGCACGCTGGCCTTTACCCAGGCCAGAAACGCGGAAATCGAAACGGCCGTGGCCGCCTACGAGTCGCGGAGTGCCGAGAGATTTGCCGAGGCCCGCAACACCGAGATCGAGACCACGCTGCTTGCGTACGCTGGGCAACGCACGCTCGCCTTCACCCAGGCTCGCAACGCAGAAATCGAAACGGCCGTGGCCGCCTACGAGTCGCGGAGTGCCGAGAGATTTGCCGAGGCCCGCAACACCGAGATCGAGACCACGCTGCTTGCGTACGCTGGGCAACGCACGCTCGCCTTCACCCAGGCCCGCAACGCGGAAATCGAAACGGCCGTGGCCGCCTACGAGTTGCGGAGTGCCGAGAGATTTGCCGAGGCCCGCAACACCGAGATCGAGACCACGCTGCTTGCGTACGCTGGGCAACGCACGCTCGCCTTCACCCAGGCTCGCAACGCGGAAATCGAAACGGCCGTGGCGGCCTACGAGTCGCGGAGTGCCGAGAGATTTGCCAAGGCGCGGAACGAGGAGATAGAAGGCTCGCTCCTCGCCTATACGACGCAGCGTACGCTGGTCTTTGTCCACGCTCGCAACGCTGAGATCGACGCTGCGATCGCGATTTATGAACTCGCTCGTCTGCCTTTAGAAACAGCGTCAATCCACATCTCTTCGACAGTGACACCGAAAGCGTCCGACTGACAGCATTGGCCCGGCGGGAACTCCTGTTAGCGCACTTCAAAGCCCGAATACGCGCCCACGCCTTCTTCTCAGATGACAACACGGCTGACACGCTCGGCCGGCGGTCCTTGCCGTGTCGGCGACGCAAGCCGGTTCCGTCAAGGAGGGCCTCGACTGAGCTGTCGCTCCGGTTCATCAGGCGTACGTTTAAGTCCACAGCGAGGTCGGTGCGCTCTGCCCACGCCCGATACCCGACGTCCTGGACGTAGCCATCGATGCGGATGTGCACAGTACGGGCTTCGCTCATGCTCCGTGCTCGACCCGACCTGATCGAGGCCTCCAGCAACCCGCAGACGCGCGGTCAAGGCGATGGCCTTAGGGTGGTTCTGGCTGCCGCTACAAGTTTCACCGATTGGTGGCCGCACCTCGGGACGAAAAAAAAGAGGCCCATTTTCGCAAAAAATTCGCAAAGCCGGACGCATACGATTTCACCGCAGCAAAAGGTCTTTCATATCAGCGGGATATTAGACCGCGGGCACGTTGTGGATTCTTCAACGGTGGGAACTGTCGGGTGTCTGAGACGGCAGCGACCTGCTGGATTCTGGTCGCACTTCGCGTCTTCAATCTCCATCGCTCAGTCAGCTGGGTTACATGGTGGCCGCAAGTTACTCATAGTAATAACGAAATTAATTCCATGAAGCATTGTGTAAAAAGCTCAACGTCATGTAATAACGAAATTAATTCCACGAAGATTGTGTAGAAACAGCAACTTATTCTTGTTGACGCCGGCCTCAAGTAGCGCGCCACAGTGACGCTCAAGTAAGAACGTCGCATAAGTACTGCCTCGTTGAGGTGGTAGTGAATATAAATCTGATATTATATTCAATTTATCAGCTTATAATGCTGCGTTTAAAATACAATCTGAATAATAAGCCTGATTATTACTCTTAAAATACGGAGGAGTAGCTCAACTTTGGCAAGTATATTTGTCGATCAAACGGAGGCTTGTGGTGTCCCGCTTTGCTTCGTTGACAGGAGATCAGAAAACTTCAGGTCCTCATCTGGCTCGGGCGTCGTCAACCGCCCTCATGGAGGTCTGGGCGGGCGACTTGATCGGCTACGGCCAAAATGCCCGCTAGGCCACTCGTCACAGAGCCCGGTCAGCAAACGCAGAGATGCCGTCAGAGGTGTGACGACGTTGCGTTTTGCGCAACTGGTTCCGCCCGGCGGACTTGCTTAACTTTTTAGGCTTGTCTGAAGATTGAAAGGACGCGCGACGGACCAAAAACATCAATCAATTAGAAAAGGAATAGCCAATGAGATGAGAACATGATCGTTTAAAAAAGGCAACGTAAATAGAAGCAAAATAGGATAATATGAACATGGAAATCAATAAATAATTTTTCAAGCCCCGTTGAGAACGAACCTTTAGATAGACGTATTTCCCTACGAAAGTTATCCCGCCCGATATGTCGAACTCGTCAAGAGATTTTGCGTTCCAGAAAACAACTACCAAGCCTTCTTCGAGCACGTGCGAAGCGAGAGGGCCACGATCAAGAACACGTCACGATCGGTTCTCATGCAGCGGGCCTTAGATCGAAATCATAGCGCCCATAGCTGTCGAGCGAGGTACAGAACTTTAAGGTCACTTATTTCCGGAATTGATCGCGAATTGCCTGGCGCGGGCTCTTGGTATACGGGTGATTTCTTGGCTCCGGGAGGAACGTTGCTAGACTTCACCTACCTAATGAGTAAGCAAGGCATCTATCTTGATTACGCCTTCGCAATCCTCATGGATCGATACACCAACCATTCTATTTCTAGAATGCTACCAAATGAGATCCTTCCCCTCAAAAAGTGCCAAAATTCACGGGAAGATAAGCCTTGGTTATACTATATGAGGGACGCACGGCGGAATGCCATAGACCCACGATAGAAACGACAACGAGCGTTGCATGCTTGTGGAAACACAAAATCGTTTTGCGCTCATGAACAAACGCGTGTTCTGATCGACTAATAGAAGCGTGTTTGCCCAGATCAATCGCTTTAAAAAATAGTGTCGCATGCTGTCTGACATGCGACACTATTGGCTTACTTGCCATATTCATGGCTTGCGTGACGAAGCCCGCCTTACAGCGGTCGATGGAGATGTCGACATTCTGCTGGCAGCCAAGTGAGGAGACGCAATCTGGCTTGGCGCTCCGCTAGGCTTTGCCAATTCTGAAGTAGTCGGCAATTGCCTGCTGAAGGAAGGCCCGATCACCGTAGCCAGTCCGATTTTTCTTCGAAGGCAATGTCCTTTTTGCCGGCTCATCAGCAGGCACAGACGACGTTGTCGTTTCCCCCGTAATGGCGGGCTCAAGAGGTTTAGCACTATGTTTTGGTGCAGCGACCCGGGGCAAGAAGCGAATATGTCCGATGAGTCTGGCTGTGCTGATTGGAGCTGTTTGGAGGGAGTCGATCTCCTCGATCGCCCGCTGGAGGGCCGATGCGAGGCCAGAATGTTCAGGCGCATGTGCGTCGCTGAGGACGTAGATCAATGTCTCTCGGAGAGTGTCGAGGTCCAGCTGCGGTTGGCGTGGGACGATGTTTGCGTGGCGCATGTGTTTACTCCGGACCTGTATGCTATGTCGCCCGCCCGAGTCTTCGTCGTCTGACCGCAACCCCTCGGCCGACGCCTGACTTTGCATGCGATTAGCACATTGTTAACCGGGAACGGTTAACGAGCCGTTAACCTGCGCCGGGGTCCGACCTGCGTTCTCGAAGGCCGGCACACGGGGCTTCGCGAAGCGCGGGTCCAGTTCCGACCGGTCGGCGTTCATTTCTATTCATGCGCGCATGGCATGTGGACGTCATGCCGTCGTTTACCAATCATTTACCGACGCACAACATGCTCGCCCCCAGTCTTGCGTGCCCTCGATGGCCCTCAGTGGATTGCTCGCCATGCAGCGTGAGATCGAAGCGCTATTTTCCGCCTATGTTGCGGGCCGGAACAAAGAAACACGGGTCGTGCAGGAGCTCCTGGTCGTTCTGGCTGTGGGCGCGGCCGAGCGCCAACGCATGATGCGGGACCTTGCGGCTGCCGTTGCCGACGGGGAAGTGTCGGCGGTGGATACCGGGAAAGCCTCGGTGGAACGGTCGCCGGAACTAAACAGCGAGCTCGCCGCAGCCGTTGCAAACCTGCGAGCCGTTAGGGCCACAGCGGCGGACTAAAGCGCGTTATTACGGCACGACAGTCGGCCGACAGGGTCACGGCCCAGAAAAAGCGCATCTCAAATCTCTAGTACGCCGCTACCTTGCAGTCCAACGCTTCCCCCTCGGGTCCGAGTTTGCGGCAGAGCTCTGTCGCTTCGGCTTGCGTTCCTGACGGAACCGCAAGCACCTGATACCAGTTTTGTTGATCAGGACCGACGATGGAACGCAACTCAGCGGTCTTGGTCGCAAGCGCTGGGTGTCGCTTCTGAAGATCGCGGAAAACCTGCAGCGCGGACGTCTGGTCCTTTAATGTCAGCAAGACTGGCACAAAGGGTGAGCTTGCGGCGCCAGTTTGCGTGGCCGAACTGCTTGGTGCCGGTTTTGCGTTGACGACCTTCTGTTTTGGAGGGGCAACCTTGGTGTCTGAGACAGGGGTCGAGGCTGAGAGACCGGATTGCTGAGTGGGCTTTTTCTCAGACGGGCTCGCCACCTTCGCTTTGGCAGCCTGTCTGCTTGGCGAAGCGGTTTGCGAAGCCGCTTCATTCTGAGCAGTCGTGCCAACGAGTTGGGTTGAGGGAGCAGGGGGTGGATTGACGACGATGGCAGCCGCCGAATTGTTCGGCTGCGGTTCCTGCGCTGTGCCGTCCGCTACAGATTGTTGGCTCGACGTCGCCGGTGCCAGCGCCATTGCCTGTGATGTCATTACTGTCCCAGTCGGTGGAGGACTTGGATCCACGGGCCCGAAGTTGGCGGGGGCGTTGTCCGGCACAGCAACTTGTGGCGGTGGCGTTGGAATCGTTGGTGGCCGAGCGGCATTTCCGTCAGGTTGCGGTTCCGGAACTGGCTTTGACGCGTCATTCGCCGCCAGGCGGTCGTTCATGAGTTTTTCTTCCCCCGACTTGACAACAAGGTGTGAGTTCAATGCGGACGACGTGCCATACGGGCCTTGCCAAAGGGCCATCACTGCCAAGAGGGCTGCACCCGTCGCGATTGCTCCGGTAAGGAACGGCCGTCGAAAGAGTGCAAATCGGCGGCCGGATAAATTCTGGCGGTCGTTTGTCTGTAGGTCATCCGGTTCGCGACGTTTGAGGTTGCGCGGGCGGGGTAATTTCGCGTTGACCTTCTTGTTTGAGTTTTTGTTCGCGACCTGGTGTTCACGCCCCTGCTGCGGCTCAGTCTCGAGTGGGCGCAGCATTCTGCTGACCTGCCGGAGGTAGATCTCATTGGACGTTTCAACGCCCTGCGATCCGTAAGGGATGCCATGAGGCGAGGCACCGACGACATGAGGATGCGATGCCTCATAGAGCATCGGAGCGCCGCGATTTTGGCCATGGACGAGGCTTGAACTCCTCGTCAGCAGACCCAGAAGCTGTTGGCGAAGCTGATGGTTCAAACCATCGGTGCTGGGACTATAAACCGACACTGCGACGTCCGGGCTGGCCCCGCGTTCCTGACCGCTTCTCGTTTCCAAGCGCGCAGCGATCTGCTGCGCCAGTTGATAGGAGTTGTGGGAAATAGGCTCTGCCATGGCGGCTTGTGCAGAGGCAAAGCTCTCCAAAGTCTGCATGGCCGATGGCAGTGGGGCCTTGGATTGTCGGACGCTGATCGAGGGCCGAAGATTGTCGGTGGGCAATACGGGGCTGCCCGTCATCGACAGCTAAAGCGGGAGGAGAGAGGGCTTGTTCGGAAAGGCGACGGGACGCGGCGAGCAACTCGCCTGCTAAGAAGACCAACCATTGTCGCTCCTGTTCGGCAAATTGGTGCGCATGGAGCAACATTGACGCGACAGACTGCATGTCCCGCGACAGCTGGAACGAGCGGTCGCGGAATTCTAACGGGTGTCGCCGGAGCTCGCTTAACTCAGACATCAACGGTGTACCAAACTAATCGCGCAAACCGTCCCGCCGAAGGCCGATCTGCGTAGGTTCGCTAATGAGACAATGAAAGGACGGAATGATGGCAGTTTTGCTCAGGTCGAGCCTTTTGTGAGCCCGACCTCGCAAGCCTGCGACAATCTACGGCGCCACGGAGTACACGGTCCCGCGCTGTGCCGGCCATCACGATGCCCCGCACCGGACCGGGATGAGTAAGCCGAGTGGGTGGCGGAATGTCCGGCAAAAAGGGCAATTCAGATCCGTGCCACCCGCCTCCCAAGAAGGGTCGCGATCGATGTCCCCATGATGGCGCCGGCAGAACTCGAAGCGAAGTCACTCAACGCAGCAACCCGGCCGGGAACAAACATCTGGCCGAGTTCAAGGACGCCGCTATAGCAGATAAGGCCAAGGCCGATCAGAAACGGGTTGATGCGATGTCGGTCCGCGACGACCGTCAGGACACCAAGAATGAAGTAGGCCAGCAGGTGTTCGACTTTGCCTGGCAGGCCCGGCACGTGAGGCCGATAGTCGCCGGGAACCAAGGACAAGAACGCGACGGCAATATAGCCAAAAACTGTAGCGATGACGACGGCACGCCTGAACCCGATGTCGACCACGAACAGGCTCCTTCCAGACAAATGTCGCGACCTGATGCCTGACCCAGACCGGAACTCAAACGCATTAGAGGTTAGGGACCTCAGTCGCAACTCGGTTGGCCATCAAATAAAATTTGGCGCGATCCACTCGATGGGGGCGGTCAGCGCGCCGAGCCAGTCACGGCTGCTGCGCATCAATTGGCTGGCCGGTTATTTGACTGTCCCCTCGACCATCGACGGCTTGCAGGGTGACGCCGTGACCTCGCAGCGGTGCATGGTCTGTCCAATGACTTCACCGATGGACGAGCGCGAGCAGCGCTTCTGGTACAGGATGGCGTGGTCCAGATCCATGTAGGTCTCGCCCGAGTTCGAAGCGGACCTGTTCCATCCAGGCCTTTTGTGCGCTCTCTTCTGCGCCTGTCTCGGTGGCCCACTGGGAGCCAACGACGCGTACCGGGCCGAGGCAAGAGTTCTTGGGCGGCTTAGCGCGCTCTTCGTAGGCCATAACTCTCGTGGCAGATTTTTTCTTGGACTTATTTGAAACGTCAATGAGCATCGGGTCTGACGACTCAAACGCCAGGACGGGCGAAGCAATAAGATTAAGTGCGATCAGCGCTACGATGATGCGGATCATTCGACTGCCTCCAATAATCATACTGCCACGTTTGGCCTTTTGCTCGAGCTTAAACACGGCAATCGGCTGGACGTGACAGGTGGAACGCATGACTTTCTTGCCGTATTGGCTGCCGTGATTTGCCTCCGTCGATCCAGCGTTTTTCGTTGTTTCTGCGCGTTTGCTCGCTTCGATTTGTGGAAAAGTGGCCATCGTGATCTTTTTCGCCGCCGGTTGAAGCTCGCTAGAGCCGATTGTCGAGATGCTGGAGGTGGACGCGCTGGAGCCTCCGTGGCGGAGCGCAAAGGAGAACGGCGCGTAGTTTGGCTAGGATTCAGGATGCAACCGAGATGAGCTTGGCTGGTGTGCAATGGGTCATCGCCACTGCCGGCAGAGTGGCGATGTGCTGTTCATGCCGTATTCGTCAGGGTGGCTGGGTTCGCGACCGGCGCACTTGGCGGCCTTGACAGACCGCGACGGCGAATCATCGTGACTGAGGTAATCTCCTGAGCATTCGGACTGAGGGTATTCAGAAGCTCAACGTCTCAGTCCCGGTACGTGGTCTACGCAATCAGCTCCCAAGGTTGGTCCATGCCAAAAATCACAAGCGGCTTGATTGATGGTCTCAACGGTCGGTTCGTCATATTGGAGGAGGACGGCCTGTACTGGGCAGCCGAAATTGTGGACATCAGCGAAGTCCAGACCTCGCAAAATTATGCTGACGTTGCTCACGACGTCGCCGCCTACCAGCGATCCATGGGCTCACCGAAGTCTGCTCCAGATGACGTCACGTCTCACGCCGTGACTGTTTCATCGAACTGACTGCATTATGACTTGACGTTGCCGGCGAACACGCAAGGTGCTGGTTCACTCGGTCGACCTGACTGCAGTCATCGTCGAAGCCTCGATGCGCGTTGCCCTTTGGCTCCGCCCAAGCTGCATCATGATCTCGCCCCTTCGCGCAACGCGCGTGTCGCAGGTCCAGTGCCCTCTATTTTTTCGTGTTCGAGGCCATTAGTTTTTCGGAACGGAACCATCAGATCTTGTTGCGAGCTCGCCGTATCGCTCGTAGTAACCGGTCAGCACGAGCTGCGACGAGCCGACGTTGCTTTTCGAAACGCCGCGCGGAAGGGCGAACGAGAACTCGATGGTCTCGCCCCACAGGACGGTGGCGTAGCGGCCATCGGAACGGGCGAGGAGCGGCAAGTCTGGCTCCAACGCCAGTGACCGGTGGTCCTTGGTCATGACAATAAGCCGCGCGGAATCGATGTGCGCCACCTCTGCTTCGCGCTCGACAATACGGAAGCGGGAGCGGAAACCGTCGATACGTATCGTCTCACTCTGCGAAAGGTGCTCGCCCTTGGCATTGTCAAGCACCTTGCCGAACTCGGTCCAGCGACCCGTCTCGGGGTTCCATGCGGTGAGATAGGGGCAGGAACCCGCCTCGGAGCTGGCGGTCAACTCGATGAAATTCGCTGGCGAAGGTTTGAGTTCGATGCGCTGACCGCCGACGACGAGAGCGGAAACCGTAACCTCCGGACCGAAGGCATAAGTCTTAGGGGTCGGGAGGACAGGCCGACGGAAGCTCTCGCGGACTTTTTTTACGGTGCTGCCGGACTGGCCGAGAGAGAAGAGCGCGCCCGCTGGCGCGGTCATGATCATTTCGTAAGCAGGGCTGCCACCGTCGTCCGTCTCGGAGACGAACGGGACCATTGGCGGTGGAAATAAAACGCGCAGAGGCAGGAGAGCCTTCTCGCCTGGTTTGAGGTTGAGAGCGGCAATCGAAGCAATCGCGGCAGATCCGGTCCCGACTTGGATGTCGGTGTTGGCAACGGCCCGGAACGTTCGCTCAGAGGTGGCGTCTCCGAGGACGCTGTCGACGTTCAGTACGGACTTCGTGACGTTGGTGATGACCGCGACATCGAGCTCCGCAGTGCGGCGCTGATAGTCGAACGACCAGCAGCAGAACGGTGATTCGACTTGGGCGCAGGCATCGTATCCCGGATGCGCAGTGACGAGAAAGAAGTCGGCTGGCAGTGTGCCAAGTGTGGTGTAGCCGGCAATTCGAGGGTCAGCCTTCTTGATGAGGAAGGAGTCGGCCTCATCACCCTTATGCTTGACCCGGATCGCATCATTAAATCGTTTCAGCTCGGACGCGTAGTTGGTGAAGAAACTTGCATCCGCGTAGCGCCAGAGGCTGACAGAAAACGGTTTGCCGCTTGAGCCCGAGGGCGGGAAAAACAGGTATCGCTTGGGCAGAAAGCCGTCGTCGGCTTCGCTCACTTGATAAGTGATCTGCCAGTCCTGCGGCCATGCCGTGCCGGCCTTGATCGTCTCGTTGAGCGCCGCTGAGGGATATTCGGATGTGCCTGAGTCGATTGTGACGAAACGATTGCCGGTAATCTTATCGTCGCGAAACTGCGCATAGACCCCTTCGGCCTCCGGATCTCCACTGGCGTTCAGGCTCACCGTACAGTCGTCGACACAACGCGCCGTGCTTTCCTCGGCGCCGACCTTGGAGAGGATCTCCCGGTACGTCGTAAAGACCTCGTTCTTGATCACGGCCGGTTTGCCGAAGGCGGCGGTCAGATACGTCGACGTGCGCCCCTCGAGGATCACGCTCGCGGCCGTGGCCGACAGCCGCTGGAACTCAACGCTGACCGTCGGGACCTGACCGCCCGGCGCTTTACACAGCAGGTGTTTGACCTTGCCCGCGGTTTCGCCGGCGCCGACCTGTCGCTCGGATTCGAGACACTGAGCGACGGCGTCGTCGGGTGCTGATGCGAGAGCGGCAAGGACGAGCAACACGAAGACCGGGCGCATAGCAGTCCACCCCCTGAAATGGCTACAGAAAGATGCCGTCCGACGCCCCTGTTGGGACTATTTGAACGACCACACCGTATCACCGCCGACGACCTTGGCGTTCAGCCCTCGCGCATTCGCGGTCACGCCCGAGAGGACTTTCACCATATCATCCAACACGACCTTCTTCGCGGCATAGTACGAATGCGTCTCTGGCACGCTCCACGGCGTCACCTCGACCCCGGATGCGTCGATGATCTCGTAGCCGTCCGCAAAAGTGACGGGCTGCCCGAGCCGAGGCGTATTTAGTCGCTCCGACGTCAGAAGCGCGATGTCCTTGTTCGACGAATAGACCACCCATTGCTTGGAGAGGGGCCTGATCTCGGCGGCCACCTGCTCTCGGAACATGCCAGCATCATAGTCCGGCGCACACAAAATGGCGCTTTGAAACAGCGGACCTTTCGCCCCGTGTTGGGCGATCCGCATGAGCGCGTTGAGGAAGCCCTTGTTGCCCATGCTGTGGGCGATGACGTGGATTTTTCGACCATGGGCTTGCGCGGTGAGCTTGTTGATGAAGCTCTCGATGTGCTGGGTCGCCCAATTCACGTTTTCCCAATCGGTGTTGTAGCCGGTGACACCGGCATACGACGGCCAGGTGAAGACGACGGGCGTCCCCTTGAATCCGAAATCGAACGAGATCTGTGCCGCCCGCTGCAGGGCATTCTCGAATGTGACGTTGAAGCCGTGGATGTAGAGAAGGATATCCTCCTGGCTGCCACCGGTCAGATCATTGAAGAATGTCGCTTCGTCTTTGGGTTCGAGGGTCATGACGTAGATGTGAAGGCCGGGATCGCGCAGCTGCTTGAGTTCGAGCCACGGCGTCTCGATCTGGCCCCTCTTGTGCGTGTAAGGAATGTTGACCTCGGCCCGGCCGTAGCTCATCTCGCCGCCCGCGGCACGCTCGCCGCTGAACATCAGCTCCGGCTCGGCGTTGCCTGTGGCTTTGCGGTCGGTGGCGAAGTAAACGGTCTGGACGTAGGTCGTCTGGGGCGCACTGGCGCTCAAGCTGCGCTTTTTGAAGACAGGCACGCCCTTCGCGGCCTCAACAGCCGCGATGATGTCGCCGACGCGTGTCATCTCCTGCGCCGGCTTTTTGATTCCGAACGCCTTCAGCACCTCGATCACCGCGTAATAGACGTCCGTGGGATCGAGCATCAACCCGCTGACCAGATCCGTGTCATTAGTCAGAACGGCCGTCTCAACGTTGAGTCGCTCGGCCAGGCTTTCGCGAACATCCTCAGCTATCGCCCGAGCGGGTGCGGCTTGCGGCGCCGGCTTGTCCTGAGCGGCCGGCCTGTCGGGCACGAACGAAAACGAGCAAAAAACGACGGCTGCGATCGGCATCAAAAGCGGCAACACGGTCTTTCGCATGACCTCTCCTCTCCTTGCACGGGCGTTGGTTCTTGCTCGGGACACTCTGTCGTTACGGCACGACAGCCTCCAGGGTCCTCAGCACGGTCGTGGCGCCGGGCCGCCGGCGGGCCGGGACGAACATTGGGCTCTGCAGGCTGACGTTGATGCCCTTGGATTGCAGAAGTGCGACAAGCTTTTGGGCCGCGCTCTGCATATCGCGGGCATTGAAGAAGCGGCGCACATCACGATCGACGTCGAACACCTCGACCTGATGCGGTGCGTCAGCGCTTGACGGCCATTGGCGCCGCCTGATCCCGTCAGCGATTTCAGGATGGCGTAGGTGAAGAGACCGTTGCCCCGTTCGGCTTCGGGGCGGCTGGTGTCGAATGCGTAGAGGCCTTGATCGAGGGAAGCCTGCCCGGGAGCAGCACTGAAGAAGAGATCAGCGGACAGGAGCTGGCGTTCGAACTCCAAGCTGACAGCGGCCGGGTCGAATGACTGGCCGGTCTCATTCGCGTCCCCGGTGCGGCAGGCATCCAGGATCACGATCTTCTCTCCGCTCGCAGCCTCGAGGCTGCGGATCAGTTCGTCGCTCGACAGCGCGTGGTTCTCGAGCGCGTCCTTCGATAGGCCATCGATTGAGGGCGCGAGCAGGGCCGTCAGGCCCTCGGATTGGCGATAAGGATTGAGCACGCCGTGGCCGGAAAAATAGAACATCAGCAGATCGTTCGAAGTCCTCTCGGAGGTCGAGGCGGTTTGCCCGAGCATCGCGAGGACGTCTCGAAGCGCCTGGACGTCGGGCTCATGAAGCGTAACGACGCCGCTCTTTTCGAGAGCCGCGAGTTCCTCGCGCGCCGTCGCAGTCGTCGGGGCGACAAACAGATCGATGTGAACCCTGTCGAAGTCGGGCGGCAGTTTCGACGTCTTCTGCACGGCGCGCGCCTGGTAATCGGCGACGAACAGTTTGGCGATGTCGATGGCGTCGTTCTGCGCGTACTGGAGCTTCATATTGGGATCGGCATAATTGGAGAAGCCGGCGATGATGGCGTGGAGCGTGCGCGGAGCCGGCGGCTCTATCGGACCCATCCAGTTGATCGTGCGACAGGTCTGGACCTGATCGAGGCGGAAACAGACCGGAAGCAGGCGGTGGCTCGTGCGTGCGGCCCGCGGCAGCTTGACGTCGACCTGGACAAGGCCCGCGGCGGCAATCTCGACACGAGCGTTGGGTGGCGCCTCCTTGCCGGCAAGGGCCGCGTCCGCCATGAGGCTGCCGTCAACCAGAACCTGTAGCTGTCGCGGCCATGTCCCGGCGCCACCTCCCGAGATCTTGAGGTCGAAGCGTGTCGTTGCCGTCTCGGTGTCTTCGCTGTCTTCAGGCGCCAGGAGCATTAAGCGCACAGCGTCGGCCCTGTCCTGGATGCTCATCTGCAGGCTCGCAACAGCGTCTGGAGCGGGTTTGGTTTGCTTCAATGCCAACTTGACCTGATCGGGCGCGTAGAACTTCAGGAGGTCGGCAAATCGGACCAGAGACACCTGGCCTTCTGCATCCTTGGTCTGCCAACCCAACGTGCTGCGGGCCCGGCCATCGCTGGCGAAGCGGCCTGTCGAGGGAACCCAGGCTGTCCAGGTCCACTCATCCCGGCCCCATTCCGTCTGGCGGATGTGGACGGCGAGCACCGGCTCCAGCACGCAGCCGCCCGTGCTCTTTGGCTGCGATGTGATACCAGCGCAGGGTTCCGTCACCGTGCCCGACGACCGCAACAGTGCCGTCCGCCGAAACGGCGGCGCGATAAGCCTCGGCCGCGACACGCACCTCGCACTCGATCGTTGGCACCTCTCCGGCGTAGTTGACGACGCGGATGAAGTTGCTCGAGCCGATGATCGCGCGCTTGTCGGGAGTGAGCGCGACCACTCGGTAGGTATCCTTGATCCCTGCGAGCTCCTCGAGGGGCTGCCCGTAGACGACCGGCGGCTTCTGCACCTGGTTCCACCAGTTGCCCGTTGCGTCAATGACGAAGGGGTCGCGGTTGGCCGGCGTCAGGCCCGCCGGGGGCGCCGCGAGACGCTCGAGCTTGAGCTGGTTGAGGTCGAATTTTAGACCGATCGGCTCCGCCGAAGTGCCGCGGTAGTCCTCGATATAGACGACCGAGGTATCGTCGGAGACGTGAAAGCCGAGCCACTGGCCGGCAGCGGAGTCGATGGGACGGTCGCGCAAATCGAGGGCGCGCGCCGTCTCAATGAACGATCCGCCCTGCGCATTGGCGTAGGAGCTTCCGTCCATGGCAAGTGCCGCAACCCGCTGCTGTGTGGCATAGAGAATGGCCTGGCGGCGTGGCAGCATGGCGATGTCCATGATGCGATCAAGGCCGACCCGGATCAGCTTAATGTCCTTTGAGCCTGCTCCGCCCATCGGCCAGCGCACCATGCAAACGTCAAGGGCCGGGTTGTCACTGGTGCCTGTCACGAGCGAGGGCGAGACGATCTGGCACCACAGCATACCACCGGCGACAATGAACTCCTCACCCTCGCTCGACCCCCACGCGACGCGATTGAGGCTCATCTGATCGGCTGTGGGTGTCCGGGTGAGATCGAAGAAGGCCGGCGAAAGGAGCACCTCCTCGGGTACGATGAGGGGCTCTCGCGCCGGATTGAGCGTTGCGACGTCGAGCACGGATACGGCAAGGCGCACACGACCGCCCTTGCCGCGGCGGCGCGCGTCGCCGACTGCAATCCGATCTCCACTCGGACTGAAGGCGACGCCTTCCGGCCGCTCGATTCCAAGCTGCTCCGGCGTCTTGCTTGCCAGCAGTTGAACGTCGTCACCCGTCTGCTTGTACGCTCGGACCCCGCTGTCTCCCGAAGTGACGAGCCTGATCTGCCCTGTGGGGTCCCGTCCATAGGCGAGCCCCGGCGTGTCTGGCCGCTTGTCGAGATCGATCCCGGGCTCGGCGGCAGCGCACGGGCTGTCGCCATAGCCATCGTCGTCGCTGTAGACGAGTTTCCAGTCGCTAGAGCGCCAGACTCTGAGGCCACAACCATCACTGAGAGCCGCGGCCAGATGCGCCCCGTCGGGAGAAAAACGCAACGCCTGGGGGCGCGTCGGACGTCGGTGTCGATCGACTTCACAACGCGCTTTGAGTTCCGCTCCATGACATAGATGATCGCCGTCCCGATCTTGGCGATGCCGTTGCTGTCCCGGAGCGGCGGCACGGAATAGGCGACAGCCTTGCCGTCAGGAGAGATGGCGACGGCATGCGCGCGCTGCATCTCCTCCTGGCGCAGCGGCACGCGCAGCAGCTCGACGCGCTTGGGGTCGTCGATCGGAAAGACAGCCGCGGCCTTGGCCGGCGAGCCTGAGACGACGAAGCCTTCCTCAGCGTCGACGTCGATTTGCCACAGCGGCGCAGCAAAAGGATCGTTGATGACGAGCGCTGGTTGTTTCGGGTCTGCTGCGTGCGCCAACCCTGCGAGCATTATCGTCGCCACTGACGCGGTGATAACAAACAGCGTGAGTGCACGAGCTAAAAATTCACGTCTGTTTCGCATGAGCGTCCTGTGTTCGCAATCGCCGGGGCCTGCTTGCCGTTTGGTGTCCAACGGCACTCAGTCGAGCGGATATCGGGAGATTTTCATGCTGGCGTAGCGTGTGTAGTAGCCGGTGACGATCAATCGGGCCTGCGCCACGTCGACGTCACGGATGCCGGGCGGCAGCTGGAATGCGATTTCGACAGCCTTGCCGGCCGCAACCTCGAGATAACGCTTGTCCGCTGCGATCAGCGCTGGCTGGCCTGGATCCAGTCGCATCGTTTGTCCCTTCTTCAGGTCCAGGACAAGGCTGACCTGGTCGAGCTGCGACACCTCTAGCTCCTCCTCCGCAATCTGGAATCGCGTCGAGAGCCGTTCGAGCCGAACCTCCTCGGTCAACTCCTTGGATGGGGCATCGGCCTCATGGATGACTTTTCCGTAGTTGATCCAACGGCGCGAGGTTGCATCGAAGGCATAGAGATAAGGGCACGAGCCATAGCCCTCGCCGGCCGTTAGCTCGAGGAAATTGGTGCTGGTTTCCTGCAGCAGAACCCGAGCGCCATCGACCATCAGACCATTCATCGTGATCTCGGTGCCATAAACATAAGTGCCCATGCCCGGCCGCTCGGGCGGCAGGTAGCTCTCCTTGCGCTTGCGCAACAAGTTCTTGGGCGGCTCAGCGCCAGCAGCAACGACTTCGGTGATGATCGATCCGGCCGGCAGCCTCTCGATGCCAGTATAAAACGCTCGCGCCTTTTCGACGGGGCCGGCAAACAATGTCTTCAGTCCTTGCGCCGTGACGAAGTTGATGCGGAGTGGGATCGTAACCTTTTCACCTGGCGCCAGCTTGCCGATCACCTCGCTGGCGGGAGCAGCGTCGCGTGCGACGAGCTGGGGTCTCGAGCCCACCCGATGTGCTTGCGCCCAGGATCTCACCAATCGCGATCGGTTGACTGGAGGCATTCTCGATGATGGCGACATCAAGGACGAGCTGGCGCGGATAGTAGGCAAAATCGTAGCCGCCGCCGCAGGCACTGTAGGTGCCGACGATCGTGACGAAATCGGATGGCCAACCGTCCCGGGTTAGGTGCGCGATAAGCGGTAGAGGTTCGGAGCCGGGCGTCACGCGCGCCTCGGCGGTTAGTGCGTCGTCTTCGGGGATCTCCACTGGCGCCTCATCCGTCGCCAGAAGTGTTTGCTGCCGCTTGAAGCGATCCTCGAAATCGCGAATGTCTTGCGCCGTCATCGGGCGCCACAGCATGATGCAATCAAAGTCGGTTGGCTTGCAGTGTTGACGAGCCATCGCCCAGTCGATCCTCCCCGCCATAGTAAAACCGGAAACCCTCAGGCCACGCCGTTGCGGTCTTGATCGCGGCGTCCGCCTCCGGCAGCGACTATCGGCTGCATGGTCAGGCCCTCGGTATCGGGATAGGTGAGATACGTGAGCTGTTTGATGCCTGAACCGGCGCTGATTTTATCGGTGCTTTTTCCGACTTTCGGCGTCAAGGCCTGCACGTAGTAGGCGTCTTCGTGGTCCTGGGTCTTGCCAAATCTCTTAAACAGGTCTCTGGCCTCGGCCGAGACCGCGTTGTCGATCAGTCTGGCGCGGCCGAACACCTCAGATACCTCGGGCCATAGCTGTCCCGTCAGAACGCCGGCGGCAGCGGCCTCGCTCAGTCGCACGAACTCGACTTTGACTTGTGGGCTCTGGGGTGTTGCCTTGCAGAAATAGGACGCAAAGCGTGCGGTCGCGGCCCCGATGCCAACCTCGCGTGTGTCCTTTGCGCACTGGGCCACGGCGTCCGCTGAGATCAGCGTCACGGCGACCGCAGCAGCTAAAAGGCGATTGAAAAGTGTTGGCCGCCAGAGACCTTGGTAGGAAACCATTTCCGCCTCCTGCCCGCAGTCCGGGCGACATCGTGAGAGCCAGCCAACAAGAAAGCACAAAACCCTTGATTGCGTGAAGCCTACCCCAAGTCTGGCTGAGACGAACAGAGCGACAATCAGCGATGCGGCGTTGACAGGGGACCGTCCCATCATGCCATGCAATGTTCTTGTGGCATCGCTGTGGGGTGAAGAACTGCGGCGAAGACTGGAAGGAGTGAAGCCGACGGAGGGCTGTCGCCTCATACAAAGTGCCACCGTCGCGATCGTTTAATTCCAGAGTTACCGAACTCTAGGGGTCTCATTCGGTCTCGTCGTCACCGCTGGCGCGGCGTGCAAGGGGCGACCACAGGAGCAGAATGGCCAGGATGGATGTGATCGTCAGCGCTGCGATGGCGACGACGCTGGCGCCCGAGCCAAGAAAACGCACCGCGATGTCGACGATGAGGTCATACTTGACGACCGCAACCGCGCTCGCGATCACACCCGTGATCTTTCCCGCCATCTCAACCTCGCGGTCGTGGCGCCGATAGAAGAACAAAAGGAGCAGCAGCGCCCAAGTACCAAACACAAAACTCATGAAGGGTACGATGGGTTTAAAGCCTGCCCCCTGGGCGCTGCCGTAGAGAGCGTTCGCCGTCTGCACGAACGCCTGGCTCATCAAAGGGAAGAACACCATGGCGACGGCACCGACCAGGACGCCGATCTCGATCCGCTGCATCAGGGCTGGATAGTGGCCGGCTACGCCCTCATGACGCAGCGCCAGGAGAATGCCGATGGCCAGCAGCATGAGAAGGAAGAAGACCTTGGCCGGGAGCAGCCAGGCATGCACGACGCCGGTGAGCGAGCGTTGATCCGCTTCGCTCAACAGGCGGGTGATGGCGTTTTCGAACCGCTTCTGGGACTGGCAGCACTCGGTGGTTGTCGACAGGTGGGGCGGAGACGTCAGAGGCGTGGAGGCGAAGCAGAAGCGCTTGGGTTCGCCCTCTGTTAGGGTTTCGATCAGCGGCTCGGGCTGACAATCACGGATGAAGTCCTCGAGGCCGAGCCGCGTCTGGCTGACATGGCGCACGTTTCGCACGGCCTCGAGCAGCGCGACGCGCGCGCACGGCCGCGCGACATCTCCGCAGCCCGCCGGCTCCGCCTGATCTTGCTGCAGCGTTTGCGGTCGGATCTCCCATATCGGGCGGTAGGGGCTAGCGGCGAACGCGTCGGCGATCAGATACGATGCTGCCGCGAGAATGGCGAACCCAGCAATGAAGCGTACTCGCCCGAAGCGAACGTGGCGCCAGTACATGTCCAAGAACACGCACGATGGAATATAGAAGGCCGCCAAGGCGACAAGACCCAGCGTTGGGAAGAACACGAAGAGGTGGCTGTCATGTGTCGCCAGCGTCAACCAGTCTGTGTCCCAGAATTCCCAGATGAGTGTTCCTGTCTCCACCAGAAACGACACGGCGATGATCAAATAGACCGCAGCAACGATAAGGCGTGAGCCAACCAGCATGGTGAGGCGATGTCCAACTCAAGCCGCTTCCAGTGGCAGCATAGTGCGGTAAATATCGCTGCCCGGCTAGGACTCTAGCTCTGTGCCGCAGCTTTGCTGTGCCGTGCACGATGGCCGCTGCCTTGCAGCGGTGTAGGCTTTCAGACTTTACCTTGGCACGTCACGACGGGCGCGCACTAAGGAAAACGATGCGCTAGTCACTGGCCGGCCTGTCGTTGTCCGAGGTGATCTCGACAGCCGCTCCAATGGCAATGCCGATCGAGGGAATTGCACTGATCAAGCTGGGCGGGGCCGGCGCTGAAGGTGGGAGCGGGCCAATGGTCTGGGGTGGCAAAAAGTCGGCCCGCTGCGGCCGCAGATCGTACGGTCTTGGACATTGGTTCTGCTCAATCTGCTGGCGCGTATGCAGGACGGCATCGGCGGCGAACGGCGGGTTTTCGACAAATGGAAATGCGTCCTCGAAGGCGACGTTGTCGTCACCAAAGCTCGTGCGCAAGGCACCGGGATTGCCGATCCCGCCACTGGGAGACAGACGCATCACGTCGCACTGATCTTTCAGCAGGCGGCAATCGCCTCGCGTGTTGCAGACTTCGAGCGAGCCCTCGTGGAGAAGCAGCCATTCGACCCCATTCGGCGCGATATAGACGTCGAACACTGTCCCGCGGATCGCGAGCACCGCCGATGGGGTGCTGATCTTATAGGCCCGCTTTGTTGCTGAGCCCGTAATGAAACGGAACGCACCTTGCGTAAGCCGGACTGCGATACTCTGCGAGCCTTTCGTGGGATCGTAGACGAACTTGTCAAGCACCAGGCGGGCGCTTGGGCCGAGCGCCAAGATCGTATCGTCGTTGAGCTTAAGCTCTCCGAGCAGAGTCCGGGGCAACCTCGATGGTTTGATTTTGCGAAACGCCATCGCCGGTGGCGATCAGCGCCTGATCCGCCGTCACCTTGTTGACGATGCGCACCGCAGTTCCGATCCGCTCCTGAGCCGATACCAACGACGGTAACGACGCCAGAAAAACTGTCAGTATCAACCTCACTCTTGGCATCCGAATCCCCCCACTGCCTTGAGTAAGGGGCGCGTCGGAAAGCGAAGGCAAGTCCTTGGCGGTTTTTTAAGATGACTATTTTCGTCTCGTTGCGATAGGGGCACATGACGCCATCGCGATTGCCCAACTGGCGGGCTACATGCCCGCTGCTTGAGCGCAAGTGCTGCACCTTCAAGGCAGAAGCGCAACGTCAAGCCGTCGCGGTCGGCAATCCCACTCGTCTGCATCCAGGATAACGACGGGCGTTCTTGCCGTGGACGGTAACGCGCTGCGGGCCGTTCTGAGGTGCCCGCCCCATCCAAGGGCTTTTCTCCGGCTCGGCCCGCCGGTTTAGGGTCCTGCGGCACAACGGACTGAACCCAATCGTTAAAATTGGCTTCGTTTTGCAAAACGAAGCCGTGCATATAAACAGTATACAGAAAAGTTAAGTTCCGGATCTCTGCTGGACGAGGAAGGCTGGCGAACCGGGATTGTGGATACAATAAACAGCCCGTGGCCGCCGCACCGAGAGCGTCAAGTGCGACCCAGGGCAGGGCGACAAGGACACCCCATGACGGGCTGCCCATGAAAGCTTCGCGCTGAAAAAACGGCACCCCAAGTGCCTCACCCATTGCCTCTGAATTGCCGGTACTCACAGGCGTCGACGCTTGACGTATTCCGAGAAAGAGAATTCCTTAAACGGAATGATCAAGAGCTTTCGCTGCTGTGACACAGAGCTGCTCGGTAACGATCAACCCGTCAAACGGTTCGAGGCTATCGAGCGCGTCGCTCGGCGCAAGCTTGAGATGCTGGCATCGGCCGAACGGCTTGAGGACCTGAGAAGTCCGCCTGGCAACCGGCTCGAAGCCCTGAAAGGGAACCGGAAGGGTCGGTACAGCATTCGCATCAACGACCAGTGGCGCGTGTGCTTTCGCTGGCACGACGGCGCCGAGGACGTGGAGATCGTGGACTATCACTGAGGGCGGACGACGTGACGATCACTTTGAAGGAGAGCAAACACATGAGCCGAAGAGCTAGATCCTATTCCCCCCGGCGAAATCCTGCTGGAGGAGTTCATGCGGCCTCTCCGAATTAGCCAGAACAAACTTGCCCGTGACCTCGACGTACCCGTTGCCCGCATTAACGACATCATCCATGCCAGGCGTGGCGTCAGCGCTGACAGCGCGTTGCGGCTAGCGATTTACTTCCAGACCACGGCTGAGTTCTGGCTCAACCTTCAGTCGCGTTACGATTTGAAGCTGGCGATGCGTACCGCTGGACCAGACATCAAGAAGGCGGTCCGGCCACGGCCACTTGCGGCCGCGTGACCGAGTCTCTGAATTTCGCCAAAGGCTATGACAAGCAGAGGACGCGGATCCTTTTTCCCGTTCTGGTCCTGATTGCAGCCTTGAAAGGAAACCATCATGGACGTGACCCGCGTCACGGCGAGCGAGTTCCAGAAAGCATTTGGCGCCATGAGTGACAAAGCGCTGCAGGGGCCGGTCGCGATCACAAAGCAGGGCCGCGATCACCTCGTGGTCGTCTCAGCGGAGGAATATGCGCGCCTAAAGCGCCGCGACCGCAACGTGTATGCTGCCGGCGATCTGCCTGACGAGTGGCTAGACGCACTCCGCGGCGCGAAGATGCCAGTCGGGCTTGAGCACCTCGATGCAGAGCTGAAGTAACCGTGGTCGTCGAAGCCAACGAGTTCATCTGGCCAGGCCCCGATCTGCGTCCCGTGCCGAAGGATGAAGATGGCAACGTGGCCTATGGCTTCTTGCCACCAGGCCTGTTCGCGCGCGTGCGGTCGACGTTCATTGCTGCTGTTGAAAGTCAACGGGTGAAGCGCGTGCGGCGCACCGAGTAAGCACACGACATCGAGAAACACCCGGATCGGCCCACACTTATCGTCGTGCCTCGGCACGGGAAAAAAGCCAGGCACCGCGCGGTCCATCGGCCGAAATACTTATCCAGCCCTCTCGAAAGGGCGAGGCGGTGTAGTGCTGCAGGAGTTATGCGGGTCCTCGGCATCAGCCAGAACACGCTCGCTCGTGACGTCGACGTGCCCGTTGCCCGCAACAACGACATCATCCGTGCTCGGAGTGGGATCGGCGCCGATGCCGCGTGCGTCTGGCGTTCTGCTTCCACACACGGATCAGTTTTGGCTTGGACCAAAAATCAAGAAAGCGGTCCGTCCACGCCACATCGCGGCCGCATAATCGGCGCTCGCACGCTGAATGCGGGCTATTGGTCCTTCTTTGCAAATGGCGGATGATTGAGCCACGGGCACGGCGGCCCCCCTTTGCAATAGGCATGACGCCCGCTATTGCGCCTCCATCGACGCAAGCTCCGCGGCCAGGACGGCCATGCCAACCGCTTCGACATCGTGCGGCAACCGAACCGGCTGCTCGCCGACATACACGACAAGCCGGCGCGCGGGCTTCAAGTCGTCGCACGCGATGTGGAAGCCGCGCTCAACCTTCGGGGAGCGGCTGCGCTTGATCTCGATCGCCCAGAGTTTTCCTCCGGGAAGCTCCAGGAGGAGATCGATCTCGGCGCCGGCCGATGTGCGGTAGTAGAAGGGTGAGGTCCAGGCCGGAGCGCAGTTGATCAGCGTCTCGACGACGAAGCCTTCCCAGCTCGCGCCAATGATCGGATGGTCGTGGAGCGCCTGCAATGTCGGGATCGCGAGCAGCGCATGCAGCACACCGCTGTCGCGGACGTAGATCTTCGGCGACTTGACGAGGCGCTTGCCGAGATTGGCGTGATATGGCGCGAGCCTCCGGACCAGAAGCAGATCGACAAGCAGGTCGATGTAGCGGGAAACGGTCGGCGAGCTGATGCTGAGGCTCGTCGCCAGTCGCGAGGCATTGAGCTGTGTCCCTTGAGCATGCGCCAGCATGGTCCACAGGCGCCGCAAAGTCTCAACTGGAATGCGGGGCTCGAGCGCCGGTATATCGCGGGTCAGATAAGTACGCAGAAAATCCCGCCGCCAGGCAAGGCTCTTCGTGTCGCCACGCGCCAAGAAGCTCTGCGGAAAGCCGCCGCGCAACCAAAGCGCATTTTGCTCGTCGCTGCCCGTCTCCGTGATGTCGAGAGGAGCGAGCTCTCGGTATGCGATGCGGCCGGCGAGGCTCTCCGATGTCTGGTGCAGGAGGTCGATCGAGGCGGACCCAAGCAGGAGGAAGCGGCCGGCCTTAAGTCCCTTGCGGCGGCCCTTGTCGATCAATCCTCTGAGCGCGCGGAAGAGATCAGGCGTATTCTGGATTTCGTCGAGAATCACGAGCTTGTCCTCGTGGGCCTCAAGATAGAGGGCAGGCTCGCCGAGCTTGTCGCGATCGGCTGGGTCTTCGAGGTCGAGGTAGATGGAGGGGCCAGCATCTGCGACTGCCAGAGCCAGCGTCGTCTTGCCCACCTGGCGGGCCCCAAGGAGGGCGACGGCGGCTTGGGTTTGCAGGTCCGCCCGGATTTTGACTTCAAGTCGGCGCCGCAGCATCCTTGCATATTTAACATTACATTTTAGATTTGCAAGGCTATTGGTCGTGTCAGCAGGCGGACAACGATGATTAATACGCGACTGAAGTGGGCCGCCAATGTCGCCTTCCGCAAACTCGACATGCTCGCCGCGGCAACTGTTCTGGATGACCTGCGTGTGACCGCCATAGGACCATCGGACGTTGAAATCACCGACCAGCCACTGAGAGGACGAAGCCTATGCCGCGTACCGCCAAGATCCGCATTCGCGCCCATCCCGGCGAGATTTTGCTGTGTGAGTTCACCGGCTCGGTGGGACTGAGCGACGCTGGCTCTGGCCGCTGACTGGCTGCGCCTGGCGAACCGGACCTGACGGAAGTCATCTAGGTCGCCGCGGCGTCACGGCCGTCACGGTCGTTGCGGAAATCAGCCGCTATTTAGGCTCAACTCGCCGAGTTCTGGTGCACCTGCAGGCGAAGCGCATAGCCTGTCGACGAGCCTCTCGGCCACACCTAGGACATAACTCCGAGACCGCTTTTTCTTAGCCTAGCGCCAGCACCTTGCGCGCCATCCTGCTGGCTCGGGCGTTTATTTCCGCAGGTCCAGCACTACGGACCGAGACCGTCGGCACCCGAGACACCAGCCGAAAACAGCCTGAGGCTTACCTTCAAGCGCCACACGCAGGCACGGATCTGCGTGGCAGATAGTTCCTTGGTCTTTGAAGGCGATCCGTTCGTCAAACTCGCGCAAAGCGGTCTGCTACAGCTTCCCGGACGCTTGCGCGTCGGCCACGCAGATCCTCAGTCCCACGCTCATTCCGCGCTGCACGGTAGCTATGCCGATCATTGGCACGTTCGCCAACTCGGTCTGACTAATCTGCCAATAGCCCCGAGCAGCCCGGATCTGGAGTGGCCGGATCATTCAGGCATCGTGGACGATTCCGCAATGATCGCTTTGAAGCGACCGCGTACAAAGATTTCAAATGCATCCTGGTCGCTCATGTAGCGTTGGTCGCGTTCGCAAACACAACGTCGATCACACGGCTGGCCGACAGTGGGTCGCTACTACCGCATTTCGCGACCGCCTCGCTCGCTGAGTTCCCGACATCGACGACGACACCCTCGCCGACACCCTCGAAGAAATCACCGACCTTCGTGAGATGCTAGCCGGTCATTCGCTCGGCACTAGACGATGAAGCCCTTGCCTCAGGGCTCTCCACACGTCTTTCCGACATGAAGGCCCGGTTCGAACGCTTCGAGACACGGGCTAAGCGTAAGCGGCAACTGGTCTTCAGGCCATGACCGAAGCCGATATCGCCAAGCTCGCGGAGGCCGATTTCACCGCCTCGCTCAGGCAAGGGGCCCCGTCGATTGAGGTGTTGGCTGAGGACAAGATCCCCGCCGCCTATTGGAAACCGCAACCACCCAAGCTCGACAAACTCGGAATTCTGGCCGCGCTTAAATCGGGCACGGACATCGAAGGGGCAACGATTGCTGCCCCACAGGTGCAACTGAGCGTGAGGACGAAGTGATGGCGTTTACAGACGAGCAGCGTCAAGCGTTGAAGGCGAAGCTCAGCTTTCGCCACGTCAAGACCAAGTCCAGCAACGGGGCGACAATTCCCTATGTGGAAGGCTGGCACGTCATTGGCGAAGCCAACCGGATCTTTGGCTACGACAGCTGGGATCGGACGACGTTGTCGCCGCGATGCGTGTGGAGCGAGATGCAGCGCGGACAAACCGCCTGCTTCTACACCGCCAAGGTGCGCATTTCGTCCGAGCCGGAGGCGAGACGATTGTGCGGGAGGGGATCGGCACGGGTGTGGGCCGCTCGGCCACGCCCGAGTTGGCGCATGAGATTGCGTTAAAGGCCGCCGAAACCGACGCCACCAAGCGGGCGCTCGCAACGTTTGGCAATCCGTTTGGTCTGGCGCTCTACGACAAGGAAAAATTGCAGGTCACGAAGTCACGGCGCAACCAGACCCAACCGACGGCCCTTGAGGCGCCCAATAGCGCAGGACCGCAGACAGTGGCCCACGACTTTGTGCTGGTTCGCGGCGATGGCCGCAGGCAAAGCTTTGAGACGGCCGAAGCCTTTGTCGGGGCGACGCTGACGTTAGTGCCAACTCTGCCGACGATTGAGTCCCTCTACGCGTTCTGGGAAGCCAATACGGAAAGCTTTGCCGCGCTCAAGGCGGCGGCCGGAAGTCCTGACACGGATCCGGTGCCAGCTATCGTCTCGTCGCTCAAGGCAAGGGCGCGAGCCCTGGGTCGCTCAGGACCACAGATCAACGCTGCCTCCGATCGACCTCAGGTGACAAAGCCGGCTCTAGCGATCGCGAAGGAAAAACGGCTTCGAAACAAGGCGCACCTCGCCTTCGTTGCCAATCAGCCCTGCCTCATCTGTGGTCGCAGGCCGGCACACGCCCATCATCTGCGCTTTGCCCAACCTCGGGCGATGGCGATGAAGGTCTCGGATGAATTCACGGTGCCGCTCTGCGCCGGCCATCACGACGCCCTGCACAAGACTGGCGATGAGCAAGCCTGGTGGGCGCGACATGGCATCATTGACCCGTTGAAGATCGCGGCTAGGCTTTGGGCCGCCTCGCGCCTGGGCGACAGGGGGGATGAGGACACCTCCGCCAGCGATGACCAGGACGGGCCGGTCGAGACCGTCGCGCCGGTAGACGGTGTCGATGAAGCACTGCCAAACATCAGCGCTCAATCAATGCGTTGATCGGTACGAGCACCATGGCAACCGACAAGCAGGTGGAGGCTAACGGCCGCAATGCGCTGAAGAGCACGGGGCCGCGCACCGAAGCTGGCAAGACGACCAGCAGCCGTAACGCGGTGCGTCATGGTCTGACAGCAGAGCAGGTGGTGCTCGAGGGTGAGGATCGGGCCCGCTTCGACGCCTTGCGTTCGGCCATCAATATGGAGTTCGCGCCCGAGGGACCGGTCGCCGTATTTCTGGCTGAGCGCCTAGTAGGCCTCATCTGGCGTCTGGGCCGAGTGGCGGGTTTTGAAGCCGGCCTGTTGGATTGGATCGCACATCAGCAAGCCGAGGCGCACGACACGGCCGGCGTCGCATTCGGCGAGTATTTTTTTTCAGCTGATCGCCGCGCGCTGGCGATCCGGCCAGGCGATGGCAACCCTGTCGCGCGCTCCAGGCTCGACCAGCGGCGTCGCGTCGGCCGCACGCTTGAGGCGGCGCTGAACAAGACCGACCCGTTGAGCAAGCTTGGCCGTTACGAAAGCCACCTGATGAAGCAGGTCGAAAAAACGCTTGCGGCATTGAGGCGTTCGGTGGGGCGCGTCCGTCAACAGGGTCGAGCCTACCAGGCTGAGTGACCATTGGGTGAAACGATGTCGAAGGGTTATGTGACGAAAGTCTGAGATAGTATACAAATTAGCGAATTTGTATACTATGGCTGCAATGAGAATGATCCCGCTCAATTTGCTGACGCTCTACGCCGACCTCGCTCAGCGCATCACGCCTGAGGATGTTTGGGCAGCTTCGATCACGCGCCGGATGGTGGGCAACCAGCGTCGGATCTACGCGACGTTTCCCGGTGGTGTTCGCCAACAGGTGTATCTCGGTACCGAGGGGGATCCTGAAGCTGAGACACGGGCTGCAGCGCATATCCGTGCGGCCGATGACGCGCGGATCAACCGCAAGACGGTTTCGACCCTGAAGCGAGCTGGAATAACAGCGCCGGACCTGTACACGGGGCGCATCCTCTCTGCTCTCGCCCGTGGCGGCTTGTTCGAGCAGGGTCTGGTGCTTGTGGGGACGGTTGCCTTCCAGCTGTATCCGTGTGTTGTCGGCGCCCACTTGTCGAGTGCCGCGCTGATGACCCAGGACGTCGACCTCGCAATCGCGAGGCTCGCCGTGCCGCGCATGATTGCGGCGAGAGCCTCTTGATGTCATCCTGCGTCGAGCGGATCCGTCCTTCGAAGGACTTATGAGCCGGACCGATAAGCTGCCGAAGAAGTTCAGGTCGGCCAAGACAAAGTTTGAAGTAGACGTCGTCACCACTCCAGGACGCAGGCCAGCGCCTGTTCTTCTGCCCGCGCTTGGCTGCCAGCGCCGAACCTCTGGCTTTCATGGATTATCTGATCGAGGACCCAATCCGCGTCGTGGCGCTTTATGGGGCTGGTGTTCTCGTCCGAGTCCCGACGCCGGAGCGATTTGCCATACACAAACTTATTGTATCGCAGCTGCGACCGATCCGGTCCGCTAAGAGAGTGAAGGACGTTGAGCAGGCCCGTCAGTTGATTGCAGCCCTGCGCGAGCGTGATCCCGAAAGCATCGACACCGCGATCGAGGAGGCTCGTGCGCGCGGCCCAACCTGGCGCAAGCGCATCGACGCTGCCTTGAAGACGATGGCGCGGACCGAATAGGTCGCAATCAAGCACTCAGCGTGCTGGGGTTCGTGATTTGACAGCTACGGACATCCCGTATAGGCTTCGCCGCTAGTGGGGTGAGCTAAGTGAAACTGGAATGGGACGAGGTAAAGGCACGAGCTAACGTCCAGAAGCATGGGGTGACCTTTGAGGTTGCTTCGTTAGTCTTCAAAGACCGGAACGCTATAGATGACCTTGATGCTGACGTCGCAGAAGAAGACCGATGGAAGCGCCTCGGTATGGTTCAGGGTCGTATCCTGCTGGTTGTTTACACTGAAACCCGAAAGGGGTTTCGCATGATCTCCGCCAGAAAGGCGACACGCGATGAAGAAGCCCGCTATTACCGCCGCTAAAGCCAGACAGGTCACGCCCCGCCAAATTGGAATTGGGCGCATGGATTGGAGCAAGTTTGACGCCCTTAGCGATGCTGAGGTGCGCGCAGCAGCAAAGTCCGATCCCGACAATCAACCGCTCACAAGGGCGCAGCTTGCAAAAATGCGTCGGGTCTCTCTTGCCCGACAGATCCGCATCGAGCTTGGATTGAGCCAGCAAGAGTTTGCAGAGCGTTTTGGAATTCCTGTCGGCACGCTCCGCGATTGGGAGCAGCACAGATCTGAGCCGGATGCTGCGACTATCGCGTATCTCAAGGTGATTTCTCATAACCCTAATGCGGTCATGAGGGCGTTGAAAGAAGCGAGCGCAGTCTAGGTCATGGATATCTCCAAGGTCGCCGGCATGGAGGAAGCGAGTCTCGCAGGACCGAAGTCTGTCGCGAAGAGGGGTCGCGAAGAGGGATTGAGTCCTCGAGAGAGTTCACGTGAAGACCAGGGCCAGCAACGGTGCGACGATTCCCTGTGTTGAAGGCTGGCACGTCATCGGCAAGGCTAGCCGGATTTTCGGCTACGACAGCTGGGATCGGTCGGCGAACGAGGCCTTTCATGCCAAGTACGTCCGCACGCCGCAGCCAGAAAACCAGCACATCCGGCCGATCTGCTCGCAGAGGAGATCACGGCCCGGTCCGTCTCCAAGGTCGCGCTCGCCAAGGCACTGGGCGTGGCCAGGCGCACACTCTACGACCTGCTCGAGAAGAAGAGCGGCGTGTCTGCTGAGATGGCTGTGCGGCTCGAAGCCGTACATGGGCTCTCGGCCGAATTCTGGCTGAGCATGCAGGCCGAGTATGACCTGTGGGCGGCACGGCTCAGATTGAAAGCCAAGAAGCCGAAGCCGATCGACCGGGCGGCATAAGCCCTACGGATCAATCCGCATGGCGGGTGGCGTTGAGTCGTACTCTAGGGCGATGCGCGCCACCACATACTTGCAGCGTTTTCCCGGACACTTGAATCCGCTCGTCGCGGCATCGTTCTGGTCGTGATCTACACAGACAGGGATGATGTCCGCTGGATTATCTCAGCCCGCAAGGCAAACAGGAAGGAGCGTGCGCTATGGCGCGAATGACATTGGATCAGATCAAGGCGTCGCGGCCCAAGATTGACCGGACCAAGATCACGAGCACGAGCGAGGAGGATATCGCCCGTCACATGCGCGAGGACAATGAAGACCCAAATGCTGTGCTCGGCGCGTTTGTCGAGGACCTTCCGCCTGCCCAGATCCGGGAGCGGATCGGCATGACGCAGGTCGAGTTTGCCGAGGCGCTCAGCATTCCGGTGGCCACATTAAGGAACTGGGAACAGGGCCGTGTTCGGATCGATCCTGCGGCACGAGCACTTTTTCGAATCTTGAGCCGGGATCCAAAGCGGGCGCTCGGCGCATTGAAGTCGAACCGCAAGGTCGGCTAAACTTGACCTGTGTCCAAGGCGTGCATTCTTGCGGCCGAGCGCGGCATCTCCGTGAGCTGGCTCAAACCACCTCCACATTACAAATTGTCCTACAAAAGCGAAATGTAGGACAACTACTCTTGATTTTCGGTCTTCATATCCGGGCCGGCCGCCTCAAAGCGAGAACTGTGAGTGAGGTGCCTATAATGGCGCCAGCAGCACTTGCGGCGAAGTCATCAAAGGAGGCGATCCGACCGGGAATGAAAAGTTGGCCGAGTTCAAACATGCCCGCATATGCGGTAATGCCCAGACTGATCAGATACGCGTTGAGACGATGTCGCGTGGCGATGACCGTCAGGGTCCCCAGGGCGATATAGGCCAACGCGTGTTCGAGTTTGTCTGACATCCCCAGCAGGTGGGGACGATACTCGCCCGGGACCAAGGACAGTACGGCGACGGCGAAGTAGCCAAAACATGCGCCGATTAGGGCCCCGCGCTTTAACCAGATGTCCGACAAACGTGGCCTCCATTCAAAACACGAGTGCGACCTAAGGCTGATAAATGCCAAGGGCAATAACGTTTCATTTTTCAGGGTTACCAAACCTCAGCGCCGCCCGCGCAGATCGCTCGAACTGACCTAAAAGGCAAGTGTCGTCGTCAAACTTATCCCATCGCAAGTAAATGAAGTCGCTAAGCATCGGGCCCGGCGGTGTACTTGTTGAAGCGATCCGACGAGGTCAAGGCCTTCTATTTGGCGATCGGCATTACGGTGTCACCGCTCGATCCCATCACGTTGATGGTGACTCTTGCCGAACTGCGCGCGGCCCTGGCGGCCCAACCCTAGCTGGGCATCGATGAAGTCCATGGGATGCAAACCATTTCGGTCCACATCCCGTTCCCGTGTTGCGCGCGGGGCCTGCGCGGGCGCGTTCACTGCCCCGGAGCGGCAAGGTAGATGAGCTCGCCCTCTCATGCTTCCCAGAGGTGAGGGGCGGTGTGAGCCGGGCAGTGACGGGCCCGCGCTGGCCCTTTTTTCGGGGAGGCTGGCAAAACCTTGAAGACGCTCCGGATTGGGTGCGCGGCAAGTTGGCTAGCGCCTCGACCAGGCCGCGACCCGGACGCGGACTTCCTGAGGCGATTGCACCAGCCCGATCTCCTACAATGTTGACCATAGTCATTGACCATAGTACGTTTTGATCATGAATGAGATTGCCATTTCGAAGTTCAAGGCTACGTGCCTCGCCGTACTAGAGCGCGTGCGTCGGACCGGCATGCCCGTGATCGTGACCCGTCGGGGCGTACCGGTCGCTGAGATCAAACCGCCACCACAGCCGGAGCAATCCGGAAGCTGGCTCGGCTCCATGCAAGGCACGATCGTGATACTGGACGACATCGTCAGCCCACCGGCCGAGCCCGAGAGCGCCTGGGAGGCGCTCAAGGATTGAGGCTGCTGCTCGACACCCACATCTGGATCTGGAGCCTGACGGATCCGGCCAGACTGATGCCCACGGTGGCATCGGCCCTGGCAGAGCCCGACAACGAGCTTTGGCTGTCTTCGGTGAGCGTGTGGGAGTTCCTTGTTCTCGTTCGCAAGCAGCGGCTACGTGTGAGCGGTGATGCCCAGCAGTGGCTAACAGACGCGCTTGCCCGCGCCCCGGTTCGCGAGGCGCCGATCACGCATGCGGTGGCCATGGAGAGCGAGCGCCTGAGCCTGCCTCATTGGGATCCTGCGGATCGGTTCATCGCAGCCACGGCTCGGCTGTTGGAGGCGAGGCTCGTCACCGCGGACCAGCGCCTGATCGAAGCCAAAGGCGTCAAGGTTCTCGCCAACAGCTGAGTGGATCGCGACCGAATTCCCTTCAAAGCAGCACGCCAAGTCGGTGCGACGTCCGGCGCTAGATGAATATTCGGCTTCCACGACTAAGCGTCGGAGACGACCGAGCCTGGCCGCAACACATCCGCTTGGCACCGCATGGGTGAACCGCACACCGACGGCCCGTCACGGATCTCTGACTTGGAAGATGGCTTGAAACTGGGGCGCATGTTCGAGGCGCTACTGAGTTCGGATCTCGCCAGTAAGCTCAGCCGCTATGAGACAAGCATGCAGCGCCAACTCACTATGACGCTCAAAGTACTTCAAGAGATGCAGAAGGTCCGCGCTGCCGTCAACGCAGCCAAGTTCGCTAAGCAGACGAACGCGAACGACGATACCGAAGATGACTGGGTTGTGTACAACGGCCGGAAAGTTAAACGGTTAGGCCCTCCTTGAAGAGAGGACTCGATATCAAACCTTCTTTGTGTGGACGCCTCGTGCGCACCACGCGTGACCTCAAAACGCGAGGTAACTCCGGCCTGGGCGTCTCCTTGCGCTCAGGCGGCAATCGCATCTCCTCCCGGATATTCGCATTGTCGGATGGGACATGCATTGTCGGCTAGCCCATGCGCATTGGGCAAACGGTGAGCGCCAACCTACCCACAACGGGACGACTGATGGATGTATGAAAGCGACCTGACGCTGTTTCTGTCGAAGCTCCTCCCCGTTGTCTTCTACCCGGTCGGCGCGACGATATCGCTTTTACTGATCGGCGGCCTTCTCGCACTTCTCAAGCATCGCCGGCTCGCCCTTGCGAGCGCGACGGCCGGCCTCGTGGTGCTGTGGGTGTGTTCAACCCCGGTCGTCGCAGATTGGGCCTATTCGACCTTGGAGAGGCAGTATCCGCCAACAACCATGGCTGACACGCCTCAAGCAGACGTCGCGATCGTTCTTGGCGGGGCTGTTCGCCAACCCATCGTCCCTCGGGTCGAGGTGGAGTTGAAGGAGGCCTCCGATCGGATTTTGCACGCTGCCCGCCTTTATAACGCGGGGAAAGTGAAGCGCATCCTCGTCACAGGCGGGAACATCCCCTGGGTTGCCGCTGTGAAACCCGAAGCCGAACTGATCAAGCAACTTCTTGTCGAATGGGGTGTGCCGGCAGAGGCGATCGTGATCGCCACCGAGAGCCGCAACACGTACGAGAACGCGCTCGAGATCAAACGCCTTTGGGATAAGGGAGGATTCAGGTCTGCACTTCTTGTAACATCGGCAGCGCACATGCCCCGGGCCATGGCCGTCTTTCAGCGCGCGGGGCTCCCCGTCGTCGCGTCAAGCACGGACGTGATTGTTGATACAAGTCAGGGCAGTCTGTTCGATTGGCTGCCGGACGCCAACTCTCTCCTTGTGACGACGGACGCTGTGAAAGAGTGGATCGGTTTGCTCGCTTACAGGGTCCTGGGTCGCCTGTAGCCTCGAGCCGTAGGCTACTCGAAGGACAAGGCGAAAGAAGAGGTTAACCGCTTGAGCGTTAGCAAAAGAAAGGGACCCATGAGACCCGGTCCCTTTCCGCTTATGGTCAGCAAGTGTTGCACGTCTGCTACATCCCGTTTGAATGTTCCCGCTTACTCTGCGTTACAAACTGCGGGGGGTAGAATGACACGCAAGATGATCGCCGACGCCATCGTGCGCACAGCCAGATCGATTGACGCACGATCTTTAGACGTAGCCTTCGCTGATGCGGAAGGCCTCCAGCACACGGTTAGCATTAACTCGGAGAGCGCCGCGTCGCGCGCTCTCGGGTCGGTCCGGACGTTCGGACAGGGCCTTATGTTTGGTTTGGTTCTGCTGCTGATGCTGCCCCTTATGGTCCTCGTTGCCCTGGCCGCGGCGGCCCTCGAGAATGAAGAGTTGCGAGAACTAAAGAAGTAACCGCGGGATTATTCCGTTCACCGGTGCTCTTCAGGATTTCGCTCAATCAAGATCAGCTCGAGGGAATGACACAGTCGCCCAGCTGCATGCTCGGCGTCAGATTTTTCCAATCCGCTTGTGTCACGGCCCAGAAAAAGCGGATCTAAAATCTCTAGTACGCTGCAGTCTTGCAGTCCAACGCCTCGCCTTCGGGTCCGAGGTTGCGACAGACCTCTGTCGCCTCGGCTTGAGTTCCTGACGGAACCGCAAGGACCTGATACCAAATCTGATTGTCGGGCCCGACGACGGAACGCAATTCAGCCGTCTTATTCCCGAGCACTGGATGTCGTTTCTGAAGATCGCGGAATACCTGCTGCGCGGAAGCCTGGTCCTTTAGCATCAGCACGACCGGCACGAAGCGCGTGTTTGCGGCGCTAGATTGCGCGGCCGCGCTACCCTGTTTTGTACTGACGACCTTCTGCTTTGGAGGCGCGAATATCAGAGCCTGAGACAGGGGTCGAGACTGGGGGGCCGGATTGCGGATTGGGTTTTTTCTCTTCAGACGGGCTCGACGTCTTCGTTTTGGGGGGCTCGGGTCTTGCCGAAGTGGTTTCCGAACCCGCTTCATTCTGAGCAGTCGTCCCTTCGAGTTGGGCTGAGGGAGCAGGGGGTGGATTGACCACTGTCGGCGCCGCAGAATTGTTCGGCTGCGGTTCCCGCGGTGTGTCGTCCGCTGCGGGTTGTTGGCTCGAGGTCACCGGTTCTACTGGTTCCGCAAGAGAAGTCGCTACTTCCCCGGCCGGTGAAGGACTGGGATCCACGGCCCCGGAGTTGGCAGGGCCGTTGTCCGGCAAGACGACTAATGGAGGTGGCGTTGAGACTGGCATTGGGTCCGCAACATTTGCGTCAGGATGGGGTTCCGGGACTGGCTCGAAGCGTCATTCGCCACGAGGCGATCATTCATAACTTTCTCTTCCCCCGACTTGACGATCCGGTCGGAGTTCAATGCTGACCAAGTGCCATACGGGCCTAACCAAAGGGCCATCGTTGCCAAGAGGGTTGCGCCTGTCGCAATTGCCCCGGTTAGGAACAGCCGAGATAGCGCAAATCGGCGACCGGATAAATTCCGGCGGTCGGTAGTCTGTAGGTTTTCGGGTTGGCGACGTTCGACGTTTCGTTGGTGGTGTTCGTTCGAGTTGACCCTCTTGTATACGTTTTCGTCCGCGACGCGATTCACGGTCGTGCTGCTCCTCAGTCCCACGCGGATGCAGCATTCTGCTGACCTGCCGGAGGTAGATCTCATTGGACGTTTCAACGGCCTGCGATCCCGTAAGGGATCACATGAGGCGAGGCACCGACCACATTATGATGAGGCGCCTCATACAGCATCGGAGCGCCTCGATTTTGGCCATGGACGAGGCTTGAACTCCTCGTTAGCAGACCATGAAGCTGTTGGCCAAGCTGATGGTTCAAACCGTTTGCGTGCTGGGACTATAAACCGGCGTGTCCGGGCTGGCCCCGCGTGCCTGACCGCTTCTCGGTTCCAAGCGCGCGGCGATCTGCTGCGCCAGTTGATAGGAGTTAGGCTCTGCCACGGCGGCTTGCATCGGAACGCGAGCAACTTGGAAATCCTTGGTCGGCAGGAAATTCCTAGACGAGGGCGGCTCTGCTCGTGCGACCTGTGCAGAGGCAAAGCTGTCCAAGGCCTGTGCAGCGAATGGTGTTTTGCTTTGTAGTGTCTGACGCTGATCGAGGGCCAAAGATCGCCGGTGGGCAACATCGGAAGGCCTGTCATCGACAGGCAGGGCAGGAGGAGCGAGGGCCTGTTCGGAGAGGCGACGGGAAGCGGCGAGAAGCTCGCTAGCCAAGAGGACCAACCATTGACGCTCTTGTTCGGGAAATTGGTGCGCATGGAGCAACAACGACGCGACGGACTGCATGTCCCGCGACAGCTGGAATGAGCGGTCGCGCAATGTTGAAGGGTGTCGCTGGGACTCGCTAAACTCAGACATCAACGGTGTACCAAACTCGTCGCGTAAGCTTGCGGCTCGCTGCCGCGAACGAAACCCGAAGAATGCATGCAACGCAAACCGTCCCGCCTGCCAGCGAAGACCGATCTGTGAACGTTTACTAGGTTCCCTATTGGGACAATGAAAGGACGGAATGATGGCGGTTTTGCTCCGGCCGAGCCTTCTGTGGGCCCGACCTCGCAATCCCACGATAATTTGCGGGGCCAGACTGCCGCTCCTCGTAAGCGTCGATCAACGTCGCGAGTACATCCAGCCAGTCGCCGCGTGGCGTTCCCGACTTAGTTCCCGGAGCCGCCCGCTTTCGGCAAGTCCTGCCTCGTAGTCCGGCGTGCCGGATCGGTTTGATCTCAATCGCTATGCGACACCATCCTGACGTCGGACCGATCATAGCGTTTTGGGCAAAATGGTTGGCGGCGGAGCGGCCGGAGGCCCGGGTTCTCCTGCACCGCAATAGCGACAATGACAGTGTCATTATGTTCGAGATCAGAAGTTCCGAAGGAGAACGTGTGCCAGTTATCTCGATCCCACGTCAGAGACTGTCACTCAGCGTGAAATCTCAGACGGCTTATGGTCGGTTTGATAGCTGGGAGTTCTTCATATCCGGGCCGACCGCCTCAAAGCGAGAACGGTGAGTGATGTGCCTATAATGGCGCCAGCAGCACTTGCTACGAAGTCATCAAGGGCGGCGACCCGACCGGGAATGAAAAGTTGGCCGAGTTCCAAAACGCCCGCATATGCGATAATGGCTAGAGTGGTCAGATGCGCGTTGAGACGAGGTCGCACCGCGATGACCGTCAGGGCCCCCAGGACGATATAGGCCGACAGGTGTTCGAGTTTGTCTGACGACCCTGGCGCGTGGGGACGATACTCGCCCGGGACCAAGGACAGCACCGCGACGGCGAGGTAGCCAAAACATGCGCCGACGCGGGCCCCGCGCCTCAACCAGATGTCAACGGGGGTGGCCTCCATTCAAAACACGAGTGCGACCTGAGGCGGATAGATGCCTAGGTGTTTAGTCCCGCAGTGTGATGGGCTGGATCGATGATGAATCGTTTTGGGTCTTCGGTCCAGCATTTGACGATGTATTCGTAGGGCGTGAGGCCGTTGAGTGTTTTAAGTCGCTTAGCGAAGTTATAGGCTGCCACGAAGGCTGCGAGGTGCCCACGCAGGCGCGCGTTGGTGTCGTAGTGGTAACGCCGGACGGTAGCTTCTTTGAGCGTGCGGTTCATGCGCTCGACCTGGCCGTTGGTCCATGGGTGGTTGGGCTTGGTCAGCCGATGCTGAATCCCGTTTTCCCGGCAGACGCGATCGAACATGTGGACGCTGTATTGCGCGGTCGGTCCATCGCGGTGCTGCGGCATGTGGCAGAACTGGACTCCGTTATCGGTGAGCACGGTGTGGATTTTGTAGGGCACGGCCTTGATCAGCTTTGCGAGGAAGGCTGACGCGGTTTTTCGATTGGCCGTGTCGTGCAACTCGACGAAGGCGAATTTGCTCGTGCGATCGATGGCAACGAACATGTGGAGCTTGCTTTGCTCGGTGCGCACCTCGGCGAGGTCGATGTGGAAGTAGCCGATCGCATAATCCTTGAAGCGCTTCTTCGGCTTGTCACCGTCGATCGCGGGCAGCCGCGAGATGTCGTGGCGCTGGAACAGCCGGTGCAGTCCTGAGCGCGACAGCTGCGGGATCGTCGCCTGCAGAGCGTAGAGGCAATCGTCGAGCGGCAACAGCGTGTGCTTTCGGAAGGCTACACAAAGCGCTTCCTCTTCGGGCGACAGCACCGTCGAGCGCGGCTCCTTCGGTCCCATGCGACGGTCCTCGAGCGTATCGCGCGACCGCCACTTCATCACTGTTTTCGGGTTGAGGTCGTACTGCTCTGCGAGCTCCGCGATCGTAGCTTTCGATCGCTGTATCGCGTTTCGGACGGCGTGCGTAGTCTTGGCGCTGCCGTGTAGTATCTGTCCCATAGAGCCTCCCGAAGTGATGGAGAGTCGAGCTAAACTGATTCCACCACGCCGTGGGACTGCACACCTCAGGCGCCACAAGCAGGTACTCTTCTGCGTCACGCCCACGGAAATACTGGGGGTCCTGCGCTGCTCCACGCTCCTTGGCCAATTCGCTTACGCGCCGTGCCAGATAGCCCGCCACATCCTTGGTTGATAGGCCCCCTGAAGCTGAGGACTTCTCGCCATCGAGTGCTTCTAAGAATGCAAATGTGAACAATCCGTGCCTGACCGACTCATCCTCCAGCGAAAGCTGGTCAAAGCGCGTTGCCGTGTAGGCAATGATATTGGCGTGGTAAGCCGCGTTACCAAGGCGAGGATTGTAGGAGTTCCCCGAGTGGCAGGTATCGACGACCAGAATGCGGCGTCCCTTCGCGAGTTCGAGAGCTTCTTGAAGCGCGAACCATGTCACGACCGTGGAGGTGCGCAGGCTCTTTCCGGTCCACTCGCTGTTACTGGCGAGAAATCTGTAGCTTCCCCTATCGTTAAGGCCGTGGCCAGCGACGAACAGCACAAGCGTATCGTTTTCCTTGGCCTTCTTGAATAGGTCGACAGCATCCAGAATGTTTGCCGCCGTGGGCGCGTTATCCGGATTTCCATCGTTCGTCAGAACACGCTTCACAGTTGATTTGTGGCCGGGGCCAAGCCGCCGCTCGACCGTATCTGCAAGCGCACGCGCATCGACGCCGGCAAAACGCAAATCGCAGCTTGACTTGCCCTTTCGGCCGCAACGGTTGCCAAGCCCCGGATATTTGTCGACGCCGATGGCGACGATATAGAGCGTGCCGCGCTCATCGAGGAACCCTTGTCCATCGCGGTTAAGCGCAATCGTCTCTGATCGCTCTCCCACGTCATTCACAAGCGCCACGCGGACATCGTTGCGCCCTGCATAGAGGGGGACGTCGAGATCCAAGTCGCCTGGCGAGAGCCCGCCAGAACCTGTGGGCGGGGTGACGCGGGCAACCTGCGCGCCGTTGACCGTTACATTGACCAACTTGATCGGGTCGGCATTCTCCTCGATCGCTATTCTAACCTGGGCGACTTCGGGCGCATTCGCTCCCTGAGCCGGATCTGTGATGCGAAAAGCTGGAATACTCCGGCCGAGGAGTTCACCGAGTTCGACGCGCGTACCTTCGGCTTCCTCGATCGCCTTCTCCGCAGAACCGAGCACCAAGGCACGTTCGACAATGTCGGGGCGGTGCAGATGCTGCCCAAGCTGATCGGCGCCGACATAATCTGCGGCACGCTCAGCCCCCCGGTTGATCTGCCAGCCCACAACGTGATCGGCGCCCGGAGTGCCCGTGTAGTAGCCGCCGGGTGTCCAGGCAATCCACGTTGCGTCCGAGCCTTGGAATAGGGTGATGATGAGTTTTCTGGTCGCGACATTCCATAGCCGCACGGTTTGATCGAGGCTCGCGGAGGCAAGAATGTTGCCATCCTCCGTTGCGGCGACGGAGAGAATTTGGTCCGTGTGACCGACAAAAGAGCCGATTGACCGGCCGTCGCGGTCGTAGAGGCTCAGTGTTCCAGCCGCGCCACCGCTGACGACCTGCTTGCCCTGTGCCACAAACGTGAATGCCGAGTGTATGAATCCGCTGGTCGCATCGCGTTGGATGACGGCCCTCACCGTTCCCTTTTCCCGGATCTCGAGCGTATCGTCACGCCGCTTCGAAGCCTCTCCGGTCCGTGCAGCGAGGATAGTGTCGGAATATGAGGTTCGGGCACGCAGAAAGGTATGGTCCTCGTATGGCTTTACCGCCTCGGGCTCACCGAGAGGACGCTCTTTCGCAGGCAGCTTTAGCTTGAAAGCAAGGGGGGCTGGCTTGTTAGGGCAGCTCAACAATTCGGGGCAAGGATCGCTCGTGCCCCATGCCACCTCTCGTCCGTCTTTGGCGAAGGCCACTTGCCAAACAGCTTTGCCAATTCCGCCAAGGGCGATGTCACGCTGCCCTGCATCCAAGGTCCAAATATGCACGTCGTGCCCCTCCCCGCCGGCGGAGGCCACACGAGTTCCATCGGGAGCGAGGGCGAGGGCCGTGACGACATTATCGTGCCCCCTGTACAGGGGTTTTGAAGTTCCAGTCTTCACATCAATGGCTCGAACGGACGTATCGAGGCAGTCGCAAGTGGTTAGAAGCGCTCTTCCGTCCTTGCCGAACACCAGCGTGCGCACGGGGCCTTCGAGCTTGGCCAGTGTGGATTGACCTGCTTCCAGACCCGGATCGATTTTGCGAATTTCGCCGTTGGCAAGGCCGGCAGCGATCAGCTCTCCTTGTGAAGAGATGGCGAGCGCGGTCACCGCCGCACTCAAGCGATATTCGCTCTTGACCGCGCCATCGGACGTATTCCAAAGCCGAACGCTCCCGTCAGCGCCCGCAGTCACCACCGTCGCACCGCCGCCAGCGAATGCCACAGTCGTGACTGCGGCCTTCTGAGACGAGAATTTTTTCAACACCGTCCGGCTCCCCACGTCCCAAAGGATCGCGGTCTTATCTGCGCTGCCCGAAAGGAGTTGTCGCCCATCGGAAGAGAATGCGAGTGAAGTCAGTGCATCGGTGTGCCCCTTCAAGAGGGCAACAAGCCTGCGCTGTGAAAGATCATACACGCGCATATCACCACAGCACGGCTCGAGCGCGCCGTCGACACTGAACCAGCCTCCGGCCACCAGCCAGCGGTCATCGGGTGAGATCGCCAGAGCTGTAATGGTGCCCTCCTTCCCAGGCCCCGCCTGGCCACGCAGCACGAAATCCGTTCGCTTCGTGGTCAGGTCCCACACGCGGACAACCTTATCGTCCCCCGCTGATACGAGGCGATTTGTGGATGTTGTGAAGGCGACGGACCGGACGATGCCAAGGTGTCCGCCGGTCTCGAGCATGAGCTGCGGTGCGTCATCAGCGGCGGCGCTATGCGAAATGAGAAGAGCCAGAGCCGCCAGCCAAATCATTCGAACCAGTTTCATGATCCCGAGCCTCGTATCACAGGCACTCGAAAGCATAGTCTGAGAGCGTAAGCTTAACATACTCAATTCATCAAAACTTATGCGCGCCAAGGTGCGTGAGGATATTGGAAATTGTCAGAAGCGGGAGTAAAAAGGACGTCGTTGACTAGCTTAAATCTTGCGGTTTGAATTTGTTTGCGCACGAGGCGTAGCATGCGAAGGAACCCCTCTGCTCTCGCTTCCTTCTTTGTCTTCCTCATTGCTCAACATGGCGCAGCATCGGCTGCCGCGTGCCGCGACATCCTCCTCCTCGACGATCACGAGTTGACCCAAGATGAAATGCGCGCCTGCCTTGAGCCGCGCGCGAAGGCCATGGTCGCACTCCATCTGCTTGGCGAGCGCGAGTTGACCTGGAAGGATTTTGGCGAGCTAAATCATAGGTGCAATGCCGGCGGCAGCGAAGAGCTTAGCAGCGATCCCGTAGAATGGGCCTCTCAAGTCGCAAGTTGCCCATCGCCAAAGTCACGCTGCGGATGCCCCCCGGATAACACCCTAGGCACACGCTTCATGCCGGAAGAAGCTGAGGCCGAAGGTATGCGCGCTAAGAATTTAAAGCTCATAAAACAGGAAGCAGGGATCGTTAGCAAAGAGATCATCGCGCGGTGCGAAGACATCCGCACCCGCCTGCAAGGAATGAATGGCGTCAAGATCAAACGAAAGTGCAACTCGCTACGGTAAATGGGCTCCGTCGGGAGGTGATTTTATGCTCAACAGAGTAATGGCTGCGATCCTCATCGCGCTAGGGCTTTGTCTAAGCCCCTCCGTCTTCGCCGCTTCCTGTCAGGACATCCTTCCAATCGACGAACGCGAATTGACCCAAGAAGAGGTACGCGAATGCTTAAAGCCCCGCGCTGAAGTCATAGTGGCGTTCAAGCTTCTGGGCGAAAGAGAGTTGAGCTGGAAAGACTTCGGCGAAATTCACCGCAAGTGCATGGGCAACGGGGATGAGCCATTGAGCGAGGACCCCGTCGTCTGGGCGGGCCAAGTGGCCGCCTGTCCTTCGCCCAAGACGGATTGTGGTTGCCAGAAGCCGGATTTTGCAGGTAGCCGGTTCATGCCGGAGGCGCCTGAAGCCGCATCGGTTCGCGAGACAAATTTGGCACTGATCAAGCGCGAGGGCGCGCTTCTTACAAAGCAAGCCTTTGACGAATGTGATGTAATTCGGGCCCGCCTCGAGGCCGTTCAAGACGTGAAGATCAAGCGAAAATGTAAAGGGCTACGGTAGGCGGGGCAGGCACGATACGCTTGCCCTCCCTTCATCAAGAATGAAGATCATCGCGGCGTGCCATGACGGCTTGTGCAAGACATACATGCCTGGAAGACAGCGCAGCGCCTGAGTTCTGCGGCTGTCTCGAAACGCAATAGATTGGGATGGGCTGCGATGGGCGAGCCGGGTCGTTTCTCGCTTGAGCGCATCGTTGCCACTGTTGCGAACCGGCGCGTGAGCTTCATCGCGGCCGTGCTTGCGCTCATCGCAGCTCTCGCCCTCGGGCGCGAAGCCATAAGTGAAATTCCTGAGATTGTCGAAGCGGGATACGGCTACGACGCTCAATTGCGCGCCACGCATCTCAATCGGAGCCTAGTCACTCATAGCCTACCGGTCACTTTTGTCGACGTGGATGACGAAGCGCTCAATGCGTGGGCCGACGCCACGCGCACGACGCCACGCGCTAAGATTGCGGCGCTGATCGAGCGGCTTGCGGCGCAGCACCCTTCTGCAATTTTTGTCGACTTCGATCTTTCAGGTGCCATGACCTCGGCAGGCGACACGGATCTGGCAAAGACGCTTGATACCTATCCCCGCAATGGCCCGCCGCTGCTGCTGACGCGGGCGATGCGGTCGCTGACCTGCCCACCAGTAGGCGTGTGCAGCGCGAGTGCATGCGCGCCCGCAACCCAAAGCAAGCTTGAGGCCTCGCCCTTCGAGGAGACCGTGTCGAAGAACCCCAACGTTCGATGGGTTTCGAGCCTCTTTGCCCCTGACGGAGATGGCATCGTCAGAAGCTGGCGCCTTTGGGAGCCAGCCTGCAAGGAGGGGAAGATAGCGGCTATCCCGTCGCCGCAACTCGCCGCGCTCGCCCTTGCGGGGCCGGAGCGAGCGGGTGCAGCTAAGCTCGACGGTTATCTTGCCTATGCAGCGCAACAAGCGCAGGGCATTTCGGCAGTTCAGCCCGATTGGCCCAAGAACGCCGACGCTCGTGAAGCATTGATCCCCTTTTTGATCGAAGGCGCATCTCACGAGCGCGTGTCCGGCTGGATGGGCGATCGCGGATTTCAGGTATCAGCGCGTACGGGCGCTCAGCCTGTTTAATGGCGAAGTCGCAGACACGGCGATCAAGGATCGCGTGGTCGTTTTGGGAGCAAGCTACGGCCCAGACACATTCAAAACGCCTTTCGGCACCATGCCGGGATCAGCGCTGATTGCCAACGCCGTCGCGGTCGCTCCCGCGATCCTTGACACGCAGCCAGTCAGCGCCTTCTTCCTTTTCGTAGTTTCTTTCCTGATCGCCACCGCTTACGCCGTGATCGCCAAGACGCTTCGCGCGATCCCTGCGGGGTTTGTCATTCTGGCACTAAGCTACGTGTGGTTGTCGCTTGCAACGTATTGGTTGAATCCGGCCGACGCTGTGCAAACCGTAAGCTATGCCTTGGTGATGCTCGGCGCCTTTCTTGCGATCGAATCCGCAATCGAGATCCTGTTGGAGCTTCCCAGCCACGGATTTTCAGCCTTTTTAAGAACCCGAAGCGGAAGTGGTCCTTGGAAACACTAAGTCATGAAATCCATGATGCGTTCTGCGTCGGCGAAACTCGCCATGATAGCCTTCCTGCTCTCCATTCTGCCCGGAGGTGTTGTCCATGCTCAAGACGCGCCCGCGGGCGTCGCCATCGATATTGAGCCTAGGGAAGCCGGCACACCCGCCATCCAAATCAAGCGCGGCGGCAAGCTCTTTCCCTTGCGTCAGCACGAAATCCTTTATGCCAACGACGAATTGGTCTTCCCTCCGGACGCAAGCGGCAAGAGCTCGGTCAAGGTTCTCGTCGATGCAAATCGCCACGTCACTCTAAACGCGCAAAATACCAAGTTGCCACCGGCGAATTGGAGTGGTTTCCAAGGTCTGTTGCCCAAATTGGCATCAGCCTACCGCTGGCTATATTCGGGTGGCGCCGGCGATAGCGAAGGACCGCGCAACGCGGTGTCGCGTGACGTCTCTGCGGAACTCCCGCCGTCCGTGCTCCCCGGACTGAAGGGGAAACTCGTGATCTCGGATGAAGCCGACCCGCCACTCTGGATCGGTTGGATGGATGGCGAGGCGCCGTTTAAGGTAATGGTTTCCGCGCAAGGGAAACTCATAACTCAGGCAGAGATTTGCGGCGGTGACCCGCCACCTGAGGACTGCCTCCGCGAAGTCCTCATTGCCAACCTGCCGGCCGGAACCGACCCTATAGAAGTGAAAGTCACGGCGGCAGACCGGCAACAATGGGCGAAGATCTTGAGCCGGCAATCCATCCGCAAAGCTCCCCAGGGCGAACCCCTCGGCGACTTGGGGGCCTTCTTAGCCGCCGTTCAGCTACTCGACCAAGAGGGCGGGGCGTATGCGCTTGAGAGCGCACGTATCCTGGCCAGCATCCGCGAGCGCTATCCGGCTGCTCAAAAGCTCCTCGATCGCATGCGAAATGGCGAAGTGCCGTAGGGCGGCCGCCACAGGATCAAGATAGAGGGGCGCCATCGCCTTGGGCGACATGCTGATCCCATGTTGTGAAGTGCCTGGGTCGCGCACGGGACCAATTAGAAGCGGACCTTAGGCGTTGGCCTATCTAGCGGACCAGTCGTGTTGCCGTCCATGTCCGCATACAGGTGGGAAGCGACGTTCAGAAAGGTCCTCCGAAACTGCAGCCCATGGCCCTTAGAAATAACCGTCGTCGGTGCGCAGGTCCGCCCGCTATTGCCGGCTCAGCTGACGAAAAGCTGACGGCGTGTTGGCGGCCACTCGTCGACAGGCGCCAAGTTCTGTCCACGCCTGTCGTGCTCGGCTTTTCCTGAGCCATATCAGGGCGCAGTCTTGATCCTGCGTCTGGTCCAGCGCCGATAGACCCATTCGACGAAAAACGAGGCTGCCGCGATGAGAACGAGCGCTGCAATGGCCGTAGGTTGCTGCTGATAGGTGTAGACGCCGAGAATGGCGAACATGGCGAGGCATGTGAGCAATGAGAGCCATACTATCGCGGCATTCGCTCCGGTTTGTTTGAGAACACGCAGATGGCCCGCGTTCACTGCGGCATAGACCAGGAGGAAGGCAGCGCTTCCCATCATGGCGATGCCCGAAAGGTCGAAGCACAGCATTACCAGCACGACGAGCGCCGCGGTTAGCAAAAGCCCGCCCGACGCCTGCTTCCATTCGGTCCGCGAAAGTGTGGCCGGCAGCTCGCCATCGCGGGCGATCATGTAGCAGACGTTCGCTGAGCCAAACAAAGTGGCATTGATCGCGGATGCGGTCGAGAACAGCGCGGCGATAGCGATCAACCGGAAGCCGAATTCCCCCAGGAACGGTTTGGCGGCTTCCGCCAGCGCGTAATCCCTGGCGCGCTCGATCTCGGCATTCGACAGATTGCCCGTCACGGTCAGTGACACCGTGAGATAGAGCGCGATCACCACGATCACGCTGGTGTAGAGCGCTCGCGGCAGCATCTTTTGAGGGTTGCGCATGTCGGCGGCTGCATTGGTGACGAGCCCGAAGCCCTCGTAACCAATGAAAAGCACCCCAGCGCCGAACAAGACCGATTGAGGCTCCGGCCATAGCGCAGGCGAGAGGTTCTCCGGTTTGATGAACCACAATCCCGTAGCCGCAAACAGCACGAGGATAGCCACCTTGACGGCGACGATGAGAGTTTCTCCCCGCCCCATGAATTTGGCACCGAACGCATTCACCACCGTCAGCAGCAGAACCGAACCGACTGCCAGCGATTTGAGCAGCAGTGCCGAGGGCATGGCAGTGATGAAGGTCGCGGCGTAGCTGCCAAAAGCCGTCGCGTAGAGTGCCAACGAGATGATGTAGCCGGCCCACATGAACAGGTTCAGACCGCCCGCGAGTACGCCGTCGCCAAATCCTTTCACCAGGAAGTGCACGGCGCCGCCTGCCGAGGGGAAGGCCGCGCCGAGCTTGGCATAAGAATAAGTGGACAGGAGCGCTACTACGCCACCGATCGCAAATGCAAGCCACATGGCGTTGCCGGCCGCCTGTGCGACCACGCCGAGGATCGAGAAGATTCCGGCGCCGACCATGCCGCCGATGCCGATCGACACCGCAGCCGACATGCCGATTTCGCCGGTGCCGGATTGAGTGGCAGATGAGTGAATTGAGGAGCCTGGCGCCATGGCTATTGGCGGGGCCGAAGGCGGCCATGCTCAATCGCAACCGAACCGCGCCAGGAGGGTGGTAAAGCCGTGAAGCTGATCCGCATTGCCCAACGATCTCCAAATCTACGAGCCCCGGTCCGGTGATAGTATCTCATAAGGCGAGCGTGGGAAGTCAGTGTGCAACGCCATGCCGATATGCCCCGCATGCTCGTAACGTCCGGAATGAACCGCGATAGCTGTCGCAAGGTTGCTGCTTCGATATTATCGCTCCCGACGGCAAGCGATATACAAATCGGATGCAATTCCGGCGCATTGAGAGGCCGTACTTGATTGAGATCGATCATGGCGCCGACAAAGACAACGATCCTGGCATATTCCGCACCACCATCACGTTTGATGAGCAGAGTGACGGCAAGACAGTCATCACTTTGCGGCAGTTGCATCCATCGACGTCTCAGCGCGACGCAGGCATCGGATTTGGCGCCGTCGAATTCGGTTATCAAACTCTCGACAAGCTGGCGCAGCACGTCGAAAACAGCAAGGCTACTTAGCGACACCGAACAAATCTGGCACGCGTTGTCCGCTTCCAGTGGGCCGGACGATGCCCGCAACGGGTCAGAGTCTGGCTGTTCAGCAGATCCGCTGATAGACAGCTCATTACCCAACAGTGGACGAAGCTAGTTGGTCGTTTGAACGCCATCACGGAACTGCCACCGATGGCTGCTTTGGTATATCCTCTGCCAAAGGGCCGACGTGAGCGATGGGCCATTCGCGGACCTCTATCGGTCACTCCGGCAGAGCGGCGCGCAGTTTCTGGCCAACCTCACTTCTGTGTAACGGCAGCTCCTACTATTCTGAAGAACTTGGGAGGAGATGTTTAGTATGGCTAAGCTCGTGTTCGGAATGAACCAGTCCCTGGACGGCTACGTCGACCATATGGCGTTTGCGCCAAGCCCCACGCTCTTCCGCCACTTCATCGAGGAGGCTCAGGGGCAGGCGGGCAGTGTGTACGGTCGCCAAATGTATGAGGTCATGCGTTACTGGGACGACGATCATCCTGAATGGGATGCAGAGGAACACGCCTTTGCGGCGGCGTGGCGGAACCAGCCGAAATGGGTCGTCTCGCGCTCGTTGAAGTCGGTCGGCCCCAACGCCAGCCTTGTTGAGGATGATCTTGAGGGCGCGATCCGCGAGCTGAAAGCCGAGCGCGACGGGGAGATCGAAGTTGCTGGCCCGGACTTGGCGCAAAGCCTCACCGAACTTGGCCTGATCGATGAGTATCGAATCTACCTGCACCCCGTCGTGCTTGGTGACGGCAAGCCATATTTCGCCGGACCCCGGCCGCCGCTCCGTCTTCTGGCTAATGATCGGATTGGCGAGGATGTGATGAGGTTGATCTACGTTCCTGCTTAATCGTGCAAATTGCAGGACGCACTGCGCCGACGCTTTGGGTCAAAGGCGGAAGAAACCGGATCGCCTCGAACAGGACTGCTCGTTCCCCATTAACGGACAAAGCGAGTCCGCTCATGGGACGAGCTGGCAGGTTCGGCGGATGCCAATTTTTCGATGAAAGACGATGACGCGCGCGCCCCGAGGCTGAAAGGCGCGACGGGCGTCACGACCAAGCGCGTGGTCGGACCATCCTTCGCACCGCCGCATTATCATCTGATCTCTGATGTCAGCTTCCCAACCATCGAGACCCTAAAGGCAACTGCTGCCTAAAGCGGCAAGGAAGCGTTGACCCACGCGGCGTCGATCAGTTCCGGCGGCGCGCCGACAATCATGGTTGTCACTGATGACGCCTAAGGCGTTTCATAATACCCGGACCAAGGCTGCAGTGCTCGCCTTGGTCCGGCTTCGTTAATCCCCGCTTTTGCTGTCACCCACAACACCGAACTCGCATCGGTCACTTTGCATTCCTGCTGTCGGTGATACGCATAATTTTGCCTTCTGGAGAATGTCTCAGACCTGAGGAGGACGGAACAATGGCGGCAACACACAAAGGCGAGTGTTTTTGCGGAGCCGTTCATGTGGAAGTTTCGGGCGATCCCGAAGCAATGGGATATTGTCATTGCCAATCATGCAGGTCCTAGTCAGCTGCCCCGGTCAATGCTTTCACCCTTTGGAAGCCCGACGTGCGGGTTACTGCGGGAGCGGAACATGTTGCCACCTTCCAAAAGACCAAATTCAGTCAACGGCAATACTGCAAGAAATGCGGTGGCCATCTCATGAACAATCATCCTACGATCGGATTGGTGGATGTATACGCAGCGACTTTACCCACTTTGAGGTTCAGCGCGGGTGTGCACATCAACTACGCCGAAACAGTTTAGCCAATGCGGGACGGACTCCCCAAGCTGAAGGATTTTCCCAAAGAGTTTGGCGGCTCCGGCGAGGTCGTGCCGGAGTGAGAGGGGCCAAAAGCTTTGGGAACGACCGGGAAATGACCGATTGTGGCCCGACGCTGACGAACGGCGATCTCATTTCCAAGTCCGGTGCTGAAGGTCAAGCTGCCGAACAGCGAAAATGCGCGAGGAGTTTCCGCTAACTGAGGCGAAGCGGGCCAGGCTTGTTGATCATCACACCGGCAGAGGTTGACCGATGCTGTTGAAATAGTCGGCCGGGAGAGCCGAGGACTGTGAATTGTTTGGTGTCAAATCTTCGCGGCGCCCAGCAATCGCGGTGCGGTGTGTTCGATGACGGCATTCACATCCAATCCAGGCGCCACTTTCTCGTAGTCTTCATCTATAAGCAGTGATGCTGCGCCGTGCACAAACGTCCATAATTCGAGTGCCAGCAACTGGGCATCGCCTGGGATTCCGTTTCGTTCGCAGAACAGTGCGATCTGTCTGATGACGTTTGAAAAGCAATCGCGGCCTTGGAAGACAACGTGCTCAGCTTTTTTTAGCGCCGGGTTCTGTCCAAACATCAACCGGAAGATTGCAGTCTCGTCGACCGCGAACTTCACATAAGCTTGGCCCATCGCCACGATGCCCTCGATGGTGCCTTCGCCTTTGGCGGCGACGGCGATATTCGACCGCTCCGCCAAATCATCGAAACCGCGCGCGACTATCTCTTCGAGGATCTCCTGCTTGTCGCGGAAATGGCGATAGGGTGCGGCCGTCGATACGCCGGCTATTCGGCAGGCGTCAGCCAAACTGAAGTTTTCGGCGCCTTTTTCCACCACGAGTTGGCGCGTGGCGCGCACGAGCGCATCGCGAAGTTCGCCGTGGTGATAGGCGTCTTTTCGCCGAACTTGCTGGTCGTGGTCGTGGATCATGTCCATGTCTATGCCTGCTTCGGCGCAATCTCCAAAGTTAGCGATACTAACACTTGCCAAGTTAGCGCATCTAACATATGTTAGCAACGCTGACATGGAAAGTAGTATTCGTTGGAGATTGGCATGGATGGACATATTCTCGAAGAAAATCAGAAATTTATGGCGAGGCGTCCGCTGGTACGTCTTACGACCGCTGCCTTGGTCGGATTTTTGATCTTTCCTATAGCAGGATGCAAAGAGGAAGCGGAAAAGGCCGAGAAGCCAACGCCCGTCAGTGTCGCAACCGTCGTTTTCCAGCCCGTCTTTGAGCCCCACGAGTACGTCGGAACGATAAAGCCGCGCTATCAGAGCGACCTCGGCTTTCGCGTGACCGGTAAGATCATCGAGCGCCGCGTCAACGTTGGAGATCGCGTCATGGCGGGGGACTTGATCGCGCGGCTCGATGCAATCGATTTGAAGCTCGGATTTGAGGCGCAAGACGCAGAGCTTTCCGCTGCAAAGTCCAGTCGCGATCAGGCCGTTGCTGCTGAACAGCGCTTCAGAATTCTCCAGGGCGAAGGCCATGTCGCACAAGCTGCCCTCGACGAGCGTGTCTCTGCTGCCGACGAGGCGCGAGCGCGTGTTGCGCGGGCAGAGCGTTCGCTCGAAATGCAACGCAACCAGGTCGCGTATGCTGAATTGCACGCTGACAAGGATGGCGTCGTTTCGGCGTTGCTCGCCGAAGCGGGTCAAGTCGTTGCGGCCGGTCAAACGATCGTCCGTGTCGCACGGCTCGACGAATTGGAAGCCGTCGTCGCGATCCCGGAGCAGAAACTCGGTGAAGCTAACGCGTCGAGCGCTTCGGTCAGTCTATGGCCGTCGACCGGACAGCGCTATGAGGCGAAGCTGCGAGAGATTTCACCCCAAGCTGATCCGGTCGCGCGCACTTTCGAAGCTCGCTTCTCGCTTCTCGCACCGGACGATCAAGTCGGTCTCGGCAAGACTGCAACCGTAATTCTCGTTCCGAACGAGACAAGATCTATTGCCCGTCTACCCTTAAGCGCCGTGATGAACGACGCGACCGGCCCAATGGTTTGGGTGGTGAGCACCGATGGCGAAAAATTGGAGCGCCGGGCCGTCGCGGTCAACTCTTATACGCAGGATTCTGTCGTGATTGCTTCGGGCCTTAAGGCCTACGAGCGTGTCGTCACGCTTGGCGCGCACAGGCTTGATCCGACAATGCCCGTGCGCATCGTGGAGACCCGATCCATCGCCGCAATTCTGAGCGACGTGCAACAACGGTAAGGAGTTCCGCCGATGAGTCGCTTCAATCTCTCAGAGTGGGCCGTGCACCGTCCGGCCGTTGTGTTGTTCTTGATCATCGCAGCAATGATTTCTGGCGCCTATTCGTACTTCAAATTGGGACGGGCGGAGGATCCATCCTTCACAATAAAGACCATGATCGTGCAGGCGGCGTGGCCTGGCGCCACGGCCGAGCAGATGCAGGAATTGGTTGCCGAGCCTTTGGAAAAACGGCTGCAGGAATTTCCGGGGCTTGACTACGTCAAGACATACTCACGGCCGGGGGTCACCGTCCTTCAAGTGCAGCTCAAGGACTCAATGCGCGGCCGCGAAGTTGCGGACACTTGGTATCAGGTCCGCAAAAAGCTGGGCGACAGCCGCTCCGGTCTTCCGGAAGGCGTGCAGGGCCCCTTTTTCAACGACGAGTATGGCGACGTCTTTGCGGCAGTTTATATGATCTCGGGCGAAGGCGTTTCGCGCGCCGAGCTCAAGCAATATGCCGAAACGCTGCGCAAAGCGCTGCTGCGCGTACCGGATGTCAGCAAGGTTGCGATGTCGGGTAATGTCGATGAGCGCGTGTTCGTTGAGATCAGCCATCGCAAGCTCGCGACACTCGGCATCACGCCGCAACAGATCTTCGACGCTATCCGTCGCCAGAACGCCATTGCTCCTGCAGGCACGATCGAGACAGACGCCGATCGTATTGCCATTCGCGTCACTGGCGCTTTCGAGGCCGACCGCGCGGTGCGTGAGGTGGCCATTGAGGCGGGCGGCCGCGTCTTTCGCCTTGGCGATATAGCTGATGTGAAACGTGGATATGAGGATCCGCCGACGTTTCTCGTTCGCCACAACCAGAAGCCCGCCGTGGGTCTGTCCGTCGCCATGGCCGACAACGCCAATGTCCTGCGCCTCGGGGAAAACCTCAAGTCGGCAGTGGCCGCAGTGGCGAACGAGTTTCCGACCGGCGTAGCTGTCGACCAAATATCGGATCAGCCCCGCGTCGTTGATGAGTCCGTCGGCGAGTTTACGAGATCTTTCGCCGAGGCACTCGTTATCGTGCTGGCGGTCAGCTTCCTTTCGCTAGGATGGCGTGCGGGCATCATTGTTGCCCTCTCCGTGCCGCTCGTTCTGGCCATCGTGTTCGTCGTCATGCAAGCGGCTGGACTGAACCTTGATCGTATTACACTTGGAGCGCTGATCATCGCTCTCGGACTCCTGGTCGACGACGCCATCATCGCCATCGAGATGATGATGCTCAAGATCGAAGAGGGCCTGGGCCGGATGAAGGCCGCGACCTTTACTTGGGACTCGACGGCTTTTCCCATGTTAACGGGCACGCTTGTCACGGCGGCCGGGTTCTTGCCCGTGGGCTTCGCCAAATCGATTGCCGGTGAATACGCCGGCAACATTTTCACCATCGTCGGCCTGGCCCTCGTCGTGTCGTGGTTCGTCGCCGTTTTCTTCACCCCGTATCTCGGCGTTGAGCTATTGCCGAAGGCTGTAGCGAGCGTCACCGCGCACGCAACTCACAATACGCGCGTCTATCGCGCTTTGCGGGCGGTCGTCGACTGGTCGCTGCGCTGGCGCTGGATCGTGATTGGGGCTACGGCTCTGTCGTTTCTTGACGGCCGTATTCGGTATGGGCTTCGTGCAGCAGCAGTTCTTTCCGACCTCGTCGCGGCCGGAACTCTTCATAGAAGTGCGCATGCCGGAGGGATCTTCGATCGGCGCGACCGAAGCGGCTGCGAAGAAAGCGGAAGCTCTTCTGCTCAATGATCCCGACGTGCAGCACTTCACCACGTATGTCGGAGAGGGAAGCCCCCGCTTTTTCCTGGCGCTCAACCCCGTCCTGCCGAACGAGAGCTTTGCTCTGACCGTCATCATGACCAAGGGGGCGGAAGCGCGAGAACGCCTCAAAGCAAAGCTTGAAAAAGCCATCGCGGATGGCGCCGTCACGGAAGCCCGTGTTCGGATCGACAGGCTGAATTTCGGTCCGCCGGTCGGGTTCCCTGTCCAGTTTCGCGTCGTCGGCTCGGACCCTCTAAAGGTGCGCGAAATCGCCGATGAAGTTCGCGACGTCATGCGGAAGGATCCCAACACAGTCGATGTTCAGCTCGATTGGAACGAGCAGGTCAAGCACATCGAGCTCGAAGATCGATCAGGATCGAGTGCGCGCGCTTGGCCTCAACCAGCAGGATATCTCCGAAACGCTTCAGGTCCTGCTCTCGGGCTTCAAGATTACCGAATATCGCGAGGGCACCGAGCTGGTCGATGTCGTGGCGCGGGCGCCCGCTGCTGAGCGCCTCAATGTTCAAGGTCTGCGAGATCTGAGCATCATTACGAATAGCGGACGCGCTGTGCCCTTGAGCCAGGTCGCGACCGTCGTTTATGGGTTCGAGGAACCGATTCTGTGGCGCCGCAACCGCGATCTCGTGCTGACTGTCCGGTCCGATGTCGCGCCCGGCGTGCAGGCGCCCGACGTGACAAATGCTATTCTGCCGAAGCTCGAGAGCCTGAAGGCGGCGCTGCCCGTTGGCTATCGAATCGACACCGGCGGTGCGATCGAGGAAAGTGACAAGGCCAACGTCGCGCTGTTCAAGATTTTTCCGATCATGTTCCTTGTCATGCTGACATTGCTCATCTTTCAGCTGCAAAGCTTTTCCAAGCTCTTCCTCGTTTTCATGACTGCACCGCTGGGATTGATTGGTGCGGTCGCGGCGTTGCTGGTGTTCAACGCTCCGTTCGGCTTTGTAGCCTTGCTCGGGGTGATTGCGCTCGCCGGCATGATCATGCGCAACACCGTGATCCTGGTCGATCAGATCGATCACGATCTGGCGGCGGCCTGACGCCGTGGGACGCGATCGTGGCGAGTACCGTCAGACGCGCACGTCCCGTTGTTCTGACGGCCCTGGCGGCGATCTTGGCGATGATTCCACTTAGCCGAAGCGTCGTTCTGGGGGCCGATGGCGATAAGCATGATGGGCGGCTTGTTGGTTGCAACCGTGCTGACGCTCGTATTCTTGCCCGCGCTCTACGCGACATGGTTCCGCGTCAAAAAGGAGAACATCCACGAAACCGCGCCACTCAAAGTGGCTATGGAGCGTCCTCACTTTGCTGTCGCGGCGGAATGATCCGTCGAGGGCATTCGGTCGGTACGACGGCTTCTGGCCCGAGTCGGAAGGCCATGGTCACGCCCGATCGGTCCGCTATTGCGGGTAAAGCGGACAAACGCGCCACATCGATATTCGGTTGTTCCGGCGGGACAGTCGCCCGGGCGTGACAGCCGCTATCGTTTTCTGGCGTTCCCATTCCCTCGATCGGCACGCCACCTCTCCCACCTCCTCGCTCTCCCCTCGTCGACCCGACGTCTGCCGGCTTCGGTACGCGCGCCCGTAGACAAGCCGCCATGAAGCTTGCAGCGACCATTGGTCCCCAGCACCCTTGAACAAATAGCGAACGCACCCCATATAGACATTAAGCGTACGCCCCTCTGGGCCGCGCGAACTACGCCGCCTGGCCTCAATAGGCAGGCCCGCCCCCCACATCGCTTCTAGGAGGATGTTATGAGAAATTTTGATCTATCCCCGCTCTATCGTTCGACGGTCGGCTTTGACAGCCTCGCGTCCGTCCTTGATCAGCTCGCCGAGTTTGACAAGGAGGCCCCAAGTTATCCGCCTTACAACATCGAGCGTCTCACCGAGAACGAGTACCGCATCACTATGGCGGTCGCCGGATTCGGCAAGCACGAGGTCGAGATCGAGGTGAATGAAAACACACTCTCGATCCGAGGTGAGAAGAAAGAAGCGGAGCAGGAGCGCACGTTCCTCCACCGCGGCATCGCCTCCCGCGCTTTCGAGCGCCGTTTCGAGCTCGCCGACTATATCGAGGTGAGGGGTGCTGACGTGAAGGACGGAGTGCTATCTGTCGACCTCAAGCGCGAGGTACCTGAGCGGCTGAAGCCCCGTAGGATTGAGATTGGCGCGACGGTCGCGAAGAATAAGACCATCGATGCGTCGGTCGCCGCGTAGTAGGCGCACTGATTGAGTTTTGAATTGGAAACCTCAGTAAGGGTGACGTCTGCACTGTCACGTTAATCGGAAAGTTGCAGGCCAAATGACCATGTCTGCAACGGTTCACGCTGCGACGGTCGCTTGGCGCCATGTCAGCATAGCCTGAGCGCGAAACACGCGCAGGGTTCGGCGGGAGGTGAGATGGCGTTGGAGGTTGAACGCATTGTAGACGGCGGCGTGGATTGAGAGAAAGCGCTGTGCCGACCCGGGTGACTTGAAGCGCTTCATCCATCGTTCGCGTTGTCGCATAGGCTGACGGGAATTCTCTGCCCGGTTATTCTTCCAGCGGCCCGCGTCGTGTCGCCGCGCAATACCAAGTTCGCGCAGCGCAGAGCTGTAGGATCCGAGCTTTGTCCGTCACGATGGTGGCTGGAGTGACGCCCTAGCTTCTTCAGGAGTTTTCGCATCAGCTTGAGCGCAGCCCTGCGGGCTCGCCTTGGCTGTACCGCGCTGTACCAGGATGTCCAGGACCTCGCCTTCGCTGTCCTACAGCACGCCAGACCGGACCGTCTCGTAGGACACGTCGATACCACGCTCGGCGAGCATATCCTCGACGTCTTGGTAGCTCAGAGCGAAGCGGAAATAGAGCCAGACGGCCTGCTGGATGACGATACTCGGAAAACGGTGGCGACGGTATGAGAGTTATGGCCCCTCTGTACCAAGCCAGAGGGTTACTGTGACAGTGCCCAGACGAGCATCAAAATCGGCCAAATTACTAACATGTATGAACTCGGAGAGCGGGCCTTTTTCCTCCGCTAACTGCCCGCTGTCATGCTCGTGGAGCTTCACCGCTGTCACGCTCGTGGATCTTCAATAGTACGCCCCGCCAATCGTCGCTGGTGACCGTCGGGACGGGAAACTCAACTAAGTTATAGCCTCCGGCTGAGACCATCACTCTGCCGTCTCGTCGTACCGCGATGCCGGTCTCTGAGTGTGAGCTGGCTCGGTTCTGACCCCCGGTGTGCACAATCACAGCGTAAATGCTGTTGCCTAGCCCGGGCTGAGGTTGGCCCTCATATTTGAATTCATTCGAAATCGCTTCGGCTGCATAATCCGCATTGGCCTGCTGGATCGCCTTATCTAGGCACCGTTTCGCCCGATCCCACCCGGGGATTTCATTGGCTATAGAGAGTTCGCTCTCACGCTCGGCGGCCTGGACCAGTGCTTTCCTCAGCGCGGTCACTTTCTGCTGTTGAATGAACCTGCGTAGCGGCGAGTCTTCGGTCATCGCTGTCTCCACATTCCCTAGAACCAGTCTGCGGTCCGTCCACTTGGTCCAATCTGCGCTGACCCGTTTATTGGAGCGCTTTTTGATCTAGGTTCTGAGTACGTAGACGTTGCAGAGCACTTTGATCTGGGCCTCGGCTTCTTCGCAGGTGACGTACACCTTGCTGCTGAAAGACAAAAATCGATTTGTCGACGGGCTTAACCTCGACCACTCTGCACTAGTTGTCGAGACCTCGCACACCGTAAAAGCTCGCCGCCAAAGCAGGTGTGACGATCGCTAGCGCAATGCCGAATGCAACAATGAATCTCAACATTAATGCAACTCCGCTGTCTGCACAGACTTCGCGCTCGAGCTCTGAACGGCTGTCACGGTCTCGTGCATCAGGTTTTTGCTGTTATTCGCCATCTCAACAATCCCGTCTAAGCAATGCTCGGCCGACTTCTTGTACCAATCGCCATAGACGCGCGGTATCTCCTCCACCGTCGTGCATGCCACAATCCGCTGTGACAGCTCGAGATTGTCCTTTAGGCACCGGTTCACAAACGCGACCCAATCCCTGTTGAACGCTGCGACGCTCTCATAGAGGCGCCCATTCATCTCGGTCATCAACGCCATGGGCGGGATGTTCATCCCCTTGAGAGCATTAAAACCAGAGGGTGCCCAAAGATTCCCCTGCTCGCCGGTGCTGGCGGTGGACGTAATGGTCATGGCAAAATCCTCACAGGCATGGAAACCACGCCGAGGCCCAATCAAACTACGAGCTGTTTGACGCCGTTCATTTTTGGTTGATTGCTCTTTGACTTGGGTGCTGTGCGGTTAAATGTCAATGGCACATCTAAATAATTGTCCAAATAATAGGGGGTCTTATCGTAACTGTTATTTCGCGCATGCATCTAAATGACGGAAAACAAATACTATTATACCAAATTTATGCTGCGCTATAAAATGTATATCAAAAATATTACACATTTACTAGCAACGACTGACCGCTGGCCTCTACTGCCGCATGGGCCTGCATCGCAGCCGGTCTCGTCGGCGGAGAGGGATTTGCGGTCGATGCGAGTCTGATCCAGGCGGATGCCAACAAGCATCGCTCGATTCCGGGCGGTGAATGGAACAAGGACAAGGCGATCGCGCCACACGTGCCGGTCTTCGACAAGTCGAAGCGGGAAGATGGTACGTTCTCGCAGGAAGACTTCATCTACGACAAGGTCCGCGACATCTATACCTGCCCTGCGGGTCGAACGATGACAACGACAGGGACGATCAGCACGGACAACGCACGACGTTCTATCGCCACTGTGCCTGAATGCCGAGCGTGTCCTCTCAAGCCCAAGTGCTGCCCGAATATGCCAGCGCGACGGATCGTACGCGATGTGAACGAGGAAGCCCGAGATGTCGCCCGTGCTCTCTCCAAGACGGAAGCGTTCGCGCAAACGCGGCGGGATCGCAAGAAGATCGAGATGCTGTTCGCTCACCTGAAGCGCATCCTGCGGCTTGGCCGACTGCGTCTGCGAGGTCCGCACGGCGCTCAGTTCGAGTTCACGCTCGCCGCGATCGCGCAGAACCTACGGCGCCTGGCGAAACTCGTGGCCCGGCCTCCGCCGATCGCGCCCACTGAGTGCGTTGCGTGAGCGTCGAGTGGCTTGAGTAGCGTCAAGGTTGCTTGCCATGAGTGCGTCGATGCCGTCGCTCGGAGCGGAGCCAGCGGCCAGAGGTGGCGCGTTACAGTCGAAAAAGGGGGCGTCGTCACCAAGCGCCAATCAAGCTAGCCTTTTGCAATAAAATCGGCCCATCGCGGTCGTTCAATGCAGAGCGCCGCATCCGGTCAATAGCAGCAGCTTAAAGAGGGGACCAAAAAAGCCGCCTTCGTTTTCAAAGGCGCGCCAAATGAGCGCCAGCTCTGGCTCACCCCCGTTCTCGTGAGCGTGACGGGCGGGAAGCCTTGTCAGGTAGACAACATCGTCATGAGATGATCCCCCGATCTTCATATTTCTGCGTACGTGCTTCGACCCATCGTTACCCCGCGGAGAGAACACCATGAGACAGTCTGATTTGGGTCAACAACACGCATCGTTGACCGTTGCCGATTGCGTCCGCACTGCCCCATCGAGCGGAATGTCTCTGCTGTTGTTCGCTTGAGGACCGCTTCACCCCCAGTTGCAGACAGACTGCTCTGGCAGAGTAACCTCCGCCTCGGGTCAGCCAAGCAGCAGAAAGCCGGAATAATTCCGTCGTTTCAGCACGCAAGCCCCGCGCTAGACTACCGGTTCACGCCGTTCAGTGGATTGCAGCGGTTGGCCATCACCGATAATTTGCCGCCTTGGGACTCCTGTCCACCATCCCCAGGAGAAGACGCCATGATTGATTTCGAACTGCTGCGTGACCGGGGCATCCTTATCATCACGCCCCAAGGTCCGCTCGAGAAAGTGGACTTCGAGCTCGTCGGGAAAGAAGTTGATCCCTTCATTGCGGCAAAGGGAAATCTCACTGGCCTGATGATCAACGCCAGGTCGTTCCCCGGCTGGAAGAATTTCGAAGCGCTCCTGTCGCACTTCAAATTCGTCAGTGAGCACCAACGAAAGATTGAACGTGTTGCCGCGGTGACCGATAGTGAATTTCTGGCGATCATGCCGAGCATCGTCAGACACTTCGTTCACGCGGAAGTGAAGCATTTCAGCTTTGACGAGAAGGAACGTGCCCTCGCTTGGCTCGAAACCGGGCGCTGAATCTGGCCTGCGTACGCGGCAACATGCGGCTGCCAATGTCGGAGATCACAACAGTATTGCACTTCGAAGATCCGAACCCACCCCTCCGCGCATTCTCGGGCTGGGCGGACTTTAGTCCGCAGCAGTGGAGCGCCCGGCAAAGTCGCGACAACGATCCTTCTAGGAGGCGACCCACTGCCAGCTGGCGTTCGGCAGCTTCGGGTCAATCTTTCATCGGTCAGACCACGTCCGCGTGACGGCAGGTTTACGCTCACCTGCAGAAGTCGCGCCCCTGTATGACAGCTAGAACTCTCACAAGCGGACCTGCACGCTGCAGTGGCAGACCGGCAGGTCAGGACCAATTGCAGTCATCAGTCGGGCCACAGTCGAGGCCCATAGTTAGAGATGACGAGCATGCGGTCCATAGAGTAATGTTAATGGAGATCCCGGCGGTGAAGGTTTTTACTCCTCTATGAACAAGACCGACGCAACCCAAGCCACGACGCTCACTTACAATGACAAAGTGTCCGCGCTGCCGGTTCACAAGGGATCCATGGGGCCCGATGTGATCGACATCGGCACGGTCTACCGCGACATAGGGTGCTTCACTTTCGATCCCGGCTTCACCTCGACTGCCAGCTGCTCTTCTCGCATCACGTTTATCGATGGCGAGGCCAGCGAGCTTCTCTATCGCGGCTATCCCGTCGATCAGCTCGCGGAAAAATCTAACTTCGTCGCCGTCTGCTTTCTGCTCCTTCATGGCGAGCTACCGACAAACGAGGAATATCGCGAATTTCGGTACACCATCTCGCGCCATACCATGGTGCACGAACAATTAACGCGGTTTTACACCGGCTTCCGTCGTGATGCGCACCCTATGGCAGTGATGCTTGGGGTCGTCGGTGCGCTGTCGGCCTTTTTCCACGACTCGATGGACATCAACAACGCCACCCATCGTATGATTGCGAGCCACCGCATGATCGCCAAGATGCCGACCATCGCGGCCATGGCGTACAAGTATTCTATCGGGCAACCATTCATCTATCCGCGCAACGATCTCGACTATGCCTCGAACTTCCTGCAGATGTGCTTCGGCGTACCTTGCGAGCCTTATATCGTCGAGCCCGTTGTCGCGCGGGCGCTCGATCGCATCTCCATCCTTTACGCCGACTACGGACAGAATGCCTCGACCTCGACCGTGCGTCTCGCTGGTTCGTCCGGCGCCAACCCATTCGCGTGCATCGCGGCGGGCATTGCCTGCCTGTGGGGCCCTGCCCAGGGCGGCGCCAACGTGGCGGTGCTCAACATGCTGGAGAAGATCGGCACGATCGATCGTGTGCCCGAGTTTATTGCCAAGGCGAAGGATAAGAACTCCGGCGTCCATTTGATGGGCTTCGGCCATCGCATTTACAGGAACTTCGATCCGCGCGCGAAGATCCTGCAGAAGACCTGCCACGAAGTTTTTGATGCGCTCGACAAGCGAAATGAGCCGCTGCTAAAGGTCGCCATGGAGCTGGAGCGCATCGCGCTGCAGGATGAGTATTTCGTCGAGAAGAGGCTTTACCCGAACAAGGACTTCTACTCCGCCATCACACTGCGGGCGATAGGTTTCCCCGTTTCCATGTTCACCGTGCTGTTTGCGGTGGCGCGGACGGTTGGCTGGATCGCGCACTGGAATGAGATGATCGAGGAACCCGAGCAGAAAATCGGCCGTCCGCGTCAGCTCTACGTCGGGCCGCCAAGGCGCGATTTCCCGAAAGGCGTGCGTCAGCAGCGGTAATCGAGCCGCTGGCGTGTGCTGTTCCGCTAATCGGTCGATAGCGGTAGCACACTCAATCGCCGCTGAACGGCAGTTCCGGGCTATAAGCTGAAATTGCCGATGCGAGCTGGCCTCAGGATCAGCTAAACTCGCTTGCTCACGCCTAGTTTCGGCAGCCGGAACGAGGTCTTCCCAACCGGATCCTGTGCCAGATAGGTCGTCTGGGACGGGAATGCGAACTCCGCTCCCGACTTGCGCACAAGGTCGATAATCGCGACGGTCAGCTCTTCTTGGATGGCGAGAAGCTTCGGCAGCTCCGTTACATCGACGTAGGCGTAGACCTCGACCTTGATCGACCAGTCGCCAAAGCCGACGACGTGCACACGCGGCAGGGCGGGGAGGACAGGACGGTGCGAATGTCGGTGCAAAGCGCGCGCAGCCGCCCCGTATAGGCAGAACCGGACTCAGTCCCGCTATAGCCTTTGCTCTGAGCCTCAGCGATAAGTGGGCCGATCGGGCTGGGATCCTCGCCGTCTGAGGCGGACCAATACAGACCGTCTTTTCGCCCCTCTCGGCTCATCAAGCGTCGCGCATACTGGATTCCTTTCCCGTCGCGCTCCTGCTCGGCATACTCAAGCTGTACCGCGACGTAGGCGAGCAAAACCTCGACTGTCGCCACCTCGTTCTCACCAATCCTGCGGGTCAGAATTTCCTCAAGACCTTGAGCAGTATCCCAGTGCCACTTGCCGTTCTCGGCAACAACGGGGATCGGAAATGGAAACTCGTCCTGTCCGACAACCAGGATCGCCCTTGTGGTGTCTTCCTGCTGCACTTGGTGGCTTTCCTCAAACGCCGCCAAGAACCTCGTCGGTCTTGCCTCGTCTGCGACGGGATTGCCTGACGTTGCGATGTCCGCACCCTCCGGCCCCAGCACCCTAACGGATCGCTTCCACAGGCTCATCGGAGCGAACGGCTTCCACCAATCCTGCCACCGCCTCTTCCGCAGACGCGTACGAGGTCTGCTCCCCTTCTGCGTACCCGCTGCTGACGAAGTCATCGCACTGCGGTGATCATTCTGGACGCGAGTAGATCCAGTGGGCGATTGGCACGAGCGCGAATTCCATCGCGGCATAGTTCATCAACTGGGGAGGGTTGACCCTCGACGATGAAGCTCACGAGCCGCCCAGAGACGAGTCCGCCCGCAAACAACATCGTCGTCAGGATGGCCGTGTTCCTATGCGTGTCGCTGAAGGCCGAGAAGAGATGCTCGCAAACCACGCGGGCGAGAACCCGTACAGCAGTGCGATGATCGAAACCATGGCGAATGCCAGGATCAGGTACGCCATTTCTAACTGCTTGCCAGCGTTACTCAAAACAGCTTCCATCACACGGTCGAGGTTGAAGCTGCCGGGCTATCTAACACAATCCACTAGAGGCGCAGTGGCCATAACTTGAAGGATCCAATCGAGAAACCGGAGTTGCCACAATGATGCCAGACGGTGATTGTTGTCATCGAGGCTTAAGAAGGATCAAGGCATGGCCCCGCGTTTGCGATCCTTGCTCCAGCACACTTTGGAGCTAGTCACCTTTATTATTGTATTTGGATCGATCGCCGAATCAGAGCCGATCCGTAAGCGCTTTGGCGAGCTGGTGCTATCAATCGATTCCAAGCACTGGCGCATCGAGCGTCCCGCTCAGCACACCTTGAATGTTGTGCCGATCGGTGCGCTGGCCAAGACACGGCGCCCCATCGTCGTCACTCAGTCTGCAAGTCACGATCTCAGGGGCTGCGAGGTTCTGGCACGGACTCAGCTTCCGGAATCGCTCTACGGCGTGATCGAGGCACGGGCGATCGAGGTCGGCGGCTTGCAAGCAGTCTCGGTGCAAGCGCACACGAGATGCCGGAATGCGACGCCCACCGGGGTTGCGATTTGCATACCCCATCGCGGCATTGGCTATGTGCTGACCGATCGCATCAGCGGATGCCGAAGTGCTGGGGGTAGTGCCTTTTCTGGAGGCAACTCGCTCGAGGAGCTGACCACCGGCGTCCAGTTCGGGCCGTGATCGCCCGCCACTGAAAATGTCTGGACCCGGCCCAACGCTGACGAACGGCGTTCGCTTTTTTAAGTCCGGTGTTGAAGGTCAAGCTGCCGAACAGCGAAAATGCGCGAGGACTTTCCGCATACTGAGGTGAACCGGTCGTGGCTGGCGGGACATCACAACGGTAGAAGTTGACCCTTAGCAGACCTCCGCCCGTCATGCTGGTCCCGCGCACCGCCTCTTGCTCAGCCACGTCCAGCACCAGCTACCGTTTCCTGATGAACACCGTACCTGCCGAATACCCCGCGCCGAAGCTGCAGATCAGGCCTGTCTCGCCAGAGGTAAAGTCGTCATTGGCCGTGTGGAAGGCGATGATCGAGCCGGCCGAGCTCGTATTGGCAAAGGTGTCGAGAATGATGACGTTCTCGTCGGGAGCTGGATCGCGGCCAAGCACCTTGCGGCCAATCATCTCGTTCATATTGATATTGGCTTGGTGCAGCCACAGCCGCTTCAATCCGCGCGGATCAATGCCGAGTTCACTGGCGTGCTGGACGATCATCTCGCTGACCATCGGGACTACTTCCTTAAAGACTTTGCGGCCTTCCTGGACGAATAGCTTGTCCTTAGCGCCGATCCCTTCCGGGGCCGTGCGGTTCAGGAAGCCGAAATTATTGCGGATGTTGTTGGAGAACACGGTCTTCAGCCGCGTGCCCAGGATCGTCCAGCCGCCGGCGGCCTGAGAGGCATCCTCCACGATCACCGCGGTCGCCACATCGCCGAAGATGAAGTGGCTATCGCGGTCGGTGAAGTCCAGGTGGCCGGAGCAGATTTCGGGATTGACGATCAGCACCGCCTTGGTCGAACCGCTGGCGATGAAGTCAGCCGCCGTCTTGATGCCGAAGGTGGCCGACGAGCAGGCCACGTTCATGTCGAAAGCAAAGCCATCGATGCCGAACGCCTGTTGCACCTCAATCGCCATCGCCGGATAGGGGCGCTGCATATTGGAGGCCGCGCAGATCACCGCCCCGATTTCGCTGGCGGGCTTGCCCCAACTCTGAATAGCTTCTTTGGCCGCCTCGACGGCAATTTCGGCAAGGAGCGAGACTTCGTCATTACCGCGCTCGGGTAGTATGGGGCGCATCACGGCGGGATCGAGAATGCCGGTCTTGTTCATCACATGGCGCGACTTGATGCCGGAGACCTTCTCGATGAATTGCACCGAAGAATGGAGCAGCGCTGCCATTTCCCGGGCGGCGATGGCGTCGGCATGCTCGGTGTTAAAGCGATCGACATAGGCATTGAATGCTTCGACCAGTTCACTGTTCGAAACGCTGAAGGGCGGAATGTAGAGTCCAGTAGCGGCGATGACAGCGTGGTGCAAGGTGGCGGTCCCGATGACGCGAGCGCACGCTCCGAGGCAGGCACGGAGAGCTCAGAGATTGATAGCACGAGCCGCGGCCGCGTCACACGCTGCCCGGCAGAACCCCGCATATGGCCCGATCGGCGCAAAACTCGGGGCTTTTGTGCTTCAGACTGACCGCAAAATGGACCGCCCATAGATCGCCCCGCGTCTCCCACCGGCACGAGGAGAACTAATCCGCCTCCAGCTTCGCGTTCAATGTAAAAAACGCTCACCGTAAATGTAGCTCTCAAGCTGGTGAATCGTGAAATGCTCGTTATCGATGATGCGCTTGACCAGATCACCGATGGAGACGATGCCAATCACGCGTTCACCATCGACGACCGGCAGATGACGCACGCGTTTCTCTGTCATGAGCGCCATACACGCTTCGACGGTTTCATCAGGCCCGACACAGACAACTTCCGGTTCCATGACCTCTCGGACAAGCGTCTGGGGTGAAGTCCTGCCCTTGAGTATCACGTCACGAGCATATTGCCGTTCGGTGAACATGCCGACGAGTTTATCGCTCTCCATGACCAGCAACGAGCCTACGTCTTTATCGGCCATCATCTTGATGGCCTCGTAGACGGTGTCCGTAGGGCTCACGGAATAGAAGCCGGCGCACAGGAAGCAGGATTTGAATAAGGTGCATTGAGAACTCCTCGCGCAGAATCGCGTCGATGGGCTACGCCCCGAACGGCTCCGCATCTCGGCGTTCTCAGCGGCCAGGTTAAGCGGACGCCGACGTTAGCAGCGCGAGCGTCTTTTCGTCTGGCTGACCACCACAGATCGCATCTAGTGCCTCGGCGAACACGCTGTCGGGGCCGGTGGCGCGAGCGAAAAGTGTCATCGACGAGCGGAACTTCATGTCGTCGGGCGAGCCCAGGATGTCATGCAGGGAACGGTCCCGCGCCTCCAACATGAGCCTGGCCCCTCCAACGCAAGGGGGTCATCCCCGTTGGCGGGACGCAGCGAGTCACTATTTTCCAAAGGCAGCTCGTGAAGTTCGAACCTCAAACGAAGGGGCAGGAGGCGCTTCACGCCGAGCCCTGCGGCAGTTCAATGAATTCGTTTCGGTCCGGAGAATGCGCCTCGGCGCTGTTGGCGGCGACGGAACACCTTCGATCATGTGGTACACGGTGGTCGCCGGTGCTGCGATTTGCATGATCTTCATATGGGTGTTCGACCCGTCGCGGTGCGTCAATGGTCGGTGAGAAGTTTTTGCGGGAGGTGTCATGAGACGCGCATTCATCGTTGCGACGGTATCGGCTTTATTGTCCTCTACTGGCGCGTTCGCGCAAATAGTCGAACCCATACGACCGCCTGCGGTGGTAACGATGCCGCCGGTCATTGCGCCCACCGTACGACCACTACCTTTGACGCCGACGCTTCCTCTTCCCCCGGCTTCGACACTCACACCGCGCCGCGCCGGCCGTGCCCATTCAAGTCGTTCCTCCTTCGCCTCCAGGGGCGGCAGAGACTGATGCGCCTGACGGGTCGGACTCATGCGACTGCTTCGTGACGGACAGCAAGCCCGTGTACGAGAATAGCGAGCTCGTCGGTTCAAGGCCCATTCGCAGATGGACAGGGAAGAGTGAGCAGTGCTGTCCTCAGCAATAGTGCGGGCTGGATCACGGTCGTGAGTGATGCGATTGCGGAAATGGTGCGACTGGAGGCGCTCGCGGAAGCGGCTTATGAGGCTATGTATGATGCGAGGCCTTGGAACGTCAAAGATTGTTACGATGATGCGATGCTCTATCTTGGGCAAGCGATTACGGAGGCCGATCGCGTTGGTTCCGCTGCCGACGTTGAGCGGTTGACGCGACGGCGTGAAGATATCTCGAATGTCTACAATCATCAGTTTCGGGGGGTTGGCTGTTGACGATGACCAACAGCATGACCGGGCGGTAGCAATGAATGAAGAAGAGAAGCCGGCGAGCTGGACCTTGGCAGCGATCAAGTCGCGCGGTCTTGCGCTCAAGGGGTATTGCGAAACTGATGGGTGCGGACACTTCTATGCGTTCAGCGTCGATGGATTAATTGAGAGCGCGGGCAGCGACTACGTGGTGCCGGACGTATCTACCGGGGATTGCCTGCGACGTCTGCGGCGGGCGGCTGAAGTTGAAGCTAGCGATGGTGCTGCCGGAGGAGTGAGGGGGACACATTGACGTGACTAATGGCAACGTGGGGTTCCCTGATGGCGCCACACCAATGGCAGATACTATAATCTCATAGCGGAATGCCCGCCACGGCAGGCCATGTCGGGCGATGATGACAGCCCGGGTGGCGGCCATGGTGATGGCGCTGGCAAACGTCGTGCCGCCAAAGCAGGTCGCTGGGGTCCGGCTCAAGCGGGGATAGCCAGCGGTCGTAGTGCTTGGGCGCGATGATCACCGGCATCCGATTATGGATCGCGCTCACGAGTTCATTCGAGTTCGTGGTGATGATCGCGAACGTGCTGAGCCATTCCTCGCCGCCGGCTCGCTGCCAGTTCTCCCAGATGCCCGCCAGCGCGAATGGCTCTCTGCTTTTCATGCCAATTGCATAGGGCTGCTTTGGCGTCAGGCTCCTAATCGCCTTCCACTGATAATGAAGGAATAAAGGATCACGACAATCGTTGTCTTAAATACTGACCTATCGGGGGAGACGACGTTGGGTCCGCCGCTCCGACGCGCCTTCTTTGAAGCGCAGAATTGGTCCTTCCAGGTCAGTTGACGGCCTAGCAGCGCCCTGCGGTGTCCAGGTGTTCGGAATTGTCCTCTTGTTTTCGCACCAACAATCGGATCGATGCCGGTTTTGCGTAGAAGAAAATGAGGAGAGTTCACATGCGAGTGAACTTATTCGCAGCTTTGTTGGCACTTCTGGCATTCGCCGGAGCAACGTCGGCGGAAGCGCGCCGCTGCATTTCGGATAAGGCTGGTTACCAAAGGACCGTCTCGCATCGCGTGCACCAGAAGCGGCGAACACACACTGCGCGCTCGTCGGTAGGAGGTCGTCCACGGCAGTGGTGCGGCTGGTGGATGCGGACGCAGAAGGGCGGGGGACCGGACTTGAACCTCGCTGCCAATTGGCGTCGGTGGGGCAGCCCAAGCGGCCCGCAGATCGGCGCGGTCGCCGTGTGGCCGCATCATGTCGGCATGATCACCGGTCGGACCGCGAACGGTCAGTGGATTATCAAATCCGGCAACGACGGCGGCGCGGTGCGCGAACGCGCGCGCTCGGTCGCGGGTGCCGTCTTCCGCATCGGGTGACGATTCGGACGCCTGCGAAGTTCAGTTCGTGGCGCCACTGGTGTCGGCAAGCCTGCAGCGCTTCTCTTCTGCAGTTGCCCGCGCTGCAACTTTCAGCCAGCCGCTATGCGCGAACCCGACACCAGCGTCGGAGCTTTGTGTGAGGAGCTTGGGATCACACGCTCGACGCTCTATCGGCATGTCTCGCCTACTGGTGAGCTTGGCAAGCCCGCAGAGGATCGGACGCCGCATCGGTCTGACACACGATGCCAAGCGGCGCTTCTCCCCTTGCTGCTCCGCTCCGCCAATGGCTGATCCTTCACCATGAACTGAAGTTCTCCTCGCCCAAGGCCGCGGTCAGGTGCCAGTCTTAGCCCCCCTGTCCAGATCTCGTTGAGGCCCCCAATGACCCGCAAGTCTCTGTTCGCAGCTGCGGCTGCTGTTTCCCTTCTTGCCCTGTCCTCCGGCGCTCAGGCCTGTCATACCGACCGTGCGCTCCGGCACGTTGGCGATGGCATCGCGCGCACTGGCGACTGCTTGTTCGGCTGGATGTTCCACAAGCGCGCGTAGCGGTGCGGATCACGACAAATCGCTACAATCGCCTACCCGGCGCACCGGCTTGCTCTGCCCGTCGACGAGGCCAGACTGCCAAGCCAGCCCCTTCTCGGTGTTCGCGGGATAGGGATTATCGACGGCTGTCAGCCCGTGGCGGCCTGCGGCCTGGCCTTCGTGCCAGGCTACGGGATCGAGGGCGCTGTTCTTGCGATCAAAGGTTAGCATGGGTCACCCTCACGCGTTCCGCATCAGCAGATAGAGCGCGGCGCGACTTAGCCCTAGGGACGCGCTGCGGGCCCTGGTTCAACCTAAAGCTCTCTTAACAGCGCTCCAATGACAAGAATTAACGCCAAATATCTTCGTCGCGCATGGGCAACGCCCGCGCGAGCAGTTGGAGTGATACCGATTTCCGGTCGCTCTTAATTCAATAGCGGACCCTCCCGGCGTACCTTGATACGGTCGAGATGGGCCGATTTTGTTGCAGAAGTGGATTGAAGGCCGGTTCGAACCGTGATTCCGTCGCCGTGACGCGGGCGTCAGTGGGGGCGGGCGATGATGGGGCGGCAGAAGCTTGATCAGGGGCGTCTGTTCTATTCGTTTGATCTCGATGACGTGGTACCCGACGATCACTTGGTGCGCGAGAGAGCGGCCGTTCTGGACTTGTCCTGGGTTTACGCCGAGTTAGCGCCCCATTACTCTCGTTTGGGGCGACCGTCGATCGATCCAGTTCTCATGATCGGGATGCTTATCGTCGGCTACGTCTTCGCCATCCGCTCGGAGCGGGCGCTCTGTCGTGAGGTGCAGGTCAACCTGGCCTACCGCTGGTTCTGCGGATTGAGCATCGAGGACAAGCTCCCGGATCACTCGGCATTCTCTCGCGCTCGCAACTCGTGGCCCGGCCTCCGCCGATCGCGCCCACTGAGTGCGTTGCGTGAGCGTCGAGTGGCTTGAGTAGCGTCAAGGTTGCTTGCCATGAGTGCGTCGATGCCGTCGCTCGGAGCGGAGCCAGCGGCCAGAGGTGGCGCGTTACAGTCGAAAAAGGGGGCGTCGTCACCAAGCGCCACTCAAGCCAGCCTTTTGCAACAAAATCGGCCAGAAGCTGTCCATCGGACACGTACGTAGTGCGGCAGGTCTTTAATACTTAGCGGACATCGGATTTCCGCATAGGCCACTGAGGCCAGCCGCCGGCCCCGGCGACGCACGGCCGACATTCCGTGGAAGAACTCAAGCGCCCTTCATCAGTGTAAATTTCCCAATCCACCTGACCCGCGCTTCCGAGCGCGGGTCTTTTATTTTCGGCATGTCGCCGGAGGCGGAGCACGGAGACCATAGAGCCTGAAAAGCTCAGAAAGCATTAGAAGATGAGCACAGAAACCGAACTCCCGCCCTTAGAACCAACCCCAGCCGGTGACATGCTACACTTAAACATCATGCGGATGCGTCTCGAATGGGTTGAAGCTCTTCACCCGTCGTTGGCTGAAGCTGCGACGAAACTTTACGATCAGCGATTTTCTTCGACATGGGAATGCTCGCGGTTTGCACGCCTGGAGCTCAGGCTGGCCGCGTCTCTCCCACCGTTCCATGAACAGGCCGGGTTGGGGCCGGTGATCTCTTTGAAGGAGACCCCGATCTCTTGACGCTGTTTTTCAGATAAGCTGAGCCGCTGGTACCGTCAAGCCAAGCCAAACAATGGCTGTAGGGGTGGTGCGCATCGGCAAGCAGGGCAACGATAATGCGGTCAGTAATGAGAATGTTGGCTCTCCTCGCCGGAGTAGTTGCTATGGCGACAAGTTCTTTGGGCGAAGAGGCGCAGCCTAGGCCCTTCGATCCAGTCGGCGTCTGGCGCAGTTATCATAAGGATGGCTCGTCCTTCGATGTTCGCCTGTTTCCGGACGGCACTGCTCGGAGTACCGCGGACGGCGGACAAAATGGCGTTTGGCGGTGGGAGAGAAAGTCTGTTCGCATCGTCTTTAGTGACGGCTGGGATGATGTGGTGGCGATCGGGGACGACGGCAAGTTGGCCAAAAGATCGTGGGGACCGGGGACAGATCGAAGTCAGCCTTCGAAGAACGTAAGTCGCATAGAGCTTCTGTCGCGTGATTTCGATGGGCGGGAATAGGCGGGGCGGAACGTGAGGAGCACAAGAGCCGGAGGCGGCAGCACAAGCTCAAGACTGCATGCCGTCCTATGATTGCGCTCCGCCTGTGTGCACGCGGGGAAGCGTTCCACTATTTCGGGCCAAATTTCGAAGGCCATTCCCGGAAGCGTGAAGCGCACCATGCGCAGGTAACCGCGCTTGTAGTTTTCGCGTAAGCAGCTCGACCCGGTAGTCAACGTTGCCCATAGGAGTGCCACCACGTGACCAAGTCAACTTTCCAGAACAGCCCGGTCGCAGATATCGCTTCCGGCGAAGCCAGTCGAGATCCACCGAGTGATACTCGTGGGATTTGTTGGCGAGCATGCCGAGCCCGTCGCTCCGTCCCGATCCGCGTCCGCTCATGAATGTTTCTCGTCCGGTATGCAGCTCAGATCCGTAAGGCAGCTTCAGTCGGACTTGCCTTCAAGAACTTCATCCATATCGCGGGCGGCGCGGAGCCCTCGGAACGGCGTCCGCCGCAAGCCTTGAGCGTTCGGGCAACCTCCTCTGCGCTTAGCTCGCCCGAGCCCATGAGATCACGCGCGCGCCGGACCATGTCGGGCTGCCTCTTCACCGGCGACCCGAGGCGTTTGCCCTGACGGCGGGCCGCGGCAAGACCGGCGCGGGGTACGCTCTAGGATGAGATCGCGCTCGAACTGAGCGACGGCGCAGAGCATGTGAAGGACGAGGCGGCCGGTCGAGCCGCTGGCGTCCATGCTGTTGTCGGCGGTCTTGAAGACGATCCCCCGCTCGTCCAGCTCCACTAAGAGCTTGGAGAGGTGGGCTACGCTTCTCCCGACGCGGTCGAGTTCGTAGCAGGCGAGGGTGTCGCCCTTCTTGCAGGCGGCGATGGCTTTGATCCCGATCGTGCGCGCTTTTCGCTAGCTGCTTCAGCGATGTTCTGCGCACGCAGATGTCACGAAGCGCTCCCCGGCGCGTCGGTTCGAGCGGCGCGCGAAACGTTCGCAAGCTGTTCGTCGAATGCGATGATTGTATGCAACAACACCGCGCAACCTGCGGCGCAATCGGCCTCGGTGGCCCATTCGGCTTCGTTGTGGCTTAAGCCATCGCGGCAGGGGATAAAGATCATGGACGTAGGTGCCACCCGCGCCAAAAAGGCGGCGTCGTGCGCGGCGCCTGAAACGAGATCGCGGTGCGAATACCCAAGGGTGTCCGCGGCCGAGCGCACGAACTCTATGCAGTTCGCATCGAATGTGACCGCGGCGGTGTGCGTCAACTGCTTGAGCTCGCACTGGAGGCTGCGCGTGTGGCGCATGTTTTCGATCGCAGCAACCAAGTCTTGCTCCATCTTGAGAAGAGCGGCGTCGTCAGGATGCCGGAAGTCGAGGCACAGGAACGTGCTGCCTGTCACAACGTTGCGTCCATTCGGCGATGCTTCGATGTAGCCCGTCGTGGCGCGCCCATGCGGTGCGGCCTGCCGCCCGATCCTCGACCGCCGAAATCAGCTCAGCCGCACCGGCCAACGCATCACGACGGGCGTCCATGGGCGTGGTCTCCGCATGCGCTTCCTGACCTGTAATGCGGACTTCGTACCAGCGCAAGGCTTGGACAGCGGTCACGACGCCGATCGTTTTGCGTTCGGCTTCCAGCACCGGCCCTTGCTCGATATGAAGCTCGAAGAAGGCCGATACGGGCCAACCTCCGACCGGCTCGGCGCCGCAATACCCAATCCGGCTCAGTTCTGCGCCGAGCGTCACGCCCGATTTGTCCGTGCGCGCCTTGGCCTCTTCGATCGAGATCTGACCCGCGAATACGCCGGAGGACACCATGACCGGAGGAAAGCGGGAGCCTTCTTCAATCGTCCAGACGGCCACTTCTAAGGGCGCATGCGTGCGGTAGCCGGCGGCATCCAGCGTGCGGATCACCTCAAGCCCCGCGAGCACGCCGAGCGCACCATCGAACTTTCCGCCACTCGGCACCGTATCAAGATGGCTCCCGGTGAGGATCGGTGGTCGCGTTTCGTCGAGTTCGACCCTCCGTGCAAAGATGTTGCCCATGGCATCGATACGGATCGTGCAGCCTGCCTCGCGGCACCATTGAACGAACAGATCGCGCGCCGCCTTATCTACATCCGTAACCGCGAGGCGGCAGACGCCGCCGCCGGGAGTTCGCACCGATCAGGCCCATCTCCATGAGACTGTGCCAGAGCCGGTTGCCGTCGATCTTTAGGTTTGCACCCGCTCGTGACGTCATCGGGGTCCCGCAATCAATCAAGAATCTGATAGTGCGCTTCCGTGGGGGCGCCAGCGTTGATGCAGACGATATCCTGCGGACACGCCGACATGGCCACGATGCAGTCCATCGCGGCCCGCAGCACGACGTAGTCACCGGGCTTCGATACGGGTTCCTTCCAATCAATCGAGCCATCGCTGTTGATCGGAATATTCATCCAGAGGTTCAAGGGGGACGGCACTTCCGGCGGCTTCAGACCAATCAAGGCCATCCCGGCAAAGAGATTGTCCGCGCAGTTTTCATGATACTCAGTGCAACCGAGGCCTTGATAGCGTTAGATATCGCAGGCTGCGATGAAAGTGTCGTGGAGGCCGCGAGACGTATCTTCAGCCAACGTCAGTATTGGCCGGCGCTTGTTGGTCGCGAGCTTGTCGCCCGGCTTCGGTCGGACACGATTGATGAACGCGCGCATGTGCTCCATCGACAGGAATTCGTTGAGATCTGCGGCGTTGAAGGCCCATGTGTCCACGACCTGATGCCCGTGGGTGTTGATGATCTTGATCGATTGACCAGCCTTCAGCACAACCGCTCGCCCGCTGCGCGCCGGGATCGTAAGAAGGTCACTCATCGCTATCGTTCCCCTGTCATCTCGTCTGCACGCTGTTGGCCACGGCCTGCAGCCTTTCATTAAGGACGGTTGCTCGGTTCTTGCGCGCGGCCACGGCCGGCGCGAGAACACAGGCAAGCTCAAACAGCATCGTGGCGCCGGCATAGGCTGTGATACCGCCTACGTCGAACGGCGGCGACACTTCCACGACATCGGCTCCGATCAGATTGAGGCCTTGAAGCGTTCGCACCATCTGCTGCGCCTCCCTGGTCGTGATGCCACCGATCTCGGGCGTGCCCGTGCCGGGGGCCTGGGACGGGTCGATGGCATCGATGTCAAATGAAACATAGGTCTCTGGTCGCCAACGATCAAACGGGCGAGTGCCATCGTGGCAGCCGGACCCAAGTACTCGAACTCCTCGATCGTGACAATGCGAACGCCAACCGATGCCGCGAATTCGCGGTCTTCGCCGTCGTAGGTCGTTCCGCGAATGCCGATTTGAACAACGCGCTTGGGATCGAGCAGGTTTTCTTCAATGGCCCGGCGGAACGGTGTGCCGTGCGTGTAACGTGACCCACCGAAATAGTCTGAGAACAAGTCCGTGTGACTGTCGAAGTGGATCATGCCAGCCGGGCCACTTTTTGCGAGCGCGCGTAGAACCGGCAAGCTCGTCAGGTGATCGCCGCCTGCCGTGAGCGGCGTCACGCCAACGGCGTGGAGCGTATCGTAGAACCGTTCGATACGGCCAAGCGTGTCGTCCAATCCAATGGGGTTGGGCGTCACATCGCCGACGTCTGCAATACGAGCGGTGTGAAACGGCGCCACGGCCGTGGCCTGATTGACCATCCGCATCATGCTCGATGCGTCACGCAGCGCCCGCGGTCCATGCCGCGCACCGGCCCTGTTCGTCGTGCCGCCGTCCCACGGAATGCCGACGATTTCCGATTTCAACGCCAGAGCCCGCAACCTTATCCAGTGGGACATGCGGCAATCGCATGAACGTCGGCACGCCCGCGAAGCGAGGCACGTCCAAAGCCGAGACGGGTAGGAATGCGGGATCAATCGCCTGCATCAGCTAGCGTCCTTTCAGATGAACCGGGCCATCGAAGTATGGCAATTGTTCAACGCGCGGACTGTACTTGCCAGATGCCGTCACCGATTTCACATGGCTGGCGATCTCCTCCAGCGGCGCGAACCATACGCTCTTGTTGGCCATGATGTCTGTCATGTACCGGTCCATCAGCCGCCAGCGGGCAAGCCGCCCGGTGAGAAACGGATGCAGGACGGGCATCCACAGGCCGCCTGCTTCATAGTGCGCTTCGAATTCTTCGAAGAATGCGCGCAGGCCGTCGGAGGGTGCGCGCACCGGCATCAGATATCCAATCTCGGCATAGTGGGCGAACGGCGGCCAGTCATCGGTGCCCCAATGCACAGCCATTTCCCACAATTCCCCATTGGGTGTTTTCATCAGATAGGGAATGTCGTCGGCCATCAGGGAGGAGTTGTACAAGATTCCGTTGGCGACCAGCCGGTCGACGACTTCCTGCGTAACATTATATACGGGCGCGCGGTAGCCCCGTGGGGCGCGGCCCGTCATGCGCTTATGCACCTCCATAGCGCGGTCAAACCAATAGCCCTGTTCGGCATCGGAATGCGATGTCGGATCCTCGTGCAGATAGCTGTGATGACCAATCTCGTGGCCGTCATTGAGAATGGCTTCGACTGCTGCGGGGTAGCGTTCCATGCACCAAGCGGGAATAAAGAAGGTCTGCTTGATGCCCAGTCTCTTGTATGTCCCAAGAATGCGCGGCACCGCGACGTTGGGGCCATAACGCCCCATCGAGATCGGGTTCAACCTATCAAAACCATCGACGGGCCGTGAGATATGGATGAGGCTATCCGCGTCCATGTCAAAAGTGAGCGCACAGGCGCAGCGCGCACCGTTTGGCCAGGGGATTGGGTTGGCAATCATCGGTTGATCCTCTCAATGCATGGCTGCGCCGCCATCGACGCTGAAACACTGTCCTGTAACGAAAGAGGCGCTCGGGCTCGCCAGAAAGGTGATCACGGCGGCAACTTCTTCGGGGCGTCCGACGCGCCGCAGCGGATTGGCCGTCTCGACCGCTTTCTGTTCGGACGTCATGTCGCCAAATGCCAGCAGCGGCGTGTCGATCGGGCCCGGTGCAACGGCGTTGACGTAGATCTCGGGGCCTAGCTCCCGGGCGAGCGAACGTGTCCAAGAGAGAATGGCGCCCTTGGTTGCGGTGTATGCGGCGGCTCCCTGCCGGCCAGCATAGGCCAGCTCGGACGCCACGTTCACAATGCGACCGCCGGAAGGCATGCGTGGCAGCACAGCGCGTGTCGACAAGAAGGTGCCGCGCACTTGACAGCACAGACGATCGAACGCCGCTACGTCGAATGTGCCGATCGGGCCTTCCCGGAAGATGCCGCGCAGTTCACCAGAACATCGATCTTTGGCGTCATGCCCGTGATCTCGCGAAGGCGTCGGCAACTAAAGTCTATCGGACATCGCCCACGACGAAGTGAAGATCTCCCTCGACGGGACAACGTCGAGCCGATGGCGTCGACGCCATCGACACGCAGGGCCTGGAGCGTGGCCCGCCCAATTCCATCGGCTGCGCCGGTGACTACCGCCGTCGTCCTGGCTGCCGCTCCGCCTACCATGGCAGCTCTCCGCGATCGATGCCGATCGATCGGCCTGTCACATTGCTCGCCCAGTGGGACGCCAAGTAGAGGTAGGCTTCAGCAACATCTGCCGGGACCCATAGTCCGCCAGGCAGGGCTGTGCAGCTTCGACGGTCTCGATCACGGAAGCCTCGGTTTGTCCCGAACGTGCCGCGATGACAGTCGCCGATCCAGCGATGATCTGGTGCGCACCCCAACCTGGGCAGACCGCATTCACGCAAATGCCACGGGGTCCGAGCTTCTTCGCCCATGTCTTCGTTAGGCCGATGATAGCGTGCTTGGAGCAGACGTAGGCGCCGAACAGCGAGTTCTCCGACACGTCCCCAAATGGAAGACGTGTCGACGATGCGCGCACCGTTTCCGAACTTCGCAAGTGCGGCCTGCGTGACAATTGTGGTGCCAACAATGTTCACGTCGATGATGCGACGGAACACGGCGAGTGTGGTCAGATCCGTATCATCGAGCGGCGTCATCCGCTCCAAGCCGGCATTGTTGATCAATACGTTGAGCGCCTGGATCTGGGCGAAGGCACGCGCAACAGCCTTCTCATCCGTAATGTCGGCCACATGACCGGTCGCCCCGATGCGGTCCGCGGTTGTGAGCGCGGTGTCATCCTCGGCTAGGATATGGACGATTGCACCTGCCTCAACGAATGCGACCGCGATACCCTCGCCGATGCCACGGCTAGCACCTGTGATCAGAACTGTCTTTCCTGCGATCCCAGCCGTCATGCCGCCTCTTCCTCTGCAGTCGATCTGACAAGTGCCAGAAGTTCGTTGCGCAACTCAAAGAAGGCCTGGCTATCGCGGATCGCCAGGGTGCGCGTTGGTCCAAAGCGGCTTGCGATATCGATGATCGAAGAGAATGCGTGCTGGTCGGTGGGTAAAGACAACCACGCGGTCGGCCAGGAAAGCCGCCTCCTCGACGTCGTGAGTGACGAAGATGATGGTTTTGGTTTCAATTTCCAGGATACGTCTCAGCTCTATTTGTAGTGCTTCGCGGCGCTGCGCATCGAGCGCGCCGAACGGTTCGTCCATCAGCAGAACTTCCGATCCCGCCGCCAATGTTCTGGCAATAGCCACGCGCTGGCGCATGCCGCCGGAAATGCGGTTCGGATAGTTGCCGGCATGTTCGGTCAGCCCGACGATGCCGAGGTAATGCTTGGTGCGTTCGCTCTTGGCCGCCAGCGTCATGTCGGTGCG
>CAVVRP010000002.1:0-35746 GCA_963750715.1 uncultured Alphaproteobacteria bacterium | reverse complement strand
GCGCGCTGGTGGCCGCGGCGGATCGATGTCGGCAGCCGTATAGCATCCGAGCCGGATGTAGGGAAGCGAACCAACCGCGGCGCTTTCACTCGACCGGCACGACACATTCGCAGTCTCGTGAAGAAAAGTCCGTCCGCAGACATCAGTGAAACGAAACAACGTAACACATTAGCATAGCTGATACAGAGTAATGTAAAAATCAATTGGACCTGATCTCCAGGTTTTCGTATCCAAGCGGCGTTCGCTAACATTGAACACCACTGAATTGGAGGAAACACAATGCAGACCTGGACCAAGCCCGCAGTGCGCGAGCAGGAAGTCGGCCTCGAAGTGACGTCTTACCTGCCGGCCGAGATCGACCTCATCTAAGTGGGTCGGTCGTTTTGCGCCTAACGGCGTGAGCGGTTGATAGCGCGGCGGTCGAGAAATCGACCGCCGTCGCTGTTTTTGGGGCACGTGAGACATTAAGGGGTGTTACGAATCCGGTCGCCAAAACGTAGAGTTCCGCCAAGTCGGAGCGGCTCGCAGGCGGCTTGACGTGGCGGACCATTGTAAAGTGCCGCTTGAGAAGATCCAGCAGATCCTTCTCCGTACCCCCCTGAAAGACTTTGCATACGAATGCTCCCCCCGGCGAAAGTACGTCGCAGGCGAACGCAGCCGCCCCCTCTGCCAGTCCCATGATGCGCAAGTGGTCCGTGTTGGTGTGCCCTGTCGTCGGCGCCGCCATATCCGACAGCACGACGTCCGCGCCACCGTCCCGCAGCAGGCCTTTCAGGATGTCCTCTGCGTCGGGCGCGGTGAAGTCGAGTTCGACAATCTCAACACCTGCAGTGGGCTCCATCCCGAGATAATCGATCGCGACGACCTGGCCTCGGCCCGTGACGGATTGCACCCTATCGGCGGCGATCTGGCTCCAGCCGCCAGGCGCCGCGCCGAGATCGACGATGCGCTGACCGGGCTTCAGAACCCGATACTTGTCGTCAATTTCAATGAGTTTGTAGGCGGCGCGCGACCGGTATCCATCGCGCTTTGCGGCGGCGACGTAGGGATCGTTGAGCTGACGCTCCAGCCATCGCTGAGACGACGCGGTATGCCGGCGCGCCGTCTTAAGATTGACGCGAAGGTTCCGCTTGCCACCGCTCAGGCCCTTGGCGGACTTGCCCGGGCCGCTTCGCTTGACGGTCATATGAATTTGCCTCGTGTGCTCGCCGGCAGCTTGCCCGCGCCATTCGTGTCAGTCGCCCGGGCGATCGCCGCGCCCCGAACCCCCGCGACGGCGCCGGCTGGTACGGTAAACTCCGTCCTCCACCATCAACGTCGCCAGAATGCCTTCGCGCAGGCCGCGGTCGGCGACCCGCAGGCGTTCGCAAGGCCAGGTCCGAAGGATGGCCTCGAGTATCGCGCAGCCCGCCAGCACGAGGTCGGCGCGATCCTGCCCCACGCACGGTTCCGCGACGCGCTGCTCGTAGGTCCGTCCGAGTAGATCGTAAGTGACGTTGTGTACGTCCTGCACCCCGATCCAGCAGCCGTCGACACGGTTGCGGTCATAACGCTTCAAGCCGAGCTGGATGCCGGCGACCGTCGTGACGGTGCCGGAGGTGCCCAGAAAGTGAGTTGGCGCCGAAGCGGTCCGGTCGCGAAAGTTATACTTTGCCTCGAACGGGCGGATCATGCCTTCCACATGCGTGACCATCGCCTCGAAGACTTCGGAAGTGACGAACTGGCCGCCGAATTTCTCAGCGAGCGTCACCACGCCCACAGGTAACGACGTCCACGTTGCGACACCGGAGCGGTTGGCAACGCTGCTCATGATAGCCGATACAGAGCGCCGCCCAATGGTTTCGGCCTTTTGCAGGTCAAGCCAGATCAACTCGGACGAACCGCCACCTATGTCGAAGACCAGAACGTAATCGGCCCGAAGATCGATCAGAGCAGCACAGCCTGCAACCGCTAGGCCTGCCTCGTCCTCTGGCGTCAGGATTTCGAGATCGAGTTGCAGTTCGCCATAAACACGCTCGAGAAACTCGTCGCCATTGTGGGCCGAGCGGCAAGCTTCGGTCGCAACAAGACGAAACCGGTTCACATTGTGACGCTGCAGCTTGCCGGCGCAGATTTTCAGGGCATCGACCGTTCGATTCATGGCGACCGGAGAAAGCCGTCCGGAGTGGGACAGACCTTCACCCAGCCGGATGATGCGCGAGAAAGCATCGACGACGCGGATGCCGCGCCGTGAGGGGCGAGCAAGCAGAAGACGGCAGTTGTTGGTGCCGAGGTCGAGCGCGCCGTAGACTTCCCCGCCGGCCTGCTCGAAGGGTTGCTGCGACGCCGGTACTGTAGAGGAGGGGAGCCACGTGCCCGGCTGCAAACCCATGCCGCCTGCATTGGGGACTTCGACCATCGGAGGCACTCGTTCCTCACTCGTGTCGGCGGGCTGGCCGCTGCCCCCCTTTTCGTCGGTCAATCCGGACACGTCGTTTCCCCAGCGCCTGGATCCGGAGTTCGCGGTGACCATTAACTCTGGCTGACCCGCTACGACCTCTCATCAGGCGTCGTCTGGTTTCGGTTTGGGGGTTAGTGTAACAGGTGCCGTTGTGCGGTAAAGCGAAACTCCCAAGACCCTAACCGCGAGGTATATCAAACGGGTGCGCGAGATTATGTTTCACGGGGCGCCTGCCCTCGGGTTCGAATCGCCGGCCATCCCCCGACGCCGGATATGGCTGTGGCACGCCACCCTGCTGGTTGCATGGCTGGCCTTGCACGTCCAAAGCGGGGTCGAAGCCCTCGCCGATCCCCCTGCCACGATAGCATCGCGCCTGCTGGCGGCCTATCCAGACCACCTGGAGCGTGTCGAGGGAAACGCGCTCGTTTGGCGTGACGGGACGCGTATGCCCATCGACGACGGGCACGGATCAAAGGCGTTTGAGGAGTGGCTGTCGTCGCCAGACATAGAAGACACGTTGGCGCTCGCTTATCCCGCTTTCGCTCCGGCGACACCGCCAGCCACCAATTTCGATCCTGGCCGCGCCCGCAATGCCGCCTTCTTCGACAAGATGTATGGCGATTGCAGCAAAGACGAAGTCAAATCGGGTCTACGCAAGGTCGCCTGGCTACCCAGCAGGTCGCGGCAGTCAATCACGGTCACCAGCGTCAACGGCGTCGCGGACCGGTTGGCCGCCATATCGGGGGAACTGGACCGGTTGCCGCCCCGCTTCGACGTATTTCTCAAACCGGCCGCGGGCGGATATGTCTGCCGCGCGATTGCGGGCACAGGCCGGGGATCGGCCCACGGCTATGGCATCGCGGTCGACGTCGCTCTGAAGCGAACGCACTACTGGCGCTGGAGCAATGCGGGAGGCGGCGGCATCGCGTACCGCAACGACATTCCGTTGGAGATCGTCAGCATTTTCGAGAAGCATGGGTTCATCTGGGGCGGCCGCTGGTATCATTACGACACCATGCACTTCGAATACCGCCCCGAGTTGATTCCGCGCTGACCTGAGCCAGCCCGGCTCAGTCGATCATGGTCAGGAATTCCTGGCGCGTCATGGCGTTTTCTCGGAACGCACCGAGCATGCGGCTCGTCACCAAGTCGGTCCCGGGCTTGTGAACGCCGCGCGTCGTCATACAATGGTGTTCCGCCTTGATTACGACACCGACGCCGTGCGGTTCGAGCACCCGCTCGATCGTGTTGGCGATTTGTGCCGTCATTTTTTCCTAAATCTGCAGCCGCTTCGCGTACGCATCCACGACCCGTGCGAGCTTTGAAATCCCGACGACGCGGTCCTTGGGGATATAGGCCACCCAGGCGCGGCCGATGATCGGCGCCATGTGATGCTCGCAATAGCTTTCGAAGCGGATGCCGCGCAGGACGATCATCTCGTCATAGCCCTCGATTTCCTCGAAAGTCTTCATGAGGATCGCATCCGGATCTTGCTTGTAGCCGCGGAAGAATTCCTCGAACGCCTTGGCGACGCGTGCAGGCGTTTCGTGCAAACCATCACGCTCCGGATCATCGCCAGCCCAGCGCAGCATCGTGCGGACGGCGGATTCAGCCTCGGCACGCGTGGGCTTCAGCAGTTCAGGCGAATTGGTGGTGATGTTGGGCTTCGTTTTCATGGGGGCCAGCGGGCCGCTCCTTGCTTGGGGGTCGAAACTTGGCAATCAACGTGCTAGCTACGCCAACGATTTCGTATTGGATTGCGGTAGCGACGTTGCTCCGGTTCAACAGTTCTCACATTTAATGCCCCGAGCCGCCGAATGCATCTGTTCTGCCGCCCTAAATGTGAAAGAAGTCACCAACAGGGAGCTTCCCACGACCTGTTGTCCGTATGCGCGGTCTATGGTTAACGGGTACCGGTAAAGGGCGGATGGCAGAGTGATTTCAGGTCATTTGGCAAACGCTGAAACGCGAGGAGGTGCCGGGCGGTTGCCCCGAGTCGTCGGCACTGTTGTGCTTATTGCCGCAATCCTGCCCCTGGTCAGTGCGCGGCTTGCGCCGTTTTCACTGATTGCGGTTCTGGTGGCGCTTGCCGCTCTGGTCGGGCGCGACCGCGACATCTGGCCAGACCTGTCGCATCCCTTGGCCGGCAAGGAACTCGCCGCCTTTCTCGGCTATGCCGCAATCAGTGCTTTGTGGGCGCCGGCACCGTTGGAGACACTCTCCAAAACCTGCCTGGCGGCTGTGTTCGGCTCGGCCGCCTGGATCGGGTATCGGGTCGTCGCGCAGCACACCGCGCCGGAGACTTGTCCGCTCCGCAGAGGGGCTGTCGATTGGGTTCGCAATCGCCCTGATTTACATGCTGCTCGAGTTACTCAGCCACCAGGCCACAAAGATCTGGTTGCTCAACACTCTCGCCATCGATCCGGGAATGCTTCAGCCGGAACGTGACTATCACTGGGTTAACGGCCAGCTCGTCTCGGTTGGCATCACGGCACTGACCCGCAACACGACGCCTATTACGGTGTTTCTATGGCCGGCCCTCATGGCGACCCTCTCGCTGCTGGCGCCGCGATGGAACAAGACCGCCGCGACCGCACTATACTTGCTCGCAGCCGCCACCGTATGGTGCTCGCCGCACGAGACGTCGAAACTTGCCATAGTCACCAGCACTGTTGCCTTCAGTGCTGCCATATGGTCGCCGGTTTGGACCCGCAGGGCGATCGCCACTGCGTGGATCACGGCCTGTCTCGGGGTTGTGCCGCTCGCCATGCTTGCCCACAGATACGATCTGCACAATGCTTCCTGGCTGCAGAACTCGGCACAGCATCGCATCATCATCTGGAACTTCACCGCCGAGCAGGCGATGAAGTCGCCGCTGATCGGACACGGGGCCTACATGACTTACGTGCTGGGGCCCAGCATCACGGCGCAAACTGAGAAGGGCAGTGACGAGAAGTGGGAACGCAAGATGTCGCGTCATGCCCACAACGTGTATCTGCAGACGTGGTTCGAGCTTGGCGCCGTCGGCGCCGTCATGCTGATGATTGCAGGGCTGGCTATACTTCGGAGATTGCGCGATCTGCCGGCGAGCGTTTACCCGTTCGGATGCGCGACCCTGACAGCCGCCATAACCATGATGGGCGCGAGCTACGGCATGTGGCAGGCTTGGTACATGGCGCTGTTCGCGTTATCGGTTGTCCTGTTCGCGATCGGCGCGCGCTGCTACGCACAGCCGAAAGAAACCAGCACTCTGCAGCGATCTAGTTGAGTCCCAGGGCGTCACAAACTCGCGCAGCGATTGCGCTCGTATCATTACGATGGAAATGCGGCGGGAGGCTGCCCAGGACCGGCAAGGCAGACGCGATCGCCACGACACGCCCATCCCGATCGGCAAGAAGTGGCTCGCGGCCGGCAACGGTTCCACGGACTTCGATCTTTGGCACGCGCGCTGACTTATAGCCCTCGATGACAACGAGATCGACCGCCGGCAATCGCGCGATAATGTCGCTCAGCAGCGGCTCGGGGCCGCATTGAACATCGCTACCGCGCGCCCAACCCCAGGGCCCGACGACGATAGTCGCTATCGAGCCGGCTGCTTCATGGCGGGCGCTGTCGGTTTGCGGCGCATCGGCGGTGATCCCGTGATGCGTGTGCTTGACGCTGGCGACGCGCAGCCCGCGTTCGACCAATGCCGCAATGAGCCGGCAGGCAAGCGTCGTCTTGCCTGATTTTTTCCAGCCGGCAATGCCAATGACTGGTACGCCGTAACGACGCGCGTCCAGTATCGCCGCAAGCCGTCGCGCCTCATCGAGTTCCGACGGCGTATTGATGTTGAAGAAGGGGTCGACGAGGCGGCCAGCGACATTTCGCATTGGGAAATCGGCCGTCGCCACATCGAGACTACGCGCGACATGGCGCAGCTTGCGATCGCCACCCGCCAGCGCGGCGTCGATATAAGCCGCAGCGGACAAGGGCCACAGCCCGATGACCGGATGCGCGCGCCCGCCCGACATCGCGATCGCCGTGCCGGCCGACGAGGCGGCCGTTACCGCATCGAGCCGGACAACAAGGTCGCCCGGCAGAAACGGCGTGTCGGCCGGAACGGTGATCATGGACGACTGGGGCCTGTTCTCAGCAGTCCAGGCCAGGGCGGTCGCAAAGCCCGCGAGAGGCCCATGTCGCTCGAGTTCCCTATCGGGCAGCACAGGCAGCCCGAAAGCGGAGAGCCGCTCCGGATCGCCATTGGCACTAATGACAAGAGCCCCAACCTGCGGAGCGATCGCCGCGACGACCCGCGCAATAAGCGTCTCGCCGGCAACGTCGAACAGAAACTTGTCGCCTCCGCCGAAGCGGCGCGATTGCCCGCCGGCCAGGATGACGCCGGTTCTGGTCCTAATGTCGTCGCGTATCATGCTCGACTAAGATCACGCACGATACGCGCTGTCGACCCCTTCAGGCCGCGTTAGCGCATCCGGCTTCTTGCCGATACCGGCTGTTTCCTGTCCGGAGGACCAGCAGACCTGGGTTTTCACGTGGCATGTATAGTAGCCATAGTGGCCCGAAACCACCAGGTTGAGATTCGTCGAGCACGCGACACTGCCGGTCCCGGCGGAGTACTGCTTGAGCGCGTGCCTGGCGACAAACGAGATCACTTGTGTCTTGAGCAGTTTGCGGGCGTCTTGCGAGGTCTGAGCCTGGCCCCAATCTTACGCTCGCATCGACGGTACGGCACAGCTTTTGCTCCGAGGGTTCCGCTGCCTGCGTGGAGGGGGGCGGATTGACGGTGCCCGTGGTAATCTGGAATTCGGCTCCTTGCGGGGCCACCCCGAGTGACGCGGTGTTTTTCGGCGCGAACACGATCCTACCGACCGTATCCATCACCTGCCCGCACGCGTCGCTGAGCACCTCTCTCTGGTCTGCGAGACATTGGACAAGCCGACCCTCTCCGGGCTCGGTTCCGGAGCAAAGAGCCGCGACATCCGGAGCACATGCCTCGATCGAGCGGTTAACGTCAACGATCAGGGCCTCTGCCTCGGTACGCGCCTCACCGAGCGCGCGCTCGCATTTGTCACTCCGCTTATCGCCGTGCGCGATGAGACAAAATGCCAGCCACCCCTCGCCGGGCGCGACCGTCGAGCAGTACTTCTCGAGATCGTCAGCGCAACCCTGCTTGCCGCTTTCGATGATCGCCTGGGCCTTAGAATTCAAGAGCCATGAGAACAGCGTCAGCCGACCATCACCGGGAGTAACCGTCGAGCAGTATGCTTGCGATGGCGCATCGTCCGTTCCTCCGACGCGATTGGACTTGCGTCGCTGTCGAAACTCGAGCAGATGCGGACTGATAGCGGAATAACTTTGGTCCCGTTCGAGGCACCGCCTGGCTGAGGACCAATTACGGCATCCCCGGCTGCGCGATCGCACGTTGGCGCCGGCCGCGGATGCCTTCCACGAGGAGGTCATCGCAGCCGAGCGGCCCTATCATGAGAAATCACCACGCAAGAATGGCAACGCCCGTCGGCGGGCGCGGTCGAAGTAAGCGTCGAATCTGTTGGCTCCACAGGCTATGGTGAACGCTAAGAACCTCGGCGCCGTCGTCTTTGGTAGTCGTGACGGTCAACATCATCGGCGTGCAGCTTTATCGTTCGACGCCGTTCAGGCATAACGGCCGTGCAGGCCAATTGGGGGATACGAATGCGAACGAATATTGGCACTCTCGTTGTGGTCGGCCTGGCTTTCGGAATGGCAGCCTCCACCGCATCGGCACAAAGTAACATCGCGGTCGGCGTCTCGGAATTGACGCTAAAGTAATACCGGCCGATTGCCGCAACACTCACGGAGGCCGCCGATGAACCTCATTCGAGTTGCTTTTCTTAGCTTGGCTGTCTTTGGCTTGCCCGCCGGGGGCCCGGCATACGCTGAAGACTCCGATCCACCGGTTGCGACAGATCCCCAGCCGGAGGATGACGTCATTCCGGACGACGATGCCGCCAGACCGGGATGGACGAACCCCGAACAACCGACGCCAACTGATGGCGTCAACGACGATCCCACGTCCTTCGATCCCGGCACGCCGTCTCCCGATCCAAACCAATGATTTCTAAGATCGAGAACCCACTGTTTTCATCTGTATGAAAGAATTAGAATGAAAGAGATTTTGAGCTTGTGGCTGGCTGCCGTCGCGCTTGTATTCGCAGCGAACCTGCCGACGTCCGTCAGGGCGCAGCAGGCGACCGTCCGCCGCCGACAGGTCACGCCCGACGCCGAACGGCTCGTGGCGTGCATATGAGGACAAGGTGTCACCGCGTTGCCGGCTGACGTCCTATCTTGCCTCCGGTGCTCTGGGCGATCGCATGAAGGCGCTGTAGGGCATGGCGAAAACCTGCAGCAGTGACATTTTCGAGTATTGCTCGAAGGTGCCGCCCGGCGGCGGACGCATCTACGATTACCTCACGAGCCATCGGGCAACATTGACCGACGACTGCCGCAAAGGCCTGCCGCAGTTCGAGACGCGTCTGCGGGACTAGCGCTGTTCTCGCGTGCGGGACGGACTTCGTTATCCGGTTTGCAAACGGGTGCGGCCGGAGGGGATTGAACTCTAGACCTCTCCCTTACCAACAGGAGGGATGCTAACCTCAACTCGTTCCAACGGGTAACTATTTAAACTAGCTTGCGAATTCGATTTTCCCCAGTTCAGCACCGCGCAGTATCTCACTGTTCCGATCAAATCCGCGCATTGGCGACCGTAGTGGGTGTGCTCATCGAGGTCCCGGTCATACCGCTCTTGATGCTGTGGACGGCTCCTCCATCGGCGCGCAAGCGCCCAGAAAGTGGCTGCCGATGAGGTGGCCACGATTCGGAGGAGGCAGGGATGCAAACGGTCACAACAATCGGTCTCGACATTGCGAAGTCCGTCTTTCAGGTTCACGGCATTGATACCGAGGGCAAAGTGGCGATCCGCCAGCAACTGAAGGGGGGCCGCGTTCTGGCTTTCTTCAAGAGGCTGCCGGCATGCCTTGTCGGCATCGAGGCATGCGCGTCTTCCCACCACTGGGCGCGCGAGCTCATGGCGCTCGGTCATACGGTGAAGCTCATGCCACCGGCCTACGTGAAGCCGTACGTTAAGCGCCAGAAGAACGATGCCGCCGAGCGAGGCGATCTGTGAAGCGGTTCAGCGGCCAAGCATGAGGTTCGTTCCAATCAAAGCGCCAGATCAGCAAGCCGGTCTCGTTCTGCACCGAACGCGCCATCTTCTCGTGCGCCAACAGACTGCGCTGATCAACGCGATCAGGGCGCATTTGGCCGAGTTCGGCATCGTGGCACCCGTCGGGCGTAACGGCGTCGAGCAGCTCATCAGCCTGATCAATGATCGCAGAGACGATCGCATTCCCGATCTCGTCCGCACGTGTCTCACCATCCTGCACATCCAGCTGCAAAGTCTTAAAGACGAGATCCGTGTGCTCGATCGACGCCTCAATGCCTGGCATCGATCAAGCGAGCCCTGCAGGCGGCTCGACGCCATTCCTGGTGTGGGGCCAGCGCTCGCCACCGCACTTGTTGCCAGCGTTGCTGATCCCAAGGCGTTCCGGTCAGGCCGTGATTTCTCCGCCTGGATCGGGCTTGTGCCGAAACAGAACTCAAGTGGCGGCAGGGAGAAGCTCGGCAACATCACCAAGGCCGGCGAGCGATATCTGCGCTCGCTCTTCTGTGCCGGTGCACTCTCTGTCATTCGACGAGCGCAAACTCACGGCACGAAGCATCGGCCGTGGCTGAGATCTCTGCTTGAGCGGCGGCCAACTAAGGTCGCCGCGATCGCGCTGGCCAACAAGCTCGCCAGAATGGCCTGGGCGATCATGGCGAAGGGCGAGCCTTACCGGGGGCCGGTGGCTCTTGCGAAGTAGGGCTCCAGAGTGAATCTAGGGATTGCGCCGGCAACGGCGTGAATGAACGGTTGGAGAGGGCCGACAGCACGTAATGCAGACCGGTCGATCCGGTGATCGGGACAACCCACTTGGGCCAGAGCATCGTCGAATGCGAGCTTTTGACCGGGACCTGATCCGCGGAAGGCATTATGGCCAGCGGCCCTGTGAGCCGCATCCAAAGGCCGAACACATGGCTGCACCGACCACCGCTGCAACGTGCTCAAGATCCTTGACAACCCGGAGCCGTCCACACATGGCCCTTCGCGTCAGAACACTGTCGTCCGCTTTTAGACTGGAGCGGAAAGTGCCCAGGGCGCAATGGGACGGCTTCTACCTCACCGCTACCCGAGGGAGCGAATGACGGGCCTAAGCGCCGACCTTTCGCGACGAGATTGTCTCCCACGTGGTTCGAATCGGCCAACACCGGGGGAGCGGCCGGCTAACGGTGGCCAGTTGAGGTGCATAGCCGCCAACTAATAGCGCTGTGACAAGCCTCACAGCAATTCGATCACTTGCGCGCGCACAACAACTTGGCTCTGTCGAAACCTGGCTTCGAGCTGCGTGCGAAAGTCCCCCCACCATGGTTTGTCGAGCGTCGCCACCATGACTTCCACCACCAATACATCATCATGTTGTGTTTTACCGCTGGTCTCCCACCGGCCTTCAGCTGGAACGCGGTTGTAAGCAGTGATGCCGCCGAACTTCTTGGAAAGGCTCCAGGCGACTTCTTCAAAAGGATGGGGACCAAAAGGCTTGCCCTCATTGTCGCGCACCGGAAGCAGAATTTGAATAAGGTGCATTGAGAACCCCTCGCTCAGGATCGCCCGGAAGGCCACTTCTGGCCCGTGGCCGAAGCCGGCGCTCGGAGGAGCCTCGTCCGCCCGTCAGGCATGAGCAGCCATGCGGCGGAGATGGAGCCTGACCCAACCAAGGCATAGCCGTGCGAGCTTTTACAGTCCCAGCCGATGTCTCACTGAGGAAGAGTCGGGAGTAGCGCGGTATCAGTGGCATCCGACCAATTGTGAGTGCCGGTCAGGGATCGTACCCCCGCCTGAAAATCCTTGCCGATATGAGTCCTAAGCAGATTGATATTCTTAAACGCTATCTCTTCTGTAATCTCTTTGCCCACCCAAGGCGGCAGAGGTGGCTTCGCATCCTCCGTTTCGAGTTCGATTTCCGCAAAGATCACTCCCGTCAGCGGAGCATCGTACACGTCAACTTCCCAAGTATAGCCCTGGTGCAGGACGTAGTGCCGCGTCTTTTCAAGGACATTGTCTCCGCAGTGGACTTTGAGAAGTTGCTCGGCATCGGCGCGCGGAATTTCATATTCAAATTCTGCTCTGCGGCAGCCAATCTTCCTCGACTTGATGGTGAGAGTGGCTTTCCTGTCATAGATTCGAACGCGGACTTTCCGCCCATCCGAACTTGCGATCAAGCCATCTCGCAAGCGCTCTTTACTGACGCAGTCTTTGCGCCAGCTATCGTTTAACACGAGATACTTTCGTTCGATTTCTATGGCCATCGATGGTCCGATCGGGAGGGCCCTGCCCAATGTTTGGTGTGCGTGATTGATGTGCAAGGTAGCCGAACTTGAGCGCGTGATCGAGTGGCTATTGAGGGGTATCGAGCGCAATTGCGGGCCGCAGCAGTGTGATCACTTGATCCCGTCCGTCTTAACGACGCTGCAGCAACTGCGAAGGATGGCCTTCAGTTCAAGCTCCGCGACTTTTCGAGCGGCCAAACTTGGTTTGAGCCACGCAGATGTTCTTTGGCCGCGCTCAGGCCATTTCTTCTCCTGCTTCGAAAAGGCGACGAGGAAAACGTCGACGAGGCAGTCGTGGGTGACGCCCTTCTTATCAATCCTCTTTTCATAGATGTACGAACCAATGGCCTTCTTGCGAACGGAGCCCCGGATGCCGGCCTCCTCGAAGGCTTCGCGCAAAGCGGACCGGGCCCGAGAGCGGCCTTTCTGGCGCCAGCCCTTCGGTATGATCCATCGTCCAGTGTCCCGGCTCGTAATGAGCAAGATCTCGGGTCCAGAATTGCCACTGCGATGAACAAGGGCCCCCACCTGCCGACGCTGTACAGGCACGCTAGTCCGTTTTGAATGAACTTCCCTAAGCTTTGGCATTATGGACTGACGCCTTGAAACCTCATTGGGGTGTCCGCAGGGCAAATAGACCAGTCAGATGGTACCTGCCTAGTGGTTGCCAAACCTGACCTTACCTAAGGTCGCAATGTCTAGCGCTTGATCGTATCAGAATCAAAATAGTCCCAGAATCACGGGTCTGCTTGCCTTCCGATGGTGGCCGCAAGACAGCCAACGCCGCTGTATGAGAGCCGCCGAACGGCGCCGCTCGGCTGCCTCGCCGGCGCACCCATCTGGGCCGATATCGTGTGCCTCTGCATGGCATTCAAGCCAAGCCCAGGTGCACTGGGCGATCTGAGCGACATCGTTAGTAATTCAAGATCGTGCAGGCGACACGCCGCCGATGCGCTAATCGGTGGATGGTGCCACTAGTCCGTTAGTTGGCCTCTCACGACACCGTGATCATCCGGCGTTTCGCCAAATAGTTCGCCAAATAGCATGGCTCACTCAATCGGAACCGACCATTCTGAACGCGCCGCTACCCGTGTGCTACCCCGGCTGACGCACCAGGTCGGCAAGCACATGATGTTGCTGAGCGTTTCTCAGAAGACCATTCTCCACTTAGGAGTGCGATCTAGTGATCGCCACAATGGAAGAGCTGAGCACGGCGCTTTGCATGCGATGTCCGACTTGCGAGGGCAGCAGCAGGAGAAATCTAGGAGTAAAGTGGGCTTGACTCGTTGCGGGCCTCGGCGCTGACCGCGATTGCATTTCGTGAAGTGGTTAGTTGAACCGCTCGGACGTCGCACGAACCTGTCAGTTCTATTTTCCGGTTACGAATTTTGTCCACGTCCGCGTCACGATGCGCTGCGTCTTTTCGTCATCGTCTTTTTGAAAACGGCGGCTTCGCAAGGAGCCGCCGTTGTTGGTTCAGCAAGCCCGCGCGCCTAAAGGCGTAAGGTCGACGTGGAAGGGCATTGCCGCGGCGAGAGGCTGAGAGCCTGCCGCCGTTTCTAGGTTTGTTTAAATCCGCTCCAGCTACGATGCCTGTCCCTTGATTCAAGTCAACGCTGACGACACGAGACTCAGCAGAAATGTTAAGGAGCGTAGAGACTGGCTCTGAGCTTACATGCAGGCACTTGCGGCGCTTCTGCTCGCCGTTTCGAACCGCCATGGATGACAGCTACGTCCGAGAAATCCTGCGATTGGTTCAGCGGCTGCCGCCACTGACGCGAGAGCAGTTCCGCGCATGTACTCTTGCTTACAGGAATGGGGGGCACGCTGTTGAGGTGGTCGTGGCGGAGCGCCTGTATTTCGAGAAGATCGAGGCGAACCCCGTATCTCTGGCAAGGCATAAGGTCGGCGTTCTCGCGAAGGCATTTGGACGAGAACTGGGAGTGCAGTTCCCTACAGACGAGAAGAAGCGATGACTGGCTGGAGATCGTTCGTGCTGCATTGGTGATGAAGGTGCATCTGCCAGAATGGCTTGAACAGCCTTGCAGACCAGCAGCACTGTCCTTCACGAGTTGACGGCTAAGTAATGGCGCAAGGTCTCGAGTTCGCCCTAAAGTTCGACAAGAACCGAATTGCCGTAGCCACTCGCATAATCCACGAGTGAGATTGCAATCGGCGTGATCGAATAAACTGCAAGCTCTCGAGCGTCCATTGGCGCAAATCGCTTTGCTTGTGGAACCGCTTCGAACAGCTTCTTTTGCACGTCTTGCACTTGCCGCGGGTCAGCGATCCTTCTGGCTGTACCCGATAGCGACAGTCCCCGTAGCTTGTAGGCGTTCTGAGTTTCGCTCGTAATCGCGACAGAGACCTTATTATTGCTTTGGATGTTGCCCGACTTCTGCGATCTGGGATCGGTGGCGAAATGAAGAACAAGACCGCTGCTCACGTAGTAGACGGTTGTTGCTTGAGGAAATCCGTCCGGACGAATGGTGGCGAGCGTCATAATGCAGTGACGGGCAAGCAGATCGATAATGTTCGCCCGCAGCGTCTCCTCCATTCCTGATGCACTCCTACTCGCCCGTCTCAACGTGACCCAGATGAACACCCTTGGCTCAGCCAGTCCTTTCGACATCGACGCGTGAGTCCTCGGCAAGAACGTGCGTTCGCCGATAGAATGGACGGTGGGCTCGCAGGTCATCTTGACGATTTTGTTCGATGTTACTTGCCAGGGTGACGCTTTGCCTTGACCCTGGTCAACGCCAAAACTCATAAGGTCGATATCAACTCCCTGCCGCGAGGGCGGTTTTACCCAAGGGAGGCAATCACATGCTTTCAAAGATTGTCAGTGGCGTCTGACAGGTTTTCTTTGACAGCTTCAGCTCCAGTCGTATTCGCAGCTACCCACAAAGTCCAAAAATCCTGCGAGGCGGCAGGCATGAAGTGGGATGCGTCGGCGAGTAAGTGCGTGAAGAAGTAAGGTCTTCTTCCAGCTTTCTCTTTGGCGGCGGTGAGTGCAAGGCTTGCCGCCGCCTTTTCCTTCACGCTCCGCGATCGCAATCTCAGACTAAGTCCACCACCCGCCTCTGCGCATCCACATCAGTCTCGATGTAGCGCTGGGTCGTGCTGAGAGCCCTGTGTCCAGCTTCGGCTAAACCATGCGGCTTAGCCGTACGGCTAAGCCGTTCGGATGAGGACACCAGTCCGGCAGCGGGGTAAATTTACAATTATTGGGAATACCCCGTTCAGGAGGTGCGCAATGAAAAAAGCTGTCCATGGCGCAAATTCAACCGAATGAGGATGTCATGAAAACGCTGATACAGACGGTCGTCCTCACACTTGCCTTGGCTGGAAGTACCGGAGCGGTACAGGCGGGCAAGTATGACAACTGCACGACCAAGTCGTGGCACGGTATTTGGGACTGCCGGTGAAAGTTACCGTTTGGGCGCTGCAAGTCGCATAGGGCGTTCTAGTCCCGAGCAGACGAAGCTCTCGTTTGCAAAGGTAGCCCATCTGCTTGCCGCCTACTCGTTCCTGGGAGGTTGTTATGGCGTTTCCGACGATCGAAATCATGGGGAAGAAAGTCATACTCCTGAGCGGATACCAGAGATGTCGGCAGATTGGCTACGCCAAGATCAAGCCTCGCTCGTTCAAAGTTGAGGCTTTACAGAAGCTTTGGCAATCCGCGAACGAAAATCCGGACGCCGTGGCATTTGGATATACCGCAGGCAAATGGGTGCCAGGAGCCTAGCTAATTATTGCTTGGTCGATAGCAGCCGCTCATCCCACTGCTTGACAATCAACCAGCAGACCATCGTCGATACGAAGCAAGTCACGATCAGGATAGGATTTGAGATTGGATATTCGGTCCCGCTCGCTGTTGGCGGGATTAGCTGTTGACCGCTCATTAGAAGCAGTCCGATCCCAACCCCAAGCCCCGTCAGAATAGCGAACGCCCAGGTTGCTGGACGGAAGAATGCGTTTCGGATTCCGATGACAAGTCCGGCGACTGCTGCCGGGCCGATGCCGATCGAGTAGCTGAGGGGCACGCCATAGATGAGGGCAAAGAGCCCGATCCAGCCAAGCCCGGCAAGGTCGACCTTCTGACCCATGCCGAAAAGGGCGATCGTGAGAAAGAAGACGAGCGCGCCGACAGGCGGACCTACGAGGAGAAATACAATCAAGATTGCGAGGGCGCGCGTAACCCGCGATCTGAGACTGGATTCCGGGATGGTCAATCCGTTCAAGGGGTTAGCGCCTTTCCGTAGGGCCTATTGGGCAGCGGTACTTTAGCCGAAAAGGGAGATCGGGTTGCCTGCGTTATATAAATCCAATGTCGCGGACTTCCCACGACCTACTTCTGCGGAGTCCGCGTCAGCCTCGACGTCGCCAAGTCGAGTTTTGCCCAACTTGCGACTCAGCCGCTCATCAGCCAGTCTTCAGGTGCCCCTTCTCTATTCCTTATTTTCTCCGCGGCACCCCTGCTTCGCCTGGCTGGGGTGTTGTCGTTATTGGCGAGCAAGCTTGAGCGGGTTTGTCATGAGGGATGCTTTAACCCTGCATGAGAGATGACTGGTCTTCGTCACCTTAGCTTTACCTTTCAAGCGCAGCTTCCCACGGCGGTCTGGGGAAGACTCTCCCAGTTGCGCTCAATTTGAGACGGCGGCTTCGCAAGGAGTCGCCGTCCTTTGTTAGAGCGTTGTCCTGGCACAACCTGTGGAAGCGCGGGCAGCATGCTCTACGGTTTCAACCAGCTAGCTGCCTTCCAATTAATTGGGCGTGTGTTCGCTGCCAAACCTGTTCCGAATTCTTAATGGCTCTGCCGCTGCAGCCATTGAGGCTCGAATAAGCGTTCGTCCACGACCGACGCATATTGTTTTGCGTGCGGCGAGCCTAAGGAGTCAGAGAACTTTCTCATCTCAGCGACCAGACCTTCGCGCCGCTGTTCGAAGGCTTGCATCGTGTTTCGAAGTTGCTCGAGCAGACCCGTCTGGAGACTTTCCATTTCTGCGGCAAGCCGCACCATCTCGACTTCACCTGTTCTTGCGTCCTCAGTCATGCGCTGTCTGAGCCGCTCAATTTCTTGGGTAAATTTGGTCATCGTTGCTCCAATCGGCGGCGCGGACAGCATACAAGTCCCGAATTCCGTCTCTCACATCGAGAATTAGTGCGATTCGACGCGATAGTGGTGGATAAGCCTGTGGATACACGGCAAGACGTTTTGATATGAGCCTTGACGGTCCAACAGTCCTGAAGCCAGGCGGGGAGCTGAATGCGAGTTTGGCTGCGCTGAGACTGAGCTCGACAAGTATCTCAAATGAGAGAATGACCAAACCACGACATTACATCTCGAAGTGGCGCGAGCAGACGGCCGAGGCCACACGACATCGCGTGCTCGATGCCGCGAAGACCTTGTTCGCGCGCCACGGGATCGACCAGGTCACCATCGCCCAGATCGGTGCGATGTCGGGGGTAGCAGCCTCGACGGTGTACGCTCTGTACAAATCCAAGGACGACATTCCGTGAGGAACTCGAATATCGGGGTGTACTTGCCCTTCGGCAGATCAACGCGATTGGGAAATTGCTGCATGCGATGGCAGATATCCGTGCCGGCCTTGGAACTGATCTTAGTGTTGGGCGCTGTCGGCACCTGGCTCTACAACGACCATTGGATATCGGCACCCGAAGGAGCGCTCGCGAACCCCGTGCTTGGCCTGCCCAATGGCCCGGCGTTCGCGGTCCACCTTTTTCGCGTTCTCGACGAAAAGACCGTATCCGCAGTCACCGGGAAGAGCCACTTCATATGACAGACGCGTTCAAGATTTTGGTCGCCGATCCTATTCACGAGGACGGTCGCAAGCTGCTCGCACAGAATCCCAACTTCCGCGTCGACGTGGCGACGGGGCTTGATGAGGCGGGTCTCATCGCCAGGATCCCCGACTACGATGCGCTCATCGTGCGATCAAAGTCCCAGGTGACGCGGGCGGTGATCACGGCGGGAGCCTTGCTCAAGGTGGTGGGGCGGGCAGGCATCGGAGTCGACAATATCGACGTCCCCGCCGCGACCGAGCGCGGCATCGTCGTATTCAATACACCCGACGCCAACGCAACGACGACGGCCGAATTGACACTCGCGCATCTGATGTCCTTGAGCCGCCATTTGCCGCGCGCCGATCGTTCCGTGCGCAATGGCGAGTGGCAACCTACGCGCTTCGTCGGCACCGAACTCGCCGGAAAGTCCGTAGGCGTAATCGGGTTCGGCACGATCGGACGTCTCGTGGCGGAGCGGTGCGCGGCGCTGAAAATGACTGTTCTCGCCTTCGATCCGTTCGTGACCGCCGAGATCATGCGGCAATTCTCCGCCGAACCGCTTTCGCTCGAGGATCTGCTTGCAATGTCGGACTACATTACTCTCCATTGTCCATTAACGGATAAGACACGCAACCTCATAGATCGAGATCGAATCGCATTGATGAAACCCGGCGTCCGGATCATCAATTGCGCGCGCGGCGGCCTTGTCGACGAAACCGCCCTGGTTGAAGGGCTGACGAGCGGTCGCATTGCTGGAGCGGCATTCGATGTATTCCTCAAGGAGCCACCGCTGGGCTCGCCGCTGCTGCAGTTCGACAATGTTGTGCTAACTCCGCACCTCGGAGCGTCAACCGACGAGGCACAGCAGGCTGTCAGTGTCAAGATTGCCGAGGCTATCTACAGGTTTCTGGTCACGGGCGAGGCGGAGACGGCGGTCAACCTGCCTCGCATATCGTCCGAGCAGTTCGATTTGTCGAAGCCGTACCAAGTTCTGGCTCATTCACTTGGCCGGCTTGTCAGTGTGCTTACGAATGGCTCTGTAACCGAATTGGTGGTCCGGCTGTTCGGACGCGTCAGTGAACTCGACCCAAGGCCGATCAGTACCGAGGCGATTGTCGGCCTCCTTACAGATTGGCGGGCGTATCGCGTCAATCGAGTGAATGCGGCCCATCTCGCAAAGGCCCACGGCATAGAAATCAGGGTTTCGCAGTCGGAAGCCAGCCGTGATTACGTGTCACTGATCGAGGTCGCGGCCGTCTCCGGCGGAAAGACGACAACGGTTGCCGGCACGCTGCTCGGCGGGCGTCTGCCGCGCTTGGTTCGCATCGACGACTATCGGGTCGAGGCCATTCCAGATGGTCACTTTCTATTCACGCGCCATCGCGATCGCCCTGGCGTCGTCGGAGCGCTTGGCGGCATCCTCGGTCGCGAAAACATCAACATTCGGCGAATGCATGTTGGAACCGACGGGGATTCCTGTGACGCAATTGCGCTGATTGGCGTTTCGGCGCATCTGCCCGAAAGGGCAATGCAAGAGATCCGGGCGCTGCCACAGGTGATCGAAGCTTTGGAGTTCACTCTTTGAGCATTGGCAAACCACGCTTCGACGCTGTCTGCTTCGATTTCGACAGCACACTCTGCCGCCTCGAAGGGATCGACGAACTCGCCGCGCGTGCCGGAGTCGAGAGCCAGATCGCGCCGCTGACCGCCGCTGCCATGGATGGCATCATTCCGCTCGATGACGTCTATGCGGCCAGGCTCGACATCGTGCGGCCAGGCCGCGACGCCATCTCATGGCTTGGCGAGCGTTACATAGGCGAGATGGTGCCAGGCGCGGACATAGCGATTGAGGCGCTGCAGCGCGCGAATGTCGCTGTCTACATTGTGAGCGGCGGTATCCGCGGAGCGATTCTTCCGTTCGCGGCAAAGTGCAACATAACGGCAGACCGCGTTCATGCGGTTGAGATCACATTCGATGCCAGCGGCAACTACCTCAATTTCGATCGCACGTCGCCGCTCACAAAACGAGACGGCAAAGCGGTAGTTTGCCAGCAGCTGTCGCGAAGTCACGCTACTCTGGCGTTGGTTGGCGATGGCGTCACAGATTTGGCGGCGCGCGGCGGGGGGGCTTGCTTTGTCGGTTTTGGCGGAGTCGTCTCTCGAGACGCAGTTCGACAGGGTGCGGATTACTACGTTGCCGGACCGCGTTTGAGCGATGTGCTTGACGTTCTTCTTGATGGTCGCCAAGCGTCCGTTGCCCCAGCAGAAGGCGGGCCCATTGCCTGAACGCAAGTCGCGTTTTGCATGCGCAGTTGAACGACGAGGACGATCGACAATGGAACCAGTCAAGCCGAGCATTCGCCCGTCAAATCCATGTTTCTCATCGGGTCCCTGCGCCAAACGGCCTGGTTGGAGCCCTACAGCACTGGACAACGCCTTCGTGGGCCGCTCGCATCGTTCGAAGGAAGGCAAGCGTCTGCTCAAGCTGGCCATCGAGCGGACGCGAGAGATCCTCGCGGTACCTGGCGATTTCCTGATCGGCATCACGCCCGGATCTGATACAGGCGCTTTCGAGATGGCCTTGTGGTCCGTTCTCGGTGCGCGGGGCGTCGAGCTTTTGGCCTGGGAAAGCTTCGGCAGCGGATGGGTCAAGGATGTCGTGCAGGAACTCCGCGTCGATGATGTTCGCGTGTTTGAGGCTGATTACGGTACGTTGCCCGATCTTGCCAAGATCGACTTCACTCGCGACGTCGTCATTACATGGAATGGTACGACATCAGGCGTGCGCGTCCCCGATTCACGATGGATTGCCGCTGACCGCGAAGGTCTGACGTTGATCGATGCGACGTCCGCGATTTTTGCGCAATCCATCGATTGGGCGAAGGCGGACATCACAACGTACTCCTGGCAAAAAGTGCTCGGCGGCGAAGCTGCCCACGGCATGCTCATTCTCAGCCCGCGCGCAGTCTCGCGTCTTGAAAGCTACAGGCCGAAGTGGCCGATACCGAAGCTGTTCCGCCTGACGAAGAACGGCAGGCTCGACACGGCCATATTCGAGGGCGAAACCATCAATACGCCGTCCATGCTCTGCGTCGCGGACTATCTCGATGCGCTCGAGTGGGCGACGGAAGTTGGGGGGTTGCAGGGGCTTATGGCCCGTGCCGACGCCAATGCCGGAGTTCTCAACGACTGGATCGAACGCACATCATGGGTTGCCAACCTCGCTAAAGATCCAGCGACGCGCTCGAATACGTCGGTATGTCTCAAGATTGTCGATCCAAACGTTGCGGCATTAGCGTCACCGGCACAGTTAGCCTTCGTAAACAACATGGTGGCCTTGCTGGAAGCAGAGGGCGTGGCTTTCGACATCGCGTCATATCGGGATGCCCCATCAGGTTTGCGAATCTGGACGGGGGCTACGGTCGAATTGGCCGATATCCAAGCCCTTCTGCCATGGCTCGAGTGGGCCTTCTTGAAAGTGGCTGCACAACAGAAGACAGGCCACTCATGACCAAGTGGATACCAATTGCGATGTCTGAGATGCGCGCCATCGCTTGCTGGGCATCGTGAGCTGAGTTCGAGCGATGTCGCGGCATCGGCCGCCACGGTGCCTCCGCGAATGGTGATGATGGGGCCGCATGCAGACATCCGCTCGCTTGGCCTGACGGCATAAATCAGACCCGCCAATACACTCCTGCACTCATAACCGAGTGCCGGTCACAGCATCACCGGACCAGTCTGCAGTCTCAACGTGGGAACCTGGCCCGCTCCGCACAATGCAAGAGAGTCGAATGCTGGAGTGCAACGGTAAGCGGCATCTAAGAGCAGGACGAGATTTGATCCGAAGCGGACATCTAACACTTATCCCTGCAGCCGACCTGTCCCCAAGGCTTCTCGCATCGTGGCATTTGGTAACGCGTCGTTACTCCGCGATGATTTTCTCCGGTACCGCCTGGTAGGGATCGGCATGAGCGACTGTGCCGGTCCTCGCCTTCGTCCCAGGCATAATTTCAAAGCGTGGGTCGAAGTCCACCATGGTTGCGGCAAGCTTTGAAAGAACGCTCACATCCCCGACCACTTTCGCGGTGCCGTCGGCGATCTGCGCCTCGAGCGACATTGCGCCCATCATCGTCTGTTCGAGATCCGACCGGTTGATCGTGAGCGTAAGGTCTGGTTTTTCGGCCTGGAAGCCCGCGATATTGGTAAGCGTCGCGTTCTCCATTTCGACGATGAACTTTTCACCATTATCCGGCGTGATCAGGTTGATCGTGAAGCGCAGACCCTCGGCCTTGCGGCTGTCCATGCGGATGCCGAGGAAGTTCAGGAACAGTTCGGTCGACATCGCCCGGATCACGTCGGGACTGCTCGAATCCGCCGTCTCGCCCTGCGGGATGCCGGTGCGGAGCTCGTAAGCGGCGGCCAGGAAACTGTTGCGCAGCCCCGGGTTCTCCTGCTGGTAGCCAATCTGCTCGAAGATATCAGCGAGTTGGTCCTTTGCCTCCGCATTATTCGGCTCGGCCTGGACGAGCTTGTTCACGATCTCTGTGGCGAGCAGGTAGTCCCCCGCGTCGTGCAACTCGCGACCGCGGGCGAGGATCTTCTCCGACCCGCCCATCATCTCGACGTAAAGCGGGGCAGAGTCACTCGGCGACAGCGGGATCAGTGTCGCCGGGTTGCAGTCCCAGAAGCCGAGATAGCGTTGGATCACCCCGCGGCTGTTGTGCTGTGGTGACCCATGGTAGCCGCGGCAGTACCACTTGTCCTGCAGCCCCTTCGGGACCTCGTAGACGTTGTGAACCTGGTTGATGGTCACGCCTTGGTTGGCGAGATGCAGCACCTGATTGTTCATGTTGGCATAGAGATCGCGCTGCCCGCGCAACACCTCCTGGATGCGCTCGTTGCCCCATCGCGGCCAGTGATGCGAGGCAAACATAACCTCCGCTTCAAAGCCGAAGCGGTACAGTGCCTCAGCAATGTATTTCGACCAGTTCAGCGGATCTCGGACCGGCGCGCCGCGCAACGTGTAGATATTGTGGAGGGACGCGATGACGTTCTCCGCCATCCACAGCGCCTTCATCTCGGGGATGTAGGTGTTCATCTCCCGCGGCGCCTCGGTGTTCGGCGTGTTCTGGAAGACCATCCGCACCCCGTCGACCTCGAACTCCTCGATCGCGGCGGAGACGTAGCGGTTCGGCGCGATCAGCCCCACGGACCCGGCCGAGACCGCCTGCCCGAGGCCCTGGCCGACATAGCCGTGCGGGCTCGCAGGCAGCAGGAGCCCGTACTGGTAGAAGAGCCGCCGGTTCATGGCGTTGCCGGCATAGACGTTCTCGGAAATCGTAAAATTCATGAAGTCAATCGGCGCGATCAGCGCGACCTTGCCTGAGCGCACGTCCGCCTCGTCCACGAGGCCCCGCACTCCGCCCCAATGGTCGGCATGGGTGTGCGAGTAGATCACCGCCGTCACCGGCAGGCCCTCGCCAACTTTGGTCTGGAACAGCTCCCAGGCGGCCCGCACCGGCTCGGCACTGACCAGCGGGTCGAAGACGATCCAGCCGGTCTTGCCGCGTACGAACGTGATATCGGACAGGTCGAAGCCGCGCACTTGATAGATGCCCGGGATCACCTCGTAGAGCCCGTAGTTGTTGTTCAGTCGGGACTGACGGAGCAGCGAGGGGTGGATGCTGTCGAAGTCTTCCTGCTGGTCCAGAAACTGGAACCGCTTCATGTCCCAAGCAACATGACCCGCATCCGCCTTGATCTGCAGCTGCTCCATCGGGGCAATCAGCCCCTTCTTCTGTTCCTCGAGATCCCTGGTGTCACCGAACGGCAGGACCGCCTTCGCCTTCTTCAATGCATCCAGCGTGAACTTTGACGGTGCCTTGCCCTTGGGATGGAAATGGCCTGCCAGAGGAGCCGCTGCCTGAGCCCGCGCAGGGTTCGAACTCGAGAACGAAGTTCCCTCCGACTGCGAGAGCGGCGCCGGCAGCCGGAATGGACTCAAGGAACTGTCGTCTCGTTGTCATAACATCCTCCCAGAACGGACTCTTTTCGACCGGAAGTTACCGGCCGGATACGAATTTCAACTGCTCAAATTCAATTCGAAAATGTCTCTCTTCGATGCGAAGAACGAATGGTCCTCCGAGCCCCGTTCTTTACAGGCTAGGGGGAAGCCATCGGAATCCGCTTGACTTGTATCAAGGCCGGCTCATGTAGAGGGTATACGGATAGTTCGGTTCGTGAGGGCTTTGCAGCGGCGCCCCATGGAGAAAATCAAAAATCGCTGTATTGCGTTCTAGGGAGATCTCCCAATGAAATATTTAATGTCAACCGCCGCTGCTATCGTGATGTTTGGAGCCACGTTGGTTCCTGCTATTGCGGAAGATCAGCGCACTCCGATCGCTCCGCCCAAGACAATGGGCGATGAAGGCAAGCTTCCCGCGACGGGCACTGTGGGTGGAGCTGTGCCTGAAATGGGGGCCACGGATCCCAAACAGATTGGGCCGTCGAAAACGATGGGCGACCAGGGCACGCTTCCCGCGACGGGAGCCATGAGCGGCGCAACTCCGAAAATGAACGCTCCCGCGGCGTCGGACAAGTAGCAGCCTCTAGCTCCTTCAAGTCGAACCGCTATCAAAGTGCGGTGGGCGCGCACAAGGGGCACACTCAGCATTGTCTGATCAGCGAACTCGCGGTAAATCTTTGAGCTCGCTGGTTTTCTCGTTTTCTTCAATCCACGCCCCCTTTTTGTTAGCGGCACCGATACACACACCGGGCTCACCACCGCCGAGGAGGACAACTTCTTCGGAAAACACACTGGCGTCGAGCCATCACCACATCGGTGGGAGCTGCCGGTTTGGCCGCCGGGTCGCCGTTTGCGATCGCCTGCGGCTTCGAAGACCCCAACAGTGTCAGGAGCAATTGCTGCTCGCCGGAGCACTGTTGATGGGCGCCGCCGTGATTCTTGACCGGAAATTGCCCATGACGGCCATTGCCCCGGCTGTTGCCGCAGCTGGTCTTGCGATCGGTCTCGACTCCGCGCCGGATGTATCGACTGACCGTGAGATGGCGCTCGCATTTGCAGGCTTGGTTTTCGGTTTTCTTGGTGTCGCAACGGTCATCACCGGGCTGGCGATTGGCCTAACGAGAGACTGGCAGCGCATTGGCGTGCGAATTGCGGGATCATGGATTGTCGCGGTCTCGATTTTAGTCCTGGTACTTTCCATCGCTGCGCATCTAAAGCATCTACCCACCGCGGCTGCACTCGCTTCAGGACGTTCTTCGCCATGTTGAATCGCCTCATCAGGGAACCGCTGTTTCACTTTCTCGTGTTTGCTCTTGTCATTTTCGCAGCCTACGGCGTCCTTGGCCCGACTGATTCAAGACAACCAGACAGCATCGTTGTGACGGCCCCTAAGATCGAGCAACTTGCTGCAATCTTTGCCAAGACTTGGCAGCGCCCTCCGACGGACGCCGAACTCAAGGGGCTGATCGACGACTATGTCAAAGAAGAGATTTATGTTCGCGAGGCATTGGCTCTTGGCCTCGACAAGGATGACACGGTAATCCGCCGCCGCCTCCGCCTCAAGATGGAGTTCATGAATGATTCCAGCGTGGACACCCTGGTGCCGACGGACGCCGATCTTGACGCCTACCTGAAATTGCATGCCGACGAATTTGCGGTCGAGCCGATGACGGCCTTTCTACAGGTCTTCCTCAATCCGCAGCAGCGCGGCGCCAAGATCGATCAGGATGCAACCTCCATACTCGACACCTTGCACGCCAATCCTGCGGCCGATCCTGCCACATTGGGTGATGCAACCCTGCTGCCCTCCAAGCTCCCGCTGTCGAGTAAGGCATCAATCGCTCAGACCTTTGGAGCGGATCTTGCGGAGGCTGCTGACAAGGCAACTCCAGGCACGTGGTCGGGGCCGGTGAAGTCGACCTTCGGGCTCCACCTCATTTATGTGACCGAACACACAGCAGGTCGCGTTCCGAAACTTGCTGAGGTCCATGAGGGCGTGGCACGGGACTGGTCGAACCAGAAACGCAAAGCGGCCGAGGAACAGCGTCTGACGGAGCTGCTGAAGCGCTACAAGGTTACCATCGAAGCATTGCCGATAAGTGCTGCCCAGACGGAAACCAAACCATGATCCGGCCCCTCGCTGCCCTCCACTTTCTCATTCAAGTGTTTCTCGCCGCGTCGGCGAACGCCCATGAGATGCGCCCAGCCTACCTCGAAATGCGCGAGACGGCGGCAGATGAGTTTGCAGTCGTGTGGAAGGTTCCTGCTCTCGGTGACCGGAGACTAGGCCTGTATGTTCGATTGCCAGATTCTTGCAAAGCGAAAGCGGAACCTTTTGGAACAATCGATGGAAAAGCCTTCTTCGAGCGCTGGACGGCAACCTGCCAGGGCGGACTCAAAGGCAAACAAATCAGCATTGATGGCCTGAGGTCAACTCTCACTGATGTCCTTTCTCGCATCGCCTATCTCGATGGCTCGACGCAAGTCGCCCGCCTCACGCCCGACTTTCCAACTTTCATCGTCATGGGTTCGCAAACCGTATTTGAGGTGGCCAGGACCTATTTCCTGCTCGGTGTCGATCACATTCTGACGGGCTTGGACCATCTGCTATTCGTCCTGGCGCTTGTTCTTCTGATCCGGGATCGCTGGATGCTCGTGAAAACGATCACAGCCTTCACCGTAGCTCACAGCATTACGCTCGCCGGAGCGGCTCTCGGGTATCTCAGCCTGCCGCAAAAACCTGTCGAGGCGAGCATCGCGCTCAGCATAGCGTTCGTGGCGCGTGAGCTCGCCATGTCTCAACCGGGTGCGCGGAGAAGTTCCGAGAATTACCCTTGGGTCGTGGCCTTTGCCTTCGGTCTTCTACATGGATTTGGCTTTGCAGGGGCGCTCAAGGAGATTGGACTGCCGCAGATGGATGTCCCTTTGGCGCTCCTCACCTTCAACCTTGGCGTCGAAGCAGGGCAGCTGCTGTTTGTAGCCGGAATCCTTGTCGCTTTCACAGCAGTCACCGCTCTTTTCAATTTACCCTTGAGACCTGCGCGCATGGCGGGTGCCTACATGATTGGGACCATCTCGACGTTCTGGCTCATCACTCGGGTCAGCAGCTTCTGAAGTTAGGCAGGGTGCGGCGCGCACGACCAATTAGCTATCACGATCGACGTCGGCTTCTGGGGACAGACGACGTTTGGAGTTCAAGCGTAGAAACTTCTGTTCCTGGCCCATCGCGTCGACGTGCAAATGTCAACTATCGAGGTATAGCAGGGCTAAAACTCATCGCCGCTATAACCCAGAGCCTCTATCGACATTAAGCGCGGGAATTTAGACTGTCTCGACATTTCTATAGAGCGCTGAAACGTATCGGACTATGACACTTGGCTTAGGGACCTGGAGCGAAAGCGGCCAACACATTGCCCGGCTGTCCACCGTACAATCCATAGCCTGAATTCACGAAGATCATTCCACCCGCCACCGTCGGACCCGCGGTATCAAGCGATCCGCCATTGGCTTTCACATCGTTGACTGTGACGAATGGCTTGGCCATGTCGTAGTCCCATAGCACTCGGCCGTTTGTCGTCGCGTACGGCTCGTACGTGACCGTCGACGGAACCGGAGAGAACATAGTCCGCGGTCGCGGTGACCGCGCCCGATTGTGCGGGGCTGCAGTTTTTCCGACCTGCACAGGCATTTGCGGGTAGCGCGCTCCATAATACGGCTCCTGTCGCAACGGCTAGCGCGTGCAATCTGCCGCCCTTGTTCGGATCAAGGACGATTGGCTGTCCGAGCACCAGATCGACAATCGCCACGTCGGAGACCGCCGCGTACACAGCCTTTCCATCCGTTGCCGTACCCCATTGCACACCACCCAATTGCCCACCGGTTCCGACGCGCCGCTGCCAGACAATCCGCCCGCGGTCGTCGGGATCGAGTGCCCAGACGATTCCAGACTTCTGGCCGACTAACAGCAGACGCTTGCCGTCTTCCAGTTCGACGAGATTGGCAGACGAGCCGAGATCGAAGTCGGGCCCGTGTGACTCGGGGCAGTTCGTCTTATCGGCCGAAAGGCATGCGCCGTTTCCCACATCCCCGCCCAATAGCTGGCGAGACCACACGATTTCACCGGAATCGAGCGAGAATGCGAGGACTGAATTACTGGTAGCGGTCGCCGGGGCGGAGTGGTTGTCGCCTGTCGCCGCATACAAAATCCGGCGCTTCTCGTCGATCGTCGGCGCCGACCAAACTGACGCGCCCGACGGTCCAAAGAGTTGCGTACCGGCAGCATTGGTTCCTTGCGGCCGCGCCTCCGGAACTGTGTACGTCTTCCAGAGCTGATTGCCCGTCGCCGCGTCGAGCGCAACGACCGCGCCTCTACCCCGGCAGCATTGGTATTTTGGATCGATTGCAGCGCTATCGTCACCGACCGAGATTGGGATATAAAATCGTCCCTCGAACAGTACCGGCGAGCCGGTGATTTGGGCCGCGCTCGCGTCATCCGCCGTCACTTTCCAAACCGTCTCACCGGTCGCGGTATCAACTGAATAGGCATGTCCGCGACGATCTCCGAACAGCGCCACGACTCGATCGCCAATCTGCGCGACCGTTATCGCAGTCCTCACGCCAGTGCTCGCGGTGTAATCCCAGTGATAACAGCCCGACCGCGTGTCGAGAGAATAGACGTGCCCGTTTTGGCTCCCAACGAAAACGCGACCGCCGGCGATCGTGGGTTGTCCGAACATGGCAACAACGCCTGGAATGCCAAAGGCCCATTTTAATTCGAGCCGATCGAGTTGCGCAGCGCCGATACCCGGCTCTCGTTGAAACCGCCAGTTTTCGACGTTCCCTCCCCAACCATTGAACGAAGGTCCGTCGAGAGAAATAGGCAACAGCGCGCCGCCACAACGCCCGGCCATAGCTGCCTCTGCGCCGATCTTTTGACCGGTCAGGAACTCTGCCAACGAAACGCGCTGCTCTGGCGAAAGGACCGAACCTTGTGCCTTCATAATCCCGTTCGTCAGAGCTTCGACGATGAAGTTGGGCGACATTGCGTGTAGCGATGCGCGGGCGGGAGCGCGCGTCTCGCGTTTATTTCCATCTGAGCGCGTCTGTTTTTCAAGAATTGCGCGTAGTTCGGCTACATTGACCAAGTTCAAACTTGGCTATCGGTCCTTGGTTGGAAGGACGTTTCGGCGGGGGCGACGATTTCTGCTCCTGGTGGTCCAGGCCTCTCTGGGGGTGTTCAAGACGACGATTGGCATTTCGGGGACCCAGTTCTGGGTGCGGCACTGGGCTGGCACGAGGGCAACTGGCATTGGAACATCGGCACGCTGCTCAACGTCCCGATCGGGTATTGGGAAAAGGGCGACATCACCAACATCGGGTTCAATCGATGGGCTCTCGATGTCACGGGCGCTGTGACTTGGCTCGACCAGGCGAGAGGCGTTGAGCTATCCGCCGCCGCCGGGTTCACGTTCAATGCCGAGAACCCCGATACCGATTACAAGACCGGTACCGAGTTTCACTTTGAAGCGGCCGCCGTGCAGAATTTCTCCAAGAGCTTCGGCATCGGCATCAACGGCTACTACTATGACCAGGTGACGGGCGATAGCGGTGCCGGAGCCCGGCTCGGCGACTTCGAGGGACGGGTCGCCGCCCTGGGACCGGTCGTCAATATCAACTTCGAGCTCTGCAAGATCCCGGTCAGTACCAGCCTCAAATACTTCCACGAGTTCGATGTCGAGAACCGGCTTGAGGGTGATAGCGGCTTCCTGACGGTGACCATGCCGTTGTCAGTGTCCGGACATTGATCCCGTGCGGCTAGGCGAAAATGATGTTAAGGGCCAGGACTGCCCTAGGCACAGGACATTCGTCGTCCAGCGAATGAGCTTCGTCGGCTTGTCGAGTTGGGTAGACTTATTTCCAAGCCAAGTCTGACTGCCGCCGCTGACCCCACCGGTACTTAGAGCCGATCTAGGCATCGACCGAGATCCACCGCTTCAGGGCTTCGTCTAGCGCCTTGTCTGCACTCTTAACTCTGAGGCCGTGGTCTTCTGAAACACCCTTTACTCACCTCCCGCCTGCCGCTTCCTCGCGCCCTGGTGGCGTCGATCGTCTCTACCATAATTCTCGAAGGGACGAAGCTGGGCGGGAATGAGCGCGGCGGAAACCCCTTGAACGTCTCCACGAACGCAAAGACCTGTTCCATCGAGCCGTAGACCTGTCCAATATTGTTCAGGCTCCAATCCCAATAAGTATTGGACGTGATATCGGCCCGCTCGAAAGGATCCTGGAAGAGGTTGAAGGTCTTCTTGCAGGGGAGTTCATCACGCAGCGTCTGAGCCGTCTCCAGCGCCGATGTGTGTCCGTGGCGGATGCCGAACGTCGGCGCCGAGCCGTTTGTTGAGTGTATCGCCGCCGGGCTAGTGCGCGAAGTGCAGGGTCGCGCCGAAGGCGATGGCGAGGGTCAGCAGCACGATGTTCGCCACCGGCCAGCGCCGGAGCACGAGGTCGGTCCGTTCGAGCGCGGTCCCAATGCGCGCCACGAGAGGCCCCAGCCTCTCGAGCAGGACGATGACATCGCCCTCCGGAATGCGGGGAATCCGGGCATCCAGGCGCTTCAGGAGGAGCGCCAGCAGCGCACCGATCGCGATGGGCCAGGAGGCCCCCCACAGGGCCTTGGCGCTGCTGACATCCGACAGCGCATAGTCCGTGACCTCGGGGAACAGCGCCCAGGGCAGGATCAGAGAGGCCGCCGCGACAAGCGCCCAGGCAAAGACGAGGCCCGCCTGCGGGGTTGCCGCGGGGTTCTCCTTCGCCAGCGGCCGGAGGCGGTCCAGGAAATGCAGCATCAGCAGAGCGCTGCCCGAGGCCGACAGGGTGGCGAGCAGTGCGGGTAGACCATCGCCGAACAGCGGCTTTGTGGCGAACTTGGCCAGTGCGCCGCTGGTAAAGGGCAGCCCGGCGAGGCTGAGCGCCAAGAGTGCCATTGGCACGAGCACGCGCGACAGGTGGCGCGTGCCGGTGGCCCCGACAATGCCGACACCCAGGAAGAGCGCGCCTTTGACCAGGAGATGATGCAGCGCATAGAACGCAGCGAGTGCGGCTGTCCCCCGCGCGCCGGTGGTCAGCCCGGCCCCAAGCACGGCCGCCACGACGCCCATCTGGCTGACCGTCGAATAGGCCAGCACCGTCTTGGCGTGCTGCTGCGTCACGCCGACGATGACGCCGTAGAAGGCGGTGAGCAGTCCAAGCACGATCAGCGCCGTGCCCCAGTCGGGCAAGGGCACCTCCAGCGGCAGGAAGCGGATCAGCCCGATCACACCGGCCTTGACGATGATCCCGCTCAACGCTGCCGAGGCGGGCATCGGCGCCACGGGATGGGCGAGAGGCATCCACACATGCAGCGGTACTAGCCCCATCTTGAGGCCGAAGCCGAGGATGAGCAGGAGCACTGTCGGGCTTTCCAGCGGTGATCCCGGCAGCATCGCGACGGCATCGCGGATAAGCGGATTGCCCCCCGGCGTCGCCGTCACCAGCATGACGAAGCCAAGCAGGATCAGTGCCTCGCCCAGAAGAGCGAGCGCCATATAGACGAGGCTCGCCCGCCGGGCGCGCGCCGTATCCTCGAAAGCGACGAGGCCGTAGGCGGCGAGGCTCGCGAGCGAGAAGACAAGATAGAAGCTCGTCATGTCCGCCACGATGAAGACGCCCAGGCTTCCGGTCAGCGTCAGAAGCCACCAGATCGCAAATCGGCCAATGCCGGGCAGTCCGCGCATGTAGATCGAGGCATAGAGGCCCGCAGCGCCCCACAAGAGCGACGCGCCGCCGAGCAACATCGCGCCGACGTCATCGAGGGCCAGCGTCAACCGCAGCGGCGCCGGGGCAATGACGATGCTGTCGCCGCGCTCGAGAAGGGCTGCAAGCAGGCCAGGAACCGGGGCCAGCGGCAGCCATGTCAGTATGCGCGCGTAAAACGCGGAGTAGAGACAGGCCACCACCATGGCAAGGGGCACCGCCATCGTCGCGACAAGCAGAAGGCCCGAGTCCGTCATGGCAGGCCCACACGACCGATGCCGAGAAAGGCGAACGGCTGAAGCGGCACGAAGCCGAGCACCACAGCGCAGATCGCGAGGCCGAGCACGGCCAACTCACGATACAGCGGGATGTGAGCCTTGAGGCAAAGCCGCTGTCCGGCGCGGCCATCGCCCGGCCCAGAACGCGAAACACATAGCTCGCCGCCAGGATGCCGCCCACCAGGATCGCTGCAACGATCCACCAGTTGGCGGTCTCGGTTGCAGCCGTCAGCAGCATCAGTTTGGCGACAAAGCCGCCACTTGGCGGCAGCCCCATCAGAGACAGTCCCGCCAGACCGAACGCCGCGACACTGATCGGTACAGCCGTCACCGCGCCGTTCAGATTGTCGATGCGGTCGTGGCCGAGTGCTTCTGCGATCAGGCCGGCCGCGAGAAACATCGAGGCCTTGGCAAGTGCGTGCGAGACGAGCTGCAGCACGCCCCCCGTCCAGCCAACCGATTGCCAGGCGCTCGGCGCATCGCTGGCCATCACGAGCGGGAACACCAGGAACAGATAGCCGACCTGCGCCACCGTCGAATAGGCGATCATCAGCTTGAGACGCACCTGCCGCAGCGCCATGACGCTGCAGAAAATGATGCTGGAAATGCCGAGCCAGGCCAGCATCTGGGCGGCCATCGCATTGCCGGGCTGCGGCGCCACGTCGAACCAAAGCCGCAGGATCAGAAAGAACGGCGCCTTCACGACCAATGCCGACAGAACCGCGCTGGCTGCCGCCGGCGCGCCGGCATGGGCCGGCGGTAGCCACAAATGCAGCGGGAACAACGCGGCCTTCGCCATGAGCCCGACGATCATCAGACCGAGCGCGACCGACGTCGCCAGATCATCGCGAGCCAGCAGGCGCAGCCCCGCGATATCGAGCGTGCCATAGGCGCCGTAGAGCACTGCTGCACCCATGAGATAGAAGACGGATCCGATCAGCGCGAACAAGAGATAGCGCAGCGCCGCCTGCACGGTCTCGCGCCGTCCGTCGAGGCAGACGAGCGGCACTGCGCTGAACGTCAGTAGCTCCAACGCGACGAACAGGTTGAATAGGTCCTGCCCCAGGAACACGGTATTGAGCGCACTCCAGAGCCCGAGCATCAATGTCCAGAACACCATCGGACGGCGGGCTTCGGACGTGCCCGGCGGCGTGCTGAACGCTCCTCGGGCGAACAGGCCGACCGCGCACAGCACCAGTGCTGTCAACACCATGAGGGTCGCCGACAGTCCATCGGCCCGCAGCGCAATGCCGAGCGGCGGTTGCCAGCCGCCCAACACGTATGTGACGGCCGCGCCGGTGCGCGCGACCTCAGCCGCGATAGCGAGCGCAATCAAAAGGCCGGCGGGTAGGACGAGATAGGCAATTCGCTCGGCCCGCCGCAGGCCAAGGGCAAAAATCGCGAGCATCCCGACGACCGGCAGCATAACGGCGATGACCAGCAGCGCGCCACCCTCGGACGTGGCGTAAGCGGCACGCATCATGACGCGCCGTCGTCCTGCTGCTCGGGCGACGTCGGCTCGATCGATGATGCGCCCGTCTCCTGCAGCCGCAACAGCAGGGCCACCGCCAAGGCGGTCGACGCGAAGGCGACGACGATGCCGGTTATCACCATGGCTTGCGGCACGGGATCGGCAAGAATCCGGCGGCCGCCCCGCGCCGTGCAGCGATGCCGAACAGAAGGAAGGTGCCGCTTCCCAGGAGGTTGAATGCAATGACCTTGCGCAGCGGTGTGGGGTGAAGCACGAGGCCGTAAAGCCCGATCGCCACCAAACCCGCGGCGCAAAGACCATACAGAGTGGCGGTGCTCATCATCGCGGGGCCTTGCCGCAGGACCAGCCACCAACATGCCCAGAATGACCGCGATCGAAAGTGCGAGCGCCGCCTCGACAATGACGATGATCGGCTTGGCAAAGGCGGGCGGATAAGACAGGAAGCCATTCGCGATCCAGAACCCTGCGAACCCTGCGACAAGGAACACGACGGGCCCCAGGACCACCAGCAATCGCAACGTGCGCAGGCGAATCTCTGGCGGCTCGCGCAGATCAGCCATCATCACCAGCAGCCACATCGCCGCCAGAACCGTACCGCCCTGAAATGTGCCGCCGGGATGGTCCGCGCCGTTCCAAATCAGATAGACGCCGATGACGACGCCAACCGGCGGCAGCACTTGCGCCAGAAATGTCAGTGCCCCGCTGGATTGCTGCGCGCGCAGTGACGCCGGCGCACCGCCCCAGAACTCATCGGGCGTCAGCGTCCAAACGCCGATGAGTGCCAGCACGAGCACGACCTTTTCCAACAGCGTATCGAGTGCCCGGTAAGCCAGCAGCACGACGGTAATGGGATTGCCGAGACCGAATTCACCCATGTTAGCTGCTGCTTCTGGTGCCAACGTTGCTGGCGGATCGACCGGCATCAGAACGATCGCCGGCCAGCCCCACTGCAATCACCGAGCAAAGCAGCCCCGTCAAGATCCGCAGACAGAGCCGGGGCAGCACGCCTTCGGCCTCGGACGGCACCAGCCGTGCACATGCGCGCAACAACAGCAGACCCGTCGCGCCACCCCCGATGGCTGCCTCGGTCAGCGCCACGTCGACGGCGTTGAGACGCATCCAGGCAAGTGACAGAAGAAGGCCAACAACGATGAAACCGATGACCGCATCTCGCCTGTCGCGCACCGCGACCGTCCAAACGGCTGCGGTCAGGATGAGTAGTACCAGCGCGAGATCAGGCAGCAGGTTCATGCCGATGCTCCGACCTTACGCAACTGCGCGATCAGTTGACTGGCCGTTGCCGCGGCAAGCTGCACCAGCACCCAAACGACGACGAGCTTCAGTCCGCTCAGCACGATCCGGGCTCTGCGGCAGGAGACCGAGCACGATGAGGCCGAAGCCCAGATTGTCCGCCTTGGTCAACGCGTGCAGCCGAGTTAGCGTGTCTGGGAAGCGAAGAAGCCCGACAGTTCCAGCCAGGAAGAAGAACAGCCCCGCGCCCACGGCGGCCATCGTAAAAATGTCGACCACGAGGCTCATGGATTGGCTTGCCCGGCCGGGCTGTTTCGTACCTGGTTCGCCAAGGGTCAGTGCGACGGCTGCGAACGCTGCGAGCAAGGCCAGAACGAGGGCGATATCGATGATGGCGGTGATGCCGCTGGCGGTTGCGATCAGGAGCGCAATGGCACCGCCGCCCGTGCCCAACAACTGCGCGGCCATCATCCGGTCAGCAGGAGCCGGGCCCCACATCATCCGCGCAAGACCAAGACCGGTGAGCAGCAGCAGCAGGGCGGCAGCCACGTACAGGAACTCAATCATTGCGAGCCGGGCGTTTCTGCCCGCCTCTCGTCAGTCCGCGCGAACAGCGCTTCTTCCGCTGCAAGATTGGCTGCAACCGGTTGGCTCGTGTCAAGGCAATGGATCAGCAGAGCGTCGGAACTCCTCAACCCGACCGGCAAAGTTCCGGGCTGAAGACTCATCAAACGCGCGAAAGGCATCACGTCCTGGGCCACTCTCCAGGCGGGTGGCATAGGTGATGAAACCCGGCTGAAGCGGCATTCGCGGGTCGAGCGCCCGGCGCGCGACATCCGCCCCTGCCACTAGCGACTGCCATGGGAGGCGCACGGCAAAACGCACGAGAGCGGCAGGCGAGACGTGGCCGGTCGACCGGCAAGAGACCTACGCTTATCCATGTTGCACAAGTGGCCGCCAGCAGCCCGACCGCAAAATTGGTCACGCTGAATTCAATCAAAACAATCCAGAGCGCTAAGTAAGCCCCAAACCGAGACAATGTCCCGTGATTGAACATGGAACGCATTGATGCAGCCAGTGTCGACATGAGGCTCCCCCAATGCCTACGCTTACCGTACCATATTTCGTTGGGGGGCGTCACACCAGGAGGGCAAGCGGAAGGCACAGAGCCAGCACAACATCAAGGTGGCCTCGCCCTC
>CAVVRP010000001.1:0-108824 GCA_963750715.1 uncultured Alphaproteobacteria bacterium | reverse complement strand
ACCGTATTTTGAGGGAAAGGCTCATCTGGCCTACGAGCATGCCTCGGCCAGCAGCTTAATCCTCTCCCTATTGTTACAACACATTTGCACACCTGAGTGGCGGTCACGATGGCTGTTCCCAGCTTTCCGTTAGCGCGCAGAGGTACTCTCTCGGTAGCGGCAGCTCGTAGCACCGATCGCTGGTTTGCCAACATCGCATTGGTGATTGCCGTTTCTCTGGGCTTCACGGCGCCGGCGATCGCCATTGAGCCGGACGCCTCGACTTTCGTTCCCACGCCGGACCTTGTGTACACAGAGGAGCAGCTTGTCTCGCATTCCATCCAGCAAGAGGTCCTCGCGTCCAGTCCCTCCGATGTGGACCCGGACGATCGCGAGGGTCTTTCAACCTATTATACGTCTCACAACTACAAGGCTGTCTGGGTCGCCAAGACAGGGCTGACGCCCAAAGCCTTGGCGGTCATCAACGAGATCGAGCATGCTGGCGACTGGGGCCTTGATCCCAGCGCTTTCGAAACCCCCTCACTTGATTCTGTTAGCGCTGGCGGCGGAAAACTTTCTCCTCAAGTTCTTGCCCACGCCGAAATACAGCTTTCACTGGCTATCCTCAAGTATGCGCGCCAAGCTCGCGGCGGCCGCATCAATAATCCCGCGGTTCAGCTGAGTTCGTATCTCGACAGACGACCGCAACTGCGAGATCCAAAACTTGTGCTGGAGGAGATCACTGAGGCAGCGGAGCCGGATGCCTATCTGCGCGGCCTAAACCCGAAGCATTCTCAGTTCGAGAAGTTGAGGCAGAAGTATCTCGCCCTTCGCGAGGACGCCGGCCAGGGCAAGCAAAACGTCAAGCTTCCATTGGGAGGACCAAGGCTCAAGCTTGGCACATCCCACCCACACGTCGTCCTATTACGCAAGCGGCTCGGGGTCCCTATGCAGGGTGGATGACGACGGTAAAATCCAGAGCGCACGTGACGTTTATGGCCATACGCGGCGCCTCGAGCTAGCTCTCGACGGAAAATGGGACGTAATCGACATATGAAAAGATCATTTGGCCCCCGTCGAGCTTGTCCGGTGGACTGAACTCGGGAGGTCGGCCGTACCTACGCCGGAATCCGAAAGCTGGGTGGGGAGAGATGTTCGGCCTGGGCGCTGGTCCGGGGACTGGAGGCTCAACTTTCCCTCCCGGGAACTCGCCGCGAGACTACGACGGCAGACGACATCTTCAGGCGCAATTTTGGCTTCTAGCCAGGGGCCGTTCGCCGGGGTGGTGGGCATGTTGAGGCACGAGCAAAGTCTATCTTCTGACTAGTTATCGTGCGCTGTCCCACCCTGCGCACTAGCCAGGATCTCGTACAGGTTAGCCATCGTTCATACTCCTTACAGGCTGATCAGTTCGCTTTCGGCTAAACACAGCGGACAGAGCCGCATGCAATCAGCCGAAGAAGCGGAGAAACAGGGTCAACATTAACGAGAGGACGATCGACGTCGTGATAGGGAAATAGACACGGACGTTTCCGTTTGGGCTCTCGTATTTGATGTCACCGGGCAGAAACGAAAGTCCAGGCGTAACATCGCGCTTGTTCGCAGCCTGCCGGCGGTCTGCGAGCCAGCCGATGAAGGCAAGAGCCAGAACCATGATGATGAAGATCTTTAGAAAGGCGCCCATGATCCGGACGTTATCGCGCGACCGAGTTGACTGAAACGATGTGCCTTGAGAACCCTGACGTCAATATTATTTCTGGCTCTTTGCGGGTCAGTCTGACGGCCATCGAGCTTTGAATCTTCCTGAATCCGCCTCTCGGTTGGCCCATGCGCAGCACTGGGTGCACTGCCTGGATATGTGACAAACTAACCACAGATCACGACACATTACACTGCCTGTTGGGCAATTGACTCGACGCAAGAGTGGCAACGGGGAATCCTCAAGACATCGTCTGAGCGGACTGGCAAGCGGGGTTGGTCCAGAGGGCGCTCGACGAGCATGGGGCCCCTTGCCGGTAACGGCGGGGGCCCTTCTTGCTTCAACATCCATCATCCAAACTGACCTGCTTTTGATCCCCGAGGCTAGAGTCCGGCATCCCGGATAGGAGACGGCGCGTAAGAGCAGGTTTTCGGACGATCAGATCATCGCGATCCTGCCGAGGGGTTATCCTTGTCCGCTTTGGTTAGAGACAGAAGACACCGTAACAACGACGACTGCTCCAGGCCTGTGAACTGACTACCTGGCGCAATACGTGGAATAGCTGCTACGGGCCAAATCCCCCACCCTGCTTCGTTCTCCCGCCTACCGCTGCACTCCTAGAGCAGACCTCGAATAAAAAGCGCCATGCTCAATGATCCGGTTGCGTCACTCCGACCAAGAGAAAGCTTCACCGGCATTGGCGCAACCGGATCTGCACACCTAGGCCCGTCATTCGCTTCCCCGGGTAGCGGTGGGGTAGGTCCCATTGCGCATGCCGGACATCGATCCACTACAGCCCGAAAGCGGACGTTAAGGGGACAACGCGATGGCCAACAGTTGCCACTCCTTCCTCCCACCATCCCCACGTGAAAGAAGTGCGATCCGTTATTTTGCGGATCGCGCTTCCATTCTCGCAAGATTACCGATGAAAATACGCCCAAACGTTTGGGCCCGTCGCGAACAAATGCTCTATGTGTCAGCGCTCAGAAGGCCTGACTTGAACAAGAGTCCTGCTGCCGCAGCACCCAGGCAAGGCGCCACGATAAATAGCCACAACTGTGCCATGGCCTTTCCGCCCACGAATAGCGCCGGACCGAGGCTGCGCGCAGGGTTGACGGACGCACCGGTGATCTGAATGCCAAAGATGTTGATCGCGATCAGCGCCAAACCAATGGCCAATCCCGCCATGGCGCCAGGGGCGCTTGCCTGGGTTGAACCTAGGATCACGACGAGGAACAAGAACGTCGCGACCACCTCAAACGTGAACGCAGCGCCAAAACCGTATTCTCCGAGATATCCCGCACCCCATCCATTCTGACCGAGCCTGGCGACGTCATAGCCCGCCAGTTTTCCTGACGCGATCATGTAGAGGATGAACGCGCCCGCAATGGCGCCGAGACATTGTGCAATGACGTACTGAATGAAATCACCGACGCTCATGCGTCCGGCCACGAGTACACCGAGGCTCACGGCGGGGTTGATGTGACACCCGGAAACCGGGCCAATTCCGTAGGCCATGGCGATCAATGCGAGGCCAAAGGCCACAGCAATGCCGAGCACACCGACCTGCGTGCCTGCGATAACTGCAGCCCCGCAACCCAACAGCACCAAGGTCATTGTTCCGATAAACTCGGCTAGGGCCTTCTTCATGAGATTAGTTCTCCCGTTTCCATTTAATGCCGTGACATTGCTAGCATGTGAGACTGATTCGATCCTCTGAAACCAAGCGACAACTGTCCGGATCATCAGGGAGCCGATAGCTCCCCACTGATGAGGTCAACTCAACTGGTCCGCATGGCGCTGACGGGCGCTTGTCCTGCAAGGCGCGGAAAGCACTCGCGTGCGTCTGACTTGGCGCTGAGGGGCATTTGATACGCTAGTATTGCTGGAACCAGAGGAGCATCGGCGTGTTCTTGCGCAGGTGGGCAGCGGTTTGCGCTCGGTATCGCCACGCTCCTCGAGGTAGGTCAATGTGAGGTGCTCGAACTGGGCGTGCTTGCGGTGGAAGCTGCGCAGCCCGTTGACGGGATCACCGCTGGCCGCCGCGACGACGCGGAACACTTCCGTAGAGCGACTTCAGTTGGGCATCGAGCCAACGCGAAAGCTGGGTGGCGCGACACGGCCGGTGCGCGCATGCCACGCGTAGCGCACGTATGACGGCGATCTCGTTGTTGAGTAAGACGATCGCAGGCTTTGGCGGGGGCAGTGCCGTTCATTACCGGATGACATCGAGCACACTATACGTCGCCACACTGGCACCAAGTCACGCATCGGCGTCGAGACTGGCCCCATGACGCCATGGCTCGTGCATGAGCTGCGCAGCTAGGGTCTTGACGCGGTATGCCTCGATGTGCGGCACGCTCGTGCCGCACTCGAGATGCAGATCAATAAACCCGATCGGAACGCTTTCGGATCGGCAACCCTCGCGACCAGTGCAGTTGCAAGTGCAGGACCGACACCCTGCATCTGTGTCTCCTCCGAATGTGGTCACCTCATCGGCAACCACTTTCTTGGCGCTCTCGCGCCGGTCGAAGGAGTCGTCCACAGCATCACGAGCAGACGTCAGGACGGCCCGAGTAGGCAGGCTGCTCCTGCCAGTAGTGGAAGCGCCAGATCGGCGACGGTGCGACGCGCCCCTTCTTATTTCTTCTCGAATGGGTAGATGATTTTCCAGTCGTTCTTCATGTCGACGACCGTCCACTTGTTCAACGCAGCCGCGTCGAGGGCCTTATCGAGATGGCCGAAGGACGACTGTCGATCATAGGCGTATTCCCGCTCCGCGTCGGTATGGTGGACGATCAGGCCAAAGCGCGCAGCGTCTCCGGCCATCGTCGTCCACTGCAGCATCTCAAGGTCACCATCGGAATTGCCGAAGGCTGCGATCGGGCGACGGCCAATATGCGCGTTGATACCGACCGGTTTGCCCGCCTTGTCGTCGATGAAATTGACTTCCGGCAGTCGGAACAGTGTGGGCCGGCCATCGCGCATCTCGAACTTCGTCTTGATGGAGGAGCCCACGACCTGTTCGGGGGAAACGCCGTAGACCCGTTCTGACCACGGGCGCATGAACTCGATGCCGCCGCCAGAGACGATAAAAGTCTTGAAGCCATTCGCCCTCAAGTAGGCAAGCAGTTCAAGCATGGGTTGATACACCATCTCCGTGTATGGCCGCTTGGTCTTGGGATGTTTGGCGGTCGACAGCCACTGACTAACAATTTGGCTGAACTCATCTGTCGTCATACCCGCGTGCGTGGCCATGACCATTTCCAGCATGGCCCGCTCGCCGCCGGCGAGAGCACTCTTGACGTCGCCCTTGAGAAGCGAGGCAAATGGCTCCGTACTGGTCCACTCAGGATGCAGCGGCGCAAGTTCCTTTACGCGGTCGAGCACGAAGGCAAGCTGAACGTACATCGGTTGCTCGCCCCAAAGGGTACCGTCATTGTCAAACGTCGCGATGCGCTCCGCGACCGGGATGAAGGTCGGCGAGCCTTCCTTAGTCACTTGCTCGACGAAAGCGACGATGGCCTTCTTCGTCGCGGTGTCGTTCCAGGATGGCAGCGGGTCGGCTGCGAAGGCAGCGCTTGTGAGCGCAAGCAGAAAGAACAGGGACTTCACAAGCAAGCGTTTCATGATGATCCTAACCGGAAATAAGGACGTTTCGCCGTAGAGGAAGCGGACCCGGTCTGAACCGGGACCGCCAAAGGGCAGACTAGTTGCCCGTCGGCAGCGAGAGATTGACGCCCTCCTTCGAGAGCTGGTCCCGAACCCACTGGAACCTCTGATAGTTCGTAATCGTGATCGGACCCGTGTACGTCTCGCTCTGCAGCTTGCGCGGCGGGTATTGCACGTAGGTCTTCATGAGTTCCGTGATCGCATCACTGATCGTCACCATCGTCCAGGTTCTCTCGGTAAAATTGTTCATGAACAGGTCATAACGCTCCTGCGGGTCGGCCCAGAGGTCGAACACCTGCGGCACGGTGGCGACGTATTTCTCGGGGCCCTTCCATCCCAGGTTGGAGTCAACCGCGAGCCCACCGGTCGGCTGGCCGTTATCGCCGCGCAGGTTGAACAGAGCCTTATAGTTTCCGACACGTGCCGCGCCGGGCGACAACTCGTTCTCGGTGAAGTAGAACCAATTCTTCCGCTGCGACTTGCCGGAGCCAAGCAGGATCGGCGACATGTCGTAGCTGTCAAAGATGATCGGCTGGCCCTCACGATCCTTCTCCGGCAGCTTTACGCCGCCGACGGCTGCGAAAGTCGCCATAAGGTCAAGGCCACCGACGATGTCGTGGTTCTTCGATCCCGGCTTAGTCTTGCCCGGCCAGATGGCGATAGCGGGAACGCGGTTGCCACCCTCGCGTACGGTGCCTTTGGTGCCGCGAAACGGGGTATAGCCGGCGTCCGGATAGACGTCCTGCCAAGCGCCGTTGTCGGTCGTGTAGACGACGAGGGTGTTCTTATCCAGGCCTAGCGCACGGAGCTTATCCATGATCCGTCCGATCCGCGTGTCGAGTTCAACGACCGAGTTGGCATATTTCGATTTGGACATCGACTTGAGCTGGAACTCAGGGGCAGGCATGTTCGGCTGATGCACCTTCATGAAATTGACGTTGATGAAGAAGGGTTTGTCGGGAGACGAGGCCGCCTTATCGAGGAATTCCAAGGCCGCCTTCTCGACGTAGCCGTCGAAGAATGGAATGCCGACGACGCCCTTCTCCGGTGTGTCGACGTACTGGCCGTTGATCTTGAAATCCTCTGTCACCGGGCCCCCTGCCTTTCCGGACAAGGCGCCCTTGGTCACCTTCTGAAACATGGCCCGCAGTTCCGGGTCCATATCGGGGAACCAGGTCGGGTCGGCATAGGTGTAGGCGTTGAGGTGATAGAGGCCGACGTATTTCATCTCGTCGTAGCCCTGCGCGTTGGGGAGCGCGTAGTCGGCCTCGCCGAGATGCCACTTGCCGGTGAAATATGTTTGATAGCCCCCGGTCTTCAACACTGAGGCCAGCGTCCACTCAGCCGCTGGCAATCCGCCACCCTGGCCCTGGAAGGCGACCGTGGTCATGCCGCTACGGTTCGGAATGCGCCCGGTCTGCATGGCCGCGCGGCCGGGTGTGCAGCTCGGCTGGGCGTAGAAGGAAAAAAAGGTTATGCCGTCGTTCGCCATCCGGTCGATATTCGGCGTCGGCATTCCGCGGCCTTCGCCACCGCCATAGGGGCCGAGATCGCCGTAGCCCGTGTCGTCGGAGACGATGAACAGGATGTTCGGCTTAGTTGTTTGCGCCAGCGCAGCCGGCGTCAGCAACGGCACTGACGTCAAACTGGCAACCAGTGCCAGTGGCGTCAAGGCTCTGACTTTTTGCAATAAAGACATCATGATAAACTCCCAGTTCTAGAACTGTCACACTCGCATTTTCTTGGGGTTTCCCGGCCGTTTTGACGGCTCGTGTGGATTGCTACAGTACTCTGATGATCGCCGTGTCTAGCATTGTGTGTCAATCAAAGGATCGAGACTAACTTGGTGACGCCCAAGTTACATAACAGGGTATCCGGGCAGGAGACACTGGCCGCAGTCAAGCAGCGTGCACTGCTTGACGATCTTTGATTTCTCACTTCGCCGTGTGCTGCATCGCCACGATGACCCACTCATTGCAACCCCGACATCGCGTTACTTCCGTCTTAAGATGGCCGACGCACACCCAATCGTCGGCCGTACTCCATCACTGCAAACATCGCAGCCGCTGCGCCGAGTGCAAATAACAAAAAAACCATTCGCAAGAGACCCCCGCCCAAATCCATTGTTAATGCCCCAGCAGCACCTCGCCCTCAATTGGTCCGCTCAGCGCCAGCAGCTTGGGTTCTCGGGCTAATCTGCCAACCGGAAAATTGCCGATCAGAGAGTTCGAGGACCGGGACCGCCCAAGTTCTCTCTGTCGGCCTTCTCTGATGGACGTCTGGGAACTAGCAAGATCGAAAGGCCCCGCAATACGGGGCTTTTGCGCCCTTGTCGTTGCCAAGCCGCAAATGCCGGCAGAGACGGCGACTGGTTGGCTGGGGCGGGAGGGTTCGAACCTCCGCATGACGGAATCAAAATCCGTTGCCTTACCACTTGGCTACGCCCCAACGGCGGGGCATTTCGGCCCGGCGCGACGCGCACCATAATGAGGGCCGCCGTTGTCATCAATGACGCCATTGCGCCGCAACCGTCAAGACGCCGATCATCGCTTGCGGGCCACGGCCACTCTCGCTATAAGGCCACCTCCTCTTTGGCCTCGCCTGGGGCTATATAGGGCGGAGATCCGGTTCAGTTCGGATAGATACGGTCGGGCGGAGCGTAGCGCAGCCTGGTAGCGCACTTGCTTCGGGAGCAAGGGGTCGGAGGTTCGAATCCTCTCGCTCCGACCATTTCTCGCCTAGATCGCCGGATTACCACCCCGAGCCGGAACCGCGCGGTTTATTCACGCACTTGTTCAGGTCGGGATTCCAGACCTTTCCCTTGCCGCACGATCCCGGACCCGCAGCCACCGCAGGGCAGGCTAGGCAGGCTACGAGGATCGCAATCGTGAATGACGTGGCGAGAACCTTCATGCTTGTCTTCCACTTCGTGTGACAACGGCGGGAAACTATCCTATCCGGCCCAACTGGCCGTAGACTGCTACGCGATCCGGCCTGCAATAGTTTCGTTCCCGGGCCTAAATCAAGCGACCCTTACCACGGCGGACGAGACGGATGACTGAAAGCATCGCCTTCAAGACAACCATGGAGTTCGCCTATGGCGAGCCGGCTCCGATGTGCCCCGGCATCGTGCGTCTGGTGGCCAAGAACCCCGGCCCGTTCACATTCAAGGGCACCAATACCTACCTGCTCGGAACCCATCAACTCGCCTTGATCGACCCGGGCCCGGACATGCCAGCGCACCGGGAGGCCATTATGACAGCGGCCGCCGGTCGTCCCATCACCCACATTTTCATCACGCACGCCCATCGCGATCACGTCGACGGCGTCTATGCGGTCAAGGACATCACGGGTGCGGCCACGTACGGCTTCGGCCGAGATGGCGCCCATCCGTCATCGCGCACCAACAGCCCGTCCGGCACCGACTTCATCGACTACGGTTTCGAACCAGATGTGCGACTGGCCCATGAGGACTGCGTTTCGGGGGAAGACTGGACGTTGCAGGCCCTGCATACGCCTGGGCACGCGCCGGATCATCTGTGCCTGGCTCTCGATGACCGCCGTGTCCTGTTCACCGGCGATCATGTCATGAGCTGGAACACCACCGTTGTCGCCCCGCCCGAAGGCCGCATGGTCGATTATCTGGCGTCACTCGAAAACATGCTCGACCGGCGCGACCGACTCTATCTGCCCGGCCACGGCGGCCGCATGGAAACGCCGCTGCGCATGGTCAAGGCCTACCTTGTCCACCGGCGCGTGCGCGAGCAGTCGGTTCTGGCGGCCATCAGGGAGGGCGCGGCGACTATTCCGGAGGTTGCCGCTGTGGTCTATCGCGGGCTCGACGCTCGTCTGAACGCTGCTGCTGAGCTTTCTGTCCTTGCCCACGTTGAACATCTTGCCGAGCGCGGTCTCGTGACGTGCGAGGGTTCTCCTGCTTTGGATCGCCGGGTTTTCGCGGTCTGATCTCACCGTCGGCAGAAGGCACGGTCGACTCCAGCCGCAAACCTATCTGACGCATGAGTTCGCGAAGCCGCGTCGCGTTCTGGCCGAAATCCAATTCGCCGAAGCGCGAGGAAGAACGCAGATCAATTCGTGCCCCCTCCGGGTCCGGCACGACGCGAGCGGCAATATCGTCATAAAAGCCGAGGATCAGCGTACGATCGACGGCTTCGATATGGCCAACGGAACTCTCGTCGTCCGCCGGCGGCCGCTCGGAGACCATCGTGTAGCGCAGTTTCTTCATGGCATCGACGACCAGTTCGAAAGCCTCGCCGGGAGCGCGGTTGACAATAAGCGGCTTCAGATCGGGAAACGCCGCCAATTGGATCTTGGCGAATGCGGCACCCGGATACCGGGCGGGATTGAAGGGCGCCTTGCGCTCCGCGGCCAGCGCTTCGAACGTGGGCGGATCGGTGACATCAGTCGTCACGTCGTTGATGGCGGGATACTGGTGCGCCAGAGGCACAAGCAGCAGCGGTGCAGCCAATATGCCGCCACCCACGACAATGCCCAGGGCGGCCCGTGCACCGCCCGGTTCGCCGTATCGCCAAATCCCCAACAGGGCAGCAAGCCCCGTGATCAGTGCGAGCGCGCCGCCCATATAGGCGAGTCCCAGCACGTTGAATGCCACTGGAGTAGGCATTGCGAACAACCGGTGCAGGAACAGCGTTGCGATGATCAGAAGAACTGAAAACAAACCAATTCTGCTGGTCCAACGGCACGAGGCGGAGGGCTCTTCGGCAACCACGAACTGCATGTCGTGCCGCACCTGCTCTATTGACGAAATCCGCGCGCACAATAGCCGAGAATCAGACCAAATGTACTGCATGGTTGTGCCTTGGCTCGCGATCGGTTCGCGCAGGCATGCACAGCCGTTAGGGCGAGGGAGTTCCTGGCCATGGTTGCGCGGCGGCACATCGCTCCACCATCCCATGCGCGGCATCGCCCGTTTCTCGGCGCCCAAGCTGCACTCGCCGGGATTCTCACCTCCGTTTTTTCGACAGGCGCCCGGCGCGCCCAAGCCTGCGGAACCGGCACCTGCACGTCGTTTGGATCCAGGCGGCGAACCGTCACTGCGCCCGATGGCCTCGACGCCGACATCGTGATGCTCTACCGCGCCGAGGACATTCGAGCGGTGCGGCGCTGATTCACGGCCAGCGCATTGAAGCTTCTGATGGCGCGGCCGATGCGCCGGATGAGGAGACGCTGTCCGCTGCCGCCGGAACTTCCACCGCCACGGCCATCATGGTTCACTACAGCACCCGATTGAACGTGACAGGACAGGATCGATTGCCCGAAGTGACGGCGAACGCATCGAGCCAAGGGGTGACTTCGGCGACAGCGGCTCGCGTTTAGTTCGCCGGGCGGGCCGTCTGGGTGGTAGCGGCGGATCTGCCACCCTCGCCGGCGGCGAACTTGCCATCGCTGCCGATGGGACGCGCAAACCACCCTGCCGCTGGCCCGCGATGAAGGCCGATGCTCCTCTCTCCGGAGGTACGGCCGTGCGTTTCGAGGCCAAGGCACATCCGCAAGCCGGCTGCCTCGGTCAGTCCACGCCCGGTTTATGTCAGTTTTAAACTGGATATCCCACCGCACTCGCACCCAACCAGTCCTACCGCGAAGTTTTTCGCCACGCCCACTGTGACGGCGGGCCCGCCTCTGCTATCGAATTAGTCGATACGTCTGCATTGCCGGAACGCTTCATGGCTTATCGTCTGAAACTGGATGAGTTGGCGCAAAAGGGATTGCGCCGGATTGCCTCGGAACAGATCCGGCGCGCGGAAAGCTCCCTTATGAGTGGCGCTAACGGCGCTGGCGTGCATGAAACGCGCAAGTGCCTCAAACGCATCCGCGCCCTGTTGCGTCTGATGCGACCAGGAATGACGCCGGAATGCTTCGCCGAGGAGAACGCACGCTATCGCGATATCGGACGTGTGTTGTCTGGGACCCGCGACAAGCAGATCCTGCGGGAAACCGTTCTCAAGCTGCAAACCGAGCAGCCCGAGCCGCACCCAGCACTCATCACCCTGCTCGGGATCGTCATTGAAGACAATGAGAAAAGCCCGGCCATTTCCGTCGACGTCACCCTGGCTTTGCACAGCCTGGAGACCGCCGCAAAGGCTGCCCGACTCCTGAAGCTTAAACCAGCCGAATTCACCACCGTCACTGCGGGTCTGGAAGCGTGCTACCGTAAGGCACGCAAATCCTTCGCTTCGGCGTATGCGGATCCGACGGACGAGGCGATCCACGAATGGCGCAAGACGATCCAGCAGCACTGGCGCCACATGCAGCTGCTGTCACGCGCCTGGCCGGCCTATATCGACGTGCGCATCGAAGCCGCGCGGACGCTATCGCAGATGCTGGGTGATGATCATGATTTGTCGATCCTGGCCACGTTCGTAAAGTCCCTCCCCGAGAACCGGCTGTCGGCGCAGGCAGCGACAGACGTCGTCACTCTGGCCCGTGCCCGGCAGGCCGAACTCAGGGCCGCCGCCGCCCCTCGTGGACGGCAGCTGCTGGCTCAAAGTCCAGGCGGGCTTGCCAAGTCGATCGAAGAGATCTGGCAGGCCGGACGCAGAATGTCGGATGAGCCGGCTTCGAACGGGCCGCCGGCCGACGAACCGATCGTCATTACCCTCCGTTCACAGAAGCTGCGCGCCTGAGCTCTCGCTGGGTTGGCTTCGTGCAACCGCCCCTGGCCGCGACTGTGGGGTCGATTTTCCGCCACTGATCCGCTAGGTTGGCCCGCACGTTACGCGAGCACCTCCGATGGATCATGCCCTGATGCAGAAAGCGCCTGAATTCGAGCCCGATCGCCGATTCTGGCCTGCGGACCACCCGCGGATCGAATGCGGCAGGATCGGCGTGCTACTGCTGAATTCTGGGTACGCCGGACGCCACGTCCTACTGGCCGATGCGCAGCTATCTCAAGGAATTCCTGTCGGACCCTCGCGTGATCGAGGAGTTGAAGTGGAAGTGGTGGCCGATCCTCAATCTGATCATCCTGACAGTCCGCCCCGGCCGCAAGGGCAAGGACTACGCAACGATCTGGAACAACGAAAAGAACGAAGGCCCACTCAAGACCATCACGCGCGGCCAGGCCGAACAGTTGCAGCGGCGCCTGCAGGGCAGCCCGCGCGTCATCGTCGACTGGGCGATGCGCTACGCCAATCCATCGACAGATAGCCGCATTCGTGCGCTCCAGCAGCAGGGTTGCGAACGCCTACTTCTCGTTCCCCTCTATCCGCAGTACGCGGCGGCCACGACCGCGACAGCGTGCGATCAAGCGTTCCGGGCACTGATGAACATGCGCTGGCAGCCGTCCGTGCGGGTCGCCCCCGCCTACCACGACGATCCCGTCTATATCGACCGGCTCACGGTTTCAATGAAGGCCAGCCTCGATAAACTCAACTTCGAACCCGAGAAGATCGTGGCCACATTCCACGGCATGCCGCAGACGTATTTCGACAAAGGCGACCCTTACCATTGCCATTGCCTGAAGACATCCCGACTGCTGCGCGAACGTCTCGGCTGGCCGAAAGAACGCTGGCTTACGACGTTCCAATCGCGTTTCGGCAATGACCCTTGGCTGCAGCCCTATACTGACATGGCGGTGGAGCGCCTCGCTAAGGAAGGCGTCAAGCGGCTGGCGCTCGTCGCTCCTGGCTTTTCCGCTGATTGCCTCGAAACGCTCGAGGAACTCGACGGCGAAAACCGCCACATCTTCGAAGGCAACGGCGGCGAAAAGTTTGCGTATCTGCCGGCCTTGAACGATAGCGAAGAAGGCGTCGACGTCATCGAGGCCATCGTGCGGCGCGAGTTGCAAGGCTGGATCTAACGGTTTGAGTCCCGTCGCCCGGCCCCTGGCACCTAGGCTTCTCCCGCTTGGGCGTTTTCGTGTTTTTTATTTTTGCATTACGCCAATTGCGGTCGAAATTTGAATTTCGGTTGCAATTGATTAACCGTATTTTTGCGAAACATATCTAGAAAAATAGCCTTTCGCGCCTAAATCGCTGAATGTCGGCGGGACTTTTCTGGGAGGGATACCATGCAGTTTTATGGCGGCGTTGAAGTGTTCGGCCTGCTTCTCGTCATTCTGGCCTTCGCTGCACTGTGGTCCACCGTGAAAATCGTGCCGCAGGGCTTCAACTATACGGTCGAGCGGTTCGGCGAATACACCCGTACGCTCCAACCGGGACTGCATGTTCTGATCCCCGTCATGGAACGCGTAGGACACAGCGTGAACATGAAGGAGCAGGTCATGGACATCCCAAGCCAGGATATCATTACCCGCGACAACGCCATGGTCCGCGTCGACGGCGTCGCGTTCTTCCAGGTGCTGAATGCAGCCAAGTCGGCCTACGAGGTCGAGAACCTCCAGCATGCGACCATCAACCTGACCATGACCAACATCCGCACGGTCATGGGTTCGATGGACCTCGACGAACTGCTGTCGAACCGCGACCAGATCAACGCCAAGCTGCTGCAGGTCGTGGATGCGGCAACTGAAGCTTGGGGCGTCAAGGTCACCCGCATCGAAATCAAGGACATCGCGCCGCCGCGCGATCTCGTCGACAGCATGGCCCGTCAGATGAAGGCCGAGCGTGAGAAGCGTGCACAGATTCTCGAATCCGAAGGCCTTCGGGCGGCCGCCATTCTCAAAGCCGAAGGCGAGAAGCAGGCAGTGGTTCTGGAAGCCGAAGGCCGCCGCGAGGCCGCGTTCAAGGATGCCGAAGCACGTGAACGCGCAGCCGAGGCCGAGGCGAAGGCGACAGAACTCGTCTCGAACGCAATTTCCAACGGCAACGTTCAGGCCATCAACTACTTCGTCGCCAACAACTACGTAAAGGCGCTGGAGTCCCTGGCAAAGGCACCGAACCAAAAAGTCATCCTGATGCCGCTCGAAGCGTCGTCCGTCATCGGGTCGCTGGCGGGACTGGCCCAGATCACGGGTGAGGCCTTCGGTGGCAACGGCTCGGGTTCTGCATCCGGAGCCAGGCCTGCCCCGCGTTCGGGCAGCGTCCCGAACGTCACCTGAGATCGGATAGTTTCAGCGACGACGCCACCGGGTTCTGGAAGATGCATATGGACAGTCTGATCAATCTGATCGCGAGTTTTGGCCCTTGGAACTGGTTGTTCCTCGCGATCGTCCTCATGGCTCTGGAATTCGTCGTCCCCGGCGTGCATTTCCTCTGGTTCGGCCTCGCGGCTGCGATTGTCGGAGGGATTGTCATGGCGCTAGCGGCAGTCGGCGGTGGCGAGGCATTCACCTGGCCGCTGCAACTCATTCTTTTCACGCTGATCGCGGTCGCAACGGTGTTCCTGGTGAAGCGGGCGTCACGGCCCTTCGAAGGCCATTCGGACGCACCCGATCTCAACGTTCGCGGCGCGCAGTACGTCGGACGAGTCGTGACCGTCGAAGACGCTATCGTGAATGGCCGCGGCAAGGTGCGGGTCGGCGATACGGTATGGAGCGCTCAAGGGCCTGACACGCCGCGCGGCACTCAGGTGAAAGTGACCGGCGTCAACGGCACCGTCCTGATCGTATCGGTGCAGTCGGCCTGACGCAGCTTTCCGGACCGGCGCAGGTTCAGGCAACGCCCGCGCGCAGCAGATCGTGAATGTGCACGATGCCGACCGGCTTGCCCTTTTCCACCACGAACAATGACGTAATGCGCGATGAGTTGATCATCTCAAGGGCGGCGGATGCGAGCATATCGGCACCGCAGTCTTGGGTTTCTTCGTCATGATATCGGCGGCGCGCGCCTTGAGTAGATCCGCACCCATGTGACGGCGCAAGTCGCCGTCCGTGAGGACGCCGACGAGCTTACCCTTCTTGTCCAGCACTCCAAGACAGCCGAAGCTTTTCGCCGTCATCGTCACGAGCGCGTCACTCATGGAAGCGGATTCCTCGACGAGGGGCAACCGGTCGCCCTTGTGCATCATGTCGGCGACGTACTTCAAGCTGGCGCCCAGCGAGCCGCCCGGGTGGTACATCTTGAAATCGTGCGCGGTAAAACCCTTCGCCTTCCAGTAGGGCGATGGCCAGGCTGTCGCCCATTGCCAACTGCATGGTGGTCGATGTCGTCGGCGCAAGCCCGTGCGGGCAGGCCTCTTTTGATTTCGGCAGTTCGATCACGACGTCCGCCTGCTTGCCCAGCGCCGAACCGGCGTTGGAGGTCAGAGCGATCATTGCGACCGCAAACCGCCGCGAGAAGGTGATGATGTTCTTCAACTCGACCGTCTCGCCCGACCAGGACAACGCCAGTATGACGTCGTCGCTTGGTGATCATGCCGAGGTCGCCATGCGACGCCTCACTCGGGTGGACGAAGAACGCCGGCGTACCGGTCGACGCCAATGTCGCGGCAATCTTCTGCCCAACATGACCGCTCTTGCCGATTCCCGAAACAATTACGCGCCCGCGCGCGGCCTTGAGAATGGCGACGGCATCACTGAATGGGAGCGCCAGAGACCCTTGCAGGGCCTGCCGGAGGGCATCCAGTCCCTCCTGTTCGAGTTGCAGCGTCCGCACAGCCGACGCAACCGACGCGCGCTGAACCTGCCTGCCGCCATCGATGGCTCTCAGCTTCGTCATGGGACCTGCAATGGATGCGGCAAATTTCATGGAGTCACGCCTTTCCGATGGGAGAAACGCATGACTGATGACCACCCCGGACTCCTGTTTAGCAGACGGGAAAAAGTCTTCCAAACCCCCCTGTGTGCCAATTCCACCCCTGATTTAAACCCCCGTTAACCCGAAACTACCTCGTTTTGCGCATCGCGTGAGCGACGCCGATCAGCGTGTCGCGCCCAAAAATATAATGGCCAACGCGCGACGCCCCAGCAGACTTGGCCATACCAACGCCCCCGTCACTTCGGTCCTTACGGGCACAAATTAACGACAATGGGCCGGCCGTTCTCTCAAATTGGTTCAGGAGCGCCCACTTCGGCGCGAGAGGTGACCCTCTCCCTATGAAACAGATAAATCCCCGATGCCACGACGATCGCTGCACCAGCAAGCGTCCACACGTCCGGCAGATCGCCAAAGACGACGTAGCCGAACGTCACCATGGACAGAAGCTGGAGGTAGAGAAACGGGGCCACCGCCGAAGCCGGCGCCAGCCGATAGGCATGCAGAAACAGCCAATGTCCCATGCCGCCGAGAAGTCCCAACGCGGCGAGCAGAAGCCAAGCCAGCGCGTCGGGCGGCGCGTGCCAGTGGGCAATGGCCAGCGGCGCACCAAACAACGTCCCCACGAACATCGAATAGAACAGCGTCACCATCGGCGGATCGCCGCCTGCCATGTAGCGCGTCAGGATCATGAACAACGCGTACACCAGCATAGCTGCAAGCGAATAAAGGACTGCAGGATGCACCGCTTCGAATCCGGGCCGCACTGCGACCAGAATTCCTGAAAAACCGACGGTAATCGCAACCATGCGGCGCCAGCCAACCCACTCGCCGAGTATCGGGCCTGACAGCAGCGCTACCAACAGAGGCGTGAGAAACACGATGGTGATCGTCTGATCCAGCCGCAGATATTCGAGTGCGAGGAAATTGAAGGCGGTCGTCCCCACCATCAGCACCGAGCGGACCAGCTGAAGCTTCGGGATCTTCGTCGTGAACAGCGCATTGAGGGACAGAATGCCCAGTGCAGGCACCAGCACCACGATAGCGCCGAACTGGCCCATGAAACGCGCCCACACGACTTGCGACACGGGCAGTCCGTAGTGCATCACAAGATACTTGGCGGCCGTGTCGAGAGCCGAAAACACGGTCACGGCGATCACCATCAAACCGATGGCGCGCAGACGATCTTCCGCGTCGTCGCTGCGGGGCAATAGCGATATCGGGGCGGGATCCTGGGGCATACGGTGTCGGGGCGCTCGCATCGGCGCGGTCCGTCCCGCCCGAGGTTGTGCTTGTAGCGTCGCCGGCGCGGCGTCGCATAGGCAAAAATCGCAACGCCGATGTGCCGCAGGGGAATGTCTTCTGCTTTGGGCGTTTTGCCCTCGGCCTCGCCTTGACCCCCGGGAGCGCGGACACTAGAAGCACCATGGGTGTGGGCCGGTAGCTCAGCGGTAGAGCACGTGACTTTTAATCATGGGGCCGAGGGTTCGATTCCCTCCCGGCTCACCACATTTCTTTGCTGGTTCAACGGGTTACAGGAGGACCGGTTCCTGTGCCCGTGATGGGGACGGCAACAGACCCCGCAACATGTCCGGCCCGCAAGCCGGATACCGAGGGTAGAGGAGGAACGTCGCGTGCCGCACAATGCCAAGACGTGGATCGTGGAGACCGATTGGCTCGCTGAGCGCCTGGGAACTCCCGGCCTCGTTGTTTTCGATGGCTCATGGCACCTGCCCAATTCCAGACGTGACGCCAAATCCGAATACCTCGCCGAACATATTCCAGGCGCGCTCTTTTTTGACATCGACGACCTCGTCGACGACGCATCGTCCCTGCCACACATGCTGCCGTCGACGGTCAAGTTTGCCTCGCGCATGAAAAAACTCGGCGTCGGCGACGGCATGAAGATCGTCGTCTACGATACCTACGGCTTGTTTTCCGCAGCGCGCGTTTGGTGGACGTTCCGCGCCATGGGCCATCAGGACGTCGCGGTACTGAACGGCGGCATGAAGAAATGGAAAGCGGAGGGCCGCCCGATCGAGGACGGAGCGCCCGTACCGCGCACCTCCCGCCACTTCACGCCGCTTCGTAACAATGACCTCGTCCGCGACCTCGACGAGATGAAGGGCTACGTCACAAAGGGCAGCATTCAGATCGTCGATGCGCGTCCTGCCGCGCGCTTCGAGGGCAAGGAACCCGAGCCGCGTCCCGGTCTCGTCCCCGGTCACATTCCCGGGTCCCGGAACGTGCCTTCAGCGATGATCGTGAACGAGGACGGAACCCTGAAATCGGAGGCGGAACTGGAAAAAATCTTCAAGGAGGCAGGCGTCGACCCGGCCAAGCCCGTGGTGACGACATGCGGCTCCGGCGTCACCGCGTCGATGTTGTCGCTGGCTCTGGCCGTGCTCGGACAGACCAACGCGGCCGTTTACGATGGGGCTTGGGCCGAGTGGGGCCAGGAGAGCAAAGACCTACCGGCCCAGACAGGTCCCGCCAAGTAGCTGCCGGCCAGTCAGTCGGGCAGCGGAATGAAGTCTGTCGGGTCGCCGGGAACGGTGTCGAACCGCTTCTGCTTCCAGTCCGCCTTGGCCTGATCTATGCGCTCCTTGGACGACGACACGAAGTTCCACCAGATGTGGCGCGGACCGTCCATCGGCTCACCGCCGACCAGCATAAGCCGCGCCTGCGCAGCCGCCAGGATCGAGATGCGGTCGCCAGGCTTAAAGACGAGCAGCCGGCCGGGTCCGAAAATCTGCCCCGCGACGTCGATCTCGCCCGAAACGATGTAAACGCCGCGCTCCTCGTACTCGGCATCGAGAGGCAGCACAGCGCCCGGCGCCAAGACGGCCTCGGCATAGAAGCACGCATGTGGAAACGCCGCGGGCGAGCGCTCGCCGTAAAGATCCCCCATGATGACGCGAACTCGCTTGCCCTCGCCGTCGATGCGCGGCAGCTCCTGTTCGGCGTGATGCACGAATGCGGGTGCCTGCTCCTCGTTCGACTTCGGCAGCGCGGCCCAGGCTTGAATCCCGAACAGTTTAGGGCCCTTCGCGCGCTGCTCGGCCGGTGTACGCTCCGAGTGAACGATGCCCCGCCCGGCGGTCATGAGGTTCAGCTCGCCGGGCGTGATGGCAAGCTGCGTGCCCAGGCTGTCGCGATGCATGATCTCGCCGTCGAACAGGTAGGTGACGGTCGCCAGCCCGATGTGGGGATGTGGACGTACATCGACACCCTGCCCCAGCAGGAACTCGGTCGGACCCATCTGGTCGAAAAAGATGAATGGGCCAATCATCTGCTTCCCGGCGGCGGGGAGCGCGCGGCGCACCTCGAAACCGCCAAGGTCGCGGGCGCGCGGCACGATGACCTGCTCGATCGAATCGCACGATCGCGCATCGCCGGACCGTGGATCTTCAGTGGGTTGCCAGCTCATTCATCAGCATCCTGGTTATAAAATCACACCGCGCCAGATTTTGTGATCTATTCCAAATATGGGCATGCCTTAACTGTGGCCGTGCTCCCATCGCGCTCAAGCTTCAATGTCGACTTGCAAACATCCCCATCGCTACAACCAGGCGCATCAACATGGGGAAGGATGCGGCCATACCGCCATCAAGCAATTATGCATTATACGACGGACAACTCCACCACACGCATGGCGATCACGTCGATGAGCACACAGCGAGGTAACGCCGAAGAATCCCGATGGTTGCACCCCCGAACATGTCGCTGGCCATGCCGCGGATCACGTTCATGGTCTCGGCTGCGGCCATGAACCGGTGCCGCACGGGGACCACGTCGATTACCTCGTCGATGGACACCTGCATCATCCGCATGGCAACCATTGCGACAATCACGGACCCGTCGAGGTCGTGAAGCAGAAAGGATCTTGAGCGCCACTTTGCTCCCGCCCCACCTGACCCGTCGCCTACCAGGCGAGATACGGCATGGCGGCGATGGGACGTAGCGGCGGCTCGGGGAACAGCCCGTCGAGGGCGGCCGGGGTAAGACCCGCGTCTAGATGCACGGGGCTGGCGACATAGACACTATCGACGCCCGCCGCCGCCGCACCTTCAATATCGGTTCGCACGCCGTCGCCGATGGCGAGGATCTCGCTGCGCCTCAGGGGACGGCCATTCAACTGGGCCAGCCGTTGGAAGGCCATATCATAGACCGGCAGATAAGGTTTGCCGGCATAGCGCACGCCGCCTCCAAGGTGTTCGTAAGCTGCTGCCAGCGCGCCGGCACAATAGATGAGGCGACCACCCCGCTCCACCGTAAGATCCGGATTGGCGCAGATCATCGGGATCTTGCGCGCGGCAAGGTCCGCCAGCATCGCTGTGTACGTCTCGGGCGTTTCAGTCTCGTCGTCGAAGAGCCCCGTGCAAACGATCGCCTCGGCCCCCGCCGCGTCAGCATACGACACGTGCAGCCCTGCAAAGATCGGCCGGTCCCGCGCCGGACCAAGGTGGAAGAGCGGACACGGTCCGAGTTCGGCGATGAAGGAACGTGCAGCGTCACCCGAGGAAACAATGGCGTCGTAACTGTCTCTGGCAATGCCGATGCGGTCGAGTTGCTCGGCCACGCTGGTACCAGGACGGGGCGCATTGGACAGCAGTAGAACAAGGCCGCCACTTTTTCGAAAGTGCCGGCATGCGTCCACAGCGCTCGTGAATGGCGCCACGCCGTTGTGCATTACGCCCCAGACGTCGGCAAGCCACGCCGCGCGGCTCCCTGCGAACGGCGCGATGGACGTGACGATTGGAATGGGGCTGAGGCCGGCGGGCAGGATCATGCCGCCTGCCTACCCCCAGCGGCGCGGGCCATCAAGCGGCTGCCTGACCGCGATCCACCGCAACGGCCTCCGCCTTGACCGGACGGCGGCCGCCAAACAGCGAACCTTGGCCAAGCGCCACGCCAAATCCGAATATGCGCGCCAGTTTTGCCTCATCGTCGATGTCCTCCACGATCAGCGCCATGCCGGCTCCGGCCAGGTGGCGGCAGATGTCGCTCGCTGGAATGGTGCCGCCGGACGATGGCAGCCCGTCAAGGAAAACATCCGCACGCAGTTTGACGAAGCCGAAACCGGCGCCCGCGAGGGCCCCGAAGTCCATGTCGAGGTTCGTCACACCGTCGAGAGCGAACCGCAGGCCGAGATCCTGCAACTCGGTGAGACCGCGCCACTGGGCTGGCGCGAGGTGGCGAATATCGTGCTGCGAGAACGTCAGAACCAGATGGCGGGCCTGGGCCGGTTGCCGCCGCAGATCGGCGCCAGCGGTCGCCATGAAGCGGCTATCCGCCAGCGTCTCGCCGCTCGTGCTCGAGAACAGCGATCCGTTCTTGCCGCGCTCGGAAAGCCGGCCGGCAATGATCGAAGCGCGCGCAATCCGCGCCTCGTCTACCAGCGGCAGCAAGCCAGAACCTCTCAGTTCGATTTCCATGCCGTCGCCAGCGATCTCACGACCATCCTGCCCACGGACCCGAATGGACACCTCATAGTGACGCGCAGATTTTTCGCCGAGCGCCATGATCGGGTCGAGGAACACATCGACGTTGCCGGTGGAAATCGCCTCGGCGAGCGCCGTGGCTCGGGGCGACCGGGGGGCGGCTTCGGGCGCAGACGAGAAGGAGGGCTCGACCCGTTGCTGGGCCTCCGGCTTGACGGGTACCGTCCGGTGGGATGTCCGCATCGCATCGACCGTAAACCGCAGCGCGTCGAGCGATGCCCCGATCAGCCGATCGTCGGCGTCGCGGTCCCCCGCCACGCCGGCCTTCTCCCCGGCCCGCTGCTGCGCTTCGGCGGCATTGACCTCGTCGGCCATCTTCTTGATCAGGCCCTGGATCATCTCCACCTCCGCATCACGCGGAGACGGCGCCGGAAGCATGACTTCATTCAGCGGCGGCGTCGGACCGAACGCCGGGTCGGCAGAAAGGTGCCACGGTTCCATGGCGTCAACACCGGGCGTAGGCGCCGAAACGTGCGGTTCGGTCGGGCGGAACGACCAGTAAGGCTGCATGAGGGTCGTTTCGGCGGCTTCTCTTGGCAGTTCGGGTACCCCATTGAAATGAGCGCCGTCAGCGAAGAGTTCCGCTGGAACTGACGCCGGATCGGGCGGACGTGGGGCCGGCGGCGCCATCAGTTCAGGGTCGGCAAACACCGGTATAGGAATGGGAACGCGCACTGTCGGCGGTACGCGCCCCGGAGAGTTAGATAGCTGCGACTCCGGATGCCGGGGCGCGCTTGGGGAAGCGGCTCGCGGACCGGCGTTCGGCGGCACAGAGGGCTGCGGCGACGACTCGGCCTGCAGCGGCGGCGATTGTTCGGCAACAGGCGGCGCGATCTTCGAAACGGTCGTTGCCGCGCGTCCTGCCTCCCCCTTCAGGCGATCGATCTGCGAAGCCAGAAGTTGCTCCCTGCGCGATCCGCTCCGCATAACGAAGAGGCCGACTAGGCCGGCAAACAGCGACAGCCCGACGAGGGCCGCGAGGGCGGGCGGCAAGCCGAACTGCCGCCATATCCCGACGCCGATCGCTGTCGCCACGACTGCCTTTGAAACCAGCACCAGGGCATCAGCCTGCTCGTTGGGAGCCTGCTTCAATTCCCGCAAGGGAGCATTGCCTGTCCGAGAGCGCCCAGTCATTTGCCAATATCCCTGAAACGAAAAGACGAATCGATCAGACCATTGTTGGGCTCTAACGCGCTGCCGCAATCTCACGCCCCTCGCTATCACCATGATTTCCGGCCTCGGCATGCGCTCGGCCACACAGCGTTGCCCGATTGCATCGCCACCCTTGAGCAGATGCCAGAAGTTTTCCCCAGGCTTTGCGCAGCGACCGGGAGTAACACAACAGACCGCATGCAAGCAATTCGAAACCTGTTATTCGGCCGTGATTCCAAAGCCGTAACTAATTGCGGTCAAGCAGTTGACTCGCCACGGCCGGGCTGCGCCGCGATTTGGACATGCCCTCGTCCCGAGCCAACCAGAATCAGAGCGCCGTTTAGATGTCGTTAGCCGAATCGGCGTGGTATCGTGACGTCGGGCGGTATCTGAAGTCCGGCGTATTGTTGGAGACAAGCCCCGATGTTCATGAGCGTCGTAGCAGCCGATTCCTCTCGTAGCGTTTATCCCGAGCTTGCTGGCGCTCGCGTCCTCATAATAGGGCTGACATCAGGGGGTGGTGTCGACCTAGCCCGCGCGTTCGCGGACCGCAAGGCGAACCTCGTCATTCAGTCGCCTGAGAACTCTCCCGAGATCACCGAACTCGCCGCAGTCCTCACGCAGTCGGCCTCCAGCGTCGTCCTGTTCAACGAGCCGTTCGCATCCGCCGACGATGCCGTTCGCTTCACGCAGAACGCCGTCGCCCAGGCCGGCAACTTTGATTGCGTGGTCAATCTCATCGCCATCACGGCGGACGACTGCGCTGGCCGCGAAAGCGAACGCGATATCGAAGACCTCGTCTCCGATAAGCTTCTTGCCGCCACGCTCATAACGCGCGTCGCGGGAAATCGCATGCGGTTGACCTGGACGGAGGGCTCCATCCTCAATGTAGTCCTCATGCCGGCCCCCGCCAACGCCACCCAGGCAGCGGTCGCCGGCGTGGTGCGCTCGAACTCTTGCCGCAATGACACGCGGGGAGGCTCAGGCGATCGCCGGTGATGCCGTCCGCGTCAACGCCGTCGGTCCAAAATCGACCGTGTTCGATGCGGCGAGCGGCGCCTGCCTGACCAGCGAACCCGACATCGCCGAATTGACGATGTATCTGGCCAGCAAAAAGGGTCGTCAGCTCACCGGTCATGTCTTTGACGCCGAAGGCGTCGCGGCACGGGGCTGCTGAGCCTCAAGCCTGTTGCAGCGAACCGGTCAGCCGGGCCTTGGTCTTCTCCCGCCACGCCGCGAAGCGTCGTTCGGCGATTGATTGGCGCATGGCTGCCATCAGATCCTGATAGAAGCACGTGTTCACCAACGACAGAACCATTGCGCCCAGATACTCCCCCGACTTCACCAGGTGATGCAGATACGCCCGCGAGTAGTCGCGCGCCGCAGGGCACGAGCTTTGTGCATCGAGCGGTGACAGGTCCTCCGCGTGCCGGGCGTTGTGCAGGTTCACCTTTCCGAGCCACGTGAATGCCATGCCGTGTCGCCCATTGCGGGTCGGCAACACGCAGTCGAACATGTCGATGCCGCGCGCCACGCTCTCGATCAGGTCGATCGGCGTGCCGACACCCATGAGGTACCGCGGCCGGTCGGCCGGCAGATGCGGCAACGTATCCTCCAGCGTGGCGACCATCGCATCGTGGCCCTCGCCAACCGCGAGGCCGCCGACGGCATAGCCAGGAAAATTCATCTGCACGAGTTCACGGGCTGACCGCTGCCGCAGCTCGGCGTCGACGCCGCCCTGCACGATCGCGAACAACGCCTGCCCTGGCCCCGCGAGGCCAGCAGCCCGCTGCGCTTCGAATGCGCGCTTCGAGCGCTCCGCCCAGCGCAGGCTCAAGTCCATGGCGCGCTCGACTTCGCGGCGCTCAGCGGGAAGTTCGATGCACTCGTCGAACTGCATCTGGATGTCGGAACCAAGCAGGCACTGGATCTCGATCGACCGTTCGGGCGAAAGTATGTGGCGCGACCCGTCGATGTGCGAGTGGAACTGCGCGCCCTCCTCGGTGATTTTGCGGATCTTCGACAGGCTCATCACCTGGAAACCGCCGCTGTCGGTCAGGATCGGACCGTGCCAGCGCATGAAGGCATGCAAGCCGCCGAGCCGCGCGACTCGCTCCGCGCCCGGCCGCAGCATCAGATGGTAGGTGTTGCCGAGGATAATTTCGGCGCCTGCCTCGCGCACCTGCTCGGGATACAGGGCCTTGACCGTCGCGACCGTGCCGACGGGCATGAACGCCGGCGTACGGATAACGCCGCGAGGCGTCACGATCTCGCCGAGGCGAGCTTCTCCGTCGCGGGATTTCAGATTGAAATGGAACGCCTCAGCCATTGAAATCCTTGTGGTCCGCGGGAGCACCGGCTGCCTGTTCGTCCAGCGACTGCCGGTATCGGATACACCCGCGCATGAACTTCTCCCAAGGCGGAACAGCGATCGCGGGATCGATCTTATCGGGCAGCAGCGACCACAGTTGCGGATGGTACCAGCACAGATCGTGACCCGAGGCATCCCGATGACGGCGGATACCTGCGCGCAGCTTCTTGACCTCTTCCAGCAGTCCTTCACGGTCCATCGCGGCGAGGTCGTCATCAAGGCTCATTGGTGCTCTCCCGGAACAGCAGGCAGGCATCGCCGTAGGAATAGAAGCGGTAGCCGCTGGCGATAGCATGGGCATAGGCCGCGCGCATCGTGTCGAGTCCCGAAAACGCCGAGACAAGCATGAAGAGCGTCGAACGCGGCAGATGGAAGTTCGTCAGCAGCACATCGACCGCCTTGAACCGGTATCCGGGTGTGATGAAGATCGACGTGTCACGCGACCAGGGTTGTATCTCGCCTGTCTCGTCCGCAGCGCTCTCCAGCGTGCGAAGCGACGTCGTCCCGGCAGCCACGATCCGCCCTCCTCGCTTCCTTGTTTCGTTCAGCGCCGTAGCCGTCTCCGACGTGATGACGGCCGACTCAGAGTGCATCTTGTGATCCGCGGTATCATTGGATTTGACCGGAAGAAACGTCCCGGCGCCGACATGCAGCGTCACGAAGTGGCGGGAAATACCACGCACTTCAAGCGCTGCGAAAAGGTCATCGGTGAAATGCAGCCCGGCCGTCGGGGCGGCGACCGACCCGTCATGCGCGGCGTAGATCGTCTGATAGGAGGCGCGATCCTCGTCTCCCGGCGCCCGTCGACCGGCGATGTAGGGCGGCAGCGGCATCTGGCCGACCGCTGCTATGCCCGCCTCGAGATTCGCGCCCGAGACGGCGAAAGCAAGCTCGACCTCGCCCGCTTCACCCTTGCCAGATATGATCGCTTCGAGACGTGCCGGACCTGCTTCGTTCGGAAACACTATGCGATCACCGGCCACGAGCTTCTTTGCCGGACGCGCCAGCGCAGTCCAACGATCAGGAGCCGATCGCTTCAGCAGATTGAACGATACCTCCGAGCTCAGTTCTCCGCGCAAGCGAACCCCGGTCAGGGCCGCTGGCAAGACACGGGTATCGTTCAGGACCAGGGCGTCACCCGGACGCAGGAACGCCGGGAGATAGCGCACGATGCCGTCTTGCAGCGGTATCCTGGGATTGCCGGGATCAACCACAAGCAAGCGAGCGCTGTCGCGGGGGATTGCCGGATTGAGCGCAATGCGATCCTCAGGGAGCTCAAAATCGAACAGATCGGTGCGCATGAAACCGCAGGAACGGGATGGAACATGAGGCGGATGGCCGCCGCGAGCTAGGCCGGTAGCATTTAAGCCCCCTGGCCCGCAAGTTTTGCACCGGACGCGGACTTGCGCGCATGTGCGAACTGTCGGATCGTGGCGTCAACCGCAACGGAGGATAAGCCATGAGCAAAGAACAGCGCTCGACCAAGGAAAAACGCAAACCGAAGAAAGACACCGGCACAAAGAAGCCGGCTGGCAAGTAAGGCTGCAAATCGGATGGCGTTGCGCTTACGCGCGGCGCCAATCCACGATAGCCGCGACAGCGATGCCGATCCAGCCGGCGATCATGAGGATGCCGCCGGCAGGTGCTGCCATGGGGAGCAACCCGTAGCCTGCCAGTTTGCGCATGGCGATGTCGCCGGAGAACAATGCGACACCGGCCAACAACGTGGCCGCCATGCCCCGCCACCATGGGGCAGCAGCGGCAGAACGCACCGCCATGGCCGTAACAGCGACCACGGCCGCTGCATGCATGATGAGGAAGTTCGCCGCCGTCACCAGCGCTGGTTCTTGCACCGCGTGAGCCGCGACGGACGCCAGCCCCACGCCCGACGCGCCGGCGAGACCCGCCAGCGCGGCGATCGCGAGATCACCTTGCGTTGTCCGGATTGGCGCGCTCATGCGACGTCGGCGGCGACGCGGACGCTGATCATCTTGTCGGGCGCGCGCGGCGGCTCGCCGCGCGCGAGCTTATCGACATTGTCCATGCCTGCGATGACTTTACCCCAGACCGTATATTGCTTGTCGAGGAACGAGGCGTCGTCGAAGCAGATGAAGAACTGGCTGTTGGCCGAGTTGGGCATCGACGAACGTGCCATCGAGCAGACGCCGCGCACGTGCGGCTCGGCGTTGAATTCGGCCGGCAGGTTGGAGTACTTCGATCCGCCGGTGCCACGACCCTGCGGGCAGCCAGTCTGCGCCATGAAGCCCTCGATCACGCGGTGAAAGGGGATGCCGTCGTAGAACTTCTCACGCGCCAGCTGCTTGATGCGTTCGACGTGCTTGGGCGCCAGATCATGCCGCAGTTCAATGGTCACGGTGCCCTTGCTCGTTTCGATGAGCAGCGTGTTCTCTGGGTCTTTGATAGTGGTCATTTCGTGTCCTTCGTTGTTTGCGGCTCTCTCGTTACTTCGGATTGGTTGCAAGATACATTTTAACGATGATATCGGGCTTGGCTGGCGGCTCGCCCGGCGCAATCCGGTCGACGAATTGCATGCCGTCGATGACCCGACCCCAAACCGTATATTGGCCGTTCAGATGCGGCGTATGGGTGAAGCAGATGAAGAATTGGCTGTTGGCCGAGTTCGGGTCACCGGTCCGCGCCGCGCCGATCGTGCCGCGCTCGAACTGCGTCGGGGTGAACTCGGCCGGAAGATCGGGATACTTGGAACCACCTGCACCCGTTCCCTCCGGATCGCCCGTCTGGGCCATGAAGTTCGGGATCACGCGGTGAAACTTCAAGCCATTGTAGAAGCCCTCGTTGACGAGCATCTTCACCCGCTCGACATGCTTGGGCGCCAGGTCCGGGCGAAGCTGGATGGTCACTTTGCCGGACTTCAGCTCCATGATCAGTGTGTTCGACGGATCGTTGGCCGGAGGCGCGGCCGTAGCGTTGGTATTCGCGGCTTCGATGATCTGCCCGGCTTCCGGCGAGGACGAGGGCCCGCAGGCCGAGATACCGATGAAGACGAGGGAAAGCAGAATGCCGTTGATGAGCCGCATCGCTTGAGGCCTTTCGCTGATGGCTTGCCGACGGCTGGCCGCTGGGACCAACCGCGTAGCGCCCCTTATGGCCCCTCGAATTGTGGTGGGCAACTCACCATCTGAGGCCGGTCCGCGACCGACCGGCGCATCCCTTCCCGGCATCATCGGCAATCGCTCCGGCAATTCGTTGGCAAGCCTGGCAAAAAAAGTGCCAGTGCCGAGGCCTCGATGTCGGCATAGCAACGGTGCGAGACGGCGACGTGGCCGCCATCAATGTCGCGGTGATGGCGAGGTCCGCTGCGACGTTGCCAGCCGTCGACAGCTTGATCGGCTCGGATACGGACGCGCTGATGCCGAGTGAGGGAACTTTTTCTGCAAGCGTTGGCTGAGCTTAACTTTTCTTAAGCGACGTCTGGGCCGGCCGAGGCTGCCGGGCGCCCTGGAGGCCGGTTGAACCGGTGAGGCAGCGGGCCGTCGCCTGACGCCCGACTGCGGTTCCCTGAAAACTGACATCATACGGCTCGGCAGATCCTGAACAACGCCCGCCGGCGAAACGGGCACGCCTTCACGGCGCAGTCTTGAGACTTGATCATCCCTCCGCTTGTGACGGCCAATGGCGCCGCCGTCCGCACCAACCCGGCGCCACGGCACCGTATCGCGCAAGGCCTCCTCGAGCGTAGCGAGGATGTAGGCGACGTGACGCAGCACGGCGTCGATGTGCCGGCCGAGCGCCGCAGAAGTTGTCAGGCGGCCGGCGGGAATGGCACGCACGAGCCCGATCAGGTCGGTCTTGATGCGTGCGAAAGCGCTCGATTGAGCCACGGCATCACGCCTTGGCGGAAGCCTTGGCCCGCAACTGCTTGGCCACCTGCTTCGAAACGAACGCCGACGGATCGCCGCCCATCGACGCCACCGCGCGCACGAGGTTTGCCGCGATGTGGCGCACATGAGGTGAGGCTGAAACGAATACCGTCTCGATCTCGGGCGCCATTTCCCCGTTCATGCCGCTCATCTGCATTTCGTAGTCGAAATCGGTACCGTCGCGCAGGCCCCGAAAGATGATCGTTGCGCCGTGCCGGCGCGCTGCCTCGATCGCAAGCCCGGTGAAGGTCACGATCTCGATAGCGGTTCCTGTCTTTCCGGAGATCGCGCGGGTTTCGGATTTGAGCATCTCGACCCGCTCGATTTCGGTGAACATCGGCTGCTTGCTTGGATTGATGCCGATGCCGATTACCAGGCCGTCGACCAGACGGCACGCGCGCGCGATGACGTCGGTATGCCCGAGCGTGATGGGATCGAACGAGCCTGAATAAAAGCCTGTGCGCTGCATAGAGACAGTCATATCTGCGCCGGCCTCAGGCCCGCAAGGGCCGTCGTGCAGCATGTTCAATTCCGCGTTTGTTTGAACACTCGCGGCAGATCAGCGGGCGCAAGGGCGGCTGGAGAGCCCATAACGGACCTCGACGTTGACCAAGGCAAACCGAAGGGCCGGTCGGTACTTCGACAGGAAAGGGCCCGACGCAGCAATCCGCCGGGCCCTCTTCTTGCCTGAGCTTGCGCAGGCCAGAAAGCGTCACTCAACCTCGCCGTTAGCGCTTTCCGCCTCGTCCTCACCCGTATCCGGGATGCGCTCCACCGAGACGACCTTTTCGGCGCCGTCGGTCTTGAAGATGCGCACGCCTTGCGTATTGCGGCCGGCGATACGGACATCGTCGACGGGGCAGCGGATTAACTGTCCGCCGTCGGTGACGAGCATGATCTGATCGGAATTGTCGACCGGGAACGCGCCCACAAGGCTGCCGTTACGGTCGTTGACGACCATGGCGACGATGCCTTTGCCACCGCGTCCGCTCGTCCGATATTCGTAGGAGGACGAGCGCTTGCCGTAGCCGTTCTCCGACAGGGTGAGTACGAACTGCTCGCGCGCACCCAACTCTGCGTAACGCTCGGGCGTCAGATCCTCGCCCGTTTCGGCCCCCTCTTCGACCTCGACTTCCGCTACGGTTTCGCCCGTCTCGTCGCCGGTGGCGCGGCGCATGGCGGCTGCCTGCTTGAGGTACGCGGTGCGCTCGGCCGGAAAGGCATCAACGTGCGATAGGATCGCCATCGAGATGACCTCGTCTCCGTCCTCGAGCTTCATGCCGCGGACACCGTCGGAATCGCGGCCCTTGAACAGACGCACTTCTTCCTCGATCTGGAAACGGATGCATTGGCCATGCGCCGTCGTCAGCAGAACGTCGTCCTTGGGCCGCGCGATCGCGACCGACACGATGCTGTCGCCCCGGCCCGCCCAGTCCGCGTCGAGCTTCATCGCGATCTTGCCGTTGCGGTTGACGTTCTCGAAGTCGGTGAGTGCATTGCGCCGGACATTGCCAGAGCGCGTCGCGAACATCAGCTCCAGGGTGCTCCAGGTCTCGCTGTCCTCGGGTAGGAGCAGGATGGACGTGATGACCTCGCCCTCCGCCAGCGGCAGCAGGTTGACCAGTGCCTTGCCCGGCGATTGCGGCGTGGCAGCCGGCAACCGCCATACCTTCATGCGGTAGCACATGCCGCGCGAAGAGAAGAACAGCACCGGGGTGTGCGTGGAAGTGATGAACAGCTGCGTGACGAAATCCTCTTCGCGTGTTGCCATCCCTGAGCGGCCCTTGCCCCCGCGCCGCTGGGCCCGGTAGGTCGAGAGCGGCACACGCTTGATGTAACCCTTGTGCGAGACGGTGACGACCACGTCTTCGCGCTGGATCAGATCCTCGTCCTCGACTTCGCCTTCGATGTCGACGATTTCGGTTTTGCGCGGCGTGGCGAACTCGGCCTTGATGTCGGAGAGTTCGGTCTTGATGATCTCGACGATGCGGTTGCGAGATGAGAGGATGTCGAGGAAGTCCTTGATCTCTAGGGCGAGCGACTTCAGTTCGTCGCCGATCTCGTCGCGTCCGAGCGCGGTCAGGCGAGCAAGGCGCAATTCGAGGATGGCCTTGGCCTGCTCCTCGGACAGCCGATACACTTCGCCAGCACCCATTTTATGGCGTGGGTCGGCGATCAGTTCGATCAGCGGCGCCATATCCTTAGCTGGCCAATCTCGCGCCATCAATTGATCCTTTGCCTCGGACGGCGAGGACGCGAAGCGGATCAGCTTGATGACTTCGTCGATGTTGGCGACGGCGATGGCCAGGCCGACCAGCACGTGCGCGCGGTCCCGGGCCTTGCCGAGCAGGTGCTTGATGCGCCGGGTAACGACCTCCTGGCGGAACGCCGTGAAGGCCTGAATCATGTCCTTCAGGTTTAACTGCTCGGGGCGGCCGCCGTTGATTGCGAGCATGTTCGCGCCAAACGTCGTCTGCAGATCCGAGAAGCGCCACAGCTGATTGAGGACGACATCGGCGATGGCGTCGCGCTTCAACTCGATGACGATGCGCATGCCTTCGCGGTTGGTCTCGTCCCAGAGGTCCGAGATGCCTTCGATCTTCTTGTCGCGGACCTGGTCGGCGATCTTCTCGATCAGGACCTTCTTGTTCACCTGATAGGGGATCGCCGTGACGACGAGCGCCTCACGATCCTTGCGCAGGTTCTCGACGTGAACCTTGGCGCGCATCATGATCGAGCCGCGGCCTTTGTGATACGCGGACAGTATGCCGCCGCGGCCGAGGATCATGCCGCCGGTCGGAAAATCGGGCCCCTGCACGATCTGGCAAAGTTCATCGATCGTGATCTCCGCTTTGTCGAGGTGGGCAAGGCAGGCGTCGATGATCTCACCGAGGTTGTGCGGCGGGATGTTCGTCGCCATGCCAACCGCAATGCCGCCGGCCCCGTTGACGAGAAGATTGGGGAACTTGGCCGGCAGTACCGACGGCTCGAGCAGACGATCGTCGTAATTGGGCTTGAAGTCGACGGTTTCCTTGTCAAGGTCGTCGAGCAGCGTCATCGCCACCTTGGTGAGGCGGCTCTCGGTATAGCGCTCGGCGGCCGGCGGGTCTCCGTCGATCGAACCGAAGTTGCCCTGCCCATCGACGAGCGGCACGCGCATCGAAAAGTCCTGCGCGAGGCGGACGAGCGCGTCGTAGATGGCGAGGTTTCCGTGGGGATGGTAGTCGCCCATCACCTCGCCGACGACCTTGGCCGACTTGATGTGTTTCTTGGGGGGCGCGAGACCGAGTTGGTTCATCGCATACAGGATGCGGCGATGTACGGGCTTCAGGCCGTCACGCACGTCGGGCAGCGCGCGCGATACGATGACGCTCATCGCGTACTCGAGGTACGAGCGCTTCATCTCGTCGATGATCTGGACAGGCCGAATATCGCTGGGTCCGGTGCCGTCGTCGTCGCGTTTATCTGCCAAGTGCTTATCCGTTCAAGTATGCCCAGTTTGGGTGGCGCCCGTGCCGGGCGCGGCCATATCGGGTTGTCTACAGGACAGGAGGCGTAAAGGGCAATCTACAGCGGAGCCGCAGTTCCGTTCTCCCCAAGTTTTTCCTGACACTACATGGTCTTATACAGCATCGCTGAGCCGACCGTGCAAGCTTGCCACAATGACTTGCTCTGGTTACAGTCGCTGGTTAAGTGAACCGTGCGGTCGTCAGATGACGGCTCAAAACCTCGCAAGGCGCCAAGCACGAAAGTGCGCGCCGCAGACATTAGGGGAACGAACATGAGAATTCTTGCCGCTGCCGTTGTGGCCACGCTGGCCCTGGCCGGCCCGGTTGTGGCCGGCGACGCCGCAACGCCTGCAGGCGTTTTCATCGGTGCACAGACGCAGGACCAGTATCTAGCCAGGGACCACCTGATCGGCGCGAAGGTCCACAACGCCGAGGGCGCGATCATCGGCGACATCGAGGATCTGATCATCAGCGACAGTAACCAGGTCGTCGGTGTGGTAATGGGCACGGGCGGCTTCTTCGGCATGGCCGAGAAGAAGATCGGCGTGCATTTGTCGGCGCTTCAGTTCGATGATTCCACCGGCACGCAGGTCGTGAAGTTAAAGCAAGCGACGAAGGATAACCTCACCGCCGCGCCCGCTTTCGAACGCACCCAGCCGCGCAAGTCGCTGCTCGAGCGCGCCAAGGAAAAAGCCCAGGAATTCAGCGATAAGACTACCGAGAGCACGAAGGACGCTTACGAAAAGGCCCAACCGGCTTTGGAGCAGGCCAAGGAGAAGGCAAAGGAAGCCTACGAAAAGGCGAAGGAGGCAGTTGCTCCTGCAGTCGAGAAAGCCAAGGAGGCCGTGCAGGGTGCTGTCGATACGGCAAAGGACGCCGCCAAGCCTGAGGCCGCTCCAACTCCGGCTGTGCCGGCCCCTGCTGCGCCTGCACCGGCCATCCCGGCGCCCGCTCCCTGATGCACTCGCGCTCCGCGACGATATCAAGCCCCGCCTGAGCAGGCGGGGCTTTTTCGTTCCGGCTCATGTTAGTGTAGTCACAGACTTTAACAATTGGCTGCGCTGTCCACCTTTTGGTATTCGCTGAAGCTCACCTCACAGCTGTCTAAGATTGGACTCCAAACAATCGTGCCCGCCCCGGAAATCCGAAGCGTCCTCCCCGTCGCGCTCGCATGTAGCGCAGCAAGCGCGTTTGCGCTTCTGTTCGCGGCCGTGCATTCGAACTCCTCGGCGTTTCTCGCCGCAGCCATCGGCTCACTCGTGGCGACGGCTAGTCACGCTCTGCTGCTGCACGGCTTGAACTCCGCCGGGCCCGCGGATGCGCCCACATCCAAGTCGCGGCCTGCCCGCGACCTATACTTCTGGGCCTTCGTCGTTGCCATGCTGCTTTTTTCGCTGGGCGCAGGTCTCGCCATCTACGAGGGCACGGGAGCGCTAACACGGTCCTATCTCATCGAAGGCGGACGCATGGCGTACGTCCTCGGAGGTCTGGCGCTAACGCTAACCGGTTGGTCGCTGCAACTCTCCCTCGCGGGATTGACCGCAATGAACGACGCGCTGTCTGTCCGCCCGTCCGACGATCCCGGGCTGTTCGCGCTCATCCTGCAGGGCATGGCAGCCCTCACCGCCACCGTCCTCGCCGTCGTCGGGCTGTTTGCCGCTAGTTATCTGGAGATGACCAGGGCCGACGGACTGTCGGCGGTTGCGATCGGCCTCGTTCTGGCAACCGTCGCGGCCGTGCTCGCGATCGAAACCAAGAAGATTCTCGCCGACGGCGCGCCAGCGAGCCCGACGCCACAGGGCAACCTCCAGGTCGAGCACGTCGATGAACGCCATGTCGCGCCGTATACTTTGATAACGGTCGATACCGGCATTCGTGCCCTCAGCGCGGCCATGTCACGCGCGCTGTCACCCGGCGTTATCGCTACGCACACGCCGAAGCTGCCCGAGGCGGAACACCCGTCGGACAAGCCGCAGCGATTGAGCACGAGTATCGACGTGACAACCTAGAACGGGATCTCGTCGTCGAGAGCCTTGTCGAAGCTCTTCGAGCCGCCGCCAGACTTTGCTGCAGGGCGCCTGGGCTCAGAGTAGCCGCTGCTGCCACCATATCCGGCATCGCCGCCGTAATCGGTCTGCCCGCCTTCCTGCATGCCGCCCGGTGCTCCGCTGCGGCCATCGAGCATGGTGAGGGACCCATTGAAGCCCTGCAGCACGACTTCCGTCGAATACTTCTCAGCGCCGCTCTGGTCCGTCCACTTGCGCGTCTGAAGCTGACCTTCGACGTACAGTTTGGCGCCCTTCTTTACATACTGCTCGATAACCTTGCAGAGGGCCTCGTTGAAGACGACGACCCGGTGCCATTCGGTTTTTTCCTTGCGCTCACCAGTATTCTTGTCGCGCCACGTTTCGCTCGTCGCCAGACTGAGGTTGGCGATGGGGCGGCCATCCTGCGTGCGGCGGATCTCGGGGTCTTTGCCGACATTGCCGACCAGGATCACTTTGTTGACAGAACCGGCCATTTTCCAAACTCCTTCAGAGAATTCGATTTGCCCGCGCTGCGGGCAGAGGCCAGCCGCATCATCAGGACTCACCTGATGCGACCCTACCGCTTTGAAAGCAGCTGGGGTTCGGCGGGCTTGCGTTGTCCACGTGTTTCAGCACCAACCGCGATCTGGCGTTCTTATAATGTTCTATATGACGTTTGGTGCGGTGGTGCAAGTCCCGCCCAGTCGGTTGGCAGGCGGCGATTGAGATCCGGCAGCGAAGCAGCCGTTCACTCGTCCGCGCTGACGACGCGTTGGCGCTGTGCAGGCGCAGCAGCGCCGTAGTTGTCGTCCGGATTGCGTCCGTCGGCCAGGGGCGAGCGGCCGTAGTTCGGGCTGAAGGGTTCGCTCGGATCGTCTGGAATGGGTTGCGCCTGCCGTCGCGGCGGCGGCTGCACCTCGACGCCATCATCCTCCACTTCCGGCGGTTTCGCCGCAACGTGTACGGCCGATTCGGACGTGTCGGCAAGCAAGCGCCATGAAAAGACTTGTGCTTGGGGCGCGCGAGCACTGCTGCAGCCACCTGAAGTGACCGCCAGGACAACTACAATGGAGGTCACTACGCGCGAGAGAGTTTGCGGAACGACCCCATTACTTGACGCAAACATGACACCCAATCCTTACTGACACACGACGCCAGAAACTCTGCAGTCTGCGGGTTAATTCGAACCTAATGCGCGTACCGGTCTGGGTGCGGATGATGAGTTGCGGCGACAATTTGACTTGATGCAACCGGCAGCAAAACTATTAGTCTGTGCTGTTGAAGCCACGATCAATTGAAAATAAGATCGCTTTTTCAATAAGACAAAGCCCGCAGACAATCTTTACCCTGGTTCCGAGTACTGCAACCCTCAGCGTTGCTTCGAGTTTATGACTGCGCAGCGTGCCAATGACCGCGCTAGACATCGCCGCAGGTTACCTCTTTCCAGAGTTCCAGCTATGTACAGTCATTTGCGTTTTACAGTCAGGACCTCGCCCCGCTTGCGATACTTCGCCGGCATCACGACGCTTTCGCTGGTCTGCGCACAACTCCTGGCACTCACGACGCAACAGGCGCGAGCATTACTCGCCCAGGCTGGCACGAATGCGCCACGAGAGTTGTCGCGCGTAGAAAGGCGGATGGAAGTGGTCGCTCAATCCGACGAGCGGCTGCAAGATGGAATGGATCCGCGCCCGAACCGCTCGCCGATCGCCGCCGTGTCCGCACCTCCCGTTCCAGTGGCAATACTGGCGGCCAAGCTCGATAGCGCCGAGTCCCTGCCGGGCTCGCGTGCCAACATGAAACTGCTGCGGGCACTGGCGAAGAAAAATGCTCAGATGACGCTCGCGAAAAAATCCGGCAAGGACAAAGACACGTCCAAAATTGCCGCTCAACTGCGCCAGCCGTTGCCGGCAAAGTTGGTCGAATTCAAGGTCGAGTCCGCTCGTGACGTCACCTATCGCAATCTTGGAATCGTCGTGGCGCTGATGAATTGAGCAAGCGTCACTTTGCCTCGAACGGCTTCCACTTGATCGAAATCAAGATCGAAATAGGCGTTGGACCTTAAAAATTCCGTCCACGGGTTAGTGCCGCACGCGCCTAGCTCACGAGATGGAACCGAGAGCCAAGTTCGCGCCATGAACCCCGACGTCGTCAAACGCTATTCGGCTCCCGTTCCGCGATACACGAGCTACCCCACAGCCCCACATTTCCACGCCGGCATCGACGACGCCAAATTTGCAGAATGGCTGCAGGCGCTTCCCGCCTATGCACGGCTGTCACTCTACATGCACATTCCGTTCTGCCACGAGTTGTGCTGGTATTGCGGCTGCTCGACCAAGGCCGTGCAGCGCTACGCGCCGATTGCAGCCTATCTCGAACGGTTGAAAGCGGAGGTCACGGCGGTCGCCGGTCATCTGAAGGTCGAGCACACCGTCACCGACGTCCATTGGGGCGGCGGCTCGCCCAATGCTCTGTCTGCGGCAGGTATCATCGAACTCAATCACGCCATGCGGGCGGAATTCAACGTCCACCGCAATGTCGAGTTCGCGGTCGAGATCGACCCGCGCAACCTGGGGGAAGACCAGGTCGAAGCGTTTGCCACGGCCGGCGTGACGCGCGCCTCCTTCGGCGTGCAGGATTTCAATGCGGATGTGCAAAAAGCCATCAACCGGCTACAGTCGTTCGAGATTACCCAGCGCGCCGTCGGCTGGTTCCGCGCACGCGGCGTTCAGGCGGTGAACATCGATCTTGTCTACGGCCTGCCTCATCAGACCCGCGACAGCGTCGCTGATACCGTTCGCAAGGTCCTCGAACTCAATCCCGACCGCATCGCGATCTTCGGCTACGCCCATCTGCCGTCGCGGCTGAAGCACCAGCGCCTGATCAACGAAACGGCATTGCCCGATGTCGTTGAGCGCTTCGCGCAGTCGAACCGCGTAACGCATATTCTTCAGGCGGCCGGTTACGTTCGCATCGGGCTCGACCATTTCGCGCGTGCTGACGACCCGCTGGTGACGCGCCCCGTCAATCGCAATTTCCAGGGCTATACGAGCGATGCCGCCGATGCGCTGCTCGGGCTGGGGGCATCGGCGATCAGCCGTCTGCCGCAAGGCTACGCCCAGAATGTTGTAGCGACGTCGGAGTACATGCGCCGCATCGACGATGGCCGTCTTGCTACCGCCCGCGGCCGCGCGCTGACCTACGAAGATCGCATGCGCGGCTTTGTCATCGAGCGACTGATGTGCGATTTGACATTCGCCGAGGACGAACTGAGAGAGCGCTTCGGAGACGCCGCCGCGCCACTTATCGACGAAGCACGCTCACTCGTTGAAACCGACCAGGATCATCTCGTCGAGCGCACTTGCGACGGCTTCCGCGTCACCGATCGCGGGCGACCTTTCGTGCGCACGATCGCCGCTTGCTTCGACAGTTACCTCGGCCAAGGGCAGACTCTTTATTCGCAAGGCGTCTAGGTTTACCGAACGGGGCAAGCATGGACGACCACTTCTGGCCGAGTATCTATCCTGGCATTGCCGTCGGCATGCTGATCGGCATTGCGTCCGGCTCGGCATTGGGCACGATCATTGGCGCCGTCGGAGGACTAGCCGGAGCTGTCGGCGCATTCTTCGTTTGCACTTGGCTTGGCATCCCCCTCGGATTGCCGCAGCTCATTGGCCTGATCGCCGGTTCGCTCGCCGTATCGACGGGACTGGTTACCGCCTACGAGCGGTGGATGACCGCACAGAAGCCAGGAGCGGACGCGGGCGAAGGTTCAAATGACGGACCAGCGCCTGATGACCGCTAGCCACTAGTGGCCTGCGAGCAGCCTTTCGATCTCTTCGGCAATACGGCATTCACGCTTTAGCGCCTCGATATCCCGCACGAGTATGCGGCCGCGCCCTCTCTGCTCGACCAGTCCCCTGTCACGTAGACGAGACATGTGCCTCGATAGGGTATCGGGATTGAGGGCGAGGTAGGCCGCGACTTCAGGCCGTGCCAAGGGCACCTCGAAAAGCACGCCTGCCGGTGTTGTCATTCCCAGCCGCCAGCCGAGTTCGACCAGGAAGGCTGCAACCCGCTCTTCGCCCGAAAGCAGTCCAATGGTGGCGACGCGCAAGGCAAGTCTAGCGTGCTGGCGCGTCAGACAATCGCCAAGCAACCGCGCCGGCTCGTGCCCCACTCGCAGGAGTTCATCGAACGCAGCGCCGCGCATGCGCAGCACATCGCAACTGTTGACGGCCACGAGAACCGGGTCCGGCAGCGAAAGCGTGCTGAAGTTTCGATAGATGTCACCGGGATAGAGGAGCTCGACGATGAGCCGCCGGTCATCAGAAAGCGTTGCATGAAGCGCCAGCAGGCCTGAGCGGACGACGTAAACACGATCTTCCCGGCCCGACTCGACGGAAATCCGCTGACGCCGCCGTCCCGTCACGAGAGTTGAGTGCGGCGTGACGATTTCGATGATTCGGCTAGCCGTTTCAGCGTCGCCCCGCGAGCGGGCTTCACCTGCAGGCACTAGTTCTGAAATATTGCTCATGACTCCTGCCGCCTCCCCGCATCGGATGCGGTTGCGTGATAAATCTGGGTGACAATCCGCCTATCCGGACGAAAGCACGTTGATCCGGATCAAGGTCGGAGCCCCTGCGACGATGAGGACGTTCGACCAGATGGGCATCGTTTGGGCTAGGTCAATTTCCGAGTGGCGATTTCGCAACAACCGGCAGGACATCAAATCTAGTCTGATTTTGATCAGCCATTCCGCTCAAAGAACCCTGGAGCAACAACGGCGAACATTGAGAAGCTCGGCCTTGGGTGGTGAGTTCGGGCTGAGCCCTGCACGGGCGGCAGCCGGCGAGCGACGAAGTCGACCAGGGGAAATCCGACATGAAGACAAAACTGCGCTCTATTTTTATTGCGGCGCTCGCGGGCCTCGCGACCTTCTCGACCGCGTCGCTCGCGATGGCCGGCGACACCAACGGCAACTTCATGGTCCGCGTGCTCGGCACTGTGGTCGATCCGGATACGGATGCTACCGTTTCGCTAAACGGCAACGCCATTCCAGGAGCGGACGCCGACGTCAGCACCGAGGTCATCCCGGCCCTGACGCTGTCCTACTTCTTCAACAAGAACCTGGCTGTCGAACTGTTCTGCTGCTTTGCCAAGCACCAGATCGATGCGGCTGGATCAATTGCTGGACTTGGTGAGATCGGCGACACGTGGATATTCCCGCCGGCTCTGACGCTGCAGTACCACTTCGACGAGATGGGCGGTTTCAAGCCGTACGTCGGCGCCGGTCTCCAGTACATCCACTTCTTCGATGAGAGCAGCAGCCTTGGCGCGGGGACCGGCCTCGACATCGATGATGCCGTCGGCTTCACGCTGCAAGCGGGCGTCGATATCTCAATCGGCGGCGGCTGGTACCTCAACGCCGACGTCAAGAAGACCTGGATCAACACCGAAGCGAACTGGACCGGCACCGGCATCTCGGCCGATGTCGATCTCGATCCGTGGATCATCTCGGCTGGCCTCGGCTATCGCTTCAACCTGTCAGACGTCTTCGGCAGCCGTACCGCCGAAGGCGTTCCGATGAAGTAAGCCGCGCCGCGATCAATCCACAAAATAGATAGGCTCCGCGAAATATCTCGCGGAGCCATTTTTTGTTTTTTCGAGTTTAATAACGATGCGGGATCCGGTACTCGCACCCGTCCACCTGATTTCGAACGTGCACGCGGACGCGCCCATCGCAGTGCATGTCCGTTCCACCACTTTCGACCGCGCATCGACCAGCACGGCGAACAGCCTTTCGAAGGTACCCGCGTAGAAGTCGCAATAGGGCGACCCAGACGTGGCGCCGCGGCAGATCGGACAGTCCTCAATCGTCACGATGACAGGTCGGCCCGAGGGCGGAAAACCGCCCCGTGCCCGTGAAGGTCCGCGCATTCTTCGCGATCGCGAGCAGAAGCATGCGGCTCGCCGCGGCCGGCGGCAGCGCCTTCACGATACGCTACGCGAGCTTCGGAATGCGGTGGGTCAACAGAGTGCGCCGGCCGGCGATCCAGGCGACGGACCGCGCACGGCTGTCGCCCAGCGCGGTATGTACCTCCCTGTGAAGGGCGGTGACGTCGACTTCGGGAACCATCTCCGACGGCAGTTCGGCGAGATAGTGGGCATTGCCGGACGCCGCGAAGATGCGCTTCGCCACAGGACGTCCTTCGAACGCGTCGAGCGCTTCGACCATCCGGATGATGGCGTTGGGTCCGATCCGGCCGGCGACCGTAGACGCGGCTGTGCCTGAAACAGACATCTGGCGCTGACCTCCCACGCCGGCATACCGGCTGCTAGTCAGCCGGTACGCGCGGTTGCTCCCGTCCTTTATCTGCTCTTTGCCGCCGCGCAAGGCGACAGGCGAGGCGGCAGCCGGTCTTCCCATTGCAAAGGAGATTGAAGCAGGTGGTCGGCAGAACGAACGGCATTCGCCAAATCGTTCGACGACCTCATCCAATAGCCGGCACGGGAGGAGCGCATTTCTGCGCCGCGGGGGGAAAGCGCTGTGGGATGCTGAAGTTTACGGCTCCCTATCGCCGTAAGATTGGGCAACAACTACGTTGACTTCCGTCAGACCTCGTTCGACTATTTCACTGCAGGTGGTTGTTGTCTCACTCGCGGCGAAATTTTGGCATGGCTTTGTTCGGGAGGTCTCGCGTATGCACCAAAGTAAACACAAGACGCTGGCGGCTGGCGTTCTGGCTGCGGCGATGGCCGCCGCCGGCATGGGGCAAGTCCACGCGGCAGTGCCTGAATCCAACGATCCCATCAAGATTGCGCTGTTCGACTGGACGAGCGTCAACATCAATGCGAAGATCCTCGGCGGCATCCTGGCCAAGCTCGGCTATAACGTCGAGTATCCTACGGCCGACTATCTCTCCAGCTTGACGACCGGCCTCACCAACGGTGACGTCACCGTCGGTGTCGAATTCTGGGACACGACCGCCGGAGAGGCGATGAAGACGTCCGACGCGACCGGCCAGACCGAGAGGCTCGGGGCGCTCGGGCCGAAGGCGAAGGAAGAGTGGTGGTATCCACTCTACATGAAGGAGAAGTGCCCGGGCCTTCCCAACTGGGAAGCTCTGAAGGATCCCAAATGCGCGGCAGCCTTCTCGACTCCCGAAACGGCTCCAAAGGGCCGTTACCTTGGCGGTCCTGTGACGTGGGAAGGATTTGACGACGAGCGCGTCGTATCGCTTGGACTGCCGTTCACGGTGGTTCATGCCGGCACCGACGGCGCCATGTTCGCCGAACTGGATTCGGCGTATCAGCGTAAAGCCCCGATCTTATTATGGGTGTACTCGCCGCACTGGGCGCCCTCGAAGTACCAGGGCGAATGGGTGCAGTTCCCCGAGCACACGAAGGAATGCTACACGGACCCCAAGTGGGGCATCAACCCGGATAAGGCCTACGACTGCGGCAAGCCGCACGGCGAAATCTGGAAGTATTCCTGGAAGGGCATGGCCGACAAGTGGCCTCTCGCCCACAAGGTCGCCAAGGCCTACACCATCGACGTCAACGAATTGAACAAGATGTCGGGTGAGGTCGATCTCGAGAGCAAGTCAATCGACGAGGTCGCGACCAAGTGGGTCGATGACCAACGAAGCCAAGTGGCGCGAGTGGGCGAAGTAAGGGCAAGTCGCCCGCCTGCCTGCACATAACGACCGGCGTCCTTCGAACAAGAGGACGCCGGTCCATCCTCCCAACGGCTGCACGTTCGAGATCATGGCCCAGATGAACGATGCCACGCCCTTCACCGTCAGACCTGCCGGCTCGGCCGAGCAACGCCCTATCAAGCTGCGGTGCCGTGACCTTTGGAAGGTATTCGGCGATGGCGCGGCCGAATTCGTCGCAACGCACAGCGCCAAGGCCACCCTCGAGGAGCTGAGTGCGGCGAAGCTGTTCGGCGCCGTCCGAAACGTCTCGCTCGACATCCGCGAGGGCGAAAATTTCATTGTCATGGGACTGTCCGGCTCGGGCAAGTCGACGCTACTGCGCTGCCTGTCGCGGCTGATCGAACCGACCGCCGGGCATCTCGAACTCGATGGCCGGGATTTCCTCAAGGCGAGCGCTGCCGAACTGATCGATATCCGCCGCCACAAGCTCGGCATGGTGTTCCAGCATTTCGCCCTACTCCCGCATCTGACAGTGCTGGAGAACGTCGCCTTCCCGTTGTCGGTCCAGGGCATCGAACGCGGTGCCCGCGAAGTGCGCGCCATGGAGGTCATCGAACTGGTCGGCCTGCGCGGCCGTGAGACGTTCTATCCGCGCCAGCTGTCGGGCGGCCAGCAGCAGAGAGTGGGCATCGCGCGCAGCCTCGCGGTCAAGCCCGAGGTCTGGTTCCTCGACGAACCGTTCTCGGCTCTCGATCCCCTGATCCGGCGCGAGATGCAGGACGAGTTGCTGCGGCTTCAAAACGTCCTCAAGAAGACAGTGGTGTTCGTCACGCATGATTTCGACGAGGCGATCCGCCTCGCCGATCGCATCGCCATCATGAAGGACGGCGAAGTGGTTCAACTCGGCACGCCCGAAGATCTGGTTCTGCATCCCGCGACGGCCTATGTCGCGGAATTCACGCGCGACGTGCAGCGCGCGAAGGTTATGTCGGCAGGGCGTCTGATGCGGCCCGCTCCCGCCACTTCGCAATACAGCCGCAAGATCAAGATGACCGACAAGGTGGCGACGTTCGCAGCTGAAATCGTCGGCAGGAAAGAGCCGTTCGCGGTCGTCGACGGTGGCGGTCTGGTCGTCGGTGAAGTGACCCCCGACGCCGTCATCGATCTGCTGGCGGGGCGTGATCAACTGAACGAGCCGCGCGCATGACGGTCGCCGCTCCCGATCTGACCATCCGCGCCGCACCGGTTTCGCCGTGGACGTTGATTTGGGCTGCAGCCATCATCGCCGTCGGCTTTCTTTATCTCTTTCCCGACATCGCGCCGTGGGCGGTCGACTATCCGTCGAATGCCGTGCTGCCGGTGGCCGAAGCCACCAGCGCCATCATGGCCTGGCTCAAAGCCAACTTTTCGTGGTTCACGCGCGCGATAACGGACATTCTCAGTGTTCCCCTATCGTGGGCCTTCAACCTTCTGGCCAAGGGCTGGAAGCTCGGTCCGGGTCCCGACGCGGCGGTGCTGCCGAGACTGTCGTGGGTCGGCATCTGCGCCGCATTCGCCATCATGGGCTATGCCTTCGGCGGCATCCGGCTGTGCGCGGTCGCCGCCATCGGCATGTTGTACATCGCGCTGTTCGGCCAGTGGGACAGCGCCATGCTGACGCTGGCGCTAATCGCCATCAGCGTCCCGGTCTGCATCCTGCTCGGACTGGCTCTCGGCATCCTCGCGTACCGACGGCCCGCCATCGACAATTACGTCATGACGCCGATGCTCGATCTGATGCAGACGATGCCGACGTTCGCTTACCTCATTCCCATGCTCCTGCTGTTCGGCAATAGTCCGGTCTCGGCGATGATCGCGACGGCCATCTTCGCCATGCCGCCGATGGTGCGCGCCACCGTTCTGGCGTTGCAGCGGGTGCCATCAGAGATCAACGACTTTGGCGAAATGGTCGGATGCACCAAGCGCCAGAAGCTGTACAGCGTTCTGCTGCCGGCAGCACGGCCAACGCTGATGATCGGCGTCAACCAGGTCATCATGCTCGCCCTCAACATGGTCATCATCGCGTCCATGATCGGTGCAGGCGGTCTCGGCTATGACGTTCTGCTGGCCCTTCGCGCCCTCAAGATCGGCCAGGGCATGGAAGCGGGCCTCGCTATCGTCGCGCTGGCGATTGTGCTCGACCGTATGAGTCAGGCCGCCGCCCGGCAAGGACCTCAGCCACACGCACCGGACGCTAGCTTCTGGCAGCGGTATCCCTACCTGACGCTCGCGCTCGGCGTCCTCGTTGTCACCACCGTGCTGAGCGTGGCGGTGCCGCAATTGACCGCCGTACCCAAGTCGATCACGATTTCGACGGCGCCGTGGTGGAAGGCTGGCGTCGACTGGATCACGGTCAATTTCTTCGACCTCATCGAGGCCTTCCGCACCACGCTCTTGATCTACATTCTGAACCCCGTACGCGCGTTCATGGAGGGCCTGCCCTGGCTCGGCGCCGTGGCTCTTGTTGGACTCGCCGGATTTCAGTTCGGCGGCCTCAAGCTCGCCGCTCTCGTGACGTCGCTTACGTTTTTCTGCGCGGCAACCGGTCTTTGGGAAAAGACCATGGCGACGCTTTACCTGTGCGGCATCTCGGCCACGATCGCGGCGGCGTTGGGCATCCCGATCGGATTCCTAGCTTCGCGCAACGACCGCTTTGAAGGCATCGTCAATACGGTCATCGATACGCTGCAAACGCTACCGTCGTTCTGCTTCATTATTCCCGTCGTGATGCTGTTTCGCGTCGGCGACGTCACGGCCATGATCGCGACCGTGCTGTTCGCGATCGTTCCCGCCATTCGCTACACGAATCTCGGCATACGCCAGGTCTCTCCGTCCCTGATCGAAGCGGCGACCGTCTCCGGCTGCACACCAAGGCAGACGTTCTGGCGCGTTCAGTTGCCGCTGGCACTACCGGAGATCATGCTCGGCATGAACCAGACCGTCCTGCTGTCGCTCAGCATGATCATCATCTGCGCCATGATCGGCACCCGCGATCTGGGGCAGGAAGTTTTCATCTCGCTCGCGAAGGCCGATTCGGGACGCGGCATCACCGCAGGCTTCGCCATCGCCTTCATCGGCATCATCGCGGACCGCTTGCTGCGCGGTTGGGCCGACCAGATCCAGCGCCGGTACGGTATGCAGTAGGCGCCGCGGCAATCGCAGCCGTATTGTGGGTGGACGTCTCTACGGCACGCTGCGCAGCGACATGATGAACGCCGCGAGATCCCAGGCCTCGTCGAGCGAAATATGATGGTCCGGCATCATCGGTGGCTTGGAGCGAATCCAGCGAACGACCGCTTCCTGTGTCTGGTTGGGACGGTTCGCAACCGCGCGAAATCCTGGCACGCCCGAAGCGCCCTGCTTCTCACCCTGGCTGGGATTCATGTGGCAGGACGCGCAAAGCCCTTCTGCAAGCGCCTTGCCCCTTTCGACGTCCGAAGAATCGGCGCCTGCCGCACCGGTCGCCGACAGCAGGATTAGACTGGAGATCAAGCCCGCAAGGTACGGTCGCACCATTCAATCCCCCGTCGGCAGCGCGCCTTCCTTGCCGATCGTTCGTGTCGATCAGCGCTGCAGAACATACGTGCCCGGCGCCGGGCCAAGCGGATGCAGAATTCCCGCTGACACCGTATCGTCCCGGGCCGGCACTTTTCCCGAACTCTTTTTGTCCAGCCAGTCGGCCCAAGCCGTCCACCACGAACCGGAATGAACCTCTGCCTGCGCCACCCAGGAATCCGGATCTCGATAGAGATCCATCGGCTTGCGCATCTTCAACCGGTAATGACGATGGGCATGTCCGGGTTCGGAGACGATGCCGGCATTGTGGCCACCGTTGGTCAAAGCAAACGTCAACTCGTTGTCGGTAAACAGGTGGGCTTTGTAGACCGATCGCCACGGCGCGATGTGATCACTTTCCGTACCGACAACGAAGGTCGGGACTTCGATGTCCTTCAGTGCAATGACGCGCCCTTCAACCGCAAATCGGCCCGCTGAGAGCCTATTCTCCAGAAACAGCCCGCGGAGATATTCGGAATGCATCTTGAAGGGCATGCGCGTCAGGTCTTCGCTCCACGCCTGGATATCGAAGACATGGGGGCGATGGCCGAGAAGATACTCGTCGACGATGCGCGACCAGACCAGGTCATTGGAGCGGAGAATATGAAATGCTCCCGACATCTGCCGGCCGCGCAGCACGCCCTGCGCCCACATCATGTCTTCGAGAAACGCGATCTGGCTTTCGTCCACGAACAGCATGAGTTCGCCGGATTCGCTGAAGTCGGTTTGCGCGGCGAGGAGCGACAGTGAGGCAAGGCGCTTGTCGCACGTCCGCGCCATCGTCGCCGCGACGATCGAGGCCATCGTTCCGCCGAGACAATAGCCGCTGAGATGAATGCGATGCGGAGGATCCGAGCTCGCCACCGCATCGATGGCTTCCATGACAGCGCGGCGATAGTCATCGAGTGAGATATCCCGGCCGTCGGCGCCCGGGTTGAGCCACGACATCATGTAGACCGTGTTACCCCGGCTCACCAGGTAGTTGACCAGAGAGTTCTCCGGCCGCAGATCGAGAATGTAATACTTCATGATCCACGCTGGGACGATGAGCACCGGTTCGGCGTTCACATCGGCGGTCGTCGGTTTATACTGGATCAGTTCGAACAGGTGATTGCGATAGACGACACTGCCGGAAGTGATTGCGAGATCCCGGCCAACCTTGAATCGATGCGCGCTGCGCGGCGGCTGGCCTGCCACTTCGCGGCCGACGTCTTCCAGCAGATTGCCAAGACCTCGCCAGAGATTTCGACCGCCATCGGCGAGTGTCTCGTTCGCGAGAACGGGATTAGTGAGCACGCTGTTCGTCGGCGACACGATATCGAGCAACTGATCCGTCATGAACGAGACGCGCTGTGCATGCTTCGCCGACATGCCGCGGATCTGCGACGTAGCCAGCGCCCACCATTCCTCTAGCCCCAGATACTGCTGCACCAGCATGCATGTCGGTAGCGTATGCCAAAGAGGCGAGTCGAAACGGTGATCGCCCGCACGCGGCTGGAAAGGCGGCTCTTCGCCCGACTGCGTCGCGCACGAAACCGCGTAACTCGCAAGCCGTGCCTGATATGTCCAAGCTGCGAGGCACAGATCCATCTGACGGCCAGGCGACTGGAACAGGTGAAGCGCCCAGTCGAACCAGGCTGCCGCGATGGCATGCGGCGACAGGCCAAGCGTTACTCTTGCGGTGCTGGCCCGGAGAAAGCGGTCGAAGTACTCGAACTGCGGCTCGTATTTGGCGCCTGCGCTGATGCCAAAGAACGGCGATGGTGAATGCCCGGCGCGGCGGTGCGTGCCTGTGACGTGCGGCCCCTGCCCTGCAACCGCCTCTGACTGCGCGGCCGGCGCGACTGTTAGATCCTTCCTGGTCACGGCATTACTCGCTTGATCCGACAAGAGTAAAAATCGCCGCCCCGATCACTCGGCAGCCCTCGAACGTTCTCTATAAGGGGCGTTCCACCCTCGTCGTTTGATCTGGATCAGAGCCGGTCAACCGCATTTAACTGATTGAAATTCCATGCCCCGATCAGTTAAGCCGCAAGCTGGGCCGGCTCGGATACCCCAATGCACGAAGCACAAGGGTCGTCATCGTTCCTGCTGACGGAGCGATTTTTCCGCAGGGCGTTGTTCGCGATCGCCGTCTTCGGACTCCTAACCGGGCTCCTGGCGTGGGGTTCCGGACATGGCGTCGAAGCGAGCCGGATCTGGGCGGCGGCGACCGTTCCCGTCATAATCGGCCTTGCCGTCTCGATGACCCGCGATCTATTGGCGGGCCGCATGGGCGTCGACGCAGTCGCCTTCCTGTCGATGAGCATGGCTCTAGCCCTCGGCGAGACGCTGGCTGCGGTCGTCGTTGCGGTGATGTACGCCGGCGGCAACCTCCTGGAAGATTTTGCCGTCACCCGCGCCGAGCGTGACCTTAAATCTCTGGTCGACCGGGCCCCCCACACGGCCCACAGACGCACCGGCCAGACGATCGAGGACGTGCCGATCGAACGTGTCGCCGTGGGGGACCTACTCGTCGTTCGCGCGGGTGAAGTCATTCCGGTCGACGGAACCGTCGTCGGCGGCAGCGCAGTTCTTGACGAGGCCGCACTGACTGGCGAACCGATGCCTGTATCACGTCCGAAGGGCGACCCGTTACACAGCGGCACGATAAACGCGGCGGACACCTTCGAGATGAGGGCAACCGCTACTGCTGGGGACAGCACTTACGCGGGAATCGTGAAAATGGTTACGGGAGCCCAGACCACAAAAGCTCCTTTCATACGGCTTGCCGATCGTTACGCCCTGCTGCTGATCCCGGCAACTCTGCTGCTGGCCGGCATGGCATGGGTCCTGACAGGAGATCAGACGCGGGCGCTAGCTGTTCTCGTCGCCTCAACGCCATGTCCGCTGATCCTGGCAGCGCCCGTCGCCTTCATTGCCGGCGTCTCGCGGGCCGCGCGGCTCGGTATCCTCATCAAGGGCGGCGCACCACTGGAGGCTCTTGCCCGCGCCCACACCATTATGTTCGACAAGACCGGTACGTTGACCGTCGGCGGGGCGCGCCTCGTTGGAATTGAAACGTCGCCCGGCGAGAGCGCCAACGAAGTTTTGCGTTTAGCGGCTTCGCTCGAACAGGCCTCGAACCATGTGGTGGCCGAGGCGATCGTTTCCGCATCCGAGGCCCGGGGGATGGCGCTGGAACCGCCCGAGGATGTTCGGGAGGCAATGGGTGCCGGTCTAGAAGGCCTTGTCGGAGGCCGCCTGGTGCGTGCGGGCTCGTATGACCATGTATGCTCAAACGCCCAGCCGCAGCCGTGGGCCTTGCGTGCCTTGCGGCGCGCATCCTGGCGCTCGGCGCTCAGCGTCTTCGTCTCGGTCGACGGCTCCGTCGCGGGGGCTATTCTGCTCGCCGACGAATTGAGAAGCGAGACACCGCGCGCCGTGCAGGCACTGCGGACGTCGGGCATTTCACGGATTGTCATGATCACGGGCGATCGCGCCGATTCCGCCGAAACCATCGGCGCGGCACTCGATCTCGATGCCGTTCTCGCCAATCGCGTGCCCTCCGACAAGCTGGAAGCGGTTGCCGTGGAGCAGCGCCTGCATCCGACCGTCATGGTCGGCGACGGCATCAACGATGCACCGGCGCTGGCGGCAGCCGACGTCGGCATCGCCATGGGCGCCAGAGGCGCCAGCGCCTCCTCGGAAGCCGCAGACGTCGTTATCCTCGTCGACCGTCTCGACCGCGTGTCGGACGCAGTCTCCATCGCGCGGCGCACACGCGCCATCGCCGTCCAGAGTATCGGCATCGGTATGGCATTGTCGGGTGTCGCTATGGTCGCCGCCGCCTTCGGATATCTGCCGCCGGTGGCCGGCGCGCTCACCCAGGAAGCGATCGACGTCGCCGTGATCTTGAACGCGCTACGCGCGCTACATCCCGGGACCAACGTTCACAGCCGGACGATGCAGCCCGCGGCGTTGACCGCACTGCATGAGGATCACCGCGATGTCGCCAGCGCCCTCGACCGGCTGCGCGAGATCGCCGATGCGCTGGACGATGCGACAGGGGAAAACGCGGTCCGCCTGATCGCGGAAGCCGATGCTCTCGTTACGCGCCGCATTGTCGCGCACGAGCGTGCCGACGAGAGCGTCGTCTATCCGCGCATGACCCAGTTCCTCCACGACGGACACGGCTTGGCAGCCATGAGCCGCGCGCATCGCGAGATTATGCATCTGGCGCGACTTCTGGGCAGATTGGCCGGCGGACTCGCGGCATCGGACACAGATCGTTATCTGATCCGCGACGCACAACGCGTCATCGAGTTGATCGAATCACTCGTCCGCATCCACAACGCGCAGGAGGAAGACATCTACGAGCACGCGACTGCGTAACTGTCCGCGACGGGCCCTCTAACGCGAGATGCGTGTGATCTTGGTCCCCTCGAGCGTCAGGTTGTACATTAGCCCCTTAGGGTCGAGAATGAAGCCGACGATTGGACTGGTGATCTTGCTCGTGTCGATAGAGCCGCCCACGCCGACCGTGATGATGGCGACGGATCCATCGACTCCGACCTTCCATCCGTCGGATCTCTCGAACCTATCAAGTGCCTGCGGGGTCATGAACACGATGATGACGGATCGTGACTGAACACCCAGTTGAAAGCCGAACGACGCCGAGACCGTGTTGTAGTAGGTGTTTGGTTGACCCCGGACCAGCAGCGCGCCTTCTCCGTATTCGCCGCCGAACCCGAAACCGGCTTTGACCACCGACGGAAAGACCAAGAGGCCGACGGATTTGTTGACGAGTTCGCGGGCTCCGCCGACCTGCTGGAAGAACCGTTCGACGGTTGCGCGGATATCAGCGTCGATTGCCGCAGCCGATGCGGCAACGCCCCGTGTCGGATCACTCGCGAGCGCGAACAACGAAACCAGCGCGAACAGTATTGCTTTTCGCCACATCAGTGTTCTTCCCCCCAGCCCGTGAAATCGTCGGTTACCACGCTTCAATGCGAAAAACGGCGATAGCGTGACTGTTATGAGCACGACCTTACATCCAGGTTCAGCCCAATGTCCGGTGGCAGCGCTCGGCGGCGACGGCCTACTTCGCTTCTCGCTCGAGCAGTTTGCGCTTACGCTCGACCCCCCAGCGATAGCCGGATAAAGATCCGTCGGTCCGAACGACGCGGTGGCATGGAATGGCGATCGCGATTCTGTTGGCGGCGCAGGCAGCCGCGACTGCGCGCACAGCCTTCGGCATGCCGATGCGTTCGGCGATTTCGGTGTAAGTCGCGGTGGTGCCGACCGGAATCTGCCGCAGCGCCTGCCAGACGCGGTGCTGAAAGGCCGTCCCGCGCGTATCGAGGGGCAAATCGAAGCCGCTTTCCGGCGCCTCGACCAGCCCAACGACCTTCGCCATGATCTCTTCGAATTGCCTGTCGCCCCCCACGAGGCGTGCCTTTGGAAAGCGATCCTCGAACTCATGGAGGAGCACCCTGGGGTCATCGCCGAGCAGAATGGCGACGACGCCCTTTTCGCTCGTCGCAGCGAGGATCGCTCCCAAAGAACATTGGCCGACGGCAAACCGAATCTCGGCATTGGTTCCGCCGGAACGGAACTGGGATGGTGTCATGCCAAGCACCTCGGTGGAGTTTGAATAGAAGCGACTGCTGGAACCGAAGCCGGCCCCTTGGATGGCCCCGGTCACGGTCTGACCCGCCGCGAGAGCTGCACGAACCCGCTTGTGCCGATGCGCCGTGGCGTAGTCCTTTGGCGTCACTCCCGCGATCTGCCTGAATATACGATGAAAATGATACCGGCTCAGACCGGCGGCCTTCGCCAGATCATCGAGTACGGGAGTTGTCTCGGCGGCTTCGATCATGCGGCAGGCGGCGGCGACCTTGCGGCTATATTGATCACGTAGCGAGGGTCCCTCCGGCTTGCACCTTTTGCACGGCCGGAACCCGGCGGCTTCCGCATCCTGGCAGGTGGCGTGAAAGGCGACGTTGCTGCGATTTGCAAGCCGCGCGGGGCACGACGGGCGGCAATACACTCCGGTTGTCGAAACGGAATAAAAGAAGGTGCCGTCGAAGCTCCGGTCGCGCGTCCTGACCGCAGTCCAATAGCGGTCTTCGGATGTCGAACCCTCTTTGCGTCGCCGTTGTGTTATTGCCGTCCGAACCATCGTTATCGTGTCCGTCGTCGCCTACTCACAGACATGGCCCGCATCCTAACGCAGGTCATTCTGTCTGGCACTCCGATCCTTGCTATCAAATCGAAACGAACGCCAGACCCAAGAGAGGCGTGGTCGCCACCTGGAGTTACGATCCAAAAAACAGATCGGCGACCTCATGCGAAGCCGCCGACCTCAAGCGTTCTCGAAAACCATAATCAAACGCTGCACTTAAGCTCGAAGCTTACTTCTTCTCGCACTTACTCTTCGCCTCGTCCCACTTCATGCCAGCCTTCTCGCAGGATGCTTTGTCTTTGGGGGCAGTTGCTGCGAACGAAGCCGGCGACGATGCGGCGAGCAGAATACCGGTCAGAACCGCACCACTGATGATCTTCGAAAACATGGAATTTCCTCCTGGAAAGTTACGGTCAGTTCCGACCGTCCGGTGGGACCCTAGCTTGGCCACTTGGCCGCAGTCTTTCGGCGGCTTTACATTTCTGTAAGCCGTGGAATGCGCATTTCTGCCCCTACGGCAACGGCATATTCACCCAGTCATTGCAGAGCGCGCGGCGCCCCTAGGGCTCCTCGGCAGGCGGCGTGGGCTCGGCTGGTTTGTCCGCGGTAACGTCTTTCGCGGTACCCAGCGCATCCGAGGTTGCTTCCTTGGCTTTGTCCAAAACTTCCTCGGTCGCCTTCTTGGCCTTGTCGAGCGCCTCGGTGGTCGCCTGCTTCGCCTTGTCGATCGCAGGGCCGGCGTTCTGCTTAGCCTTCTCGAGTGCTTCCTTCACGACTTTGCTTGCTTTCTCGATAGCCTTGATCGCGGCGTCTTTCGCCGCGTCGATGGCGGACTGGGTCTCCTTGTCGGCCGCATCGATAGTCTCGCCGGACATATCCGTCGGCGTCGCGGCGGCGGGCGTCTCGTGCCCTGTTGCGCCGGGCTTGGGACCGACGTCCTCGGCGTTTGCGGGCAGAGAGAGACAAACGGCGAGTGTGAGATAGCGGAGCAGTGTCGATCGCATGGATACGTACTCTTCCACTTTGAGTATACCAATTCGCGTACATGGACGTTTTAATACGTAGCGCCGGCCGTCGCAAATATCTGGCGGGCCACTCCGAGGATTGATGGCGGGTCGGACGCCAATCGGAGGTCAAAATAGCGCCTTCGCGGCAGCAAACCAAATCGAGAGAGCATCGACTCGACGCAACGATGCATCTGCGCTCACTCCGCGTCTTGATCCATGTCACGAACGTCCAGCACATTACCTGCGACCTTGCCTACATTGGTGGACCTTGAACCAATGAGAGTGGAGTAGCCCAAATGAAAAAGCTGGCCAACAGGCTAACGAAAGGATCCATTGCAGGCGGGTCAGCGCTGGCCTTGAGCTTGATACTGAGCATGACGGCATCTCCCAGCGCCAAGGCGGGAGAAGCAGACGCCAAGGCCCTTCTGAAGGCAATGTCGGACTATACGGGCTCGCAAAAGGCCATATCGTTCGACTACGATTCCAACTTCGAGATTGTGACGAGGGACGGCCAGAAGATCGCATTGGCCAGTTCGGGTACCGTTGGGCTCGCCCGGCCAGATAAAATTCGCGCCACCAGGGTCGGCGGGTTCGCGAACGTCGAAAGCGTTTTTGACGGAAAGACCCTGACGCTACTTGGCAAGAACGCAAACGTATATACCCAAGCCGACATTCCCGGCACGATCGATCATCTGGTCGACGAACTGAAGGACAAGTACCACAGGCCGCTTCCGGCCGCGGACCTGATCCTGTCGAATGCCTACGATCAGCTCATGCCCGATGTCATCGATGTAAAGGATCTCGGCAGTGGCGTCATCGGTGGTACAGAATGCGATCATCTCGCGTTTCGGAATAAGGAGGTCGATTGGCAGATCTGGATCGCGCAAGGTGACCGCCCCTACCCTTGCCGATTTGTCATCACCTCGAAGCTGGTGGCCGGTGGTCCGCAGTATAGCGTCCAGGTCCGAAACTGGAAAACAGGAGGTGAGGTCGCGTCCGACGACTTCAGCTTCAGACCCCCGGCGGGCGTCAAGAAGATTGACCTGAATGACCTCGGAAAAGTTCAAGAAATGGATGAATTGCCAAGCCATTTTGTCAAAGGAGGCCAACAGTGACGATCGTGAAAAAATCTGCCCTCTTGCTGTTCATGGGACTATTGGGGATTTGCGGGCTGGAACTCGCGGGGCAATTGCCGATCCCCGGTGCCAAGAGCCTTGTCTCAACCGCCCAAGCGGTCGTCGGCCGTCCCCTCACGCCGGTCAGCGTCGCCGGGGCAACGAGGCGTACGGTCCGCCGGTGCGCGGCGGGCGTTTACAATTGCTAGTTCATGGGTTCATCTCCATCAGGCAGCAGCGCCAACACGCTGCTGCTTTCATCAACTGACATGCTTGTAGCCTCCTGTCGCCTCTGGGCTTGCCGCCCGTCGCAATTGCCTTGCCCGCGCAGCGCAGGCTAATGCGGGCTACTGCTGCAAGCCGGGAACGACATAGACCCGCTCCAGCCGTCGGGCGGCTATCGTGATCACCCACACCAGCAGGAGATACACAATACCCGTCAAGAGGTAGACATCGAAGAACCGGAAGTTGCGCAACGCCACCTCCTGCATTTGAGAGAAGAACTCCGCAAACTGAATCAGGAATACGAGCGAGGTATCCTTGAGGTTCTGGATCGCCTGGTTCGTGAGAGGGGGGATTGCGAGCCTAAGCGTCTGCGGCAGCGTGATCAAACTGAATATGCGAAGTTCACTAAACCCCTGGGCGCGCGCTGCATCGAGTTCCGCCGGGTCCAGACCATTGTAAGCCGTCGTCATGTAGCGCGCATTGTATGCGGAAACATTTACCGTAAATCCGACAACGGCAACGGTCAGCGGGGTCAGCTTGATGCCCCACTGCGGAAGCCCGTAGTACATGAGAAATAGAAAGACGATAAGCGGCGTGCCTATGAAAAGCGAGATGTAGGCGTCCGTTAGCCTGCGGCAGGCTATGCTGGGGTGCAGCGTAAGGTAGAAAACGAAGATCCCACCGAGTAGTCCCGTGACCGTAATTATGACGCTCAGAAGCAGCGTATTGCCGAGCCCTCCGAGGATCTGCGGCCAGTACTCCCACACATCCTGTAGAACAGCCAAATCGCCGGTCATGCCTTGGAACGCTCCTGACTGAAAAAGGCGCGGACACCTTCGTCAGGGTGCTCGTTGGACAGGTTATCGCCCGTATCCTCGGCACGTACCCTGCCATCACTGAGAAAGACGATGCGATTGGCGATGCTTCTTGCCAGATCGACATCGTGCGTGACGCATAGAATTGTGACGTTGTCCGAGTGCAGCCGGTTGATCACACTCGCCACTTCACGCGACATGATCGGATCGAGAGCCGAGGTAGGCTCGTCGAAGAACAGGACTGCCGGGTCCATGGCGAGTGCCCGCGCGATCGCCACTCTCTGCTTTTGACCTCCTGACAGATGCGCAGGGAAGCTGTTGCGCTGTTCGGCCACGTTCATCCGCCTCAGTTCATACAGGGCTTTTTCGCCGGCCACTCTTGCGGGCAGGCCCTTGAGCTTGCGAAGGCCGAGCGTCACGTTATCGAGAACGGAAAGGTGGCGATAAAGCGCGTAGCTCTGAAAGACGAACCCAATCTTCTGGCGAAGCTCCCGGACGTCCGTTTCAGGTCTTGAAACGTCGTCGCCCCGAAATCGGACGGTCCCTGAAGTGGGCTCGATAAGGCGGTTCAGGCAACGCAGAAGAGTGGATTTTCCGCAACCGGAAGGCCCCATGACGGCCTTGACCTGCCCCTCCTCAAGGTCAAGATCGAGGCCGTTTAGAACGGCTCTGTCGCCGAAATTCTTGACGAGTTTCCTCACCTCCAGCAGTGCCATCGTTCGACTTTCTTATCTGTGCGAGAACCCGGGCACGCTGAACCGCCTGTCGATGACTTTGATGGCCATGACGAGAAGCCGATAAATGAGGAAGTAGAGGAGACCGACGGCAAGATAGATCTCTACTCCACGCATCGTCGTAGAAACGAGCGCCGTGGCCTGTTTCATGATTTCAGGGATGCCGACCGTGTAGGCAAACGGCGAGTACTTCAGCACCGTCGTGAACTCATTGATCATGCCCGGAATGGACGAACGCAGCATCTGCGGAAGCTCGATCGACAGCAGCGCTTGCACGCGCGTAAGACCCATTGCCTCTGCCGCTGTGATCTCGTCTGGATCAACAGCATTCAAGGCGCCGCGAAATACTTCGGACAGGTAAGCACCGGAGATCAGGCCGAGACTGAGCATCATCGCGACCAGAGGCGGAACCTGCAAACCGATGGTGGGGAGGCCGAAGAAGGCCATGAAAAGCAGAACGAGCATTGGTACGCCGCGAAAGACGTATAGGAAAATCCCGATGAACGGAGCGCAGACGCGGCAACCCAGACGCCTGACTATCGCCACCGTCAAGCCGACAACCAAGCCTGTAGCGATACAGATGAGCGTGACGAGCACTGTGTAACCGGCGCCCTTGCCGAGTGCCAACAGGATGCCCGCGAAACTCATCGAGCTTCAGACCATGGCTTCAGTTGATCCATTTTTTGACAATTTTATCGAGTTCCTCGGGGCCAAGTTCGCCGAGGAATGCATCGAAATCACTCTTGAGTTTCGAGCCCTTTGCAAACGCAAAACCGAACCGGTCAAAGCCGGTGAAGACATACGAATCCACGATGGGCAGCTTCTTGCGGTAGACCGACGCAACAGTCCCATCGAGAAAGGCTAAGTCAATGTTGCCATTCTGCAGATCGGTCATGACCTCGTTGTAGCTGGGATAGAGCTTAACTTTGTCCAGTTGGTAGATACCCTTGGGCTCAAGATCGTTTTTGATGAAGTCGGTGTAGGCCATGCCCCGCGGATAGCCGATCGTATAGTTCTTCAGCTGCGAGAGATCGCTGATCGTGAGTTTTCGGTTGGCGAGGCTTACCAAATTCCAAGTGTTTTCCATGTAAGGCGTTGAGAAATCCATCACCTGTTTGCGCTTGTCGGTGATGGAGATGGCTGAGAACGCGACGTCCGCCTTGCCTGTCACGACTGCAGCCAGCATGCCCTGCCAATCGTAGGCGGTGATTTCAAGCGAGCAGTCGCGCGCCTTGCAGAACCGCTCAAAGATTTCCAGATCGAGGCCGGTGGTCTTACCGTTCTCCTCGAACAGGTTCGGCGGCGATGCCGGCGTCACCGCGGCGCGGATGACCTCTCCGGCGCTAGCTTGACTAAAACCCAGTAGAGCCGTTGCCAAGATGCCAAGTAGCCAATGCTTTACATTCATTGTGTTGTCCGCGACCCGATAGGAGCTGGCCCGGTCAAACGGGCATGGTTGGAATGGCAGCAGTCAAGTAGGCTAGTTTTGATGGGAGGTAAAGCTTTCGGCCCCCTGACTGACCGTCATGCGGGAATTTCACGTTTGAAAACTTTTGGCACGACAAATCGTCCCAAGAGCTCTGCCCGTTTTCCGCCATCTTCCAAAGTCCGCCTCTACGGGTAGACCATGTCCTTTTCCGCTCCTAACCCTGGCTGTGTGAAAACGCGCTGCATGATCTTGCGCGTAGAATCGGGCGTCGGGTACCGGGCAAAGTCGGCGACGTGATCCGGAACGCAATGAGATTCTTCTTCCACATCGCGCCGATACGAAGACGCTTACAGCATCGGATGGGCGCCTGCTTGATATCTTGGGCATCGTCAGTTTGGCGCTGGCTTGGTTCATCCGTCACGATGTGCACACCATTCAAAGCCGACGGGGCCCGTAGGGCCGGGAACGTGTTGGTCTTTTTTGAGCCACATGTTGGCGCTTTGTGATACAGTCACATGCGCACTGCGGAGAAAACGAATGCGCTCTTTGAGGCGCTGTTCTGAGTTTGCCTGGCTGGCGCTCTTGGCGCTTGCTGCACAGGTTCTTTTATCGATCGGTCATTCGCATGACGGTCACGCGGTTGATCGAATGGCGTCATTGCAGCACCGCGGGTTCGTGCCAGCGGCTGCGGATCAGCCTTGCGCGCCTCACCAAGGCGATGACAAGGACTGCCTAATCTGCTGGACGATCTGTGTTACCGGCACAGCCGTACTTGGCGCTCCCCCGGCGCTGCCCGTTCCCATACTTTCAAGCGGCACCGTTCCGCTCCCGCTCACAGACGAGAACTTGCCGCGCGACACAGCGGCCGCTTTCAAAGCCCGTGGGCCACCGCAGGCCGGTGTTGCCTGAAATGACGTCGCCAGTCTTGCGAGTGGTCTCGCAATTGGCGGCTCTCAATTCTTGATTTCAAAACTGAGCAACGGAGTGCGCCCGGCGTCCGCGCCGCCATGCCTGCTCAGTGCCTTATCAACCAATCGATCGAGGTGAACGAGATGAGACCTATGACGCTCAGCCTTCTGGCTCTTGCGCTGGCCGCTGGACCTGCATCCGCCGCAGAAGAACATCGCGAACTGGGGCCACACCAACATGGCCACGGCACGCTCAACATTGCGGTTGAGAAAAACCGTGTTTCGATGGACCTCGACGTTCCCGGTATGGACGTCGTTGGGTTCGAGCACGCGCCAAACACACCTGACGAGCGGGCGGCAGCAAAGAAGGCGGAAGGACTTCTCGGCCAGGCGCTCGTATTGTTCAAGGTGCCGCAGTCCGCGGGATGCAAAGCCTCGAATGCGAAAGTCACCATCGAAGCGGAGAATGAAAACGACCACGACGCAGACAAAAATGCCGCCAGTGGGTCGGACGGCAAAGCAATGAAATCCACCGAACCTTCCGGCGACAAGCACGACAGCCACGCGGGCCACAACGACTACAACGTGGCCTACGTGCTTGAATGCGCTAAACCCGCTGAAATCACATCGATCGAGTTCGACTATTTCAAGTCGTTTGCTGGTGCGAAAGCCCTGACCGTCAATGTGGTAACGGAAAAGGCGCAGAACACCTACGAGGTGACGCGCGAAAATCCCGTTGCGGATCTCGGAGGAATGATGTGAGAGCGTCCGAGCGGCAGATGACCGAGCAAGAAGCGATTGCCGCCCGCGCGAAGGCTCCCGACATCATCAGGATGTCGGGGGTTAGCTTCACTTGGCCAGGGCCACGCGGGTTTTCTCTCGCCATAGACGATTTCACCCTCTCGGCAGGAGAGCGTTTGCTGTTGGTGGGGCCTTCCGGAAGCGGCAAGTCAACCTTCTTGAGTTTGCTCACGGGCATCATCCGGCCATCGGCGGGCCGACTTGAAGTTCTGGGAACGAATATTGCGAAACTCACCAATGCGGCACGGGATCGCTTTCGCGCCGAACATTTCGGCATCATCTTTCAGATGTTCAACTTGCTGCCCTATGGTTCCGTAACTGACAACGTCGTGTTGCCGCTAAGCTTCGCCGCTGCCCGCCGGACGCGGGCAGAAAAGAGCGGTCCTGTCGAAGCCGAGGCGCGACGGCTGCTCACTAGCCTCGGGCTCGAAACGTCGGACTTCGACGGTGTGGCGGCGTCGAGTCTCAGCGTCGGCCAACAGCAGCGCGTCGCCGCGGCCCGTGCATTGATCGGGCGCCCTGAAATCATTGTGGCCGACGAGCCCACATCGGCGCTCGATCGCGATCGTCAACTGGCGTTTCTCGATTTGCTTTTCGCGGAAGTCGAAGCCGCCGGCGCCACTCTCATCATGGTCAGCCATGAGCCGGGACTCGGCAGCCGGTTCGACCGGTCCTTGCAGCTCAAGGACGTCGCGGTCACGCACCGCGCCAGGAGCGCCTCATGATCGTTGCTCGTCTTGCGATGCAATCGCTGCGCAACCGCGCCGGTACCGCGATGCTGACGGTTCTCGCCATCGCGGTCAGCGTGATGCTGCTGCTGGGTGTAGAAAAGGTGCGCATGGGGGCGCGTCAGAGCTTCGCCGACACGATCTCCGGCACCGATCTCGTGATAGGGGCCCGCAGCGGGGCCATCCAGCTCCTTCTCTATTCGGTATTTCGCATCGGCAACGCAACAAACAACGTGACCTGGAAAAGTTATACCGACATCGCCAACCGTCCTGAGGTCGACTGGATCGTGCCGTTGTCACTTGGCGACAGCCACCGCGGCTTTCGCGTGCTCGGCACGACTCTGGACTACTTCACCCACTACAAGTATCGACACGGACAGTCGCTGGCATTTACTGCCGGGCGGCCGTTCGAAGATCTGTTCGACGTGGTGCTGGGCGCGGACGTTGCCGCCAAGCTCGGCTATACGCTTGGAAGTAAGATCATTGTCGCGCATGGCACCGGCAGCGTCTCCTTCGTAGAGCACGAGGACAAGCCGTTTCGAGTCTCCGGGATATTGGCAAAGACGGGTACGCCCGTTGATCGTACGCTGCTCGTTGGATTGGGAGCCATCGAGGCCATTCACATCGACTGGCAGATCGGTATGCCGGTCTCTGGCCAAACCATCTCGGCCGATGAGGTTCGAAAGATGAACCTCGCGCCCAAGGCGATAACCGCGGCCATGGTGGGACTGAAATCCAAGCTCTCGACATTCAAGCTGCAACGGCAGATCAACGAGTATCCCGAGGAGCCGTTGTCGGCGATAATACCAGGGGCTGCTCTGCAAGAGCTTTGGGGGCTTGTCAGCACGGCAGAAACAGCCCTGTCGGTTGTCTCCGCGATGGTGGTCGCCACGGCACTCCTCGGAATGGTGACGACCATCCTGACGACGCTCAACGAACGGCGTCGTGAGATGGCGATCCTGCGGTCGGTCGGCGCGCGTCCCGCGACCATACTTGGGCTGCTTACGACTGAAGCTGTGTTTCTCACGGTGGCTGGTGTGGTGCTTGGCGTCCTGCTGCTCTATGGGTCGCTGTTTCTGCTGGAGCCTGCGATCGATCGCGTCTATGGGCTTCAGTTGAGCATCGATGCTCCCTCGTCCAGCGAATGGCTGACACTCGGCGCCGTCGTCCTGGCCGGCCTTGTGGCGGGATTGATGCCGGCGCTGCGCGCGTATCGCTTGTCGGTTGCCGACGGAATGATAGTTCGAACATAGGCAAGGTTGGTCATGGTGAGAACGGGCACAATCATCACAATGCTGGCCCTCGCGACGACGGCGCTGCACCAGACCGCCGGTGAAAGTGCTGAAACATCGCTGGCTCTCAAATGGGCTCAGCTCGTCCCGCCAAATGCGCCCGCATCCGTTTCGCCCAAGACATTTTTCTCTGGCTCCACCAAAAGCGACGACGGTTCGCCCCCGCCACTGCCACTGCCTGAAGGAAAGTTCATGGCGATGAAGCGACGGCAGCCTGGAGGTGACGCACCTCCAGCGGTGGTCGTGGAACTCAATGGCAAGCGCGTCGCAATCGGCGGCTACATCGTGCCGCTCGATTTCGAGAGCACGAGCATCAAGGAGTTTCTGCTGGTTCCTTTCGTCGGAGCATGCATCCACGTGCCGCCGCCGCCGTCCAACCAGATCATCTACGTCAAGTCCGAGAAGGGAATAGAGATCACGGGCCAATTCGATCCCGTCACCGTCACCGGGCTTATGAGAACAGAAACGGCCTTTACGGGGCTCGCCGACGCCGGCTATCGCATCGACGCTGACACAGTCGAACTGATCATACCTTGATCAGTATTTATGCCAAAAAGGCCTACCAAGACGTTCGTTGCAAGTGACCTCTGATTTTTTGAACTTCATCTTATAGAGTACTGGGTACCTGTAGAACCGATTGCGATGGACGTCGTTGCATCAAATTGGCGGTCGAGTCCGATCGTTTTCTCAACAAATTTCATACATCATCCGCCCGCCAGCTAAATTTGGTTCGTGGGACGACAACCTTGGATTTGATACCCGTTCTGGTTAGCGCCGAAAATAGCGGCGGCTCCTATTTTTCTGACGACCAGCGATCGCCGACAGGTGCTCCTGGGTCAGCGCCAATCATACGATTTCCAATGGCGCGCCAGACAGCTCCTCCGACCCGACGGGTGAGATTGGAGAATTGTTTGCCGGCTATAATTCGCAAGGAGGTGGTCTTGTCCTTGGCACGGAAGTCGACGTCGAGGCCAGCAATGCCGACGACTCATTCTCCGCGGCAAGCGGGATCACCACGGTCGGTACAGTTTCGGGTCTGGCAGTTAGAGGTCAAACGATGACGTCGCCTGCAGGAGCCCCCGCTCCGCTCCGTGCCGCGGGTTTTCTTAACGATTGCACTGCGAAGTGGAGTAGACGCCGCATCACGGCTGCTTTGCCCGCGGCAGAGGAATTTTGCGTCGAGGTCGGGCTTGCGCCTTTAACGGCTTAGGATTAGCAACCGTTCAGGATCAGGCGGCAATGGAGATTCACGCCATGACGGAATTCAAGGATCATGAAGTAATCGAGCGTCTGACGCGTGAGAACGCCGAGCTCTCCGGCATGGTCCTGGCGACGGGCGTTATTCTCACGCAGCTGCTGCAGTCAATCTGCCGGAGAGAACTCAACCCGCAGGCGGCGGCCAGCAAGATCATGAACAACGCTCGCGACGCTATCGAAGGCTTCACGGCCAAAACCGGCGACCACGGTCTTATGAAGGCGCGGGCGCTGGAGGCAGTTAATCAGTACGAGGAGCAGATCCGGTCGGTTCTGAGAGATTGAGAGCAGCGCGTCTTCAGCAAGAAGCTCAGCTGGTCTCGTCGGACGCTTCAACTTGCGCGGCGGCTTAAACTCCAAAAGCGCATCTAGCCTTGAATCCGCTTTGCGTGGACGCGCGGGGTGGTGAGGATCGGCGCATAGACAGCGGTAAACATCACGAAGGCCGCAATCCAGGCCAACCCCGCCATCCCGAACACGGGTCCCGGATGCAAAGGGAGTAGCAACGGCCCCACGACGCGCAAATGGGCCGACAGTGAGACGAGACGATAAGCCTTGACGATCGCGGGCGGAGCAACGATCGGCCGACCGGTGTGCCCCAGCGACGCACGGCTCATGACGGCAAGGATCATTATGCCGATCGCACCTGTCCCCATTGCGTGATTGGCCAGAGAGTCCGGGACATAGGTCGTCAGCCTCGCAGCCGCCATGAGAGCCAGCGCCATCACCAGCCATGCATAGCCTGCGTGCAGTATCCACACGATCGGCTCACGCCGCGTCGCCCATCCGCGCCAGAGCAACAGGCGCGCACCATTTAGCACCGCCGCCACGGAGACGATAGCGCCCTCGACCATGGCTGGCGCCTCGGCCAAGCGGGCTACCAGAATGGCCGCGATGGCGAGGATCGACCCGAGATCGAGCCATGCAATCCGGCGGGGCATTGGACCTGGCACGGAGTTTAGATGCAGCCAGTTGTGGGTGAAGGATGGAATGATGCGACCACCAATTATAGCGATCAGCATTCCCACGATCAGAAGACCGTTGCGCAACACGGCCGACGGATCCATGGCGATCAAATCATTCGTGGCGAGATGGAAAAGCACATTGCCGGTGACAAGCACAGTGAGTAGCAGGAGAAAGACGAGGTTGCGCGGGGCCGGCTTCACCATGAGCTGCCGCGCGGCGAACGCACCGAGCACAGGCAGAAACGAGAGATCGATGACCGCCACAGCCCAAGGCGCTAGCAGACCCGAAATCGCCATGGCGATCCGGCCGGCACACCACAGTAGAAACAGCCCGACGAGTGGCGCGCCCGATATGGGCAGCGCCCCGGTCCAGTTCGGCACCGCCGTCAGGAGAAACCCCGCGATGGCGGCGGCGGAGAACCCGAAAATCATCTCGTGCGCATGCCACGCGTAGGGCGAACCCGCGACAGGCAACCATGCACCACTGTCTCCGCTAAAAACAGTAAAGATCCAGGCGAGCCAGACCATCATCAGAAGGGCCGCGAACATTCCCGCCGCCAGGAAGAAAGGTCGGAAGCCATAAGAGAAGAGTGCCTCCAGGCTAGGCTGCGGGGGAGCTTCACGCTGCGTGTTCCAGACTTCGAGCATGGCCATCCGTCCTGCTGCTCCCGGTCAGGCGCACCGGCAGCGCCTTCAAGGTCCATATGTGAAAGTCTAGGCGACGAGCGCGCACCTTCGCTTAACCGAAGTCAATCCGCGTTTTCCAAGTGCGACCCCTAGAACCCTTCCTCGCCGCGGTCGCTCGACTCCACGAAGCGCGACAGAAGCTGGATGTCGGCCACCGACACCCGGTCACGATCGACGCTGACGCCCAGCGGGCGCAGCTTAGCCAGCGCCCGGGACAGGCTTTCGGGCTTCATGCCGAGGCGGCTTGCGATCAGCGCCTTCTCGTAGGGGAGTTCGATGGTGGCCGCGCCTTCGCGCACCGGGCACAGCCCGACGATGAAATCCGCGATGCGCTGCGGCGCCGACAGCAACTTGATCTTCTCGATTTGCTCGACCAGAGACTTCAGGTGATAGGACGACGAGGCCAGCATGGAGAGCGCCACGTCCGGCTGTTCGCGGATGCGCCGGCGCAGGACCTCGCCGTCGACGCGCAAGAGCCGCGAGGGGGTGACGACTTCGGCACTCACGGGATAGCGCCCGCCGAGGAAAATTGCGGCTTCAGCGAAGGTCTCGCCCCGCCGGAAGACTCCTACCACAGCCTCGCCTCCGTCCGGCGTCATGCGAAACAGCTTCACCCAGCCATCGAGCACCACATAAAAGCCGGTTGCTGGCTCGCCTTGCTGGAACAGCACCACGTCCTTGTCGTAGCTGCGCACGGCCTGATTGCCGATGATCGACTGAGTCACCTCCTGCGACATCGCCCCGAAGAGGGGGGTAGAGCGGACGATCTGCCAGTCGCGTTGATCCATTCGCGCATTCTCCAAGACTGTTCGAGTGCTCAGGAAGAATTGAAAGACGCGCTCGGAGGGTCCGTGTGACGCGGGCATGACCGTAGCAGGATCGGGCCCATGACATAGGTCAATCGACCGAGCCCTTGATCGCAGTCAAGTGGTCCTGCCGTCGCCCGCGATAGCCAGTCAAGCGTGGAGCGCCCGGTCGCAAAGATATTGCAGCCGTCCACGACGAGAGAGGCTTTCGTGCAAAACGGCAGGAACAAAGTCGTCCGCGTTCTGATGTTGCTGCTGTGCAGCATGATCGCGGTTTGTTTCCTGTCCGGTGTAGGCGGAGACACGGTCGGCGCCGCCGGGTTTGGCGCCTACAAGGCCGACGTCAAGCCTGACGAGGTTTTCGCCGGCGCAGAGCGCTTCGGCCCAGTGGAAGGCATTCCTCCCGCCATCGCCGCATACAGAAACGGAACCGTCGTCGGCTACGTCTTCGAGACATCCGACATTGGGTACTCCGGCAAGCCCATCCGTATCATTGCGGGGATCGACACCCAAGGAACCATCACCGGCGCGAAGGTGATTGAGCATCACGAACCGATCCTGCTGGTCGGCATATCGCCCGACAAGCTGTTCGGCTTCGTCGCCCGTTACGCGCGGCCGCAACATCATAGACATGTCGCGCGAGGCGTCCTCCAAGCAGGTCGATGTCATTTCGGGTGCGACCGTCACCGCGGTGGTCATCAACGACGGGCTGATGCGCACGGCATTGGCCGTCGCCAAGTCGCGCGGCATGGCCGGGTTCCCGGCGCCCGGCGCGCAGGACCGCGGACTCCGCTGCCGGTGGCCAGCGCACCGCTGTCGCCCAAATCCCGTTTGCGCACACGGACTGGACCACGCTTCTCGGCGAAGGATCGATCCGTCGTCTTCACCTGCTCAACCAGGAGGTTGACAAGGACTTCGCCAAGATCGGCGTCGGCAGCCCCGAGCCCTACGGCAAAGCGGGGAACCCTGACGAAGACTTCATCGATCTCTACGCCGGCCTTTTCAGCGTCGAGAGCATCGGCCGGTCGCTGATGGCCGAGGCGGATTACAAAGCACTCGCCTCCTGGCTCACGCCCGGGCAGAGCGTTCTCATGATGGCCTCCAACGGCGACTACAGCTTCCGCGGCTCGGGCTTTGTGCGCGGCGGCATCTTCGACCGCTTTCAGCTCGTCCAGGACGACCAGACGATCCTGTTCAAGGATAAGGACTACAAACGCGTCGACAGCCTCGTGCAGCCGAACCCGGAGTTCAAGGACATCGGGCTGTTCCGGATTCCGGCGACGGCGAAGTTCGATCCGACGAAGAGCTTCCGGATCGAGCTGCTCGCGCAGCGTCCGACGGGGCCTATCGAGAAGGCCTTCACAAGCTTCTCGCTCTCCTACCAGTTGCCGGCACACTTCATAACCACGGTCACTGAGCCGGCAAAACCCGCAATCGAGCATGGCGCAGTCGCACCTGCGGGAGAGGCAGCGGCACCTGCAGCTGAGGGTCCGGCCGCCAATGCTCTCTGGATCAAGATCTGGCGATCGCGTGCGCTTGACGTCGCGATCCTCGCCATCGCACTGACAATCCTCACCTTGATATTCTTCTTCCAGGACTGGCTCGTGCAGCACCGCGTCCTGTTCGAGCGGCTGCGCGCCGGCTTCCTTCTTTTCAGCGTTCTCTGGCTCGGGCTTTACGCGAAGGCGCAGCTCTCAGTCGTCAATGTCCTGACCTTCTCGAATGCGGTGCTCACCGGCTTCCGCTGGGAGCAGTTCCTGCTCGAGCCACTGATCTTCATTCTATGGTGCGCGACAGCAGTGTCGCTGCTGTTCTGGGGTCGAGGCGCCTACTGCGGCTGGCTATGTCCGTTCGGCGCATTGCAGGAGTTGCTGAACCACGGTGCGCGGCGCATCGGCATCCAGCAGATCACCGTTCCCTTCTATCTCCACGAGCGGCTCTGGGCGCTCAAGTATGTCCTGTTCCTGGGGCTGCTTGGTGTCTCGCTCGGTGACATGGCGTTCGCCGAACAGTTGGCAGAGGTGGAGCCCTTCAAGACAGTCGTTCTGCTGCACTTCATGCGCGAATGGTGGTTCGTTCTGTTCGCGCTCTCGCTCCTGACCGCCGGACTCTTCGTCGAGCGTTTCTACTGCCGCTACCTGTGCGTCCTGGGCGGGGCCCTCGCCATTCCCGGGCGCGGGCGCATGTTCGACTGGCTGAAGCGGCGCAAGCAGTGCGGCATCGAATGTCAGCTCTGCGCCAAGCAATGCACCGTCGGCGCCATCCATCCGCTCGGCGAGATCAATCCCAACGAGTGCATCTACTGCATGCACTGCCAGGTCGTTTACTGGGACGACCACGAATGTCCGCCCCTCGTCATGAAACGCGAAGGCCGCGGCAAGAAGCAACCGGCCACGATGGCCGGCGAAGCACAGCACCCGATCACACCAAAACCGCCAGCACCCTACACCCTGACGATCAACTCCAAGGAGAAAACGCATGGCTAGCAACGAAAAGGACGGCCTTAGCAGACGCGAACTGCTAGGAACGGGCCTCACAGTGGCAACGGTGGCCGGCACGGCCGGTCTCGTGACCGGCGGCACCGCCGTGATGATCGCGCAACCGGATACGGCGCGCGCGGACAGTGACGAGGACTACCATAAGAAGGCCCTCGTACCGCCCGGCAAGCTCGACGAGTACTACGGCTTCTGGTCGGGCGGGCATTCAGGCGAGGTCCGCATCCTCGGCCTTCCCTCGATGCGTGAACTCATGCGCATCCCCGTATTCAACCGCTGCAGCGCCACCGGTTGGGGCATCACGAATGAGAGCTTGCAGGTTCTCACCGAAGGCTTGACGCCTGGAGGCAAGGCATTCCTCGCCGCTACCGGCCAGAAGACTTATCTCAACGGCGATCTTCATCACCCGCGCCCGTCCTACACCGACGGTGCCTACGATGGCCGCTTTCTGTTCGTCAATGACAAGGCGAACACCCGCCTGGGACGTATCAGGCTCGACGTCATGAAATGCGACAAGATTATCCAGATACCAAACGCGCATTCCATCCACGGCCTCAGGCTGCAGCGCTTTCCGCGTACCGGCTACGTGTTCTGCAACGGCGAGAACCGCGTTCCCATTCCCAACGTCGGTAAGCTTCTCGACGACTACAAGAAGTGGAGTTCGATCTTCTCGGCCGTCGACGGCGACACGATGGAGGTCGCCTGGCAGGTGATCGTCTCGGGCAACCTAGACAACAACGATGCCGACTACAGCGGCAAGTACGTGGCCTCGACCTGCTACAATGCCGAGGAGGGCATCACCGTCGCCGAGATGACCGCGAGTCGACAAGGACCACATCGTGGTCTTCAACATTCCAGCCATCGAGAAGGCGATCAAGGATGGGAAGTTCGAGGAGATCAACGGGATCAAAGTGCTCGACGGGCGCAAGACCTCGAAGCTCGGCATCACGGTCTATATTCCGGTCGCCAACAGCCCGCACGGCTGCAACGCAGCGCCGGATGGCAAGCATCTCATCATCAACGGCAAGCTGTCGCCGACGGTGACGATCTTTGCCTGGGACAAATTCGACGACGTGTTCGCCGGCAAAGTCAAAGGCGAGGATGCGATCGTCGGCAATCTGGAGGTGGGACTGGGTCCGCTCCACACGACCTTCGACGGGAAGGGCAACGCCTACACCTCGCTCTTCCTCGATAGCCAAGTGGTGAAGTGGAACATCGATGAAGCGATCCGCGCCTACAAAGGCGAGAAGGTCAATCCGGTCAAGCAGAAGATCGATGTGCACTATCAGATTGGGCACATCAACGCCACGCACGGTGAGACCAAGGAGGCCGACGGCAAGTGGGCGGTTGCGCTTTGCAAGTTTTCAAAGGATCGCTTCCTGAACGTCGGACCCTTGAAGCCGGAGAATGATCAGCTGATCGACATCTCAGGCGACAAGATGGTCCTGGTTCACGATGGTCCGGCCTTTTCGGAGCCTCATGACGCGACCATCATGCACAAGTCGAAGCTCAATCCCCTCGAGGTCTGGAAGCGCGACGACCCGTTCTTCAAGTTCGCGCAGCGAACTGGGCGAAGAAGGACGGCGTCAAGCTCGACGAGGACAACAAGGTCATCCGCGACGGCGACAAGGTCCGTGTTTACATGACGGCCGCGGCGCCGGCGTTTGGACTGACACAGTTCAAGGTCAAGAAAGGCGATGAGGTGACGGTTTTCGTGACGAACACGGACGACGTCGTCGACCTCTCCCACGGGTTCACGATCGTCGACTACGGCGTCGCCATGGAAGTCGCTCCGCAAGCAACCGCCTCGGTTACGTTCACAGCGGCCAATCCCGGCGTGCACTACTACTACTGCCAGTGGTTCTGCCATGCGCTGCACATGGAAATGTCGGGGCAGATGCTGGTCGAGGACGCGGGAGTCTGACGGTGAAGCTCGGACGGTTGCACGCGCTTGTTGGTTTGGCCGCCGGATGTCTCCTGGCGGGAAGCTTCATGGCGCGCGCAGCCGATACTTCCGTCCTTTCGGGCGGGAACAATCTTGCCGAGGCAGTTGCACGGGCTGCATCCGGCGATCGCCTCGTTCTGGCAAATGGCGTCCATGCCGGTCCGCTCATTATCAACAAGCCGCTCATCCTCGAAGGACAGGAAGGCGCTGTGATTGATGCTGGCGGATCGGGGACGGCAATCAAGATCCTTGCGTCCGGCGTGACCGTTCGCGGTCTATCGGTCGGCGGATCGGGAACGAAGGGCGAGACCTTCGACAGCGGCATCTACGTCGAGCAGGGCTCGGACGGCGTCACGATCGAGAACAACGCGCTGCAGGACAACCTATTCGGAATCGTCCTGCACGGATGCAAGAATGCCAAGGTGCGCAACAACCGGATCGCCAATCGCAGCGACCTCTGGCTGAACGATCGCGGTAACGGTATTCACATCTGGAACACCTCAGCCTCGCTCGTGGAAGGCAACAGCGTCACCAGCGGCCGCGACGGCATCTACATCGAGATCAGCCACGGGAACGTAATCCGGTCCAACCGCTTCGAAGGGCTGCGCTTCGCGATCCACTATATGTACGCCAACGACAACGAGATTACCGACAATATCTCGATACGAAACCACGTCGGTTTCGCACTCATGTACTCCAAAAATCTCAAGGTCTACCGTAACCTCTCGATCGCCGACCTGCACCACGGCCTGATGCTGCACACGACGCACAAGTCGGAGGTGGCGCAGAACTTCATCTATGGCACCGGTGAGAAATGCCTGTTCGTCTACACCTCGGCTGGCAATGACATCCACGACAACCGCTTCGAACAATGCGGCGTCGGCGTCCACTTCACCGGCGGCTCAGAGAACAATAAGTTTTACGGCAACACGTTTCTCTCCAACGAGTTCCAGGTCAAGTACACGGGCCTCAAGACCTACGAGTGGTCCTACCAAGGACGCGGAAACTACTGGAGCGACAATCCCGCATTCGACCTCGACGGCAACGGCATTGCCGACGCCGCCTATCGCCCCAACACGCTCGTCGACTGGGTTCTGTGGCGCTATCCGCTCGCCAAGCTCCTGATCGCGAGCCCGGCCGTGCAAACCCTCCGCTTCGTCCAGGAGCAGTTGCCGACACTGTATCCCGGCGGCGCGATGGACAGTTTTCCCCTGATGCTGCCAGGACAGCCACCCGTGCCGTTGCTCGAGGGCATCGATCTCACGCCTGCGCCGCGCGATCCCGCCCAGGCGGGAAGCGACAGCCGACCGATCATGTGAGGCAGTGATGAATGCAATCATCATCGACGGTGCCGGAAAAGACTACGGCGGGCGCACCGTGCTCGACGGTGTGAGCCTCGCGATCCCGGAAGGCCGTTGCGTCGCGCTTATCGGCCACAACGGCGCCGGCAAGACGACGCTCATGAAGCTCGTCCTGGGTCTCATCCGGCCTACGCGCGGGCGCATCGATGTGCTGGGGGAAAACCCAGCGATAGCCGGCACCGATTTCCGCGCGCGGCTCGGCTTCCTCCCCGAGAACGTCGCGTTCCACGACCAGATGACGGGCGCCGATACGCTCACCTTCTTCGCCCGTCTCAAGAAGGCGGACCCGCGGGAGGTCTCGACCTTGCTTGAACGCGTCGGCCTGACGAACGCTGCCAAACAGAAAGTGAAAACCTACTCGAAGGGCATGCGACAGCGGCTCGGGCTCGCGCAGGCGCTTATCGGAACACCAAAGCTCCTCCTGCTCGACGAGCCGACCACGGGTCTCGATCCCGTCCTGCGAACCGAATTCTTCGAGATCATCCGCGATCTCACCCGGGCGGGAACAACTGTGCTTCTCTCCTCCCACATCCTGACGGAGCTCGAAGCACGGACGGATCTCGCCGCCATCATGCGCGACGGTCGCCTCGTGGCCTTCGGCGATCTCGACACGCTACGCCGCAGACGCCGGATCTGCCGGTGAATGTGCGGGCAAAGGGCGACGCCGCCGCGATCTCGAAGAAGCTGAATGGAGCCTTCCGCAAGACCGTTGGCAGCGATGCCGGGGTCATCGAGATCGACTGCCCCGTGACCCGGAAGATGGATCTCCTGCGCGCGCTCGCCGACTGCGGGACCCTCTGCACGGACGTGGAGGTGCGTCCGCCGACCCTCGACGATCTCTATCTGCACTTCAGCGGCCGGCCGATCGCAGCCCCGGCCGGAAGGGACTAGCCGCCATGAGCACCATCTTCGTCCTGGCCGCAAAGGAATTCCGCGATGGCTTGCGCAACAGGTGGGTCGCCGGCGCGACGCTGCTGCTTGCGGCGCTGGCCTTTGCGCTGACGTTTCTCGGCTCCACGCCCGCAGGTCTCGTCGATGTGAAGCCCCTGGCTGTCACGGTCGTCAGCATATCGAGCCTCACGATCTTCCTCGTGCCGCTCATCGCCCTCCTCATCGGCTATGACGCCATCGTCGGCGAGAGCGAGCGGGGGTGCCTGCTCCTCATGCTCACGTATCCCGTCACGCGCGGCGAGATCATCCTCGGCAAGTTCCTCGGTCACGCCGCCATCCTCGCTGTCGCAACGCTCGTCGGGTACGGTGCCGCAGGCTTGGCGGCTGCTGTCACGGGGACCGCAGATGCTGAAAGCTGGCGGGCGTTCGCTGGCCTGCTCGCAAGCTCGGTCCTGCTCGGTCTTGCTTTTCTGGCGCTCGCTTATCTGGCAAGCGTTATCGTGGCGGAGCGCAGCACCGCGGCAGGTTTGGCGGTTGGCCTCTGGCTCCTGTTCGTCATCGTCTTCGACCTGGGGCTGATGGGGCTTCTGGTGGCGAGCAAGGGTGGCGTGGGCGCGGACATATTCCCGGCTCTTCTCCTGTTCAATCCGGCTGACGCTTATCGTCTGTTCAATCTCACCGCGTTCGAGAATGTCCGGCAGATATCCGGTATGGGCGGCCTCGCCGCGTCGGCGCAGTTCAGTCCGATCGTCTTACTCGCGGCACTTCTGGCATGGATCATCGTGCCGCTGATCGCCGCCGTGCTCGTGTTCGACAGGAGGGAAGCATGACGCTGCGTCCGCTCGTTGCAATTGCAGTGCTGGCTATCCTCTCTGCATGCGGCCCCGACAAAGGGCGGTTCGCGGCGCCCCGCGAACCCGACGCAACTTCAATCGGCTTCTTCTGCCGCATGGGACTGGCCGAGCACGCCGGACCTAAAGGGCAGATCCTGCCCAAGGGTTGGACGGACCCGTTGTGGTTCTCCTCCGTCCGCGACGCGCTCACCTACGTCGCGACGGAGGTCGTCAGCGACCGCGAGATCGCGGGCTTCTGGGTGAACGACATGGCGCACGGCACTTGGGAGAAGCCGGCACCGGGCTCGTGGATCGAGGCGCAGAAGGCCTGGTATGTCGTCGAGAGCCGCAAGTCCTCCGGTATGGGCGGAAGCGAAACAATCCCATTCAAGGCGCGCGAGGCGGCGGAGACCTTTGCCAAGGAAAACGGAGGACGCGTGGTGGGCTATGCGGAAGCCAAGCGCGCTGTCTTGGTCGAAACGCCGTCCATCAACGGAGGTGAGACATGAGGAGTTTCGTAAGCAGCTCGGCTTTCATCAATCGCCGCCGCTTCATCACCATTGCCGCCGCGGTCGCCGGGGCTTCGGCATTGCCGCGGCGAACAATAGCCTGGACCGCGACGTGGAGCGGCATCGCACTTGGCGCCCCGGCAACCCTCACGCTCCAGCACCCCGACGAAGCGGAGGCGAAAGACGCGATCGCAGCTTGCCTCGCGGAGGTCGGCCGGCTCGAGGCCATCTTCAGCCTGTACCGCCCCGACAGCGCCCTGATGCGGCTCAATGTGAGCGGACGCCTCGACGATGCACCCGCCGATCTGCGCATCGTCCTCACCGAGGCACTCATGTTGGCGGCCAGGACCCGCGGCGCGTTCGATCCCTCGATCCAGCCGTTATGGGCACTTTATGCCCGCCACTTCAGCACGCCGGGTGCCTCTCCCGCGGGACCGGACACGTCGGAGTTGGCCAGCGCGCTCGCTCTCGTCGATTGGCGAAACGTCCGTGTCGAGGATGGCAGCATCGTTCTCCGCAAGCCCGGCATGGAAGTGACGCTGAACGGCATCGCGCAGGGCTACATTACGGACAAGGTCGGCGACATCCTACGCGGACGCGGCTTCGCGCATGTTCTCATCGACATGGGCGAGCAACTGGCCCTCGCACCGAAGTGGGACGGAACGAGCTGGCGTGTCGGCGTACTAGACCCCATCGATCGCACGCTCATCATCGAGTGCTTTCCGCTCGCGACAGGCGCGGTGGCAACGTCGAGCAACCTTGGCACGCACTTCGATAAGGCAGGCCGCATCGCGCATATCCTCGACCCGCACACCGGCAGGCCGGCAGCACGATGGGCAAGCGTTACCGTGACTGCCGATCGCGCCACTCGCGCTGACGGGTTGTCGACGGCGCTTTCTCTGTTGCCTGAAAGTTCATGGCGTACGCTTCTCGCACCGGATGCCCGCGTGTTCGTGGTGCCGCTTGGTGGAGCCAAGGGCTACTGGGTTTGAGCAGTACCAGCCTGGAGTTGAACGGCCGAAGCTGCGACAGCTTCCGGCCGACCGGCAGCGCATGATACCCATCTCCGCCTGGATTTCCTTCAACGCCGCGACCAACACATCAATTTCACCAAATGTATTGTAGAACGCCAATGACGGTCGCACCGTCGTTTCGTGGCCGAAGCGCCGCGAGATCGGCTGCGCGCTGCGGTGGGCGGAGCGAACCGCGATGCCGTGCTTGTTGAGCCTCGCCCTGACCTCCTCACTCGGGACGCCTTTGATGACGAGCGAAATCACACTCGCTTTTTCGAGCGCGTCGCCGATGATTGTGAGGTTTGGGATCTGGCGCAGCCACTCGGTTGCATAGACTAGCAGCGAATGCTTGTAGCGCGACGGAATCCGTCGTTCGCAAAGCGCACATTGGAAGCGCCACCGTGCGCCAATAGGCAAGCATTGACCGGAACTGTTTCGACGGGCCGAATTCTAATTTCTATCTGAGCCCGACAATATTTCCCTAATACAGGGGCGGAAGAATGCGTGCCATTCCGAGAGAAGAACCCCGGGGGCCTGGATTATCGCTTGCGAGCTATAAATCGACCTTGCCCGATTTTACCGGCGTGCGCAAGTTCACGCAGGAACTGCATCTCGGAACCGATTGCGCCGAGCGCGTCGGCATTGAAGTCGAGAATGCGCAGCGCGTCGTACGTCAGTTGTTTATCGACCATTTCGAGATAGAGATCGACATACGGAGCAAAACGCCCCGTATCCTCTGCGGTCATGACAGCGCAACCCGCGCCTTCGAGAAGACCACGATAGCCTTCCACGTCCTGCACGTTCGGGAATCTCATGAAACGGAGAAACCGACCAGACTCCTCTGCGGTCATCGGTACCGTTCCGCTAATCCAGTCGGTGAAGGCGATAGTGCCACCGGACTTAACGACACGCACTGCTTCCGAAATCAGCCGTGCCTTGTCGAAGACGTAGCACCAAGCGTCCTCTCCCCAGACGAAGTCTGCAGCTCCGTCCGGAAGGCCGGTGTCACACGCGTCTCCATGAACGAAGCGGACCTGTTCGCTTACTCCCTCGGCCCGGCATCGCTCTTTGCCGCGCTCTATGACCGCCTCGGTTGCGTCCAAGCCGGTCATGGCGGCGACACCGCGAAATCGAACGAGAAAGCGCATGCCGCCGCCGTTACAGCAACACAAGTCCACACCGTGCTGCCCGGCCCCGATTTGGGCGCGTTCGGCCAAATCGACAGAGGCCTTGAAGCCTCCGATGTGGATCTGCTGACCCATCAGCAGTTCCCATAGCTCGCCCTCGGCTCCAGAATATACGGTGCGTACGGCTTCGAGCGTGTTGTTAGCTCCCTGGCTCATACTCAACCCCCGAATTTCTGGCGCTTTAGCCGAAGCAACCATAAGGCTACCGCCGAAACCATGTGTAACCGTAATTCCGTGTCCACCAATCGCGAAGCAATCCTTCGTCTTTTCCGTGACTCCGAAAAGCGCGCCAGGTGATGATGGTGCAATCGGGGCTCTAATCTCAAAAACTCGAGCATAGACCCGCATTGACCAGACGGCGGCTTCAGACTTAGCCAAAGTTATGGTTGGATGGTTCGCTCGAAGGGTAAGGCCGGACGGGCACGCGCGTCGAGCAGATCGAGCGTTTCTATGCCAAGTACCTGCCACTCTCACAGGAGAAGGCCATGAACCTGCAGAGCATTGGGGAGGGGTAGACGAAAGCGACGGATTGAGTGAAGTAACCGTAAGCTAACCCGTCGCCAACGCCGTCACTTGAACAGCCGCAGAAGGAACAGGACTAAGCAAGCACCAATCACGGCATTCAGGATCTCACCAAGCATCCCGCCGCCAATGGCGACGCCAATGCGAGGCAAAAGCCACCCGCCAACGATCGCCCCAACCATACCCACACCGATGTCTCCAACAAGACCGAAGCCGCCACCCTTCATGATCTGACCGGCAAGCCAGCCAGCAATCGCGCCAATTACCAGCCAAATAATCAGAGATTCGATAGCCATTAATTGCTCTCCATTGAGACAACGCGGCACTAGACCGTTCGCGCGTCCGAGCACCATTGGTCAGGCGCAAGACACGACAATTCTGACTTAGCCCGGGAAAATACAGTGATTTGCCGAATTCTACTATGGACGAACTTAGTTCTCGCCTCGTCCTAGCATGGCGGGGCAGGTTGCCGTGTGGGCCAAGCTTATGCTCAATCGGTTTGAGCCTGACACAATCTAGCCGCTCACCGTGTGCCATTTAGAACGACAACGCCGCCCCACCTGGCCAAACCCACTCCCCTCCCCTTCACGCCGCCCGCTTGGCCTTCGGCACCTCTCGCGCCATTGCCTGCTGAGCCAGAAGCTGCGATCACCGTACTGATCCTAGCCGCCACCTGATCACTGCTTGGAACAACGATGGCCATCTTGACCTTCTCGAACTCGATGGACTTCGAACCGTCGGAACATGAGACCGATGGCGCACACTGCTAACCAAAGCTGTTATCAATGTGCGCCGCAGCAATATGCCGACACCCCTTTTTTAGCGCAGGCAATGCCAAATTCCGGCCAAAATGCTAACGAAACCGCAAATTTGATCAATGCGATTGTAATACGCCGGCAAAGCTTGTAGCTCCTCATCGAATCAGAAAAGAAAAAAGGGAGGCATTGGATGGCCGCGTTGAACGTAGAAAATCTCACTCTGAAGCAGATAAACGATCTTGAGGCCCGGCTTGTGAAGGCGAAGTCTCAGGCACGGGATAACGCTAAGGCCGAGCTGAAGACCAAGATTGACCGCTTGCTCGATTGGTCTGGATTTACACTCGCCGAGCTTTATGGCTTCGCAACAAATGGTCGGGGTCGCGGCAAGTCGGCAGCTAAGTACGCCAATCCAGACAACCGAACACAAACCTGGACGGGTCGGGGACGCAAACCAAATTGGCTGGTGGCCCGCTTGAAAAAGGGTGGCAAAATGGACGATTTTGCGATCTAAGCAGCCAGGAGGGCACACGTGAACAATCCTCGGGCAGGATCCTCCGAGGCTTTTTCTTCTGAAAGAGCCCTGGGACCCTACATCCTCCGGATCAGGTACGTACGGTTTAATTCGAGCCTATTAGCGGCATCGTCGAGCACGTAGATCAAGGTCTGGGGTAAGGACACCAGCAGCGGACGGCTTGGCGGCGGAATTGACTTCCTGCTCTGCATTTCCCCCGCGCATCAACTTCGCTCCCCTTGGTCCATTCCGTGCCCCCGCTCCCCTTTCTGCTGCACCCACATATAATGCCTCTGTATTTATTTCTCCGCGCAGCTTGTGCTTCGGCGTAGGCGGTCATACCGAAAGTAGGGCTGAACGCACCGCCGAGAGGCAGATGGATGGTCCAGCTGAAGCTAGACGGAATCACGGATGAGCGGTCGCCATAAAGGTCGGGGGCTTGGCTGTAGGAGGAGGCACGACTGGGTATCCGTCGGGCATGTGGTTGCGGTTCGTTTTTGACGAATGACTAACCCGTCAAATTAGAATGAATTGCTGCTAACTTTGAGCCATCAACTTAAACGAGCCTGAACGCGGCTTTGTTACTGTTTCATCCCTGCGGAAATTTTTAGGCACCTTTGCGAGCGAGGCGATTGTGAATACGGGTTTCGTCTATTTGCGTCCAATAACTGCTGTGGCCGTACGCGTCGCTGGTCCTTACCGGGCTTCCTCGCAGAAGGCCTGGGAGATCATGTTCGATTGGGTGCGCACCAGCGGCCCAATGCGCCAGATCATCCCGAGCTATGGCTTGCTGCTGGATGATCCAAGTGTGACGGCACCCGAAGATTGCCGTTACGAAGCATGCATTGCATTGGAACCGAAAGAAGTTAGCCCCCTACCACCGGGGTTCAAAGTCAAACAAATTCCCGGCGGACCCTTTGAACGAGCCCGCCATGTCGGCACTAAGGTCGGGATTGCGCGCACAATCTCTAGCCTCCGCTCCGAATGGATGTCAAAGGACGGCCTAGTGATCGACACCTTGCGCCCAATGATCGAAATCTACCTCGATACCCCATTCAGGGTGCCTGTCGGACAGCAGCGAGTTGATGTTTGCCTCCCCGTAATGGTACAGTGCGACGAGAACCAATCCGCCGCCTAAGACTGCTACTGAGGTAGTCGGTTCGGGCTTTATCCCATTCTCGGCCGCGCAGCCTCCGGTCTGCGATCACGTCTCGCAGACGGGCAGCGCCGGTCTGGTGGTACGTTGCCACGGCGTCCCTGTAGTTCATGCCCCAGGGCTGATCACACCCATGAACCCGATCACGCAAAATGCATAGCTAACGTGAGATATGCTGACGGACGCAGAAGGCAACCTCGGACCAGCACTGCATCTCAGAGACGAAGCAAGCAAAGGCGCATCAGGCCGTGTCATCCCGCTAAACAAGGTATACTTCGGAGCGCACTGCAGAAGCTCCATGACGTGCGCTACAGCTCGCCATACGTCATCACGACAGAGCGATTGCAGCGTACGTCAGCTAGCGCGATCGCGAACCTTTTTGCCGCGTAGTACAGAGGCGGCTGGCGTGCAAGGCTGCTCAAGTCACTCTGGTCGACGCACTTTCATCACCAACAACGGCGGCTCCCTCACGCGAGATAGCGAGAAGCCGCCGATCCGAAATAGGCGCCCCCGGAGATCAAGACGCTTTTCTGGTGATGCCCTGCCGGACCTTGCGCAGGTAATCACGGCGCAGGTCACTGTCCCGGTCGAGTGCGGCGATGATAATTCCATTAAGCCCACCTGAGTTCCGTGACTGGAATTCCGGCGCTTTGAACGATGAAACGACTGTAGCTTCTACAATCATCGTCAATTAGAGACACTCGAGTCCTAGCGTCAGCAGACACCTCGCTTGGTCTGATCAAACGGTCAATGTCGAAGCCCATAATTGATCCTCCATCGGACTGAGGACTGGCAAGCCGAGAGGTGGCTACCCGAACTTGAGCTGGCGTATGCGACCTTGCAGAGACCAAAGGGCAACTAAGCGCCCTTCCTTATCACTTGACAGATTGCGAAGCTATTGCACTGCAAAACAATTTCGCCAGCTATCAGAGTTGTCTGCCGACTTGCAGTCCAAACGCAGCAGTGCGGTCCTGCTGAGTAGACGCTCGAAAGGGGCTGCGCGTCATTGGTGGTAAGCGCTTTGCCACTCTGAGAATGTCTTGGACATAGCTCTCATCAAAGCCAGTCATCGCTTCTTTTCATCCGCAAGGAGCTCTTCTCCCAGTCGCCGTCCAAATGCCCTCGCGAGAACGCGGATTTTATGCCTTGCAAGAGATGCGGGGTTTGCCTGGAGTTTTTCGAAATTCTCAAAATAGAGGCGCTCCGCCACTACCACCTCTGCAGCATGCCCACCATTCCTGTAACCAAGAGTGAGCGCGCGAAACTGCTCTCGCGTCAGTGGCGGCAACCGCTGAACCAATCGTAGGATTTCTCGGACGTAGCCGTCATCCATGGCGGATCACCGATCGCTACAAAGCGCGATCAACATCATTCATTATACACGAAACAAGCAAACGAGAACGGCAATTCCTTGCGAAGCCGCCGGTCTCAAATTGAGCGCACCTGGGAGTGTCTTCCCCAGACCGCTTGAGGAAGCTGCGCTTCATAAATGAAGAGTTCAACAACAATTCTGCCCGCAGTGCCATGTGATCACTCCTGAGAATGACAACACCCCTGCCAGGAAGGGCAAGGGTGCTGCAGAGGTAGGAGCAGAGGAGAGAGAAGGGCATGTGAAGACTTGCTGATGAGCGGCTGAGTCGCAAGTCTCACCAACCGAGTCATCCCAAGCGAGCAGTGCAAAAACACGACTTGGCGATCCAGGCCACTCGATGTTGTACGCAGAAGATGCGCCAGAGGCGTTCAGACGCTCCCTGGACACTGAACGCTAAGCACGACCCGACGCGACATTGAGGCTGATGTGGACGCATAAAGACCAGGGTAGACTTGGTCTGAGATTTGGGGCGGGGACCTTAAAAGTATGCGGCGGCTCCATCCTGCGAGATGACAAAACCCGCCGAGTTTCGGAGGCGAGTAGACAAGGCTTCACGGACAAGCCGACGGTGCATAACAACAATTGTTAAATTGTTGCCGCCGCAATTTTGACGATGATGCGAGGGAGATTTAGTGGCGCTCACGAGAAAGGGGGGTGAGCCCTGAAGCCCAATGATGTTGGGAGAGGCTTCAGGGCCCACAAGCTGCCCTAGCGGTGCACGGGGGGCGTGCGCTGGATCGGGGAGCAGCTATTCTAATTGTACGTATTCATACGAAACTTATCACCATCAGGCAATAAGATTTCCTGTCGCTATTGACCGAGCCATTTTGGCTAGGCTGCTGGCACCCAATTGCTTGTGATGTATCCTTACCATTTACGGCCATGACCAACGGAATTCGAGAAACGGCGGCAAGCCATTCGCCCACCGCCGCCGAATAAGCCTAGGAAGGACCTTACTTCGGACCGCAAGTCTTCGTCGCCTCGTCCCACTTCATGCCTGCCTTCTCACAGGATGCCTTGTCCTTGGGCGCATCAGCTGCGAACGAGGCAGGAGCTGAAACGGCGAGCAATAGTCCAGCGACAACAGCGCCGCTCATAAGCTTTGCAAGCATGTTGTTCTCCCTTAAATTTCTAATTCATTATTATCCGGACAAACCTCTGATCCGGAGCCAAAATTGTATACGCATTTTAATTTTAAGGCAATTCCGCGAACGATCGCGAAGCTATGGATGCGCTGAGACGCACCCAACCTGCACATAAAAGTTTATAGATCGTTATAGTTTTTCCAGCGCAAATTCGGCAATGTTTTTGCGCGTTTATCGCCATGATTTTAATGCATATAACGGCTGATGATCGTTATGCGCTTGATCAACCCCCGCGAGTAGTACCGGTCGGAATGTTCGTTCATAGGGCCTCCCTTTTCTAGGTGCAGCGTGGGCGATTGAGCGGGCATAGCCCGCGAGGTCAGGCCATGCAGCAAGCGTCGGCAAGAAGACCTCGGGCCCCGGCGGCTTGTATTTGAGCGATGCATGCGGCCTCACAGCATTGTAATGGCGGCGCCAGTTCTCGATGACGATCTGCCCCTCGCGGAGCGAGTAGATGGTCTTGCCGTTCAAGAGTTCGTCTCTATGGGCATTGAAGCTCGCGATGTAGCCGTTCGCCCTGGGAGAGCTCGGCACGATGTGGTTCTTGCGCCCACCGCCGCAATCCATGTCTGCACGGCTTCGGCGACGAATTCCGGGCCGTTGTCGACGGAATGTGCATCGGCACACCGCGCACGATGAACAGCTCGGCGAGCACGTCGATGACAATCATCGATCTTGCGCTGAACCCGGATCGCCGGGCTCTCATGCGTTTCCGCGGTCAGTTCTGTTTCGGGTCTTGGTTGTGTGAAAACGCAATCACTGTCCCAAGGCGTAGAAAGGCATTTCCCCAGGACCACCGCTGCGTCGCAGAAGTTCTACCAGCCATTCGATTAAGCCATCCTGCAGCAATCCGATTCTATGCGAAAGATCATGCAGCGCGTTTTCACACAGCCAGGGTCAAGGCCCGCCATGCCGGCGATGTCCGCACGACTTCAGGTCTACGCCGATCGGCTGACGACCAGTTGCGCCTAAGTGAACGGAGAGCACGGGTCAGGTGGCGACATTCTCACCGTTGAAAAGCGGCACATTCGGTTAATCGGCTGAGTGAACCGGCTTTTCAGCTTTTCGCGTCGCAGCCCATTCGGCAACACACCGCTCGAGATCCTTGAAGTTCCTGTGCATCTGCTCGAGTGCAAACCCGATCGCGAAGAGGCGTTCCGCCGCATCGCCGGAAAGATTGCGCGTGAGGCCCTCGCGACGGAACGCATCAATTTCGGCCTCGTATGCCTCAAGAGCCAATTCCACGGCCTCGAGCGACGGAGGAGCCCGACGCGCACGCAGCGCGGCGCCACTTGAGCGCAAGTACACGGTAAAAGTCGTTGCGACCTGCGCCAGCGAGGACTCAAGCCGCGTCCCTAAGGCATCGGGCAGCGGAACGATGGCCGCTCTTCCGATCATTACAATGTCGTGGCGCAACCTAAGCAGCGTGCGCAAGTGCGGTGCGGTGTTGGGCCCGAAAGCGAGATGAGCCGCCCGTTCGCGTTCGGCCTCCGCGCCTACCGCATACAATTGCACCAAAGATTGACCGATGACGTCCTGAATGCGGTGGAGCGCATCTATGTCCAGGCCAGTGGTCAAGCCCGCAAGCAGGTCGCCAAGCGCCTGCGCCATTTGATCCAGCGTGCCGGCCGCCGTCTCCAGAACCAGGCGATGGGCGCTCGATGGCAACACGACAAGCGAAACGAAGAAGCCCGTAACGCCGCCGAGCGCCACCTCGAGCACGCGATCAACTGCCGAAGCGATCGGGCTCGCATAAGTGATTTCGGGAACCAATAGTACGATGATCGCGGTGATCGGCGCGACGGTGAGGCTGGGGTTTTTTGCTGCGATCAAGGCAAGCGGGGCTACCGCGAGCGCAAGGACGGCAAGAAGTGCGATTTCATTCGAATGCGGAATAAGTACCGCGATGGCGCCGCCGTAGACCGCTCCGCCGAGAGTACCGGCGAGATAGTCGATCGTTGCTTTCAGCGACCGCCCCACGCTCATATGCGTCACGATGACGGCTGTTAGTACCGCCCAAAGGGGCAAACGAAGGTGCAAATATTGCGCAAGTGCGAGAGACGACAGGGCGGCAACAGTCACCCTAAGTGAAAGTCCTAACTCTACACGGTGGTGCCGGAGCTGGTCCCGGTGCCAAGTCAATATGGTTGCGATCCGCGTCACGTATGTTTCCCGGTAAGGGCGTCATTGAAATTGATGCAATGTGCATCTTCAAAGATGTAAGGATCACGCCAACGGCGGGTGGGTAATCTCCACCGACCACGATCTCACCAAGAGAATTGACGTTCTGTGCTTCGACTGCTCCTCAGTTTGAACCGGGGCGGTTTGCATCACCGATGTTACCCAGCCTTGCACACGCGAGAGGTTCGCTTTGACGGCACAGAGCCGAAAACGGCTTCGATGCGCCTAACGAAATCTTGATCGTCTCGACGGCGGCCCGGTGGCTTGTGAATTGGAGTGAGGATTGGCGCCGTCGGCAACAGTGGCTCTAATCCACCTCGGCAGCCCTACAGCAACAAGCGAAAACGCTCAACGATTTTGCGTTCGTCGGAAGTTTAGACCCTCATAGCGTCTTGCGACCTGCGATGCCGGAGTTGGCCTCAATCAGCATGCGCGTTGGCTTATTCGGCGGCTTCCGTCCACACGTCGGGTCCAGAGAGCGCCAACTCATTTTCAAGTCCTGTGCGGATCGAGACAACTCTTTCAATCGGGGCGACAAAAATCTTGCCGCCGCCAATCCCCCCGAGCCGGGCTCCTCTTTCAATGGCATCGATCGCCACGTCGCGATTGTCGGCCGGCACGGCAATTTCGATTTTCACGTTTCTCTCGAGGAAGCTAACATCAGGACCCCCTTTGAGACTCGGGATCATCTTGGGGTGCCGCCCATGCCCGACACAATCAAACACGGTCAATCCGACCATGCCGGCCGACAAAAGTTCGGACCTGACGTGCTGCAATCGAAGCGGTTGGATAACTGCGGTTATCATAAACATCAGGGCTCAAACCTCCCAGTCATCCCGTCGTCGCTGCATAGACTGTGCCGAAAAAATCCCCTGAAAAATCGAGCTTTGCGATCCGGCGCCTATACGCTGCCTACTAGTTATTGGGCGAGTTGCTTGGAAAATGAGCATGGAGACTAGGCCTAAAGACTTTCAGCAATTGGGCGCGGGAAGTCGTCAACATCAGATCTGGATCGACGATCGCAGTGCGCGCGACCGACAGGTCCACCCGGAGCACCGAAAGTATTTGCGTTGTTCAACCGCTTGAACTTCAACTCCGGCTCATGCAATCCTCGATGCGGCGGGCAATCTGCAGGACGACCGAGTGACGTTTCTGCGGCCTTTAGCTGGCGCCACCGGTGAACAACCAGCAGACGGCAGCACCTAACAAGATGGAGACGTCGTGCGCTATTGCAAGACCGACCGCTTGTCGGATGAAGCATGGCGTCTCTTCGGCGCAACGCCACTAGGTTGGCACCGCGTGCAGGGCAATCTTCGACTTCGTTCATGCTCACATCACGTCCCTTCCACCCACTGCGCGAACTCCTCGCCGGACTTTTTAATCGAATCCTTGTTGCGCAGTTGTCCAAGGCTTTCGAAAGCTGGCCTGTGGCGAAGTATATTAGCGGTCAACAACCGAGTACTTGCTGCGCCACTCCCGAGGCAGATCGGAGACTGGTGAGCGGTAGGGGAGTCTCCGAAGACTGGTTGGACATAGAGCGCTCAGCACGACTCAGCGCTACTCGAGGCTGACCTCGAAGCGCAGAACTAGCGGACTGACTCTGAGACGTGGGGTCGTTTTCGCGCACGTATCCATCGCGCGTTAGCGAACGCCAACCCATCTGTGCTGCACTCCGATCTCAACAGCCTGTTAAGTTCGGCTGTTATGGAGTAGCGGGCTGGGCGGGCGTTTCAGCAGGGCTCGCTGGCTGTTCCGGAGCTGCTGGTTGTGCGGGCGTCATCGGCTGTTCTGGGGCAGCTGGTTGAGCTGGTGCTTCAGCAGGGGGCGACACCGCAGTGGGCGTTGTCGTACTAGATGACGGCAGAAACGTCCAAGCCAACAGCACCGCGAGAACGACCGCGGCGAGAATGATCACCAACCTGCTGTTCATCGTTTCCTCCTGCACTTCTTGTCTAACTGTCTAATGCACAATGAAGCCGCCAGCCACGCTTTGCAGCTCTCACGGTCGCTCACCCGCGACCCCTCTCCATTATAAAGTGTATCATCATTGCCATGGTCGCTGTTGGTGGCGCAATGGCATTCGCCGCTGCGGTAGCTTCTGCCACCGCTGCGAACAGCCAGCCGAGCGCCGACCGGCGACTCTCTGCGAGCCGCCGGTCTCAATTGAGCGCGCCTGGGAGAGTCTCCCCAAATCGCTTGAGGAAGCTGCGCTTCAAAGGGCAAGGGTGCTGCAGAGGTAGGAGCAGAGGAAAGAGAAGGGCATGTGAAGACATGCTGAATGAGCTGCACAGCGAAATCTCGCCTCCCACGGCATCGCGGGTGCGCATTTTCGGCGCTCGCCATGGGATTGGTGTCCGATCGCGCCGTGCTGCGAGCTCGACGTTCGCATTCCGAGCGATCAAGGTCGCGCGCGGCCTGCGACCGGGCCGTGACACTCGATGATCTGTCACTCGCCGCGAACGTTCCACAAGGCAAGTCGGCTCGCTTCCGAAGGATGTCAAGGCCGGCCAGAGCCTGTCCTTGGAAATATGGACGTGAAGGATGAGTAAGCCCAACCGACGGGTCGACGGTACCGTGCCGCTGGCTGCGCGACCGTCGCAGGTGTAACGCTGGCGGCCTACCCCGCCCGGTCACTCGCCATCCGGACTGCGGGCTAGCCGCCTCAAGTAGAAATAAACGGCTACGCACGAAAGTCGCGATAGCCTGTCCGGGGCCTCGCGGCAGCCGCAGGCGGCCCCCTTTACCGCTCGCGCATATTGCCGAAAGGCGCGACCAAGTGAATTTCAAGTGCGCAAAGAGTTTGACGTTGCAGCATAACGGTCTGGAAACGGCTGATCGACTTCTGGGCGGACAATACCGCGCATGAGCCATGGGCGGAAGAAACCTTTAACCAGTTCATCATCGATGCGATGCGCGTGGCCAACAAGAAAACCCTCCCCGTCTTCCAGTTCAGCCCGTCCTCACCGCTGGTTCAGACAATGATGTCGTTCATGACGCTGGGTGGCGCAGAAGCTTCTCGTCTGACTCTCGTTCGCGCGATTTTACGCAAACACATTGACGAGCGGTCGTAACTTCGATCCGACTGGACTCCGGCGACGGGCTATAAGCAGCGTAGGCACCTCGATCCAAACCTTCCAAGTTGCGCTTCTAGGTCTTAAACCTTAAACAGAGCATTCAATTCGGCGATTGCCTCTTCTGAGCGGCCCGCGAGCTCCAAGGCGATAAACATATCTATGGCTCGCTCGTGAGCTGCGAGGAACGACAAGGCATCCTTGTCGGCGGGATGGGCGCGTTCCGCGAGCCGATCGTATAGGGTCACATAGTCCGGAATCCACGTAGACCATTCCTCAAGAATGTCGTGGAACAGCATGCCATCATACCTTCGCGCACGATCCTCCGCCGTTCGCTTGTTCGACGGACTTATCGAAATCCCATATCGCCGAATGAGCCCATCTAGCTCACGACTTGTGCGTATCTCAAGCTGAGCGAGCGCATCGAACTTGTGGCGGTGTTCCGGCCCCGCTTTTTGGGCGAGAAGCTTGAACAGAACTTCTCCTTGGGCCTCTCCGTCGGCCGCTCGTTGAATCGCAGCGATGTATTCTTCGTCTTCAGAAGTGCTCGTTCTCATGGTCTAACGTCCAGCTTTCGCACCGCTACCCGGCACACGCCATGAAAGTCCGTCAGATCGACGGTGTCAGCAAGGCCTAAAGTCAAGAGCCAACGGCGGCGACCGGCATTGTCCGCTTTAATCTTGGACGGGCCAGAAACTGCCAGGGCAAGCGCCACACCTGTGATTAAGGTCGGCGACTTTTGGATAAGGCAGCGTCATCGCAGCCGGGTTACGGCCGATTTTGTTGCAAAACTCCGCTTTGGAGACTAACGAGCAAAATTGCTCTTCGCTCAGATGGAATTTAAAAGCCGTTCTTTCGATCCAGTGCGAATCTTATGCTTCGCTAAGGGTCCGCAGAGAATCAGAATTTCTGACGTGCGCTGATGGCCGCGCTCCGAATGACCCCAAAATTTGTTTTGCAACAGTATCGGCCAGAGGCTGCCACGACTGATCGAGAACGGATGCGCCGGAGAAATTAGCACGAACGAACAGGAAAAAATCCCCTATGGGGGCGGGCAGCCAGTTGGCAAGTCTGTTCCTCGCTGGGCGGTTCGCTCTGGACGTAAATCGTCAGGCTACCATCGGGAGGTACTTTCATGCCTCTCCGGTCCCCCAGCGATACGTTCAGGTAGACGGCTTCTTCCGGATCGTTGCCCACGAAACCGGAAAGTGCCTGAACGGCTCGCACCAGCCAGTCCCGGGTTGCGGTTTGCCTCCCCGTGGCAGGCGGAGGATAGTTCCAACTATTGACTTGCCTCTGGCCATAGCCGCCGCCAAAAGCACCGGCGACGATCCGATAGCCCGCCGCGCCTGCCCGCGCCAGCCCCCGCTTGGTACTGTCGTCCAAACTTTTCGACATCCAACCTGGGTCTAACGCCAATGCGCGCATATGACTGCAGCAGATCGGCATCGGATTTTCTGGGGCGGCGGAATCAAGATCCCGCTCTCGACCACACGATGTGCAGTAGACCCAGAGCAGTTTCCGCTCCGCAGTCAGGTCTCCGAGACGGACTGGGCCGGTCTGGTACGTTCATCTGGTGGCGCTATGTTGCATGCCCCAGGATAGCTGCACCCATGAACCCTGTCACGCAAACGCTCCTCATTTTCCTCGTCTTCGGCTGGCTTGTAATGCCCATGACCGCCATGGCCGATGGGATGGCCACCGGGCGGGCTAGGATCATCGATGGCGATACACTTGAGCTCGCTGGCACTCGCATCCGTTTGGAGGGCATTGACGCTCCCGAACGAAGCCAACAGTGCCAGGACGCACTGGAACAGCCTTACGACTGCGGCGCGACCGCCGTACGAGCGTTGGTCGAGCTGACGCGCGGCCAAACGGTCACCTGCGAGCCCCACGGGAAGGACAAGTACGGGCGCACGCTGGGCATCTGCCGGCTGGCCTCCGGATTGGACGTCAATGCGGAATTGGTGCGGCAGGGCCGAGCGGTCGCTTTCCGCCGCTACTCCGACCGCTATATCGGCGAGGAAGACGCTGCGCGGGCCTCCAAAACGGGGCTGTGGGCAGGCACGTTCGAGCACCCTGGCTGCTACCGAGCCCATCGCCGGGGCGACGAGTGCCAAGATCTATTGCCCAGAGCCGACTGACTGCTGCAACGTACGCCTGCCCCTCGGGCGCGGAGGCGAGCAACATAGACTGGCAGTAGGAGCGCGCGGCCGACGACCTGCGCATCAGCGACACTCTTGAATATCGCCGCTGAAATTTGGTCCGCGAACTCGCGATCGCGTTCATTGTTCATCTCGCGCCAAGCTCTGTCCAGATGCGATCCGCTCGAGAGATTACGGATATCGCCGACGGCCCACAATTGAAGGCCAGCCATTCTCATATATTCCACTGCGCGCAAGCCCACATCGGAATCGGATCTGGCCCGCGAATTTGTTCCACGTGCAGCGGCATTGCGCTCCGAATGGCTTAGAGCCCAGCCCCGTGGCTCGGCCGTTATCCTGGCAGAGCACGATAAGGCGTTGAGATCGGCATCTGACCAGTGGGCAATCCGTCCGCCTGTGACTTGTTCCATTTGAAACGAGCCGCCGTGCCTCGACCGTTACCCTGATGTTACCGGTTCATCCGGGAAACGGGCATAGGGGCCCGTAGTCGCTAATCGAACCCTCACGACGGGTTGAACCCTAATCGCAACACCGAGCAGGCAAGCGACGAGTGGCAAGGTCAGCAGGATGGCTGAGCGCCACGACTCAAACCATTATGAAGTGAGACGTCGGCTGGGCGGGGGCTCAAATGAGATACTACGCAAAGGTCGTAAGGCCACGCTTTGAAGTGGCTTATGTCGAGATCGAGGGGGACGACGTTAAGACAGGCGAGCAGGCAGCGGATCTAGCCCTAGATGAGTTTATGATGGCCAAGCTCGATTGGAAGATGCTGCCCTTCGATAGGGAAGCCTATGCGCCCCACGTTGAGATGCTGGTATCCGATCAAGAGCTGACCGAGAGTGATGCAACCCCAGCGCTGATCCGTCGATGGATGCGCAGTTCCGACCCCTCGAAGCAAGACCGGTATTTGCTCCTCCACGCCGACATGGAGACCGGCGAGGGCCGTACAATTCTCCAGCCGTGGCTGTCTGAAGTCTCTAGACCAGTGCTAGCCGATCTTTGCGCCGAATGGATGGGACATCAGGCCGACCTAAGCGAGCTTGCCGTGCGGCCACCCAGGCCGACGGCTGGGCCAGCAACAATAATTCCATTTCGGCCGAGGCCCCGAGCACAAGAAAACGGCGGGCCATCTTTAGACTAGAGCCGGCGATGGAACCTTACGGGAACCAGAAGCGTGCAACAGCCTGTCCGCGGCTGCTCTGTTTTTTCGCTGAGCCACTCAGAGGGCCGCAATTGGGGTGGATCGGCCTCATGCCAGACCCTGTACTGATTGTCGCGTCAGACCCTTATTCACCGTCGGCTGGGGCGCAACGTTTTGTCCGCTATGCGGGATAGAACTGCCATGCTGCAGACGTCGCCAGAACGGGGAATCTTGACCCGGGCCGGACGAAGCCCTGAACTTATTTTTTCTGCGATTCACAGTACGGCGAGTAGGGGCCCTCGTCGTGTCCAAATCGTCCGACGCCGACCTCAGTTATCCGCTTACCTCCGCTCTTTCAGTTGAAAGAGAATGCGGTTTTGAACGCATAATTGTCGTCACGCACGGAGATCCCGAGAGAGGTGGTCATGAGCGAGCTGGATAAGGCAACACACGACCACGAAACCATCGGCACCGTCGTCACGGCCGACGAGGCGCTGCGCCGACTGATCGATGGCAACGCGCGGTTTCTGCGCGGGGAGTCGCGCTTCACGGACATGCGACCCGAAATGCTCGCCGACCTCGCCAAGGGGCAGCAGCCCTTCGCGACGATACTCGGTTGTGCCGATTTGCGCGTCCCGCCGGAGCTTATCTTCGATGCAATCCTCGGCGAACTCTTCGTCGTGAGGGTAGCCGGCAACGTTCTATCGCCGGAAGTCGCCGGCAGCTTCCAATACGCGGGCGTCCACTTGCGGACGCCGCTGTTCGTGGTACTCGGCCATGAAGGCTGCGGTGCGATTCAGGCTGCGCTGGCGAGCCGGTTCCTCGGGGTCCAGCATCGTTCGCGGATCCAAATCCTCTTGGACAGTATCATGCCGGCGCTTCAGGATATGGATGGGGACTTTCCACCGCGAACTTTCATGCGCTGTGGAAGCCAACGTGCGCTGGACCATGCGCCAAATCCTAGATACGCCCGAAGGCAAAGCCAGGGTTGCTGCTGGCGAGTTCAAGCTCGTCGGCGCCATCTATGACGTCGCGTCGGGCCACCTACGATTCCTGGAGCCCGACTGACATCATTAAGATCCAACGCTACGGACGTTCGCGAGAAATGAACCCCAAAGTGAAAGTGACGATCAAAAGCAAGGGGAACTGCCAGTACGTAAGATCATCTCATGCCTCGCGCGTCTGGCCTTGGACTCGAACCAATTCCCAGCTAAGAGCACCGTTAGTTAGACGCTAAGATCCAAGTTAGATACGTGGTCCCTTTCGCGTCGTTGGCTCATTTCTAATTCCTCGTACGTTGTCGGTCACGCCATGCAGCGGATCTCCTTGGCGACAGCGCCGCGTCCACTCAACTGGAGAAATCGCATGCTAGGCAAGAGTGGTCATCCTGGTTCTCGCCTCCCTAAGTGACGAACCGCCTAGCCCTTGCAAATCCGGTGTACGAGCCCGAACCCGATCCTCAGGGAGGGCATAAAGACGTTCGATGCTCTGTTCGAGAAGCTCCAGTTCTCCGCGCAAGGCGCGGCCGACGCAATTCGGGCAATGTGTCCATCAAATTCAAGATCATCGCCCGCAAGCGCCGCGCGACCTGGAAGTTCTCTGCTCCGTAAAGCCGGATCTCGCTGAAGGACAGTTCGACGAAGTTCTCCCAGTCAGGCGTCCGAAAAACGAGGCGCCGGAGTTGCCGTAATCGGCGGGCAAGGCGATCTTGAACAGCAGGTTTATAGTCGGCTATTCCCTTCAGTATCGAAGTGTGTCGGACCGATCCTTGATTTCGGCGAACTGCGGAGCATTGTTTTCCGCAAAACCTCGAAAATGACTGCGGTAGACCAACCGAACAGAAGCACTCCGTTCATGGCCGTCATCGGTCCGAGCAGCCGCCACCTCTCCACCGGAATAATGTCCCCGTACCCAAGTGTCGTGTAGTTCACGAACGCGAAGTACAGGTGATCTGTATTGTTAGGCACCGCCCCGACAAGACCGTAGGCCAGCGACCAAACAATGATCTCGAATGTGTGGGCGACCATCAATACAGAAGCCGTCACCACCATCACGGCGATCAGTAACAGATTGGGCCGCAACGCCGTCCTTGCTGCTGTGGCCTGAGACGTCCTTACCACGGCCGTCATGATCAGAGCGTGAATGACGATGTTGCAAATGCTGACGGCACCGCCCATCAGGAATTGGCGCACCATGCCGTTTCTCCTTCGCGCCGCGCACGGCACTTTAATGACACATCTTCACCATTCAGCCGGCGGCAGGGTTCGGAATTTAAGGAATAGCTGACGGAAACCGTCGCGACTTCTGCTACTTAGGGTTGGACGTCCGTGATCCCGACGTCGCTCTCGGGCATCACATCCTGACCCACCCCGATCTAACAAACTCACTGCGTCGGTACCCAAACCCACTCTATGCAGTTGCGACGACATCACCGGCTGCCGTGTCGAAAAGCTTGTCGTCTGCTCTTGCCCTCGAACACATAGCAAGCCTCCAGCAGCAACTATCAGTGCCAGATTTCGCCTGTGACGCACGAGCCGTTACGAAGCGGGATTCTGTCAGCAAAGATCAGTGAATCAAGGACCTGTCCCTGGATGATCACCTCGGAGGCAAGACCTTGAGCAATCGACTCACCGGGAATTGCAAGACAGCCCATCACCGATGCCTTTGCACCTAGAACGAGTGCACATCGTTGGCGGGGACTGTAACCCTTGGGGGTATGGCAAACTGTTCATGATCTCACCACGTACGAACGCCAGAACTGTTTTGTAATATTTCATTAGATCATAATGTTATGTCAATGCCCTATCAGCGGGTAAAAGCTGACCTGCGCAAGAGCTTGTTTCGTAACAGATCATGCTGAAAACCGAATTGAAAAACGGCCTCTATCGAGGAACTAGCGGACCAGAACCGACGGTCGACCCCGCGACCGCAACTGGCCCTGACAAGAAGAATGGCAGAAACGTCCGTTAGGTCCGCTGACTAAGCATCATCGGACTTGTCTCGCACTTAGCGTGGCGATGGCAGCAGATCTCGCTTAGCGCAGCTCGTAACAGTTCACATAGACGCGCGGAGTTCGTTGAACATCGTAGCCTGCCAGACATTGCACGAGATAGTTCTCGCTTGAATGCTTTAACAGGATCATGGCCGAGCGGTTGTCAAACGTGCTCGTATAGCCTGCGATCTGCCAACCGGATTTCAATAGCGACTCGATAGAGACCTTCTCTTCCTCCGACTGTGCCCATGCAGGCGGCGTACCACTGACAGCGAAGGCAGCTGCGGTGACCAACGCGATCTTGCTGAACGAGCAGTTCATGGCGGGGCTCCTCTGTTGGATCCACTACTGCGGCGCAAAATTCAATTATGCAGCTGTGTAGTTCTATCGGTGTCAAATAAAAGCGACGGCAAGCCTTGTCGCTCGCCGCCGCTGAAGAGGCTGGAAGAAGGCCTTACTTCTTCACGCACTTACTTGTCGACGCATCCCATTTCATGCCTGCTGCCTCGCAGGATTTTTGGTCTTTGTGGGTAGCTGCGAATACGACTGGAGCTGAAGCTGTCAATAGAAAACCGGTCAGAACGACGCCACTGACAATCTTTGAAAGCATGTGATTTACTCCCTTGGGTAAAACCGCCATCGCGGCAGGGAGTTGATAACGTGTGGACTACCACGCAATCTTTCAGCGGCTATACATTTTCGTAAGGACAAACACGGAAGCGGTAACTCTTCCGTGTCGGTCGCGTGAGTTCAGAAGTTTGCGGGCCACTGAGCCGCCGACCATAACCTCATGCGGCGGCGAGCTATTCGCTCATTGATCGACCAACGGCGATGCCAGCACATTTTTACAATTTCCTTGTCCTTGATCGCGATCAATAAGCACGCTCGACTTTAGGTCAAGTTGCGGCGTCCAACGGGTCCAAAGTGGCTCGACCGATAGGGAGAACCGTCATGGAATGGCCGATGCACCGTAACGTCGAGCGGCGCTAACCCGTCATTGGAATTGCGGAGGCGTTGGTCGAGCTTATTGGCCGACGCGGCTCGCCTGGTCGATTTTTACAGGCCGCGTTGACTACAACCTGTGAGGCATACGATGTCCAGTGTCGCGAAAGATTACAGGGTCGACGCCGGCAGCTGCGAATGCTCATCCAAAATCACCTGGATTCGGCGACGATAACGCGCGCCAACCTCAGTCAGGGCCACACGCCGGTCGCGTTGCAGCCGAGTGCCAACTACCTTTCGCTCAGCGTCGGTAAGGCCGGTATCCGCGCACTGGCGCTGGGCCTCTTTGAGAGCTTCAAAGAGAAGGGAATCCACGTGGCCACAGTTACGGTCGCGGCCTTCGTTTCTCCCGGCTCAAACGATGCCGAAGCGGTCGCCGAGCACTTCTGATAGTTTCACAGCCAGCCCAAGGGTTCGTGGACGGTCGAAGCGCTGTACCCGAGCTGAGTAACTCTCGCCATCAAAGATTTCTCCGGGTGGGGTTAAACGCCCCGCCCCAGTAATTTTTACAGAGACTTCGTAACAATTAGTTCGCTTCCGCGTGAATCAGCTTCAGACCCTGACCGGCTGTCGCTTTGCACCTCATACGCATCCGCTATCAAGGCCAACGCTGTCGAAGGCAAGTCTCCCTTAGATTTCTAATTCATTATGGTCCGGACAAACCGTTGATCCGGAATTTAGCCTGACCGTATAGCCAAGAGTTTGCAATTCGCGCGACCAATGGTGTGACGAGGCACAGGCCTCCATGCCGACCACGCAGGGCCGAAGCTTCCTGACGAAGGGAAGGACTCGGGCCCGCCGCAACGGCTGGCGAACCACGACTTTGCCTTCTGCATCGAAGCTGTGAACCTGGAAGACTGACTTTGCTATATCGAGCCCGATCGTCGTGACCGCCTGCACCTATGTCTCCTCCGAATGTGGTCACCTCATCGGCAACCACTTTATTGGCGCTCGCGCCGGTCGGAGGAGCCGTCCACAGCATTAGGTGCTGACGTCCATGGCCGATCCAAAATTTGCTGCCGCACCAAGGTGGCGGCATTCCGCTCAAGGCACTACTATGGTGCCCTGTATCCATATGGACGATTTGCTGGGGCCGGACCCTCATTGCCGGCCGCGAGAACGATGATTGAAGCGCTGTACAATCTTCCTGTGGCTTTGATGGCTCTTGCTATCTTCGCCGCCACTTACGCAGTCGCCGCTGGCATCTATTGGGCCGTGACGAGACTGGCTGTGGACGATCGGGCACGCGCCTTCAAGGCGCTGTCGCCCGGAATGCTTCCCCCGCTTTGCATTATCTTCGGCCTGCTTGTCGCCTTCGTCGCCGCCCAGGTTTGGAGCGACTTCGACCGGGCAAGGGTCGCGGTCGCAAGTGAAGCCAGCGCACTTCGCGGAGTGGTATTGCTGGCGTCGAACTTTCCAAGAGATGAGGAAGCGCGTCTACGCGCCCTCGTCGGCCGCCATATCGATGCAGTCGTAAGGCAGGAATGGCCAGCCATGGCCCACCAACATGCAACCCTGACGATGCCACCCGCACCGCTCGTAGAGGCGCTGCAGCGGACGCTTGCCCTGACACCCGCCAATGACGGCCAGAAGACCGCGCAGAGCGAGATCGCAGGCGCGCTGCAGAATGCACTCGATGCGCGCCGGCAGCGCATCATCATAAGCCAATCGACGGTCAATGGGGTGAAGTGGGCGGGCCTGTTACTGCAGGCGCTTTGCGCCTTGATCGCCATTGCCATGGTGCATAGCGACAACCGACTCACCTGCGCAATCGCGTTGACGCTTTTCTCGACGGGAGTCGCTCTCTCGGTTCTGCTGATTGCGTCACACAATCGACCATTTACGGGCGACATCTCCATTGGGCCGGAAATCTTAGTGCAAGTGATGCCCGAAGCGGTCACGCCCGACGCAAAGCCCTAACCATTCCGGCCTTGTGACATGATACAGACCGCAGCATCGATAGCCTGCGCCACACCGCGATTTGCTTGAGGACCATTCTGTCCCACGGCAAATATCAACATCCTCAACCTCGCCAAGAACGCGGGCGCCAGCTGAAGCAGATCGAGCGCTTCTTTGCCGAGCACCTGCCCTCTCACGCGAGGTAGCCAAAAACCTGCAGAGCTTTGGGGACGAGTGAGACTGACGTCGGCAACTTCGAAAGTCAGAGCGATAGTGGCGAAGTTACCGCGTTCTGCCACCAAGCATGCTGTCTCCACATCTTAAAGGGACCGAATCCTTGTGTCAGAACAGACTCACGCGCTAAGGGAAAGCGAACTTCGAATTTTGGGGCAAGGGGTGCTTGTTATGCTACGAGGTTCAATCGACGGCCGCCTTAGGCGATTATTAAAGACTGCAATCATGATAGCGGCTGGCGCAGCCTGTGCCACCACGGCACTCGCCAATCCTCCATCCAGCCAAATCGTTTTGAATGTGCGCGAAGTTAAAGCGCTCGATAAGTTTGATGAACTATCTCTCGGCGACATCTTTATCAAAGTGACGATAGCCGGGAAAACGCAATATACACCAATCATTAAGCAAAAGGCGGCTGTCGGAGAAGTCATTAAGCCAAATTGGCTGATGACCGAGATTGTAGAGCCCGGCATATATCCGGTGAAATTTGAGCTGATCGACAAAGATCTGACTGAAGATGATGTGATCGATATCAATCGGCTTCCTAATCGCCGAATACTCGAATTCACTATTGACACACGGCGGTGTCAAATTGACGGATTTGCCACTCGTTACAATTGCAAGTCCCCGATAAACAGGGCCGGCAAGGAAGCAAAGGCTGCAGAGATAATTTTCACGGTTGACGTTAGAACAATAGGGAATGAGATCTCATCACGCTAAGAGTACCGCAAACATCCATCGATCAGTACCGCTGATTAGCGCAGCGATCAACAGTCGCGAGCCGTGAGCCAGCGTAGATCGTCGCCTGGGGCTTGGCATCGCTGACGGCCGGAACGTGGGCATATTTCACAGCAGTTCTAAAGCGGCGATAACCCGCACCTTGGGCAGCTTGGTGCTTTCTGCTTTCACCTTTGACGCTGCTACTTACGTTTCTGCCGCGGTTCACGAAGGTCGGACGTTTCATCCGCCCAGTTGAGAAGATTGAACGGCTCTATGCCAACACCTGCCGCTCTTAAGTGAGATGGCGATGAACCTGCAGAGTTTTGGGTAGGACTGGAAACGGCAAGAGCCACCCCGGTGAAATGCCGCTCAGGCTTTCGCGACGTCAGCCGTCACATGCAGGGTGGGTTCTAGCATCGAAAAGTGTTGCCAAGTCGAAACGCGGAGAGCAGTCAAGGCCAGGATCGCTTTAAAAGGGACTCACCATCAGCGCAATCTTTTCCACCGACGCAATTCCGCTTGGGCTTTGCGGAGGAGAACGGTTTGTACTGGGCGGCTGAAATTGTTGACATCAACGCAATCCGGACATCGGAAAACTGCGCCGAAGTTGCTCAGAACTTAACCGCTGATCTGCAGTCCCTATTCTCGAAGTCAGTGCCGGAAATCACGAGTCCTCATATGACAGTGCCGTAGCCAGCCTTCTGACCCAAGCAGTCATCCGAGCTTACGGAATGCAGCTGAACTCGCGCAAAATGGCGAGGAGGCTCCAGAGCTTTGACACCTGTTTGACCAGGGTCAAAGTGAAGCGTCACCCTGGCTACGATGACTTGCGAGGACGCCCCGACGCGGGGCGTTGAGCTGGTGTTGGGCCTTATGCGGCTGAAGAGCTTGCTGCGCTCAGGATATTTGGGACATGGCTCTCATCAAAGCCGGTCATTGCTTGTTCTCGTCCGTAGGGAGCTCTTCTCCAAGTTCACGTCCAAAAGCCTTCGCGAGAACGCGGATCTTATGCCTTGCCAGAGATATGGGGTTCGCTCGGACCTTCTCGAAATACAGGCGCTCCGCCACTACCGCCTCGGCAGTGTGTCCCCCATTCCTGTCAGCAAGAGTAAATGCGCGGAATTGCTCTCGCGTCAGTGGCGGCAGCCGCTGAACCAATCGTAGGATTTCTCGCACGTAGCCGTCATCCATGGCTGTTCACCGATCGCTACGAAACGCGATCAAGATCACGGATTATACATGAACCGACGTATTTGTCACACTCTGTCCGTACCGGGATCTTGCACCTTTGTTCCTCCAAAGTCCGGCTCTGGTTCGGATGGTTCGCCCTGATGGTTGGTGTTGCGTGCCGTGCCAAGCACCTGGCCTCACGCAGCCCTATTGGTCCTGCGAACGCCTCGGATAGAAGAGCTGTTCGATGACACGCACGATGTACTCGACGGTGTTCAGCATGGTGCTTCACTCCCGGGGGAAAACGAGGGCAAGACTTGAGGTGCCCTGCTGGCGAACGGCAAACTCTGCGCGTCTGTGTTCAGCGCTGACCTATCAGCAAGGCGGAAGGGAGCTGAGCTCCCTTCCGGATACTCTCTCGGTAGGCCCTATTTGGCTGGCTTGTAGGTTGCCAAGACGTCGAGCACGCGCGCCGTCATTGCGCTGGCCCTTGGCTTGCAGACAACTTGGAGAGATTTGCCTTCCGGAGTATCGACTGTGGCCGTCTCGCCGGGGGCAATAGTTTGGTTCAGACGAACGGGTGAGTATTTCGGCACGTCGTCACCGATCATTGCGTCCGCTACCATCAGCGTGAGCGCACATTCGCCGGCGTCGGCCTCGAAATATCCGACCATGCGCTTCGAGCCGACATCGAAGCTTATCCCGGCAAGGGGCTTGAAGGTGACAGTCCTTTCATTGGCTGTTGCAAGAGCTGCTGCGTGTACGATGCTGGCTGCTCCGACCAAGCCAAAAACAGCAGCACGCGCGACGGATCGACTAGAGATAGTCATCGTCTTCTCCTTTTCGTCTGTCTTCTCTTGCTGCGCTCCGCGAGAGCATTGGCCTAAGAGGCCGAACACCACACCGGGCGCCTGACGACTAAGCCTTTGAATTGTGACGTAGTTGGGAATTTATACCGCATAGCAGCATTGCGGGTGTTGCAGCGCACTCTTGCCGCAGGGTTCGTCACATTCTGGTCGTGTCTTCCGACGCGGTTCCATGGCACGCGAGGAGCACGGCTAACCCGCAGTCGCGGCGTTCCATTTGGACTGGGACCTTGGTCGCGCACTCGCCGTTCTCACACTCGCTACACTTCGATAACTCGATCGGCTTCGAGCCATAGCGGACCGTGAGGCCAATGGTCCCCAACACATCCTCGCGTTATCACGCAGACGCACGTTCATCATCAATTCAGTGAGAACGATCTCTACTGTTGGTGGCTCGCTGAGAGACGTTCAGATGAGGGCTGGACACAGAGAGCACGACCCGGCGCTACATCGAGGCTGACGTGGACGCGCAGCGACGAGTTGTTGAGCTGGTTTGAGACTGCAGACGCGGAGTGTGAAACAAGACGGCGGCTCACCAAAGCCACCGATCTAATTTAAGCGCACCTGGAGATTATGATGCTTTTCTAATGATGCCCTGCCATCGCTTGAGCAGGTAGTCGTGCCGCAGCTCGCTGTCCCGATCGAGGGCTGCGACGATTATTGCGTTCAGTCTGCCAGAATTCAGTGACAGGAATTCCTGCGCATTGAACGGCGACCCGCTGTAGCCCCCGCGGGGATCGTCAGTCGGAGACACTCAAGTCTTAGAGCCGGCTGGAATTCCCAGCACTTTGGCTGTCGGACAAGCCATAACACCTCCCTGAGAGCAGGGTCTGTACGCAACTGGCCATGTAGAACAGACGACGCTTTGTTTTCTGATGCAATGGTAGTAAAGCCCGGCACGGCTCCGAGAGCACGCACTCCAAAAGTCACATTCAAACAACCATTCTTCAATCAACGTCGAAATTATACGAATACGGCGCGTCAACACCATCGCACCGAACCAATTTTTCCACATGTCGTTATCTTCGCAAATGCGAGCACTTCGTGCTGCTAAGCGGCGAGAAGTCAGCGTCAATCGCTAATTCTTTATTGTGCCCAGAGTGAACCCGCTTCGTGCACCGCACGCTTTCGGGTCGTCATTGTCGTCCGCGACAAATTGTCTGGAAGTTGGCTATGTGCCCTCTTGGGAAGAGGGTTCATCTCATTGCAGCGCAACTAAAGAGAATTCCCTATAACCTTGCGACGCGTCAAATTCTTTCGGCGCCGATCGTAACTGCGATCAGTGCGCATGACTGCAGAAAATTCGCCGAGTAGCTCCGCGCCGTTAAGAAGACGCCTAGCATTGCTGCTCAAGGTCTTAGGGGTTTAACTCCTAGTTGGTCCCACCGGTCGGCTCGCTCGTCTTTTTTCTTGCCATCGCCCTTTTTGGCATGGGTCAGCAGGTCCACCTTGCCGGGCTTGGCTGGATCGGGCTCTTTGCCCTCATCTATCCAGTTTCAAATGCCGTCCTCATTGTAACCTGCTTTGTGTCGACGATGTTCTGCTGGTGGATTGTGAGAGACTGGAATGACGAGAAAGACGAGGACGTTGACTGAAATGCACGCCGAAGTCGGAGTCTTGGGATGCGGTCTCATTGGTGCTAGCTGGGCGGCATTGTTCCTGGTCAGTGGCCGCAATGTTCACGCTTGGGATCCATCGCCGGAAGTGCGTATAACATTTACAGCGCGGGTTGAACCCATTGTCGCGGACCTTCTGGGCCTTTCGCTGTTTCCGATGGCAAAGCCAGGTTCGTTGGCAACATGCGAAAGTCTTGCCGAAGTCGCGTCTCGTTGCACCTTCATTCAGGAAAACGCGCCCGAAAACAGTGAACTAAAACGCCAGCTCTATCAGAAAATTGAAAGCGCAACGGACGCGAAAACGATAATCGCAAGCAGTACGTCATCTTTTTCTTGGCCGGATATTTTTTCAGGTGCTGCCCATCCCCAGCGTTGCATCACCGCGCATCCATTCAACCCGCCCCACCTCATTCCGTTGGTTGAAATCTATGGGCCGGACGAGCGCGTGACCCAGGAGGCTTGCGGCTACTACAAGAGCCTTGGCCGCGTGCCAGTATGTTTGAAGAAGCCTGCCATAGGCCATATTGCCAACCGGCTTGCTTCTGCACTTTGGCGGGAAGCAGTCTATATGGTCGCGGAAGATATTGCCGATGTCGAAGATATTGACGCAGCTCTCGTCAACGGTCCGGGCCTGCGCTGGTCCACTGTTGGCGCCCACATGGCCTATCATCTCGGAGGCGGTTCGGGTGGTATTGAACATTATCTGAAGCATCTCGGCCCAAGCCAGGAGCGCCGTTGGTCAACGTTGGGTAGTCCGCAACTGACGCCGGAGGTTAGCCAGAAGATTGTTGAAGGAATTCAGCGCGAGGCCAAGGGCCTCTCCATCGCCGATTTAGAGGTCTTGCGTGATCGCAGACTCGTGGCGGCGCTAAAGTCACGGCAATCGGAAGAGCGTTGAGGAATTCTGCCATGGCGCGCATTGCCCTAATCCATGCACTTGAGGAATCCGTTGCTCCGGCCCGGAATGCCTTTGCCCGCAGTTGGCCTGAAGCCTTCGCCTTTGATGTTCTTGACACGTCGCTCGCTATTGATCGCGCCCACGCCGGTACACTTGACGCCGCAATGCTGACACGTTTCGAAACAGTTGCGCGCTATGCCGAAACTTCGGCAGGCAGGGGCGGCATTACGCGCGCCATACTTTTCACTTGTTCCGCGTTCGGGCCTGCGATTGACCGGGTCAAGACACAGGTCGGAATTCCCGTTCTGCGTCCGAATGAATCTGCCTTTCGTCAGGCTTTGGCCCGTGGCAGTCACATCGGGCTAGTTGTCACTTTCGCCCCATCTGCGCCCGCCCTCGAACGCGAATTGCGTCAGATGGCAGCTGAAATGAACCGTTCCATCACCACTAAGACCGTGCTTGTCGAAGAGGCCCTGCATGCTCTCAAGGCCGGACATGGTGCAGAACATGACAGTCTTGCAGCTGCTGCCGTGGGTGAGCTCGCAGATGTCGATTGCCTCGTGCTCGGCCAGTTTTCTCTGGCGCGCGCAGCGCCAGCGGTGACAGCCGCTGGCTTTGCAGGTCGCGTCATTACGACTCCTGATGCTGCCGTCCAGGAGCTACGCCGACTTACAGAAGAAGAAGACGCGTCGCGAACGGATACGCCATGAACACGCTAGACAGACCCCTTCGTTCGCTGAAGGACATAAAGCGATTGAGGCTGATGCTGAAGCTCAGATGCGGGTCGTAGACTTGGTCTGCCTGGGGGTCGTTTTCGCGCACACACGCCAACGTGCGTTAGCGAACGCCAACCCGGCTCTACTGCACTCCGATCTGAGCAGCCCTGTGAAGTTTGGCTGTTATGGAGTATTGGGCTGAGCCGGCGTTTCAGTAGGGCTCGCTGGCTGTTTTGGAGCAGCTGGTAGAGCTGGCGCTTCAGCAGGGGGCGAAACCGCTGTAGGCGTTGTCGTTGTCGTACTGAACAACGGCAGAAAATATCAAGCCAGCAGCGCCGAAAAAGCGATAACGGCGAGAATGTACACCAACTTGCTGCTCATCGTTTTCCTCTTACATTACTCGCGGTGTGGGTGACTAGTTTGGTCGGGAGTTGAAGCGGCAGCTTTTGGGGCGGATCAGAACCATTACTGAGCCCAAAGGCCATAAGTCTTGCGGAAGTACTCGACGCATGCCCGGCTGGCCGCGGTGCGGCCGTGCCCTCCGATTTCGGAGTCCAGGAGTGCGGCAATACCTGCCGCCTCGCCGTTGGCCGACAAACGGATGGCAGATGCCTGTCGCACCGTGATGCCATTCAAGGCCATCTGTCCGGAGAGCCAGATATCATCCACAGTCCAGAGGACGTCCGGGATGTTGAAGACTGTCGGGGGAAAGAACTCAGGCCGGACCAGGACTCCGCCGTAGCCAAGGGCAATATCGAAGGCACCGTCAGCGCCCGCATCGTATTGCTTCAAGGGCCGCCAGAGGCCCAGCGATGCCAACCTCTGGATCCTGTAACTCAGATCTTTCGGTCTCGAGCGCGCGTCGAGCTTGGCAACGCGCAAACCGCGATCGGCGATGCAGTCGCTCGGAAATGCGAGACTCTTTTCGCATAGACGGCCGATCCATTCGGCATCGTATATCTGATCGTCGTCACAATAGATGATCTTGGCATTTGTACCGGCGAACTCCTTGACCGCCGGTAGAATTTTCGTCGCTGGTCCGAAATCGAAATCGCACATGCGGATCTCGATGCCTTTTGGCACGGCAGGCAATTCATAGGACCCAAACTCGGGACGGCGGTACCTCTTCGGCAGATACAATGCGATCCGGTCCGGGGCGCGCGATTGAGTGAGGATGGAGTGAAGCGTTTGGCCGAGGTGAGCCATGCGCGGTGGCGTCGTCGTCAGAGAAACCACGATGTGGGGCTCGGCCATGTCCGTCCTATCGCGCCACTTTCTCCGCCAGGCGGAGGAGCCCGGTCACATTAGACACGAGCAACATCTCATTCGATGACTGCTCTAGTCCGATTAGCTGACCGCCCGACTCAATGATCGAACGTCCGGAATGGGTCAGGCCGGGCCTACGGGCGCCGTCTGCTTGATGGCACGTCTAACTCACAAAGCGGGCGGTAATATGGGCCAGATTTCACTGACTGCCACGGCCTCCTCGTAGCGCTCCGCGCTGCCTTCGAGGTCTCCGAGGCTTTCAAGCGTGGTGCCGAGGTTGTTCTGGGTCATCCGCCCAGATTGCTGCGGTTTCGGCATCTAGGACGTCGTAGGCATTAGCCTTGGCTTCTTTAAGATCGTTCTCGACACTTACTCGATCGTCATTGATCTTACGAGCCTCGGCAGTCTTGTGTCTCCGGTCAGGACCTACCGGAAGCGGGCCCACTTTCGTCATAAAAACAAGCAACTGTCGCTGTCAGATAGTCTTAATCATGCGCTAACCAGTGTTCTCCAGTTTACGGCAATGTGTCCGCAAGATGGTCTAGCGTGTGAGTGGTGTCACTGTGAGTTGCATGACAGCGGCGACTTGGCGCGAGAGGGTCGGCTGCTGCGATGCTATTGCTGCAAGTGTGGTCATGACCGGGAGGTCGAGTTTAGATCGCTCGGCCTCGTCAGATCCACGTCCGCCGGGTGAACGTCGGCACTGCGCAGCGCGATCAGTAGCATCGAGCTTTACGGGTCGGTTTCAGAATAAGATATAATGTAAGAAGGTGAACGACCATCCTCGTGCGCAGTGGCCGCGTAGACGGCACGGGGCTCGCTTGCCCTTCCAAATTTGGTAATTTTACCAGACTTGCTTGTGTTCGCGGCCTTGTCGGCGCTCGCGACCTCGGTTTCAGAAAAAGATACAGATACAATGTAAGAAAGCGAACGACCATCCTCGTGGGCAGTGGCCCCGTAGACGGCACGGGGCTCGCTTGCCCTTCCAAATTTGGTAATTTTACCAGACTTGCTTGTGTTTGCGACCTTGCCGGCGCTCGCAACCTTTGCCGTCTTCTTGGCGCTGCCGCTCTTGTTGGCCTTCGCGGCATTGTCCGAGTTCGCCGTCTCGTCGACGTTGGTGCCCTTACTCTTATCGCTGCGCACCTTGCTAGAGGCGGCCTGGGCAAAGGCCAATGTACGCTGCGTATTGTAGGCAACGAGCGAGCTGTGGATTTCGGCGTTGCGCGCCGCTGCAAACCTCTCGGCGCTCCGGGACGCATAGGCGGCGATTGAGGCTGCAATCTCCGCGTTTCGGGTCTGGGCAAAGACCAAAGTACGCTGTGTATTGTAGGCAACGAGCGAGCTGTCAATTTCGGCGTTGCGCACCTCGGCAAACCTCTCGGCGCTCCGGGACGCATAGGCGGCGATTGAGGCTTCAATCTCCGCGTTTCTAGCCTGGGCAAAGGCCAATGTACGCTGTGTATTGTAGGCAACGAGCGAGCTGTCAATTTCGGCGTTGCGCACCTCGGCAAACCTCTCGGCGCTCCGGGACGCATAGGCGGCGATTGAGGCTTCAATCTCCGCGTTTCTAGCCTGGGCAAAGGCCAATGTACGCTGCGTATCAACGAGCGACCTGTCGACTTCAAAGTTGAGCAATTGGATGAAAGCCGTCTCGTTTTCGGACTGATACGCCGCGGCAATCGTATGCTCCTTTGAGCGAAGCATCGTAATCTGCGACACGGCCAATAGAACTAGGCCCGTGACGAACACTCCGCCACACATGCGCAAGTTAAACATTTTCTACCATCCTTCGACTGCTAAAGCGACATTAATTGGCCGCATATTTCTTTTGATTTAAAGCGATTATGCTTAAAATTTAGTGTGCTTTCAGCAAACACAATTGTTTATTCCGATTAACCTGCGGTAGGCATGGCCTGCGTAATGGCAATTTGAACTAAAGACTTTCACTTTCCAGCCAAAAGTCACTATCTTCCGCACAACACACGCTAAGGGAAATCGTAGTGAAGTTGTATCCGCGTCGATGCGCTGCCGAGCCAATGAGCGGTATAGTCCCGGTCAATCCACTCCCCAATGGCACGCGACACTCCTGTCGCGACCGTCCATTGCACCTCAATGACCGTTTTTATGAGATTATCATTATTCCCAATATGTTTCACGGCTGCTAGGCGGTTGTGCACGTACGGAGCGGCTTCCTTCGCGTCATTGGAGCGAGCCGATTACTCGTAGCTTTCATCGCGCAAGATTTGCAGGATGTAGCCCAAAGGGGCCAGCCCTTCTGGGACAGCCACCCGATGACATCATAGTGCACCACACAGGGTTTGACCTGTTGAACCAGAGGGACCGGCAAATTCTGGTTTCTCTCTTCGCTTACACACGCGTGCAAAGAGTATAAAATTCGAACAGTTGGTCCATCCGGTCCGTGCTTTGTCGCCAGTCTCGGCGTAGGCTGCCCTTGCGCGCCTTAATGGGCGCCTACTCCAGACGGGGAAGGCTCCGCACCATAGCTGTCACCCACCAGTACCTTCTCCTGCTCGCCCTACTCCTTGCTTCACCCACTGTGGCGCGAGCCGCACAGGCCGTCGAAGGAACTGAAACTGTGCCGCGCTTCGAGGCGGCGCCATGTCCGAAACTGCAGGGCGCCGAGTCCCTCGCCGACGCGAGCTGCGGCTATCTTGTCGTGCCTGAGGATCGCAGTCGGCCGAACGGCCGCACCATCAGGCTCATGGTCGCGAAATTCCCCGCCCGCTCACCGGAGAAGCGGCCAGATCCCGTTGTCTATCTGGCCGGCGGGCCGGGCGACATTGCCCCCCTGGAGGCCAACGGACTGATCGCTGCCGACTTCATCCGCGACCGGGACATCGTGGTGATGAGCCAGCGCGGCACCATGTTCTCGGAGCCCGCGCTTTCCTGTGCGCCCACCGACGACTTCGCCAGAGAGCTTCTCGGCCTTCGCTTCTATTCAGTGGCAACCAAGCGCGCCCACGTGGCCGCGACGGAAGCCTGCCACCGCGAACTCGCTGCCACCGGCGCCGAACTTAGCGCCTACAATTCGACCGAGAGCGCCGCCGATTTCGCCGACCTCCGCAAGGTGTTCGGCTATTCCGCGTGGAATGTGTATGGGACTTCATACGGTTCCTACCTCGCGCAGACCCTCATGCGCGACCACCCCGAGGGCATTCGTAGCGTCGTACTCGATTCGGTCGTGCCGGCGACCTACACCATCCCCGGATACTGGCAGAACACACACGCCGGTTTCGCCAACCTTTTCCACGCTTGCGCGGCGGAACCGGCCTGCAACGCCGCCCATCCTTATCTCGAAGGGACCTTCACCGGACTGGTCAACAAACTCGAGGCCGAACCCTTGACGGCAACCGTCAGCGACCCCGTCACCGGCGAAGACGTCAAGGTCGTGCTCGACGGCGGGGCGCTGGTCGACTGGCTGCGCAATCAGAACTATGCCGTGCCCTCGCTCCGTGCGGCGCCGGATCGGATCGATGGGCTCTCCGCCGGTCGCACCGAGGCCATCGAGGCGATCGCCAGAGATCGGGCAGGCAGGGCGCCGCCATCCGGTCCGAAAGTCCCTGCCCTCGGCTTCGGGCTAGCGTTTGGCGTCACATGTCGCGAAGCGTACCCGTTCGCGACACCGAAGGATCTCGCAGCGGCCGGCCGGGAAGCGTTTCCGGACTATCCCGCCTCGATGCAAGACGAGGGTGTCGGCGGCTGGGCGTATGCCAACGAAGATTGCCGCGACGTCTGGAAGGTTCCCGCGGCCCCGGAGGCCATGCACCAGCCCGTCGCGAGCAGCATCCCGACGCTCCTCATCTCCGGCGGTTTCGATACGCTGACGTCCCTGGCCGGGGCGAATTCCGCGGCGACGAGCCTGTCCAACGCAACGATCATCAGCATCCCGGGCGTCGGGCACTTCGTCTCCCCTTCGTCACCCTGCGCCCAGGCGGTAGTCGCGTCGTTCCTCGCCGATCCCGCCGCCCTGGACACTTCCTGTGTCGGCGCACTGGAGCCGTCTAGCTTCACCTCAGTGGCCTCACCGTGAAGTCGTTGCGCCACGCTGCTCGCGCGCTGAGAGCCGAGCTCTCGGTGGACGCTTGCAGCGGGCAGGGTGGCGAGGTGCTGGCCGTCTGCTAATGGCCCTTACTCACCGTCCGCTAAGGTGCAACTTTTAATCCGCAATTTGGGCTGGAACTACCGTCGTGCAGACGTCGACGGAACGGGCGAAAATGCCCCGAAGCCGACTATCGTGCGCGGCCCCTGTCTGCCAGATTGCGAGTTGGCGGACGACGGCAGTTGCGTACCGTCGCGGACCTCAGAAAACGTGGCGTCTCGGCCGAACTACTGCTCGCAAAAGGTGCGGCAGAACGTCGGCACCTCTTGCGCCCGGGGCTGGCGAGCTCCGGCAACCGGCTCGACCATGCCCTGGATCACACAGCTTCGGCGGGACCAGCCGCCGAAGCTGTGGCCGTCATCGGCAAGTTCGCGCTAGAGCAGCGAGAAAAGGCCAGCCCGTTGAGCGCCAACGTGAACAGCAGCGCCGGCAGATCTCCACCATCGCAACCGACAGCCTAAGAGTACTGGCCAGGATGCTTTCAGACTTGGCCGGCGGGGCCTGCTCAATGGCGTTGCGGGCATCGTCGATCCGCTGGCGCGCCGGGTTGGCGGCCGTGCGGAGAGCCGCAGCCATTCTGGCCGACGCACCTTCATCACCAATGCAGCAGGAACGATCTCCACTGTCGGTGGCTCGCTCAGAGACGTTCAGATGCTAGCTGGACATAGAGCGCTGAGCACGACCCAGCGCTACATCGAGGTTGATGCAGAAGCTCAGAAGCAAAACGGATTTGATGTAGGATGTACGACGTGGCCATTTATCGAGCTGTACTCGTCGTCTCTTCATCATAGTCGATTGAAGCCTGACCGGTAGCATCGAGTGTGTAGGTAAATCTCACCCACCTTTTGCTGCTGTCTGACAGCTCCATCAAGTATCTGCACGAGAGCGACGTTTCTGACTGCGCCAGCGTCTCTTCGTTCGAAAGCGACCTTATCTTAACGTTGCGTCCGTCGATCACCTGCTCCCCGCCCTGAATGAAGAAATCTTTGACTGCCTGATCTGAACAGGGCCCGTCAGCATGGGCGGCGGAGCAAGCACCCATCAGCAGCGTGGACCAAATACCAGCCTGCAGTATTCGCTTTGATTTCAGAGAACTCATCATAACGAAACCTGGAGCAGATTATCGTCCATTCACTCAAATATACAGCAGCGCGATGCCACGATAATCTAAAACTAACACCGGCGGCCTCAGAGGGATGCACTAGTTCGCGAGGTGCAGCTCCACTCGGCGGTCGAGCTCGTAAAGCTGCTCGCGCGGAAAATGAGTACGATCAATCCCCTTAAAGGGTTCAGCATCACCCTTGGGTATGAGTTCAAGGTTGCCGCTGTATCCACCTGCTCGCAGGAGCTGGGCGACAGTCGCCAGCCGTTCGGCCGACAGGTTCATGTTGAAATCGTGAGTGCCCCTTTCATCTGCATGCCCCGTCAGCCTCAGTAAGGGCAGCTTTTCCAGACGAACGTACTCCAGCAACAACTGCGCAGCCTTGCGTCCGTCTTCGGTGAATACCGCTTCGCGGAACACGAACTTAATCGGGACAGGTAGAATACGCGGCTCCGCCCTGTTCGCAGCTGCTTGCTCGGGAACTGCGGCCGCAACGTCACGGCCTGAAACGGACTTGTCCCCATCGGCGGCCGCATTAGTCTCACCAGGCTCTCCAGCGACATCGGCCGATCTTCCCACACGCTCTTCTGCGTTTGCGCGCGCCCGGTCCACTCGACGCTGCAAGTCGTCCATGAGCTGTGCTGTCACAGAAGCCACGGATGGCGGTGTGCTGCTAGCCGTAGCGATTTCACTGGATGCCGCCTCGATGTGCTGTTGAACCGGCGCCGTTCCGAGCTGGATCGACAGTTTCGGATTGGAATTAGGGACACGTCGCTCGGTGATTAGAACCCACTCGCCATTCAGATCAGAGTTTACTGTTCCAATCGGTTCACCGTCGGCAAGCACGGTCACGACAGAGTTAGGCATTGCTCTGCCGGCAAAGACTGATGTCCCGTTCGGTGCGATTTTGGCGATATCGAACTGGCCTGCTGCGGCCGGTTCTCCGCTGACCTGATGGCCAATCGCATGGTGTCCTGGATTGTACTTGTCACCAAGTGATTGCGCCTCTCTACCCTGAACGCCAATCTGCTCTTGCTGCTCAATGAGCTTAGTGACCACCTCAAAGAAGGCCCACGTCCCGCCGACAAGGGCCACGATAGCAATCAGAAACGCCGCAACATACTGCATGGCAGGCGTGTCCGGATTTGAACCTACTAAGATTTTATCACGCTTTTTGGGCCGTGCTGTTGGCCAAATTGCTATTAACCACTCACTCTCCCAGGCGAGCATCATGTTCAGCATGAACTAACAACGGCGGCTCCTTGCGAAGCCGCCGCTTTAAAAAAGGAAGCGCAACTAGCTAAACGGGATTTCCAGCCCACCCATATTGCGTA